>CAWCTG010000022.1:0-346875 GCA_963798375.1 Binataceae bacterium (SeqCode)
AATCTGGATGTCGGGTGCCGAGCTGAACTCAGGACGATTGATCCAGCCCGGGCGGGACCAACGGGGCGGGCGTCTCGAAATGCGCAAGGTGAAGTGCTTGCTGCTGGTGAGCGGCGGGCTCGCGATGGCTGGCGCGGCGGAGGATTGCCGTCATCAGTGCGATGATCACAATTGGAGCAATTGGGATTTCGGCGCTCTGACTGATAGGCAATGAGACGCGGGGCACAATCCACGCGACCGAAACCACGGCCTTCTCATAGGGCAAGAACCCCTTCTCGAAACCCTCCATTGCCAGCCACGCTATCGGGAGCGCGAGCAACACCAGGTCGTATTGCAGGACGTACGGAGAAACCATCAAGGAGCCAACCGCCAGAGTGGCACCTTTGAGCGCGAACGGGCACCCGGCTTGCCAAACCCAAAACACCGCAGACGCCGCGTATATCGCAACCACCGCCTGAAACACATACGCAGCATTGACGCTGCCACCCACATCCTGATTGCGCCAAAAATGGTTTGCAGGGTGGGGAAATCGATCGCACCCCGTTCCAGGACAATTTTCTGTGTGAACGCGATACTGCCGGCAAACGCGCGCCAGGTTGGTGCGCCAAAGACGGCGAGCGAAGCCGCTGCGAACAGAATCGCGCTAATCGCGGTGGCAATAAGTGCGCGCCATCGACGAGCTACGATCAGTGCGAGCGGAATCAAGATCGCGAATTGCGGCTTGTAAGCCATCAAGCCAAACAGCAACCCGGCAAGAAGCGGACGTCGATCGAGAAGCAGCAGACCGCCCCCGATAAGCGCCGTGGTCAGGAAGCCGTTTTGCCCGCACATGAAGTTGATGATGACCGCCGGAAATGTGATCGCCAGCCAAAGTCCGAGAGGAACGGGAGCGATGCGCCGGAGAACGGCAAGATAGCCGGCAAGCGTTAAGGCCTCGAACACGACCCATGACGCGACGAATGGCAGCATCGAAAGCGGCAGCACGATCAGAAGGAACATCGGCGGATAGTGGAATCCGAGGACACCAGAATCCTTACCCGCCATTACCGCCACTTCCTGCAGGTGCTGGCGATGAATGTCGTAAACAGAGGCGGGATCGCCTTTGAGCGCCGCAATCGAAGCGGCGTAGAGATTTACGAAATCGCCTCCAACGCTGGCGCCGCTCTCAAATATCAGGTGATGAGAGTGGAACAGTTGACCTATCGCCGCAGCCAAATATGCAAGCAGCAGAACGCCCGAATAAAATTTGACGCGCCGCGCTGTCAGCCAGGAAAAGTCGCGAAGACATATTTCACGAAGCCGAAGTGGATCGACCGGTGGGGTCATTTCACCGCTCAAAACAGCAAATGGCGAAGTCGTCTTGCCTGGAATGCGCGAGTTCTCTGCCCAGCGCGTCGCGGTTGATGTGCGGTGAGCCGCGGCGCAGGTACCAAGTGAACCCATCGAGCTTCACTGGCTCATAGCGGCTTTCCAATAGCGCAACATCCGCCGGATCGGGCCTCCAGATCTGCATCAGCACATCGGGAGCCTGCTCCCCAATCGAATACGCATAGTCCCACTTGTTGTGGCCAGGGAGAATTCCCACCACCAGGAATAGTTGGGTCGTATATGTGGCTGCTCATGCGCGACCTTGCGGTCGTTCTTGCCGAGCAAATCGATTCCGGGACGGCGCGAGAAGTAGGGAATAGCACCCGCCAAGACCACCCCGATGGTCGCGCTTGAATCCGTCACGCGGTCAAGCAACAACGCCTGCTCTATCATCTCGGCGTTTGCTTCGGTTTGCGGCGGAACTGCGAGCATCAGGAACTCGCGAAAATTTTGCGCGTTGATCAGCACAAGCGCTCCGGCGGTAATGGCCGCGAACGAAATTGCGGCGCCCCGAGGGCTGCGATACCGGCAGGCAATATCTATCGCGCGCGCCGTGAGGATCATAAAGAGCGGCATGGCGACCGCCACGTACCGATTGCATCCGCCCCACCACTCCCACGCATCGCCTCCAACATAGATGCTGTAGAGCAACTGGCCGGCCAACGGCGTCGCCAGCAAGGCGATCGCTCTTGGCGCGTCGCGGAAAAGGTGCTGATGGCGCATCAAAAGCATAAGCGGAAGCAGCGGAAACAAGAACAGGACCGACACGGACAGACCGCGCCCAAGCCTCGCAATCAGCGGATAGCCGGTAAGCTTGAGGTAATAGGTGTTAGGCAGGATGTCGCCATAGTACGCGATTCGAAATATAGTTTGCGCCGCGAGAAACAAGCCCACCACCGCGCCAATCGCGATCACCTGCCGCCATCGTTCTTTCGGCGACAGCGCAAGAATAGTCGCGAGCAGAACGAACGCGAATCCAGCCGTATCGGGCCGCACCAACGTCGAGATGCCCAGTATAGCTGCGAGTGCGACCGGCGCCCGCGGCGCTTCAAACCGCAGCGCCGCAAGCACCGCGGCGCTGCTCATCAACGTCAGGATGCTGACCTCAGCGCCCTGCAGCGCCCAATTGTCGAGTGGAAAATAGAATGCAGTGAGAAAAACCGCGGCGGTGGCGGCGCGCCTGGAATCGGGCCACAGGGTTCTCGCAATTTCCCGCACGCACCAGAGATTCAGCAGCAGAAAAAGGCCGCCGCTGATCTGGATGCAGAGGCTCATCTTGGCCGCCGAAAGCGGGCTCAAATGGAACAACGCCATGAAGCAGACCCAGAGCGGATTCGTGTAGCCCTCGACTCGCGGTCCACCCGGATCCAGACCAGGCCGTAACCGTGCGCCAGGTTCCGCGCGTACGTCATTGAGATCATGTCGTCGTCGAATAGTGAGAAGTATCTGACCCCGCCGATCTCGGCGCTCGAGCGAAATATGAAGTACGCGGCGTAAACGCAGAACGCAGCCATAATGACTGCCAGCGGATCGCGTCGGCGTGGCCGGTCCGCTGTCGCTGCTCCCAGTCCCATCGGTTCTCAAGAATAAGCGCTCGGGGGTGTCGATCAAAGACGGGGCAACCGATAAACCGGGACTAAATGACTGAGGGCGTTTTCCCGCGTGACGTTTGTGCGCGATACGGGTTAATATCACTACACGACCGCCGCGCCTGCATCGCGCGGGACGGGAACCGGGATAATCGGATGAAACTTTGCGCACTCGCGTAGCAATGCCGCGACCAAGTCCGATCGACAGGTTGCGAAAGATCTGCCTTGCCCTTCCCGACGCCACCGAGAAGCAAGCGTGGGGAGAACCGACGTTTCGAGTGCGCGGCAGAATGTTCGCGATGTACGCCAACAACCATCACGGCGACGGGCGCATCGCGGTGTGGTGCAAGGCGCCGTTGGGATTCCAAAGCATGATCGTCGGCGTCGCCCCGAAGCGTTTCTTCGTGCCACCGTATGTCGGCGTCAACGGATGGGTCGGGGTGCGACTCGACCTCGAGGTGGACTGGAAGGAAGTCGCCAGCGTCGTCGAGCAGGGTTATCAGATGGCAGCCGAAAAGCCTCCGCCGCGTGCGACGCGCTCGAAGAAGTCCAGGACCGCGCGCGGCGTCCGCTAACCCTTCTGAATCATCACCTCGGTCGCTTTGATCACCGGCGTCATCTTGCGTGTATTCCGCAACTCGGCGCGATACCCCTTCGCTCGTAATAGCGCTGGTGATGCTCCTCGGCGCGGTAGAACTCCGTGGCAGGCACGATCTGCGTGACAATCGGGCGCGCGAGTTTGCCGGATTCTTCGAGCCGCCGTTTGGATTCCTCGGCGGCCATCCGCTCGTGGTCATCGGAATAAAAAATTATTGAGCGGTATTGAGTGCCGACGTCGGGGCCCTGCCGATTGAGCGTCGTCGGGTCGTGAACCTGCCAAAAAACTTCCAGCAGTTGCTCGTACGATACCCGCGCCGGGTCGTACTCCACCTGCACGACTTCGGCGTGTCCCGTCTTGCCACTGCAAACCGCTCGATAGTTGGGCTTTGGAACGGTGCCGCCGGCGTATCCTACGGCCGAATCGACGACCCCCTCGACTCCGCGAAAAGCCGATTCCACCCCCCAGAAGCATCCGGCGCCGAATGTCGCGATTTTGGGCTTGTTTGCCATTTCTCCACTTAACGACGAGAACCTGCGCGAATCAATGCTCCCCCGGCCCCGGTGAGACCACCGCCACCACTGTGCGACCGCCCAGCGCTGTGCCATTATTCAAGCGTTATGACAACTATTATGGCGAATAATATAATTCGGCAATCGCGAAACGGGCGGCGATTCATGAATCTGATTCTCGATGAGAGGCACGCAAAGATCGTTTTGCGGATGCTTCTCGCGCTCGCAACTCTTCTTTACATGTGGCTCCCCGCCGCGGCCGGCGCCGCGGAAATCAAGGTCGCTGCGGCGTCAGACCTGACCTTCGCGTTCAAGGACGTAGCCTCCCGATTTGAGAAGCAAACCGGCAACAGCATCAAGCTCACCTATGGTTCATCCGGGAATTTTTTCGCCCAGATTCAAAATGGCGCGCCGTTCGATATGTTCTTTTCCGCCGACGTCGGCTATCCGGAAAAGCTCGAGGCCGCGGGCCTGGCTGAACCCGGCACAATCTACGAATACGCGAGCGGAAAAATCGTGATGTGGGTTCCCAACGCGTCGAAGCTCGACTTAAGCAGCGGTCTTGCGACGCTGCTCGATCCGGGTATCCGTAAGATCGCGATCGCCAACCCGCAACATGCGCCGTACGGAATCGCGGCGGTTGCGGCGATGCGCCACGCGGCGGTCTATGACAAGATCAAAAGCAAGCTCGTGCTCGGCGAAAATATCTCGCAGACCGCCCAGTTCGTTCAATCCGGCAACGCCGACGCCGGCATCCTCGCGCTCTCGCTGGCGCTCGCGCCGGCGATGAAGAACGCCGGACGATACGTCGAAATCCCGGCCGCGGAGTATCCGCCGATCATCCAGGCCGCCGTGATTCTGAAATCATCGCGCAACAAGGAACTGGCGACCCAGTTCCTGAAATTTCTCAAGCAGCCCGATACTATAGCGCTGATGGCGCGATACGGTTTCTCGATTCCCAAGCACGCCGCCGCGGATCGCGGCGCAATGTCCGCGCCGCGCTAACCTCCGATGGATTGGAGCGCGATCTTCCTGACCATCCGGCTCGCGTTGCTCGTTTGCGCGATCTTGCTCGTGATCGGGACGCCGATCGCATGGTGGCTCAGCTTCACGCGCTGGCGATGGAAATTTTTCGTCGAATCTATCGTCGCGCTGCCGCTGGTGCTGCCGCCGACCGTGCTCGGTTTTTATGTGCTGGTCGCGATGGGTTCGAACAGCCCCATCGGCCGCTGGTATCAATCCTTAACGGGCCACGGATTGCCGTTCACATTCGAAGGTCTGGCGATCGCGTCGGTCATCTACAGCCTGCCCTTTGCGGTTCAGCCGATGGCGGCGGCGTTCTCGCAGGTGGATCGCAACTTGATCAACGCGTCGTCGATACTGGGCGCCTCGCGGATTCGCACTTTCATTCGGGTCGTGCTCCCGCTTTCGATAAGCGGCGTGGTCACCGGCTTCGTGCTGAGCTTCGCGCACACGCTCGGCGAGTTCGGCGTGGTGCTGATGGTGGGCGGCAACATCCCGGGCGTGACGCGCACGGTCTCGATCGCGATTTACGATCACGTGCAGGCGCTCGACTACGCCGGCGCCAATCGCATGGCGATGCTGCTGATGGCGTTTTCGTTCGTCACGCTGTCGATCACGTATTCGCTCAACCGCCGAGTCTGGGCGGTCTGGCCGATGCATCGCTAGCGGGCGGTTGCGAAACGATGGCATCCGGCAACAGTGCGACACGCGACGGGAGTCTGTCGGTCCGCATCGCGTATCGGACCTCGAACAGCTTCGCCCTCGAGGCCGAGTTCGAGGCGTCGGCCGGCTTCACGATGATCCTGGGGCCGTCGGGCGGCGGCAAGACGACCATCCTGAATTGCATTGCGGGATTGGCGCGGCCGGATGCCGGCCGGATAGCTCTCGGCGCGCGGGTGCTGTTCGATTCGGATGCGCGCATCGACATGCCGGTGGCGGAGCGTCGATTGGGATACGTGTTTCAGAATCTCGCCCTGTTTCCCCATCTGACGGTCGAGCAGAACGTTCAATACGGAATCGCGAAGATGCCGGCCGCGGAGCGTCGCGCGCGAATGATGACGATGCTGGAGTCGTTTCGAATCGCGCATCTGATCGCGCGCAAGCCCGGCGAGATTTCCGGCGGCGAGCGCCAACGCGCGGCGCTCGCGCGATCGCTGGTGACGAATCCGGCGGCGATCCTGCTCGACGAGCCGCTGGTCGCGCTCGACAACGCGACCCGGTCGAAGATTCTGGACGACCTGCGCGCCTGGAATGCGGCCCACGAAATTCCAATCCTGTACGTCACGCATTCGCCCGAGGAGGCATTCGCGCTCGGCGAGCGGGTGTTGGTGCTCGAATCGGGACGAATCCTCGCCCAGGGGATGCCGCAAGACGTGCTCGCGACGCCGCGCCATGAAACGATCGCGCAGGTCGTCGGCTTCGAAAATGTTTTCGACGCGACGGTGGGATCGATCGCGGAGACTCAGGGCACGATGCTTTGTCAGGTGGACGGGAGCGCGACTCGACTGGAAGTGCCGCTCGGCCGCGCGGAAGCGGGGGCGCGAGTGCGAATCGCGATTCGCGCCGGCGATATCATTGTTGCGGGCGAGCGGCCGCATGGTCTGAGTGCGCGCAACTCTTTTCCGGGACGAGTCCTATCGATGCGCCGCGAGGGCGTGACCGTGATCGTGATGATCGATGCGGGGGGCGCTACGTTCGAGGTGCATCTGACGCCGGGCGCGATCGATGCGTTGCGAATTGAATCCGGGAAGGAAGTATGGCTGGTGATCAAGACCTACTCGTGCAATTTGGTCGAGCCTTCATCGCGGTAGCCGCCGGGTTGAATAGCCAGGCGGCGCCCGTTGCTGCTGACCTTCTTATCCGTCATCCCGAGCGGAGGCTGCTGGAGTCGAAGGACCCCGGATCCACGATTCTGTGATCCGGCGAGTTCAGGATTTCGCGGGGGGCGCTGTTGCTCTAATCAAGCGATCTGAGTTCGGAGCGAGACGGAAAAAGATCCGGGGTCCCTCGGCCTCGCTCGGGACGACACAAAGATTAAGAGCCGGGTCGCTCGGGCGGAGCCTGCTGAGCGAAGTCGAAGGGGTCGGGATGACGCATTAGGAGAGCTGCGATGACGGAAAGAGAGAGACATCTCATTTCCACATCTTAGATGCAGTTGACAAGTTCGACATCAGTCCCGGTTCCCGTCAGCCCAACGCTGCCAGTTGAAGGATTTGCCGTTGTGCATGAGTTAGCGGTTGTAGTGGTATCGCGACACTGACAAAAGCTTGTCGTCTTGACACATGAGTTCCTAAACGTCCCGGCGCCGCCGGATAGAGTCACGTTACCCTTGCATCCATTATAAACCGGGCCGGGATTTATATCGCCTACCGACTGCGGCGCAATCCCATAGAGCGGCTTAAAGGCTACCAGGTCTGCGACCCATTGCACCGAACTGCCCGACACGGTCGCCACCTTGTTTCCGGTCGCTGCTGCTGGATAGGCCCATGCCTGCGTCGCAAGGTTCCGAAAGGTCGCCGGACCGCCATACCCGTAATCATTCTCAACGGCGATCCCCATGTTCGAGGGTTGTGTCCAAGTTCCCGACCCAAGGATCGCATAAAACGCCATCAAGTAGTCGCCCACCTTAGTCGTCGTGACTCCGTATGCTGTCAGCGTCGTGCCGTTCCCATGGTTGCTGGAAGCCGCGTCCACCCCCGATACATTGGAGATTACGTAGGTCCTGATGTCATAGGGTACGGGAACAAACCAACGAAACCTGTATGGTTGGTGCTCACCCGCCTGAAAGGTGCGGTAAAAGAGCACCTGGCATAGCCCGTCTGCCTTGGTCTCTGTATTCGAGATGATTGTCCAGCGGTAGTCCGCCATGACCCAACCACAAGCGGATGAGCTTCCCAGGACAAGCTGGACCACGCCGCCCAGGTTTTGCAACGCCGGTGGATTCACATACGGTTTGTGTTGGTCATTTGCCAGCGCAGCAAATCCTACCGAAGCAGCAGTCCCATTGCCGGACCAAGTCGCGACGAGAGAATCTGTTCCATCGAAGGATGGGCCGCCGATAAATTGTGCCTGTGCCGATGTGGAACGCAACGCGAGCACTAGAAGGATTCCCGCCAATATTCGTGCTTTCACTAGTTGACAGGAATCTCCTCATTGTAGACACTGTTCCACGTTGCGTAGGCGGCTGCCGAGTTGCCCGGATTTATGAAGCACACATGGCCGGTAAAAACGCGCAATGCGGGATCACTCCAGGCAATCATCTGTACCTGAAATTCAGTACACCCTCCCGCTGGAACTTGAGCAGGAGCGGTCTGCGCGATGGCCGAGGGCCAGTCCCCCACCGTGTTACAACGAAAGGTCGCCAGCGTGGTAATCGCATCGAAGTTACAGAACTGGATGACGCCCGACTGGATCTCATAATAGCTGACAACGCCGTTGCCTTCCGGCCCAAAAAAACCTCCATTATCACCAAACACTCCGGTCTCAGAATTGGCTGGAAGAAAAAGGGCCTGTACCGAACCCCCATTACCCGGATGATCGCCTATGTTGGTGCCGGCGCCCTGAATTGTAGGGGCAATCTGCTGGATACCTGAGCGAGACAAATATATCCATTTCGACAGGACATCGTCATACTGAAATACAATGTTTTCAGCCGCATTCGGAAAAGAAAGAGGAACTAAAGTATTCGCAGAGTTACTGCTTGAGTTTTGGAACAGGAATATACTGCTCCAAATTGGAACGTGGCCCCCTATAGAATCTTGTGTTAATCGAAGTGTGAAGTATTGGCCGGCTAAGGCACCCGATCCCATCCTGATCTTCTGACTACCTGTCAGCGTGATCCTTCCGATACTGAATCCAGTGGGACTGCACCACCATATATTTGATGCGAGCGTGCAAGCATCCTTGGTAGCACTCGGCGGGGTTGGCGTCGGGTAGCTGGTCTGAGCCAGGACTGGTCTTATAAGTACACAGGATAGAAGGATGGTCAGCCCAAGTATTTTACGCATGGTCCAAAGAGCGGCTCATCAATAGACCCTCCTTGGGGCAGGTGTCACCCGCCAGAAAGCCCGCCCCCTGGGGCCTCGTGACGGAGGGTCATCGTCGGAATCCGGCGCCTATTGTCGAAATGGTTTAACAGAGAGTCGCGCAACGGACAAATGGCGGACAGAAAGAGCCGAGCGGCTTCGGCCACTTCGATTTCGCCGCGGGGGGGGGGTGGCGTCGCACTGACGGAGGCGATCTGAGTTCGGACTGAGACGCAGAAAGATCCGGGGTCGCTTGGCGGAGCCTGCCCTGAGCGAAGTCGAAGGGGTCGGGATGACGGAGAAGGAGCCGGAATGACGGAATCGAGAGTTGGGCGCGTCGAGGTGCGCGGGACGTGTTTGGTGCCCCCTGAGGGATTCGAACCCACGGCCCCAGGATTAGGAATCCTGTGCTCTATCCATCTGAGCTAAGGGGGCACCCGGACAAGAGAGAAAGTTACGCCGATGCGGGTCGCGGACCAAGGGGAGGAGGAATCGGGCGGCTGCACCCGCATCCGCGCCGCAGGCGCGGCGTGTGCCCGCCACACCTCCCGCAACTGCCGGCGCTCAACGCGATGATTGGGCGAGGGTGTTCACGAATCGTGGCTTCGCCCATCCTTCACGACGCGGTGCGATGAAGAAAATCGCCCCGGCGCCGTGGGAAGCGCCTTGCACCCGACCGGCAAGAGAGTAAAGATCCAGAGTTGCTCGGGAAGCACGCTCGGCCTTCAATGAGAACATTAGGCCGATAAGTAGTCTCGAGCCGGATTTTTGTTTTCTATCGCATTTTGTCGAGAACAAAATAAACAGGAGCCTGAACCAATGAAATACTCAACTAATTCCGTAGTGGCTATTTGTGTTGGTATTGCGATGATGTGGCTAGCCGGCTGTGCTCCTAGTACTCATGTCACGGAAACCGCGACGACCAGCGAATCCAGTGCTACGAATCGGGCTGTGTTGGCGCCGGCCATGAATTCAAGCACGACCACGACCACCCAGCATGACAACGCCGCCGTGCAGGGGACGTATACGCCTCCGGATAAAAACACACCATACCGGTGGTCCGGTACGAATGCTTACTACGTTCAGTGATGCCGCAACCGATCTAGCAGGTTGTTTTGCCCGGCGGCGCGACGAACGCCGGTGTGCCCAACCAAAAGTTGAATCATGGCAGAGTTGGTAAAGCCCCATCCCATCAACTGGACTGAGCGGCTCAAGAACTGGCGCGAGGCGCTGCTCACGATGAACCTGCCCGACGAGCGCATGGACGGCGTCTCGCGATGGCTCATCATCACGCGCGCAGGCGTTATCCCGATGACGCTGACCTCCGGACTTATCGGCGGGCTGCTCGCTGCGCGCGCGGCCAATCCAGACTGGTCATATTTCCTGCTCAGTCTGATCGGGCTGGGCGTCGCGCACGCCTGCAACAATCTCATCAACGACTACTTCGATCTGACCGGCGGCATCGACACGTCCGAAGCGCCGCGTGCCTTGTATGCGCCCCATCCCGTGCTCGCGGGCTGGGTTACCAAGGCAGAGCTCATACGCGCCATCGTCGTGCTCAACCTGATCGACGCGGCAATTTTGGTTTTCCTCTTCTCCGTGCGCGGATGGGCGGTGGTCCTGTTCGCGTTGGCTGGACTGTTCATCAGCGTGTTTTACGTTGCACCGCCCGTGCGTCTGAAGCATCTCGGACTGGGCGAGCCCGGGGTGTTCATCGTATGGGGACCGCTGATGGTCGGTGGCACGTATTTCGTCACGACCGGCGAATTACCCGCCTGGGTCTGGGTTGCGGCGCTTCCCTACGCGATCCTCGTGACGAGCGTACTTATCGGCAAGCACATCGACAAACTTCCCTACGATTCCGCAAAGGGCGTGCACACGCTGCCGGTGATCCTCGGCGAGAAGGGGGCGCTCCGGCTCAACCAGGCGCTGATGATTTCGTTCTACTTAGTTGTCGTAGCGATGGTCATGACGGGCACGCTCGGGTTCGGCGCCCTGCTCGTGCTCGGCGGGCTGCCGATGCTCTTTCAGGCGCTCAACGTCTATTCGGAGCCCAAGCCGAGTTCGCCGCCGCCAGGATATCCGGTATGGCCGCTGTGGTATGTGTCGGCGGCCTTCGTGCATACGCGGCGCGCCGGCGCGCTGTTCGTACTCGGTCTTTTCCTGAACTGGATCTTCGGTATGTAGTCCGCCGCCTCCACAGTCGCTAGCGGGGACATCACCTGGCGCAGAGACAAATCTTACGCGCGCCGATGAGGCCGGAAGGCGGATTACGTTCGTTCATGCGGACGACGGGTGCTGGTCTCAATATGCGGTGAGCGATGCAAACGTTCAAAATGGTTCCGCTCGTGACGCGCCGCCGATGGCGTTAACTGCGGGTGTTTAGTAAATAATGTTCGTCGGCTCCCCGCACCCTCAAGAGCCGAAGGCACGCTTGGCCACATGCCCTCATGGTGAAGCCGACGCGTGCCTTTTTTTTCGATTGCCCTGATTTGGTTTGAGGCGAGGATCGTTGGCAAGCATTTCGCTGCCGTCATTCTCCAGCCCGCGCAGCCGGCGTGGCGCCGCTCGTCTGGCGCTCAGCCTTCCACGATACGGCTCGCCGCCCAAGTGCCGGTTTCGATCGCCGATTCGAGCCACGGCATCCCCATGTAGTCGCCCGCCAACCACACTCTGGCGTCCCGCGGCCGTGTGCGGCGGTACTCGGCTAGCGCCCGTGCGCGCCCCACCGGCGATTTCGGCATCCCCTCGCGCCAACGAACTACCCGCGTGAACTGCTTCGCGGCAATCGCTCCGGGGAACAGCCGCTCGACATCCGCCGCAACCGCGCTCACCACCTGTTCATCCGGCCAATCCATCATTCGCTCCGCGTTATCCGGCGTAACGAACAAGTTGAGCATTTCGCCGCCCTTGAGCACCCGCTCAGGGTCCTTGGCTGATTCTATCGTGACGGAAACAATTTGTCGGCGCTCGCCGCGCGGTATCATCATCGCCCACACATTGCGAAGCCCCGGATCGTCCGACCAGTCGCGCTTCGTCGCCAGACCGACTTTGATCACCGACCCATAGGGCGTCGCCATGAGCTCGCGTTCGATCCTGTCTCCAGCGGGATAAATTCTGGCCGCCGCCGAAGCCGTAGTTGCCAGCACCACCGCGTCAGCGCGAACCGTCTCTGAGGGCAGCCGCACCGTCACACCGTCGGGCGTGGCTTCGACCGCCTGGACGGGCGCCTCGAGTTTAAGCTCGACCCGTGCCGCCATCGCGCGCGGCAGCGAGTCGTTGCCGCGCGCCAACGTCAGATCCTTGCTCCGGCCGTTGGCGGTCATCGCCAGCACTGCCAGCGCGCACGCGCGCGAGGTTTCCTCGATCCGCTGCATCATACCGCCCGCGAGTACCGGCTCGAGCAGGTACTCCGCGCCCCGGCCCAAGCGCGGCGCGCTCCAACTCGCGGCATCCTGGTCGTCGTACTCCGCCCATGCCGAGTAGTTATCGAGCGCCGGCCATCGCAAGCTGGTGGTATGCCAGGTGAATCGGACCAGGTCCCGCACCCTGAGCAGTCCGCTCGTCAACGCATACACTGCAAACAGCATTCCAGACGGCATCCGATGCGGCCGCCCATTGTTGAACACCGTTATCCACGGACTGGTCGGTCTCAGCTCGGCCTGGAGTCCCATCTCCTTGATAAGCCCCAATGCGTTGCGATAGGTCGAGGTAAAGAATTGCGTCCCGCGCTCGTATAGGTAGCCGTCCTGGCTCTCTGAACTCGTCCGCCCGCCGACGCGATCGCTCGATTCGAATACTGTGACCTCGGCGCCCGCCTGGCGCAGGCGCAGCGCGGCGCTGAGTCCCGCCATACCCGCTCCCACCACCACTACGCGCCGATTTGCCATTTTGCCCATTGACTCCCCGCCCGTTTCTCCGCCGGGCTCTTCCGGCTAACGCTCCAGCGTCACCTGCCGGTCGAGCAACCGCGAGAGCAGGTCCGACCTTCTCTCGCACGTCCACAATTCGAGATCGGCCTTCTCGTTGTTGGAATCGACTCCGATGATGAGTCGACCGGGAGCGTAGCGAACTTCGATATTCTTGACCACACTGAAGTGGCTTCGGTCCAGCGCGTCGGCGACGCGCAAGATGGCGGCGAGACCGCGGACCACGCGCCGTTTCGAGGGCGCCAGGCCGTTCATTTCGGGCGAGTCCAGCTTCGGCGCCTGCTTGCGATGGCCGCGCGCCGCCTGCGCGATTACCTCGACTTCGCCCGGATCGAAACCGAACAGCTCCGCGTTCTTGATCAGATAGTACGAGTGGCGGTTGTGGCGGTCGTGATCGATAGCGTGGCCGATGTCGTGGAGCAACGCCGCGTATTCCAGCAGCTCGCGCGCGCTCTTGGGCAGCGCGAGCACCGGAGCGGTCGCATCGAAGAGCTTCAGCGCCAGCTTCGCGACCTGGCGCCCGTGCTTGTTCGCGCCGACGAAGCTTTTCGCAAGCGCATTTACCGAGAGCCGGCGCACGTCCTCGCCGCCGCCGCGAATGGTCGCGCTCGCGAGGCTCAGGAGCAGGCCCTCGCGCAGCGCCCACGTGCATGCGACCAGCACCGGCGCCGCCGAGCGCTTGAGCACAAAGTCCACCAGCGCGGCCGCGGCCGGCATCAGGTCAATCCGCTTCGCGTCGATGCCGGGCAGCTCCGAGCGCAGCGCCGAGTTTGCCGAGACCAAGTCGCCCGCCAGCTTGCTGATCTCCGCGGCCGTCCCACTCGCGCCGTGCAGCCGCTCCAGTTCATCGCCGCGCGCGGCGCGCGCCATCGCGACCAGGGTGTTGATAGTGCCCGAGGTTCCGATTGCGCGCACCACGCCCGCCTTGCGCGCCTTCTTCAGCAGCGCGCCAATCTCGTCGTTGAGATGGCGTTCCAGCCGCTTGAGCTGCGCGCGGCTGGGCGGGTCGTCGGTAAGGTAGCGCTCGGCCAGACGCGCCGCGCCCAGCTTCACGCTCTTCATCCACAGCGGCTGACCGTCGCGAACCAGCACCAGCTCCACGCTGCCGCCGCCGACGTCGATCAACAGATGCGGTCCGCCGTCGAGTCCGAGCGCGTGGCGCGCGGCGAGAAAGATGAGCCGCGCCTCCTCGGCGCCGGAAATGATTTGCACGTTGAGACCGGTCTCGCGCCGGATGCGCTGGATGAACGAGGCGCGGTTTTTCGACTCGCGCACCGCGCTGGTCGCCACCGCGCGCACCTTGGCGACCTCGCGGATGCGCAGGATGCGATTGAAATTGACCAGCGCGCGCACCGCCAGATCCATCGACTCCGGCATCAGATGACCGGTCATGAATGCGCGCCGGCCCAGCCGCACCGTCTCCTTGACCCGATCGACCACCTCGACGTGGCCATCGCGTCCGACATCGGCGACGATCATGTGCACGGAATTGGATCCGACATCGATCGCGCCAAGCCGCATGATCAGAAGTTAACCCCTCATGCGCGCGATGTCACCTGCGCGCGCCCGAGCCATTCGATCGCGCGCCGCGCTACCGGATGGTCATCCCAGTAACCGACCGCGCCCGGCGGTCAGGGAGGACACCGCCGGGCGCAGTCGAGCTACCATCCGAAGGAAACCGAACCGGTGTATCGGCTGTAGCCTTGGCCGTTTCCATATTATTGACGCATCACGCGTGCCAGCTCAAACCAGGCGCACACGAACTTCAAGCAGCGCGAAATTCCTGCAAAGGCCTCGTCGATTGAAAAGAGTTTCGGCGCCGATTTGCTGGCGCGCTTCGATACATTCTCCAATTTTGGCGGTGCCGATGGAGACAGGTGATTGACGCAATGGCCGACTCAACCGGATCGTACGCTTGCGAAGTTTTTAAAGAAGTCCGACGATCAGTCGCAGGTGAGAGCGGATGCGCACAAAGGCGAGCATGCGAATGCGCAGACGGGAGCATGATGCGGGCGTCGGGCTGGCACACTCTGTGCCTCAAGAGGACGTGGGAATCCTTTTACTGGCCGGTCGAACCGGATTCGCGTTGATTTGCCGGACGCCGCGGACTACTCACTGGCCTTTGCCTTCGCCGGAGGACGCTTTATGCAGTGGGTCTTCAGGCAGCGCATTTGTGGCGTTTGCACCGGTGTCCACGCGATCGCATCGATCCGACGCCGTAGAGAACGCAGTCGGCGCGAATCCTCCGCTCAATGCGCGCCCGCTTCGCAACCTGATGATTTCCGCGCAGGCGGCGCAGAGGTGAGAGCGACTCGCTCAAAGGAGCGCCAATGATAGTTGCCGAGCTGATGACCCCAAAGCCTGTGACTGTCGCGCCGAGTGACACGCTGGAAGCCGCACATGAGAGGATGGAAACCGGCCGGTTCCGACAGGTTCCGGTGGTGGAGGATGAGGAAAGACTGGTCGGTATTCTCACCGACCGTGACACACGCCAGCACATCGGGCAGCTGGCTCACACAAGGGTCGATGCGGTCATGAGCGCCCATCCATTTTCGGTCCGTCCTTCGACGCCGGTCGAGAAAGCCGCTCACCTGCTTATAACAAACAAGATCGGCAGTCTTCCGGTGGTCGAGGACGGTAAGCTGGTCGGCATCATAACCGCCACCGATATGCTGCGGGCGCTGGAGGCCGTGCTCGGATATGCTTCCGAGGGCAGTTCCAGAATCGATCTCGATCTGGAAGGCTCCGGAGAGATAGAGGCCGCAACCAGCCTCGTCCGGGCGATTTGTCCTGTCCTCGGTGTCGGGACGTACCAGCGAAAGCGAAATCAACCGGAACGTGAGATTCTATACGTGCTGGTTCCTTCGGCCAGCGCGCAACGCGCGGCACACGCGTTGAAGGAGTACGGCTTCAAGGTCCTTGCCGTCCATTAGTGACATGGCGATAACCTTGGACAAGGAGCGATCGGCTTTGCTGGTGGTTGATGTCCAGTTGGACTTCCTGCCAGGTGGTGCATTACCTGTTGGCGGTGGGGATGAGATCGTGTCGCCTATCGCGGACTTGATGGAAGCCGGCCTCTTCGAGCTGATTGTCGCAGCTCAGGATTGGCATCCGCCTGAACACGTCTCATTTGCAAGCAACCACCCGGGGCGGCGGGCCTTTGATAGGATCGAGCTGTACGGCCATGAACAAATCCTTTGGCCTGATCACTGTGTGCAAGGGACAGCCGGCGCCAACTTGCACCCTGGGATCCCGTGGGCACGAGCGGTTGCCATCATTAGAAAGGCGACCAACGCGGCGGTCGATTCCTATAGCGCACTTCGCAACAATTGGGATCCAAAAGGCAATCGGCCGCCGACCGGACTGGCAGGGTATTTGAAAAATCGCGGAGCTGAACAAATTTTTATCTGCGGCCTCGCTCGCGACTTTTGCGTCCGGTGGACAGCCGAAGACGCTCTCCAGGAAGGGTTTCGGGTCAACGTGATCTGGGATCTTTGCCGGTCGCTCGAGCCGAAAAGCGACGATCTGCTTCGCCGTGAGTTGTCTGCCAATGGAGTCCGGATCGTGACCGTGCAAGAGCTCCGCCATCGCAAAGGACGCACTTCACCTTAAGGGAGAGCTATGCGGGCACGCGACAAATGATCGCAGGCGCGCAGTTTCCATCCTCGTCGGCTTTTACGGAGAAACAGCGATGAAAGTTGAGCAGATCATGAATCGTGACGTCAAAACCTGCCGTCCGCAAGATTCGCTGAACAAGGCGGCGCGAATAATGTGGGAAGAGCCTTGCGGAGCTGTTCCGGTCGTCGATGACCTGCGCAGACCGATCGGCTTTCTGACCGACCGCGACATCTGTATGGCCGCCTATACCCAGGGCAGGCCGCTGGAGGAGATGCGGGTTGAGATAGCCATGGCCCACAAGGTCGTGTCCTGCATAGCTGAGGACGATCTGAGCGTCGCAGCGCAGCTGATGCGGCAGAACCGCACGCGCCGGCTTCCGGTGATAGATCGGAACGGAGCGTTGGTCGGGTTGTTATCGCTCGACGATCTCGCCTGCGAGGCTGCCAGGGCGCTTCGCGGCGGAGTAAATGACGAACTGAGAAACCTGGTGCTGGAAGTGCACTTGTCGATTAACCGCGGGCGCGTGCGCCTGCACCCGCCTGCTTAAGCAGGCCGTTTAGAAATTCGGGCCGCTGGTTCGTATTCTCTTTAGACCGGCTCGAGAGCTTGTTCAATATTCGAACGAGTGCCACAACTATGAAAATCCCGCTCCAGGAGAATCGCAGTATGGCCAAACACGGACGTCTCAACCTCAGCAATGCAGGATACTCGATGCCGGCGGACGCCGCCGCGTATCAGCGCCCGCCGTTCTACTATCGCAACACTCGCTCGATCGCGGTCGCGTTCGAAACTGACCTCGAAGCCGCGTTGGAAGCATTGCCGGCGCCGTTGGCGCTGAGCGAGCCGGCCACCGCGATACTTTCGTTCTACGAATATCCGTGGACCACGTTCGGTCCTTACAACGAAGCGATTCTTTCGATCCTGGTCGAGCACAAGGGCCGCCCGATGAACTACATCATGCACATCGCGGTGACGACCGAGCCGCCGATGCTGGCCGGGCGCGAAATCTGGGGTTTTCCGAAGAAGCTCGCGCAAATTGAATTCAAAAACGATCGCGACATGATCTATGGGACGCTCGAACGTCCGGCCGGGATGCGCCTCGCCAGCGCGATCGTTCGCCCGGAACGGCCGGCCGACAATGGGCATTCCGCCGCGCCGCCGCCGGTCAGCATGCGCCTGATTCCTTCGGCCGAAGAGAACGGGCGTCCGTCATGCGCCGAGATCATCGAGACGCTCGCCGAGGTCAGGGTAATCGAGGCATGGACCGGCGTCGGCTCGATCGCTTTCGCGGAAAGCTCGCGGCTCGACCCGTGGAACCGGCTGCCGGTCAGGCGGGTGATTGGGGCAAGCTACATGCTCAGCGACATGACGCTCGGCTTCGGAAAGGTGATCAATCATCTCGAATAGAGCGGGGGCTATCCAACCCCGCTAAATCATGAATCCGCCGTCAACGCTGATGACCTGTCCGGTCACCGCGCTGGCGGCGTCGGATGCAAGCAGCGCTGCCATCGCGCCCAATTCATCGGGCTCGACGATTCGCTTCTGGATGTTCTGGCTCTCGGCCAATCGTTTGGCCTCGGCCGCACTCACCCCCGTCATCGCGCCCAGCATGTTCCAGTCCACCATCCTGGTATTGGTCCATCCTGGACATAGTACGTTCACATTGATGCCGTGCGGGGCGGCGGCATAAGCAAGCGAGCGCGTGAAACCGATGATGCCGTGCTTCGCGGCCGAATAGGCCAGCGGGCCGTTTCCGTTTTTTGCATAGCCGGAACCGATGCTGATGATGCGGCCCCACTTCTGTTTGATCATGTAGGGGAGCGCGGCGTGAGTCGCATAGAATGCCTGGGTCAGGTTCAAGAACAGGTTGTCCTCGAACGCGCGCGGGTCATGATTGAGCGGATCGAGGTGAAGCGGGTTCTCCGCGATCACGCCGCCGGCGTTGTTGATCAGAATGTCGAGACCGCCGAGTTTGCGGGCAGCCTCATCGACGCCGGCGGTAATCTGCTCGCGGCTCATCACGTCGATGATGACCGCGAAGCCGCGCGGCCCACGCTCCTCTATCTCTTTTGCGACCGCGTCCAGTTCGCCCTGCGAGCGGGAGGCAACCGCGACCTCGGCGCCCGCGTCGGCGAGCGCAAGCGCCATCGAGCGGCCAATCCCGCGGCCGCCGCCCGTTACCAGTGCACGCCTTCCATGCAGATCGATCAGTTGTCTCATTTTTTCTCGTCGGCTCCATTTGTCGAATCAGGCTGCTCCGAGTTGAATCGTTTTGTCTCATCTATCCGCAGACGTTTGCAAATGGACGGAGCACCGGGAGAGACATTCTGCCGGCGGCTGCGCTTTTCAACATCTGATCGAGATCGTAGCGCTTGTCGGCGCGACCGTGGCCGGCGTAAGCTTCCGCCCGGCAGCGCCATCGGATGGGTGAAATTGCCGCAAACCGAATCGGATGCGGTGGGTCTCCCCGGCCGGAGCGACGTCTTTTAGCTGGAGGAATAGTCGATGGAATTCAAAGAAGTGGTAGGGCGGCGCCGAACGATCCGTTACTTCCAATCGTGGCGGAACGTCGAACGCGAGAAGATCCAGATCATGTTGGAGGCGGCGCGGCTCGCGTCATGCGCGGTCAACGCGACTTTTCTGAAGGCGATCGTCGTGATCCGGGACGATATCCCTCGTGAAACGCTCGAGTCGCTCAAGACTCCGGTCTCCGGACTCAACATCGAGCTCGCCCCGGTGCACATCTACACTTACGCCGATATGGGAGCGTACAAGGGAGCTCAGGCGCGGCTGAAGAAGCTGGTCGATGTCGGCGCGTTGAACGCCACCCACGGATGGAGCCATAAGTTCGTCGATGAATTCGTTTGGCCGAACATTCTGAAGCCGCTGGCCGACGGCGCGAGCCAGCCATCGGTGGCGGCCGCCGCGGCATCGGACGCCGGCATCGCGATTTGCCAGGCTATGCTCGCTGCTGTTGACGAGGGACTTGGCGTCTGCCTGTCTGCCTTTCAGCACGACGCGATCAACAAGGTCGTGAAGGCGCCCAAGGACTGGATGCCGCTATGGGTGCTGCTGGTCGGTTATCCGGCGGAGTCGTGGGAAGCAGGTGGACAGCGTCCGCGTCCGCCGCTGGAGGAGATCTTCTTCGAGGGCGAATACGGAAAGCCATTCAAGGGCGATCCCAAGGTGACCGAGCAGATGAAGGCGGCGAAGATGATCCAGGCGCCGGCGCCGCTGCCGTGGCGAAAAGAGGAAATCAAAGCGCTCGCGCGGATGTTCGGCCTTCCGGAGTAAGCTTAAGTCGAACTGCACAATCGACCGAGAGAACCACCGCAGCGCTCGAAAACAACGATGGCGTCAATAAATAAACCGCTCGAAGAGTACGACTCGGTCAAGACCTGGTACCGAGGACTGCGCGAGCAATCGGGCGTGGAGCCGAACGATGATATATCGAGGCTCGAACTGCTAAGCGAGTTCTGCGCAATGCTCGAACTCGACCCGGATGAGATCGTCGCCGCTTGCCTCCTGAAGAAAGAGGGCAAGGAAACCAAAATCAGCATCAAGGGCAGGCGCTCGATGGCGGAACGTATAACCGATTTTCAGGCGGGAGGCGGCGCCGTAGGTCGTGAGCGGGCCACGCGCGGCAACACCATCCGAAGTTTCCTGATTCACAACGGCATCCTGCTGCAGTCCGGGATTCAAATTTGAATCGCAGCGTTGCCGGCAACTCGACAGGTTCGGGAGAATTCAGCAAATGCGGATTCTGGAAGAAGGCAAAGCCGACTATCTGAAAGTCGATCCCGACGGTTATCGGGCGAGCGTGCGGGACCATAAACCGCATCAGATGGTCTCGAAGATGATGACTCACAAAGAGGCGGTCGAGCGCTTCGTGCGCGACGGCGACTACCTCGCATACGACTGCAACTACTTTCAGCGAGGACCGTCGTCGCTGATTCGCGAGATCATCCGCCAGCGCAAAAAGAATCTATGGCTGTGCGGCAAGTTCACCTATGTCGCATGCGCGCTGCTGGTTGAAGCAGGATGCGCCGATCGGATCGACATCGGGTTCATCGGCTTCGGCCCGTGGATCTCGCGCGCGGTGCGCGAAAAGAAGTGCACCATCTACGAGTACTCCAATGCGCTGATGACGCTGCGCCTGAAGGCCGGTGCGATGGGGATACCCTTCATGCCGACGCGCAGCTTCGGCGGGACCGACGGATTTCAGCACTCGGGCTGCAAAATCGTCGAAGACCCCTTCAGCCAAAAACCAGTCCTCCTGGTCCCGGCGCTCAATCCCGATGTTTCAATCATTCACGTTCATCAGGCGGATGAGTTCGGCAACGCGCGCGTCTTCGGAACCGGCATCGCGCACGCGGAATGCGCGCTCGCGTCGAAGCGAGTGATCGTGTCGGCGGAAGAGATCGTCGCGACGGACGAATTCCGGCGCGATCCGGCTCGCACCTCGATCGCGCACTTCACCGTGGACGCGGTCGTGCACGCCCCGTTCGGCGCCTACCCGGGAACGGTGCAGGGATATTACGCGTCGGATCCGGCAGGAGTCATCGAAGCGATGGGCGCGATGTTCCGCGGCGATTTTACCGAGTACCTCAAGAAACACGTGTACTCGGTGCAATCGCACGATGAGTACCTGCAGAAAGTGGTGGGAACCGAAAAACTAGCCGAGATCCGCCGGCGCGAAACCATCCGGGAGGGCTATGCCTCGTGACCACTCCAGCTACCGACTTCAATGAGCGCGAATTCGTCATCTGTCAGATCTCGCGACTGGTCGACGACAAGTACATCTACTGGGTTGGCGGCGGCGGCGAGCCGATGAACTCGGTGCTGCTCGCCAAGCGAATGAGCGCGCCCAACCTTCAGTACCTGACTGAGGATGGGGTGGTCGGGCCCGAGGCTCGGGTGCCGTTCGATCCGCTGATGACGATGATCAGCTCGCCCGCCAATTATCGCGCACTTCAGTGGGGGACGATGAATTACGCGGCCGACCTCGCGCAACTCGGCTACGTCGATTACGGCATCCTCGCGACTCTTCAGGTCGATCGCTATGGGAACATTAATTCCACCGTGGTCGGCAAATATGAAGGCGGCGAGGGACGGCGCTTCGGGGGCCCCGGCGGCGCCGACAGCATCGCGGCGCTCGCCTGGCGCACAATCCTAGTCACCGATCAGCAGAAGCGCAAATTCGTCGATCGAGTGGACTTCATTTCGTCGCCGGGTTTTCTCGATGGTCCGGGCGCCCGCGAGCGCCACGGCCTTCCACCCGGGACCGGACCATGGCGCGTTTACACACCGTGGGCGATGTTCGGGTACGGGCCCGATTGCCAGCTCATGCTGCAAGGAATCGCGCCCTTCGTCACGCTCGAACAGTTGCTCGAGGAAATGAGTTTCAAGCCAGCGATCGCGCCCAAGCTCGAGATTCTCGAAGTGCCAACCGAAGAGGAACTCATGATTTTGCGCACGCAAATCGACGTGGGAGGTCAGGTCACGGACCGCGGGCGATGGATCGAGTTCAAGGATGGGAAGTACCGATTCGCCGCGCCCTAGTTCATTTCGGCCGCGCCCGCTGAATTTTCAGAACGCAGCTCGCCCCGGAGATTGGGTCAACGATGCGGACGGTGCGTATTTTGCGAAACTCAGATTCCGAAAACGTGAATCGACACGGCGGCCGCTTCGCCGCGAACCATGCCTCCGCCATTCTCGGTAAGGCCGACCTTCGGATTTGAGACCTGGCGCTTTCCGGCTTCGCCGCGGAGCTGCCAGAAGATTTCGCAGATTTGCGCCACTCCCGTCGCGCCAACCGGATGACCTTTCGCGAGCAGCCCGCCCGACGTATTCACCGGCATGCGGCCGGAAATTTCGGTGACGCCCTCGTCGATCATCTTCCCGCCCTCGCCGGGCTTGCACAGGCCGAGTTCCTCGTAGGTGATCAACTCGGCCGGCGCCGACGCATCATGCAGTTCGATGACGCTGAGGTCTTCGGGTCCGACGCCCGCCTTCTCGTAAGCCTGCTTCGCGACGCGGGGTACCACGCCTGGCTGGTCGGCGCCATGATCGCTCCCCGACGACAACAGCGAAGCTAGAACCTTAACCGGCTTGTTCGTATAACGATGGGCGACCGATGAAGCGCACAGAATAGTCGCCGCGGCGCCGTCGCCAATGGGCGAACACATCAGCCGCGTGAGCGGCTCAGCCACCATAGGAGAGCTCAAAACGTCCTCCAGGCTGTAAACCTCTTGATATTGCGCGTGCGGATTGAGACTGCCGTTGCGATGGTTCTTGACCGCGATGCGTCCGAACTGCTCGCGGGTGGTGCCGTAGCGCATCATGTGCGCGCGGGCGCCCGCCGCGTAAAAGTCCATGAACATCGAGCGCGATTCTCCCGCCCCCTCCGCCTTCTTGGGCGCCTCGCCGCGAGCTTCGCGCTCGGCCCTGAGCCGGGCCTGTTGCGCGTTCATGTCGGCGACGAGCTGCTGCATCAATTCGATATCGACGGCCCCTCCGAAGGCAGCGAACGTCCGTTTCTTATCCGCGTGGTAAAGCTTCTCCATGCCCAGCGCGAGCACCACGTCGTACATGCCCGAGGCGACATACAGCGCCGCGAGATGAAACGCCGTCGAGGAGCTGGCACAGGCATTTTCGCAGTTGACGATCGGGATGCCGCCGATGCCCATCTCGCGCAGCACGACTTGTCCGCGGATGCATTCCTGACCGGTGATGAGGCCCGCGGCTGCGTTTCCGACTACGGCAGCCTCGATCTGTTTTTGCTCGATCCCGGCGCTCGAAAGCGCGCCGTTTACCGCGTCACGCGCGATAACTTTCATACTGGTGTCGAGGTACTTGCCGAACTTCACCATGCCGGCGCCGACTACTGATACTTCGCGCATGTGAGCGATCTCCTTATTGACGGGCGGGCTATTGCTCGCCTGGCGTGGACGATAACCCACCCTTGCGGCAGCGGGCAAGCCGTAAAATGTGTGGTAGATTTTGCAGGCATGAAAGGGTCCAACGCCTGGGCGATTCGACGGAGCTTGGCCACATGAGTACTTCAGAAACGCAGGAAAATTTCGCTTTCGCCGCCACACTCGGTTTGGTCCGCGCGGTTCGCGCCATGCGATGGGACCAGGCGCCGGAGGATGCGCGCGAGGTCGCACGCCACTGCATCCTCGATTTCCTCAGCGTCGCAGTTGCCGGATCGCGTGAACCGCTTACGGAGATCCTCGTCAATGAGATCGTCAAGCCTGAAGGATCATCCCAAGCCGGACTCATCGGGAGGATGCAGCGCGCGTCGCGGCTGTCGGCGGCGCTGGTAAATGGAGCGGCGGCTCATGCGCTCGATTTCGATGACACTCACACGGCGATGGGCGGTCATCCGTCGGTCCCGGTGATCCCTGCGGTGCTCGCGCTCGCCGACGGCTCGGGATTGAGCGGACGCGAGGTGCTCGAAGCGCTGCTCATCGGCATCGAACTCGAATGCCGGCTGGGCGCATTGATCGGCGCACAGCATTACGCGATCGGATTTCACTCCACCGGCACCGTTGGAACTTTCGGCGCCGCTGCCGCATGCGCGCATCTGTTGCGGCTCGACGAGGATGGATGGCTGCGCGCACTCGGGCTTGCGGGTACGCAAGCCGCGGGGCTCAAGTCGGGTTTCGGAACGATGGCCAAGCCGCTGCATGCGGGGCGCGCCGCATCCTATGGATTGTTCAGCGCACTCGCTGCGCGCGGCGGCTATACTTCCAATCCCGAAATCATCGAGACCGCGCAGGGATTCGCCGCTACCCACGCCGGCGCAAAACCATCGCGCGAAGTGCTCGATCGATTCAAGGGACGCTTCCTGATTCGCGAGACGCTCTTCAAGTACCACGCCTCATGCTATCTCACGCATGCGCCGATTAATGCGGCGCAACAGATTCGCGCCGAGCATCGCGTCGATCCGAAATCCATCGATGAAGTGGAGGTGCGCGTTCATCCCGCGCTCTTCGGCGTGTGCAATATCCAGGAGCCGAAGACCGGCCTCGAGGGGAAATTCAGCTTGCGCGCGACGACCGCGATGGCGCTGCTCGGGGAGGATACCAGCAATCTCGAGACCTTCACCGATGCGAAGGTGACCGAAGCGCGCGTGGTGTCCTTGCGGGATCGGATCCGTATCGTGCGCGACGAAAAGACTCCGTCCACGCGCGCGACGGTCGTCGTCAAAAGCAACGGACGGATTTTTGAGATCGAATCGGACTCGGGCCAGCCGGCATCCGACCTGCTTGCGCAGCGGGAGAAATTGACGCGCAAATTCATGGCGCTGACCGCTCCGATTCTCGGCCGCCGGGATGCCGATGCGCTGGCAGTTGCGGCCCTCAATGCGGATCAACTCGCTTCCGCTTCAAAGCTGATCGATCTAACGCAGGCCTCATAGGCTGACGCGCGCATTTACGAAGATCCGCGGCGATATTCAGCGCGGATCAAGTCTTGATAAACGCCAGAGCAGGATAAGCATGTTTGACATTTATTTTCGCAATCGCTAATACAGCGGACGAAACCAGAAGGGCGGCATGCCAAGGAGGCAGGATCGCGATGAGGTGGTGGACGGTCGCAGCTGTTTTCGTGGTGGTCGTTGGCCTGTCGGCCACGGCTGCCAACGCCGGACCCGCGACCATATGCACCGGCTCGTTTGGCGCGGTCACACTTGGTGCGGTCACAGTCGAGGGCGACATGGACGTCCCCACCGGAGCAGCCTGCTCGCTCTTGGGAACCACGGTCACCGGGAACGTCACCGTAGAGGGCGGCCTCCTCGCCGGCACCGTGCACATACGGGGAAACCTCAGGGCCGACCACGCTAAATATCTCGGGCTGTATGGGGACAGTACGGTAGGCGGAGACATAACCGCGGATCACACAACGAGTTCCCCGCCGACTCCGCCCCCTGTCGGCGCTCTTAAGGCCAATTTTCTCTGCTATGTCTGGATAGGCGGAGATGTTCAAATCCAAGGGAGTTCGTCCGATTCACCTTGGGTAATTGGGGATCCAAGTGCTTGCGGCCGGGCAGTCCAAATCGGCGGGAACCTGGAGTTCCACAACAACGCGGGATCGATATCCGTGCCGGGCTATCCTAAGGCATCGGGACTCATCTCGCAAAATTACATCGGCGGCAACCTCGACTGTCACAACGACACTCCGCCCGCCAGCGGAATCCCTCTTAGCAACGCCGTTCGCGGCAAGAAGCTAGGAGAGTGCTCAGGCCTCGGAGTCGCCCCTGTCAAACCACAGGGCTTGCCGCGTGAATAAGCATTATGATTTTAAGCTGGCTTCCTCAAGATGTATCCACCTTCGGTCCGAGCATCGACTCGATGCTCAAGCTGATCATTTACGTGGTCGGCACGACATTCGTCTTGGCCGAGGGTACACTTTTGGCGTTCGTCATCTTGTACCGTCGCCGAGAGGGCGGACGGGCGGCCTTTGTGCCGGGCAACTCGCTGCGCCAGCTCGCATGGGTGCTGATCCCGGTAGTAATCGTCGCCTTCCTTGATGTAGCAATCGACGTTCGGGCAAAGCCGATCTGGGATCTGATCAAGGAGCAAAGTCCTCCTCCCGGATTGACCGTAAAGTTGGCAGCGCTCCAGTTCGGGTGGGAATTCACTTATCCGGGCCCCGACGGCAAGTTCGGCACGCCCAACGACTTGGTTCAAACTACGTTTTTAACAGTTCCCGCGGGCCAGGTGATTCGCTTGCTCATGACGTCGAAGGACGTGATCCACAGTTTCTACGTGCCGCAGTTGCGGCTTAGACAGGACATCATTCCAGGCCGGGAAATCCCCGCATGGTTCGAGGCAACGCAGCCCGGCAAATATGAAATTGGATGCTCCCAGCTTTGCGGGAACTCGCACTTCGCGATGAAAGGTATCCTGCGCGTCCTCACGCCCGAGGAATATAAGCAGTGGGTTAGCCAGCACTGGCCCAAGTCCGGCGCCGGGACGGGCAAGAGCGCATCAAGTGCGCGATCGTCGGCAAGTGGAGCGGAGGGATAGGCCATGGCCGAGACCAAGCCGCAGGCGGCGCCGTCCACCGATGCTCACGAGAAGATGGGCTTTTGGCAACACTACCTGTTTTCTGTCGACCACAAGGTCATCGGCAAGCAGTACCTGTTTCTAGGCCTGTTCATGGGCTTTATAGGCGTGGGCCTGTCGTTCATCTTCCGCTGGCAACTTGCCTGGCCCGGCACTGCGGTGCCGATTTGGGGAAAGGTGACGGCGCCACAGTATTACGAGTTCGTCACGATGCACGGAACCATAATGGTGTTCTTCGTGGCGATGCCGGTACTGCTCGGCGCGTTCGGCAATTTCCTCATCCCACTTATGGTCGGGGCGCGGGACATGGCCTTCCCGCGGCTCAACATGGCCTCGTTCTGGACCATTTTCGTGGGCTCGGTCCTCCTGCTTGTTTCGCTTTTCGTGCCCGGCGGCGGGTCGCACGCGGGCTGGACCAACTACGTTCCATTGTCCGATGCGTCGAAGTACCTGCCAGGAAATTACTGGGGCGGAAATCTTTGGCTGATCGCCGTAGCGATCGACTTCGCCTCGGTCCTGATGGGCGGCATCAACTTCCTCACTACAGCGATCGCGATGCGCGCGCCGGGGATGACCATCTGGCGAATGCCGCTGTTGGTCTGGGAGGAACTGGTGGCGAGCGTGCTGTTCATGCTGAGCGTCGGACCGCTCATCGCCGGCGTGGTCATGCTGCTCTTCGACCGGATGGTGGGTACGGGTTTCTTCCTGCCGGAGAAGGGCGCCGATCCGCTGCTTTGGCAACACCTGTTCTGGTTCTTCGGCCATCCGGAGGTCTACGTAGTTGCGGTGCCGGGACTCGGGATCGCGATGGAGATCCTCCCGGTATTCAGCCGTAAGCCGATCTTTGGCTATCACGCCATCGTGTGGTCCACGCTTGTGGCCGGCACCCTAAGCTTCACGATATGGGCCCACCATATGTTCGTCAGCGGTATGGACCCGACGCTGGCGGAGCCTTTCAGCGTGACCACGATCGCGATTTCCGTCCCGTTCGCCGTGATACTGTTTTGCATGATCGCGACACTCTGGCGCGGTCAGATCACGTTTTCAACGCCGATGCTGTTCGCGCTGGGCGCGCTGGCAAACTTCATGCTCGGCGGCGTAACCGGCATTCCGCTGGGGACGGACGCATCCGACATCTACCTGCATGATACCTATTTTGTAATCGCGCATTTCCACAACACTCTCGTGCCGGCGGCCATCATCGCGGGATTTGGCGGGATCTACTACTGGTTCCCGAAGATGTTCGGCCGAATGATGAATGAAGCCTGGGGCAAGGTGCACTTCATCTTCACGTGGGTCGGCTTCAACATGGTATTTATTCCGCTCTTCCTGATCGGCCTCGGCGGTGGCCAGCGCCGAATCTATATGTCGTCCGTTTACACCTACTACAAACCGCTCCAACCGCTGCACGTAATTGCAACCATCGGCCTGATTGTCATAATCGTCGGGCAGATCCCGTTCCTGGTGAACTTTTTCCTGAGCATGTTCCGCGGCGCGAAGGCTCCGGCGAATCCGTGGAATGCCAACACGCTTGAATGGGCCACCGATTCGCCGCCTCCGCATGAGAACTTCCACACCATACCGACGGTCGTGCGCGGGCCATACGAGTATAGCGTGCCGGGAATGGAGCAGGATTGGGCGCCGCAAGCCGCAGCGGTGAACGCCGGCGCCGCGCAGGGTTGAGCAAAAGCTTATGGCAAACTCGGCAGTCGAAATCGGGATCGCCCATGCGCCGCACGAAGTGTCCACCAGCTTTGAGATCGGAAAGCTGGGAATGTGGGTGTTCCTCGCCGGCGAAACAATGGTGTTCGGCGGGCTTATGGGCGTCTTTATTCTGATGGCGATCTCCCGTGGCGGATGGGGATCTGACGGCGCGCATGTCAACTGGGTCCTCGGGGCGTTCAACACGCTCGTTCTGTTTACGAGCAGTCTGACGGCTGCGCTCGCGCAAGCCGCCGCACGCGTCCAGGATTTGCCTCGCGCCAAGCGTTACCTGAGCGCCACTGCGCTTCTCGGTGTGCTCTTTCTCGTAATCAAGGCCTTCGAATACGCTGGCGATTTTCGCGACGGTTTCACTCCCCTCGCCGCCCTATTCTGGAGCTTCTACTATCTGATGACTGGGCTGCATGTGCTTCATCTGCTCGCCGGAATTGTGGTCATTTTCGGACTGATGTTCATGGTGACCCCCCATACGCCTGCCGGTTGGTTGGAGCGCGAGCTCAAATACGTTTGCCTGTATTGGTATTTCGTGGAGACGGTTTGGGTTTTCCTTTTTGCCTTGGTGTATTTGGCGCCCAGCGCCGGATAGGTGACGACGATGGAACAAACCGAATTCAGCGTCTCGGACTCGCTAAAGACTTGGGGATTGCTGGTTGTACTGTTACTGGTTGGCGCCTTGGCGGTGGCGCTAGGTCTGTCGCGAAGCTTAGCGCTGTGGATCATATTTGCCGCGGCTACCGCACAGGCCTACGTCATTGGACGCTACTACATGCGCCTGCGATCGGAAGACGCGCTGATCTATACCCTGGCGCTGCTTCCGGTGGCGACGGTGATCATACTCGCGTTCGTGCTTGTGCCCGACGTCGCGATGCATCGGTAGGATTAGGATAAGGGGTCAGCACTTGGCTGCGGCAACTCCGCTTCGTCCGGTTTCTGATCTTAAGCGCGCCGCCGCGTTCGGCAGCGGTGGTTCGGGTCCGGCCGGGTCGCTAAAGAGCGCCGATCCGACACTCGGCGTGTTGATATTCATAGGCTCCGAGGTGATGCTCTTCGGAGGCCTGCTCAGCGCATTTCTGGTTTCGCGCGCGTCGGCGCCATTTTGGCCCCCTGCGAACCAGCCCCGGCTTCCGGTCGCGATCACTGGACTCAACACCGTCCTTCTCGTGTTGAGCGGTCTTACGATGTGGAGAGTGGTGCGCGTACTGCGCCAGCACGATAAGACCGGTGCGATGCGCTGGATGGGCATAACAATTGCGCTCGGCGCCCTATTCCTTGCCATCCAGGGGACCGAGTGGGCAGGCCTTATTCGGTTCGGGCTGACGATGACATCGAGTCTGTACGGCGGAATGTTCTATCTGATCGTTGGCGCCCACGCGCTTCATCTCGTCGCCGCTGTTGCTGTCCTCTTGTTCGTGGCGTCGCGGGTCTGGCGAGGGCGATACGAAGTGGACTACCGCGTCGTCGTTGCGTGTTCGGTGTATTGGTCATTCGTAGTAATTCTATGGCCCATAATTTATGCGCTGGTTTATTTTAGTTAAATTCGCCGCCTTCGTGATTTTGGCGGTCCTCGTCTGCGCGCCTGCATCCTATGCGTGCCCGCTATGCTTTGCGTCATCGGCGCCGGGAGTCTTGCACGCTTATCTGGTGAGCGCCTTTTTCATGATAGCCCTCGCCTGGGGAGTGATCGGGGGAATAACGCTGTACGCGTTCCGCGTCTATTCCGAAAAGTTGGAACGGGGAGATACGAGCACACATCTGCAAGCGGCGCGCTCGAATAAGAGTCCAACTGCGCCTTTCGAGTGACAAGAAGCAATAACACAAATAGTGCCCGGATGCGCTGGAGGGAAATGTAACGACTATGAAAAAGATGCAGCTACTAGGCGGGGGTTTGCTGGTCATCGGTGCGTTGACGCTGGGTGTCGCGATGCCGTCGTTCGCGGAAACCGTGGAGGTTAAGATGTTCGACACACCAGCGAAATTCGTTCCCGACCCGGTGAAGGTCAAAGTCGGCGATACAATAAAATGGGTGAATAAGGGCGACACCATCCATACTGCGACCACCGATCCGGCCCAGGCGCCTGACAAAAGCTGGGCATCGGTGCCTCAGGGGGCGGAGACCTGGGACTCTGGTTACCTCAACTCGGGGGAGGACTTTAGCTACACGTTCAAGGTCCCCGGCGTCTACAAGTACTTCTGCACGACGCACGTAAAGGAAGGAATGAAGGGCGAAATCGACGTCGAGAAATAGCCTGCACTCGCTCGTCGGCGAGTTGCGGTAGAGCTGGCTTTTGGTCGGTTGTTTGTCGTCTGCGACGCTTTCTGAGGGAGGAGACAAGATGCGACGCACACATCGCCTGGTTATCGCTGGAACCTTTGCTTCAATCGCGCTGACAGTGCTGCCGCTGGGAAGCACGCGCGCGGATGAATCGTTTATCTCGAAGCCAAGCTCGTCGGGTGATCCCGCCGAGCCGAAGCCGGGCGCCTACGATCGGCTGCTCCGCGAGCTCGAGGCAGAGCGCCAGCATATGAGGGAGGTGGAGCGCAGGCATGAGGAAGAGGAGGCAGCGGAGCGCAAGCGTATTGAAGCGCTGGAAAAGGAGGTAAGCGCGATCAACAGCGCGAATCTGCAGCTCCAGCAAACCCAGACCACTCTGCAGACTACCAACGCTCAAACTGAGAAGCAGGTCAGCCAGATTCAGAAAACCGTATCTTCCGAGCTTGGGCCCTTCAATTTTGGCGATCGCATAAATTCCTTCCTCGGCCAGCATACCTTCACGATGGTCGGTGGCGTTTCTGCCGGGTTCTACTACGACCGTAAGGCTGCGATGAATCGACCCGTGCTCGACTTCGAAGTTAACCCGATGATCGGCTTAATGACTGGATCCAGTTCTACGGTAGCTTCGGCGCCACCCTGCAACCTGGTGGAATTTCCGACTGTGGGTCCCAGTCTTGCCAACCTGCAGATCTTTCCGCTTGGACAGGAAGCTCCGCTGGAGCTGGTCGCCGGGCTATTCGACACGCCCTTCGGAGACTGGTACGAGAACCAGAGCCCCAACTGGGTCAATCCGTTCATAACGGCGCCGCTGCTTTACGGCGCGGAAGCGATCGCTCCCCCTTCAGCTATGGGACTGCAGGCCCGCGGCGGTATCCAGTGGGGGAAGATCGGGTCAGGACGTTGACTATACTGTATGGATTGACTCGGGGCCGAGTTTCGAATCGTCGCCCGGGGTGAATGCGATTCCCAGCCCGGTAGTCGGTGAGGCACTCAATCCGCTCACCGGTACTAACATTGCCACCAATGGTAAGGGTTTCGGCGCGCGCTTCAGAGTCTTTCCACTACCGATTAGTGAGGACCTTGGACGGCTTGAACTGATGGCGTCAACCTACAATGGCAAGTGGCTCGACTGGACTCTGGTACAATGCCTGGGGCGTGGGCTACGCCTATCGCGTCGGACCGTTTCGCACCCGAGGCGAGTGGGCGCAGACCTACCGTCAAATGCCCAGTCTTTCGGGAGCGGCTGCGTATCCCGGTTGCTGCGGGCATGAGAACCGGCAGGGCTGGTATGCGATGTTTGGTTATTTCCTCTATGGCATTCCGCATCCTTACTTTGGCGACTGGCTGGAGCCGAGGTTCAACAAGACTGAATTCCTGGTACGTTACTCCGGCGTGAATCAGCACGCGATCCTTGCCAACGACATCAGCACCGTACCGGTTTTCAGCTTCAACGGATCGCCCTCCGTGTACAGCCCGCACGCGCGCGAGGTCGCCTTGGCACTCGACTATTGGATAGCACCATCGATTGTCTGGCAGTCCGAGGTTGACTTCGAGCTTCCGAGCAGAGGCGGGACGCTCTACAACTTCGTAGGATCGGCCACGACCCCGGTTGCGAGCAGCATCGGCGCCACGACAAACGATGTCGCGGTGATGACCCAACTAGCAATTGGTTTCTGACCGACAAGGGGCGACGACAATGAAATCACTTCTTGCGAGAGTCGCAATAATTTCAGTCGTACTGCTGAGCGCTGCCGTGAGTGCGCACGCTGCCAACCTCATGGGCCCTACTCCGGAGCAGCAACAGCGGCATCTTGAGCTATTCCACGAAGGACAGGCCTTGTGGCCAATTTATTGCAACCATTGTCACAATGCTCGAAATCCCGCCGAGTTCGCTCCTTACCAGTGGGATCAGATCATGATGCATATGCGCACGATGGAGAACCTGCCACCCGAGGATGAGGCCGCAATATTGGAGTATCTGAAGACGGCGCGTTGACTATCTGCATTCTCTTTCTCCGGCGGCTGTGGCTGCCGCTCGCGCTCCTTGCGATCTGGCGCGCTGTGCGTGTTGGTCTATGGGGAACTCAAGGGGCTGGCGTGGCAGGATGCTCTTTTCTGGATCATCCACCCCTACTCAATAGACTACCGCACGGTACAAAACGCGACCAAGTTCTTCTCCCTGTTAGTGTACATCGGCGTGTTTGCTTTTCAGATCTGGATTGCCGAGCGCGTTCTTGTGACGATTTTTAGCCAACAAGGAAGGGAGGGCTGGAAATTAATGCTCAACGAAGCCAGCATCGCAGGACTCCGAGATCACTTCATCGTGTGGATATGGCCAGGTCGGCCGCACCGTCGCCGATCAGCTCAATCGACTTAAGATCCCCTTCGTGCTTATTGAGACCAACGAAGGGATCTGTCGAGAGCTCCTAAAGGAAGGACTGTTTGTCTTGCAAGGCGATGCCAAGCGGCACGACATTTTGAAAATGGCGGGCATCGCCCGGGCTCACGGTATCTGCATCGTCATAGATAACGACGCCGACAATCTCTACATTACCGTCACGGCAAGGTCGCTCAATCCGAACGTAAAGATCATCACCCGGCCCGGCCAGCAGCGTTACGCAGAAGCGATACGGACCTCCGGCGCTGATGAGGTGATCATACCGGAATACGAGGGCGGCCTGATGGCAGGGAGAATGATCGAAAAATACTATCCCATGCACAGAAAGGTCGACTAAGAGCTTCAATTCCCAAACCGCACTTGAAGCTGCTAGCGTCAACCTACCCTCATATGGCTCTTCGTTATGCCTGCCGATAATGTGATCCTGACTGAGATTTTCGGCAGGCTGCAAGCGTATCAATGCCAGATACAAGCGAATTTGACGTGGTCATCATCGGAGGAGGCATCGCTGGCGCCTCGCTCGCCTACTTCCTGACCGAGCGCGGAGTGACCAACGTTGCGCTCCTGGAGCGAGAGAGCCAGCACGGCTATCACTCCACCGGCCGCAGCGCCGCAAGTCTCGTCGAGTTCGATCCGATTCCCGCCGTGCAGCGCCTCAAAGCAACGGGCGGGCAATTCCTGCGAAGTCCTCCGGCCGGCTTCGCCGACAATCCGCTGCTGATTCCGACCCCGGTGATGATTCTGTATCGCCGGCCCAACTTGCCCGAGTTCCAGCGCGCGGCTGCCGGACTGCGGCGCGACCGCGTGGCGTTCGAGTCGCTAAGTTGCGCGGAATCGAAGGCTCGTGTGCCCGCCCTCCTCCTCGACGAACCCGAGCGTGCGCTGATGCTTACCTCCTGCGGCCGCATCGACGTACACGAACTTCTGACCAGCTATCTCCGTCACGCGCGGCGCCGCGGCGTGCTCGTCCGCACCGGGAGCGAAGCGCACGCGATAGTGGTTGAAAACGGCCGTTGCCACGCGGTCGTGACCGACGCGGGAACGCTTCGCGCGCGATGCGTAGTCAACGCGGCCGGCGCGTGGGCCGGGCCGGTCGCGAGCCTCGCCGGTGCGATGCCGATACCGCTAGAACCCCGTCGCCGCACTATCGTCACCTTCGCCGCTGCGCCCGGCCTCGACGTGAGCGGATGGCCGTTCGTCATCAGCGAAAGCGATCAACTCTACTTCGCGCCCGAGTCGGGCGGGTTGATGCTGAGCCCGATGGATCAGGAACCTATCCTTCCATCCGACGCTCAGCCCGACGACGAGGTTATTGCCTCCGCGCTTGAGCGTCTGCGCGCGCTCGCGCCCGCGATTGTGCCGCGTACTTTGAAGCGCAAATGGGCCGGGCTTCGCACATTTTCACCCGACTCGGTCCCCGTAGTTGGCGCCGATCCTCGCGTGTCGGGATTTTTCTGGCTTGCGGGTCAGGCTGGCTTCGGAATCGAGAGCAGTCCGGCCGTTGGCCAAATCGCCGCCGATCTGATCGTTCGGGGCGCGACCGACAGATTCGACGCTTCCGTTCTGGCGCCCGCGCGTTTCGGCGCTGGCGGCTGACCAAATCCTTCTCTTGACTCCGTGAGCAATTAGCTCGAAAAGGCAAATGACGCAGCCTCCCAATCGGCGTTATCGAGCGGGCGCTCGCGCGGCGATGGTTGTGCTCTATCCATCTGAGCTATAGGGGCACCCGCACAAGAAAGAAAGTTCGCCGATGCGGGTCGCGGACCAAGAGGACTACGATCAGGTGCCGTGAAATCTGCATCCTCACCCGCGCCGGGGCACGGCCGTGTGTCTGTAACACCTACCGCAACAACGCGGGCGAGGCGGGTAACAAGTGGCGCGGGACGCGGCACCCTAACTCGGGATTTCGCGGGAGCGCGCGCTGTTGTACAAATCATTAGTCGTCGGAAGGATCCGGGGTCGCTGCGCTTCGGTCGGGATGACAGAATAAGACCAGACGACGAAATAAGACGATCCGAATGCGGCAGGAAACATAACATGGCAGATGACGAAAATAAAAATTCTCTGAGATCCAACAGCAGCGTCCTCGTCGATGGTCCGTCGCGTGCGCCGGCGCGCGCGATGCTCAAGGCGGTCGGCTTTACCGACGAAGACCTGAGCAAGCCGCTGATCGCGGTCGCGCATACGTGGATCGAAATCATGCCGTGCAACGCGCATCTGCGGGATCTCGCCGAGCACGTGAAGCGGGGAATCCGCGCCGCGGGTGCGACGCCGATCGAATTCAACACGATTGCCGTGTGCGACGGAATCTCGATGGGCACGCATGGAATGCGCGCGTCGCTCATCAGCCGCGAAGTGATCGCCGACTCGATCGAACTTACCGTGCGCGGGCATCTGTTCGACGGCGTCGTGGCGATGTCTGGATGCGACAAGACGATCCCGGCGACGGTGATGGCGTTGCAGCGGCTCGACCTGCCCTCGCTGATGATTTACGGCGGCTCGATCCAGCCCGGGCGCTTCGGCGATCAGCAGGTTTCGATTCAGGACGTGTTCGAGGCGGTCGGGGCGCATTCGGCGGGCAAGATGAAGCTCGAAGACCTCAAGCGGCTCGAGGACGTCGCGTGTCCCGGAGTCGGCGCATGCGGCGGCCAGTTCACCGCCAACACGATGGCGACGGCGACCGAACTTTTGGGCATCTCGCCGATGGGCTCGAACAGTATTCCTGCGACGGATCCCAAAAAGCCCGAGAGCGCATTCCAGGCCGGACGGCTCGTCGTCGATTTGCTCAAGCGCAACATCCTGCCCAGCCAGATAATCACCAAGAAGGCGCTCGAGAATGCGATCGCGGCGGTCGCGATGACCGGCGGATCGACCAACGCGGTGCTGCACCTGCTCGCGATCGCGCACGAAGCGGGAATCGCGCTCGATATCGACGACTTCGACCGGATCAGCTCGCGCACTCCGATCCTCGCCGACTTGAAGCCGGGCGGACGTTTCCTGGCGACCGACATGTACAAGGCGGGTGGGATTCCGCTGATCGCCAAACGTCTGAAGGAAGCCGGGCTGCTCCACGAAAACGAACTCACCGTGACGGGCAGAACGATTGGGGCCGAAGCCGACGCGGCGCGCGAGACGGCGGGGCAGGAAGTCGTGCATTCGATCGCGAAGCCAATCAAGGAAACCGGCGGGCTGGTGATTCTGAAGGGCAACCTCGCGCCGGAAGGATGCGTGGTGAAAGTCGCGGGGCATGAGCGCATGACGCATCGCGGGCCGGCGCGCGTTTTCGACTGCGAAGACGATGCGTTCAAGGCGGTGTCGAAGCAGCAGATCAAAGCCGGCGACGTCGTCGTGATCCGCTACGAGGGGCCAAGGGGCGCGCCCGGAATGCCCGAGATGCTGGGCGTCACGGCGGCGCTATCGGGGCAGGGCCTGGGAGAATCGGTCGGGTTGTTGACCGATGGACGTTTCTCGGGCGCGACGCACGGCCTGATGGCGGGACACGTCGCGCCGGAAGCGGCGGTCGGCGGTCCGATCGCGGCGCTTCGCGACGGCGACGTAATCACGTTCGACATCGCCAAGCGGAGACTCGACGTCGATCTCACCGACGCGGAAATCAAGACGCGGCTGAAGAACTGGAAAGCGCCGGAGCCTCATTATAAGAGCGGCGTGATGGCCAAGTATGCGCAGTCGGTGTCGTCGTCGTCGCGCGGCGCCGTAACCAATTGAAGGAGTCAATCGAAACGACAGTGCCGCCGCACGGGCGCGCCGCGCCCGCGCGACGGCGCTGGGCGATGGCGCTGGCGGCATTCGCGATGCTCGCGGGCGTTGTCGTTGTCGGCGCGAATTCGATTCGCGCCGACAACGACGACGACTGGCACGTCGTCGAGCGGCATACGACAAACGCGCCAGCGGACACGAGCGCGGTGCCCGCCGCCAAAGCGGCGGGCACCGCGCTCGTGGCGTGCGGCGAAGCGGCGCAGCCGGCGGGCGAGCCGTACAAGACGATCGTCGCGCAGCTCAACGATATGTGGGGAACGAATTTCCCGGTTTACGAATCGCTCAAGGTTGGCTCGCCGCATGCGCGCCGCGGCGGATGCATCTTCTACAACCAGCAGTTCCTCGACAGCCTGCTTCAGCAGTGGATGAGAATCGACGATCCGGACACCGTTCGGCCGATGCTGTACGCGATCTTCGCGCACGAGATCGGCCATCTCGCGCACGGCGACTTCGATCCCGCCAGCGAAAACGTCCCGGTGAGGAACAAGGAACTCGCGGCGGATCAGTTCGCCGGCTACTCGCTCGAGCGGATGGGAATTCGGCGCCTCGATCCGGTCGAAGTGACGCGCTACTACCAGCTCACCGGCGACGACTTCGTCGGCGCCGCGTCGGGGCACGGTAACGGTGGCGAGCGCACGACGGCGTTTCAGGACGGATGGCATCGCGCGGAAGTCGGACTGCCGGAACAAGGCACGCAGCCCGCGGGCGGACTCGGCGAACCGTGAGCGCCTCGACAATCTCCAGGCTATCGCAGACCGCGGACGGCGCGATTCGCGGCGAATCCGGCGCGATCGACGCGCGCGCTCTCGGCTTTCGCTACGGCGATCGCGAGGCGCTCGGCGACGTGACTTTTTCGATCGCACGCGGCGAGTTCTTTGGCTTCCTGGGACCCAACGGCGGCGGCAAAACCACTTTGTTCAAGTTGCTCTCGACGCTGGTGCCGATTCAATCGGGAAGCGCGCGAATGTTCGGTCACGACCTGGCGGGCGAAACCGGTGCGTTGCGGCGGCGGCTCGGCGTCGTGTTTCAGCATCCGAGTCTCGATGGCAAGCTGACGGTCGGCGAAAATCTCGCCAATCATGGTCATCTATATGGAATCACCGGCAGGCGGCTGCGCGAGCGGATTGCGGCGATGCTCGAGCTCCTCAGACTGTCGGCGCGCGAGCGCGACCGGGTAGAGACGTTGTCGGGCGGACTCCAGCGTCGGGTCGAGCTCGCCAAGGCTCTTCTCCACGAGCCCGAGCTGCTGCTGCTCGACGAGCCCAGCACCGGGCTGGATCCGGCTGCGCGCCGCGAGTTTTCGAATTACCTCGAGTATCTGCGCGAGCACGAGGGCGTGACGGTCGTGCTGACGACGCATTACATGGAAGAGGCGGAGCGATGCGATCGCATCGGAATTCTGCATCAAGGCAAGCTGGTCGCAATCGCGCCGCCGGGCGAACTCAAGTCCGAGGTCGGCGGTGACGTGGTCGTGATCCGGGCGCAAGCGCCTGAACTGCTGCAACGGAAAATCCTCCAGCGCTTCCAGCTCAGGAGCCAGCTCGTGGACGGCGCGATCCGTATCGAACGAATCCGCGGGCATGAATTGCTTCGCGACCTGATCGACGCATTCGGCGAGGAGATCGAATCGGTCTCGTTCGGCAAGCCAACTCTCGAGGACGTATTCGTGCACCTGACCGGGCATCAGTTCTTCGCGGATATGGCGCACACGGAATAGACGGCGATGCGCGAAATTTTTCTTCAGGCCGCAACGCTCTGGCAGCGCGAGATCGTGCGGTTCATCCGGCAACCGATCCGCGTGATGAGCGCGATTGCGACGCCGCTGGTTTTCTGGCTGCTGCTCGGCGCCGGCCTGCAAGCGTCATTCAAGCCGAGCGGGATGCCGGCAGGCATCGACTACGCGCAATACTTTTATCCCGGCGTGATCGTGCTGATGCTGCTGTTCACGGCGATCTTCGCGACCGCCTCGACCGTGGACGATCGCCGCCAGGGTTTTCTGCAGGGCGTGCTGGTCGCGCCGATCTCACGCACGACGATCGTGCTCGGCCAGGCGCTTGGCTGCACGACGCTGGCCCTGATGCAGGGAGCTATCTTCCTCGCGATGGCTCCGCTGGCGGGAATCCACCTCAGCCTCGAAGCGATCGCGGTGTCGGCCGCGATGATGGCGGTTATCGCGTTCGCGATGACCAGCATAGGGCTGACGTTGGCGTGGCGAACCGAATCGACGCAGGGCTTCCACGCGTTCATGAACATGCTCTTGCTGCCCATCTGGATGTTGTCGGGCGCGGTCTTTCCGGTGGCGGGCGCGCCGCCGTGGTTTCAGTGGACGACGCGGTTGAATCCTCTGACCTACGCGGTCGATGCGCTTCGGCGGGGACTGTATCTCGCGGAGCCCGCCTCGAGCGGCGCGACGATGCCGATGGGATCGTCGGTGGCAATTGCAATCGCGTTTGCCGCATTCGCCTTTATCCTGGCGACGCGCGTCGCGCGCAACGCCTCAACGATTTGAGGGTGATTCAGCGCGGAGGCATCCGCAGTGCGCCGTCGAGGCGAATCGTCTCGCCGTTGAGCATCTCGTTCTCGACGATATGGCGCGCGAGCGCCGCGTATTCGGCCGGCTTGCCAAGCCGCTGCGGAAACGGAATCTGCGCGGCCAGTGCTTTGCGGTTTGCCTCGGGCAAGCCCGCCAGCATCGGAGTCTCGAAAGTTCCCGGCGCGATCGTGCAGACCCGGATGCCGAGCGACGCCAGGTCGCGCGCGATCGGCAAGGTCATCGAAACCACGCCGCCCTTCGACGCCGAATAAGCAACCTGCCCGATCTGTCCGTCAAACGCGGCGACCGACGCGGTGTTGATGATCACGCCGCGCTCGCCGTCGGCGCCGGGCTGATTTTTCGCCATCTGCGCCGCCGCCAGCCGCGTGACGTTGAAGGTGCCGATGAGATTCACCGCGATCACGTTGCTGAACAGGTCGAGCGAGTGCGGGCCTTCCTTGGTGACCGTGCGCATCGCGCGGCCGATACCGGCGCAGTTTACGGTGACATTAATCAGACCGAACTTCGCCACCGTTTTAGCAATCGCGTCGGTCACCTGATCGGCGCTGCCTACATCGGCCTGGACGAAGATCGCATTGGCGCCGAGCGACTCGGCGACTTTGGCGCCGGGCGACGACGGTAAATCGAGAATCGCTACCTTGGCGCCGGCCGCCGCGAATTCGCGGACGGTTGCTTCGCCGAGTCCGGAGCCGCCACCGGTCACAAGCGCGACCGCATTTTTAAGATTCATATCGACCTCGCGGAGATAGGTGATGCAAACGCGAAGACGTTATGACCGCAGACGCGACGATGCAACCGGCATGGACGCGAGGGCTGAGAGGCGCGGCAACCTAGCGATGGCCTTCATGCTCGAGAGCGACGCGTGCGGCTTCCAGTTCCTTGCGTACGAGTTGATATCGCATAAGGATGCGCTCCTCCCGTTGGCCCGCCGGTGATTATCCCCGGCACAATTTCGGCGGACCCGCACGATCGTTACACCACGCCGCGCCCGGCAGTCGAGCGCAAGCCGAGCGGCGCAGCTTTCAAATCGAGGGATGGAGGGCGCCGCCCTAAGGGACTTGAACCGCCGACCGGGATGGCCGCTGGCGTGACAGATCGGCTATGGTCCGTCGAGGAATTAGTCGAGCAAACAACCATTTGAGGAGGGATCGATGAGCGAAGGCAAACAATTCAAAAACGAACAGTTGCGGAAGGCTAAGTTCCAGGGGTGCGGGTTAGCACAAGCTGAGTTTGAAGGCGTGGACCTTTCAGAGTCGAAATTCATAGATGTGAGTCTCCGCGCCGCGACATTAAGCGACGTGAATCTCCAAGACGCGAAGCTCACCAATGTAAATCTCGCCAACGTCAGCATCGACGATGCGAACATCACCGGACTCACGATCTCCGGTTGGAACATCGCGGACCTGATCAATGAGGCGCGGAAGCGGAAGCCCTCAAATTAGGGCACTACCGGATTCGGGTGGCCGATGGACGCTCGCGCGGCAAATTGCTAGAAGGAAGGCGCTGGCTGGTGTTTGCCCCCCTTTCACCAGTCGGCTTCGGGCTGGCGTTTGACGCGCTGGCCCGTTTGTTTTTCAGGCTACTTCTCTTTGATCATTCGTAGAGTTCGGACTCCGATGATGCGGGCGCGATCGACGGCTCTCCCCCCAGCCCGAGCCGCTTGCGCGCCGAGAACATCGCACCTCGCGCCGTTTGATGCGGAGCGAACTTCATCATGCCCATCGGCTCCGGCAAGTCGTCATAGACCGCCTCGAAGCCGCCGCGCACGAAGTACGTCTCGTGCCAGAAGCCGGTGCCTCCGGTGTCCCGCAGATAGGTCTTCCACCAATCCTGATGCGGGAGGCTGCGCGCCCAGCGTTCGAGCGATTCGAAATCCCGCCAGTACTGTCTCATTCCCGCGTGCGGCGGAATGATCGAGTAGGTCAGGCTCTCGTGCAACAGCAGCCCGTCCGGTTTCGCACCGACCGACTCCCTGATCTTCGATCCAAATGCGAGCAGGGTGCGAAGTCCGCGCAAGTTCTTCACCCGCATCCCGAGATAGATCACGACCAAGTCAGGAAACTGTGAGAGATCCACCGTCTGACGATTGAACGGAGTTTTCATGAGCGCCGAATCTATCAACTTAGACGTGGACCAACCACCTCCACACGTCGAACCGGCAGTCGAGCGCAAGCCGGGCGGCGCAACTTTCAATTCGAGGGATGGATGGCGCGCCCTGAGGGACTTGAACCCCCGACCTGATGATCCGTAGTCATCCGCTCTAATCCACTGAGCTAAGGGCGCATCGGAACCTTAGAAATTTTCATATCGCGGGTCCGCGAGCAAGCTGCTGACCCTCGTCCGCGCCCCTAACCTTCGAACAGGCTCGAAGCGCCGCACCGTTCCGTCTTAATGCTGCGTGCAGGGTCACCCCTGCTGCGCGGCGGGAATCCAGACCGATACCGTCGTGCCTTCATGCACCTTGCTCTCGATTCGCAGCGCCCCATGATGCAACTGGACGATGTGCTTGACGATCGCCAGGCCCAGGCCGGTGCCGCCGAGCTCGCGCGAGCGGGCGCGATCGACGCGATAGAATCGCTCGGTCAGGCGCGGGATATCTGCCGCCGGAATTCCCTCGCCGGTATCCGCGACGACCAGCGCGACGCCCGGCTTCGCGTTTGCTCCGTTGGCGCCGGCGGCTGCGCGAGCCTCGACCGTGACGCGGCCCTCGCGCGGAGTGTACTTGATCGCGTTGTCGATCAGATTGAGCATCACCTGATGCAAGCGGTCGCGATCGCCGGCCAGCTTCGGCAATCCCGGCGGGCATTTCACCTCCAGCCGCAGGCCGTGGCGTCCCGCCTGCTCCTGCATCAACTCCGCCGCCTCGGACAGCACGCGCAACGGCTCGAGTTGCTCGATCTTGAGCGGAGTCAGCCCGCGCTCCAAATCTGAGAGCGAGACCAGGTCGTCGAGCAAACGCGCCAGCCGGCGCGCCTGCCGCTCGATGATGCCGAGAAAGCGCGTCGAGGTTTCACGATCGTCCACGCCCTGAATGAGGGTTTCGGCGTAGCCGTACAGTGCGCTTAGCGGAGTGCGCAGCTCGTGGGTGAGGTTCGAAATGAAGTCGGCGCGCAGCGTCTCGTACGACTTGAGCTGCGTGATGTCGTGAAAGACGAATACCCACGCCGCGCCGCGCGAGGTGCGAATCTGCGCGGCACTGGCGCTCACGTAAAGCGGCGCGGGATTCTGGATCATGATTTCCGCGCTCATGACGTTGTTGTCTGCCGATCGCATCGAGCGACCGGCAAACTCCTGCAGGCGCGGGTCGCGGCATAGCTCGACGAACGGCCGGCCGCGATAGTCGGTGTCGGCTCCCAGAGCGAAGATGCGCCGGGCTGAGCCGTTGAGCAGAACCACCTCCCCGCGCGCGCCGGTCACCACCACTGCCTCGGTCATGCTGCGCAGGATCGCCTCGAACTCGTCGCGCTGCTCGGCAAGCGAGTCCACCTCGGCGACGATCGCGTCGGCAGCGTCGAGCAAGTGACGCTCCGCGCGGCCCATCGCGTCGCTTCCGTCGGGCAGCAGATGCGGTGGGGGACGCCTGTCCTGCAGCGCGGCGGCAACCGCGTCCAGTCTTTCTGCGCGGCGCGACAGCGTGCGTCCGATCGCGGTGGCGGGAATCGCGCCGAGCGCAAGCCCGAGCACGATTACGACGGCGACCCACGCACCCGACGCCGCTCCGGTGGCGGCAAGCACAATCAGGAATATAGCTGCCGGTGCGAGGCCGATTCCTATCGCTGCGATCAGCCCGGCGGTCGGTGATCTATCCAAGCGCTTCGGGGTTGAAGCGATAACCGACGCTTCGCACCGTGAGGATCAATTCCGGATTGGCGTCGTCGCGCTCGATATGCTGGCGCAGGCGGCGCACGTGCACGTCAACGGTCCGCGGTTCGACGAACGTGTCGCGGCCCCACACCATGTCGAGCAGTTGCTCGCGCGTGTACACGCGCATCGGATGCTGCACGAAGAATTTGAGCAGCTCGAACTCGCGCAGCGCAAGCTCCCTGCGCCCAGCGTCGACGAACACCTGGTAGGTGCCGAAGTCCATTCGCAGCCGCCCCTTCTCATACGCACCGCCGCCGGAATCCGGCTCCGAGAGCGGATTGGCCCGCCGCAGGAGCGCCTTCACGCGCGCGACCAGCTCGCGCGGGCTGAACGGCTTGACCACGTAATCATCGGCGCCCATCTCCAGGCCGAGCACCTTGTCCACCTCGGTGCCCTTGGCGGTGACGATGAGTATCGGAAGATGCGCGGTGTCGCGCTCGGCGCGCATCTGGCGGCAGACCTGCAGCCCCGGCATCCCCGGCAGCATCAGATCGAGCACCATCAGATCGGGCACCCGGCGCTTGACGCGCTCGAGCGCCTGCGCCCCGTCGGCCGCCTCCTCGACGATGAAACCCTCCTGCGCGAGGTTGTAGCGGATCAGTTCGCGAATATCGCCATCGTCTTCAACGATCAGCACGCGGTAGCGAACTCCGCGTTGCGCCTCGGAGACCGCATTCGTGGCCTGGCTGGTTTGATTCATCGCTTCACCTCCTCCACCGCTTGCCAATCAAATTGCCCGCTTCTTGGTTTCGTCGTGACGGATCATCTTGCCCTTGACCATGAACGTCACCATTTCGGCGATGTTGGTCGCGTGATCGGCGATACGCTCGAGATACTTGGAAATGAACAGCAACCGCGTCGCGGACCCGATCGTGTGCGGATCCTCGGCCATGTAGCTGAGCAGCTCGCGATAGACCTGGTAGTTGAGCAGATCGACTTCGTCGTCGCGCGCGATCACCTGGTCGGCCAGGTCGGTGTCGTCGCGCATGAACGCGTCGATACTGTCCCTGACCATCGACTGCGCGATCTCCGCCATCCGCGGCAAGTCTATGTACGGCTTGAGCTGCGGAACTTCGTTCAGTTCGAGCGTGCGCTCGCAGATGTTGACCGCGTTGTCGCCGATTCGTTCGAGGTCGGTCGTGATCTTCAGTCCCGTGGTGATGAAGCGCAGATCGCTGGCGGTCGGCTGATGCAGCGCGAGCAGCCCGATACACTGCTCGTCGATCTCGGTGTCCATATGATTCACTTCGTCGTCGCGCCGGATCACCTCGCGGGCGTGCTCGCTGTCGCGATTAACCAGTGCATCGACCGCCTCGGCGATTTGACGCTCCACCAGTCCGCCCATCTTGAGCAGACCGGCGCGCAAGCCGCGCAAATCCTCTTCGTACTGCCTATTGGTATGCTGCGGCTGGGTGCTATCCATTTTACTGTTCCCCGATATCAGCCGAATCGCCCGGTGATATAGTCTTCAGTCTCGCGCCGGGTGGGGTTCGTGAATATCTGCTTGGTCTCGCCGTATTCGACCAGGTCGCCCGTGTACATGAAGGCCGTCATGTCGGAGCAGCGGGCGGCTTGCTGCATGTTGTGAGTCACGATGACGATAGTGTACGCCGACTTCAGTTCCAGCAATAGTTCTTCGATGCGCGCGGTCGAGATCGGATCGAGTGCGGAGCATGGCTCGTCCATCAACAGCACCTCGGGCTGAACCGCAAGCGCGCGCGCCACGCACAGGCGCTGCTGCTGTCCGCCCGACAAACTGCTGCCGGGCCGCCGCAGGCGATCTTTAACCTCGTCCCAAAGCGCCGCCTGGCGCAGGCTTCGCTCGATTACGTTATCGCGCTCGGCGCGGCTTATCTGCACCCCGTTGAGGGTGAGCCCCGCCGCGACGTTGTCCTCGATCGACATGGTTGGAAACGGCGTCGGCTTCTGGAAGACCATTCCGATTCGCCGCCGCACCTGCACCGGATCGACTTCATCGCCGTAGATGTTGTTCCCGTCTAGCAGCACCTCGCCACTCGCGGTCGCGCCCGGCACCACCTCATGCATCCGGTTGAGGCATCGAACCAGCGTCGATTTGCCGCATCCCGACGGTCCGATGATCGCGGCGATGCGGTCTTCCTCGAAAGAAAGGCTGACGTCGTGAAGCGCGTGAGTCTTGTGGAAGTACGCGTTGAGATTTTTGACGACCAGCTTTTCAGCCATGGCTACCTTGGTGCTTTCGCCGCCCCGCCCGTCACCCATCGCACGCCCAGCTCGAGCGCGAGAATTATCCCCGTCAGCACCAGCGCGCCCGCCCACGCCTGCCGCTGCCAGTCGGCAAAGGGCGAAATGGCGTAGGTGTAAACCTGAACCGTCAGCGTGTTGATCGGATGAAACAGCGAAGTTGACCAGAACCGGTTGCCGAACGCCGTAAACAGCAGCGGTGCCGTCTCGCCCGAGACTCGGGCGACCGCCAGGATGACGCCGGTGGCGATCCCCGACAGCGCCGTGCGCGCGACCACCGACAGCGTCGTGCGCCAAAGCGGCACGCCCAGCGCCAGCGACGCCTCGCGCAGTTCGGGCGGCACTAGCAGCACCATCTCTTCGGTGGTGCGGGTGACCAGCGGAATCATGATCGCCGCGAGCGCGACGGAACCCGCCAGCGTCGAGAATCCGCCGAACGGACGCACGATGACCGCGTAGGCAAAGATTCCGACCACGATCGACGGCACCCCCATCAGGACGTCGGCCGAGAAACGCGTCCAGTTGGAGAACTGGCTCGCGCGATTGGCCGCCAGATAGAGACCCGCGCCGACTCCGATCGGCACCCCAATCAGGCACGCGATTCCCACCACTTCGAGCGTGCCGACGATCGCGTTGGCCATCCCGCCGCCCTTTTCGCCGACCGGCGCGGGCATGTGCGTGAAGAACGCCCAGTTCAGACTCGCGACACCCTTGGTGAGCAGATAGCCAAGCACCAGGAACAGCGGGATCAGCGTCAGGATGGTCGCGCCGACCGTGATCGCCATCATCGCGTCGCTCTTGGACTTGCGATAGCGATAGCTGGTCTCGCCGTGGAGATTGCTGACGCCGGCCGCCATTACTTGCCCGTCTCCCGATAGCGGCGCTGCTGCACGCCGAGCACCAGCGCGCGCGCCACGACATTGAGCACGATTCCGAGAATCAGCAGCACCAGTCCCAGTTCGATCAGCGCGGCGACGTACAGGTCGGAGGTGGCTTCGGCGAATTCGTTGGCGATTACGCTGGCAAGCGTCGCCGCCGGCTTGAACAGCGACGCGGAAATCTGCGCCGAGTTCCCGATTACCATCGCGACCGCGATCGTCTCGCCCAGTGCGCGGCCCAGCCCCAGGATGATCGCGCCAATCACACCGGTCATCCCGTACGGGATAACCGCCGTCGTGACCATCTCCCACTTGGTCGCGCCCAGCGCGAGCGCCGCCTCGCGTTGCGTATGCGGAACGACCCGAAACACGTCGGTGCAGACCGACGAAATGTACGGGATGATCATGATGGCGAGGATTACTCCCGCCGAAAGCATCCCGACCGCCACCTTGGGGCCCTGGAACAACGGGACCCAGCCGAACCAATGCGCCAGCGGCGGCTCGACGTGGTCGCGAATCCACGGACCCATCACGAACACGGCCCACAGGCCGTACACGACGCTGGGAATCGCGGCCAAAAGATCGACCAGGAAGCCCAGCCGATGGCTCAGCCAGTCGGGCGCCATCTCGCTCAGGCATAGCGCGACGCCCAGGCTTAGCGGCACCGCGACCGCCAACGCGATGAACGACGAAACGAAGGTCCCGTAGATAAACGGCAGCGCGCCGTATTGTTCGTTAACCGGATCCCAATCTGCGCTGATGAAAAAATGCAGACCAAACGCGCGAATCGCTGGAAAGCTGTCGGCAATCAATGCAACCGCAAGTCCGAACAGCAAAGCGAGAATCGACAGCGCAAGAATAAATGTCGCGGTATTGAAAATTCGATCGCCGAACAGACGCACGTGCACGGGCGCCCTCGTGCGTTTCTGCCGGGCCACCGGGATGCTGTCGGCCATCGAACCTTCTAATTCGGACAAGCGAACTCTTCCTTACAGAATTTCCTGGCTCGATTAAATCAGAAGCAGGCCACTACGTCGCGACCGACCTGACCGTCGTCGTAATCATACGCATCAAATGTTGCGGGAGTGTTACGGAGGCTGAAAATCGCAGTGAACCCGCGAATCTTCAGCGAAATCACCAATGAAATGCCGGCCTTCTGAGGCCCGGCTAAGCTTGGGTGCAGGGGTCACCGGGTCACCCCTGCCCAGGGAGGTGCGGAACCCACGTTGGGTTCCGCATTCAATTCTTCCCGATCCGTTCCACTCCGCCCATGTATGGCCGCAACACCTCCGGAATCGTCACGCTGCCGTCCTCGTTCTGGTAGTTTTCCAGCACCGCGATCAGTGTCCGCGGCAACGCCAGCCCCGAACCATTCAATGTATGAACCAGCTCGGGCTTGCCGCCCTTGGTTTTGAAGCGAATCTTCGCGCGGCGTGCCTGAAAGTCCGTGCAATTCGAAATGGAACTGACCTCGAGCCATTCCGCGCATCCCGGCGCCCACATTTCCAGATCGTAGGTTACCGCGCTGGCGAAACTCAGATCGCCCGTGCACAGCTCGACAACGCGAAACGGAATTTTCAGCCGCCGGCATATTTCCGAGGCGTCTTCCACCATCTTGTGAAATTCATCGTCCGACGTTTCCGGGCGAACCAGCTTGACCATCTCGACCTTGTCGAACTGATGCCCGCGCTTGATGCCGCGCACGTCGCGCCCGGCCGACATTTTCTCGCGCCTGAAGCACGGCGTATATGCGGTCAGGTAAATCGGCAGGATGCTCTCGTCGAGCGTCTCGTCGCGATGCAGGCTGGTCAGCGGAACCTCGGCGGTCGGGATAAACCAGAAGTCGTCCTCGTCGTCGTGGTACATCGTGTCCGCGTTCTTCGGCAGATGCCCGGTGCTGGTGGCAGTCTCGCGAGTCACCATCAGCGGCGGGATTATCTCGAGGTAGCCCTGCTCCTGCTTGACGTCGAGCATCCACGCGATCAGCGCGCGCTGAAGCCTTGCGCCCGCGCCGCTCAAGACATAGAAACGCGTGCCCGAGAGTTTTACTCCGCGATCGAAATCGATGATTCCAAGATTCTCGCCGAGTTCCCAATGCGGGAGCGGCTTGAACGCGGTGAACTCGAGCGGCGTTCCCTCGGTTTTGATTACGCGGTTGTCGGCCTCGCTGGCGCCGACGACGACGTAAGGCCGCGGGATGTTGGGCAGCGCAAGTGCGAGCTCCTCAACCTTCCGTTCTGCGAGACCGAGTTGCGCGCCCAATTCCAGCAAAGGGTTGCTGACATTTTCCGTTACGGCGATGTCAGTGAGAAGCTCAGTCAGTTTCTCTTCGTCTGCTTCCTCGGCGCGAATCTTGGCGATCTCGGCCGCACGTTCGTCAGGCGGCAGCTTGCCGACTTCCCTCGCGCGCCGCTTGCGGTCGGCTCGGATTTGGTCGAGTTCGCCCTGAAGCTTTCGACGCTTCTGGTCAGCCTCGAGCAGTCGATCGACTTCGGCGGGATCGATCCCTCGCTTGGCGAGTTCGCCCTTTACGAAATCGGGGCGTTCACGAATCAGCTTGATATCCAGCATTCAGAATGCGTTCCTCAACAGTTCAATTTCCAGCCGCTTGCCCGACGCGTCAACCGCCACGATGTCAAACCGCATCTCGATTTCGTCGGCGCGATAGCGCCTCGCAAACACTTCCGCCGCGCGCCGCATCCGCGTTTGCTTGCGCTCATCGACGGCCTCTTCGGGCGCGCCCGCCGCGCGGCTGCGCCGCGTCTTCACCTCGACGAAGACCAGAATGTCGCCGTCGATCGCGACCAGATCTATTTCCGCTCCGGCGGCGCGAAAATTCCTCGCGACGATCCGGTAGCCATTGCGCCGCAGATGCCGTTCGGCAGCGCGCTCGCCGCGCCGCCCAAGCGCGACCTGTCCTCGAAGCGCAGCCAACCACGCCACCGCTCGCCCCATCGACTCGCGCGGCTTCATCTTATCCAACACGCCCCCATCCGGCACTGCCCTGAATGGCAATTAGTGTCCTGAGTTCGGCGCGTCAGTGTCCTAACTCAGCGCCAGAAGTCGGCGCTCAGTGTTCTGTACGCGCTACGGAGCTCCTCGAAATGCAGCCACAAGTATGCGACCGCAAGACCGATCACGACGTAGACGAACCACTTCGCTATTATCCGGTCCATCGGCCGGCTGTACATGGGACTGCGGCGGGGCCTCATTCGCATTCTAAAGTGTATCTTGACGATACAGTTTAATTCTTGCCAGAATCCCTGTCCCCACGTTTCCCCTTTTTCTTCCCAAAAGCAAAAGGCCGGGAACGATGCCCGGCCTCTTGCCGCAACTCCGAGGCTGAAAGTCCGCGCCCGCCGCCGCAAGCGATTCGCCTCGCGACCGCGGACCAACGGCCCTGACATGGAACGCGCGGAATGTTACGATTTGCGTGGAATCGCCATGGCTGGAAGCAAGATAACACTCGAGCAGGTGCGCCACGTCGCGCGTCTGGCGCGCCTGGAATGGTCGCCGGAACAGGAAGAGCGCCTGCGCGCCGACATGGACGAAATGCTTGCCTACGTTGACAAATTGAACGAGCTCGACACCAAAGATGTCGCGCCGACGACTCAGGTCGGCGAGGCCGGCACGCCCATGCGCGACGACGAAGTGACCAACCGGCCCGCCGCGGAGGCGATGCTCGCCAACGCGCCTTCGAGCGAGCGCGGTTACTTCAAAGTGCCGAAAATAATCGAGTAGAACTTTGGTTGACAAGATCTCCGCATGGCATCGGAACTGAACAAACTTACAATCGCCGAGGCATCGTCGAAGCTCCGCGCGCGCGAAATCACCGCGACGCAACTGACGCGCGATTGCCTCGACCGCATCGCCGCCGTCGAGCCCCGGCTCCACGCGTTCATCACGGTGTGCGAGCAGGAGGCTCTCGAGCAGGCGCGCGCGGCTGACGCTCGCCTCGCCGCGGGCAACGCGCCGGCGCTGTGCGGGATTCCGCTCGGCATCAAGGATATTTACGCGACCAGGGGCGTTCGCACGACCTGCGGGTCGCGAATCCTGGAGACGTTCGTGCCGCCGTTTGACGCGACCGTGATCGAGCGCTTGCGCGCGGACGGCGCGATTTTCGTCGGCAAGACGAACATGGATGAATTCGCGATGGGCTCGTCGACGGAGAACTCCGCGTTCGGGCCGACCCTGAATCCGCATGATACCGGTCGCGTCGCCGGCGGATCGTCGGGCGGATCTGCCGCCGCGGTCGCGGCGCACGAATGCCTGGGTTCGCTCGGCACCGACACCGGCGGATCGATCCGCGAACCAGCGTCGTTCTGCGGCGTGGTCGGAATCAAGCCGACGTACAGCCGCGTCAGCCGCTACGGCGTGGTCGCATACGCGTCGTCGCTCGATCAGGTCGGTCCGTTTGCGAGATCGGTGCGCGACGCTGCCATAATCCTGCGCACCCTGGCCGGCAAGGACGCTCGCGACTCGACTTGCTCGGCGCGTCCGGTGCCCGACTACGAACGCGCGCTGACGGGCAGCGTCAAGGGACTCCGAATCGGCGTGCCCAGGGAATTTTTCGTCGAAGGAATGCAACCCGAAGTCGAAAAGTCGGTGCGCTCCGCGCTCAAGAACTACGAATCTCTGGGCGCTTCGACGGTCGAAATCTCGCTGCCGCACACCGGCTACGCGATCGCGGCGTATTACCTGGTCGCGACCGCGGAGGCGAGCGCCAATCTGGCCCGCTATGACGGTATCCGCTTCGGTCTGCGCGTCAACGCCGAGGATAATATCGCGCTGTATGAAACGACGCGGGCCAGGGGATTCGGCGCCGAGGTCAAGCGCCGGATCATGCTCGGCACGTTCGCGCTCTCGGCGGGCTACTACGACGCCTACTATCTGAAGGCGCAAAAGGTGCGCACGCTGATTCGCAACGACTTCGAGCGCGCGTTCGAGAAGTGCGATTTGATCGTCACGCCGGTCGCGCCGACGACCGCATTCAAGATCGGCGAGAAGATGAACGACCCACTCACGATGTACCTGTCGGACATCTTTACGATTTCGCTGAACCTGGCCGGTCTGCCCGGGATGTCGATTCCGTGCGGCCACGATTCGAATAATCTGCCGATCGGGATGCAATTGATCGCGCCGCCGTTCGCCGAGGAAACAATTCTGCGCGCCGGCGACGCGTTCGAACGCACGGGAGCCTTCAAGCCGCGCACACCGGCGGTCTGACGGACATTTGCGATGAACCGGGAAGCATACGAGGCGGTGATTGGACTTGAAGTCCACACCCATCTTCTGACCCGCTCGAAACTGTTCTGCGGATGCTCGACGACGTTCGGCGCGGGGCCGAATGAAAACGTCTGCCCGGTATGCATGGGGATGCCGGGCGTGCTGCCGGTGCTGAACCGGCGGGTGGTCGAACTCGCGATTCGAACCGGGCTGGCGGCGCATTGCGCGATCGCGCCCTATTCTATTTTCGATCGAAAAAGCTATTTCTATCCCGACCTGCCCAAGGGCTACCAGATTAGTCAGTACGAAACTCCCATCTGCAAGGGTGGCTATATCGATTTGCCGGCGACTGAGAATGGCGAGCCGCGCCGAATCGGGCTCACGCGAATCCATATCGAGGAAGACGCGGGCAAGAATATCCACGGCGAAAGCGCGAGCCTGGTCGATTTCAATCGCTCGGGGGTGCCGCTGATCGAGATCGTAAGCGAGCCTGACCTGCGCTCGGCCGAGGACGCCGGCGCGTACTTGCGCCAACTGCGCGCGATACTTCGGTACGTCGATGCGTCCGACGGCAAGATGGAGGAAGGCAGCTTCCGATGCGATTGCAACGTATCGATCCGCAAGCGCGGCGCGAAGGAATACGCGGTCAGGACCGAGATCAAGAATCTCAACTCGTTCCGCTTCGTCGAAGACGCAATTGAGTACGAGGTCGTACGCCAAATAGCTATTGTCGAATCGGGCGGCAAAGTCGCGCAGGAAACTCATCTGTGGGATCCCGCGCGCAAGGAAACGCGCCCGATGCGCTCGAAAGAGTATGCGAATGACTATCGCTACTTCCCCGAGCCTGACCTGCCGCCGCTGATTGTGCCGGCCGAAATGGTGGAAAAGGTACGCGCATCGATGCCCGAGCTGCCGGCGGACCGGAAAGCGCGCTACGTGCGCGAACTCGGACTGACGGAATACGAGGCGGGCGTGCTGATCGCCGATCGCGAGGTCGCCGACTACTTCGAAGCCACGCTGCCGGGACTCAAGAATCGCAAGAGCGCCGCGAACTGGGTGATGACCGAAGTCCTGCGCGTCGCGCGCGAGTCGGACAAGCCGTTCGTCGAGGCCGTTCCGGCGGCGGCCGAAGTCGGCGTGCTGCTGCGGATGATCGAAGCGCAGAAGATCAGCCTGAATGCCGCGAAGACCGCGTTTGCCGCGATGGTAAAATCCGGCAAAGGCGCGGAGGCGACAATCGCCGAGCTGGGCCTCGCGCAAGTATCGGATGAAGGCGCGATCGCGGCGGCCTGCGACAAGGTGATAGCGGCAGAGCCGGAAAAAGTCGCCGAGTATCGCGCCGGACGCGACAAGCTGTTCGGGTTTTTCGTCGGCGCGGTGATGAAAGCGATGGGCGGTAAGGCGAATCCGAAAGTGATCAATGACCTCCTGCGCGCAAAGCTCGCCGGCTGACGCAAGCGCGGGCTGTTAGTCGACTTAATTGTTAGTGCACTCAATTGAATGTGAAAGCAGGGGTGACCTCCTCCGGCTTCGCTCAGGACAGGCTCTGCACCAGTGAAAGAAGAAGATGCGGCCTGACGGCCTGTTAGAACTTTTTTTGAGTCATCCTGAGCGCAGCGAAGGAACCCGGATCCTCGACCCTTGCACGGTAGTGAGAAGACGCGGATGTGCGGCGCAAACAGACAATCGCGCCGCTCAGATGTCCCTCACCCTAACCCTCTCCCGATAACGGGCGAGGGAATCGGACATTACGGAGGCGGGAGCGCGGGTTACTTAGCCGAATACACCTTATACTTGACGCCGGTGGGGGTGGTTTCGCCTTCGGCGAATGCCTGCACGCCGTTGAGCCATGCGTATTTGCCCTTGGTCGAGGCGGCGAAGACTGGCGCGGTGTTTATCCCGGTCAGGCCGCCCGCACTCAATTTCGCGCGGCCGGTGTAGGTCATGTAGATATTTTCGCTGTCGTCCGTCTTAATCACGAGGCGCACGTCGATGACGCCGACGCCGTCGGAGCGCATCAGGAACCAATCGCCGCCGCTGGCGAGCACGGTGCCCCTGAGGCGCGGGCCTTCGAATTTGCCGCCGCTCACATGAACGACGATGCGGGTTCCATCGGGCGTATCCGGAATTACTATTGGTGGCGGCGCGATGTCGGCGTTAATTTCGAAGAGCAGTTCCAGTTCCATGTCTCACCTTTTGTTCCATCCTATTCGGTCTGGAAGTATTGAGCGCCGAGCTGTCGAAGGTATCCGCGCTCGAAGAGTCTGAGCAGCGTCAGGTTGATGGGCAGCCGCAAGCTGCTACCTTGGGGCAGTGCAAATCCGAATTTTCGCGGTTCAAACAACGGTCCGACTTCGGTTAGCGGCAGCTCCGGATGCTGCTTGTCGATGTAGCGAAGGGTCCAGGAGTTATACACAATCGCGTCGATTCGGCGCTCCACCAGCGCCTTTACCGCGGCGTCGATGTCAGGGAATTCCTCGGTATCCAGTCGTGCGTTGTGACAATAGGCCGCCGCGGCGCTGCCGGTGACGGTGCCGACCTTCTTGCCAGCCAGATCGCTGGGACCGTTGATTTGACTACGCATCGTGTTCACGGTCATCACGCTGGTGATGCTCGAAGTGATGTAGGCGATGATAGTCACCCCGCAGATCAGCCATAGCGCGGCCAGCAGGTTGCCGGCCGCTCCAGATACGATGGGCTTGTGCCGGGCCCGGCCGGCCATCGCGAGCGAGACCACGTGATAGAAGGAGATCGACAAGCCCATTATCCAGGAGCGATGAAAGGTCGGATCGATGCGTCGATCGTAAAGGGTGAGAACGATCGTGAAAAACAGCAGGCATAGGGCGCCGGCGGCGAAGACTTGCAGGTGGCCGCCCTGGGACAGCCCCCTTACCAGCGCGACGAATCCTCCCCGGTGCTTTTCGTTGATCATGACCTGCAAGCCAGCGTCCAAATAGGGCTGGGTGAAATCGACCAGCTGCAATCGCTCGCTGGTGATGGAGAGATCGGTGACCCCGATGTCCAGGTCACCCTTATTGAGTTTGTCGAGCAGCTCGGGGATGGTGGAGACTTGCTGGTAATCGCAGGTCCATCCCAAGGTCGTTGCGATCTTCGACCATAGGTCAATGGCGAAGCCGCCTAAGCCGTCAGCGGTGTTCATGACGAAGGGCGGCTCAAGAAAAACGCCGACCCGCAGAGGTTTTGGCGCGACCAGTGGGTCGGCAGCTAGCACCGCGGGCGAGCCGCAGGCAAACAAGAACAAGGCGAGGACCAGCGGTGTCTTAATCGGTATTTCTGTTTTACTCCGCGATTCGAAAGCGCATCCTAACACCCCAGCGGGCAGCGTCGGCAAGCTCTTATGCCGGTTTTGCTTCATGGTGTTTGCGCCAGTTACTTGGATGGGGGCAGTTTCGCCTATGGAGCCTGGCAATTGGTTGGCGCCAGCGGCTCGCTTAAGGGCTGAAAGCCCACATCTGCGCAAGTCGGGTCATACATGTAGTTGTAGGCGGCCAAACCCACCCGGCCGGTATTGAAAAATACTCCGCATGGCGTCGGTGGCTGCGTCCAATTCGCTGCGTAAGGCGTAATCAACGTGCTGCCACCGGAGCTAAAGCTGTAACACATCGCGGGCGACGATGGCGATCCGCCGATGATATTAACCGCGTCGCCTACAGTGACTATTCCTCCAGTGTTATAGCCGGTCGGACGCTGGAAATCCTCAAGTCCAAGATACATGTCGCCGATGCCGATATCGAAAAGCATGTTGCCGCAGAAGGGACCCGGGTTGTCGGGCGCGCCGGGAAAATTGAAGCATCCGGCGGCATCAGCATACTCACCCGGCACCTGGGCGCCGGCGGTGGTGAGCGGGATGAGATTGTAACCGGTGCTGGAAGTGATGCCTAAGCTTACGCTGGCAGCGCCAATCTGATAGCCGGGACTTATATCGGTGCCGTTGGAGCTATCGGTCAGATGAAGGAAGGCGTTATCGGCAGGCGTTTGAAAGAGATCCTCGTAAGTAAAATTTTCGCGGTTAAAGCCAATCCCCAGGTAACGGAGCGATTGGCCGGCGCTGAGCACCAGCACCATGATGCGAGAGGTCTCCACCGCGCCGCCGTTACTTCGCTGCAAATCGACCGGGGCGAGATAATAGTTGCCGGTAAAAGTGCTACCCCCATTGCTGGTGTAGGCTTTCTCGCCCGGGGGCCCTGGGCCGATCCAGTTGGCTTTTTTGCCAGTGGGCAGGTCAGCGATCGGCACTACCACGCCAAGCGAGCCGGTATCGACAGTATATGGCGCGAATGAGGCATGCTTCGCGTTGGCATATCCGACCGCGGCCATCACCTGCACGCCGTGCGAACTCGTGATGTTATCGGTCTGGCATTGCTCCGGCGTCTTACTCTCACAATCGACCGCCAACGGAAAGCTCTTTCTGGCATAAGCGCAGGCGTTTGGATTTTGCGCGAGAATTTGGGTGATACCTAAGGCATACTCGCCCAAGGCGGCCGTGCCATTGGGGATTTTGGTCCAGGCCTCTACATTGATTGGCCCGGGAAAATATCTGCTGGAGTATTTGAATTTCGCGACGTTGCCGCGGGTTATTTTTCTGACCTTCGGCGTGATCACTCCGTTTGGCGCGCCATCGATCCGAACAAAGAGCGGCGTCTTGCAACTTGGCTCAAGTACATTTCCACTGTTGTCGTAAGCGGTAACGACCACGCTGAAGGAGCTGGAGGCCGTCCTGGTTTCCCGCGTGGTGGGATTGTCAAGCGTAACGACCGCGGGCGCGAATATGATTGCGCTTACGGTGGGTGTTGACGAGGGCGTTGGCGACGGCGTGGGGCTTACGGGACATATGCTGGGCGTCGGCGTTGGCGACGGCGACAAAGACTCGTCCAATTGCGCCGGCGGGGCGCCGCTTTGCGCCAACGCTCCAATCGGCAGGACCAGCAAGCCTGACAGCAGTATCAGGCTTTGAAGGGCAGGCAGGCCTGCGCGCAAGAGATATCGTGTCATCTTGAATGCCTCTTCGATGGTGAGAGTTTAGCAGTAGAGATCATCGCTTGGGGAGGCCGAGCGTGCGCTCGCCGAGACGTTGAACGCTGCACTCGATGGGGGCAGTTATATACAGTCAAGTTCACGGGAGGAACGGCGCATGAGCTCGGCGGAAGTGCGAATCAAGGAGTTGAGAGCCGATTTTGGGAAGACCGCCAGCGACTATGGACGTCATCGCGCCGGTTTCCCCGACGAATTTTTCGAGCGGTTGAAGGCGTTGGGAATCCTGAGCGCGGGGATGCGCGCGCTCGACCTGGGAACGGGCACGGGGACGATCGCGCGCGGGCTGGCGACGCGGGGATGCGAAGTCACCGGACTCGATCGATCGGCACCGCTGATGGAGCAGGCGGCGGAGCTGGATCGAGGCGCGGGCGCCGTCGTGAAGTACGTGAATGCGGCCGCGGAGGAGACGGGGCTGGCGGCGGCGGAGTTCGATCTCGTGACGGCGGGACAATGCTGGCATTGGTTCGATCGTCCGCGCGCAGCGGCGGAGGCGCGGCGGGTGTTGAAGCCGGGGGGCAGGCTCGTGATCGCGCATTTCGACTGGATTCCGCTGCCCGGCAACATGGCCGAGGCGACGGAGAAGCTAATCGAGAAACACAATCCGAAATGGAAATTCGGCGGCGGACTGGGAATCTACCCGGTGTGGCCGCGCGACATGGCGGTGGCGGGCTTTGTAAATATCGAAACGCTTTCCTTCGACCTCGACGCGATCTATACCCATGAAGCGTGGCGCGGGAGGATTCGCGCGAGCGCGGGGGTGGGGGCAAGCCTTGCGCCGCAGCGTGTTGCGGCATTCGACGACGAGCTGCGCGCGATGCTGGCGGAGCGCTATCCCGAGGATCCGATGCGCGTGATGCATCGTGTGTTCGCGGCTATCGGGGTCGCGCCGTAGCGCTTTATTCGCGATGATTGAATCGACGAAATTTCGCGCGAGGTGATCGCGCGGATGCGATTTCGGCAGGAGGGAATCGACGATGAACGAACAAGCAAAAGATCCGGCAACCAAATCCGACCGCGCTGAGACCATGAATTGCTCGTTCTGCGGAAGGGATTCGAAGCAGGTAAAGCAACTGGTTGCCGGCGGCAGCGGAGGATTCATCTGCGACAAGTGCGCGTGGCTGTCGATGATCATCGTCGCGAAGGCAAAGATCGCCGCGGCGCTGAAATTTCGCTCGAGTTCAGCGGCCGCGTAGCTTAATTCGGGGCGACTTCGGCCAGTGCGATCGAGCCGGCGGCGATAGCGGGAACGTAGTAGGCCTCGGGCGAGCCCCATACGGTGGCCGGATGCGGCCGCATACCGACCGCGAGCGGATGCTCGAACACGTCGGCGATGTTTGCGTTGATGCGCAGACAGTTGGGGGCGAGCGGCTCGACGACTTGGCCGCCGCGAACAAGGTAGGAGTCGCCGCTGACGGTGCAGGTGAAATCGCCGGCGCGCTGGCCGTTGATTGGATAGGTGTACCAGATGCGGCCGACGTAAATTCCGTCGCCGACGGCGCGCACGAGTTCGCGGTCTGTGACGCCGCCGCGCGCGCGCATCACGACGTTGGTGCCCGCCGAGCCGGGACTCGCGTCGAAGCGCCGGCCGCCGCCTTCGCCGAGCCGGTAACCGCTCAGCGCATCGAAGTCGAGTTTCGCGGGGGCCTCTGCGCCAAGCTTTTCGGCGCGATGCTCGTCGGTGAGCAGGCGGTGGGTATCGTAAAAATTCGAGAGCAGGCCGACGAGCTTGCCGTCGCGGATCAATTCGACACGGCGCGTGGGGATTCCTTCGCAGGTGATTCGGCGGCGAATCGCGCCCGCGCTGAAGGCCGGGTCGTCGGCGAGGCTCAAGCGCGAATCCATCACGGGCGCGCCGAATTTTGCGTGATAAGCGGAACTGGCGGCGTGAAACGCACCAGTGGTGAGCGAGCCCATCACCATGTAGTTGAGAATCTCGGCGACCGGCTGCGGTCCCAGCACGACGCGAAATTTTCCCGACGCGGGCCGAGCGCCGTGGGAGAGGGCAAGGGCGCGGCGGACGGCGTCGCGGCCGAGCACGCGGGCGGCGCGGCGCATCGCAGCGGCGCAATCGCCGAGCGCGCCGGCAGTACCCTTGGCGTCGAGCGATTCGACTATCGAGGTGACGGAGGCGTTGAAATGCGCGCTCTCGTCGATCCGGACTTCGGCGAAATTCGAATTGAAGATCGCGATTCGATCGCGAATCACGGATACGTCGCCGCCGATGATGAGACCGGGGTGTTCAATTCGAGACGCGCCGGAGCGATCGTTCGCCGACCGCTTCGCGAATGCAGCCAGCGCACCCTCCAGCACGTCCCACGCGGCAGCAGCGATCGCGCCGTCACCTACTCTCGCCAGATCGCTTTTTTCAGACCACGCAGGCTTGCGGCCGAGCGGCGGGCCGGACGGGAAGCCGGAGAAATGCGGATCGACGACAGCGGCGCTGCGTGCGCGGCGGAGCGCGTCGCGGATGGAGTCGGAGGTGAAATCGCCGGCTTCGGATGCGGCGCCGACTTCGTGCGGATCGCGGCGCATCGCGATCCGCAACTGAAACCCGTCGGCATGAAGCGACTTAAATTCCTCGAGGCCGCGGCTCGGAATGTCGGAAGTGTAGTTGAGGCGGGCGATTCGATGCTCGGCGGTGGCGCAATAGATCTCGTAGCTCGCGAGGTCCTTCTCGCGCGCGAGAATCCGCGCCGCTTCGCGGGTGAAGGACTTGAGGTCGGCGAGCGTGCGCATCAGTTGCCCGCCAGCCGCGCGCGCGAGCGCAGCGTCGGCCCGCCGTTGGACATCCGCTTGACTTGCATCGGCTGGCCTTTGCCGCAGTTGGGGATCGCGATGAGCCGCAGATCGTTGCCGACCGCGTCCACCTTGGTGAAGAAGCTCTTCGAGTCGGCGATCACGCTGCCGGAACGATAGAGACGCCCGATTCTTCCGTTTTGGATCTCATAAACGCGGCGTGCGGAGATTCGGAAGTTCTCGCGCGACTCGGAGATCGAGGGAATCTGATGGCCGCAGACGTAGTAACCGTGCTCGACCTCGGCGATGATTTTTTCGGGCGGCGTTTCACCGGGGAGAAAGAAGGTGTTGGACATTCTGATCAGCGGCAGATGCCATCCTTCGCTCGCACGCGCCGAGCCGTTGGGCTCCGCGCCAAGCACGGCGGCGGTCGCCCGCGAATTGAGGAAGCCGCTGAAGATGCCGCGATCGATGTGCATCACGCGGCGGCCGCGCGTGCCTTCGTGGTCGTAACGGTAGTGGCCGTAACCGTCGAGGCTCGGATCGGAGCAGGCGGAGAGCAGAGGCGATGCGACGGGCTTGCCCAACTGGTTGTCGGTGAGCGAGCGCAGGAACCAGCTGCGTCCGGCGTAAGCGGCTTCCATCTTGAGCGCGCGATCGGCTTCGCATGGATGGCCAATGACCTCGTGCGAGACGAGCGCGTTGAAATGCGGGTCGGTAACGACCACGACTTCGCCATCGGGGGGCCTCAGAATCGGCGCGGCGGCAAGCTCGCGCGCTTCGATGGCAAGGTTGAAGCAAAACCGCGCGAGGTCCGGATTCGGCATCAACTCGCCGCGCCATCCGTCGCTTAAGCACTCGAGCCCGCGCTGCTGGCCGATGGAGTCGTAGCTTTCCTGGTGGCCGCCGCCGATTTGCGCGACGACGTAGCAGTCGCCCTGCGAGAACGCGTACGCCTGGGACACGACGGTTCCGGCGGTATCGATGAAAATTTCGCGGCGCAACTCGGTCATCGCGGCGACAACCTGGTAGGCGATCGCGTCGCCAAGTGCGGCGACTTCGCGCGATGCCTGGAGCGAAATTTTCTTGAGCTCGTCGGTCGAGAGCGAGCGCGGATCGCGGCGAAAGCTCGCGTCGATGTCGTCGCGAACTTTTTCGCGCGGTGGAATTTGCGCAACGAGGAGGCCTTTCGCCGCGTCGCCGAGGTGGGCGATGAGATCGGCTTTTTTGCGGGCGCTGAAACGCGCGCGATCGTAGGCGTCGGCGAGCCCGCGCCGGAGTTCGGCGACGAGCTTGGCCGGCCGGCGCGCCAGCGCGCCAATCTCGGCGCCGGTCTGGCCGTGACCGACGGGACCCGTCCTGTCGGCGACATGAACCGAGACCGAGTACGCAGCGCTCTCGCTCTCAGAGCCGTCACGCGGTTCACCGCCGACCGCGGCGCCGGCGCGATTGAAGACGGCTTCGAAGCGGAGATCGGCGTACGCGACGGCGCGCTTTGAGCGTGCGAAGCGCGCGAGGATGCTCTCGCCCTCGCGGCGCAGGTATTCGATCGCTTCGAACAGGTCGCCGCGCCCGATCAAGGCAGCCGCAGCCTCAGATGATGCCTTCGCGCTTGAGGTCTTCGAGCTGGCCGGCGCCGAGTCCGAGCAACTCGCCATAGACGCCGGCGTTGTGCTCACCCAGCAGGGGCGCGGCCGTCACTTCGACGGGCGAATCCTCGAGGCGCACCGGGCATCCCGGCATCGTGAAGTCGCCGCGCACGGGATGCTTGACGGTGACGATCATGCCGCGCTGCTTGAGATGGGGATCGCTCAGCAACTCGACGCTGTCGAGCACGGCGCCGCATGGGACGCCGGCCTCGCCGAGGATACGCATCACCTCGAACTTGGTGTGACGGCCGGTCCATTCGTTAATGATCGCGGTCAGCGCCTCGACGTTTTGGGCGCGGCTTCGTCCTGCGCGGAAACGCTCGTCGGTTGCGAGATCGGAGCGGTCGATCACTTGCCACAGGCTCGCGACCATCTCGGGCGAAGTGCACAGGATGTAGCAATAGTCGTTGTCGCCACCGGGCGCGCATTTGTAGATGTCGCCGGGACCGCCGCCGCCGATGCGGTTGCCGACGCGCGGCGTGGGTTTGTGAGTGATGTAGGTACCCATCATGGCGACGCGCACGAAGTTCAACACCGCTTCCTGCATCGAGACTTCGACTTTCTGTCCCTTGCCGGTGCGTTCGCGCTGGATGTACGCGGCGAGCACGCCGATGGCCGCATGCATGCCGGTGCCGGTGTCGCCGATGGTGGGTCCGGGCTTGAGCGGGGGCGAACCGGGAAAGCCAGTGACCGCCATCGCGCCGCCGGCAGCCTGCGCAATCATGTCGAAGCTTTTGTACTTGCTGTAGGGGCCGTGCGTGCCAAAGCCCTTGATGGTCAAGTAGATGAGGCGCGGATTTATTTCGCGCAGGCGATCGTAGCCGAGGCCGAGGCCTTCGAGCGTGCCGAGCGAGAAATTTTCGGCGAGCATATCGACTTGCTTGACCAGCTCGATAAACATCGCGCGGCCCTTCTCGCTCTTGAGGTTGAGCGTGATGCCGCGTTTGTTGGCGTTGAGCAGGAGGAAGTAGTACGAATCGACGCCGTGCTTTTCGGTGAGCAGCCAGCGGCCCTGCTCGCCCATCTTTGGCGACTCGACCTTGATCACGTCCGCACCGAGCCACGCCAGCATCTCGGTGCACGAGGTGCCGGCCTCGAATTGCGTCAGGTCCAGAACTTTGACACCGGTCAGCGCCTTTTCCATTGCCGCCCTCCTGCCGCCCGCACGCCCGGCGACGCCAAGGATCGTCCGAGCGCGGGCGGTTACCTGATCTAGCGCCAGCAGCGGCGCGGCGGCAAGCTTCGGCAGGGGGTGACCCCTGCACCCACCGTTAAGGCCGCGCTCCGTTGTCGCGCGCACGGACACTGCAGCAGGCGCGCGGCCACTCCCAACGGCTTAATACCGCGCTGCCGTCGCCACGGCCACGGGTGGGGTTAAGTCTTTGGCTCCGGTCTGGTAGAAGTCATGATCAGCCGATCGCCGGATCGGCTCGCACGCAATGGCAGACACGGCATCATCGAAGCTCGCGCGAATCCGCGAGGAACTGAACCGGATGTTCCTGGAACGAATCGATTTGATCGATGGCGCAATCGTCGCGCTGCTGTCGGCGAATCACGTTCTGATCATCGGGCCTCCGGGAACGGCGAAATCAATGCTGGCCGACGAACTGTGCCGGCGAATCGAAGGGGCGAACTATTTTCAGTGGCTGCTGACGAAGTTCAGCACGCCGGAGGAAATTTTCGGCGCGGTGAGCTTGAAGGGACTTGAAGAAGACGATTACCGCCGCGTCACCGCGCACAAACTGCCCGAGGCGCACATCGCGTTCCTGGACGAAATCTTCAAAGCCAACTCCTCGATCCTCAACGCGCTGTTGACGATCATCAACGAGCGTATTTTCCACAACGGGCGCGAGCGCGTCGCGGTGCCGCTGATTACGATGTTCGGCGCGTCGAACGAACTGCCCGACGAGGACGAGCTGACCTCGCTTTACGATCGCTTCATGCTGCGCTTCATGGCCGATTACATCACGGAGGAGCACGGCTTCATCCGCATGATGGCGGGCGGTCCGGAGCGGGCGCGGACCACGCTTAAATTTGCGGAGCTCGACGAGCTGCGCGCGGCGGCGGCGGCGGTCAAGGTGCCGGGCGCGATCCTCGAGGCGATTGCGCAAATCAGGCGCGAACTCGCGCGCGAGCAAATCGTCGTCTCGGATCGGCGATGGAAAAACTCGCTGGGCATTTTGCGCGCGCACGCAATTGTCGCCGGACGCACCGCGGTGGTCGAAGACGATCTGATGTTCCTCGCGCACGTCCTGTGGAAAGACCCCGAAGAGCGGCCCAAAGTGGCCGAGGCGCTGCGCCGAATCGTCAGGGGATACGAGGACAAGCTGCAGGAACTGGTGTTCGAGAGCCGCGAGCTGCGCGAATACGCCGACGGCGCGTGGGAGAGCGAGGAGCTGCGGCGGCGCGCGCTGACCGAGGCGAATGCGAAGCTCGCGAGTATCGCGGCGCGTTTCGACGTGCTGCTGAAAGAAGCGTCGGACTCCGGCCGGGCGGTCGCCAACGCGGAGCGGATGCGGGTCGAGGTCAAGGACATTCAGCAAGCCGTGTTCCGCAGAAGCGTGGGCGATTAGAAATTCATGCCGGTCGAAGAATCAACCCCGGCGATCGTGCTTCGCGCGCGCGACTACGCCGAGTCGGATCGAATCGTCACGTTGCTGACGCTCAACGCCGGCAAGCTCAGCGGCATCGCGAAGGGCGCCAAAGCGTCGCGGCATCGCTTCGAGCGCAAGCTCGAACCATTTACGCACGTCGTCCTGCACTACCGCCGGCGGCCGCACGGGCAGTTGGTGTTTATCACGCGCGCCGAAGCGGCCGACCTGCCTCAACACGTGCTCGACGACGACCTGGCAAAGATCGCGCTGGGCAGCTACATGCTCGAACTCACCGACGCGCTGACGACCGAGGAGAGCGAAGCGGCGGATGCATATCGCGTGTTGTCGGAAGGACTCGGCGCGCTCAGCACCCGGTTTGCGGATGCGGCGCTGCGGCAGGCTTTCGAGATGCGGCTGCTGGGATGGGCCGGCTTCGGACTCGAGTTTAGGCGCTGCCGCATATGCGCGAGCGCCAACGGCGACAACGGTGCGACGGTTTATTTCGTGGTGTCGCGCGGCGGGATCGTGTGCGCGAAATGCCGGCCTTCGGTGGCAGAGGGCGCAATCAAGCTGTCGAGCGCCGGCGCCGCAATTCTTGCGCGGCTGGGGACGGCGCCGATGGACGATTCACCCGGCTCGGAGGCGGCGGGACCGGACGGTGCGCTCGCGCTGGCGCGGTTCATCGGATCGATCGTGGATCGGCGGCTGCGCAGCCAGGAATTTCTCGATTCAGTTTTGCCGGGCGCGGGCAAGGAGTGAAAAACTGAAAGTCAGCCGCCGGTCTCGCGGGCCGGAGATTCTCCGTACACCACTTCGGGATCGCGGTAGCGGCCGCTTTCATGCTCGATCAGAACGATACCGCAGTTGGGCGACACGCGAGCGTTTTCCCATTTGCCGGTCACGTGCGCCCACACCGATCGCATCACGCCGCCATGACTGACGATTACGATCTCGTCGTCGGGATATTGCCGGGCTACGCGATCGAGAACCGGAGCGACGCGCCTGAGCACATCCTCATGACTCTCGCCGCCAGGCGCGCGCCACGCCCATGAGCGCTTCGGATCGAAGGTAGGATCGTTGGCGACCGACTCGTACGGCTGTCCGGCGAGGTCGCCAAGACTCTGCTCGCGGAACTCGGCCTCGTACTCGATCGGGATGCGCAGTTCCGCGGCGATGATGAGGCCGGTCTCGCGGGCGCGCGCGAAGGTGCTCGCAATCACCAGCGTCGGCTGAAACTTGAGCTTGATTCTGAGCGCGGCCTCATGCGCCTGGCGGCGGCCGAGCTCCGTGATCTTTGCATCGCCGGAGGTGGTGAAGCGCCGAATCGCGTTGCCCTCGCTCTCGCCGTGACGGACCATTATCAGTTTGCCCATAGGGTCGAAAGTTTCTCCGAAAATTCAGTTTGGCGCCAACGAAATGACACCGGGTTGCTCAGGTCCTGGGCTTGTCGTCGCCGCCGCCGGTCGCTTTTGCAAACGCGCGGAACGGCTCGAGCAGATCGATCGGCAGCGGAAAGACAATGGTGGAATTGTGATCGCTCGCGATCTCCTTGAGCGTCTGCAGGTAGCGAAGCTGGAGCGTGATGGGACTCTTGCTCATGATCTCGCGCGGCCTCCGCGAGCCGCTGCGCGGCCTGGAATTCGCCTTCGGCCGCGATCACCTTGGCGCGGCGCTCGCGCTCGGCCTCGGCCTGCGCCGCGATCGCGCGCTGCATATCCTGCGGGAGATCGATATTTTTCAACTCGACGAGCGTGACCTTCACGCCCCACGGCTCGGTTTGCGAATCGACGATTTCCTGGATGCGCGCGTTGAGCTTGTCGCGCTGGCTGAGCAACTCATCGAGCTCGGTCTGGCCGCCGACGGAGCGCAGCGTGGTCTGCGCCAGTTGCATCGTGGCGAACAGGTAATTTTCGACCTCGGTGACCGCGCGCGAGGGATCCACGACGCGAAAGTACAGGACCGCGCTGACCTTGACGGTCACGTTGTCCTTGGTGATCACGTCTTGCGGCGGGATATCCAGCGTCACAGTCCGCAGATCGATTCGCCGCATCCGCTCGAGCACGGGGATCACGAAGATCACGCCCGGCCCGCGATAAGGAGCGAGGCGGCCGAGACGGAAGACTACGCCGCGCTCGTACTCGTTGAGGATATTGAGCCCGCTCAAAATAAAAATTGCACCGATGAAGACGACTATGCCTACTCCGCTCGCCATCGCGATTCTCCTTCGCCCCCAAAGCGCCGAGGCTTGTTGATGCCCTACGTTATCTTCCGAACCCTGCGAAATCTTCCGAACTTCACGGCAACTTCTGCACTTGCAATTGCAAACCGTCGATCGACTTGACGCGAGCGCGCGCGCCGGGGCTGAGCGCGTCGGTGCTGACGGCGCGCCAAATCTCGCCATGGACAAACACTTTGCCCGGCGCGCTGGGAGCGATCGCCTCGAGTACCTCGCCGACTTCGCCGACCAGGCCTTCCGCGCCGGTGGTCGAGCGGCGGCGGCGCTCGCGGGCCACGATGTATCCGATGCCGAGGATGATTAGCGTCAGCGCGACGGCGGCGCCATATATGATGTCGCGATCGACCACCAGGTCGGTCTTCGAAGTGTCAATCAAAAACAGCGAGCCTATGACGAACGCCGTAACGCCGCCTAAGCCGAGGATTCCATAGCTGGTGACGAAAGCTTCGGAGATCAGCAATCCAACGCCGAGAAAAATCAACAGCAGGCCGGTGAGATTTACCGGCAGGACCTGGAACGATGCGAGCGCGAGCGGCAGGCAAATCGCGCCGGCGACGCCGGGAAAGATGACTCCCGGATGCGCGAACTCGAAGTACAGGCCGATCAATCCCGCCATCAGCAGCAGATAGACGATGTTGGGATCGGCGAGGGTGTTGAGCAGTTGCTGGCCGGGCGTCATTCGCACGCGGCGCACGGTGGCATCGGCCAGCGCGAGCGTCACGGTGCGGCCGGCGACCTGGACTTTGCGGCCGCTGGCTTGCGTCAGCAGGCTGCGCAGGTCGGGCGCGACGATATCGACGACGTTTTTGGCAAGCGCCTCGCGCTCGCCGATCGCAACGCTGTGGCGGACGGCCTGATCGATCCAATCTTCGTTGCGTCCGCGCTGTTGAGCAATCGTACGCGCAAAGGTCGCGGTGAAATTCTCGACCTTTTGACCCATCGCGCCCTTGATGTCTTCGCCGCCCTCTTCGACCGGATGAGCCGCACCGATTGTGGTTCCAGGCGCCATCGCGGCGACGTTCGCGGCTTCGGTAATGAAGGTGCCGGCGGACGCGGCGCTGGCGCCAGATGGCGCGACGTACACGATTACGGGTACGGGAGCAGCCAGGATAGCCTTGACGATCCTTTCCGCGGAATTGAGAAGGCCGCCCGGCGTGTCGAGCTCGATCACCAGCGCGCTTGCGCCTTCGGCATTTGCGGAGGCGAGCGAATCCTCGATGTAGGACGCGATGGCGGGATTGATCGAGCCGTCAATAACGATCAGTTGAACCCACGGCGGATGCGCAGCCGATTTTGCGGGCGCGTCGGCGGCAAGTATTCGATCCGATGCGAACGATCCAATCGCGATCGTCAATGCCGCGATGGCGACGAACCTTAAGCGCGGACTCACGAGGCGGAACCGCCGCGGCGCGGAATCGGCATCCCGAGAAATTTCATCACTTCCTGAATATCCGCCCACACCAGCCGCTTGTCGCTCGGGTTGCGGAGCAGGTAGGCGGGATGAAACGTGGGCATGAATCGAATGCCACGGAAATCGTGCCAGTTGCCGCGCAGCTTGCTGATGGGCGTCTTCACTTTGAGCACGGCCTGCACGGCGAAGGAGCCCAGGCCGACGATCGCGCGCGGACGCACGAGGTCGATCTGGCGAAAAAGAAACGGCTCGCACGCGGCGACTTCGTCGGGTTCGGGATTTCGATTGTCGGGCGGCCGGCACTTGATCACGTTGCAGATGTACACGTCGGCGCGGCCGATGCCCATGCCGCGCTCGATGATGTCGGTCAGCAATTGACCGGCGCGGCCGACGAACGGCTCGCCGCGGGCGTCCTCGTCGGCGCCGGGCGCCTCGCCGACAAACATCAGCTGCGCGTTGGGATTGCCGACGCCGAAGACGAGATTGATACGGCGCGGCGCCAGTTTGCATCGTTGACAATCTCCGATGAACTGGCGCAGCTCGTCGAGCGTCGTGGATTTTTCGAGCCCGGGATATTTCGAGAACAGTTCAGTGGGTATGAATGCGGCCTCCGCCTTACTCGCTGCGGGCGGCGAACCGGTTACCGGAGCCGGCGCGGTGAGCGCGGAGCGCGCGGCCCCAGACGCAGACGCGGGAAGTCCTTCCATCCCCTCCTCGCGCAACTGCTCGACGTAGTCGCGGATCGTGGCGACCAGCGTGCGGCGATCCGGCGGCGAAGACGCGTCCATTCGAAAGCTATCTGACGGCACGCAGGCGCGAGGATTTAGCCGCGCGGGTGGACTTCGGCCTGGCAGCGCGGATTGCGGCGATTCGATCGAGGATCAGGTCCGCGACCGCATCCTTGGACATCTGCGGATGGTTCTGGGAGCGACCATCGGAGCCGATAAGCGTGACGATATTGGTATCGACTTCGAAGCCGGCGCCCTCCCGCGTCACGTCGTTGGCGACGATGAGGTCGAGTCCTTTGGCTGTGAGCTTGGCGCGGGCGTTGGCTTCCAAGTCGCCGGTCTCGGCCGCGAAGCCGATCAGCAGGCGCGCGCCCTTCTTCGCCGCCAGGCGCGGCATCTCGTCCGCGATCGACTCCATCTCGAGTCGAAGCCCGCGCGCATCTTTCTTGATCTTGCCACGCGCCGGATTCGCGGGGCGGAAATCGGCAACCGCCGCCGCCATCACGAGCGCCGTGGACCATGGAAAATTGCTGGACGTTTGACTGAGCATCGCGGCCGCAGTCACCGTGTCGATTCGTTCGACGCCGTAAGGCGTCGCGAGCGCGGACGGCCCCGCGACGATTCGCACCGCAGCGCCGCGGCGCCATGCCGCGCGCGCGATCGCAAATCCCATCTTGCCCGACGAACGGTTGGAGACGAATCGCACCGCATCGATCGGTTCCTGAGTCGGTCCGGCGGTTACCAGAATGTTTTCGCGCGCGAGATCCTGCGCGGAGAGCATCTTCTCGATCTCCGCGACGATGATCGCCGGGTCCGCCAGGCGGCCCTTGCCCTCGTAGCCGCATGCGAGCGCGCCCTCGCCGGGATCGATGATCACCGCACCGCGCGACCGCAGCCTGGCGAGGTTCTCGGCGACAGTCGGATGCTCGTACATGTGCACATTCATCGCGGGTGCGAACGCGACCTTCGCGCGCGTGGCGAGCAACACAGTGGTCACGATGTCGTCGGCGATACCGACGGCGGCCTTGGCGATCACGTCGGCGGTCGCAGGCGCGATCACGATCGCGTCGGCGGCGTCGGCGAGCCTGATGTGCCCGATTTCAGATTCCTGGGTCAGCGAGAACGTGTCGGTGGCGACCGGATTCGAGCCGAGCGTCTGGAGCGTGAGCGGCGTGATGAACTCGGTTGCGTTGCGCGTCATCATGACCCGGACGATCGCGCCGGAATTGACGAGCAGGCGGACGAGTTCCGCAGATTTGTAGGCGGCGATTCCGCCGCTTACGCCGAGAACGATCGTCTTGCCGCTAAGCACGCTCATCGAGCCATGATTCTAGTGCGGCGCGCTCGTGAGCGAAACGGCCCGCGTCACGGCCGTCAGTCGTAGTATTCAAGCCCGAGATGCGTGATGAGGTCCTCGCCGCGCATCCAGCGCAGCGTGTTCTTGAGCTTCATCAGCTGGATGAAGATGTCGTGCTCGGGATAGATGTTCGGCGCGTGCATCGGCGCCTTGAAGTAGAAGGACAGCCATTCCTGAATCCCGCGCATGCCGGCGCGGTGCGCCAAATCAAGAAACAACACGAGGTCGAGCACCAGCGGCGCCGCCAGGATCGAATCGCGGCACAGGAAGTTGATCTTGATCTGCATCGGATAGCCGAGCCATCCGAAGATATCGATATTGTCCCATCCCTCCTTGGAATCGCCGCGCGGCGGGTAGTAATTGATTTTCACCGAGTGGAACACGTCGCGGTAAAGCTGCGGGTGCAGCTCGGGCTGAAGGATCTGGTCCAGCACAGACAGCTTGGTCTCTTCCTTGGACTTGAACGAGCCGGGATCCTCCAGCACTTCGCCGTCGCGATTGCCCAGGATGTTGGTCGAGAACCATCCCGACATCCCCAGCATGCGAGCCTTCAGTCCGGGCGCGATCAGCGTCTTCATAAACGTCTGGCCGGTCTTGAAGTCCTTGCCGCAGACGGGGAGGTTGGTCTCGCGCGCAAGTTCCAGCAGCGCGGGCGTGTCGGTGGTCAGGTTGGGCGCGCCGTTTGCGTATGGGACGCCCATCTTGAGCGCGGCGTAGGCGTAGATCTGGCTTGGCGCGATTTCGGGATCATTGTTGGCGAGCCCGGCCTCGAAGGCTTTCAAACTCTGATGGACTTCCGACGGGCGATGGAACACTTCGGTCGAGCCGCACCATACCATCACGGTGCGCGCGACGCCGGTGCGTTTCTGGAACTGCCGGATGTCATCCATCAGCATCGCGGCCTTGTCCATCTTGGTGCGCGCTTCCTTCAGATTGGGGCCGCGGATGTTGCGCACGTAATCCTGGTCGAACACCGCCTCCATCGGATGAATTTTTTCCAGCGGCGCGCGCAGCTGCTCCAGGAGCGCGGGATCGAGGACCGCGGCATTGCGCGCCGCTTGGTAGGCACTGTCCTCGTAAATGTCCCATCCGCCGAATTCGAGATCTTCCAGTTTGGCCAGCGGGACGAAGTCCTTGATCAGCGGCGTGCGTCCCTCGGTGCGCTTGCCAAGGCGCACAGTGGCGAGCTGGGTCAGAGATCCGATCGGCGCGCCCAGCCCGCGCTTAACCGCCTCGACCCCGGCGATGAAGGTCGTGCTGACTGCGCCGATGCCGGGCAGCAGCACGCCGAGCTTGCCGTCCGCGGGCGCGATTCGGACGGAATTTTTTGTCGTCAAATTTCAGGCTCCTTGGCGTCAGCCCTTTCGAAACCGCGAGGGGTATTCGGCGCCGAAGGTTTGATCGGGATGGAGCACGCGGGCACGCTCGATAAGGACCTCTTCGGTCTCAGGAATGTTGGGGTCCGGGATGCAGCAATCGACCGGGCAAACCGCCGCGCACTGTTCCTGGTCGAAGAAGCCGACGCATTCGGTGCGTTTGTCGGGGACGATATAGTAGATGCCGTCCTTGATCGCGGGCGCGGTCGCGCCGTTGAGTTCCCATTGCGCGCCGCCTTCGTAAATCGCGGTGTTGGGGCATTCCGGCTCGCACGCACCGCAGTTGATGCATTCTTCTGTTATCACCGTAGCCATTTTCGAGCTCCAAACCCGGTCATTGGTGAACTAGCTTGCCGCGCCCGGCTGGCGACGAAACGATAGGGCCGAACGGCAACAATATCGGCGCGCGGCAGGTCGAGCAAGGATTTCAAGTTGTTAGCTGTCAACCGCCGCGGCGGTTGCAATCCGCCGTGCGAGTTCCATGAACGCCACGCTCGCAGGATGCTCGGGTTTGGCGATCGTTATCGGCATGCCGTCGTCGCCGGCCTGGCGCACGTCGGGATAGATCGGGATCCGCGCGAGCAGTTGGGTGCCTTCCTCCGCGGCCATCCGCTCGCCGCCGCCGTGGCCGAAAAGTTCGTCGCACTCGCCGCAATCGGGACAGACGAAATAGCTCATGTTCTCGACCACGCCGAGAATCGGACAATGCACCTGCCGAAACATCTTGACCGCGCGCGTCGCGTCGAGCAGCGCAACGTCCTGGGGCGTCGTCACGATCACGGCGCCGTCGAGCGAGACTTGCTGCGCGAGCGTCAACTGCGCGTCGCCGGTGCCGGGCGGAAGATCGACGACGAGAAAATCCTGGCTGCCCCACAGCGTGTCCTTGAGGAATTGGCGCACGGCGCCCATCACCATCGGTCCGCGCCAGATAACCGGCGCCTTCTCGCCCAGGAAAAATCCGATCGAGATCAGCTTCACGCCGTACTTTTCGATCGGGAAGAAATTCTGTCCGCCCGCCGACTTCGGCCGCTCCTCCCCGGCGCCGAACATCATCGGCACGGAAGGCCCGTAGATGTCGGCGTCGAGCAGACCGACGCTGAGGCCCAATCGCGCCAGCGCCACCGCCAGGTTTACCGCGACGGTGGATTTGCCGACTCCGCCCTTGCCGCTTCCCACCGCGATTATGTGCTTGATGCCTTCGAGCCGCACGCGGCCGGTTTTTTCGCCAAGCTCGGCTTCGATTCGATGCACCCTGAGCTCGACGCTGGGCACGCCGAGGTCGTGGGTGAGCGCGTGATGGATTTTCCCGGCCAGCTCGCGGATCACCTCGTCGCGCTCGCTGACCTGCCGAATCGTGATCGCGTAGCCGCCGCTCTGCGCAGGCTGGACATCCTCGACGATTCCAAGCGCAACGATGTCGGCAGCGTAACCGGGATACTTTACGTGTCCGAGCGCCTCGACAACCGCATCGTTTGGTACCTGTCGTGCCACTAATGTAATTATCGCAGATGTATTAGCGCGTCGAAAGCATTGACGAGGGCAGCCGGCGCCGTAAGGCGTTTCGCCAAGGTTTCGTTGACAATCCACGCAGGTCAGCGCCGATAATGGACGCCAGCAGTGGTACTGATTCGGAACACTTCGAGTAATGACACCTCAAAAGCCTGCTGCGGGACCTGCGGTGCCGGCGCGTCGATGGTATCCCGCGGCGATCGATAGCTGTCCGCAATGGAGGCTTGTCGCCGCGTTGGCGGCGGCCGCTCTTGCGATCCGGCTCTATCTCAATCTGACCAGTTTTTGCATCGCGGCCGACGGCATGGATTACCTCCGGATGGCGCGCGATTTCGCCGCCGGCCGGACTCTGAGCGGTCTCCACTCGAGACTTTCGCCGCTCTATCCGTGGCTTGTCTCGCTCGCATCGCCTCTGACCGGTAACCTCGAACTCGCCGCCGGACTGATTTCCGCCGCCTTCGGCACCGCGGCGGTGGTGCTGCTCTATTATCTGATGCGCGAGGTTTTCGGCCGCCGGGATATCGCCGCCGGCGCGGCGGCGATTGCCGCGATTCATCCCGGCTTGTCGGCCTATTCGGCTTCCGTGCGCACGGAAGCCGGTTTCCTATGCCTGATGACCGGCGCACTTTGGCTGTTCGCGAGCGGGCTGAATCGCCAAAGCGTGGCGCGCTTTGCCCTTGCGGGGGTATTCGGAGGCGCCGCATATCTGTACCGGGACGAGGGAATTGGCCTGCTGATCGCCGGGTGCGCGTTCCTCATCTTGGGCGCCGCGGCCTGGCGACAATGGAATTTCGCGCAGGCGGCGCTTTGGACGGCATGCTTCGCGGTACCGTTTATCCTCGTCGCATCGCCCTTCCTGATTTACCTGCATCTTGCGACCGGGCGTTGGATCGTTAGCCGCCAATTGAAGAACCTGATGGAGACAGGGGTCAACAAGGGGGCGTGGACGGAGCTGGCGCGTTCGCGCGACACGTCGATATTCGCGACGTTGCGCGTCGATCCGTGTGCCTACCTGTCTAAGATCGGCTTCGATCTTTGGATGACGCCATACTACTTCGTGCAGGCGATCGAGCCCGCGGTGGCCGTGCTGCTCGCAATCGGGCTTTGGGTGCGCGGGCGCGCGATGGTGGGGAACTGGCGCGAGTGCTGGCTGGGCGCGGTCGTGCTCTTCTACGGGCTGGGCTTTGCGTTCTTTAACACCGGCCCGCGGTTCATGATCCATCTTGTCCCGTATACTTTCGGATGGGCGGCAATCGGGTTTGAGTCGCTGTCACTTGGGCTGGCGCGGGTCCGGATTTGGAACCGCCCGGTCCCGGCGGCAGCGCCGGCCGTCCTGCTCGCGGCTCTCCTGCTTCCGCGCACGCTGTGGCCGATCGGTTACGATACCCGGGCGTTTGCCTACGCGGCGGCCGATATCCGTCGCGGCGGCGGGCGGCCGCGCGCGGTCGCAGTGGGCGATTGCCGCCTCGCCTACTATGCAGCGGCTGAATGCGTCGGCGTCCCGGTCGAGCCGAAGCCCGACAGCTGCGGATGGCTGGCGACCGTGCCCCAGGTAGGCTACCTGATGCTGGCCAGCCGCGAAGAGCCGCGGTGGGGCGATGTGAGGGGCGCGCGATGCCTTAAGCTCGTGAAGCGGTACCCGCGGATTGGGTCGAGTTATTTCGATCTCTTCGAGGTGAAGCGCGATTGAAGGAGATCGGGGTGGTGGGTCATCGCGAATCAGCCGGACATTCGACGCCGAACAGCTCGCAGAAGCTCGTCATCGGCATCCGCTCAACAATTCCAATTCCCGCCGATCGGAGCTTACTTCATCCGCGCTAAGGCCGCTCCTGGCCATAGTCCCACGAGATCGTGCGAGCCGGCTTGAAGCTCACGACGACGACCTTGGTGCCCTTGAGCGATTTGGCGTACGCCTTGCCGAGTTTCTTGCCCAGGTATTCGACGGCCATCCGCTCGGTCCGTTTGTCGTCGATCTTTTCCTCGAGCGACGCGCGCCCCTTCAGCACCACCGTCTTGTACGGCGCCTTTTTGGTATCGACCACCAGCGTCAAGCGCGGATCGCGCACCAGGCATTTGTATTTGAACGACTCCGTGCCGGTGTGAAAGACGATTTGCCCGTCGGCGTACTCGAACCAGGTCGGCACCGCGTGCGGCGCGCCGTCGGGCGCGGTGACCGCGACCACCGCGACGATCGGTTTCTTGAGCAGCTTCTCGATATCTTTTTTCTTCATCGGCATGCGGACGAGTTCTCCTGTAGCGGGGGCGGCTTGAAGTGAGTGAAAGGTGAACCATTGAAAAAGTGAAAACTCACTTACCCTGGAAATTCGGCTTGCGTTTTTCGCGGAAGGCGCGGATGCCTTCGCGCACGTCCTCGGACGGATTCGTGATCATCACGTTAAGCGCGGCGTCCTCGAGCGCATTCTCGAGGGTCATCTCGCGCTGCTTGTACATCATGCGTTTGGCCAGCCTTATTGCCAAGGGCGGTCCTTCCGCGAGCCGCCGTGCGAAATCGTTCACGCGCGCCTCGAGTTCCGCGTGCGGCGCCACTTCTGTAACCAGCCCGAGTTCGAGCGCCGTCTTGGCGTCATAGACTTCGGACAGCAGCGTCATCTTGAGTGCGCGGTCCAAGCCCATGAAGCGGGGAAAAAGGTACGCTCCGCCTTCATCGCAGAGCAGCGCGAACTTGAGCGCCGTGTCCCCCAGCCGCGCTTGGTCCGATGCGATCCTGAAATCGCACGAGAGCGCCAGCGTCAGGCCGCCGGCCACCGCCGCGCCGTTAATCGCCGCGATCACCGGTTTGTCGAAGCGATGCAACGACAGTACGAGCTGATGGAACCCTTCGCGCATCTCGAGCATGTGGCCCATCGGATGCCCGTGAAATCGCGAATGGCTCTCGGCCGCGCCGCTGATATCGCCGCCGGCGCAGAACGCGCGTCCGCTGCCCGTGATGATCAACACGCGGATCTCGTCGTCCTGGCGCGCGAGATCGATCGCCGCGCACATTTCCTTGACCATCGTCTCGTTGTAGCCGTTCATCCGCTCGGCGCGGTTGATGGTGATCTTCGCGACGTGGTCGCGCGCACCGTAGATGATCGTCTTGAAGTCCATCGGGGTCGCACCTCCTGACCAAGTGCCGGGATCGGAGCCTCTGCTACCTGCCCTTAAACGTCGGCGGGCGCTTCTCGAGAAACGCTTTGACGGCCTCGCGATGGTCCTCCGTCCGGCCGGTCATAATTTGCCCCCACGCCTCGCGGTCGAGCAGCTCGTTGAACTCGTGATTGATCGCCGCGTTAAGATTCGCCTTCATGTATGAATAGGCAATCGACGGACCGTTGGCGATCCTCGAGGCTATCGCATGCACCTCGTCGCGGAACGACGCCGCCGGCACCACGCGATTTGCCAGTCCGATTCGCGATGCCTCGTCGGCGCCAATCACGTCGGCCAGAAAGTATAATTCGCGCGCCTTGGCCGACCCGACCAATCGCGTCAGCGACCAGGTGCCGCCGTAATCACCCGAGAAACCGACCTTGGCGAACGCCGTGCCGAAACGCGCCGCGTCGGACGCGATCCTGATGTCGCACGCCATCGCCAGGCTCAGTCCCGCGCCGGCCGCCGGTCCGTTGACCGCCGCGATCGTCACCTTCGCCATCTCGTGCAGCATCAGCGACGCCTCTTCGCCGCGCCGCAGTCCCGCGACGAGATCCTCGATCGTCTGCGCCGCGCCCGCTGCGCCTGCGCCCTCGTTGCGTTCGCGCATCCCGCCGATATCTCCGCCGGAGCAGAATCCGCGCCCCGCTCCGGTCAGCACGACGGCGCCAATCTCGGGATTGGTCGCGGCACGCCTCAGGTTGTCCACCAGCCCGCCCATCATCTCGGCGCTCATCGCGTTGAGCTTGTAGGGCCGATTCAGCGTGAGGTAAAGGACGCGGTCCTTCAGTTCCGTGAGCAGATGGTCTGCCATTTTCAGCCTCCAAAATTCCGGGTTCGATTCTGGTACTACTTCACGTCCGCCAATCTGTCGAGTGCCGCTGCAACCGCCTGCGTGCCGTCGAGATCGTGACCGAGCGCCGCGGCGGCGTTGAACATCGAGGCCATCAGCGAAAGTCCGGGCAGCGCCAGGCCCGATTCACGCGCCGCCTCGACCACCAGGCGGAGGTCCTTGCGAATCAGCTTGACAAAGAACCCGGGCCGATAATCGCCGGCGATCATTTTGGGACCGAGATTCGACAACTGCCACGACGCGGCCGCGCCCGCGCCTATCGCCTCGACCACCCGCGACGCATCGAGACCGCCGGCTTGCCCAAACTTGATTGCCTCGGCCGCCGCCTCGAGCGCAAGCGCGACCGCGATCTGATTGGCAAGCTTGGTCATCTGGCCCGCGCCCGAAGCGCCCATGTGCGTTACTCGCCGGCCAAGCAACTCGAACAGCGGACGCGCACGCCCGAACGCCGACGCGTCGCCGCCCACCATTATCGCGAGCGTGCCGTCGCGTGCGCCGAGGTCGCCGCCCGATACCGGCGCATCCAGGTAATCGACGCCGGCCGGCTTCAGCCGCGACGCGATCCTGCGCTCCGCCATCGGCGAAATGGTGCTCATATCGACGACGAGCTGCCCTGCGATGAGCGCGGGTTCGATCTTCGCGATGGTCGCCTCTACGTCGGGCGTGTCCGGCACCATGATGAACACCACTTCCGCGCCCGCGACGCACGCGGCCGCGTCGGCGGCGACGATCGCGCCGTCAGGGGCGAGTGCTCGCGCCTTGTCGGCTGAGCGATTGAAGACACGGACGCGATGGCCCCCGCCGAGTAGTCGTCGCACCATCGGCGCGCCCATTATTCCGGTTCCGATCCATCCGATTTCCATGCGCTCTGCTCCGTCCTCCTAGCCTCCCTCTGTAATCGGGAGCTCGCTCCTGCTCTTAGCATCGGGTGCAGGAGTCACCGCTACTCTTAACCATTGGGTGCAGGGGTCACCCCTGCCTTCAACGCGCGCCACGAGAAGCCCGCCGGCGCGGTCGCGGTGACCAGCGCAATCGGAACCCAGAGCGTGAAAATGAATCCGAGCATTGGCGAATGCCATAGCCAGAACAGCCCGTAAATCAAGTAGGCGGCCAACAGCGCGCTGTGCAGCATCGTTCCCGATTCACCCAGCCGCTCGTCGATTCGCGAAAACAGTTTCGACGCCAGCATCCCCTGTCCCAGGCAATGCCACGTCCCGTAAAAGCGGCATCGCCGGCAGACGTTGGCGCTTGCCTCGAACCACAACGCGCCCATCAACCCAAGCCCGAAGATCGCGGCGCCCGCGCTGTGCTCCGATGCGATTGAAAGCGCGACAATCGTGAACAGGAGCAGCCCGCCCAGGCCGACGACGCGAAACATGATTGGCGTCTGGAGCACGTAAATGAATGGCTCGAAGGGGCCGGGGTTGAGTCGCATAATGATGTGAGTACGAACGACCAATCTACTCGTTACCCGAAAACGCGCAAGGCGGAGGGCCCGCTCCTGCACCCGAGTCGGGAAACCGGCGACCTGACGCCGATGCCCTCCGTTGGTGCTCAGCGTGACAAGTTTTTAACATTTGGTGTTCGCAATGTAACACATTTGATGCTAAATACTTCCAGCAGTTTAAGGCGATGGCGCGGGATGGCGCTCAGTTATGCCGCTGGTTCACTCTAGAACGATCAGGGGGAGTCAACACAAAATGCTGTTAGGTAAGAGAAGTTTGTGTGCCGCCATGGTGATTCTGCTGGCAGTGGCCATCGCGACGTTGGGGTGGTCAGGGATGGCGGTGGCAGAGGAAGAGGAGGCTGGGCAGGAGTTGCAGAACTATTTCAGCAACGCCAACGTAACAGCGGCGGGAAATGCCCTCGTCAATATCATTGCCCCCTTCGAGGGAAATCCAACGGCCACCAACCCGGCCCTTGAAAACGGCGAAACTTGCGCGATGATCTACGTCTTTGATACCAGCCAGGCGATGCAGGCCTGCTGCGGATGCCCGGTGACGGCGGATGGTCTGTTGACCCTCAGCATCACAACCCAATTGGCGGACAACCCGGTGGGCGATGCGGCGGCAGGAATAAACTCACTCACCGACGGCTCGATCCGTATTCTGGCAAGCTTGCCAAATACCCTCCCGGGCGATCCGTCCGGAAATGAAATATTTTGCGACCCGGCCACCAGCGTTTGCTGCGATCCAGCCGGGAATAACGGCAGTGTGTTTGTTGGGACGGCGGACTTCGATCCAATCGCGAATGACAGCGTTTTGGGCGCGCTGGATCCCGGTGGCGAACTGGTGGCTTGGGCGCAACACATACAGACTACCCAAACCACCGAAACCGAGTTCGAGGTGGCTCCGGCTGACCCCTCAGACTACGACGGATTGCCGGTAGCGTGCGCCGGTATCGTCGGCGCGGGTAGCGGCGCGGGCGTCTGCACTTGCCCCTTCGGCCACCCGAGCCTGCCCGGTGCCCCGCACCCGATCTTCCCGACCGCCACCGCAACCGCCACCTTGAGTCCGACTCCGACGGCAACCGCGAGTCCGACCGCCACGGCGACGGCAACCGCCACCTTGAGTCCGACTCCGACCGCCACGGCGACAGCGACCGCAACTGCAACAGCGACCGCGACCGCCACCGCGACCGCCACCTTGAGTCCGACTCCGACGGCAACCGCGAGTCCGACGGCAACCACGACCGCCACCCCGACCTCCACGGGAGGAACGCCCACTGCGACGCCAACTGCGGTTGTAGTAACTGCGCCGGTGCTTTGTCCGGTGGCGGCCAGCCCTCTTCCGACTCCGGGCGGCAATTACGCGGTCCTGGCTTATTCAACAGTCACTAGCGACAATTCTGGCGGCAACTCCGCTATCGTCGGGAATCTTGGGGTGTCTCCGGGCAGCGCAGTGACCGGATTCCCGCCTGCAACAGTGAGTGGCTCTACAGACCTTGCCAATGGTAACTCGGCTAACGGCCAAGCCTTGTTGACCGCCGCGTATCTCGCTGCCGAAGCCCCGACCCCGCAAACAATACCGTCAGAGTTAGGCGGAAAGACCTTAGTCGCCGGCGCCTATAACTCCGCGGCTGGAACTTTCACAATATCGGCCGGGACTCTCACTCTCGATGCGCAAGGCAACCCGGATGCTGTTTGGATCTTCCAGATGGCGTCCACACTGATAACCACCGGTGGTAATATTGTGATGGCCAACGGCGGGAACCCATGCAACGTTTACTGGCAAGTCGGTAGCGCAGCGACTCTGGGCGACACTACTTTCCTGGGAAACATCCTGGCTTACGCTAAAATCTCGCTGACCGCCGGAATAACGGTGACCGGCAGATTGTTGTCGAAAACAGACGAGGTTACCCTAATCAGCGATACGGTTGAGGGTTGCACGTGTCCGAGCAACACGCCTCCTCCACCGTAAGGTGATGGACGGCTACTTGAGGGAGGATTTTTAGAGCCAACTTGGCGCGTCAGCGAGCATTGGGGCTTAAACAGCGATCGCGCGGCGTAACCGGCTACAACCGCGACCGCGGCCCGGTCGTCGTTCCGGGAATGCGCCTGCACGTCGAACTCTGAACCTTCTGCCAAGCGCTGTCAGCGTTTTTCGCCCGCCTGGGCCGACTGCGCATGCGATCGCGGACGGATCGACTCCGCCAGCTCGGCGCGCTCCCTCTGGCGCCTCGAACAGTCGCCGCATCACAGCGGAGCCAGCAAATACCGCACGTGGATCGTCAGACTCTGCGGCCCGCCCTTGTAACTGAAGCGCGCATCGTCAAACTTGGGCGGTCTCAAACCTTCCCGCCGCGTCATTCGGAAGCTCCAACCCCTTCTTGGCATCCCCATGAAATTGCGGTCGAGTTTTCCGTTCCCGTTCTACATCGTGCGCAACACCGACTTCGCGTAGTCTCCGGGAGGCAACGCCTGAGAAGGTCACACACCCCCTGCCCGTTTTCGATCTTGCTCTTCGCCATTTTGAGGCGCCTTGCCGGAATCGCCCGGGAATCCGGCGGCAGCGGACCACAGCCGGATCACTCGCCTCTTGCTGAAGACCGAGCAAACTGGACGTGATAAGAAATTCGATGCGAAGCCGTATCTTCCGCCCGGCTCTGGCATCGAGAACGATCGAACTCAGCACCAACGAGATCGTTAAGCCGTTGAACTGCGGCTCCTGCTCTCGATATTTCGGCAACTGCCGGTCCGCCGGATGTCGATAAACCTCGCCAAGTTCGGCATGGTGGATTTTCCGATACCTCAACAGCCACGCGAACGAACCGTCGCAATTTCATGAACTCGACCTGGTTCCTAAACAACGGCGCCTACGACTCCGCCGCAGACACTTCGAAACGGCGGTGAGCGGACGGCCGGAGCGTCTTTCGCTACGAAGACCGATGGTGGGGCTTGCCGCTTCGTCTGAGGCTCTCTTATCCAAGGCGCCAGCGTCCTGAATCTTCAAAAGAACCATCTAGGTGGCGCATTCGGGATTTCGCGGCTCGAGCGGTCGGCCGGAACTCCTCCAGGTCCTTGGTCACGTCGAGGTTCGCCTGCTCGCGTTCACCGACATCGCCAACATGGGCGACTGCCATCCGAGCCGATCGATTCTGTTCCATCGAGCCACTTGAAAAACATCCAAGTGCCCGGCGATCATGGCGACCATCCGCGTGCAGGATCCTGCCACTCCAGTGTCGGATTCGGCATCAACGCGGAACAGTGATTCACCGATTACCCGCAGGCGCGCTTCATTTCGCGCGATGGAATCGAAGGCCAGCCGATCGTCACAGACCGACACGCGAAGCGAACGATACACGTCCGTCGGCAGCGATCTGCCCGGCGGCTCTATGCACCGTCCAGCGCGGTCAGGTTCGCCCGTCCCATCCCCCGGCCAACAAGCGAGAACGCGCTTATAACAGATACCGAGCAGTATCTGCGCCAGGTCCGCCTCAGCTTCGTAGTTCGCGGCGACGTCGTCGCCTTGCACGGTGTCCGGGAAGATCATAGTGCCATCCAACATTCAGCAGATGCCGGTGCACGCCGTGACCTCTGGCGCCCATCGGAGTCTGGCAGTACATGGTGAATCCGGCTCTCAAGCGCGAGCTGCCCGGCCTCGATCAGGCGCATCACGGCCGTGGCGGTGAAGGTCTTGGTCGTCGATCCGATCTGAAAGATGGTCTTGTCATCTACAGGCAGTGGATGACGGACGTTGGTGAACGCTCGAATCCTCGGATGAATTCGCGCCCCTCGCAGACGATTCCGAGCACGACGCCCGGGACCTTGTGCCGGGCCATCGCGTCGGGAATACGATCGCAAATCTCGGTGAACAGTTCTTCGACGTCCATCGCGCGCGTCATTTTGAGGAGTTCGCGTCACTTTGGCATCACTCGCCAGCGGCCGAGCGATGCGCCTTATTAGCATAAGGAGAATACAGCTCCAAACCATCGGAACGGCTATCGCGGGTCACCCCTGCCTACGCGGACTGCGCATGCGAGCGCGGACGGATCGACTCGGCCAGATCGGCGGCGAACCGGCGCGCATCCTCGACCGTCAAGGTCGATATCGTCACGCGGATTCCGGGCGCGCTTTTTATTCGATAACACTCGCCGGCGCGAATCGCCCATCCCTTCGCCGCCATCGCGTTCACCACCGCCGCTTCTTCCGCGACGGCAACCCATACGTTCAAGCCAGAGCGTCCGCGCGCTTCGATTCCGTGTTCCGCCAGCGCTTCGATAAGCGCCCGGCGCCGCCCGGCGTAAGCATCGGCCGCCGTCTGCAGCAGCACGGGCGTCTTCGCATCCGCCCACATCGCCGCGACGAGATCCTGCAGGATATGACTAACCCAGCGCGGTCCAAGACTCTGCCGGCCCTGGACTCGCGCCACCGTCAGCGCGTCACCCGCCATCACGCTGACCCGCAAATCGGGGCCGAGCGACTTCGACACCGAGCGCACCGTCGCCCAGCGCTCGCGATCTGCCGACAATGTGATCGCGGGTGCGCCGGCCACGGGACCCGCGTGATCGTCCTCGATCAACACGACTTCCGGGAACCCGGCGAGCACGCGTCTCAACTCCGCGGCGCGCTTTCGATCGAGCGCGGCGCCGCTGGGATTTTGCGCACGCGGCGTCAGGATGAATGCCTTCGCACCAAGCTTGAGCGCGCGATTCAAATCCGTCGCGAGCGGTCCCGAGTCGTCAATCGCGACCGGCGCCGCGACCAGCGCCAACGCCGCAACCAGGTCCAGCACGCCGGTGTAGCTCGGATCTTCGACCGCGACGACGTCGCCCGGCCGCAGATGGGCCTGCAGCACGCGTTCGACGGCGTCGAGCGCACCGCTGACAACCGCGATCGATTCCGCCGCGACCGCGTCGCTCTTGAATTGCCGCACAGCAAGTTTTAACAGCGCGGCGCGATTCTCCGCGTCGCCGTATTTGCCCGGGATTCCATCCAGCCGCGCGAGATAGGGTCGGAGCGACGGAAGCATCGCCGGGTCCGGACCGCCGTCCGCCAGATTGCGCAGGCCCGGCGCCGGCGGCGCAAAGACCGCGCGCGTCAACAGCGGCGGGCGGCGGTTGACGACCGTCCCGCGACGCCCCGAACCGTGCACCAGCCCGCGCCCGCGCAGCGCGTTGTAGGCGGCCGCAACCGTGGTCGGACTGACGCGCAGCCGAGTCGCCAGCGCGCGCACGGTCGGCAGACGCTCGCCGGCATGAAGGCGGCCGCTTCGAATTGCGTTTTCGATACTGGCGGCGATTTGGTTGCCTGAATGTCCGCGGATTTGATATTGTACCGATACGTTCATAGTTACGTACTGTAACAAAAAGGCCAAGCACATGGAAGAGATGGAAGAAATGGCGGAACAAGTCGGGCAAGCGGTCAATCTCAACCAAACCAGCGCGATCGCGCCCACGCCCCGCACCCGCGTCAAGCGCATCCCCGCGCGCGCCTCTTACGACCGCGACGCCATCTACTCCATCCTCGATACCGCGCTGGTATGCCACGTTGGTTTTGCGATCGGCGCGCAACCCTACGTGATCCCCACGCTTCACGTCCGTGTCGACGACCGGCTCTATATTCACGGCTCGGCCGCGAGCCGGATGCTGGGTGCCGCGGCCGGGGGAACGCCGCTGGCCGTAACGGTGACGCATATCGACGGCCTGGTGCTGGCGCGCTCCGCGTTTCATCATTCGGTCAACTACCGATCGGTGGTGATTTTGGGCACTGCAACTTTGATCGCCGACCCGGCTGAAAAGTTTGTCGTGATGAAGGGACTGATCGATCACGTGGCGCCGGGCCGCTGGGACCATATTCGCCATCCCAATGAGAAGGAACTCGCGGCCACCTCGGTTCTATCACTTCCAATCGTCGAAGCGTCGGCGAAACTCAGGAGCGGCGATCCGCTCGACGACGAAGCCGACTACGCGCTGCCCATTTGGGCGGGCCAGATTCCGATTGCGGCGAAAACGTTGACGCCGGTCTTCGATGCGCGGGTCGATCCTGCGACTCCAATTCCGGCGCACGTGGCGCAGTACCGGTTGCCCGGAAATCGAGGAGCAAGAATCGGATGACGGCGATGGTGGTGATGGAGGCGGGCAAATTTCTGATCAGCACCGATCGGTCGAGGCTCGACGTGGATGTGATTCACCGGTTCCTGGCGCGCTCGTACTGGGCGGCGGGGATCCCGCGCGAGACGGTCGCCCGCTCGATCGAAAATTCGCTGTGCTTCGGCGTTTACGACAATGCCGGCCAAATCGGTTTCGCGCGCGTGGTCTCCGACTTCGCGACGTACGCGTATGTCGCCGACGTTTTCATCCTGGAGGCCTACCGCGGACGCGGCCTCGGCAAGGAGCTGATCGCGTCGATCATGGCGCATCGGGATTTGCAGGGGCTTCGGCAATGGAGTCTTGGCACGCGCGACGCGCAAGGACTATACGCGCAGTTCGGCTTCAAGGCCGTCGTCAACAATCGATCGCGTACGGTCATGGAAATCGTGAACCGGGAAATCTATTCGCGTTCTTGAATGGGCGGCGCCGGCTGTTCTATATAACAAGTGTTAGGGATCGCAGCCGCCGGCTGACGCTCGTCGCGGGCGCGGCCAGGTGCGCATCGCGCGGTCCCCATCGGAGGCATTAATGGATTTCAATTTCAGCGCCGCAGACCAGGCGTTTCGCGAGGAGTTTCGCAGCTGGCTCCATGCCAACCTGCCCAAGGCGGCAAAGGCCGAGAATGGCGGCGACATCATGGGCGAAGACTTAAGCGAAGTCAGCCCGGAGGACTGGAAGCGCCGGGTCGAGTGGCACAAGAAGATGCACGCGGGCGGATGGGTCGGAATCAGCTGGCCCAAGGAGTACGGCGGACGCGGCGCGACCCTCACGCAACAGATCATCTACAACGAGGAGCTGGCGAAAGTTGACTCGCCGATGCTGGTCAACGGACTGGGTATCATGCTGGCCGGTCCGACGATCATTCATTGGGGCACCGAGGAGCAGAAGCAGCGCCACGTTCCGAAAATTCTTTCGGCGGACGAGCTCTGGTGCCAGGGATATTCCGAGCCGGACGCCGGCTCCGACGTGGCCGGTCTGAAGACGCGCGCGGTTGAGGAAGGCGACTACTTTATCGTCAACGGCCAGAAGGTCTGGACCTCCGACGCGCATCACGCCGACATGTGTCTCCTGCTGGTCCGCACCGATCCCGACGCGCCCAAGCATAAGGGGATCAGCTACATCCTGGTCGATATGCACAGTCCCGGCGTGACCGTGCGCCCGCTCGTGCAGATCACAGGCGACGCGAATTTCAACGAAGTCTTCTTCGAGGACGTGAAGGTGCCGAAGAAGAATCTTGTCGCCGAGAAGAACCAGGGCTGGCAGGTCGCGATCACCACGCTGATGTTCGAACGGTCGGGGATCGGCGGCGGGCGCGACCTGATGGGCCAGGTCAAGGAGCTGGTCGAGCTTGCCAAGGCGATCCGCAGCAACGGACACACGGCGTGGGAGGACACCAGCGTGCGCCAGAAGCTGGGAGGTTTCGCGTGCGAGGCGGCTGCGCTGCGCTACACCGGCTTTCGGCAACTGACGCGCCGGCTCAAGGGTCTGCCGCCGGGGCCCGAGGGATCGGTGCTCAAGCTGTGCAACAGCGAACTCAACTTGCGCATGAACAAGTTCGCGATGGAGATGCTGGGGCCTTACAGCCAGATGGAATTCAAGGCGCCGCATGCGCTGGACAAGGGCAAATGGTCGTATCGGATGCTCGCATCGCGGGCGCTGACGATCGCTGGCGGCACCAGCGAAATCCAGCACAATATCATCGGCGAGCGCGTGCTCGGATTACCCAAGGGCTAGTCACTTTCCAACTGAGTAGTAATCGACTAAGGGCGGCCCGGCGGCGGGTCGCTCTTCTTTTTTTGGGAATCCAGGGAGACGGACATGGAAGGCAAACTGGTCAGGTTGAGAGCTTACGAGAAATCCGATCTCGCGGCCGTGATGAAATGGGTCAACGACGAGGAAGTCACCCAGTACCTGCGCGACGAACTGTTCGCCTATCCCGTCTCGAGCGCACAAGAGGAGCGATTCATCGAGCACGCGTCGATGCCGTCGCAAACCACGCGCGAGTTCGCGATCGAAACGCTGGCCGACCGCACCTATATCGGCGGCGTCGGACTTCACGACATAGAGTGGATCCTGAGAAGCGCGGAGGCCGGAATCGTCATCGGCAATAGGGATTACTGGGGCAAGGGCTACGGCTCCGACGCGATGAAAGTGCTCATGCGCCTGGCATTCGACCGGATGAACCTTCATCGCCTCTGGCTGCGGGTGTACGACTTCAACCATCGCGCGATCGCGTCTTACGAGAAATGCGGCTTCCAGCGATGGGGCCTGCTGCGCGACGGCAAATTCATCCGAGGCCGATATCACGACACGATCGTGATGGGGATTCTCGAGAGCGAGTTCCGCGCCATCCCCCGGCGCGGCTACTGACCGGTTGTTCCTGACAGGTTCACAGTTCGCGGCCCGCTCGAGCCGTTGTTGTTGATCGTGAGCAGGCCGGCGCGCAGCCCCTCTGCGCTCGGAGCGAAGACCACGCCGTAGGCGCATTTCTTTTTTGGTTTCAGCGCCCCACTGCACTGCTTGGAGAGCGCGAAGTCGCCAGTCACCTGTGCGCCGATCAGCATTATCGAAACTTCGCCCTGGTTGGCTGCGGTAATTTTTTTCGCCTTGCTCTTCTTGCCTAACTTCGCGGCGAAAGTCGCGGAGGTTGGCGAGACAGCCAGCACAGCCGCCACGGTGGGCATCGGCGTCGGCGTGAACGTTGCTGTTGCAGTGCGCGTCGCGGTCGCGGTCGGCGTTGCAGTCGCGGTGGCGGTGGCAGTCGCAGTACGCGTCGAAGTTGCCGTCGCAGATGCGGTCGGCGTCGCGGATGGCGTATGAGTGGCGGTGGCGGTCGAGGTGCGCGTCGAAGTTGCCGTCGCGGTGGGCGACGGGGTGCCAGTGCCGGTGGCAGTCGCGGTGATTGACGGGGTTGCTGTCGGAGTCGGGGTTGCGGAACCCGTGGCGGCAGGCGTTGAGGTGGGCGCCGTACCGGGCGATCCCTCGCCGGTCAGCTCAAATATCCCGCGCCCGTGGGTTGCGGCGAAGACCACACCGCTCAGATTCTGCTCAATATCGAAAACTGCGACCGCCGGAATCACCCCGAGGTTGAAGGCCACCCAGGTCGATCCGCCGTCGGTCGTCCTGAACACACCGATGTCGGTCGCGGCCAGCACCGTGTTCGCCGTGGGGTCATTGCGATCGACCAGCAATCGCAACACCGGAACGTCAGGCAGCGCATTTGCCGGCGGCGGACTCTGGAGAGTCGGATTGCCGTCGGCCTGCGTCCATGAACCGCCGAAGTCCGTGGTCACGAAAATGTGGCCGATACCGGTAGCCGACGTGAAGCCCGAAAGGCTCAGGTAGGCGACGTTGTAATCGAACGGGTCAACGGCAATTCCGGTCGCCTGCGTGGAATTCGGAAACACGATTGGCGGCAGTTGCGAGGTCTTGTTGGTCCACTCGGCGCCATTGGGCTGGCTGGCGCTGACCTGGAGGTCGGCCTGTTCGGTGGTGAAGATTTCGAAGGGCGTGGGCCTGAACGTCGTGCTGGTCTCCATCGAGAGCGCGTACGCCTTGGTATCGTCAGAAGGAGCGATTTCGAGATCCTCGAGCCCGCACTCGCCACTGTTGCATCCGCCGGTCAAATCCTGAGTCGTTTGCGGCGCCCATGTCGCCATCGCGTCATTCGACACGTAAACCGAATGCGCGCCAAACAACACGCGCTCGGCGACGCCGGATCGCTCGCGAGCGGCGGATAGTAGGCCGCGCCGTCGTCGCCCGCCGTCGCCATCGCAGTCTGCAGCGCCGCGCTCGAAGCGGCAGAATTGAACGTGACTCCGCCGTCGGTCGAGCGCGAGACCCACGGTCCGACCGAGGTGGTCGCGAAGGTATGATAGGCGAACAGCGGGTTGACCGTGTCGAAGAGCGCGAATCCGCCGTCGAGGTTGTCCACTTCTGTCCAGCTCGACGCCGGCGGCTGCGCAGCGTCGAAGAGCGCGGTGCCGTTGTCCTGAAATCCCGCCAGCGCCACTGCGCTGTTAGTCGGATGAGGACCGACCGACTGCGCTTGCGCGGCGCTGATGCTCGCATTGAGGGCGGTCCAGGCGAGAGTGCCGGCGTCGAAGCGATAAAGCCCGCCGTCGTTGCCGAGGTAGAAGCTGTGCGCGCTGGCGGGATCGAACGCGACCCCGTGCTGATCCGAATGCGTTGCGCCGCCCGGCGCGAGTGAAGTCCAATTGCTCCCGGAGTTGATCGAGCGGTAGATTCCGACGCCGCCAAACACGATGGTTGCGCCGGTTGTGTCGGCGGGATCGATCGCCAGCGTCTGGTCGAAGAACGACTCGGAAAAGTTGCTCGAGCTGGATCCGTCGATCGTCGCGCCGCCGACCGTCGCGCTCGGCACCGACGCCTGAGTCCAGGTGACTCCGTCGTTGGCGGATTTGTAGAATCCCGCGAACTCGATACCGTCAGCCGCGCCAACTATGGCATACGCAACGCCGTCGGCGGCAGCGACGCTCGCGCGGCCGACGCCGCCGCTCAAGTTGGGCAGGCTGGCGGGAGTCCAGCTGAATCCGGAATTCGACGAGCGGAATACGCCGGCGCCGAGAATCGAAACCAGAACGGCGGTCGGCGACGCGGGATCGATCACCACTGACTCGGCAGGACATGGATCGCTGGTGAAGTACGGGCAGGCGCCGAAAGTTCCCGCCGGGTATGGAATCCAGGACTCGCCGCCGTCGGCTGAACGCCATAGACCGTTTTGACTGAAATCGCCCGCGACCCACGACGCGTCCGCCCGGTTCGCGCTCGAGCCGTAGGTAAGTGCCGCGTAGATTGTTCGCGGCGTCTGCGTGGTATCGACCGCGATTGAGGCGATCGACGCGTGCGCAAAGTTGCCGGCGCCGAGTTGCGTCCAGGTGTTGCCGAGATCGCTCGAGACGAACACTCCCTCGCCATAGTATGAATCGGCCGAGCCGTTGCCTTCTCCACTGCCGACGTAGAGCGTTGGATCCGGACTGGTGGTGGTGTCGAGCGCGAGCGCGCCGACCGACAGCGTGGGCTCGAGGTCGAATATCGGTACGAATGCCACGGTGGCATTGGCGCGCATCCAAACTCCCCCGTCGCCGGTGCCGACGAACATCCGTCCGCTCACGGTAGGATCTGCGACGACGGCGGTAACCCGTCCGGTCGCGCCGGCGAGCGGTGCACCCAACCCAACTCCGCCAAAGCTGGGAATCTCATTAATCAACGGCAGGGGACCAAGAGCGTTCCACGCCAAAGAAGCAGCCGCTTGCGTCGAGTCCGGCGCGTCCAGCCTGGCGCTTCCAACTGCTTTGCGCTCCTGGCGGCGCATCTGGGCGATCGCCGCCCGATACGCGCCTGGCGGCACTCCAAAGTTCAGTCCGCGCCGGCTGAGAAAGAACGCCTCGCGCGCAACGCGATCGCGCGCCTCCAACGATCCGGGCGCGGTGCGATTAGCGCGTGCCGATCGGGATGTCGCGCGCAGCGGTAAAGACAGAATTGCCCCGAGCACGGCTGCGAGCAGCAAGCCGCCCGCGGCGGCGAAGAGCCGTGGCGAAAAACGTCTGGACAAAGCGAAGACCCCCCTTCGGCCTGCGTCCAGTAGTCACTCTACGCTCACAGTATATACGAATCAACTATATAATGAGTATTCAGTCGATTACCTATTTAGCATTGCCCCGGTCTATCTGAGTATTCCTTCGCCCACGATAGGCAGCGCTTGGCCCTGCCGCTGTACGCGGAAGGGCTGGAGTGCTGGACGAATGAATCCGGGCTACGACGGTCAGGCTGCGGCGATTCGGAATCCGATCTTCGGGAAGTGATCCACGATCTTGCCCAATTCCGGAACATCGCGTTCGATCGCGACCTCATGAATCGTGCTGACGACCACACTTCCGGTCACGGCATCGAAGCCATAGTCGTCGGGGGTCACCGATACTCTGGTTCCGGCCTTGAGTCCGTTGGGATCGCTCGGGTCAATGTTCTCACCGGCGGCGGGCGTGTTGTCCTTGGCCACTCGCAGAGCTTCATCGGGATCCATCGGGCGTACGTCGCCGTAACCCATTGCGTCGATCCGCTCGAACCAGCGCATGAGGTGCACAAACTTTTGCGCGAGTCCGAACGCGGTCGGTTCCGCGCGCAGAAACCACACTGGATGGAAGCAGGCCGCGTCGGCGAGGCTGAACGAGTCGCCCAGCAGGAAGGGCCGGCTCGCGAGTTGCCGATCGAGGATTTCAAGAAACGCGCGCAACTGGTTTCGCGAATCGGGCGCCGTTCTGGCAACTTCGCCGAAGTCCGTACCCGGCATCATCTTGGAACGGTCCTCGATAAATTCCTTGGGCAGCACCGCGCCAAGCTTCTCGAAGACGACCGGCAATGTGGACCAGAACAGCCGGCGGTCAGCCCATTGATTCATCGTGTCGGCAGCGGCGGTGAGACCGCCGGGGTAGATCGTCGGCGCGGGATGGATTTCGTCGATCTTTCTGACGATGATTCCCGTGTCGCACCAAACGTCGGCGCCGATTTGGAGGACCGGGATGCGCCGATAGCCGCCCGTGAGCGGCACCAGCTTGGGCTTGGGCATGATCACCGGCTGGTCCACCGAGCGCCAGCTGAGTTTCTTGTGCGCGAAGATTTTGCGGATTTTCTCGGAGAATGGCGAGTTCACATATTGATGCAGAATTATCTCGGGCACGATTTCCTCCGGGCCGTTGCGACGGCAGCACAGGCTCTTTGCGCGCTTGTGCTCATCTGGACGTTAGTCTGTACGTTCGGCCGGCAACTGCGACGGCAGCGCAGTGGCCGTTGCGACAGCAGCGCAGTATTAAGGATCGAGATGGCGCGCTGCTACACCCTCACCCCCGGCGGGGACGCCGTTCCCTCTCCCGCAACCAAGCGGGCGAGGGTTAATAGGTACTCAAGAGCCATAGAGGTCACGCTTCGATCACGGCGAGAACGAAATTGCGCTGAATCTGATCGCCGGGCTTGACCCGAAACTCCATGATGCGCCCGTTGGCCGGGGCCTTGACCGGTATCTCGATCTTCATCGATTCGATCACCATCACTTCGTCGCCACGCGCAACTTGCGCCCCGCTCTCGACCGAGAGTCGGATCACCTTGCCCACGGCGGGGCTCTTTATGTCCATCGCTCAGCGGTCCTTTTCGAGCCTGGTCGGCTTTCGGCTTCTTAGCAGGCACGGCGCACGCGCACCAGTGGTCGTTGCGACGGCAGCGCAGTGTTAAGACGCGCTCCGTTGTCGCGCGCGGGCGGCGGGGGTGACCCCTGCACCCGCGGTGAAAAGAATGCGCCTTGTGTTATTGGGGCTGCTGGTTGTAGAGAAACTAAGTCAACGTTCGTCGGGCTTATGGGGAGAGACGGCATGAACGGTTTCGTGGCGACTCGAACGCTCACTGAATATCCGCGCGGCGCCCATCGATGGTCGCTGCTGCTGCTGACGGTGCTCGCGTCGATTCTGGGCGCGTACGACTTCCAGCTGGCTCCGCTGCTGCCGATCCTGCTTCCGTACCTGCACATGAGCCACGTCGCGTACGGCGCGTTCGTCACTTTTGCGGTGCTGACTTCTGGAATCTCCGCGTTTTTCGGCGGCCCGCTGGCGGACCGCTACGGCCGCGTCCTTATCATCGACATATGCCTTGGCCTGGTCACCTGCCTGCTGTTCCTGAACGTGTTGATCACCGGCATCGTGTCGTTCGTGATTCTGCGCACGTTGATGGGAATCGTGGCAGGTCTGACTGCGGGAGCCTTTGCGGCCCTGATTCGCGACATGTCGCCCCGGCTCAGCCGCGCGCTAGCCTTCGGACTGCTGACGATCGGTCCGGTCGGCGCAAACTTCCTCGCCAACTTCGTAGCGGGAGCGACGCTGCCGATTTATCACACCTGGCAATCGCAGATTTGGATCATGGGATTCTTCGCGATCGCGATGTACATCCCGATCGTGTTGTGGCTGTGCGATCTGAGCCCCGAACTGCGCATGCAGATTATGAAGACCGAAATCCAGGCGCTCGCCGCCGAGGGACGCCTGCCCACCGCCTCCGAACTTCCTTCCAGCACCGGCGACGCCTTCAGGCGCCTGCTCGGTCATCTGGAGGTTTGGCTGCTGGTCATCGGGATTACTGCGAATCTGACGTTGTATTTCGCGATCCAGGGTTTCGGGCCGTTGATGTTCACCGAGGCGTTTCACTACACACCTGCCGAAGCAGCGAAGATGAGTGAATACTTCTGGCTGGCGAACCTCGGCGCCCTGGTCTTGACGGGGCTGGTCTCCGATCGCCTGCAAACGCGCAAACCGATCGCAATCTTCGGCGCAACGCTCGCCTCGATCCTGATGGCCTGGTGGATTCCAACCTTCGGCCACGAGCTTCCGCGCGCCACGCTGGCGGCAGTCGCGTCGCTGATGGGATGCTTTCTGGCAATTGGCTACGTGCCGTGGGCGGCGCAGTTCTCCGAGACTCTCGAGGACGTCTCGCCCGCTCTGCAAGCGACCGGATGGGCATTCTTCAATTTGATAGCGCGCGGGTGGGTGGCAATCTCTGCGCCACTGTCGCTCTACATTGCGGTTCATTACGGATGGGGTGAGTGGGTCAAAGTTGCGCTGGGCGGAATGATAATCTACATCGTCGCGATGGCGCTCACTCGCGGCCATGCGGCGGCTGAAGAGCACGCTCAAACCACTCCGGCGCCCGATCACGCCACCGCCGGCGGCTGAATTCCCCGCTACGGGCGCATGGTCCGCGTTCTGACTCCGAGCAGCGTGGGCACTATCTCGTACGCCTGATGCACCCAGTCAACGAGCAGCGGCCGCGTATCGCGCGGATCGATTATTTCCTCGATTCCAAACGCTTCTGCGGTGCGAATCGGCGACCGTACGGCGTTGAATTTCTGTTCCAGTTCCGCGCGCAACTTTTCGGGGTCGCTCGACGCCGCCAGGTCCCGCTTGTACGCCGCCTCGATGCCTCCCTCGATCGGCAGCGAGCCCCAATCCGCCGACGGCCATGCGTAGCGGAGATTCAACCCGGTCGTGATTCCATGGCCCGCGCCCGCCACTCCGAACGCCTTGCGCACCATAATCGCAACCAGCGGCGTCGTGGTCTGGAACAGCGCATACAGCGCGCGCACGCCGCGCCGAATCGTTCCCGCCATCTCGGCCTCGCGTCCGATCAGGAATCCCGGCTGATCGACGAAGTTCACCACCGGCAGGTGAAACGTGTCGCAAAGATCGACGAACTTGACCATCTTGTCCGACGCCGGTCCGTCCAGCGATCCGCCGATCGAAAACGGATCGTTAGCCATCACGCCGACCGGGAATCCGTCGAGCCGCGCAAATCCCGTCACCAGCGACGGCCCGAAGAACGGCGTCATCTCGAAAAATGACTCCCGGTCCATTACGAGTTCCAGGATTCGCCGCGTATCGTAACCGTGGCGGCGATTGCGCGGCACGATGCCGATCAACTCCTGCTCGCGCCGGCCGGGGTCGTCGTCGGGCGTCATCCGCGGCGGCACATTCCACACGCTCTGCGGCAAATAGGACAGAAAGCGGCGAATCTGCGCGAAGGCGTCGTCCTCGCTCTCGGCCTCGTTGTCCACCGCACCGCTGACGTGCGCGTGGATTTCGGAGCCGCCGAGTTCTTCCTTGGTCAGGTCCTCGCCCACGCCCCATTTGACGACCGGAGGTCCCGCGACAAACAACTGGCTCGACCCGCGCACCATAACCGAGAAATGCGACGCCGCCACGCGCGCAGCGCCAAGCCCCGCCACCGAGCCCATGCATCCCGCGACCACAGGCACCTCGCCGATCAATTTTACCAGCACGTCGAAAGCGGGATTGGCCGGGACGTAGGTCCGTTTCATCGTGTCGAGCGAACGCACGCTGCCGCCGCCGCCGGTTCCGTCCACCAGCCGCACGATAGGCAGATGCAGCTCATGCGCGAGCAGTTCCGCGTAGCCCTGCTTGTTGCCGATCGACGCGTCCGCCGCGCCGCCGCGCACCGTGAAGTCGTCGCCGCCGACCACCACGCGCCGCCCGTTGATTCGTCCGGTGCCGCCGACGAAGTTCGCCGGCATGATCGACGCGAGCGTCTGGCCCTCGTATTTCGGCGCTCCAGCCAGCGCGCCGTACTCGTGGAACGATCCGTGATCGAGCAGCCTTTCGATCCGCTCGCGCACGGTGAGCTTGCCGCCGTCATGCTGGCGCTTGATGTTATCGGGCCCGCCCATCCCTTTGGCGATCTCGATGCGGCGGCGGATTTCTTCGACTTCCTTCTCCCAAGACATACGATTCTCCCGGCAGGGGTGACCCCTGCACCCAATGTTAACACCGCGCTCCGTTGTCGCGCGCGGCGAGCGCCGCGGGCGCGCAATTTCTTAATACTCGCCAGCCGTGCCAACGGGCAGGGTGACCCCTGCACCCAATATAAAACAAATCGGCACCCTAGCGGGATGCGTGACCGCGTCGTCGTCCGCAAACGTGCTCAACTCGACCCCATGCGGATTTCGGCGGATACTGACTGGGTAACGAGTACCTCGTCAGGCCGCTGGCGCAGTGGAGAAATACGTCATGCAAGAAAAAATTGAACCGGGATTCCAGGCTTTTGTTTCCGACGGAGGCGAGGAGTTCGGCGCGGTTCGCCAGGTTTCGCCGGGCGGCCGGCCCGAGCTGGTCATCTACGTCGAGAATGCCGGCGAGTTCACGGTCCCGTTGAGCGCCGTCGATGCGGTGCATTCGGAGAAGGTCGTCTTGAACTGCGCCAAGCTGGATCGCCGGCTTCGCCATGCGATCGGGCACGCACACGATAGCGAAAAGCCGGGCGCCTGAGGTAGAGGAATCGGGATTCATCAGATGAGAAGATCCGGGTCCCTCGGCTCCGCAGACTCCGCTCGGGATGACAAAAAAAGAACCGCGCTGGCGAAGAAAAAGATCCGGGGTCCCTCCGCTTCGGTCGGGATGACGGAAAAAAAGAGCGCGCACGGCGGTGAGCCTCGGCGGCGGCGCTGATGTTTCAGTGTTTCTCGCGCGGCCTTCTTCCTGTTAGCTTCAATGCATACTTGCGGTCCGTCGGCGACGGCGGCCACGCTTAGCAGACTCGATGACGCAAATGAGCGATCGACGCGAATGCGAATCCGGCGCGACGGCGAAACCGCGCCATGCGTTACTCACCGGATGGGGCCGCTATCCGCTCTCCGAGAGCGACATCTACCGGCCCGAGAAAATCGCCGAACTGCAAGCGGTCGTGACCGCCGACGCGACCTCGCTGATCGCGCGCGGGGCCGGCCGCGCCTACGGTGACGCGGCGCTGAACGATCAAAATCGCGTCGTCGATCTGACGCGGCTCAATCGGATGCTCGCCTTCGACGCCGCCACCGGACTGCTGCGATGCGAGGCCGGCGTCACGATCGCGGAGTTGATCGACGTGTTTATGCCGCGCGGTTTCTTTCCGCCGGTGACGCCGGGCACCCGCTTCGTCACGCTGGGCGGATCGATCGCCGCCGACGTGCACGGCAAAAATCACCATCGCGACTCCTCATTGGCGTCGCACGTGACCAGCTTCGACCTGATGATCGCGTCGGGCGAGGTGCTTAGATGCTCGCGCGAGGAAAACGCCGAGCTGTTCCGGGCGACGGTGGGCGGGATGGGTCTAACCGGCGTGATCCTCGAACTCGAGCTGAGGATGCGGCGGGTCGAGAGCGCTTATCTCGATGGCGAGTTGATCCGCGCGGGCAATATCGACGCCGCGATCGAGGCCTTCGAGCGCGCGGACGCAGAGTGGGGCTATTCGGTCGCGTGGATCGATTGCAACAGCGGCAAGGCCGCGCTGGGCCGCTCGGTGCTCAACGTCGGCAACTTTGCGACGCTCGAGCGGCTGCCCCGAAATCTGGCGCAGGATCCGCTGGTCACGAGACCGCGGCTCAGCCCGATCGTTCCGTTCGACATGCCCGGATTTGCGCTGAATTCGCTTACCGTCAAGGCGTTCAACGCGGTCTATTATGCGCTTCATCGCGAGACCGCGGCGCACACCATCTTCGACTACGAAAGTTTTTTTTACCCGCTCGATTCGATGCGGAACTGGAATCGAATCTATGGCAAACGCGGCTTCGTGCAGTATCAATGCGTGTGGCCGCCCGCCGAGAGCCGCGCGGGCCTGGTCGAAGTGCTCGAGACGATCAGCCGCAGCCGGCGCGGATCGTTTCTCGCCGTACTCAAAAAGTTCGGCGCGCAGGACGGCCTGCTTTCCTTCCCAATGCCCGGCTATACGCTCGCACTGGACTTCCCGATGACGGACGGACTGCTGGAATTTCTCGACTCGATCGACGCGATGGTGCTGAAGCGCGGCGGGCGGGTGTACCTGGCCAAGGATGCGCGCCTTGCTCCGGAGACGTTTCGCGCGATGTATCCGAATCTCGCCAAGTGGCAGGCGGCGAAGGCCGTCGCCGATCCCGACAACCGCTTCTCGTCGAGCCTGTCGCGCAGGCTTGGGATGTGTCCCGCCTGAAAGACGGCGCCAGCCGCATCGCACGATGACAAAAATTCTTATCCTTGGCGCCACCAGCCCGATCGCGCGCGCACTCGCGCTTCGCTTCGCATCCGACGGAGCGCGATTGTACCTCGCCGCCCGCGACGCCGATGAGGCTCGGCGCGTTGCGGAAGATGTCAGCGTTCGCGCGGGAGTGAGCGCTCTTTCCGGGACTTTCGACGCGTCGGATTTCGGCTCGCACGACGAGTTCATCCGCCGCGCCGCGGGCCAGCTCGGCGGACTCGACGGGGTCGTCGCATGCTTCGGCACGCTCGGCGACGAAGACGCGGCCCAGACCGAGCCCGGCGCCGCACTTGCCACGATCAATCAGAACTTCAGCGGCGCCGTGTCTTTGATTACGCTGGCCGCCCGGCATCTCGAACAGCAACGCTCCGGCTTCGTCATCGTGATCGGATCGGTCGCCGGCGAGCGCGGCCGCGCACGCAATTATGTGTACGGCTCGGCCAAGGGCGCGCTCGCCATCTTTGCGCAAGGCCTGCGCGGGCGGCTGGCCGCCAGCGGAGTGCATGTGATGACGGTGAAGCTCGGCACGGTGGATACGCGGATGACCTGGGGACGCGAGGGCGCTATGCTGACGATTGCGCCCGCCAAAGCCGCCGATCTGATATACGCGGCGTATCGCAGGCGCGCCGAAGTGGTGTACACCCCGTGGTTCTGGCGCTTCATCATGGGCGCGATCCGGCTGATCCCCGAAAGCCGCTTCAAACGCGTCAGCTTCTAGCTGGCCCGCGATTCGCGCATTCGCTTTTCCGGTTGTGCGGCATGAACTATAAATGAAAAATCTCGCACGCATGCGGAGTCATCGCCAATGTCAAACCCTCTCGAAGGAATCCAGAAACTGAAGTTCACCGGCGCCGTCGATGCCGACGGGCACATCCTGGAGGACGCCGGCCTCTGGGACCGCTACATCGAAGCGAAGTACAAAGACCGCGCGGTCCGGGTTCGCCTCGACGCCAAGGGACTCGAGTACCTCGAGGTCGCGGGACGACCGTCGAAGATCTTCAGCGGCGGCCGGCTTGGCGGACTCTCCGCGATGGGTACCAAGCGCGACGACAAATGGCAGAACCGGCGGACATATGGCGGCACGGCCCCGTTCGGTGCGATGGACGCGAAGGAACGCCTACTGCGGATCGAGGCTGAAGGTCTCGCCGCCGCATTCCTGTATCCCACCATGAGCCTGCTGTGGGAAACCGAGACCGAAGATATCGAACTCGCGCAGGCATGCACGCGAGCCTACAACCGGTACATCGTGGACTTCTGCTCTCAGAGCGGTGGCAAGCTGATTCCGATAGCCCACCTGTCGCTCGGCGATCCAGCCGCAGCCGCAGCCGAACTCGAACGCGCGGTCAAGGCGGGATGCAAGGGCGGATGGGTCGCGCAATTCGTCATGACGCGCAAGCCGCACGCGCATCCCGATCACGACGTGCTGTTCGCCAAGGCGCAGGAGCTCGACGTGCCGATTGGGATTCATCCTTCGCTCGAACCTGTTTGGGCGATGCCGGGGCGCTACGACTACCAGTACACGCGCGGACTTTTTTATTTTCTGAACGTAACCGCGGCCGACGCGATTCGCCACGCGTTCACGAGCTTCTTCCAGTACGGCACCTTCGACAAATTCCCGAAGATGCGCCTGGTGCTGCTCGAGGCGGGCGCGGGATGGATCGATTACTGGCTGGGCCGGCTCGACGCCGTCTATGCCAGCGCGATGGGCCGCACGGTGCCGCTCAAGGAGAAGCCGAGCTTCTACTTCAATCGCAATTGCTGGATTTCGGCGGATCCGGACGAGCGCTCACTACCCGCGATGGTCGAGCTGTGCGGCGCCGACAAATTCTTCTGGGCGTCCGATTTCCCGCATCCCGATCACGTCGGCAACTATATCGAGGAAGTCGAGGAGCTGGCGCACAAGTTGCCGCCCGACGCGCGTGCGAAGGTGATGGGCGAGAATGTGATGAAGGTGTACAAGTGCGCGATCCCGGGTTGAAACACTGAAACGCACCTCGCGAAAATCGCCGCAGCCGAAGCCGGCTCGCCGGGCTTTCTCGACCGATGTCGAAACGCTCCGGCGGATCGCGCTGAGCTTTCCGGGCATCGAGGAAGGGACCTCGTACGGCACGCTGGCGTTTCGAGTCGGCAAGAAATTCATTTGCCGAATGAAGGAAGACGGCGAATCGCTCGCAATTCGGATGGAATTCGGCGAACGCGAGATATTGGTCGAAGGCGAGCCCGAGACGTTCTACTTCACCGAGCACTATCGCAACTACCCGATGGTGCTGGTGCGGCTGCCCAACGTGCATCCGGACGAATTGAAGCGAATCTTCAGCAACGCGTGGCGCAGATACGCGGGCAAGCGACTGATCGAATCGTTGGGACGTTAGCGATCCGCCACCGCGTTAATTGTGTCGATCACAGGCTGTGATATTTTCCTGTATCTGACAAAATTGCGCGCGATCCTCTCCCGCTGTCGCCCGGCAATGTGCCATCGCCTGTCTCGTGGCGGTCGCCACGTCCGGTCCGAGCCCCCAGCCGAAGCCGGGTGTGCTGGACTTGGGATCAAATGCTGCCGCATAACACTTCCCCGTGAACGTCCGCACGATCTTGCATCGCGCCGCTGCTTTCCGGACGTCGGGTTGCGAACGACACGTCTCAAGTGCTGCCGCGATTGCCCCTTCGCGCGTTGGATCGTTAACACTTCCACCGATTGCAACTCCATCCGCCACAACGTTGCCAGTCGAGCCGATGGCCAGAGCGCCTTCGGCCACGACGCGAGTCGAGAATCCGATCAGTGCCGTGAGACCGAAGAGTGAGACGATCAGGAACTTTTGCATGTTTTCCTCCTGCTATTGCTAAGCCATAAATGGCCTCACGCGATTTTAGTTAACAGCACTTGACCGGCATGACCGAATTGAATTTCCTGGTTAGGATATGAATGCAAGTTGATGCCTCAAAGACAATGCTGCGTGATGCGGATGCCATAACTTTTGAGCCGCTTCGTCAAGAGCACTTACCCCTCTTATATGAATGGCTCAATAGACCTCACATGAGAGAGTATTATCAAAAGACGCCGATTTCTCTTTCTGAAGTCGAAGAAAAGTTTTCGCCTCGAATCCGCGGAGAGTTCCCGACCCACGACCATATGGCAATATATTCAGGTGCCCCGTTTGGAAAGCTCCAGTGCTATAAAAATATTGACCATCCCAGCTATGCCAATGAAATCAATCTCACCGAGGGCATAAGCATTGATCTGTTCATTGGGGAACCAGACATGATGGGACGTGGCTTTGGCAGGAAGATGCTCCATGATTACGCAGTCAAGGTGGCATTTCCGTTATATCCCGATGAATCAAAATGTTTTATCTGCCACGAGTTGAAAAATATTCGCGCTCGTGCCTGCTCAGTGGCCGCCGGATTTCAGCCGGAACGACAAGTAGTTGAGGGCGGTAACCCAAGCGAGCTATTAGTCTTCCACAGAATGTAAAACATCAGCGCTGAGCGGGGCCTCAGCTTCATCGTTTCCCTTGCCGGAAGAGCAGACAGAAAGGCCCGCGAGATGCGCTCGCGGGCCTTTTTCGTGCATTCGCCACAAATGTTCGCGGATCAGTTCACCGTCCAGGTATCGCCCTTACTCAGCAGCGCCTTCAAGTCGCCCGCGCCCTGCTTCGCCTTGGCGTCCTCGAGCTGCTTGTTGACCGCTCCGTCGTAAGTCGGCCGCTCCACCGCGTAGAACACTCCCACCGGGGTCGGCAGAGGGGACTCGAAGTGGCCGAGCATGAACGCCAGCGAGAGATTGGTCTCGTCGTGCACGACGAGGTCCTTCTCGGTCACGGTTGCGCTGAGCTGCACTGCCTCGGGGCGCATTCCGTTCATCCTGATTCCCTTGTCGCGATTCTTGCCGAAGATGAGCGGTTTGCCGTGCTCGAGAACCAGCTGATGGTCCGCCTTGAGCGCCTTGTCGCTGACATCGTTGTAAGCGCCGTCGTTGAAGATGTTGCAGTTCTGCAGAATCTCCAGGAACGACGTGCCGCGATGCGCATGCGCGCGCCTGAGCATATCGCCGAGATGCTTCTGCTCGATGTCGATCGTGCGCGCAACGAAGGTCCCGTGCGTGCCGAGCGCCACCGTGACCGGATTGAACGGAAAATCAACTGAACCGGCCGGCGTGGACTTGGTAATTTTGCCCACTTCCGAGGTCGGCGAGTATTGACCCTTGGTGAGTCCGTAGATTCGATTGTTGAAAAGCAGAATTTTTATATCGACGTTGCGCCTGAGCACGTGGATCAGATGATTGCCCCCGATCGAGAGCCCATCGCCATCGCCGGTCACCACCCACACGTCGAGATCGGGCCGGGAAATCTTAAGCCCCGTGGCGAACGCCGGCGCGCGGCCGTGAATCGAGTGGAAGCCGTAGGTGTTCATGTAATACGGAAACCGGCTCGAGCATCCGATTCCCGAGATGAAGACCGTGTTCTCGGGAGCGATGCCGAACTCGGGCATCGTCTTTTGCACTGCGGCCAGAATCGCGTAGTCGCCGCATCCGGGGCACCAGCGCACTTCCTGGTCGGAGACGAAATCTTTGCGGTTAAGAACGGTTGCCATTTTCGATCAGCCCTCCAGGGCCCGATTGATGCGGTTTTCGATCTCGCTGACTTTGAACGGACGGCCCTGGATTTTGTTGAACCCGAAGGCGTAGATCAGGAAATCGGCGCGGATCATCTTGAGCAGTTGTCCCATGTTCATTTCCGCGACCATCACGTGCTTGAAACGCTTGAGCGTCTCGGCCAGGTCGCGGGGCAGAGGATTCAGATAGCGCAGATGCACGTGCGAGACTTGCTTGCCGTTGGCGCGCACATGCTTGACGGCTTCGCGAATCGGACCGTAGGTCGAGCCCCATCCGAGCACGACCAGGTCGCCGCTGGGATCGCCGAACACTTCGGTCGGCGGAATCTCGCGCGCGATACCCGCAATCTTACGCGCCCGCGTCCGCACCATCAGCTCGTTGTTGGCCGGTGAATAGCTCACGTTGCCGGTCAGGTTTTCGCTCGACAGTCCTCCGATGCGATGCTCGAGACCCTTGGTCCCCGGCACCGCCCACGGACGCGACAGCGTTTCCGCATCGCGGGCGTAGGGCATGAAGCCCTCTGGATTGGTCGCGAATTCAACTTTGATCGGCGCAAGCTTCTCCACGTCGGGCAGCAGCCACGGCTCCGCACCGTTGGCCAACTGGCCGTCGGTGAGCAGGATCACCGGCGTCATGTACTTGACCGCGATTCGCACCGCCTCGTACGCGCAATCGAAGCAGTCGGCCGGCGTCGAGGCGGCGATAATCGGAACCGGCGACTCGCCATGGCGTCCATACATCGCCTGCAGCAAATCGGCCTGCTCAGGCTTGGTCGGCATCCCGGTGGACGGTCCCGCGCGCTGGACGTCGGTAATCACGATTGGCAGCTCAACCTTCATCGCCAGCCCAACCGCCTCGGCCTTCAAGTTCATGCCGGGGCCCGAAGTCGTGGTAATTGCGATCGCTCCGCCGAACGACGCGCCAATCGCCGAGCACACGCCGGCAATCTCGTCCTCGGCCTGGAAAGTATAGACCGGGAAATTCTTGTAGCCCGAGAGGTCGTGCAGGATATCGCTGGCGGGCGTAATCGGATACGAGCCCAGAAACAGCGGACGACCTGCCTTTACTGCGGCCGCCACGAAACCCAGCGCGGTCGCGCTATTGCCGGTGATATTGCGATAGAGGCCGGGGGCGATTCGCGCGGCTGGCACCTCGTACGAGCTCGCGAACATCTCGGTCGTCTCGCCGTAGTTGTACCCGGCCGTGAGCACGCGAACATTGGCCTCGACCAGGACGGGCTCCTTCTTGAAGCGGTTCTTGAGAGAGGCGATGGTGCTGTCGATCGGCCGCTGAAACAGCCACGACAGCATCCCGAGCACGAACATGTTGCGGCATCGGAACGCGGCGCGATTATTGAGCCCCAGCCCGTGCACCGCCAGCGACGTAAGCTTGCTCACATCGACTTCGATCACCTGGAATTTGTCGAGCGAATGATCCGTCAGTGGATTGGTCGTGTAGCCGGCGCGCTTGACGTTGGATTCGTTGAACGCCTCGCGGTCCACGATTATCACGGCGTTGGGCTGAAGGTCCCCGATGTTGGTCCGCAGCGCCGCGGGATTCATCGCGACCAGCACGTTGGGCTCGTCGCCAGGGGTGAAGACCTCGTTGCTTGAAAAATTCAGCTGAAAGCCGCTGACCCCGGCCAGCGTTCCCTGCGGCGCGCGGATTTCAGCGGGATAGTCGGGCAGCGTTGCGATATCATTACCGGCCAGCGCCGATTCCGAGGTGAATTGCATCCCCGTCAACTGCATTCCATCGCCCGAGTCGCCCGCAAACCGAATGACGACCTGGTCGCGCTTCAGATGCGGCTTGGGCGCGGGCGCGGCGGATTCATGCGACTCGGCAGCTTGTTCAGCCGCCACAGGTGGTACAGCCATCTCAGTCCAATCTCCTTGTGGTTAGAGCCTGCTTGAAAATTACTCCGATATCTCGAAGCCCTGCAAATACTCGAACACGCGGATTTAAAGCATAGCTAATCTAACCGAATCATAAAAGCCCCCGCTTTTTGCCCGATCAGCGAATCCGAAACTCGGTGAATTCCCCGGTAGAGTCCAGCCAGTCTTCGCGTACCTCAGTTACGTGCGCGGACGGCGGGCCCAGACGTGCCCACGCGGCCAGCATCTGCAAATTCTCCTTGCTGCCTTCCGCCACGATTTCGACCTCGCCGCCCGGTATATTGCGCACCCATCCGGCAAGTGCGAGATCTTTGGCCTCGTCGTAAGCCGAGAATCGAAAGCCGACTCCCTGCACCCGCCCGCTGATTACCAGATGCAACCTCGCGCGACCCGCTTGTTTTTGAGTCGTCATGAAAGCCGGGGCTCCAAGTCGTCAACTATCGCCCGCAAGAATCGACACGAGCCCTTTCTCGTCGAGCACCCTCACTCCCAAATCATTTGCCTTCTTCAGCTTCGAGCCCGGCTCCGCGCCCGCGACCACGAAGTCCGTCTTGCGGCTGACCGACGACGTGACTCGCCCCCCTGCCGCCATGATTTTGCGCTCGGCCTCCTCCCGCGTCATCGATTCGAGCGTCCCGGTCAGCACGAACGTCTTGTCGCGGATTGGGCCGCGCCCCTCGGGCTGGGCTGGCTCTTCGACATCGAGGATTTTGATCAGGTGCTTGACGGTCTTCAGATTTCGGGGCTCGTCGAAGTACTCGCGGATGCTGTGCGCTACTTCCTTCCCGATATCGCGCACGCCGAGCAAATCGTCCTCCGAGGCGGCCGCCAGCGCATCCATCGTCTTGAACTTCAGCGCCAGCTGACGGGCAGTATGCTCGCCGACGTGCCGTATCCCAAGCCCGTTGATAAACCTGTCGAGTGAAGTCTTGCGCGCCGCCGCGATCGCATCCAGCACGTTGTGCGCGCTCTTGTCGGCCATTCGCTCGAGCCCCGCGAGTTGCTCCCTGGTCAGCCCGAATAGATCGTCCAGCTCCTTCACCAAGCCCTTCTCGACGAGTTGCGCGACCAGCTTGTCGCCCAACCCTTCGATATCGAGGCAGCCCTTCGACGCGAAATGGCGAATCGATTCGCGCATCCGCGCCGGGCAATTCGCATTGACGCAGAAGTAACCGACCTCGCCCTCCTCGTGGACGATCGCGGCGCCGCATTCCGGGCAACGGGTGGGCATCTCAAACGGCTTCGCGCGCGGATGCCCTTCCCTGGTGACCCGAATGACGTACGGAATCACGTCGCCGGCGCGCTCGATCAGCACGGTGTCGCGCTCGCGGATGTCCTTGCGCCTGATCTCGTCGAGGTTGTGCAGCGAAGTATTCGAAATCGTCACCCCGGCGAGCTGCACGGGACGAAGCTTGCCGACCGGCGTGAGTGAACCGATTCTGCCGACCTGCACGTCGATCTTCTGGACCACCGTCTCCGCCTGTTGCGCCTTGAACTTGTAGGCAATCGCCCAGCGCGGCGACCGCGACACCTCGCCGAGCTGCTCCTGGAGCGCGTACGAGTTAACCTTGGCCACCACGCCATCGGCCTCGTAGTCCAGCGCGTGCCGTTTCTCGGTGCCTTCGTTCCAGTATTCGAGGATCGCGTCGATGCCTTTGCATACGCGCGACAAGGGATTCACGCGCAACCCCAGCGCTTTGATCCCTTGCAGAAATTCCCACTGCGATTTGAACGTGACGCCCTCGATCACGCCCGGCGCGTACAGGAAAACGTCGAGCGGCCGCGACGCCGTGATCCTCGGATCGAGCTGGCGAAGCGCTCCCGCCGCTGCGTTGCGCGGATTGGCGAACACCGGCTCGCCGGCCTCGTCGCGCTCCTGGTTCAACCTTGCAAACCCGGTCCGCGGAATAATCACTTCGCCGCGCACTTCGAGCAGCCGCGGGATTTTGCCGTTGTCGGGACGGCGCAGTCTGAGCGGCACGCTCTTGATCGTGCGGATATTCTGGCTGACGTCCTCGCCGTTGATTCCGTCGCCGCGGGTCGAACCGACGCTCAACCGCCCGTCTTCGTAAACCAGCTCGATACCGAGGCCGTCGAGCTTGACCTCGGCGACGTACTCGACTTCGGCGTCGGATTTCAGCAGCCGCTTGACGCGTTTGTCGAACTCGCGCATCTCGTCGGCGTTCATCGCGTTGCCGAGCGACATCATCGGCCGCCGATGCACCACGACGCCGAATTTTTCGCTCGGCGCCGCACCCACCCGCTGCGTGGGCGAATCGGGCGTGGCAAGCTCGGGATGGTCCCGCTCGAGCGCCTCGAGCCGGCGCATCAGCTGGTCGTATTCGGGGTCGGAAATGTCGGGATCGTCGAGGACGTAGTAGCGATAGTTGGCGCGGTCGATCTCGTCGCGCAGCTTTTCGGCTTGCGCGGCGAGCTTGTGCGAATCCTCACGCATGGCTGGCGTTCACGACCACTGCGCGAATCCCCGGCTAGCGGCGCGCGTAGCCCATCGCGTCAAGAAAATCGTCGAGCGTCGGAAATCGCATGTACATGTTGTGACGCTTCTGATCGCCGATCGTCGTGCTCGATTCCGACGAGTACGCGTGCCCCGGATACACCACCGTCGAGTCGTCGAGATTGCGCAGCGTCTCGTTCAGGCTGTGATACATCGCCTCCGGATCCGAGCCCGGCAGGTCCACGCGTCCGCACGAGTTCACGAACAGCGTGTCGCCGGAAATCAGGTTGCCCTCGACCAGGAAGCATTGCGAGCCCGGCGTATGGCCGGGAGTATGCAGGAACTTCACCTCGAGCTCGCCCACTTTGACCGTGTCGCCCGCATCGACCTTGACCAGGTCGGAGTCCGACAATCCTGCGACCTGCTTCACCCCGTCGGCCTCGTGCTTGTTCACATAGACCTTGGCGTTGACGTGTTCGAGCATCTTGGCGGCGCCCTCGATATTCTGGCCCATCATGTGCCCGCCCAGATGATCGGGGTGATAGTGCGTCAGCAGGAGTTTGTCGATCTGGTAACCTTCCCGCTCCGCGTATGTGCGTATCGCCTCGACGTCCCACGCGGGATCGACGACCGCGAGCTTGCGCGTGGCCGGATCGCCGATCAGGTACACGAAATTCGCCATCGGGCCGATCTGCGCCTGTCGAAGATAGATTTTTCTTTCGCTGGATTCAGCCATCGCCAAATTTTCCCCACTCAGGATTTCACGCTGCCGCCGCCGAGCGCCGGCTTACTCTTCGCCGCGCGCGCCGTCTTCTTATTCTCTTCGATCCGCAGCGCCCGGTCCCACAGAAATTCCGGCTCCCCGAGCCGCTTCGCAACCCATCGCGACTGCACGAACAGATGATCGCTCAGCCGGTTCACATAGATGATGAGATTGTCGTTGATGATGTCCTCTTCACGCTTCAGCCGCCAGCATTGGCGCTCCGCCCGCCTGCACACCGTGCGCGCCTGATGCAGGAACGCGTTGAGCACGCCGCCGCCGGGAAGCGTGAAGGATTTCAGCGGCTCGAGCTCCTTCTCCATCGCGTCCATCTCTTCTTCGAGCCGCTTGATCTCGCCGGCGCCCATCTTGTGCATCTGCGGATATTCGCCGTCGGGCGGCGTAGCGAGTTCGCTGCCCACGTCGAACAATTCGTTTTGTATCCGCCGCAGGGTCTCCGAATACGGGTCGAAGTCGGCGCCGAACCCGTCGCGATATTGCGGTAGGTAGGTGCGAACGATTCCGATGATCGAATTCAGCTCATCGGTCGTTCCGTAGGCCTCCAGCCGCGCGCTCTCCTTGGGCACGCGCCTGCCGCCCACCAGCGCCGTAGTTCCCTTGTCGCCCGTGCGCGTGTAAATCCGGCCCAGACGTATCGCCATTACACGCCCGCCTTGGTCCGCTGCGCCGCGTACGCGGCGTCGCCCAGCTCCGTCGTCACCGGCAGTCCCGCGTCTCTCCATCCCGCGACGACCACCTGTCCCGACGCGTCGCGCTGGCCGCCAAAGCCGCCGACCACGTTGGTCAGATCGGTGAATCCGGCATCTTCGAGCATCTCGCATGCGCGCTGCGAACGTCCACCCGCCATGCATCCGACGACGAGTTTCCTGTCGCGGGGAATTACCTTCTCGGCGACTTCGACAAAGTCGAGATTCAACTGCATCTGCCCCGGACCCTTGGCGACCATGACCGGGATATTGATCGCGCCGGCCGCGTGTCCGGCCGCAAATTCTGCTTCGGTGCGAACGTCGAGATAGAGCGCGTCGGGATCATTCTGCAGCGTTGTGTACGCTTCGGGCGGAACTTGCTGTTTTATCGCCATCGCAAAACTCCCTTTTTTCAGTGTTAAGACTTTACCAGATCGTCACGGCTTGGCATTTCCCACGCGCTCATAATGCACCATCTCGCTGCGCGGCTTGAGCGGCTTCGCCTGCGGCGGATTCTTCGGGTCGCTGTAGCCGAACGGCAGAATCGTGAAAATTGTCCATCCGTCCTTGACCCCAAGCAGCGCGCCAATCTTCGCGCCGTCGAAGTTGCCGACCCAGCAGGTGCCGAGGCCCAGCGCCCATCCCGCGTTTGCCATGTTCTGCACCGCCTGCGCGCAATCCACCTCGGCCCACCGCGCGCTGGCGACGTCCTTGAGCACCACGATCGCCGATGGCGACTGCGCAACGAAGCGGCCCGTCGAGCATAGCGCGCCAATCTCTTTAAGCCGGTCGCGATTTTGAATCACGACAAACTGCCACGGCTGCATGTTGCGCGCACTCATCGCATGGCGTCCGGCCTCGACGATCTTCGAGAGTTTTTCGCGCTCAACCGGTTTGTCCGAGAACGCGCGCTGCACCCGGCGGGAGAGAATCGCTTCAAGAGCGTCCATGGATGGCGCCTCCATCTGAAATTTCGAATCGGGGCGGCCACCAGTCGAAGCGGCGGCCGCAGACGCCGCGGAACTGACCGCGCTGAAGGCCGAACTGCACTGATCGCTTTAAGAAAGCTGCTCAGCCACGCTTGTACACCGAAAATTCCTGCTCGAGTTTCGCCACCCGCTCCTGGATCGACGACAGCCGCTGCACGCCAAGAAAAAACTGCACCAATTCATCGTGACCGGCCTGCCCGCCCGGGCTCATCACCTCGACCAGCTCCTCGATGAGGCTGGGGAACTTCTCGCTCGGGATGTAGTAGTTCGCCCATCCGAAATTGCAATGGCGATGCAGAATCTTCGCGATTGTCTTCTCGAGAAGTTCGCGCCGGCCGCCTGCGTGCTCTTGTTCGTCGTTCAATGAATGCTCTCCTGCTTGCGATCGCCCCGATGTTTGCGCCGTCTCACGCGCCTTTCTTAACCGGCGCGGGTGGTGCGGCGTCGGCCCACAAAATCTTGTGATAGTCGAAACGCATGTTCTCGATGATATTGAATTTGATGATCTCGAAATAGGGCGACAGATCGAAATCGCGCGGCGTGATCAGCGTCGGCGAGACCATCCTGAGCGTGCCGTATTGCAACGCGCCGGTCGTCTTCGAGCCTATCGGCCACAGCTTGCGCTTGGGCGCCGTCGGCGCCGGCGGCGGCAATTGCTCGTAGTTCGGCACGATCGGGAACTTCACGCGATTAAACGACGACGCGATCACGCTCGAACAGATGGCGCGCGTCGGCTCGCCGCTTCCGAACTGCAGCGCCTGGCGGCGAAAGCGCGGGGGCACCAGGGTCACCGGCAGAAAGTAGCGCGCCAGATCGATCACGTTGCGCAGGTCGTAGGTATCGCCCACGCTGCGAATCGCCTCGTCCATCACGTCGGCCAGATCCGCCGCCGACAGGTTGAACGGCCGGCACACGCGGATGTTGAAGTCGCGATACTTGGCCAACGGCGTGAGCACCACGCCCGCCTCCACGATCGCCTCGACCACCAGGAAGTTCGCTTCCTCGCCAAATTGCGCCACCAGCGGCCCCTTCATCTCGGGATTGCGCCGAATCGGCTCGTCACCGACGTACAACGCCGAGTGCGACCACGAGCTTTGAGTCAGGTACTTGATGCATTCGCTGATTCGCTCGTTTCCTTCCACCAATACGACGTCGCCCTTGCGAATGTGACGCTTGAGCGCGGCAATGTCGTTCGGGATGTGGAGCGCGTAGCTCTTGATCGGCTTGGTGAGCAGAGCGACGGCCCAATCGCTCATCCGGTCCAGCAACCAGGCGATGATCCCCGATTTCTCGCGCCGAGCCATTTAAGCCCAGTTCCCCTGTGTTCGCGTCGAACCTCGATCAGGTCTTGAACTGCCCCACGATTGCGTAAAACGGTACTTTCAGCGTCGCCTGATCCGGGTCGTCCGTCTTTATCGTCAAATCGCCCCGCAGTTGCCCGTCGGGTGTGCCATGCCTGAGCGTGACCGTCACCTTGTATTCCTTGCCCGGCGTGACCGGTTCCGCGGTCGCGGCGACGGCCGGGCTGCTGCTGGCCACCTCGAGTACCTTTACCGGATGGGGACCCTGATTGCTCAGCTTGAAAATTCTCACGATGTCCTGGCCGCGCGGAACGATCCCGAACGAAACCTGCGCGGGATCGATATTCAAATCTCCCGTCACGGTTCCGAACACGTCAACCTGCAACGGCACGCGATTGGTGGTGATCTTGATCGTGTCGTCGAACTGCCCCACCGGCATCGTCTTGAGCAGCGACACTTTGAGCAGCGCGCCCGGCTTGCCGTCGGGACGCTTTCCCTGCACGACCTTGATCGAAGAATTCGAGTTGCTCACCGGACCGACCTGGAACGGCCCGCGCGGATTGAGATCGTTGACCACCAGCTCCCTGGTGTCTTCGGTCCCCCTCTTCACGTTGCCAAATGAAATTTCAGCCGGCTGCGCCTCGACCTGCTTCTTGACGATCCCCTGCATCGTCATCGCGACCTGCGGATTGCCGGGATCGTTGGTGACCGCCGTGATGGTGCGCACCTGGTGACCCTTCTGAAAGTGGGTGTCGAACGAGACGGCGATTTCGCTCTCGTCGCCCGGCGCGATATGCATCTTCGAGGGATTTCCCGTCGTGCATCCGCATGAGGACTTCACGCCGCGAATATCCAGATAGCCCTGGCCGTTGTTTTTGATCGTGAAGGTGTGACTGACCATCGTGCCTTCGAGCGCGCTGCCGAAATCGTACAGTGGATTGGTGACCACTGCCTTCGGCGCGCGGCCCGGAGGCGCGCTGTTGCCGCCGGGAATCAGCGGATTCATGCCGTCCTGCGCCGCAGCCGGCACGCTCGCAAACACCGCGATCATCAGCGCAAGAAATGCCCGTTTGATTTTTTTCAAGTTCGTCATTTGACTCATCGGCCGAGGCATGGCGCCCCTCCACTGGACTCTATCAAGCATGGCGCGGAGCGTTGCGGTCAAGAGGCCTTGCTTACCGGTGCGGGATGCGCGGCTGGGGGCTGGGCCGGTTGATAGCGGCTTAGAAAATCGGTCGAGAATTCGCCGCGATTGAAATCCGGATCGTGCAGAATCTTCAGATGCAGCGGGATGTTGGTCTTGATGCCGTCGATTACATACTCGCGCAGCGCCGCTTTGGCCCGCGCGATCACTTCGGGGCGCGTCTCGGCATGTACTATCAGCTTTGCGATCAGGGGATCGTACTGCACCGGCACGCGATAGCCGTCGTACAGCGCCGTCTCGACGCGCACGCCCAGCCCGCCCGGCGGATGATGATTGGTCACCACCCCCGGCGCCGGAATATGACGCTCCGGATCTTCGGCATAGATGCGAAACTCCATCGACGCGCCATCGAACTTCACCTGCCGCTGCTTCAGCCCAAGCCGCTCACCCATCGCCATCCGGATGCTTTCCTTCACCAGGTCAACGCCGGTGACCATCTCGGTCACGCCGTGCTCGACCTGGATTCGGGTGTTCATCTCTATAAAATAAAACTCGCCGCTGCCCGCCAGCAGAAATTCCACCGTGCCGACGTTCGAATAGCCGACCACCTCGGCCGCGCGCACCGCCGCCTTGCCCATCTTTTCGCGCAGCCGCGTGGTCAGAATCGGGCACGGCGATTCCTCGATCAGCTTCTGATGACGGCGCTGAATCGAGCAGTCGCGCTCGCCAAGGTGAATCGCGTTGCGCTGCAAGTCGGCAAGAATCTGAAACTCGACGTGACGCACGCGCTCGAGGTATTTCTCCAGGTACATCTTGCGCGAGTTGAACGACAACTCGGATTCACCCTGCGCCTGCGGAAACAGCCGCGTCAGCTCTGCTCCATCGCGAACGACTCGCATCCCCTTGCCGCCGCCGCCCGCGGCCGCCTTGATCAGCACCGGGTAGCCCAGCAGCTTCGCGTCCGCTTGCGCCTCCCGCAGCTCCGTAACACCAGTGCCCTCGCTGCCCGGCAGCACCGGCACGCCCGCGCGCTTCATGATTCGCCGTGCACGCGGCTTGTCGCCCATCAACCTGATATGACGCGCCCGCGGACCCACGAAGTTCAGTCCCGAGCGCTGGCATGCCTCCGCGAAGTCGCCATTCTCGGACAGAAAGCCGTAGCCCGGATGCACCGCGTCGGCGCCGAAGGTGGTGGCCGCGCTCAGAATCGCCGGGATGTTCATGTAGCTGTCTTCAGCCGCCGGCGGCCCGATGCAGACCGACTCGTCCGCCATCCGCACGTGCAGCGCGTTCTTGTCCGCCGTCGAGTAAACCGCCACCGTCGAGATCCCCAGCTCGCGGCATGCGCGGATTATCCGGATTGCGATTGTCCCGCGATTTGCGACCAGCAGTTTCTTGAACATCGACGAGCGCTCCGCCTTCTCAAATCACTTCGATGATCATCAGCGGCTGACCGTACTCAATAGGACTCCCATTCTCGGCGATGATTCTTACCACCCGCCCCGCGGCAGGCGATTCGATCTCGTTCATCATCTTCATCGCCTCGATTATGCACAGCGGCTGCCCCTTGCGCACCGACGATCCTTCCTCGACAAATGGCGCCGCGTCCGGCGAGCCGGCCCGGTAAAACGTACCCACCATCGGGCTTTCGATCAGCTTCTGATTCGGCGCCAGGTCGATTTTGCCTGCCGCCTTGCCGCCTTCCTCTTCGGTCGCCTCAACGTGCCTCACCGCCATCTTGATCGGCGAGGCCGCCCGCGCCGCCACATGCGCCTCCGAACCCGCCTCGGTCACGTCCACCGACGCGCGCCCGCCGCCGCGGACCAGCCGCACCTTGCCCTTCTTGTCTTCTATCTCGAGTTCAACCAGCCCGTAGTCGCGCATCAGGACCAGCAGGGTTTTTAGTTCGCGTACTTCCATCTGCTCTCCGTGTGTTCCCGCAGCGGCGACTCGCCTGCGCGCTTGATCGTTGCCCGGCATCGCTCATGCGCTCCGTCGGCGCGACTCCTCGGCCATCGTGCGCGCGGCTCTGAGAGCCAGGCTATAGCTCTCGGCGCCAAATCCCATGATTCGACCGTGCGCGACGTCCGCAATCGTCGAATGATGCCGAAACGCCTCGCGCCGATACACGTTGGACAGATGCACTTCGATCACCGGAATACTCACGGCCTGTATCGCGTCGCGAATCGCAATGCTGGTGTGCGTGTATGAGCCGGGATTGAGGATTAGTACGTCGCACTTGCCGCGCGCCTTTTGAATTCGATCGACGATCCCGCCTTCGCTGTTCGACTGAAACGTCTCAACCTTCATCTCGAGTTCGCGCCCCAGTTGCTTGAGTTCCTTGTCGATATCGGCGAGGCGGGTGCGGCCGTAAATTTCCGGCTCGCGTACGCCGAGCAGATTCAGGTTGGGTCCATGGACCACCAGCACCGCAATCGGGCCGCTCGCGCCGCCCGATTCGGCCCCACCAGCCATATCCCGGGCTTTAGGCCTCATCGCCATCCCCACTCCGCTCCTCGCTTTCATTGAACCGCACCCTCAATGCGACTGCAAGCGCGGGCATCGGATGCTGTCCACCGGTCAGTCATCACTGGAGTCATCAGGGCGCGATTTGAGGGCATTCTGATACACTTCGCGACGACCCATGCCCGTCAGCCGCGCGATCACCGCGCTCGCCTGCTTGAGCCCAAGTCCCGCCTCACGCAGAACTTCGAGCGCGTCACCCACGTTAACGGTGACCGAACCCGCGTCCGCGCCGGCGATGCTCGACGTATCCGGCGCGCCCGCGACGATGATCGTGATCTCTCCGAGCGCGGGCGTCGCGCGGAACCGGCGTTCCAGCTCAGCCAGCGCCCCGCGCGCCGTCGCCTCGTAAGTCTTGGTGATTTCGCTCACCACCGCCGCATCCCGCGATTCTCCGAATGCGGTCGCCATCTCAGCCAGCGTATCCGCCAGCCGGCGCGCCGCCTCGTAAAAAACCATCGTGCGCGGCTCGTGGCGGAGTTCTTCCAGCGCGCTGCGCCGCGCCGCGCCGCGTGCCGGGACAAATCCCTCGAATGTGAACCTGTCGGTCGGGATTCCGGCAATCGACAGCGCTGCGATCGCCGCCGACGCTCCCGGCACCGCCATCACGCGCACGTTTGCCTCCCACGCCGCCCGCACCAGTCGAAAGCCCGGATCCGAAATCGCCGGCGTGCCCGCGTCGGTGACGAGCGCGATCTTTTCTCCCGCCTTCAGCCTCGCGATCAACTCCGGCACCCGCCGCTCCTCGTTGTGCTCGAAGTGGCTGACAGTGGGCGTGTGAATCTGATGACGCGCGAGCATCTGCCCGGTTCGCCGCGTGTCCTCGCATGCGATCAGACTGACCTCCTCGAGCGTGCGAATTGCGCGCGCCGAAATGTCCCCCGGATTGCCGATCGGCGTCGCGACTACGTACAAAATCCCGCCGGCCTCGGTTTGTTTATTTGCGCGCCCAGACATTAGAATTCAAAATTACTATTCGCCCCCGGAGTAATCAGCGTGGCCGAAGGCAAAGCTACTCTGCTCATCTCATGCATCGACCGCCCCGGCATCATAGCCCGCGTCGCCACCCACCTGTTCACTCTCGGCTGCAATATTATCACCTCCGACCAGTACTCCGACGACGAGGATGGCCACTTCTTCTGGCGCATCCACTTCGAAAGCCTGAGACTCCCCGTAAGCGAGCTGTCCAAAGAACTCGACGCGTCGATGCCGTCGCTGCTGCCGTGGGAGCGCCTCAAATGGCATCTCTTCGACGCCGCCAAGCGCGACCGGATCGTCATCATGGTTTCGCGCCTGCCGCACTGCATGATGGATCTCCTGAGCCGCCATCGTTTCGGCGAGCTCGACGGCGACGTGGTCGGCGTGGCCAGCAATCATCCCGACCTCGAACCGCTCGCGCGCCCGTTCGAGGTGCCCTTCACGGTGATTCCGGTCGCGAAGGATCGCAAATCGGAGTCTGAAGCCGCCCTCCTGAAGCATCTCGCCGGGCTCGCGCGCGGACACCGTCGTCCTCGCGCGCTACATGCAGGTGCTGTCGGGCGAGTTTCTTCGCGCGTGGAACAAGCCGATCGTCAACATTCACCACAGCTTCCTGCCCGCCTTCGCCGGCCAGCGCCCGCACAAGCAGGCGCACGACCGCGGCGTCAAGCTGATCGGCGCGACCGCGCACTACGTGACCGAAGAGCTCGACGCCGGCCCGATAATCGCCCAGGCCACCGCTCCGATGACCCATCGCGACACCGTCGCCGACCTCGCGCGCAAGGGCAAGGATCTCGAAGTGACGGTTCTGGCGAAAGCCGTGCGCGCTCACCTCAAAAAGCAGGTGCTGCTCCACCACAACCGAACGATCGTTTTCGAATGACGAATAATCCCCGGCCCCTGCTCAGGCGGGGCCGGTGAAGAAACTCAGCGAGCGGTTCGCAAACGAGATGATCGGCGACCAGTACAGCCCAAACACGATGGTCGCGCAGGCCAGCACTCCCATCAGGCTGTAATTCCACGCCTCGAAGCGCACCGTGCCTTCGTCGCCTCGCGGCTGTTCGAAGAACATCATCCGAATCGGCTTCAGATAGTAATACAGAGACACTACTGAATTGAGTATTGCAACAATAGCCAGTATGTAGAATTGGCCGCGAATCACGGCCGCGAACAAATAGAACTTTCCAATGAATCCGACCGTCAACGGAATGCCTGTCAATGAGAACAGGAAGATAGTCAGTGCGAGCGCCGGAACGATTCCGCCGCGCCACGCCAGCCCGCGGTACGCGTTCACATCCTCGCGCCCCGTCGAGTTTGCCACGATCATCACCACCAGGAACGCGCCCGCATCCATTACATAGTAGGCAAACAGGTAGAACAGCATCGCCCGAATCCCGTCGTTCGACAGCACGACGAATCCCATCAGCGCGTATCCCGCCTGCGCGATACTCGAGTACGCCAGCAGCCGCTTCATGTTGGTCTGTTGAAGCGCCGCAAGGTTGCCCAGCGTCATCGTGATGATGCAAACGAAGAGCAGCAGTTGCGGCCAATCGACGCCCGCAAGCGCCGTCCAGCTTCCACCCGCCGCCAGATGCGAAATCGCCGGAAAGAAAAAGCGCGTCAGCAGCGCAAACCCCGCCGCCTTCGAGCCGATCGCCAGAAAAGTCGTGATCGGAATCGGCGCGCCGGTGTACACGTCCGGCGCCCACATATGAAACGGCACCGACGCCACCTTGTAGCCCATCCCGGTCAGGATCAGCACCAGCGCGATGAATACCGCGAGCACCGGCAGATGCCCGGGCGTCGAGAGCGCCTTGTTGATCACGCTGAAGTCGAGTGAGCCGGTGATGCCGAAAATCCAGCTCATGCCGTAAATCATCGTGCCCGACGCGACGCCTCCGTAGATCAAGTACTTGAGCGCGGCTTCCAGCGAGCGCCGGTTATGCCGCAAAAAACCGGTCAGGATGTACGAGGTCAGGCTGACAAACTCCAGCGACAGGTACGCCATCAGCAGGTTCGCCGACTCCGCCATCAGAAACATCGCGAACGTGCTCGCCAGCAATATCGCGTAGTACTCGCCCTGGTCGCAGTTCTTCACTTCCGCCGAGCCAATCGACATCCAGATGGCCACCACCGCGGCCAGCGCGATCAGCGCGCGGAAATAAATCGCGAACGAATCGAACACCAGCATCCGATGAAACAGCCACGCGCCCGACAGCGCCGGCTCCAGGCCAATCGCCAGCAACGACGCCGCGGCCGCTATCAGAGCCAGTGCGCCGAGACGCGACTTGTCGCGTACCGCCAGATCGATGATCACGATCCCCAGCACGCCGGCCACCAGGATCATCTCCGGGATGAAATGTTTCAGGCTCGCGAGATTTCCGAGATCCATCTGCTTCCGTCCGACCTGCCTTGAGTCTCAGCGCACCATCGCGACGGCGGCGCCCGAAGTCGACAGCACAACCTGGTTGAGGTGAACCAGCGAGGTGTTGAGCAGGCCGAGAATCGCGTGCGGATAGACGCCGAGTATCAGCACGATGATCCCGAGCGGCACCAGCGTGAACGCCTCGCGAAACGACAGATCGGAAAAGTCCTTGTATTTTTCGTTCAACGGCCCGAGGTAGATTCGCTGGAAGGTCCACAGCAGATAGCCCGCCGTCAGTATCGCCGTCGCCGCGCCGAATACCACCATAAACGGATGCGTCTGCCACGCGCCGAGCAGCACCAGCACTTCCGAAATAAATGCCGACATCCCCGGCAGCCCCATGCCGGCGAAAAACGCGAACCCCGTGATCGCCGTATATATCGGCATCTGCTGCGCCAAACCGCCGAAACCGTTTATCTCGCGATGATGCGCGCGATCGTAGATCACTCCCACCAGGATAAAGAGCATCGCGGTGATCGTTCCGTGATTGAACATCTGCAGCACCGCGCCGTTGATTCCCGCCGCCGTGAACGCCGCCATACCCAGCATCACGTAACCCATGTGGCTAATCGACGAATAGGCAATCAATTTCTTGTAGTCAGTCTGGGCCATCGCGCACATCGCGCCGTACACGATGTTGATAGTGCCGATCACGCCAAGGAACAGCCACGCAAGCTGGTAGCTCGCGGCAGGCAGCACCGCGAAATTGACGCGCAGAATGCCATAAGTGCCCATTTTCAGCAGCACACCCGCAAGAATCACCGAAATCGCCGTGGGCGCTTCCACGTGCGCGTCGGGCAGCCAGGTATGGAACGGAAAGGCCGGAATCTTGATCGCGAAACCGATAAACAGCGCGACCCACACTATTCGCTGGAACGCGATTGAGTAATGACTCGAATTCGCCGCCAGCTCGGTCAAGTCAAAGGTCGGAGTCCCGCTATAGTAATATAGTCCGAGCATCGCCAGCAGGATTAGCACCGAACCCAACAGCGTGTAGAGAAAGAATTTGATCGCCGCGTACTCGCGTCGCGGACCGCCCCAGATGCCGATAAGAAAATACATCGGTAGCAGCATCACTTCCCAGAAAATGTAAAACAGGAAGAAATCGAGCGACACGAACACGCCCATCATTCCCGTGTCGAGCATCAGCAGCATCGCGTAGTAACCCTTCTCCGCGCGATTTATGCCAAAGCTCGCGAACACCGAGATGAACATGATGATCGCCGTCAGCAGCACCATCGAGATGCTGATTCCGTCCACGCCCATGAAGTAAGTAATGTGGTACGAGGGCATCCACGCTGTCTTCTCGGCGAACTGAACCGCGCTGGTCGTCGTGTCGAAGTGCTCGTACAGATAAATCGCGATCAAGAGTTGCGGTATCGTCGCCGCGACCGCGATCCACTTGAATGCGTTCTTAATCGCGCCGGGCAGCGCGAGAATCAACACCATCCCGGCGATCGGAACAAAGGTTATCAGCGTAAGCGCGTGGCTCATTTCAGTTTCGCTCTTCCCGTTTGAACTTGCAGCGGCGCCGCCGCCGAATTTGTCATGCCCTTACCACCGCGCGCACCAGCAATATCAGCATCACCGCGGCCAGAATTCCGTATAAGTATGCATTGATCGAGCCGGTCTCCAGCCGTCGCAGCCTGCCGCCCACGTCGAGCGTCAGGTTCGAGGCGACATTCACCAGCCCATCGACTACGTAGTGGTCGAATAGTCCCGACAGCCACGACAGAAATACTATGATGCTGGCCGCGAGGTTTACGACTCCGTCGATGATGTTCGAGTCGAACCACGCCAACACCCGCGTCGCGAACATGTACGGCTGTATAATCACTCGATTGTAGAATTCATCGACGTAGTATTTGTTGTATACCCATTCGTATGGCACTCCGCCGAGCATCTGACTAAAGCGCGCGGGATCCAGCTTCTGCTGCCGATACGTCAGATCCGCTACCAGCCATCCGATTACTACTGCCGTGAACGTGATAAATCCGAATGCGGCTTCGGTCGCATGACTATGTATTCCCGCTTCGGTTATCCGGCGCGTCACCTCGGAGCTGAAGACGGGATCGAGAAATTCCTCGAACGGTTTGAATGTCGCGATGAATTCCGGAATCTTCACGAGTCCGCCGACTACCGACAGCGTGCCCAGCGCGATCAGCACGTACGCCATCGACGGTGGCGATTCGTGCACATGATGCTCCTGCTCGTGCGTGCCGCGAAATTCGCCGAAGAACGTCATGTACACCTGGCGAAACATGTAAAACACCGTGATGCCCGCGCCGGTCAGCAGCATCGCCCACACCACCGGGTGCCCGTGCGAAATTGCCTGCCAGATGATCTCGTCCTTCGACATGAATCCCGCGAACGGCGGCACGCCCGAAATGGCCAGCGTCGCCGCCATGAACGTCACGAACGTCACTGGCAGCTTGTGCCGCAGCCCGCCCATCTTGCGCATGTCCTGCTCTCCGCCCATCGCGTGGATCACCGACCCCGCGCCCAGGAACAGGCACGCCTTGAAGAACGCATGCGTCATTAGATGGAACACGCCCGCCGCGTATGCGCCGACGCCCAGCGCCGCGAACATGTATCCGAGCTGGCTCACCGTCGAGTACGCGAGCACTTTCTTGATGTCGTTTTGCGCCACCCCAATCGTCGCCGCGAACAGCGCCGTCAGTCCGCCCACCAGCGCGATCACCTCCATCGTGAACGGCGACATCGAAAACAAAAAGTTCAGCCGCGCCACCATGTACACGCCCGCCGTCACCATCGTCGCCGCATGTATCAGCGCGCTCACCGGCGTCGGTCCCGCCATCGCGTCCGGCAGCCACACGTACAACGGAATCTGCGCCGACTTTCCCGTCGCCCCGATGAACATCAACAGCGTCACGAAGCCGGCCAGAGGATACGCCGACTGGTAGCCCGCGAAATTTATCTGCATCCCCGCAAGCCCGGGCGCGTATCTCGCGATCTCGCGCGTCACCAGCGTCGCGTGCCCGATCGACTGCAGTCCCGCGAACAAACTGTACAGCGCGATCACGAATGCCAGGTCCCCGATCCGGTTGACGATGAACGCCTTGTTGCCCGCCGTCGTGTTCGCCGTCACCTTGTACCAGAACCCGATCAGCGCGAACGAGCACAGCCCCACGCCTTCCCAGCCCACGAACATCAGCCACAGGTTGTCGCCCAACACCAGCACCAGCATCGCGAACGTGAACAAGTTGAGCCATCCGAAAAAACGCCAGTAGCCGTCGTCGTCGTGCATGTAGCCAATCGAGTAGATGTGGATCAGGCCGCCCACGCCGGTGACTATCAGCGTCATCACCATCGACAACGGATCGAGCCAGAACGCGATGTCCAGGTTCAGTCCGCCGACATCGAACCACTTCCACAGGGCGTCGAGCATGAAGCGGTTTTCCGGCGGGAGCGCGATCATCGCGATAAACGCGCGCACCGCAAGGATGAACGCCGCGATAACGACGCCGCAGCCAATCAAACTGATAGCGCGCTTGCCGAATGTCTTCTGCAGCCACGCACCGGCAATGAAATTGATCGCCGCGCCGGCCAGCGGCAGCGCCACGATCAATCGGATGAACGTAACCGCAATCGGATGATCCATCGCCTGGCAGCGGTTGAAGAACTGGTTCTCAACCCCTGCTCCCTCTCAATTGCTGCGAAAATTAAATCCGCGAAATCAGCCGCGCTGATATAAGCAGAAACCCGCCGCGCCGAAAAGAAAAACTGTCTATCCACGCAGCGTCTCGGTCGCATCGACATCGATCGTATGGAAGTTCTGATAAATCGCCAGCACCACCGCCAGTCCGATCACCGCCTCTGCCGCCGCCAGCATGATTACGAAAATCGCAAAAATCTGGCCGTCGTATTTGCCGCCCCCGTAAAACGCGAACGCAAGGTAATTGATGTTGGCGGAGTTGAGTATCAGCTCGACGCCCATCAGAATTCCAATCGCGTTTCGACGCGTCAGAACCGTGAACAGTCCGAGCGAAAATATTATCAGGCTCAGAACCAGGAAATCGTTCAGCGTTATTCCCCCGCCCATCCCGGTTCTCCCGCTTCCCTATTCCCTGACTTCGTGGCGCGAAATGACAATCGCGCCGATTAGCGCCGCCAACAGCACCAGCGACGCGACCTCGAACGGCAGCACGTAATCGCCCAGGAACGCGTTTCCGATCGCGTAGGTCGTCGGCGCGGGCGTAAATGCGGCCGCCTGATGCCACTGCGTTCGCATCACCGCATACAGCATCACCAGCGCCGCGACGCCTGCTACTACAATCGCCGGTGCGGTTCCCACCGCGCGATTCGATACCTTCACGTCGCCGATTCCCGCCGTCAGCATCACCGCGAAGATAGTCAGTACCAATATTCCGCCGACGTAAACCAGTAGCTGCACCATCGCGACAAAATCCGCCGCGAGCAGAATGTAGATACCCACTACGCCCATGAATGCGCCCAGCAGCGCAAAGGCCGAATAAACTATGTTGCGCGAGAACGCCACCAGCGCGGCCGAGCCCACCGTCAACGCGGCTACCGCGTAGAATATTGCCTGTGCCAGCATCGATTCGCCCTTCCCCGCGTTGCAGGCCCGCGCGCGCTACGCCGGCTCTTCTCCGGCCGGCTTGTCGCCGCCAGGTTGGGCCCATTGATCGAGGTACGCCATGCCGCGATTCAGGATTGGCGCGATCCTCGAATCCGTCTCCGGCCCCTTCTTGGCCTTGTACGCTATCACCGGAACCTTGACGAAGCGGCGAATCAGGCTCTCCAGCGAATAGTCAGCGCCCTCGAACTCCGTCGTATGATGAATCGCTCCGGTTGGACACGGTTCGCTGCACAGCCCGCAGTACATGCACTTGGCAATGTCTATATCGAACTGCGACAGAAGCAGTTGGCGCGTTTGCTGATCCTTGTCGGCGACGATCACTATGCAATCGATCGGACAGGCGCGCTCGCACGCCAGGCATCCCGTGCAGATTTCCAGATCGACTTCCAGAATCCCGCGATAACGGAACGGCAGCGTGTCCTGCACGCGCACCGGCATCCGATCCGGATATTGCACCGTGTAGGGCTTGCGCATGAAATGCGACGCCGTTACCGCCATGCCCTCGAAGATCGTCGAGACCGTGTCCTTTATATTATGTGCGTATTCCGAAACCGCGCTCATCAATAGCCTCTATATAGTCGGATTGAAGTAAACTTCCATCCGCGAACGCCTGAGATAGTAGATAACCCGCTGAATAAACATTGCTCCGAACGCGATCGCCCCGGCGAACATGATATAGCCCATCGCGACGTTGCCGTCGGGCCATATAGCTACCCACACCGCGGTGCCGATCATATTCACAAACGCTATCGGCACGAAGTACTTCCAGCATACTGTCATCAGCTGATCGATTCGGACCCGCGGCAGCGTCGCGCGTATCCACATCGACACGAACACCAGGAATAGTACTTTGATGCTGAACGTAATCACTTCCAGCACGTTCATCGCGACTACATTGTTCGTCACGCGCGGAAATTGCCATCCGCCAAGGAACAACGTCGTGATTATCGCGCCGACGATAAACAGGTTTCCCCATTCAGCCATGGAGAAACACGCGTAGCGCCAGCCGCTGTACTCAGTCGCAAAACCTGCCACCAGTTCGGATTCGGCCTCGGGCAAATCGAACGGCGTCCGGTTAGCCTCGGCGAGCGACGACATATAGAGGATGCTGGCCGCCACGAACGTGAACGGATTGGCGAACAGGAACCAATGCTGCGGCGCCCAGCCCTGCCCGCGGATGATTCCCTGCATCGACAGCGTGCCCGTCATCAGCACGACCGGGAAGATCGAAAGCCCCGCCGGTATTTCGTAACTGACTATTTGCGCCGCCGAGCGAACTCCGCCGATCAGCGACCACTTGTTGTTCGACGCCCATCCCGCCATCAGCACGCCCACCACCGTAAGCGCCGTCACCGACGTCATGTAGAGGATGCCCACGTTCAGGTCGGCCAGTATCAGCGACGACGAGAACGGCATCACCGCCCACGGCAGGACGAACGCCAGCATCACCAGGTAAGGCGCCAGCTTGAACAGGCGCGCGTCGGCTTCGTCGGGGACGATGTCTTCCTTGCAGACGATTTTTATTCCGTCCGCCAGCCACTGCAGAAAGCCCTGCGGACCTACGCGGTTTGGACCCACCCGCGACTGGATTCGCGCCCACACCCGCCGCTCGACCCAGGTCACGATTCCCCCAAACGGAAGCGCGACGACCAGGAACACCACCGCGCTCATCACGAACACCACGATCGCGGCGACCAGGTCCCGCGGCGGGTTCTTGCCGAACGCGCCCGACGCAATCAGATTTTGAATCAGCGTATGCATCGATGCCTATCGATCGATCTCCGGCGCAATCACGTCCAGGCTCGCGATCAGCGTCACCAGGTCCGCGATCATCAATCCCGCGCTCAGCTTCTGGATAATTCCCATCGCCGCGAACGATCCCGTGCGCACGTGAACCCGCCACGGATACCCGGTGCCGTCGCTGACCACGTACCAGCCCATGTCGCCGCGTCCGCTCTCGACGCGAATCTGGCATTCGCCGGCCGGCGGCTTGAAATTGCGCACCACTTTCGCCAGCACCGCGCCCGGCGGAATCTTTTGCAGCGCCTGGCGCAGAATTTTCGACGACTCCGCCATCTCGCGAATCCGCACCACGTACCGATCCATCGAGTCGCCGAGCTTGCCCCACTGTCCGTTGCCGATCGGCACCTCGAACTCGAAGTCGGGATACGCCGAATACGGAATGTCTTTGCGGATGTCCCACTTGATTCCGCACGCGCGCAGATTCGGCCCGACCAGGTTGTAGTTGATCGCCTCCGCCGGCGTGATCACTCCGACGTTCGCCAACCGCTCGACGTAGATTTTGTTCCACGAGATGAGCGCGTTGTATTCCTCGAGGATCGGGTCGAAATGATCCAGGTATGCGAGCGCCTTCTCGCGCCATCCGGGCGGCAAGTCCCACGCCACGCCGCCGATTCGCATGTAGTTGAACGTCAGCCGCGCGCCGCACAGCTCCTCGATCAGATCGTTGATCATCTCGCGCTCGCGGATCACGTGCGCGAACGGCGTCATCGCGCCGATATCCATCGCCATCGCGCCCACCGACAGCAGATGCGACGCGATTCGGTTGAACTCCGCCGCGATCACCCGGCAGTACTCGCCGCGCTTGGGCACTTCGATTCCCGCCAGCTTCTCGCACGACATGCCCCAGCCCTGGTTGGTGAACATCGCGCACACGTAATCGACCCGATCCGTGTACGGCATGAAGCCGTGGTAGCCGACCTTCTCCGCAATCTTTTCGATCGACCGGTGCAGGTAGCCGACGTCCGGAATCGCCTCGCGCATCACCTCGCCGTCGGCCCGCACCACGAAGCGCAGCACCCCGTGCGTTGACGGATGCTGCGGGCCCATGTTGAGCGTCATTTCTTCGGTGCGCAGCGTGCTCATTTCTTTTTCGTGTCGAGCCGGATTATCGGGCTCTCCCTGACCGTTGAGATTCCGTGGTATTCGGCCGGCTCCACGAAATCCTTGCGCAGCGGATGGCCGATCCAGTCCTCCGGCATCAGGATTCGCCGCATGTCGCTATGCCCTTCGAAGTTGACCCCCAGCAGGTCGAATATTTCGCGCTCCATCCAGTTGGCCGACTTCCACACGCCTTCGAGCGTCGCCACGCTCGGGTTGTCGCGCGGCAGCTTCACCTTCAGCACCGCGCCGTGGCGATGCGGGTACGAGAACAGGTGATAGACCACCTCGACCCGGTCCTTGTAATCGACCCCGCTCTCGTTGGACAGGCAGTCCATCGCCAGCTCGGGATCCTCGTTCATGAATCGCCCGACTTCGACGATCGCTTTAGGGTCAACCACCGCGAATGGATCCGGCTTTTTCGCGGATATTTCCAGCACCCGATCGCCGAACCGGTTCTTGACCCGCTCGAGTATTTGGAGCGCCTCCATTTGCTTCAGGCTGCTGCGACCTGCTTGCCGTTGGGCGAGCGCACCAGCCAGCGCTCGCTCATGATCTTCTCCTGCAGCTTGAGCAGGCCTTCGGTCAGCGCCTCGGGACGCGGCGGGCAGCCGGGAACGTACACATCGACCGGCAGGATTTTGTCCACCCCGTCGCAAACCGAGTAGGCCAGTTGGAACAGTCCGCCGCAGCTCGCGCACGAACCCATCGCGATGGCGTATTTCGGGTCAGGCATCTGATCGTAAAGCAGCCGCGTCCTGAGCGCCATTTTCAGCGTCAGCGTTCCCGCCACGATCATCAGATCCGACTGACGCGCCGATGCTCGCGGCACCGCGCCGAAACGATCCAGGTCCGCGCGCGGCCCGCCCGTATGCATCAGCTCGATCGCGCAACAGGCCAGCCCGAACAGCATGTACCAGATGCTCGATTTGCGCATCCAGTTCAGCAATTCATCCGTCTTGGTGGTCAGAACGTAATCCGGAAACGTGTTCAAAAGGGGCATAAGATAAACCTCAGTTTTCGACCGGCACTTTCTTGATCCATTCCAGGTCGTGCTTGATCCACACATAGACCAGCCCGACGAACAGGATCAGCAGAAAAATTAAAATTTCGCTGAGCGCGTAAAGGCGGCGCCCCGAGCGCACCCAGTTCAGGTAAACTGCGGCAATCGGATAAACGAACGCGACCTCGACCTCGAACACCACGAAAATCAGCGCGATCAGGTAGAAGCGGACGTTGAAATTGATCCACGCGCGCCCGGTCGGCGGCTCGCCGCATTCGTACGGAATCAGCTTTCGATCGTACGGATTCTGCGGCGCCAGCAGCCTCTGCAGACCGCGCATCACCGCCACGAAGCCGATCGCGATGATCGTAAGCGCCAGCGGCACGCCGAAATTGAGATACATTTTATGTTACCGAGTCCTCATTAATCGGAGCGGGCCAAGCTGTCAAGAAGCACCGCTTCAGCGGCGGTCGCTTTCGCTTAAGTAAGTCTTAATTTAAACCGGCGCACTGCCAGGTCACGGCAACGGCTACTTTTGCTCCTTCAGCACGGCCTTCAATGCCGGCGCGTCGATCCACGCGCCGTGCCCTGCCGGGCACACGTGCAGCGGTACTCCGGCCTCGGTTTTCGCCACCAAAAACTGCTTGCAATGCGGACAGGCTGTCTTGCTCATGCGCTCGCGCATCTTCGCGAGCAGGTCGGCGTCACGCTGTCGCGCCCACTGATCTTCGCGCGCCGCCTCGACATCGTGCAGCTTGCTGCCCAGCCGGTCCTTGTTGTCACTGGTCATAGTCCCGCCTCTTCATCGCGCGCCCTCAGGTCATCTCCTTGATCAGCTTGCCGCTGCGTGCTTTCTCAACCGTAGCCTCGAATTTCGATCCGAGATCGACGCCCATCTCCTTGGCCCGCTTCTTCGCCCACAGTCCGACGTTGCGCGAGTCGCGATAGAAGGAATCGTCGCGCGGCTTCGACGCGTCGAAACTCGCAATCCGTGACGACTCGCTCTCGACCACCGCAAACGACGACATCACTCGCCGCAGCCGCGCCGACCCGCACTCGGGACAGCCGCGACGCTCGCGGCGACGCGATGAACCCATAACCACGTGCGTGCTGACGAGCCCGCATCGCGAGCATTCGTACTCGAAAATAGGCATCCGATCTAAAGAATATGCTCCCCGTGGACGGCTCGCAAATCAGCCCGGTGGCGCGGCTTGCGCGGTCTGTCAGGTGGAATCTTTGTTTTCGTCGGCGCCGGGCTTGGGCCGCGCCATGGGCCGCCAACTTTCGCGCACGTCGAGCACCGGTCCCGCCAACGGGTTGCCGACCAGCAGGATAAGTCCGACTGCGCCGACCGCGAGCCCGCATCCGAGCCACCACACCGAGCGGTATTCGACGCCAAGCACGAGCATCGCGAGCGCCCACAGAGGGATTATGAGCGAGACGACGAAGCGCATCAGCGCACTCATCGCATGTTCGGCATGTTCGACGCGATCAGCCATCGATTCTCCATTTGGTTGACCTTTGCATAACCGGGGCGGTGCCAATTCTCTTTCTGACTTTTCACCGGGTGCAGAGCCTGTCCTGAGCGAAGCCGAAGGAGGTCACCCCTGCCCAAGGAAGCGTGAAACCCACGGTGGGTTTCACATTCAATCACGGCGGCTTTCACATACAATTAAGTTCTCCCGTCGAACGCTCCGGCGTCCGGCGTTAGTTACGCATCGCCCTTCTATTTAGCGGCTGCGCCGCCACCTTTCAAATCCCCGTTCGTGCCGCTTGGCGAGATTTCATACAGCGCCGGCGGTCCTCCGCCACCGATTAAGTTGGACTTCGCGATGAGCTTGAGGCGCGCCCGATACTCGGGCCTCATCGCGTCCAGCTCGCGCGGCGTCGCGATCAGATAGACAGGCCTGCCCGCAGTAACATTTGCGCATTGAGGATCGGCAAGTTCGGGCACCGCCGCGCCGTAGTAGTACGACAGCTCGTAGTTGATGCCCGACGGGATGCACAACTGATCTCCTTTGACGTGATCCACGATGATCGGAATGAAACTCTTCACACTGCGCATCGTGGCAAGGGCGGGTCGCAGCGTCGCGATCCACATCAGGCTCAAGGAAAGCGCAAGCAGACCAAACGCAGCACCTATTAAAATCGCGCGCCGTCGAATCAGCGCGAATACCAGGATAGCGAGCACGACCCACCAGGCAACGCCGAACGCAATAAACTCCACAGTCAACGTTTTGGCGTTGGCATGCATGATTGAGTAGTAAGCCGCGTCGCTCGATTGGAGATTTGCGTGAGGGCCGTAGCCGCGAAAGTGAAGAAAAACAAGAGTCAAAATCAGACCCAGCACGAATAGCCCGATGATCACGTCGCGCAACTTCGACGCCGCAGCCGCGTACCTCCAGCGTGAACACCGACGCGCACAGAGATCGCGATTCCAGGTAATCGCGGGCAGGATGTAATCGTCGCGCTTGACGCTCGCAATTGAGAAAAGCAGTCAACACCGCGAGCGGCATGCTGACTTGCCAGATCACCGCGCGCCGCTTCCCCGCCGAAATCTCGCCGGTGTAGAAGGCTAGCGCGGCCGGCAGGATCAGGATCGTCATCGGAAAAGCGCCGCCCAGCAAGCGCGCGACGATGAAATAGAAGGGCCGATAACTCTCGCCCGTTCCGCCGAGCTTTGCCGGCATGAAATGCCCGAAGTTCTCCGCGAAGATGATCCTGAGGATTTTATTCCCGCTGACCATCGCGGCCGGCACGTACCAGACCGCGCCCAATCCGACCGCAATCGCGACCACCTGCCACGGCCATCGTTGACGCAGGATCGCAATGGGATTGCGCCGCTCGATCAGCAGGTAGATCGAGGCGGCGAGCGCGCACAGCACGATTGCAATCGGACCCTTGGCCAGCACTGCCAGCCCGAGGATCAAGCCTGCCTGTATCGCCCGGCGCGGCGCCGCTCGCGCCTGCGGCTCCGAGTTGTCAACTAAAGTCGCGAGTGTGCTATACGCTGCGAACAAAAGAAACGTCATCAGCATGTCGGTCAGAGCTTCGGTCGCGCGCGACGCGAACCCGTAGGTGCCGAGCATGAACAGAAACGCAAGCCATCCTTCGGATACGCCGACGTTGGCCGCCGTCCACGCGAGCACCGCGGTCGCCAGCGCGGTGCCTGCCATCACGGACACTGCGCGCGCGCGAACCTCATCGACGGTGGCGCCGCCGGTCGCCTTGGCGACGAGCGCCGAGAACCAGTAGAAGAGCGCCGGTTTGCGATCGGCGTAGCCGTACGCGTCGATCGGTATCAGCCAGTGTCCGTCGCGCACGATACTCTGAATCCACTCGGCCGATTGCGGCTCCGCGTCCTTCTGAAACGGCGCGCTGATTCCCTGCGCGAGAACGATGAAGGCAAACAACGAGGCAATCGCGAGCGTTGCGGGATGCATGACCGCGCCGCGACTGGCAGCCGCCGTCGTATCCGGCGGTTCGAGAATCACGGACGGCGGCCCGTCGCGATCGGCTCGAGCCACAGATGGCGCAGTCCGCCCGCAGGATCGTATCTCGCCACCTGCATCGAGGCGGCGTTGTGGGCGTAACGGATTCTGCCGCGCCGGTCGACGAGTATTACGCCGGCCTCGGCTCCCGTCGCGTCGATCATTTCGGCGATTGCATCGCGCGCGACGGCCTGGGGCAAGCCGTCAGCGAGCGCCAACACCGCCTCGCGGCACAGCGCGGTCAGGATGATCGCCTCGCCCTGCCCGGTCGCAGAGGCGGCTCCGAGCGCATGGGCGAAAGTGCCGGCGCCAATCAGCGCGGAGTCGCCGACGCGTCCAAAGAGTTTGCCGGGCACTCCGCCGGTCGAGGTCGCAGCCGCGATCGCGCCGTGCTTGTCGACGGCGACGGCGCCGACCGTGCCGTGTCCCATCGCGGCGCGCGCAGCACCCTCGGCCTCGAGCATCCCGCCCTGCTGCTTTCGCGCGCGCCATCGTTCGCGTGGGCGCTCGGTAACCATTTCCTCGGGCCGCACGAGCCGGATGCCGGTCCTGCGTGCAAAGCTTTCCGCGCCGGCGCCCGCCATCAGGATGTGCGGCGAATGTTCCATCACGGCGCGCGCGAGCACGATTGGGTTTCGCACGCGGCTGACCGCGGCAACCGCGCCGCCTGAGACGGTGTAGTCGGATCCGTTGGAATGATCGGGATGGCCTGAGCGCTTGCCTCGTGAAGCAGGTCTGAGCGCGGCCGCAGGATCGACAGGCTCGGCGAACATCACGGATGCATCCATTTCGACGTTGCCCTGGGAGTTGAGCAACGAGCCGTAGCCGGCATTGAAGAGCGGATGATCCTCCAGCGCCGCGACTGTCCCGACCACGGCCTCGAGCGCGCTGCCGTTGGCGCGAAGAATTCTCGCGCCCAGGCGCGTCGCAGCCAGCATCGCGCGGCGTCGCTCAGCGCGCTCCGCACCAGGACCGGCGGAACCGGCGCCGCCGTGCGCGACGAGTGCGGAACGATTGCGCGCGCGACCCATCATTAAGGTCCAGGGCGGCGGCCCCAGATAAACAGCCGCTTGAAGTCGAACGTCATCGGCCCGGAAGTGCCGTAAGCCGAGTTGAGCCGCGCCGTCAACTGGGCAAGAAATTCGTCGTGACGATCTTTCGGGAGCGCGTCGAGGAAAGGCCGCAGGCCGGTCGAGCGGTACCATTGAACGACCTCGGCCGGCCGATCCATCGGATGATGAAACGTCAGGTGATAGCAGTCGATGCGATCGTAGCCGAGCCGCGCCAGCATCGCCGCGTAAAACTCCGGCGGCTCTTCGTGAAACGCCCGCTCGCGTCCGCCCAGCATCGTGTTCCATGGCGCCTCGCGCGCCAGCCGCCCGATTTCCATCTTCGCGGTCTCGGTCTCGTTGGCAGGCATCTGCACCACGATCCTTCCGCCCGGGCGGAGCGCGTCGAAGCACGATGCGAACAGCGCCGGCTTATCGGGAATCCAATGAAAAGTGGCGTTCGAGAAGATCAGCATGTATGCGCGGTCGGCGCGAAACTCAGGCACGTTGAGCAACTCGAACGAGACGCGCGTTTTGAGCTCGGCGGGCTCGCCGTCGAGCAGCTTGCGAGCCGCCTCGATCATCGCGGGTGAGCCGTCGACGCCGAGCGCCGATCCACGCGGGCTGCGCCGCGCCAGTTCGAGCGTGTTCTCGCCGGAGCCGCAGCCGAGATCGATGATTCGTTCGTCGCCGGTGAGTTGAAGGCGCGACAGGATGTGCTCGACGGGTTCCGCGCGGTAGCGGCGAAAGCGGTTGTAGAGTTCGGGATCCCAATCGGACATGAGCGTCACCTTCCTGTGGGGCAGCATAAGTGGCGAACGAAACCCTCACAAGCGCGCTTGCGGCAGCGCGCGCAATCGTGCACAAGCATAGCCGATGAGCGAACCTTCCCAATCTCCGCCAGCGGCGCCCAAGCGCAGGCCGCGGGGCATCTTTGGCATCGGCGCAATCCTGCTGGGCATCCCGATTATTCTCTGGATGGGGGGCGCCCTCTTCGTCGCGCGATCGTTGATGTACCCGGACTTTCTCCGCAGCGGCGGCCAGGACGTTTTCGGACAGCATGTCCCGTCGTTCAAGCGGGGCTCGCTCACAGACGTCGGGGTCGCGCTCGGCGTCGAGCCGGAGCGATTGGATTGCGGTGTGGTCGAAGAGGACGGTATCCGCCACCAAAAGGTCAGCGTGGTCGGATGGTATTTCCCGGGCAAACGCCGCCAAGTGGTGGTGATCCTGCCGGCGGCGGGAGCGCCGGAAGTCGCCGTGATTCCGTACGCCAGGTTTCTGCTGGACGCTGGCTACACCGTGGTCGTGACTTACAGCGCCAACAATCCGAGCTACGGAATCAACTGGGGGATGCTGAAGCGAAAATTCGCGCTGGCGACCGCGCGCACGCTTAGCGACGACGGCTTCGATCAAATCGCCGCGCTCGGAATTTCCGAGGGCGCCGCCGGCGCGATCATGGCGCAGGCCGAGCAGCCGGTCTTCACCGCAATCGTCGCCGACGGTTCCTACGCGAACCTCGCGCAACTGTTTATGCGCAGCCCGTCGCTGTCACGGCTGAATCCCGCGTTCGCCGGCACGGTAATATGGGAAGCGCAGCTATGGTTCGGGCGCTCGCTGTACAAAATCTCGCCGGTCACCGACGCGGGCAACCTGGGCACTTGCTCATTGCTCATCATCCAGAATCGCGACGACAAGGTAACTCCGGTCGCGGACGGCAAAGCGCTGCTCGACTCGGCAGGCTTCAACGCGCAGATGTGGACGGTGCCGTCGGGCGGCCACGGCGATGCGATCTACGAGGATCCCAACGGGTACGCCGCGCGAGTTATTAGATTCCTCGACGCAAGTTTTGACATCGAACGGCCTGCCGCCAGGCCCAATGGTCATTGACGGCGGGCGTGGAAAAGCTCACCCCTAACCTACCTTCCCTCGCGTGTCACAAACACGCCGGGAAGGGGGACATTCGCGGAAAAAAAGGCCGGCTACATTCGCGGCTGGCTCAGATCGACCAGCAGCGTGGACTTGAGCCGCTCGAACAGTTCGTCAACGTTCCACGGGCCGTTGTTATACAGAATCTTGTCGGGAGCGATGTGCCGATAGCGCATGATGCGAAAGCCCGACGCGCCAAAGCATTGCCCGGTGACGTTCGCGGCATCGTCGCTGGCGAGAAAAATCACGATCGGCGCGACGTTGGCGGGATCGCGCGGGGTGCCCTCGACCTGCTCGGACTGCGGGATTCCGGTTGCGCCGGGCATCCTGCCCGCGGGAATCGTATCGGTCATGCGGGTCGCCGCTCCCGGCATGATCGCATTTACCGTGATTCCATACTTTTGCAGCGAGTTCGCGCTCGAGTACGTCAGGCCCAGGATTCCCGCCTTGGCGGCGGCGTAGTTGGGTTGGCCGGGACTGCCGAGCGCAGAGTTGGAAGAGAAGTTGATAATTCTGCCGTACTTGTGCTCGCGCATATACGCCGACGCGGGACGGATCGTGCAGTAGTGGCCTTTGAGGTGCACGCGGATCACGTCGTCCCATTCCTGTTCGGACATGTTGAAGATCATGCGGTCGCGCAGGATGCCCGCGACGTTGACCAGAATATCAAGCTTGCCGAACTCCTTGATCGCCTGGTTGACGAGGCCCTCGCCGCCTTCGACGGTGGCGATATCCATGTGATTGGAAGCGGCCTTGCCGCCCGCGGCCTTGATATCCTTGACCACGTCGTCGGCGGGCGATTGAGTTTCCTTCTGGCCCGCGACGGTGACGCCAAGATCGTTGACTACCACTGCGCATCCCTGCGCGGCGAATGCCCTCGCGACGCCGCGACCGATGCCGCGACCGCCGCCGGTGATGGCGGCTACCTTTCCGTCGAGCTTGCCCATCGTTCAATATCTCCCTTGCGGCATAATGCCGGAATCCAAACGCGCCCAGCGTTTCGGTTCGTATAGGGCGCTTATAGCGCAAAACCCGGCGAACGGAACAGACGCGCCATCGCTTACGCCACGACCGTCGCCTGCGCGCTCACTTGGACTCACTGTAGGGATCGGAGAAGACGAATTCGCTGACGTCTCCCGAGGTCGTAAGACGGCCTATCTTGCCGTTGGGCTCGGTGAACCACAGGCTGCCGTCGGGACCGGCCGTGATGAAAGTCGCCATCGACTTTTCAGGCGTGGAGAACGGCGTGAACTCTCCCTTCGGTGTCACGCGATAGATCAGTTGCGCACGAATCACGGTGACCCAGAGATTTTTGTCGGAGCCCGCCGCGATTCCGAGCGGCACACCGGGATTGGGCAATGCAAACTCCGAGATATAGCCACCGGGCGTGATTCTGCCAATTTTGTTGGCCTGCGGTTGGGTGAACCAGACGTTGCCGTCGGCGCCAAGTGTCATCATCGCGGGGCGGCTGTCGGGGATCAGGATTTGGAACTCCTTCACCGAGCCCGAGACGGTGACGCGCGCGATGCGATTCGCCGTATCCTCGGCGAACCACAGGTTGCCGTCGCTGCCGGCGACTATTTCGGCGGGACCGGCGCCCTTGGGCAGCTCGATCTCGGTCAGAGTGCCGGTGGTGCTGAGCCGCCCGATGCGATTGCCCGAGTGCTCGGTGAACCAGAGATTGCCGTCGGGGCCCGAGGTGATTCCCGCCGGTCCGCTGTTTGAGTGAGGCAATTTGACGTACGCGATTTTTCCGTCGGGAGCCACGCGGCCGATCCGGTTGCCGGCCGTATCGGTGAACCAGACTGCGCCGTCGGGGCCCGAGGTGATCCGTTCGGCGAATCCATCGGGATCGATCTTAAAGCGTTTGCTGGCGCCGTACGTGGTTATCCGTCCGATACCGTCGCCCTGGTACTCGGTGAACCACAGGTTGCCGTCGAGGCCCGCCGTGATTGCGTACGGTGCATGCGTGCCCAGCGGAGCGCCGGCGGGGGTCGGTGTCGCGCTCGGAACGGCAGGGGAGACTGCGGGCGCGGGCTTCGAGGGCGACGGTTGTCGCGCGGCGCATCCCTGCACGACCGCGATTGCGGCGGCAAAAATGGCGATTTTCAGCGCGCGGTCCAATGGTCCCATCGATGCCTCCGGGAAAATTGCTCCCCGAGTATTGCCGATCAGATTTCGCGGCCAGATGTTGCTTATAGTTCATGCCGTGGGCGCGCCACAACTTAGGCGCCGGTTGCGATCGATGCGGCTGGAGCAGCATCGGGCAATCTAGCTGCTGAAGCGTCCGCTGCCGATGGCGATCTCGCGCAGCTTGGCGACGCATGACTGTATCGCGCGGCTGCGGCGCATCCGTTCCAGTGTCAGCGGGATTCGATAGGTCCAGTTCGAATCGCTGATCGTTCCGGGCCGATTGATTCGCGCACTCCATCCAAACAAATCCTGGATTGGAATTATCACGAGCCGCGACGGCGCCGCGTACAGCGCGGCCAGGATCGAATCGTGCGCCGCTTCCTCGAGCATTCGGCGCGGATTCACCTGGCTCTCAAGGCCAAGTGCGCGCACGAATTTCTCGCGCTCGGCAACCGGCTGCTCGCGCCACCACACGGTCAGGGGTTCGGTGTCATGCGTGCCCGTAGTCGCGAGCGAAAGTTCGGGATAGGCCGCGGGGCTGATAAATGGTTCGTCGGCTTGGCCCCAGTTGCGTTCCCACTGCATCACCTTGTATCCGGGTACGCCGAGACGCGTAAGCGATTCGCGCACCCACGGCGGCACGGTGCCCAGGTCTTCAGCGATCAGTTCCGTCGCGCCCACTTCTTTTTGGATCGCATGGATCACCTCTTCGCCCTGGAGCCGCTGATCCGCTTCGTCCGCCGGTGTGAAAGTTCCCGCCGCGTCCGGGTCCGAACCGAAATTGAAAGTTCGATAGAGCCCAACCACGTGATCGATTCGAATCAAATCGTAAAGCGAACTGGCGTGACGCGCACGCGCGCGCAGCAGCTTGAATCCATGCGCACGCATCTGATCCCAGTTGGGGATCGGCAGGCCCCATCGCTGTCCCTTGGGATTGAAAGCGTCGGGCGGCGCGCCGACGGTGCGCGACAGATCGAACTCGTCCTGGTTCGCCCACACCTCGGCGCTGTCGCGGCATGGCGAGAACGCGAGGTCTCCGCCGATCAGTGCGCCGCGCGAGGATGCGTAGGCGCGCATCCGCGACCATTGCCGGTGCGCGATGAACTGCCAATAACCGTACATCTCGATCGGCTCGGTCAGTTCGCGGCGCACGGCTGCGAGTGCGGCTGGATCGCGCTGCGCAATTGCCGCCGGCCACTTTTCCCAACTGGCCCAGTTGAAGCGCTCCTTGAGCGCGCGAAACATCGCGTAGTCGCGCAGCCAGTACGAGTTGGCCTCGATGAACCCGTCGAGTTGCGCAGCTTCGTCGCGACCGCCGCGCGCTCGAGCCGCCTGGTATGCGCGCTCGAGCAGTGGAAATTTTTCCCGCCGAATGATCGAACGTGGCACAAAGCGCGCCTTCCCCACCGCCGCGCGTGCGCGCCTCAGTACGATCCGCCCGACGCCGGCCAGCCCGCCAACCGAGATGTACATCGGATCGATCGCCATCACGCTCATCGCGCTGTACGGGCTGAGATCGTCGGGGCCGGTCTCGTCCAACGGCAGCAGTTGGATTATCCGATGACCCATCGACAGCGCGAAATCCATCATCGGCGCAAGATCCAATATTTCTCCGCGTCCGAGACTGTCGCGCGTGCGGATCGAGAACAGTGGAATCAGAATTCCCGCGGACCGCGTCAGCATCGTGGGATCATCCAGCCGGCCCCGTCCGTGACGAGCGATCCGCAATCCTCGGGGTTCAAATCACATAGCCGCCGTTGGGGCTGAGCACCTGGCCGACCATGAACTTCGAATCCTCGCAGGCGAGAAAAAGCGCCGCGGCCGCGATGTCGCTCGGCTCGCCGAAGCGCCCCATCGGCGTCATCGCTTCGATCTGCTGGCGGAACTCGCCCTCGATGAACGCGGTCATCGGCGTGTCGATGAATCCCGGCGCGATGCAATTGACGAGAATCCCCATCATCACCACTTCGCGCGCCACCGACTTGGTGAACGAGATGATTCCGCCCTTCGCCGCGCAGTAGTCCGACGCGAAGGGCAGCCCGGTGGTGCCGGCGACCGAGCCGAGATTGATGATGCGTCCCGACTGTTTCGGCATCATCACCTTGAGCGCCTCGCGGGTGCAGAAAAACGTCGAGTCGAGATGCGTCGCGAGCATCTTGTGCCAATCCTCGTCGGTCTTCTGGTAAGTCGGGATCACCTCGCTCGTGTCGCGAGTGCGTCCAATGCCCGCGTTGTTGATCAGGATGTCGATCGTGCCGAACGCGGCGATGAAGTCGGCGAACATCCTGCCGACCGCCGCGCTGCTCGACACGTCCGCGACGAACGGCCACGCCTTGCCGCCCGCGCGCTCGATTTCAGTCACTACGTTTTGCGCCGATTCGGGCCTGATGTCGTTGACGCCGACTTTCGCGCCCTCGCGCGCGAACGTCAGCCCCATCTCGCGTCCGAGGCCCGAGCCTCCGCCGGTGATCAGTACAACTTTGTCCTTCAGTTTCATCGCGCCCTACTTCTTGCCTTCCTTGAGTTGTCGCTTCCAGTCCAGCCGCCGCGCCTGGGCGCCGGCCGCCTCCGCCTCGGGCACCATGCCCTTCTTTTGATAAAACATGCTGAGGTTGGTGTACGCGAGGATGTCTTCCGGTTCCTGCGCGATATATTTTTTCGTCAGCTCGATCGCTGCGTCGAGATCTCCCTTGGCCTGGTAGCACATCGTCATTCCGTGCAGCGCATCGGTGTACTTCGGATCGATTTCAAGCGCTTGCTTGTACAACTCGATCGCTTCGTCGAACTTGTCGTCGGCGTATGCGTCGATCGCCTGGTCGTAGAGTTCTTCTTTGTCGGTCATAGCGGACCTCCGGTGAATGCGCGCGGCGCACGTTGCGCGACCGCGGATTTCGCGCACACCCATCTTCTTATATACTAGACTTTGTACTATGGAGAATTCGCCCGCACCGACCGAAGCAGATGTTTACGAAGTGCTGCGCGAGTGCTACGACCCGGAGATTCCCGTCAATCTCGTGGACCTCGGACTCATCTACGGCGTCGCGATCGATGACCGCATCGTCAATGTCACGATGACGCTGACGGCGCCCGGCTGCCAAATGGGCAGGATGATCACGCAGGAGATCCAGGACAAGCTGCTCGGCATTCCCGGCTGCGACGACGCGTGCGTCGAGATCGTGTGGGATCCGCCATGGACGCCGCACATGATGAGCGAGGCGGCGAAAAAACAACTCAACCTCGACGACTAGCGCCCGCGCCGCTCAATCCGGATCCGGATCGATCAGCACGCCCGGGTTGAGAATCCCGCGCGGATCGAGCGCGCGTTTCGCCGCCTTCAGCGCGCGCGCGAATCCATCCGGACGCTGGCGGTCGTACCACGGCCGATGATAGCGGCCGACCGCGTGATGATGCGTGATCGTGCCGCCAAGCGCCATCAGCTTGTCCGAGACCGCCGCTTTTATTTCGTCCCACTGCTCGATCTCGGAGCCGCGTTTGCCCGGCGCCAGAACCGTGTAGTACGGCGCCGGCCCGTCGGGATAAACGTGTGTAAATCGGCACGTGACCGAGCCCTTGCCGCATACCCGGGCTATCGTATCGCGCGCACACTCCATCACCTGGCGATGAAATTCCGGGAATCGCTCCCACGTGATTGCGGTCTCGAACGTGTCGCTCACCATTCCCATCGCGGCTACCGTGTCCATCAGGTAGGGCGCGCCCAGAAACGCGTTGCGCCACGCTCCCGCCGATCCTTCGTGCGTCGCGTCGGCGTCGGTGCGGGTCTTCGCGGCGTCCGCCGGGATTTTCCCGCCGTGATCCGCGCAGCACTCCAGCGCGCGCTTCATCCACGGTTCCAGCGGATGGTCCGCGGACTCGAATGCGAGCACCAGCACGGCCTCATCGCCGTTGCCTGCGCCGGAATTGAAGGCCTCGCCTTCGTCGAGCACCCGGCAATTCGCGGGATACAGCCCGGCCTGCGAAATCTGCCGCACCGCCTCTGCCGCCTTGAGCATGCTTGGAAACGGAATCGACGCGCCCGCGCGAAACGTCGGCCGATCCTGAAGCCGCATCCAGGCCTCGGTGATGATGCCGAGAATTCCTTCGGAGCCGATGAACATCCGGTCCGGGCTGGGACCTGCGCCCGAGCCGGGCAGCCGGCGCGATTCGACGACTCCGGTTGGGGTCACGACGCGTAGCGATTCGACGAAGTCGTCGATGTGCGTGTACAGCGTCGCGAAATGCCCGCCCGACCGCGTCGCGATCCATCCGCCGAGAGTCGAGAACTCGAACGACTGCGGAAAATGACGAATCGTCAGTCCGTGCGGCTTTAACTGCGCGTCGAGCGCGGGACCGTACACCCCGGCCTGAATTCGCGCGGCGCGCGAGACCCTGTCCACTTCCACGACCTTGTCCAGATGCATCAGATCGATCGAGACCGCGCCACGATAACGGTCGCCCTCGGGTGGTTCGAGTCCGCCGACGACGCTCGAGCCGCCGCCGTATGGCGCCGCTGCAATCCGCGCGCCGTCGCACCATTCGAGCACCGCAATCAGTTCTTTCTCATCGCGCGGAAACGCGACCACGTCGATCGGATTCGGATAGTCGCGCCTAAACGCCCGCCTGAGATCGCGCGATCCCTTGCCGTAGGTGTGGCCGGCGCGATCGTGGGTGCTGGTCGAGCAAATCGCCTCGACCGCGACCGGCGGCTTCACGCGCGGCGCGCGCAGATTCAGCTCGCTTTCCTTTGGCGCCGGCGTGAGTTCGAGTGGCCCGAGCCCAAATCGCTTGGCCATTCGCTCGGCCATATGCTTTTGCTGTTCGGGAGTCGGCCCCTGGTCCTCGTAGCCCCATCCCCAGAACTTTCGCTTGCGATTCTCGGCCATCGGATTGATCCTCGTGATACGTCAAGTTTGCTGACTGCCGCGATTTTGCGCCCGCCATGCCCGCGAGGGCAAACAGCAAACACGCTGCGCGAGAGCAAACGTTAATCGCCGCTTGCGCGTTCGCCACCGGCGACGTATCAGTCGGATCACCCGTTGAGGGCAATTTCCCGAATGCAACCGACTTAAGGACACTCGCAGGTGGATACTTGGGGACTGAAACTGAAACGCAAAAGCAGAACTCGCGCTTGTGAGGAACCGGCATGGCTGAGCGAGGGCTGTTCGTCGATCTCCTGTATGCGGTGACTGTTGGGGCTACGCTGCCCCGCATCAACGATACAGTCCTTCACCTGGACTCGCCGGTGCTTTGGGGAGTTGCCTTTCTCATCGCAGTATTCCTCGAAGATTTCTATCTGTATCACGTAAAGGTCGTACCTTATCTTTCGGGTCCGCATAGCTGGCGTGGCTTTGCGCTCTCGGTGCTCATTATAGGGACCTGGTACCTGACCCAAGCCGCGTTCCCGAGTAATGTGAATCTCTTTCTGGTGGGTTTCGCGGCGTTCTTTTCCCTTAGGATTATCTCAGCCCTTCAAAACCGGGCACTGCCGTCTCGGCGGGACGCGATCTTCATAGTTCCGATCGTGGCCGCGGTCGCACTTCTGGCGCTTGCCGGATACCCCCTTTTCTCAGGCCACCCAGGACGCCTGCTATTTTTTCTGTTCCCGATCTGGCTTTTGACAATCTTGGTCTGGTGGTCCATCGATGCTCGACCGACGCGGACGAGCGCTAGCCGATTGGTATAAATCGCTCTGAAGAAATCGCGCAGGAACCGCTTGACACACGGCGTCTTCCGATGTATTTAACCAGTAGGTTATTTAACCGAATGGTTCATCACAGCAATGTCGCCTGATCGCCTCAACGCAACTTTCGCGGCCCTGGCCGATCCCACCCGCCGCGCGATCCTCGCGCGCCTCGCCTCGGGCGAGACCTCCGTGTCTGAGCTGGCCGAGCCCTTCGAAATGAGCCTTCCCGCCGTCTCCAAGCACCTCAAAGTGCTGCAGCGCGCCGGTCTCATCGCGCGCGGCCGCGAGGCGCAGTGGCGGCCCTGCCGCCTAGCGGCGGGTCCGCTCAAGGACGCCTCGGACTGGCTTGAGCGCTATCGCCGTTTCTGGGAAGAGAGCTTCGATCGCTTCGAGGACTATCTACGCGACCTGCAAAAGCGCGAACTGCAACAGAAGGAGAAGAAACATGGCCGCAAAAAATGATCTCGCCACCGAGCCTGCCGATCGCGTACTCGTTATCACCCGCATCTTCGACGCGCCACGCAGCCTCGTCTTCAAAGCCTGGACCGAGTCCGAGCACATGGCGCAATGGTTCGGTCCGCGAGGCTTCGCCAGCACCGTCCTTCGCAACGAGCTGCGCCCCGGCGGCGCCTACCGAATCCACATGCGCGGTCCCGACGGCGACGATCATTGGATGCAGGGCATCTATCGCGAGATCGTCCCACCGGAACGACTCATCATGGTGGGGAGCTGGGCGGATGCTCAGGGCAATCTTACCCGTCCCGAAACTACCCTGACGCTGACCTTCGAGGAGCACGACGCCAAGACCAAGCTCACCTTGCATCAGGCGATCTTCGAATCGGTCACCGCGCGCGACGCGCATCAGGGCGGGTGGACCACCAGCCTGGACTGCCTCGCAGAATACCTGGCAGCGGCCCAAAGCTCGCGAGGATGAACTTATGCGAACCAGCAAACATCACTTGGGCATCGGCTTCGAGGTTTGGAATGGTCAACAGACCTGGTTCTGGTTTGTAGTCAATCCGCATCGCGAAGGCGGAACGATCGGCGCGGCCATCAGTGAGTCGGAGGCGGTGTGCGAGGCCCGCTTGTCAATCGAAGAGTTATGCGATTCGATTATCTCAAGCGGCTGGGAACGCTCGTTTGGTAATCTCGAACGCTATCTAGCTTCGCTCTGTGACGCGGCTGCGTGAGGAACTGGAAACATGGAAACCCCGCAAGAATACTACCAGCGCTGTGGGACGATGACCGCTCTGGGAGCGCACGCGGCTGAATTCAGCGCGATGCCCAGGGACCTCGCGTCGCTATGCGAAGTCATTCAAGGCGTGCTCATTCATCGCGACATTGCGCCCTTCTTGTACAGCCTCAAGCTGTCCGAAGAGCAGCGCGATAATGCGCACCTCCGTCCGATCGAGCAAATGCTGACGCGGATTCATGCGCTCGACGCGCGCCCGCTCACGATCGCGCGCGAGCCCGGGAACCGGCTGCCAAGTGTCTGTCGTCATTTTTCGCTGATGCTGTGCGCGATCCTCCGCCATCAAGGAATTCCGGCACGCCCGCGATGCGGCTTCGGCGCATACTTCACGCCGGGCAAGTTCGAAGACCATTGGGTGTGCGAGTACTGGAATGCCGGGTATGCGCGCTGGGTATTGGCGGACGCGCAGCTTGATGCCATACAGCGAAAGGCACTCAACGTCGATTTCAATCCGCTCGATGTGCCTCGCGATCGCTTCATCATCGCCGGCGACGCGTGGCAGCAATGTCGCGCCGGTCGCGCCGACGCAAATCGTTTCGGCCTGTCCTTTATCAATGAGCGCGGACTGTGGTTCATCGCGGGCAACGTGGTGCGCGACCTCGCCTCGCTCAATCGAATGGAAATGCTGCCCTGGGACGTTTGGGGATTGATGGAACTGGGCGACGAGGCGCTGACCGACGAGAAAAAAGAGCTGCTCGACCGCGTCAGCGCCCTCACGCTTGCCGACGACGACGCATTCGCCGAAGTGCGCGCAATCTACGAGTCCGACGATCGCTTGCGCGTGCCGCCGGTCGTCTTCAATGCGCTCCGCAACGTCCCCGAACCAATCGCGAGCTAACGGAACGGCGAACTCTCGACCGGATGTTTGGCAGCACTATTCGTCTGCTGCCTCACCGGCCGCCGCCCGCGGCGGTGTCGCCCGCGGTTGGCGCAGAATCCTCCGGATGCGACGGCTTCGGCATGTGAATGTAAAGCTTGTCGGCCGCCGGACGTCCGTCGCTATGCATCGACGGCGGACGCATCGCGTACTTCACTTCCCGCGAATGCTCGGCGAACTGCCGGTCGGGATTGTAAACGCTGTTGAACTTCCACAGCATCTTGAGGAAGTTGGTCTGCCCCTTGAGCGCGAGCTTGCCCGCGATCGACGCCATCGACTTCAGCGCCGTGAAGCCAAGATGCTTGCGGTTGAGCACGTCCTGCGTCTTCACCAGCTCCTGGTAGAACTGCAGCAGCGGCAGCTTGGTCGGCAGCACCGCATGCTGGATGTCGTACAGCCGGTAGTCCAGCGTCGTCAGCTTGCGCGATTCCGTGAACCACAACTCCGTGCCGGGATACGGCGTCGCGACAGTCAGATGAACGACCTCCGGGACGCTGATCGCCCATTCGCGGATCACCTCGAAGCGCTTCTCGTCCCATGACGGGTCCGCGATCAGGTTGATCGCGGCGGTCAGGCCGATCTCGCGCGCGACTTCGAGCGCCTTGAAGTTGACCCCCATCGACGAGCGCTTGCGATGCAGCTTCAGTCCCTCTTCGTCGATCGCTTCCAGGCCGAGGAACATGTACTCCATGCCGAGCTTGCGCCAGTAGCGGAACACTTCCGGATTGCGGCACAGCACGTCGGCGCGCGTCTCGAGGTAGTACTGCTTCTTGATCTTGCGTTTTTCGATTTCGTGACCGATCGCAAACCCATGCTCGGGATGGATGAACGCGACGTCATCGACGATGAAGACGTTGGGCTCCTTGATCGACAGCATGTCTTCGGCGGCGGCTTCCGGCGTCGATTTGCGGTAACTGCGGCCGTAGAACGTCCACGCGCTGCAGAACGAGCAATCCCACGGGCAGCCGCGCGTGAACTCGATCGACGCGCACGGGTCGAGCACGCCGATAAAGTACTTGTTGCGCCGGCGCCCCAGGTCGCGCGCCGGAAAAAACTTGTCGAGATCGTCGAGCATGACCGGCGTCGGTCCCGCCCCTTGCGTCGTCAGGACGCCGGGAACTTTTGCGATCGAACCGGTGCCGATCGCGTCGAGCAGTATCGGCGTCGCGGTCTCGCCCTCGCCGCGGATGACCGCGTCGATCGCGCCATCCGCATGCTCGAGGATTTCGTCGGCGACGAACGAACCGCTGTGCCCGCCGGTGAAGACGAAACAATCCTTCATCAGCCGCTTCACGTCTTTGGCGAGATCGATCACCTCGGGCACGTTGGCGAGATAATTGAGCGAGAACGCCACCGCATTCGGGCGGAAGCTCTCGAGTTCGGCAAACAGATCGCGATGCTTGAAAATCTGCAGGTCGATAATCCTCACGTCGTGGCCGGCCGCGCGCGTTGCCGCCGCCACCCGCTCCATCCCCAGCGGTTCGAGCCGCAAATAAATTTCGCTGTACATAAGCGGACTCGGATGCACAAATAAGACCCGCATAGACTCCCTCCGGCGCCGCATCTTTCCGACCTGCGACAGCGACACCTTCTGCTGAATTCGCTACTCTTCGGTAAATCTCCGCCTGACCAATCGGCCAGCGCGATTGCCTGCATCCTAATATGCCGTCCGAGGCAATGAAACAGGGTGTCAAAAGCAGCCGTCATGCTATTAATAGTTCTTATGTCCATGAACGAGGCGCCTCAGCCGGGAAAGTACGCCTTCATCGCCGTCATCTTTATTGCGGTGTTGATCGACACCGTGCTGCTCGCGCAGGTGCGCGCAAATTTTATTCATGACCACGGCTACGATATCCGCCCGCGACAGCACGCGGTGGCGAAGCCCGCCCCGCCCTGACGCCGATGCCAGCTCAACGCGGCCTTGACACGTGCGAGCGAGCGCCGGAGTTTTGGCTCAAAGCTCACTATTCCAAAAAATAATTCGGAGAAATCATGCAGTACTCAAAATTGGGCAAGACTGGAATCACCGTCTCACGCATCTGCCTCGGATGCATGAGCTATGGCGACAAGAAATGGCGCGACTGGGTGCTGACGATGGACGACGCGCGCGAGCATTTCGCCGCCGCCGTCGAGTCGGGGATCAACTTCTTCGACACGGCCAACGTCTATTCGGTCGGCGTCAGCGAGGAGGTCACCGGGCGATGGCTCGGCGAGATGGCGAAGCGCGATGAGATCGTCGTCGCGACCAAAGTGCACGGCCCGATGGCGTCGGGTCTCAATCGCGCGGGCCTCAGCCGCAAGAATATTCTCGAAGCGTGCGACGCGTCGCTGCGCCGCCTCAAGATGGATTTCATCGACCTCTACCAAATCCACCGCTGGGACTACACGACGCCGATCGAGGAAACCCTCGAGGCGCTGGACTCGTTGGTGCGCGCCGGAAAAGTGCGCTACCTGGGCGCGAGCTCGATGGCCGCGTGGCAATTCGCCAAGGCGCTTCATCTGCAGAAGGAAAACGGATGGCACCGGTTCGTGTCGATGCAAAACCATTACAACCTCGTCTATCGCGAGGAGGAGCGCGAGATGAATCCGCTTTGCATCGACAACGGCGTCGGCTTGATTCCATGGAGCCCGCTCGCGCGCGGATTTCTGGCGGGCAATCGCGAAAAGGGCGGCACCGGTCCAACGGCGCGCGCCAAGACCGACGACTTCGCCAAGAATATGTACTTCCGCGAGTACGACTTCGAAGTGCTGAGCGTGGTCGAACAGATCGCCAGGGAGCGCAGCGTCACGCCGTCGCAGATCGCATGCGCGTGGATCCTGCGAGCGCCCGGCGTCAGCGCACCCATCATCGGCGCGACCAAGCTCGCTCATCTCAAGGAGGCGATCGCGGCCGTCGATGTGAAGCTCACCGCTGACGAAGCCGCCGCGCTCGAGAAGCCGTACCGGCCCCATCCGATTCTCGGCCACGAACAGCCACGGCCGGCTCGGATGATCCAGGCGCGCTGAGCGCGGCAGTGTTTCACGTGAAACGTTGCGGCAATCGCGGATAACACAGGCCGATCAACAAGTTTTGCCGTAAATGTTTCACGTGAAACATTAGGAGTTCAGGAGAACGGATCGCGAACACGCCGAAACCAAACCTTAAAGCGTTACTTGAGGTTGGTGGAAACGCTGCGGGTCAACCACGTCGCGGGCAAGGGTCTGCCGGCGTGACGTCATTGCGCTATGCGGAGCGTTGGAGCTTTGCGCGCAGGCGCGCCGCGAGGTCGGGCGCAGACGTCTCGTGTTTGAAATAGACGAAGACTTCGTCGGCGCCGGAGGCGAGGCGATCGAGATTTTTCACCCATTCATCCAGGCCCGCATCGTCGTACGTCTCCCTGCGCAATCGAAGATAGACGTAAGGCGCGGTTCGCTCGAGCGGTGAGGCAAGCTTTTCCGTTTCCGCGATACATAGCGCGGCGCCGTTATCGGCCAGCGCGGTCATCACGGAGTCGTCGAACCAGCTCCGATTTCTGAACTCAAACGCGGCGCGGATCCGGCCCTTCAGAATCGCGAGGAAATCGCGCAGCAGCGGGAGATCGAGTTTGAAGTCGGGCGGGAGCTGGAACAGCGCGGGCCCGAGCCGCTCGCCCATGACTGACGCGCGCTCGATGAACGTATCGGTGGTTTCTTTGGCGTCGCGCAGCCGCGCGAAATGCGTGATGCGCTGGGGGGCCTTCAGCGCGAAGCGAAAACTCGCCGGCGTGCGCGAGGCCCATCCTTCCAGCATCGTGGTCTTAGGCATCGCGCGGAAGGTGTAGTTGATTTCGACCGTCGGCATCCGCTCGGAGTAGTACTCGAGCATCCTGGTGGCAGGAAGCTTCTGCGGATAAAAGCCGCCCAGCCATTCCTTGTAGGAAAAGCCCGAGGTGCCGATCAGGATGTCCGCCTTAGCCATCGCGACCCCGCCACCCGAGGCGAAGCTAAAGTGTCTTGCCCCGGTTTCAACCCTTGAGCGTTGCTTGCAGGTTTGCGCCTTCGCGGCGGCGGAATCCGACCGCGACGCTTAGCCGCTCGAGGTGCTGATCTATAATCTTGCCGCCGAGCCGCACGCGATGCTCGGCGAAGAACTTCTTGATCTCGTCTTCGCGATCAAGCAGCGCGACCACCGCTTCGCACATCCGCGGCAGCGCGTTGTCGGGATACTTCTGAATCATCTCGTCCCAATGCGCGCGCGCAAAGTCCCACGCCTGGTAGCGGCACGCGGGGTTGAGCATCAGCGAATGCATCAGGTAGGGCGAATTCTGGGTTCGCACCTGCCCGTCCAGCGTCATCTCCATGGTTTTTTTCAGGAGATCGCGATCGCGGAAGTTTGCCAGCGCAAACAGGAAGCGCTGCTCTTCCTGCGGCGTGCGCGGCGCCTTGAACTTTCGCTTGAACTCCTCGTAACGCGTGGCGTCGCCGCAATGCGCGAGGATATTCACCAGCGCGGGCATCAGGTCGCGATCCGCGGAATCGGGATTGTCCTCGAAGCGCGCATACAGGTCGCGCGCGCGCTTGTGAACCTCGGCATCGTCGCCGAGCGTGCCGAGCGCGCCGATGAGCGTGCCGCGCAACTGGCGCACGAGCGCGCTCTCGCCGGACTTTGCCTCCCAGCCCAGCCGCTTAGCGGCGGGAGCGACGATCTCGCGCACCGTGGCGGCCAGCGCGGGCCGGTCGGCGTCGGACGCGATCATGTCGAGGTAAGCGAACGCACCGATCAACGCGCGCCACACGTTGATGTCGGTCTCGCCGGTGAACAGCCGCGCCATCTTGAGGAACTCGCTGAGCGGGCCAAGTCCCGCGACGGTCGCCGCCCAGGTATCGCTGACCAGCCCGAAGCGTTCGATCGGCTGGAGCGCGCCGAGATTCCTGGTGATCGCGGCAAGCAGCGCCGGCGCATAGTGCACGCGATAGAAGCCGTGGCCGCCCTCGTTCAACAGCGCCCATTCGAGCTTGCCCGGGATATCGAGAGTCGTCTCGCCGGTGGCGAGGATCACCTTGTGGGTCGAGCCTCCCTGGTCGGTCTTCACGCGAACCATCACGGGCACATGCCAAAGCTGGTGGTTGTCCTCGACCAGATAGAAGAAGCGGCGCTGCGAGAGCTTGAGTCCGCGGCCGTCGGCAGCCGGCGCCGCCTCGATCATCGGAAAGCCGGGCTGGAAGATCCACGAGTCCATCATTTTGCGCACGGGCTCGTGCGACGCCGCCTCGAGCGCGTCCCACAGGTCGCCAGTCTCGGTGTTGTTGAATTGATGCTTCTTAAGGTAGAGGCGAATTCCGTCGCGAAAGACGTTGGCGCCCAGGAACTGCTCGAGCATCCGCAGCACGGCCGCGCCCTTCTCATAGGTCAGGATATCGAACATCGCGCGGCAGTCTTCGGGACTGCGCACCGTGTATTCAATCGGGCGCGTGCTGCGCAGCCCGTCGGTCGACATCGCAGCCGCGCGCGAGACGCTGAAGCTCTCCCATCGTCGCCACTCCGGCTTCCACGCGTCAACCGCGAGCATCTCCATGAAGGTGGCGAACGCCTCGTTGAGCCAGATCCCGTTCCACCATCGCATGGTGACGAGATCGCCGAACCACATGTGCGCGTTTTCGTGCGACACCACATCGGCGATGCGCTCGAGCTCGGCGCGCGATGCGGATTTTTCGTCGGCGAGCAGCGCGGTCTCGCGAAACGTGATCGCGCCCAGATTTTCCATCGCACCCGAGGCGAAATCGGGAATCGCTATCAGGTCGAGCTTGTCGCCGGGATACTTGAGCCCGTAGTAGTCGGCGAAATATTTGAGCGAGAACGCGCCAATCTGCCGCGCCCAACCGGTCAGCGACTCTTTGCCGGGAACGTGGACGATCCGCAGCGGCGTGCCCGCATCGACCGGCGCGGTCGCATCGAACTCGCCGACGATGAACGCGACCAGGTAGGTGGACATTGGGATCGTCTCCTTGAAGACGACCTCCTTCTTGGCGCCGGCCAGCTTGCGCTCGCTCTCCTGTCCGCCGTTGGAGATGGCGGTCAGTTGCTCATCGACGACCAGCGTCACTTTGTAGCTCGCCTTGAGCTCCGGCTCGTCCCAGCACGGGAAAGCGCGGCGCGCGTCGGTGGATTCGAACTGCGTCGTCGCGGCGAGGTGGGTCTTGCCCGACGCGTCCTGGTAGCGGCTGCGATAAAAGCCGTGCAGCTTGTCGTTCAGAATTCCACGGAACGCAATCTTCAGCAGCCATTCGCCCGGGGAAAGTTTCTCGGCGAATCGCAGATTCGCGCGTTCTTTGGCCGGCTCCAGCTCGGCCTTCGCGGCGAGAGATTTTCCGCCACGTTCCGCGCTCACCGTTTCGATTTCCAGCTCGAGCGCGTTCAGCACGACGTCGTCGGTCGCCTCGTTGACGACGACGGCGATATTCAGCTCGCCTTGAAACGTGAACGCCTTGAGATCGGGCGTGAGGCGAATGTCGTAGCGCCTGGGCGTGACGTTTTTCGGCAGGCGATAATCATCAACAGTATCAGCGAGTGGAGCTCTATCCTGATCGCGCATCTGGTCTCTCTTCCTTTGTATGCGGTCGAGCGTGAAAAAGTGAAAATTGCGCAGGGGGCGTGCCCCGGAAGTTCATAGCCTAGTTCAAACCGCGTCGGGGCGCGAGCAATTCATTCGGCGGCGAGCCGCAGCCAATTGTTCAGTTTGCTTTCAGGCTATATGTTGAAATTCCGGTTGTGTCCTTCGCAGGAGGTATTCAATGAAAATCGGTAACCCCGCAGAAATCGGAATCGATCCGGCACGACTCGATCGGGTCGCCGCCGCGATACGGCAGGATGTCGCCAGCAACCGCTACGATGGAGTTGTGTACGCCGTCGCCCGGGGCGGGGTGATAGCGGCTCATGAGGCAGTAGGCTTCGCCGATAGGGCCAGCAGCCGCGCCGCGCGCACCGATGACATTTTCGCGATCATGTCGATCACCAAGACGATGACCACTGCGGCGGTCCTGGTGCGCGTGGAACGGGGTGAGCTTCTGCTGACAACGAAAATCGCAGACGTGATCCCGGAGTTCGGAGTCAAGGGCAAGCAGCGAATCTCAGTTGCTCATCTGCTGACTCATACGGGCGGGATGTCGGCGACTCCTGCGCTCCCGCCGGAGTTGTTCGGCAACCTTGAGGTTTTTGTAGCGGCGGCGTGCCAGCAACTCCCCGATTCTGTTCCCGGCAGCGCGGTTAGCTACAGTGCGCTTAGCGCGCACGCTGTGCTGGCAGAAGTGGTGCGGAGACTTGACGGCGGGCGTCGGTCGTTCCGCGACATTCTCGCGCAGGAATTCTTCGAGCCATTGGCCATGAAAGACACCGCCTTGGGTCGGCGCAAGGATCTCGCCGCGCTCTTTGTTCCAATAGTCGTGCGGGACCGAACTCCCGGAGTCTTCGAGCCCGAATTGCTCGAAGCGATGAACGCGCTGCTAACCGCAGAGGCTGAAATTCCGGCCGGCGGTGTGGTTTCTACTGCGGGCGATATCTTGCGATGGGCCGAGATGCTCAGGCGCGGTGGCGAACTCGACGGAGTTCGAGTGCTGTCGCCGGCATCGATCCGGCTGGCCGCAACGAATCACACCGGCACGCTCCCGAACAATCTGTTCAGCTATGCCTACGAGGCGCGCGGATGGGGCGAATTCCCCGCCTACCTCGGATTGAGCTTCTTCATCCGCGGGACCGGTATCTTCCCGCACCCGTTCGGCACGACGGCGTCGCCTTCGACGTTCGGCGGTCTCGGCGCGGGTTCGACCATGTTCTGGGTCGATCGGGAGCGGGATTTGACGTTCGTGTGCCTGACCGCTGGACTGCTGGAGGAATCGCGCAATTTCGACCGTCTTCAGCGGCTCTCAGACATGGTCCTCGCTTCGGTAGTGAACTGAAACGACCCGCTCTTACGGCACGGCGGCGAGCCGCAGCGGGCGCTGCATCCACACGACGTCCCAATACCCGCCCAGCTTGCGGCCGCATTCGCTGAAGACGCCAACCTCGGTGAAGCCGAACCTTCGATGCAACTTGAGCGACGCGTCGTTGGGAATCGTGATCCCCGCCAACAGGCGATGAATGTCCTCGTTCTTAAGCGCGTCGAACAGCGCCCGGTACAGCATCCCGCCGATTCCCCGGCCCTTCGCGTCGTGCGCGCAGTAAATGGACGTCTCGACGCTGGTGTCGTACGCCGCCTTGTCGCGAAACGGTCCCGTGCACGCATAGCCGACGACCCGGCCGGCGTCTTCCGCGACGAACATTTGATGCCGTCCCTTGCCGGCGTGCTCATCGAACCATCGCGCGCGCTGGTGCACCGTCAATGGTTTCAAGTCGAACGTGATCGGCGTGTTGACGACGTAGTAGTTGTAAATCTCCGTCAGGCGCGGCAGATCGCCGCGTACCGCAGGCCGAAGGTTTACCTCCGCCATGACGCTGGTCTCCCGCTCGGGGATTTTTTTTGGCACGAGTCACAGGCAACGCCAGACGCAGAGTTGAATCAAGCGGCGGGATTGCCCTTTGCAAGATCGGCGAACGTGATCAGTTCGATTCCATTTCGATCGATCGCGTCACACACGCGCCGGCTGGTGAGAATCTCGACCTCGAGTTGCGCCTCGACCGCGGGCGGGACTCCGCCGATATCGGCGGCCGGGTGGAAATAAAGTTCCGTGGCGCCATCGCGGACACGATCGATCACTCCCACGACGTAATCCTCGCTCAAGTGACCGCTCTGATGAAGTCCAAACAGCGCGTCGGTCGAAGTGAGGCCGCGCTCGGCCATCATTCGGCGGGTTCGGCGCGACAGGATGCGAAAGATGATCGATTCGACGAGCTTGCGCGGCGCATGGTCCGGGCGCAGCCGCAGCGTCGTCATCACGCGCTCGCGCGGAAGCCTGAGGCATGGCACTTTGTATTCGACGGCGAGGTCAACCAAAATATCGGCGAACAGCGGATGGACGTGGAAATTCAAGTGCCCGTCGATATGGTTGAGGTAGCCGATCAGTTCGAGATGCCGCTCGACTTGCGCGCGCAGTTCGTCGGTCATCGCAGCGCGCATCGATCGGTCGAAGAAATATCGCATCCCCGCGGCCACGGGATTGTCGATGAACTCTCCCGACGCGCGCACCGCGGCGCCGAGTCGCGACGCATCGAGCAGGCTGCGTCCCCGGCAGACCACCACGTGCAACCCGACGTCGAGCGCGGGATTTGCGCGGGCTATTTCAGCCGCGGCCGGCGCGGCAGGCTCCGCGACCATCAGGCTCGCACTGCGCAAAATTCCGTCGCGACTGGCCCGTACGACGGCGGCGTTGACCTCGGGCGACAAGCCGAAGTCGTCGGCGTTAACGATCAGGCGCTTCAAACTGCGCCACCGCGAATCGCCACGGATGATGGATAACGACCCTGCTGGAGCAGTGAGAAAGTGAAAAACACCGGCACAATTTTGCTAGCATCGGATGGTTCGCTCAAGCGCGCTCCGAAAAGAAAGTCCAAAATGAGACCACCCGATTGATTCTTCTCTTTTACGCCTTCGCGCGCGAGATCGCGCCTTTCAAGCGCCGCCTCAGTCGTCGCGCTCCGCTCGCTCTCGACGGCTTGCATGGCTTTCGCGCGGAGCTCGGCGGCAAAAGATTCACCGTCGTTGGACACGGAATCGGTCGCCGCCGCGCAAGCGATACCGCGCGCCGCGCGTTCGATCTGATACCCGGCGCCGAGTTGGTAATCGGGACCGGTGTCGTCGGCGCGCTTTCGAGCGGGCTGAAGCCGGGCGATCTCGTCCTCTCCGACCGCGTTCTGACGACTCACACCGACGGTCAAATTGCCGAACAAGTAACGACCGTGGGCGAAGCGCACATCCGCGCGGTCGGCCGCTCGCTTGCAATCGCAGGTATCGCGTACTCGACCGGCGCGATTTTGACATCGCATCGCGTGCTCGCCACCGGCGCCGAGAAACGACGCGCCAAGGAAAGCACCGGTGCGATCGCGGTGGACATGGAAACCGCCGCGATTGCCGCAGAAGCCGCCGCGCGCGGGATCCCGTTCGTCGCGATCCGGGCCGTGCTCGACGAAGTTGACGAAGAAATAGTGGGCGCGGCGATGGCCGACCAGGACGGCAACGTCCGGCCGCTCGTTGCGACGTCCTACCTGATCCGCAATCCGGCAACGATGCTCAAGCTGCCGCGGATGATTCGAAACCTGTCGCGCGCAACGAGCGCAATCGCCGACGCACTGACGGCTATCGCGCACGACGGCGAGGTTCCTACGGCGACTAGGCGTGCTCGCGAGCCGGTGGAGCGAAAGCGCCCGCGCTGAGCCCGCCGTCGATTGGCACCGCGACACCCGTGATGAACCCCGCCTCATCCGACGCCAGGAACGCCGCCAGCGCAGCGACCTCTTCCGGCTTTCCGTTGCGCCCGAGCGGATGCATGTTTGTGGTGCGTTCCCAAACCAACTGCGACGCGCCGGCGGGAACGATGTTGCAATTCTCGGCGATCGGCGTCTCGATCACGCCCGGGCAGATCGACACGCATCGAATCTTGTCGCGCGCGAAGTCGAGCGCGATTCCTTTCGACATGATGACGACGCCGCCTTTCGCCGCCTGGTAGGCGGCAAGATCCGGCACGCCCTTGATTCCCGCGCCGCTGGCGGTGTTGACGATCACGCCGCCGCCCTGCTTGATCATTTGCGGGATCGCATACTTGCAGCCGAAGAATACGCCCTTCAGGCACACGTCCACGACCCAGTCCCATTCTTCCTCGCTCGTGTTGACCACGTTTTTGGGCACGAAGACGCCGGCGTTGTTGAACAGGATGTCGAGCCGGCCGAACGTGCTTACCGTTTCATTGACCATCCGCTCGACTTCGGCGCCGACGCGCACGTCCACCGACACTGACTTCGCGACGCCGCCGGTCCTCTCGATCTCAGCCGCGGTATTGCTCGCCGACTCCGCGCGTACGTCGGCGACCATCAGCTTCGCGCCTTCTTGCGCAAACCGAATCGCGCTGGCGCGGCCGATTCCCGAACCCGCGCCCGTGATCAATGCAACTTTGTCCTTGAGCAGCATGCTAAGTCACCTCTGTCGACTTGGTCGTAGCTCGATGACCGACGCTTGTCACACTTGGCGAAAATTTGGAAGCGCCTCCCGATCAAGCGCCTCGCTGGCGAATGTCGGTGCTCGCGATGCGGCGGCCCGGCTCGCGTGTGCGCGCGCTCGCCGGCCTCCAGACAGGAAGATCGCGCTCGTAGGGAAAGTCTGCAAGATGGCGCTTGATTGCCGCGTCGTCGCCGTAGGATTCGCGGCGGCTCAGGATATGAATCGCCAGGGCCGTGAAGGGCAGGTAGATGAACACGGCAGCCCATCCGATTTCCGGCGCGTTGATTCGGAACAGCATCGTGATTCCGAAGATCACGATCCCCGCATAGAGCGCCGGACCAAGCAGCGCCCGCGACCGCATCGCGGGAAGCGAACGCGCCGGCTTCGCCGAACCGCGATTGAGCGTCGCGTCGAGCCACTGGAAAATCGCAATCGTGATCGCGGCGACGAAATACCATCCCAGGTAGTTGCTGATCGGCACGCCGAAGTGCGGCCCCGGCGGATCGTACCAGAAAATTTTGCCGAGGAACCATCTGTCGCCGAGCACGCTCAGTGGATCGACGACCATGTCCACCATCATCATGAACAGCGCCGCCATCAGCCATACTCGCGGCGCACGGCGAATTTGCCACGTGTCGAGAATCCGAAAATCAGCACCCCGCCGATACAACGGCGAACTGAGCAACAGCGCGAGCGTATAGCTGGCGAAAGCCAGGAAGGTGAACGACAACGAATCCATGAACGGAACGCCGAACACCCAAATCTCGCGGCCGCGGGTCGAGTCAATATAGTGATACAGCCCGAACGGGAATCCGTTGTGAACTGAAGACCACTCGCACGCCAGCGAGGCGGCGTAGGTCACGACCGTAAACAAAACAGTAGTGCGCAGACCGAAGTTCACGATCGCGATATACAGAAAACTCACCAGAAAGATGAACACGTACGGGCGCAGCGCGATCGTGGACAGTAGTAAATGCATGGCTTGGCTTAAGCGGCGCTCTTCACCGTCCCTTTGGATCTAAAGAATTCTATCGCTGCCGCCAGCGCCGCATCGATCGGCCCCGGCGAATAGCCCAACTCTGCGCGCGCCTTCGACGAGTCGAAGAACATCCGCTTTCGCGCCATCCGCACCTCGGTCAGGCTGGCCCGCGGCGCCCGGCGTGTGACGGTGCGCGCAAACGCTTCGGCGCCGAGCGCGTATCCCAACGCGACCGCGTACGGAATCCTCATCTTGGGCGCGGGCAGCCCGGAAATCATGGCCAGCCGCCTGAGAAATTCCCTGAGCGTGAGATTTTCGCCGCCAAGAATATATTTCTCACCGATTCGGCCGCGCTCCGCTGCCAGCAGATGGCCGTGTGCGACATTCTCCACATCGACGATGTTAAGGCCAGTCTCCACGTACGCCGGCATCCGCCGATTCAGGAACTCCACGATGATTCGGCCGGTCGGAGTCGGCTTTAGGTCGAGCGCGCCAATTGGCGTCGATGGATTCACGATCACAACCGGCACGCCCGCGCGGGCGGCTTCCAGCGCCGCTTGCTCCGCCATGTACTTAGATCTCTTGTAATGACCCGTCATCTCGGCGAGCGCCGACGGCGTGTCTTCGCGTCCCACTCCGCCGTGCGGAATTCCGAGCGCCCCGACCGTGCTGGTGTGAACGATTCGCGAAACACCTGCCTTGGCCGCGGCCCGGATAATGTGCTGCGTGCCCCCGACGTTGGTCGCATACATCGGCGCCGGATCGGTCAGCCACAGCCGGTAATCGGCGGCGACGTGATAAACCTCGTTGCATCCATTGACCGCGCGCTCGACGGAATCAAGGGACCGCAGATCGCCGCGCACGATCTCGACCGGCAGACCAACCAGCGCACTTAAATCCGCGTTCTCGCGCGCCAGCACTCGGACGCGATCGCCGCGGGCAAGGAGCGCGCGCACGACGTGGCATCCCACGAATCCGTTGCCTCCCGTCACCAGCGCTAACTTAGTAGTCATCATATTCAATCAATAGCTATTCAGCAGTTCGCTCGGAGACGGCGGCGGCTGCGGCACGTCCCGAAATCACCGCACTCTCAATCGTTGCCGGCAGACCGGTTTGTATCCAGTCACCGGCCAGAAAGAAGTTCGCGATCGGCGTTTTCGCCGTCGGACGCAGTTCATGCGATCGAAGGTCCGGCGCCATCGTGGCGCTTTTCTCCTTGAGCACCAGCGACTTCACAACTCTGGCTCCGCGCGATGCGGGAATCATCGCGTGGAGATCGTTAATCACGATATCCAGGATTTCCTGGTTGCTGCGATCGACCAGCTTGCGCGCGCCGCTGATCACGAAGCTCAGGTAACCCGGATGCGTCTCGCCGCGCTGCGCGAATATTTGACGTTTGTTGAATAGCCATTGAGTAGTGGTGCCGATAAAACCGATGAACGGTGAATTAGTCACTTCGCGGTCGAGCCACACGTGGACGCAGATGATTGGCGAGCTCGAAAGACCCGTGAAGCGCGAGAAAAATGGATCGGCAACCGCGCTTTCAGGCAGGAAACGCAGCAACTGAGGCGCCGGGACCGCGCTGATGAAGTCCGACGCCTCGATTCGCCGCCCGTCGCGCAGCCGCACGCTTGCGACCTGGCCGCGAGCGCCCGGTTCCAGCATCTCCACGATCGAATGCGAAACAACCCTCCCGCCGGCGCGCTCGATCACCCGCTGCGCGCCCGTGCAGTACAGGTCGCTCAGCCCGACGCGCGAATAGACGAACGCCGAGTCGCGGCGACGCGAAAAGAACGTGCGTTTCAGGACCTCGGCCAACAGCTGCGCCGACGACGATTGCGGCTCGTCGTTCAGCGTCGCGATCGACAGCGGGTACCAGAAGCACCGGCGCGCTTGTTCTGATTGCCCGATGCGATCCATCAGCTGCGCGACGGTGAGACGACGCAATTCGCCGTCACCGAACCGTCTCATCGCGAGCATGCGCAGCCCGCCCCGCATAACCGCGATCCGCTCCGCGATACTCAGATGCCGGTAGCCGAGCAACGCGGCCGTCATGTGCAGAGGTCCCGGCAGCGGCGCCGTTTTCAGGATCGCGCTCTGGCCGGGACCCGTGAGCATTTCGATTTCCAAATCCTCGTGAAACACCAACTGGTCGTAAGCGCCGATCCGCTTGAGGAAGTCGAGCGTCTCAACGTAACAACCCATCAGGACGTGCTGCCCGTTGTCGACGAAATCTCCCGTGTCCGGTTCGGCGAACGAATACGCACGCCCGCCGGGCGCCGGCTTTCCTTCGAGCACTGTGACCCGCACGCCCCGCTCCGCGAGCGCGACCGCCGCGCTGAGTCCCGCGAACCCGGCGCCAATCACGACCGCGTCTTTCATCGCCGATGCCATCTGATTCGCCCCGCGCATCTGACTTATCCGTGCAGCGCGCCGAAGCGGCCCACCGCCCACGCGCGGCCGACCAGGTAGAGCTTGTGCGGCGCAGACAAGCTGTGGCGGCGGTCGAGCACGCGATAGTTCGACTTGATGATCCGTTCGAGCAACGCGGCATAGATGAGCCGCATCGCCTCGGCCGCCAGCAGCGTCGCACGATCTTCAGGCGCGAGCGCGCTCTGCGCCTTCGCGTAAAGTTCCTGCGCGCGCTTTGCCTCGAAGCCCATCAGGCTGACGAAGTTCGGCGAGTACACACCGCCGAGAATTTCATCCTCGCTCACGTTGAATCGCGCGAGGTCTTCCAGCGGAAGATAAATGCGGCCGCGCGCGGCGTCTTCGCCCACGTCGCGGATAATATTGGTCAACTGAAGCGCCAGTCCGAGGTTCTCCGCGTACAACTTCGCCGACGGATTGCGGTAGCTGAAAATCTCGATGCAGATGAGGCCCAGCGCTGACGCGACGCGATAGCAGTACGGCCGCAGCGCTTCGAAGGTTTGATAACGCTTGCGGGAGAGGTCCATCTCCACGCCGGCAATGATCTCCTCGAAGAGATCCCGCGGAATTGTAAATCGCCGCGCGCTGTCGGCGAGCGCGCGAGACAGCGCGCGCGTCGGCACGCCCTCATACACACGCTCAAGTTCCTCGCGCCACCGCCGCAGCAGCAGCGCCGGCTCGCGAATCGATTCGTCGTCGGCGATATCGTCGATGAAACGGCAGAATGCATAGACGGCATGGAGCGCACGGCGCCGTTGCGGCGGCAGCAAAATGAACGCGTAGTAAAAGCTCGACCGCGAGCGCCGCGTGATCTGCGCACAGCGTTCGTAGTCGGCATCGAGCGACGCGTGGTCGCGGCCGGCGACTTCTTCGAGACCGGCGGCGCTGATATCAGACCTCAAGCCGTCCACGCAACGCGCTCCATCCGAGTTTCAGGTAGTCGAGTTTCGCAAGTTCCGGACGCATCCGGAACACATCGTAGTTGACGCGATCGATCGCGCGGATAATCGCCAGCCCGCCGCCCGCGAACATCACGATGTCGCGCCGCAGGCGCTTGTCCACGCACTTGTGCAATTCTCCCCCCTCAACCAGCATCGCACGCGCGACTCCCGCTTCATGACGCATCAAATCCACGAACTCGCGCGACGACGTATGCGCGGCCAAGTCCGCTGGCGTGACTCCGAAACGTTCCATGTCGTGGCGCGGAAGATAGATTCGTCCCTTGCCGAGATCGACTGCAACGTCCTGCCAGAAGTTGGCGAGCTGCAATCCACTGCAGACCAGGTCCGACAGGCGCTGCCGTTCGGCGTCGCGGTAGCCGAACAGGTAAAGCACCAGCCGTCCAACCGGATTCGCCGAGTAGCGCGAATAGCCGAGCAGATCGTCGAGCGTGTCAAAGCCCTTGAAGTCCACGTCGGATCGAAACGCAATCAAAAGATCTTGGAACGGCTCGCGCGGAATTTCGAAGCGGCGCACCGTGTCGGCGAGCGCAATAAATACCGGATGGCGCGGCGTGCCGGCATACGCCAGGTCGAGTTCGCGCTCCCATTCGTCGAGCATCGCTAGGTCATGATGCTCGTCGGCAAAGTCGTCCGCCATCCGCGCGTACGCGTAAATTGCATACATATGCGGGCGCATCTCGCGCGGCATCAGCCACGACGCGACCGTGAAATTCTCGTAGTGCGATTTTGCCAGCCGCGCGCAGAACTGGTACGCGCCCGCTATGTCGAACGCGCCCCGCAGCGGCGACGCGTCCCGCGCCGCACTCGCTACGTACGAGGTTCCTTCGCTTTGCACGTTGGCCTGCGCGTTTGTCATCGTCTCAGGCTGCGACCGGTCGCGCTCCGATAAGTTCGCGCGCCGCGGCTCGCGCCCATCCATCGGTCTCCAGCAGATCTTCGATCGTTCGCGCCGCCGAGTTGTGATGCCGCTGCATGACGGTTTCGATATGGCGCGGGATGTCCATGAAACGCACGCGCCCCGCCAGGAAGCCCGCCACGAGTTCCTCGTTGGCGGCGTTGAGGCACGCGGGCATCGTGTGCCCCGCCGCGAGCGCTTCGTACGCCAACCGCAGACACGGAAAGCGTCTCAGGTCGGGTTCTTCAAACGTCAACCGCGAATTTTCCGCCAGTGACAGCGGCTTCAGATGCGTCATCGGCAGCCGCTCCGGATACGCAAGCGCGTACGCCACCGGAATCGCCATGTCGGGAATGGCCATCTCCGCGATCACCGAGCCGTCGATCATTTCGACCATCGAATGGATCACGCTCTGCGGATGAATCACCACCGAGACCTGGGCGGCCTTGAGGTCGAACAGCCACCGCGCCTCGATCACCTCGAGCCCCTTGTTCATCAGCGTCGCCGAATCGATCGTAATCTTGCTGCCCATACGCCAGGTCGGATGCTTCAGCGCCTGTTCGACCGTGATCGATTCGAAATTATCGGCCGCCAGCTCGCGAAACGGTCCCCCCGACGCGGTCAAAATGATCCGCTTCAACGACTCGCGCCCGCGTCCTTCCAGGCATTGAAAAACCGCGTTGTGCTCGCTGTCCACCGGCAGCAGCCGCACGCGATTCTCCCGCACCGCCGCGGTGATCAGCTCGCCCGCAATAACCAGCACTTCCTTGTTGGCAAACGCGATGTCCTTGCCGGCCTTGATCGCGGCCAGCGTCGGCTGCAATCCCATCGCGCCGACCAGCGCCGACATCACCAGCTTCGCCGCAGGATGCGTTGCGACGGCAATCGCGCCTTCGAGTCCATGAATGATCGTCACCCGCTGCGCACCGACGCGCGCCGCCAGTTCGCGCGCGAGTTCGGGCGTCGCCACCGAGACGAGTTCGGGACGAAAGCGCTTCACCTGCTCCGTCAGCAGATCCAGGTTGCGTCCCGCGGCCATCGCGACGACGCGAAATCGGTCGCTGAATCGCGCGGCCACGTCCAGCGTGGTGACACCGACCGATCCGGTCGAACCAAGAATTGAAATCGCCTTCATCGCGATGCGCTCAATGCGACGCCGTCTCCGCCAGCCGCCGGCGGAACCGCCCAAGCGCCATCAGCGGAAAGTAATGCGCGTACATGTAGTAGCGAAGATAAAAATGATTCGGAAATCCGTTGCCGGTCGATTCCCTCTCGTCCCACGCTCCCTCATCGTTCTGCCGCTCTGAGAGCCACTGCGCGCCGCGCATCGCGTGTTCGCTGATTCCTGACTCGCCCGCGATCAATCCGATCAGCGCCCACGCCGTCTGTGACGCGGTGCTGTTTCCGCGCCCGTGCCACGCGGGATCTTTGTCCGACAGCGGGCTCTCGCCCCATCCGCCGTCGGGATTCTGCTTCGACCTGAGCCACCGGACCGCCCGCTTGATCCACGGCTCGTTGATATCGACGCCGATCGCGCGCAAGCCCGACAGCGCCGAGGAAGTGCCGTAGATGTAGTTGATACCCCAGCGTCCCCACCATCCGCCCGCCGGCGACTGATCTCGCTTGAGCCATTCGATCGCGCGTTTCGCCACCGGATGTTCGCTGCGATAGCCGACCGACGCCATCATCTCGAGCACCCTCCCGGTGAGATCGGGGCACGACGGATCGGTCACCGCTTCCACGTCCGCGAGCGGCAGATGATTGAGCCAGGTTGAATTGTTGTCGGCGTCGAACGCCGCGAAGCCGCCGTCCTTCGATTGCATTCCCATTACCCAGTTCGCACCGGCGCGGATCGCGCGCTCCCTGCCCGCGCCATCATCGGCTGCCGAATCCGCCATCACCGACAGAATCACCGCCGAATCGTCCACGTCGGGATACCAATCGTTGTAAAACTCGAACGCCCATCCGCCCGGTTCGAGCTCGGGCCGCTTTACCGACCAATCGCCCTTCTTGAAAATCTGATGATCGATAAACCATTGCGACGTCCGCTTCAGCACCGGATGGTCGCCCGGCAATCCCGAATCCAGCAGCGCCCGGCCCGCGAGCGCCGTGTCCCAGTTGACCGACACGCACGGCATGTACATGTCGTAGTCGTTGAAATGCCAAATCAGTTCGTGCGACGCCTCGATCGCTTTCTTCAGCACCGGATGGTCGTTGCGGTAGCCGTTGGCTTTCAGAGCCATCGCGCTCAGCAGGTAGCATGGCTCGATGCCGCCCCACGAGCCGTTGGCTTCCTGATGCTCGATCAGCCAGTTTTCCGTATGGCGCAGCGCGCGCGCGCGGATCGATTTGATTTTGTGCCGATCGTAGAATCGCAGCGCCTTGTCGGCGAGGTTCAGCGCATTGCGCAGAGACAGCAATTTTTTTCCGCGCGGCTGTTTGAACTTCGTGAAATGCGGCGGCTGGATGAACAACTCCAGCACTCCGCGCTGGTAATCGATCTTTTTCTCGGGACGCGCCGCCTGCAGTATCATCAGTCCCATCAGCGTTCCGCGCGCCCATGAGCTGAGCTCGTAAATGTTGAACGGGAACCAGTTCGGGAAAAGCGCGAGTTCGACCGGCAGCGCAGCCGTCGCTTCCCACGTTATCTGCCCCATCGCCGCCAGGTAGAAGCGCGCCAGCGTCCCGCAGTTCACGATGCCGCCCTTGGACAGGATCCAGCGCCGCGCCGCCGCCAGCGGCTCGTCACCCGCGCGCATGCCGGTGAGCTTCAGCGCAAAATAACTTTCGATCGTCGTCGACAGATACCCTTCGCCGCCCTGGTAAAGCGCCCAGCTCCCGTCCGGACTCTGAATGTCCAGCAGATGCTTCTTCAGCCGCGCTTCGAGCTCAACATCGACCGTGTCCATGAAATGGTTGAAGATGATGAACTCCGCGTTCATCTCCGCATTCGCCTCCAGCGGCGCGTGCCAGTAGCCCTCGGGCTTCTGCAGCGCGATAAGCGCACGCTGCGCGCGATCTACCGTGTAATCAACCTTCGCGACGAACTCGTCATGCGGCGACATGGCAATCGCCGTGCTTCCAATTTCAATAGCCTGACTCATATTTCACCCTTGCTTGAACTCAGCCCGCGGCCCGCGGGAACCCGCCGCAACCTCACCGCAATCCACTATGGAATCACGGCGCATTTCAGGACCGCGCCGCGCTCGAGCATCGCAAACACTTCCGCCAAATCGCCAAGCCGCATTCGCGCGTTGACGACCGAGCCTGCATTCAGCGCACGCCCCTCCAGCAATTCGTAAGCGCGCCGCACGTCGCGCGGCCGAAAATGGAACGGCGCCATCAACGTCAGATTGTCGTAATGCATCAGGCGCGTATCGACGCTGAGCTTCGTGCCCACCGGACATCCGCCGAAAAAAACTACCCGCCCTCCGCGCCGCACCCGCGCCAGCGCGTCCTGCCATCCCTCGACTTGCCCCGTGCACTCGATCACCAGGTCGGGACCGAAGCCGCCGTTGAGCCGTGCGATTTCCGCGGTCGCGTCAACGCTGCGCGCGTCGATCACCCGGTCCGCGCCCATCTCCTCCGCCCACTTCAGCCGCTGGACGCTTCGCCCCACGACCACCACCTCGCGCACGCCCGCGGCCTTCAGCACCAGCATGTGCAGCAGACTGAACGCGCCCCCGCCGATGATCGCCACCGTCTCGGTCTTTTCGGGACGCGCCATTTCCTGGGCATGAACCACGCACGAAAGCGGCTCAAGCAGCGCGGCTTCTTCGAACGGCAGGTCCGCCGGTTTGATGAACGTGTTGCGCGCGACGACGTGCGCCGGCAGCAGCAGCATGTCCGCGTACGCGCCGAGCACCATCCGCCCGACCGCATCGTCGCAAAGATTCTCCTGCCCATGCTGGCAGTAGAAACAGATTCCACACGGCGCGGTCGGCGCAGCCATTATTTCGTCGCCGGCCCTGAATGTCACGCCCTCGCCGGCTTCCATCACGACGCCTGAAAACTCATGCCCGAACGCAATCGGAAGTTTCCATAGCGGATGTCCGCGCTGAAACATTTTCAGATCGGTGCCGCAACTCAACGCGCAGCGGATTTGAATCAGTAATTCGCCCGGCCCCGGATGCGGCGCGACGTAGTCGCGCAATTCGAGCCGCCCGGGCTCCACCAGCACGGCCTGGCGCGAATGCGTCCCCGCAATTTCCGCCAACGCTTCGGCCCCGTTCACAGCTTGCGCTCCACGACGAAGGTTGCAATGTGGCGCAGCGCGTCGGCGCTATCCCCGAAACCGGCAATCGCGCGATGCGCTCGCGTTTCGAGCTCGCGCGCCAAATCGAGCGAGCGCTCGATTCCCAATATCGCGGGATAGGTCACCTTGCCGCGCTCGACGTCCTTTTGCGTGCGTTTGCCCATCTGCTCGAGCGTGCCTTGAACGTCCAACAAGTCATCGACGACCTGGAAGGCCAGCCCGAGCGCGCGCGCGTATGCGTCGAGCGATTTGATCTGCGCCTCACTCGCGCCGCCCAGGCGCGCACCGCCGCGCACCGACGCCAGGAACAGCGCCCCGGTCTTCTTGCCGTGCAGCTCTTCGAGCTCCTCGACCGTCTTCGACTTGCCCTCGCCGAGCAAATCGATCACCTGCCCCGCGACCATCCCGGCTGATCCGGCCGCGTCGGCGAGCTCCGCGATCGTTTCCAGCACGAGTGCTGGCGGCGCGCTGTTGTCGGCCGAGCGCGCGAGCACCTTGAATGCGTCCGTCAGCAGCGCGTCGCCCGCCAGCGTCGCGACCGCTTCGCCATAGACCTTGTGATTGGTCGGGCGCCCGCGCCGCATATCGTCATCGTCCATGCACGGCAGGTCGTCGTGAATCAGCGAGTAGGTGTGAATCATCTCGACCGCGCACGCCAGTCCCATCGCCGCCTCGACCTTCCCTCCGACTGCCTCGCACGACGCCAGCACCAGCACCGGCCGCAGCCGCTTGCCGCCCGCCAACAGCGAGTAGCGCATCGCCTCATGCAAGCGCGCCGCCGCGCCCGCGGGTTCCTCGACGCTTTGAGCGAGCGCCCGCTCGATAATCTGCGCGCGCTCCTTTAAATAGTTGTGCAAGTCGAACACGTTTCGTTTCTCTTGTCCGGATGCCAGCGGCGCTGAGGTCGGCTCGACAGCGGCGCTGAAAAACTGACCGGGACTTTTCCTCACGCGATCGTTTCCCTCCCGCTTGGCAAGGGTGATTGGTCAGCTGCGCGCGAGCGCTCTCCGCTTCGACAGCGCAAGCAATCCCTCACCCCACGTAATGCCGCACCATCCGCCACGAGTCCTTGAGATTCTTGCCGAAATCAAGCGCCACTGTGCCTTCGAATCCAGAATGCAGCTTGCAGTCGCGGCAGCGGAAATCCTGCTTGGTTCGATAGTAGTCCCAGTCCGTCGCCGCATGCAGTTCGTCGAACGTCTTGTAGTGACCGTTGGTTATCAGGTAGCAGGGCCCCTTCCATCCCCGCGGATTGCGCGTCACCGTCGTCCACGGACTGCACTCCAAATCGCGTTTGCCGACCAGGTAGTCCAGGTATATCGGCGTATTGATGATCCTGTAGTCGTCCGCCATGTCGCGGACTTTGTGGAACTTGGCCGGCATCTCCTCTTTCTTCAAATACTCGTCGTCGTTGCCCAGCACCTGGTAGTGATAGCCGGGGCTCAGCAGCATCCCATCGACGCCCAGGCTCGTCAGGTACTTGATCATTCCTTCGAGTTCTTCACTGCTGGTCTCGCGGAACACCGTCGTGTTGGTCTGCACCCGGTAGCCCTTCTCCTTCAGCATCTTGATCATCTTCACGACGATGTCGAAATGCCCCCGCCTGTCTGTCACGCGATCGTTGGTCTCGCGCATCCCGTCCAGATGCAGGTTGAAGCTAAGGTACGGACTCGGCGCCACCTGCTTGACGAATCGCTCCAGCAGGACCGCGTTGGTGCAGATCATGACGTGACGCTTCTGATCCTCGATCAATCCCCGCGTCAGCGCCACGATATGCTTGTACATCAGCGGCTCGCCGCCGCAGATCGACACGATCGGCGCGCCCGCTTCCTCGGCCGAATGGAGCGCCTCGTCCAGCGGCATCATGTCGCGAATCGTGTCCTTGTACTCGACGATTCGCCCGCATCCGATGCACGCAAGGTTGCACGCATGCAGCGGCTCGAGCATCAGCACCAACGGAAAATAGTTCTCCCCCGAACGCTTCTTCGCGCGCAGATAGCGGCCCAGATCGATCATTTGTCTCAGCGGAATGCGCATACCCGTGCGTTCTCCTGGGATGTTGAAGAAAGTGAAAAGAGTGAAAATTTCAGGCGGCCGGCGCGCCGCCACCCTCCGTTGAAGATGACCCCGGCGGTCCCCCGAACAGCCACTCGCCGACCATCGCTACCGCCCCTTCCGGATCGACGGCGTTTGCGCCCATGAACAAGTATTCGACCAGAAATCCGTTCAGCGCCGACAACAGAAACGCCGCCGCCGATTCGGGCGCCATCCGCCGCCGGCAGATGCCCTTTTGCTGCGCGCGCGCGATCAGTTCGACCAGCATCGCGCGATATCCGCTGTACAGGTTGAGCACTTGGCCGTTGAGACTCTCGGACAGCCGCTGGTCGTGGAGCATCTGCGCCAGGAAAAAACGCACCGAGCTCGCGTTGTCGCGCACGAACGACAGGTAGGACTCCACCAGCTTCTCGATCTGCGCACGCTCGTCCATCGCCGCCGCTTCTTCCGCAAAATCGATGAAGTACGGCTCCAGCAGCCGGTTCAGCACCGCCACAAACAGCTCTTCCTTGGTCTTGAAATGCCAGAAAATCAGCGCCTTGCTGACCCGCGCCTCGCGCGCCACTTCGGACATCGACGTCTCATGGAATCCGCGATTGGCAAATAGCTGCATCGCCGCCTTCAGAATCTCGTCTCGCGAATCCTGCGACTGCGTGCGCGGCTCGGATGAGCCCAGTTGTTTGACCTGCGATGCGCCCATTGCTACTTCCCGTCTCGACAATCCGGCTAACCTTTCGGTCAACGGTAACTTTACCGTCACAATTCCTAAAGTCAATAGAGACAGTCCGAGCGGTCAGGCGCTCAGTTCGAATCAAAATGTTCCCGGTGGGACATTTTGCTCTAACTGACTGATTTTATGGGAGATTTATTTCGAGACCGTTGTTGAAAGACGATTGTCGTGCTGCATGGATTAGCGCCAGCACGATGCGCGCCTCGGCCAAATTGCGCTTAGCCAGAGCGACGGCCGAATTGGTTCCTTCGGAGACAGCTCGTTCGAATTCTTGCGCGACTCCGCCGAACCATGCCGAATGGTACGAATCATCGGGGATGTCAGCCACCGACAGGTCTTCAGCCTTGCCCGACCGATCAGTCAGCCGCACCCGATCGCCCTCGATCTCGATACTCGCGCGCTCTCCATAGATGACCGCCGAAGTTCTGCGCACCGGCGCGCGCCACGACAGATGCGCACGCGCCACACGCCCCGCCCCAAACCCAACTCGCACGTCGGCCACGTCCTCAACGTCCACGCCCGCCGGCGATTCAAGCCGCGCCGAAACCGACAGCGGCGGCTCGCCGCCGAGCATCCAGTACATCAGGTAGAACACGTGCCATCCGTGATCGATCAGAATCCCTCCGCCCGACGCCGCCGACGCGCGCCACTTGCCGCCGCTTCCGCCCGCGCCCGCAGGCTCTGTGCGCAGCCGGTCGATCGACATGAAGCGAATCTCGCCAAGCCTCCCCGCTTCGACAGCCCGGCGGGCGGCCGCATAGGCGGGCGCGTATTTCCAATTGTGCACACACATCAGCACGTGCCGTTTTTCCGCGGCAATCGCGGCGAGTTCGTCGAAGTCGGCAAGCGTGAGCGCAAGCGGCTTTTCGACCAGCACGTGCGCGCCCGCTCTAAGCGCCGCGCGTGCGGCCTCATGATGCATCCCCGGGGGGCTCGCGACATCGACAAAGTCGGGCGCCTCACCGTCGAGCATCAGCTCGAGGTCGTCGTACACCCGAACATTCTTGATCAGCCGAATCGCCTCGTGGCGGCGCTCCGAGATTGGATCGTGGATCGCGCCGATTGCGATATTTTCGCGCGTGCGCCATCCGGGCAGATGCGCCCGCGCGGCGACCTCGCCGAATCCCGAGATCGCGCCCCGGATTTTGGATCGAATCGCCACCGCGGCGATCAGTTTTAGCTAAACCGATATCTGGGGCAACCGCCCTCTTACGCCTCTCCCGCTGCCCCGCAGCCGCAATCCGGCGGTGCAGTCGAGTTGCGGCATCGCAGACGCCGCAATTCAGGCTGATTGACGCGCCAATTCGCGCGGATCCCCGATGGCAACGCTCTTGCTCCGTCTTGGATGAAGGCTCGACGCCGAACTTTCCGGCGTCACGCTCAACAACAGGGAGGACAGGCGAATCATGTTCGCATGGATTCTAATCGGACTCATTTCAGGATGGCTGGCCGGGAAGATTCTCAACGGCGACGGCTACGGCATGATGGCTGATATAGCGCTCGGCCTGGTCGGCGGCGTGATCGGAGGAATGATTTTCGCGGTGCTCGGCGTGCAGGCGCATAACTTTGTCGGCGCGATCCTGATGTCCACGGCCGGCGCCACCGCACTGGTAATCGCGACGCGAATCATCCGCGACGAGATCTGAGCAGGCGCCTGCCCCGCGCTCCCGTCGCCCTGGCGCTTAAACTTCAGAACTCCACGGGATGCCCGAGCTGCTCGGATATCGCCTCTGCCAGACGTGGAAACAACTCGTGGCCGTCCTTGTCGTCGAGCCACAGACCGCGCGCGGCGTCCCAACTGTAATGGAACCCATGCGAGCCCGCGGCGAGCCACATCTGCTTCATCTGCGATTGCCTCGACAGGATAAACTTCGCGCCGCCCGAGAACTCAATCGTCACGACGCCGTCGGCGGTCGTGTAATCCACTTCGTCCGGGTCGAGGTCCTCGAGCCATTTCGCGACTTTGGTCAAGGCGACGTCGGACCGCTCGCGAAATTCGTTATCGTCCATGCCCCGATTGTATCAGCCGCCAACTCTTACCGCTGCGGGCCCTTCTTGCGCATCTCTTCGTCGCGGTAGCGCTTGTAGAGGATGCTCCATTCGTTGGAACCCTCGACGATGCCGCGTTTGATCGAATTGATCTTGCGCCTCACGATCGCATCGAGCTCGTCGCCCTGCTCGTTGAACTGCGCGACGATTTCGCGCGCCTGGCGAAGCGCGAGCGGAAAGTTCGCGATCTCGGCCAGGCCCTCGTCGCGCAATTTTGCCAGTGACTCGCGCGCCAGGAACAGCACTCGTGCTTCGGTGAGCTTCATGAAGATTTACTCTGCGAGCACGTCGCCTAGAGCGTGAAGTTCCTTTTCTCGGCCAAACGCTGGCGAATCAAATTGCGCAGCCGCGTGACATCCAGGCGCGTATCGCGGCGCGCCTCCGCCTCCGCCATCTTGTCGGCCTCTTCGTCGATCTGCGCTTCGGTCTCGAAATTCGCCGACATCAGCTCGACCACGCACGCCACCAGGTCCTTGACGTCGCCCTTGGGTTTGATCAGGCCGCGATCGATCAGCCCCTGCACGAGATGAGTCGCCAGCGCGTCGATCTGAGCCTCCCGCATCGCCATACGATCACAGCTTGACCGGATCGCGAGCATCTTGTCAAAAGCGCCCGCGACGGATGCGCACTTCGCTTATCCACCGCCGCACCACCGCCCTCCTTTGCGGCCTATGGCCTGAACCCGTGCAAGCTGCTAGGTTGTAGGCCTCGAACGTCAGCAAGGCACACTCGATGAATCCGAACATTGAAAAAAACCGGGAGGAATCCCGTGGGAGTGTGTCCTGACTCGTTTCGGTAATCGCTGAATCAATTCTAGAACGCGTCAGGCGGCCACGGGTGCAAACCATCTGTGGCCGCTTTGTTTTTTCCGGATGACAACGCGCAGCGCGTTGAAGGCAGGCAATTCGATGCTGGTAGAAGTGGAAAATTTGAGCAAGACGTTCGGCGAGTTTCGCGCGGTGGACAACGTGAGCTTCGCGATCGAGCGCGGCGAGATCATGGGGATGCTCGGGCCGAATGGGGCGGGCAAGACGACGACGATTCACATGATCCTGGGGCTGATCACGCCGACCTCGGGGCGCATCGGCATTTTCGGGAAGTCGATGGCGACGCATCGCGGGGAAATCCTCGCGCAGATGAACTTCACGTCGCCATACGTCGCGTTTCCGTTTCGGCTGACGGTGCTCGAGAACCTGATGGTGTTCGCGCGCATCTACAACCTGAAAAAGCCGCGCGAGCGAATCGACGAACTACTCAAGCGGTTCGGAATCGCCAAGCTGCGCGATAAGGCGATCGCGCGGCTGTCGTCGGGCGAGAATACGCGCGTCGGGCTGTGCAAGGCGTTCATGAACGATCCGCAACTGCTGCTGCTCGACGAGCCGACGGCGTACCTCGATCCTGAGATCGCGTGGCAGGTGAAGAACGCGTTGCTCGATGCGCAGCGCGAAAAAGGAACGACGATTTTGTACACGTCGCACAACATGGACGAGGTCGAGCGGATGTGTAAGCGGATTATTTTCCTGCATCACGGAAAAGTGATCGCGGCAGGCAGTCCGATCGAAATCACGCAGGCCATTCTCGAAGAGGAACGCGAGGAACCAGCGCTGGAGGAAGTCTTCCTGCGCCTGGTGAAGGGCAAGGCAGCATGAAGATACACCGCATCAACGCCGTGATCGTGCGGCATCTGTACGAGTCGCGGCGCAATTTCGATCGCGTCACCGACATGATCTGGTGGCCGGTGCTCGACATCATCATGTGGGGCTTTTTCACCATTTACCTGGCGCATAGCAGTCGGCTGCAGCCCAGCGTCGTGAGCTGCCTGCTCGGCGCTGTGATTTTGTGGGGAACCTTTTACAGCTTTCAACGCGACATGGCGGTCGGCTTCATCGATGAGCTGTGGTGCCGCAACCTCATCAACCTGTTCTCGACACCGTTAACCCTGTCTGAATACATGGTCGGACTGATTGGGGTGTGCCTGATGAAGGTGATGGTCGGGCTATGCGCGGCGTCTGCCGTGGCGTGGGCGGCGTATTCCTTCGACATCGTTCCGTGGCTGCCGAAGTTCATCCCCTACATGGCGAACCTGTTGTTCTTCGCGCTCGCGCTGGGAATCGCGATCACCGGGCTGATCTTTCGCTACACGACGAAAATCCAGGCCCTGGCGTGGAGCTTTGCCGGCCTGCTCATGCCGGTGTCGTGCGTGATGTACCCGATGTCGTCGCTGCCGAGGTGGCTGCGCGCGATCGCATGGATGCTGCCGACGGCGCATTCGTTCGAAGGGATGCGCCAGGTTTTGGCCGGCAACGGATTCTCGTCGCAACATTTCTGGTGGGGCGCCGGGCTTAACGCGATGTACTTCGTGCTCGCGATGGGATTCTTCGGCTGGATCTTCGAGCAGGCGCGCACGCGCGGACTACTGGTCAAGATGGATTAGCGGCGACGCGCGCGGCACGCACTTCGCTCATCCGCCGCTGAGCGCGCAGATAATCTGTACTTCGTCATCGGCGTGCAGTTCCTGAGCCAGATCTGCCACCTGCTCCCGATTTACGAAGAAACGGATATGCCTGCGGATGCGCCCCTGCTCGTCGATCATGCGAAAGCGAATTCCCGGACACGCGTGGTCGAGATTGTCGAGCAGCTCGTTGAACGTCGCGCCGGCCGCCGTCACCTCGTCGCGGCCATGCGTATAAGAACGGAGCGGACTTGGAATCGTCACCCTCATCAGGGAACTGTCGCTGCGACCACCGAATAAATGTGCGGCAGATGCGACGCGACGCAACGCCAGTTGCGTCCCTCGTTCGGACTCATCCACACCTCGCCGCTGGTGGTGCCGAAGTATAGCCCGGCGGGATCGCAGTCGTCGGCGCAAAACGCCTGGCGCTTGACGGTGAACCATGCATGCTCGCGCGGCAGCCCGCGATCCTGCCGAGTCCACTTCGTGCCCGCGTCGCTCGTCCGGTACACCGCCGGCCGCCCGTCGGGACTCGTCCGCGGCCATACCGTAGTGCCGTCCATCGGGAACACCCACGCCGTATCCGGATCGCGCGGATGTAACACTATCCCGAAGCCGATGTCGCCAATCTCCTTGGGCATGTTGTTGCCGATTCGCACCCACTCGTCGCTGGGGCGATCGATCCGATAGATGCCGCTGTGATTCTGCTGGTAGAGGCGATCCGGTTTCTGCGGATGCAAGCACATGCAATGTACGTCCTGTCCGTACTCCGGATATGGATCGGGCAGGAAGTTCGCCTCGACGCCTCGATTCAGCGAGCGCCACGATTCGCCCTTGTCGTGAGTCTCGAACGCACCGCCGTCGGAGGTGACCATATACATGTGCGCCGCATCGCGCGGGTCCACATTCACCGAACTGAGTACCGGTCCGTCGGGTGTTCCCTGGCCGGGCGGATTCCACTTGGAATACATCGGATGGTCGTTGTAGCCATCGACGCCGCGCCACGTAACTCCACCATCTTCGCTTCGAAACAGCGCCGGCGGGGACGTGCCCGCGTACCAGGTGTCATGCTCATCGCGATGCGCCGGCGACAGCCAGAAGGTGTACTCGACCGCGCGTCCGTTCTCTCCCGGCGCTGCCTTGCGAAACGCCGGCGGCTGCGCTGCCTCTTTCCAGGTGCGCGCCAGGTCGGTCGATCGGAAGATAGTAGGTCCAAGATGTCCTGCGCGCGCCGCCATCAACATAGTCTTGCCATCACGAGGATCGAGCACCACGTGATTGACTATTTCGCCGAGGCGATGCGGCCCGTCCAGCCGCCATCGTGAGCGCGATGCGTCGCCGTAATAGATGAACGCGCCCTTGCGGGTGCCGACCATCAGAATGACGCGCTGGTTCGGAGTCGCGCGCTTCGGAGTCTTGACGGACGCCTTGCGAGCGGCCCGCGGTTTGACGGTCCTCGATTTCGCTCGAGTGTAGCGCCGTTTCATTTTCCGCGTCCGCTTCTGGATCGCGATGCTAGTTTCGCGCCGTACGGACTTCAACTGCGTCCCGACGCACCAGCCATCCAGACTCCAGGCAAGAAGGAACCCTCTTCCCCTTTACACGTTCTAGGGCTCCTCCGACTTCGCTCCGTGTCAATTTTTCCTGAACTCTGGTGCAGGGACCGGCGCGACGCCGCGGTGCGCCTTGCAACTCGTCCACTTTTTTTCAGACCACGGTACCGGCGCCAATTGCAGGAATACGAGTTTGCGCCAAAAAACTTTCCAATCGAGCGCGATTCACGACGAGTTGGCGATTGTCGCGCGAAATCAGTTGCCTTCGCTCAAACGAAGTCAAATGTTCGCTAATCCGGGGCCGCGAGGCCCCGACTAGTTCAGCCAGGTCCCTGTGCCGGGCCGGCAATGTCAGCCGCAGCCCTTTTGCATCGGCGACGCCGAAATTTTCACTCAATTCCAGCAGAATCAGAGCCAGACGCTCTTCCAAAGTGCAGCTCATGAAGTTTGCGCAGCGCAATTGAACCAAATCCCAGCGGCCCATGTAGCTCGCTGCCAACCGTTTGAAGTCTGCCGAAGCAACTCCCAGCGATATTTCGACGAACGACCCGAGGTCAATCGCCCCTACCCGGCAAACGGTAACTGCTTCGCAGCGAAAGTTGTAACTGATGCCGGGTACCGGCGGCGGGAAGCCGGGGATCATGCCGGGCGCGACCATAGTCACCAACCTACGCTGACCCTTGCGATTGCGGCATGTGATGCGTGCCACTCCTCTCAGTAAGATATATACGGAATCGGGTGAATATTTCTCGTCGAAAATGATCGCGTGTTTTTCGATCGTGCTGACCGTCAGCGCCTTGGAAAGCCTTTCGAGCTGGTGCGCCGTGAGCCAGGCGATGTTCTTAAGGCCTTGCAGGTTTCGGATGCCAGATGCTCGAGCAGCACGCATGGCGTCAATGTAGCAGACGCATTGGTACGCGAGCAGGCTGATTCGCGCGACAAATATTCATTCGACGGATTCAGTTATCTATGTAACCGATGCGTCCCGGCGATCACGAAGCCATGATGATCTGTCGGTGGAATCCGAGACAGCTTTGTGCTTCGTTTCGCTTTTTGCTTTTCCGGATAAATTATGGACGAATGTACGCTCGATGCGATGCCGGTCAGGGGCAAGATGCCCGGGAGGTGCCGCCATGCCAAGTGAAGTATTGCGAGAGCTCATTCTCGAACTTACCGAACCCGATCGGCTTGAGATCATCCGCGAGGCTGGGATACGTGACGATAGGCCGTCGTTCTTACGCGGAGAAGCAGAGGAAGGACTTCTGGAAGAGGCCGATTCCTGGGTAACTCGAAATGGCGCCAAGATACTCCCGCACCTCTTACGAAGAATCGATCCTTCAGACGATGAGATGGTCCAGCTCGTTCAAAGCGGAATGTTGCCTTTTAACCGTAGTCTGCTACAGCCGCGCGAATTTCTTGTTCGATTTAACCACCCGGCGATGCGCGGTGCCCTCGATGGCGGGCTGCCACTTTCCGAAGTCGCAGCTACCTCATTAGCGCTGACCGAACTCATTACATCGCTTTTGGCGGCAAATCGCTCCTTTGGCGCGGATGCCGTGATGCCGACTGTACGGGTTGCCGCAGGCTCGGTGGACTTTTTCACAACGGGTCCTGGTTTGATCGTCGGTGGTTTGGGTTTACTTGCTGCCTGCGGCGTCGGTGTGATTTCTGCTCCTGTCATAGCAGGAACGGCTGTCCTCACCGGTGCCATCGATCTGGCGCTGAATTGGCAGAAGCGAAGTTCCGAAAAGGGAAGAAGCGACGCCGAGAGGGCAAAAGCCGATGCCGAGAGGGCAAGAGCCGATGCCGAGAGGGCAAGAGCCGACGCCAAAAAGATCGAAGCGGAGACAATAGGCCAGGAACTGGAGAATGAGATCAAGCGCTCCTTACTGGGCAACTTGCCGGCTCAGGCGGAAGCCCATCGGGTGGAGAAGCCTGAAACGCCTCCAGCGTCATTCTTCGTGCCTTTTGCTCTGATTGAGCGAAGCTCTAAAGAAAATGGTTTGGCGGCAGCGCACGGTGTTCATCTAATCAATCGAGGATTGCCGTCGCTATTCGGAATTCTGCGAGTGATGCCGGGACTGTTGATTACCGTTGAGAATAAAGCGGGGGAATAGTTAGCCGCGGCCGACTCCGCCGCACAGTGGCGCATAGTTGGAGTAGGCTTGGGCCCGATCGTTTGCTGAGGATGCGACTCAGATGGCGCGAAAACGCGATCAGCGTCCTGCAGGCACGCCGCTTCCGAAGTTCGCCGATACCGTCGTGATCGGTGGCGGCACCGCGGGGGCGGCGGTCGCGGGTCTTCTCGCGGAGCATTCGGAGCAGACTGTGCTGCTGCTGGAGGCCGGTCCGGATTACGGTCCGTTCGCCGCGGGACGATGGCCGGTGGAACTCACCGATGCCGGCGCGATACCGGCCACTCACGACTGGGGCTACCACAGCGGAGAGCTGTACGCGCAGCCCGTCATCAGCTACGAGCGCGCTCGCGTGATCGGCGGATGCTCGTCGCATAACGGATGCGCCGCTATCTGGGGCAGCAGCGTCGATTACGACGGATGGGCTGCGCTCGAAAATCCTGGCTGGTCCACCGACGAACTGCGGCCGCTGTTCCGCGCCGGCTCCGAGCGTCTGCGGGTTCGAATCCCGGAACCAGGCGAGGTCACTCCTTTCCAGCGCTTAGCGTTGGACGCGGCGGCCACCGCCGGAATCCCGCGCGTCGCGGACCTTAACAATCTCGACGAGAACCTGGGGATGGCGCCGAGTCCGGCGAATATCGTCAACGGCGTCCGCTGGAACACCGCCTTCGCCTATCTCGATCCGGTCCGCGAGCGATCGAACCTGACGATCGTTGGCGACTCGGCGTGCGAACGCCTCGAAATCAGCTCGGGGCGAGTGAACGCCGTCGTGGTAGCCGGACGCGAGGGCCCGGTCCGCCTCGAAGTGGGCCGTGTGATCGTGGCGGCGGGGACCTACGGCTCTCCCGCGATTCTCGAGCGCTCAGGGATCGGCGATCCGTCCGAACTTCGCTCCGCCGGCATCGCGCCGATGCACGACCTCCCCGGAGTCGGCCACAACCTGCATGACCATCCGCGGGTCACACTGAGCTACGCGGGGACGCGCGAGCTCGAAGAGATGATGGCCGCGTTCGCGCGCGATCACTGGATGCCCGAGGAGCAGACGATCGCCAAGGCGCGATCCTCGCGATGCACGCGGGCGTTTGATCTGCACGTCTATCCGGTTGGCGGACCCGACCGCACAACTCCAACCGGCTGGCGATGGACACTCGAAGTGGCGTGCATGACGCCACGCTCGCGGGGCGCGCTAACGCTGACGAACGCGAGCAGCGCCGTGCCGCCCATCCTCGACCATCGCTACCTGTCCGATCCCGAGGACGAAGATTTGCGCGTGCTCGCCGACGGGGTCGCGCTCGCCCGCGAGATAGCCGCGAAGCCCGCCCTGTTCGGGCTCGCGGGAATGGAGCTTTCACCCGGCAGCGCCATCGCGACCCGCGCCCAGGTCGAGGCGTTCGTCAGGGCCAACTGCCTGCACTACTACCATCCGGTGGGGACGTGCAGGATGGGCCCGGCGAGCGATCGGTCCGCGGTCGTCGATTCGCGCGGAAGAATTCACGGCCTCGACAACGCTTACGTCGCTGACGCGTCGATCATGCCCGTGATACCGCGCGCCAACACCAACCTACCGGCGCTGGTCGTCGGCGAACGAATCGCGCGTTGGCTGCTTGAACGCTAGAAACGCCTGCGCAAGAAAGTCATTAGGTGCATGCTTCCGCGGATGGGGACTCGACGGCCCGATCGCTCAAACGCGGTCGGGCCTTCGTGCTATAGCGCGACGCATCCGTTACGATCGTTGCGTCGTAACTCGCGCAATGTTTGAAGCCGAACCGATCACCGGGTCTGATTTCGAACCGACTCTGACCGATTTTATTCGGCCACCATTTCGCAAATTCGAATTCTCGACGCCATTCAGCCATGCCCATGCCGCCCGGGTTCTTCAAGAGATTGTCGAACCGCCCAGAAGGTGGGGATGGCCGACTTCCACGAAGCGGGGATATTTTGAGGGCAGGGTCGCAGGGAGCCGGTTCAAAATACATCGAATCATCAATTACCGGAACTCGTTCGTGCCTATAATTGAAGGGAACTTCCGGCGCGACGGCTTGGGAACCATCGTGACTCTGAACATGCGGTTAGTGTGGCCTGTCGTGCCCTTCTGGATCGCAATAATGCTGTTCCTGGCGTGGAGTTCCCTGGCCGTCGATTCACGCGTGGCCGGGCCGTTTGGCGCCCGAGTATTGCTGCTCGGGATGACACTGTTCATATATCTTGTCGCGACTATACCTTTCGCCATCGAAGTGCGAATCGCGATGAAGCGCTTGTTGAGCGTTCTGTGCCCCGGTCCGGCACGCTCCGGCTTGTCCGTCTGAGAACAGAATCGAGAGCGGCTGCGGTTGGCAATTGCCTGATCCAGATTTCGCCCAAGGCGCAATTCTCTGCTATTTGTATAAGCGGCACTCCGATGAAGTTCAGAGGTGCCTAATCCATAAGAACGGCGGTGCTGCGATGGGAAAGAACGGCGGCAAGCCCACTGACACCATCTTGACGCTCGAAGAAGCGCTCAGGCGCTTCGCTCGCAAGAAGAGTGAAGAAGGCGCAGCAACCACGGACGAGAGCGCACCGGCCGCAAACGTCCGCCACGCTGGCTTTTCGGCCACGGTCAAGCACGAGGGCGACGCGACCGCGGCTGGCGACCTCAGGTCGGCAGATGACGACGCGAGTGCCTCCGCTCAGCGCGACGAAGCGAACGCCGGGATGTCGGCGGGCGAGGATATTGTCGCGCTGATCGACGGCGTTCCGCGCACGCTTGAGGAACTCGAGCAAATCGCGGCTGCTGACGAGAACGCCCAGGTCGAAGACGGCTCGGAAGTTGGCGAAGCGCGCCGGACGGCACTCGCGGCTCGCCATTTGGCGGTTGGCGACTACGCGTTCATCGCGATGGGCGCCGCCGCCCTGGCGGCGTTGGCGGCGTTTCTGATTACTCGCGAGCCAATCGTTAATAACCGGCCCAACCTGGTCGCGCAGACCATCGCGATGCCGGCGCTGAAGGTATCGCCGCTGACGAGCGCGGACGAGCTGATAACGAATTTCGTCATGATTCCGGTCACCGGCGTCCACCTGGCGTCGGCTGGACCGACGTCCGACGAGCTCGAGGCCCGAATCAAGGACACGCTTAAGTCGCACGCCTTTCCAGATATCGGCGTATCCGTGTCGAAGATCGGCGAAGCGTATCTGGCGGGCGAAGTTTACAGTCTGAATGAGGCGCGCAAGATCGCGCAAATCGTGCACCGCGTTAACGGTGTGAATCGGGTTCATTTTCTGCATCCCGACGTGCTACCCGCGGATGGTCCCGCATACTTCGGCGTGACGACGGCGCGCGCGCCCGAAGTTTGGGGAGCGAAGGTGCGGGCCGTGTTCATCGGGTCGCCTGCGGATAAGGCGGGGATCAAGCCGGGCGACGTGATCAGCGAGTTTGACGATAAAACGATTCCCGACGCGAAAACATTTGACGGTCTCCTCGCGCAGTATTCTCCCGGGCAGCGCGTCGAACTCCGCGTATGGCATGACGGCCAGCCCGAGTATCTGGTGGCGCGCCTGCGCGAGGCGACGACGATGGCGAGCCGGTAGCGAAGCCGCGCCGCTACAGCCGGTGCTTTCGTTAGAGAACGAAACTCCCCCGTGTCACCCTGAGCGAAGTCTGCGTAGTCGAAAGGCCCCGGCTCCGGGATTCTTCCCCTTCGCTCCGTGTCACCCTGAGCGAAGTCCGCGGAGTCGAAGGGCCCCGGTCCGGCACGTTCGGGCTTGTCCATCTGAGAACAGATGGCGAGCGAACCGGGCCGGCAGGATTTCTGGTTCGGGATGGCGCGTGCGCGTTAGTGCGGCTTCTTGGCGTTCTGCCGGTCCTGCTCTTCCTTGTAAACCTCGTCCATCTTCGGCTCGAGCGCCTCGTAAAATTCCTTGATATGCCCGACGCTGGCGCCGAGGTCGCCGGGGAAGTAGCGCAGGATCGAGGTCGCATCAGGGCGCGCCAGGCCGGAGCGCGAGCACACGTCGATCTCGCCTGACGCTTGCACCGTGATCCTAACGTCGTCCTCGAATTTGAAGATTCGCGTCGTGTAGATGCAATCGATGGTGGAGTTGCGGGGATCCGCCTTGACGATTTTCCATCCACCGAGCGAGTTGATCGTATCCTGCGAGAGTTGGAACAGTTTCTGGCGCGAGATTCCCGGATATCCGCGGCGAAGCAATTCAGGATAGACATCGTCGAGCGGCGCCGGCGTCGCGACCGGCTCCAGCCTCCGGCCGGGCTCACGCCGATTGGCAAGCGCTTCCTCTGCGGCGTGCTTCTTTGGCGCGCTCTCGGCAGCAGTCGCCGCCTGGGGCCGATTGCCCATCTCGCAAATCACCGAGCCGTAACCTGACGGGCTGGCGGCCGCGGAGTTCATCGTGACGAACCGGACCACGCGTTGCTGGGGGCCGGGTCTTTCGAAGATCGTTTCGTCGTTCATGATCATCGCGATACCCGCCGCGGCGACCGCCACCGGTATGAGAAAAAATGCGAGGCGGACTATCAGGCGGAGTACCGAGCGCATGAATGGGACTAAGGTCATTACCGCGATGACGGCAATGGCGAGAAAGGCGACGACGATGACGGGCGGCGTGATCATGACGGGATCCCCGGGGAATCCGTAGCCGTTTATAAGGCTTTTGCGCAAGCCGGGCGCGGACTGTTCTGAGGCGATGCGCCTGTTAGCACCCGATAGCACCCGAAAAGCATACCGGCGCGATCCCGATTGGATCGCGCCGGTCTTCTGTCAGGTCGTTAAATTGGCGTCGCTTACGCCGGAGCCCCGGCGAATCCCTCGCCGGCGTCGCCGCGCAAAATCGCGTCGAAGCGCTTCCCGCCGAGGTAGAAGCGGCGCGCCTCGTCGTCGGTGACTGCCGCACGGCGGACATCGCGGCGGCGAATCGGCCATATCCCGCCCACCATCGGATGCCGCCCCTGGCGATGGCTGAAGAAATAATAGGTGAACTGGCGCAGCGTCGAGCAACGCGCTTCCGCACCGAGTCCGTGGCCGGCGCATACGGTGAAAATGCTGTGAAGAAAGCGCGGGATCGAGTAGAAGCCCATGTAAGCGTCGCGGTACGCCCCGAGCCAGCTTTCCTTGTCCATCTTGTCGTGCTTGAGCGTGACGTGCTGCGAGTCGAGCTGGTTGAAGTCCCAGTCGATGATGGCGCCTTCCCTGGTGAAGCGCACCTGGTCTTCAGTGCCCGGCAGCGGAGTCATGATAAAGAACGACACGAGGTCGAAGCCGATCTTTTTCAGAGTTGCCACCGCCACGCGTCCGCAATCGGGACCGTCGAACGGGAATCCCAGCATGTAGCCGGCGTGCACCGACACGCCGACCTTGTGCCAGTTCTGAACGACGCGCCGATACTTGTCGATCACGTGCGCGCGCGCCGCTTCCAGCTTCCACTTGTGCTGACGGTCGTCGGTATTCTGGTACTTGGTCGCAAAGTTCAGGTTGTCGGGATTGAGCGACTCGATTCCGACGAACGCCTGGTAGCATCCCGCGGCCGCGGCCAGTTCGGTGAAACGCTTGCTGCGCCGATGCTTGGCGGTCTCGGTCTCGCCGTCGGCGACATTTGCGTAGCATGACGCATCGACGTCCACCTGCATCATGAACGAGAGCTTGGGATATTCCTTCTTCACGTCAACCAGGCCGCTGAGAATCTCTTCCCATCGCGGCGAGCGGAAAAAGTCGTCATCGACCAGGAACAGCGACTCGATGCCATGATTGCGGCATGCGTCGCGCACCCAGCTCACGACGGCGTCGGGCTCGCGCGAGCGCATCGTGCGGCCCATCACGTTCTTCACGCTGCAATACGAGCAGGTGAAAGGGCATCCGCGCGAAGTGTCGAGCGTGGTCATCGTATCGTTGAAAAATCGCGTGAGATAACGATCGTCGAGCATCGGCAGCAGCGACTCCGTGATTAGCGGAACGGTGATGTCGTCCTGGCCGGTCTTCGCGCGAATTCCCTGGGTGACCGAATAACTCCTGCGCAACTCACCGCGCAGGAAGTCCTCCACGATATCGCCCCAAATGTTTTCGGCCTCGCCGACCACGGTCGTGATGCCGCATTCGTTGAGGAACTTGCACGAATCCGGAAAGCCGCTGACATGGAAGCCGCCCATCATCGTGGGCAAGCCTTCGGCCACGAACTGAAGCGCGAGGTCGCGCCCGCGCGGATACTGATTCGATTGCACGCCGGCCAGCCCGATCAGCAACTCGACGCCATCTTCGCGCGCCTTTTCCTTTATCGCCTTGATTGTCTCAGGGCTGACTACACCGTCGCAGATTTCGTCCCAAATTACCGTCTCGAGGCGGACGTTCCGCTCGACCGCGTAACGCTTGTTGAACGCCTCGTTGAGCGCCGTTAGCACCGTCAATGTGTTGTTGGGCTGAACGCCGTACCGGAAGTATTGGACGAAGCCCTCCTCGTCGTAGCGCGAGGGTTTGATGAAATAGACGCGAATCGTGCGGCAAGGCTCGGGCTTTATCGCCGCATCGGCGGTCGCGCCCGTGCGTGCGGTCAACTGAAGCGTGGCGGCCGGACGATCACCGCCATAACGATTCGTCCCCAACAGCCAGTAAAGGGTACCTGCCGCGAAAACCAGAAATCCGCCGAAAAATACAAGAAATACCATCAATAGATCCTCTGCTTTTGTTTCCCGCCCCAGCGTATCCGCCCTGCATCATACCCGAATCCGGGGCCCGACGGTATCTAACCGCTCGGTCAGAGACAGTAAACAAATCCCGACCGGCATTGTCAACAATCGATTCAACACGTTAATAGCACCAAAGTCGAGGAATTAATCGGGATCATCCGGCCAGAAGGTAACTAGCGGTACATTTCGACCAGGTTGATTAGGCCCAAATCGCGGTAGCGTTCGACCAGGTAGCCCTTGATTTCCTGCACGCTGGCCATTTGTAAAGTCTCGCGCGCGATCAGGCGGGCGGTCTGGTAATCGACCTCCCGAATGACTTTGCGCACCACCGGAATAAATAGCGGGCTCAGACTCAGTTCGTCGAGACCCATCCCAACCAGCAGGAGCGTTGCCAGCGGATCGCTGGCCATCTCGCCGCACAGGCAAACCTCCTTGTCGGCCGCGCGCGCGACATTGATGACCTCGGCGATGGCGGAAATGACCGCGGGATGCAGCGCCTCGTACAGGTGCGCGACTTTGCGATTGTTGCGATCGGCGGCGAGCAGGTACTGGATCAGATCGTTGGTCCCGATCGAGAAAAAATCGACCTCGCGCGCAAGGCGCGGCGCCAGCCACACTGCCGACGGCACTTCGACCATGATTCCGACTTCGATATTGGGATTGTGCTCGAGTCCTTCCTTGAACAGCTCGGCCTGCGACTCGGCCAGCAATTCCTTGGCGCGGCGCAATTCCTCGAGGCTCGAGATCATCGGGAACAGGATGCGGACGTTGTGCTTGGCGGCGGCGCGGAGAATGGCGCGGAGTTGAACCTTGAACAGCCCCGACATCTCAAGCGAGATGCGGATCGAACGCCAGCCGAGGAACGGATTGTCCTCGCGCGGCACCCGCATGTACGGCGGATACTTGTCGGCGCCGATATCGAGCGTGCGAATCGTGATCGGGCGCTTGCCGAGCATTTCGAGCATCTTGCCGTACAGCGCGAGCTGCTGAGTCTCGTCTGGAAAATCCTCGAAGGTCAGAAACGAGAATTCCGAACGCATCAGCCCGACGCCTTCAGCGCCATAGCGCAACGCCAGGTGGATATCCGGCAGCAGCGCGATATTCGCAAGCATCATGACGCGATGGCCGTCGCGGGACGCGGTCGGCGCGTTGCCCTCTTCGATAAGCTCGCGCTTGAATGCCTCATAGCGCTTGGACAGGCTCACGTAGTCGCGCTCGATCTCGGCGCCGGGATTGACGTAAACGACGCCCGAGTTGCCGTCGAGCACGAGCTGATCGCCCTCGACGACGGATTCCATCAGATGCTCGACGCCGACTACGGTCGGGATTTCGAACGCCCGCGCCAGGATCGCCGCGTGCGAGGTGACGCCGCCGGATTGCAGCGCGATACCCGCTAGATTGTCGTGGCTGACCAGCATTAGCTGCGAGAGCGTGAGCTCCTCGGCGACTATAATCGTCGGCTTGGCGAAGGGAGCCCTCTTTTCGTCCTGGCGCAGATGACGCAACACGCGATGGCCGACGTCGCGGAAGTCGGTCGCGCGCTCGCGCAGATAATTGTCCGCGACCGCAAGCATCGAGGTGCTGAGTTCCTCGATGACCCGGAACAGCGCGCTCTCGGCGGTGTAGCCGTTGGCAATTGTCTCGCGGATGCGGTCGACGAATTCCGCGTCTTCGAGAATCATGCGATGGCCGTCGAAGATCTTGAGGTCCGCCTCGGGCATCAGCGGCTCCATCCGCACCCGCAGCGTCGCCAGCTCGGCCAGCGAACGGGCCAGAGCCTCCTCGAAGCGCTTGACCTCGGCCTTGGGGTCGCGGGACTTCTGGTTGCGATCGACGCTGCTTAGAAATGTGCCGACGACGTGCGCGTTTCCCTGCGCAAATCCGGGTGAGGCGGAAAGCCCTGCCAGCCGGGGGCGCCGAATCTTCGCCGGCGGGGCGTGGCGGGTCTTGCCGCCGACTTTTTCGTAGTCCTTGAGCTGGCGGTTGGCCTCGATCATCCGGCGCCGATATTCGAGCCGCTCTTTTTCCTTGGTGACGAGCGATTCGCGCAGCCTGAAATGCGAAAGAATTTGCGCGACCTGGTTGGCGGCGGTGCTGAGCAGGCGGATTTCGCTTTTGTTGAATTTGCGCCGCTCGAGCGTCTGCGCGACCAGCACTCCGAGCGGCTTCTTGCGGCCGTCGCGAACCGGCACGCCCAGAAAAGTATGGAAGCGCTCCTCGCCGGTCTCGGGAAAGTACTTGTAGCGCGGATGGCTGATCGCGTCGGGCACGCAAACCGGTTCGTCTTTCTCCAGCACCAGCCCGACCAGTCCCTCGCTGAGGCGCATCGAAACCTTGCCGACCGATTCGCGATCGAGTCCCACAGTGGCGCGCAGCACCAGTCGCTCGCGCTGCGGATCGAAGAGGTAGAGCGAACAGACCTCGGCCTCCATGCCGGTGGCAATCGCTAAGGCGACCCGGTCCAGGGTCTCGCGAAGATCGTCGGAATGCTCGCTGCCGATCAAGGAGAGATGCTCGATCAGGGCGAGGCGATCCTTGTTGGCACTCATCGGTAAAGTCTCAGCGGCGGCGCAGAAATTTTATCGGATCGATCGCGTGGCAAACAATGCCGCCGAGCATCTAATCCGCGTCGGGATCGCCATCCGGATCTTCGAAGCCCGGCGGTAGCGCCGTCGGCTCGCCTCGCGTCTTCGAGCTTCGCTCACGGAGCCGCTCGACCAAGCCCGGAATCATCGCGGTAAGCGCGGCCGGAAGCGCTTTTATCGCGGGACCGTCGAACCTCAAGTTGAAGTACTCGAGCGATAGTTGTGCAACTGCCTCTGCCTGGCGGAAATCGCGCTTGCGCTTGATTAGATCTCGCGTCGGCTGGAGCGAGACCCACAGCTTGTGCAATGCGAACACGCGCGGCTCAGGGACCACAAACCTGACCGGGAAGCCATTGTCGGCGATCACGATTTGGGTCATTCGCGGCGCCGCGCCAAGCCATTCGAGGCCGTGCAGGGGTTCTGCAATCAGATCGGGTCCGCTGCCAATGCTGGTGAGGCCGCCAGGGGAATCGATTGGCGCCCGGATCAAATCGACCATGAAGCCCTTCGCGTTGACAGCGCGAAATGACCTTTTACGTTGAGGCTTGAAGGTTCTGTCCACGCGCTGAAGGATTCCGAGGAGGCCTGAACTTCGTACCGAGCCGACCAGTTCGATTTCAGCCTTGGTGTTCAGCAGCGTGTCGAGATCTTCGGTTTGCAGAAGTCCGGCTTTGAGCTGTACGCCCGCCGCCATTTCGTAGGCATAGATCGCATGACTGCCGAGAATAATCAGATGGCTGCCCAGCAGCCCGCCGGCATCGAGCGACCTTACTATGTCGGCTGCAATCCGCGGAACTCGATTCACTCCCGCGGCGACGCAGAACCTGGCCTGGCGCGCGACTTCTTGATTGATCGATCGAATCCGCTCGTCGAGGTCGCGTTTAGTTTCGGTAAATTCGCGGTAAGCTTCCTCGGTCTTGGGCGAGCGCGGGCCGAGAGAGCGATTGCCGCCATGGCGGTCAATCGTGCGCACGAGGTAGTCGCGGCCAGCAACTTTCTTCCAGTGCAATCCGCCGCGAAGTCCTTGGCGCTCGGCTTGAAGTTCGAGCAAATGTTCGTAAAGCTGCGCTGTATCTACCGCGATTCTGCGCTGCTCGATAGTGAGCTCTCTTAGCTTCAAGACATTTTCCTTTCAAATTGCCTGAATAGCATTTTGAAAGGAAATTATAGCATGAGCAAGCGCTTTATCCATAGCTTAGGTCGCAGTCGTAGGCTAATTTTCCTTTCAAATCCTGCAAAACCAAAAATGAAAGGAAACCGCTTTTATCTCGAAGATTTCACTCCGCGCTAGCCGGGGCTCGCCGACAGCTCGAAAGGCGCAAGCGCGCTCTTCAGCAGGCCGCGGCCCGCGCGGCAGCGCCGGGATTGGATCGCGTCGATAAGCTCGCGCTCGTCCTTGATTGGCCCGTCGAGCAGCGTCGTCACGCATCCCACCGAGCCCGCGGAATGCGAGTCCGAGCCCGCCACCTCCGCCAACCCAAGCTGACGCGCGACCTTGAGCGCGAACAGATTCTCGTCCTCGCCGCACGCGCCGTTGAGCACTTCGATCGCATCGACCATCTCGAAGATTTTGAGCTTGGCCGCGCGCTCCGGATAACTCGGATCGATCGGTTCTGAGTCCGGGTTGATGAACGAAAAGCGCGGGTCGAGTTTGTAGCGGAACGGATGATTCGCGATCAGTATCCCGCCTTCGAGGTCCACCACCCGCCGCAGTTCGGCGAGCTTGTAGATTCCTCCGACGTACCGCTCGAGCCCGAACGCGCCGACGTGCCCCAGGTCGGTCGTGACTTCCATCCCGCGCATGAAAATCACCCCCGAGCCGGCCGCCAGCGCCGCGATCTCGCGGGAATCCCACATGCTGTCGTGCTCGGTGATGCAGACCGCGCCGATTCCGATCGCACGCGCGCGATCGACCAGGTCTTTGGGCGCCAGGTTCGAGTCCGAACTGCCGCGGTTGGTGTGCAGATGCAGGTCAACGGTGAAGTAGGGCCCCGCCCGATGAGGGTGCCCGCTTCGTGAATCCGCCATGTGCGACGCGCCGCGGCTACTTGGGCGGCTCCTTCGCAAGCGTGATTTTCTTCATGTGGTCGCCCTTCTGAATCTGATCGACCACGTCCATGCCCTTAATCACGCCGCCGAAGATGGTGTATTGGCCGTCGAGGAACGGCGCCTTATCCAGGCAGATATAGAACTGGCTGCCGCTGGACGCGCGTTGCGGATTGACTTGGTCGCTTGTGCGCGCGGTGGCCAGAGTGCCGCGCAGGTGATGCTCGTTGGCGTTGATCTCGGCGGGCACCGTGTAGCCCGGACCGCCGGTTCCCGTCCCGTCAGGATCTCCGCCCTGCACGACAAAGCCCGGTTCGACGCGATGGAAAGTCAGGCCGTTGTAAAAGCCCTTGTTCACCAGCGTCTCGAAATTCGCGACCGTCTTGGGCGCGACGGCGGGGTAAAGCTCGACGATTATGCTGCCGCGCTCGGTCTCGATGATTGCGTAATGACCTGTGTTTCTCACTGGGAGTCCATCCGTTGCGCCTTTGCAAGCCGAGGCAAGCACCAGCACCGCCACGGCGGCAAGACACGACAATCTAAAGGAGTTGCGTTTCATTTTATCCACTCGCATTCGCACGAACAATCAACCGTCCATGCATAAGGTTATTCCAACAGTCCTACATGGAAGTATTCGAGGCGCCGCCAATCCGCAAGTCCCGATGGCATCCAATCCAGGCGTCGATCATCCGGCCGGACGAATGCGACGGCGCCGCGGCCCGACTCGGGATGGACAAGCGCATCCGATGAAGGCGACAATGCCCCGCTATGGAATCGTGGTTCAACAAGGCAAGATTCGGGATGTTCATCCATTGGGGGCATTGCAGCCAGCGCGGGCTCGAGCTGTCGTGGCCGCTGGTCGGGGGCGTCGGCGCGTTGCCCGACTCGCAAAGCGTCGCGGTGGACGAATATCACTCAACCGCCAGGACTTTTAATCCGACAAAATGGGATGCGCGCGCGCTGGCGCGGATGGCAAAACGCGCCGGAATGCAATACGCAGTCCTGACCAGTAAACATCACGACGGCTTCTCGATGTTCCATACGGCGCATTCTGACTATTCAATTGAGTATTCGCCATTCAAGCGCGACATAGTTCGTGAATATACGGATGCGTTCCGCGCCGAGGGCCTGAAGGTCGGACTGTATTACTCACTTATCGACTGGCATCATCCCGACTACCCGGCATTCGTCGAGTCGGACAAACCTTACAAGTGGGGCAACTGGCGCCGCTCGACGCCTGAACAGTGGGATCGATTTATAAAATTCATGTTCGCCCAGATGCGCGAGCTGCTGACCAACTACGGCAAGATCGATCTGCTCTGGTTCGACGGCGGATGGGAACGCACGCCCGAGGAATGGAAGTCGCGCGAGTTCGTCGAGATGATCCGCTCGCTCCAGCCCGAGGTCGTCATCAATGATCGCATCCCGGGTTACGGCGACTATGAGACCCCCGAACAGGCCGTTCCGCCCAAGCCGCCGGAGGGCCCGTGGGAAACCTGCCTGACGATTAACAACAGCTGGGGGTACAACCCGTCGGATAAGGACCTCAAATCGATCCGCTCGCTGATCCATACGCTGTGCGAAGTGGCCGGCAAGGGTGGAAATCTGCTGCTCAACGTGAGCCCGATGGGCGACGGCGCTATCCCGCCCGAACACGTCGAGCGCCTCGAAGCGATTGGCAACTGGATGGACCGCAACAACGAGGCGATCGTCGGCACTGACCCCGGGCTCGAGCCGTGGCAGTTCTACGGACCGTCAACGCGCCGCGGCAATCGGGTCTATCTGCACGTGCTGATGAAGCCGTACGAGTCCGTCTCGGTGCGCGGCGTCAAGGTGCGGCACGTCGGCGACGTGCGTCCGCTGGCAAGCACGATTTCGCTCAAGGTCCGCAGGCGAATCGCCGCGGCCGATACGCTGTTCAACCATGATCCGATTGGCGAGCTCGTGATTGCGACGCCCGACAGCGCGCTCGATTCGATCGCGACGATCATCGCGGTCGATTTCCAGCGCTAGCCAATTTTTGGATGCGGGAAGTCAGTGTTGGTTGCGTTCGGGGTTTTGGCGAGGGGGTATGGAGAGGTTGTGAGTGTGGGTTGGTAGCTGATAGCGTGCTTGTGGCGCGGTGTTGAGCAGGCGTCTCGCCTTTTCGCAGAGAAGTACATTCTGAGTTGGAGTGTGATAGCCGGCGATGCGGCGAGTAGCTGGGGTACGACGATACTGGATCTGGCTATTCACCTCCGATCGCGGCGCCTTGACGGTCGCGCCATCCGGAGGAACTTCGATCGGCTCGGCCAGCGGACTACCACCGGGAAGCGCCAGGGCCGGTCGCTGGTTGAATTGAGCGCCGACACGCATCCCACTCCCTCGCAATAGTGGCCGAACTCTGCCTGCATGAGCTCAGGACTCAGGAGTTGCGGTCGATGGAATGGCCCTGAAATCCACCATTCAATCGCCTGTGCCATGAGCTGATCCTCGGTCATCTTGATCCGCGGTTGGTAGACGACGTGCTGGCTTGCGCGGCTTTGCGTCCTTCGGAGGAATATCCCGGCTTCGATAGTCCTCATGATGGAACAGAGCACCGGGCTGCCGGCCCTCGGCCATCATCTGTCCATAATTCGTCATGAGATACTTCGCGTGGGCGAGACTCCGCGGCTGAGCGCTGGATCCTCCCGACCGGCGGCAGCTTGAGCCGCGTGCGGTATCCGTTCAGGACGGTCAGCCAGTTCGAGCTTGTGCCGGCGGTGCCGGGCGCCTCTTCCGTCATCGGCAATGACGCCGGCGCCGTGACTGCGGGATTCTCCGGCGCCATCACCGATGCCGTCGGTGCCGGGTTCGCGCGATGCGACGGTCGCGCGCTTCGACGTGGACGCGGCGATGCCGTCTTCGTTGGCCCTGCCACGGGCGGCGCGGTCGGCGCCGGCGTCGGGAAGCTTGCGCTCGCGCTGAACGTTGTCTCCGACGTTTGTGCGACGGTGAAACTCCATGCGTAGGTCACGTCGTTGGTCGTGACCGAATCTGGTAGCGCGAGCCTGGCCGAAGCGGAGCGCGTGGCACCAACACGATCGCGCCGGCGTTGCGCAAGTTCCAGCGGCCATACTCTTGCTCCGTGGGATTTGGATTGCGATAGCTGGGCGCGTCGAATGCACAGTACTCAATCGGCTTGCCGTCTTCGGTGAGAGAATGATTGGTGAGTCTGGTCTGCACCAGCGTCGATCTGCAATGTGATCGGAAGCCCGACCGGACGCTCGTAGCCACTGCAGCTCGCAAGCGCGTCGGGCCTCGACCCATCCATTCCAGCGCTATGTCCGCTCCCTCCGGTGGAAATTCGACCGCGCGCCGATACGGCTTCACGTCCTCCGGCGGCGGCGGCAAACGCAGCGCGGCAACCCAGCATCCCTCTTCCGACGCTTCGCCGCAGCCGACCGCGAGATAAGGATCGAGCATCGGGACCGACGAAACGGTCCAAGAGCGAACGATCGATCTGCTGCGTCGCGTCGTACGTGCTGCATCCCCATGCGAGCTGAAGATCTGCGCCACCCCGGCGCCTTCGACAGAGTAGCCGCTCTTGGCGGACTTCTCGTCGTATGCATCAGCGGGGATTGGCTTGGCGCTGCGGATATCGTCGGCGAAATTCAGCAACAGGTAACGCGCATGCGCGGTGACGGCTGCGCTCAGCCGGGAATTGTCGCGAATCGGACGAAGCCCGTTGCTGCCGCGATAGAAGTTTATGCGCTCCAGCCAGGTCATCGGCGATGCGCTGGCCGCCGTGGCCGCAGCGCCGGCGCCCGCTGTCGATACGCCACGGGTGCTGCGGCTACTGCGATCGTACTGAACGGCCGCAGGCGACGGCAAGCGTCGCGGGCCCCGATGGAGCTGTGGCCTGAGTCGGCGCGCGCACAGCTACAGCAATCGGAGGCCATTCGCTTCGACGTAGGATTCGATTCGACCAACGCGACGATCTTCGAGAGCGTCGCGACCGAAACCAGTCCCCACTTCTCGAAATGGTCCGCCAGTGCGAACGCGAGCAGCATCGCCGCAGCCGCTCCGGCGCGCAGGTTCCGACGCCAGCGCCGCCGCTTTTGTGCATCGGGATCGACGAACGATACGGAGGCGCAGCGCCGAAGCGCAACACGTCACCGTGCTTGAGCCGCTGCGTCCGGCGAATCCGCCGTCCATTGACAAACGTGCCGCCTGCCACTTGAGATCGGCCACATAGCAACGGCCGCGCGCATATCTGATGGTCGCTGACGATCGGCTACGCTCGCTCCGCAACTCGCAGTTTCGACCCTTCCGCGCTGCCCACTGCTGCTTCATCGCGCGCCAGCAGCAGCAGCCGCGTCCCCGGCGCCTCGCGATCCACCGCCAGCAGACGTGCAGCCTGCGCCCTTCTCAGCACTGGCGGCTACTTCCGTGCGGCTCGCTCAATCCGGCAGCCATCTAGAAGATGAACGCGTTGCCCTTGGAGGGCGGCGCTGCGGGAGTGCCCGTGCAGTACGGTGCATCGCCGGTCGCGTTGCTCGCCGCCCTCTCCGCCAGCAGCTTTGCGAGATCTTGCTGGCAGTTATTATGCCCGGTCGGATAGTATTTGTACCTTACATCTTGAACGATTGGTCCGGCGGCGGACCAGCCGGGCCCGCTTATTTCGACGCTTCCTCCGGCGTGAATCCCACTTCGCTCGGAGTCAACGGGGCGGGAGGCGTTTTGGATTCCAGATCGGCAGCCCAGGCACGCCCACCGATTGCAGGTTGCCCTGCTGATCCTCGGTCCACTGGAAACACCCGGCGAGCGCGCAACAGCAGATCGCCACCACCAGTAATACTGCGCGTCTCAAGATAACCATCGCTCTCTTCTTCACTCATCGGGGGAGAATTGATTCCCCGATAACCGTCGGTTACCGCGGCCACATCATGGACGCGTCGAGAAAGTCCAGTCGTACTGCTTTCCGTTCGCGCTCATCGACACCGCGTACTTCGCGCCCTTGTCGAGCGGCGCGCGCGGAATCACCACGACCGTGCCGTAAGACTTCAGAACGTTGCGCCCCAGCTCTTGTGAGTATCCATCGGGATTCGAGTAGCTAGTCGAATCGAACCCGCATGCCTCGACTGCGGTGCGGCTGCCGTCGGCATTCTCTCGCGCGATTGAGTATTCGCCGAGATGAGTATCCATCCAGGCGCCGAGCTGAAGTGTAATAGCCAGTCCGCTGGGCGGCTCGTAGCCGGGACAGTTGGTGCGCGGATCGGGCCATTCGTCGCCGAGCGACCTTATCGCGACGGTCGCGCCGTCCGGGGGAAACTCGATCGGCCCGCTCTCCGCGGCGCCCGGCGGAATTTTCCCCTGCGCGCCGCTCAGCAGGTTGAGTCCCGCCGCGCACGCCTCCGCCTCGCAATAGATTCCAAAACCGGCGCTGGTCAGCGCTGGATTGAGTATCGGCATGCGATGGAACGGTATCGCCATCCATCCGTCGATCGACCACGCCGGCGAACCCCATTCTTCATTTTGCGGGATGGCGCTGCCGTCGCTGGATCTGCCCCGCATCGACCACACATCCATGTCGCTGGACTTGGCTGCCTCCAGTCCCTCGGGCGTAAAGCCTGCGCTCCCTGGATCCTCGGTATGCATCTCGGCGCCGAGGCCACCGCGCTCGATCTCATCGCGGTAGTTTCTGACGACGTAGATGGTATGCGCGCGATCGCCCTTGCTCAGCGCCGGATCTTCGACTATCGGCGCTAGCTTAACCATCGCGCGGTAGTAGTTCACTCGCCTTAGCCATTCGGGTTCGGCCGCTGCGGGAATCGCCGACGACGGTGATGCTCGACTTTCCGATGCCGCCGCATTGGCCGCTGCCGACTGAGTATTCGTCGCCGAAGGCGCGGAGCTGGACCGGCGTGACGAAATCCATGCGGCGATTGCCGACGCGGCGGGTCCGATCTCGCTTCGATAGCGGACTCCCGCGAATCCCGCGACGAACATCGCGGCCGCAATCGCAAGCCCCCGTCCAAGCCGGCTCGGCGCGCGCGCCGCCCGCGGCGGCGCCGCTATCGGATCGCCCGCAGCGACGAAAGCAAAACGCGCAGAGCCGAATTTGATCTCGTCGCCGCGCTTCAGCGCGATCGGTTTGCGTACTCGGCCGCCGTTGACAAACGTGCCGTTAGTCGAGCCGAGGTCCGCCAGCTCGAAGTTGCCCGGCTTGCGCGTAATCGTGGCGTGACGGCGCGATACCGTCGTGTCGTCGAGCACTACATCGTTCGACCGATGGCTGCCAATGGCTACTGTCTGCTTGTCTAGTGGGTATTCACGCGAATCGGAACTGCCTATTGCGACGAGACGACTGCGCGCGCTCCCGTTCTTACCCGGGACCTTGTCCGCAGAGCCTTGCTCCGGCGGCATCGATCGTCCTAGCCAAGATTCCAGAAGCGGCCGACGTTTTGCGCCGCCCGCTCGATCATCGGCATCACCCGGTCGCCGCCGTCATCCGGACGAATCGGCTCATCGGCGTCGCGTCCGAATTCGTCGATCACCGCGCGTCCCGACTCCGCGATTGCTTCCAGCTCGTAGCCGCCTTCGAGCGCCGCGACCATCTTCCCGCCGCAGCATTCCGCGGCCAGCCGCTTCATCCGCCGCGCCATCGCCGCAAATCCCGCCTCCGTCACCCGCATCTGCGCGAGCGGATCGCGGTAATGCGCGTCGAAGCCGCATGAGACGAGTATGAACTCGGGTTTGAAATGGCGTCCGATCGGCATTATCAGGCGATCGAACACGCGGATATACTCAGCGTCGCCGAATTCCGCCGGCATCGGCGCATTCACGTTGAATCCCAGTCCGGCGCCGTACCCGATCTCGTGGAGCGAGCCGGTGCCGGGGTATTCCGGGAACTGATGCGTCGATGCGTAAAGCACTTCGGGCGACTCGTAAAATATATCCTGCGAGCCATTGCCATGATGGACGTCCCAATCGACGATCATCACCCGCTTGAGGCCGCGTTTTTCGATTAGCCACTTCGCCACGATTGCAACATTGTTGAAGAAGCAGAATCCCATCGCGCGATTAGGCAGTGCGTGATGCCCCGGTGGCCGAACAATGGCAAATCCATTATCTATTGCTCCGTCCATCACCGCCTCGGCTGCCGTGAGCACGCCGCCTGCGGCCAGGATCGCGGTCTGGTACGAATCGCGCGAGCTATGCGTATCCGGATCGAAGTCGAAACGATCCATCGACGCCGTCCGCGCGACCGTCGCGATATACTCGGCGACATGACAGCTCGCGATTTCCTCCTGCGTCGCTTCGCGCGGCGCCATGAATCTCAGATCCGGCCGCGTGAGCGACTCCGCCATCTCGATCATGACCTCGGCGCGCTCCGGACGCTCGGGATGCGCCCGGCCGGCGAAGTGCTTCAGGTAGCGGCGATCCGCGACGACCCCGGTTTTAAGCATCGTTGACACCCCGGTCGGGTATGATGATTAACTGGCATGGAGCAGGCGCAGTGGCGCGGAATTTTCCCGCACCTCGCAAAGCCGCCGAATTGCACTGGCCAGCGCGCCGGACGGTCATCGAAGTTTGGACCTTTTTGAAATAGTTCTGATCCTCGCGATCGCGCTGATTGTCGTCGGCCCCGAACGCCTGCCCGAGGTTATGCGCACCGTGGGAAAAGTCTTGCGCGAGCTGCGCCTGGCGAGCAATACCGTCCTCCACGAACTGACCGACGTGCTCGACGAGCCGCCCGCCAAAGTGCCGCCGCCCGCGCCCAGCGCCAAGTCCGAACCGCCCGCCGTCCAGCCGCCAGCGGCGGTGCCGACCGAGAAAACATAGCCGGTCATCCCGCACTGTGCCTAGCGAGGATATCACACCGCCCGCGCCCATCGAGGAGACGCCGGAACAGGCGCGGATGTCGCTGGTCGAGCATCTGAAGGAACTCCGCACCCGCCTGATTCGCGCCTTCATCGCCATCGGCGTCGGTTTCATCCTCGCGTACGCGGTCAGAAATCTGCTGTTCCGCTTGCTGACCTGGCCGATTCGCGAGGTCTCGGGCGGCAAGGTGCTGCTGATCGGCACCGGCGTCGGCGAGGCGTTCTACACCGAGATCAAGGTCGCCCTCATCGCCGGTCTGTTCATCGCCAGTCCCGCGGTCTTTTACGAGATCTGGAAATTTATCGCGCCGGGTCTGTATGCGACCGAACGCAGGATGGCCAAGCCGTTCGTTATCTTCGCGACGATTTTTTTCGTGCTCGGCGGATATTTCTGCTGGGCCGTCGTCTTCAGAGTCGGCTACGCATTTTTCCTGGCTCAGTACGCGTACATCGGAGTCACCCCGACCATCCGCATCAGCGAGTACCTGGCGTTCTCATCCAAGTTGTTGCTCGCGTTCGCGCTCACCTTCGAGATGCCGATTTTCGCGTTCTTCTTCACCAAGCTCGGGATGATCGACTACAAGATGATGTTCAGCTACTGGCGCTATGCGATCGTCGCCATCTTCGTGGTCTCCGCGGCTCTGACTCCGCCCGACATGATCTCGATGTTCCTGCTCGCGATTCCGCTGGTGCTGCTGTACGCGATCAGCGTCGGCGTCGCCTGGATGTTTCGTCTTAAGCCCGCCGAAAAACCGGCCGCGACAACCACCAAACCTGAACAACCCGCAACCGTCTGACCCTTAATCGGCAGGTGCCCCATAATGCCAATCTCATCTTGGCGAGGGTACCGCGCACTCTTTGCTCTTTGTGTCATCTCTGGCGCAGCCGCTCCTTCCGTCATCCCGACCGAAGCGAGCAACGCGAGCGCAGCCGAGGGACCTCGGACAGCCTCGCGCCAGCGAAGCCGGTACCGGTTCGTCTGACTCTTAATCAGCGGGTCTGGAGTCCGAGTCTCCAACGGCCCACCACATCAAAGCGCACGGGTAGAATGAGAATCAGAATCCGGCCGGTTTCCGGCGTTGCCCTGAAATCGGCTCTTAGGCAACCCTAGCAGGGTGCTGAAAAATTGGGATCCATCGTTGGTTTCGATTCAAGTCCTTCAACACCCTGCGTGAAAACTGTCTTCTTACCTACAACTTCTCCCCCTTGGGGGAGACAAGAGAGAGGGAGCAGGCGTTGAAAATTACTTTTTCAACAGCCTGCTAGGCAACCGCGCGGCCTTTGTCGGCCCCTGAAATGCCGCCGCTTTCAGAGTTGGCGGCCGTGCGCGATCGCCGACTCGCGATGCGTCCCGCCCTGCGTCTTGCCGCTTGGAGGGCACCGAGAGTGCGGGCCGCGCCGCCCCCGCAAATCACCACACTTTGATTCTGCTAGCCGAGTCAGTCTGGAGCGGCTCCGGCCCGCGGTTTGCCCTGCGCCTCGCGCGGCGTCGGCCCTTCGACTTGCCAGCGCTCCTGCTCCAACGCGTCGCGATCGTCCTTGCTCAGCATCTTGGGCGTGTAACCCGCTGCGAGTTTGAGCCGCGCATAGCCGGCCGCGCTGATTCCCACGCTCGCCAGCATCGCGGCTTTATCCCCGGGCTTCGCCGATTCGGCGCGATAGACGAAGTCCTGCGCATCGCGCGCCTGTTGCGTCGCAAGGAACTGCGGCTTTACGATGTTCTGATCGCACTCATACCTGCCTTCGCCCAACCTCACGACCAGCTTCAGCGGCAGCCCTTCGCAAAGCTGATTTACAAGCGGCATCGCGCTCGTAATCGGAATGCAGGCGCCCGCAGCCGCCCGTTCCTCTTCTTTGAGCCACCACTCGTAACTCGGATTTTTCGCTTTGAGTTTGGGATCGTGCTCGGCATCGCGTCGTAGCCCCAGATCGGATTTCCAAGCGCCTTTGCTAAAGGCAAGCGATTCGTCGCACGTCCTCTGATCGACGAAGGTCTCGCTGATTTCTGGGTCGCCGGAGTCGCCGTAGTGAACGGGACCGTAAAGGGGATCGTTCTCGTTGGGGAGAGCCAACACGAAGGCCCCCGCAAGGGTCTGAGGTTCAGGCTCGTGATAGTAGTACACGTCGCAACCCAGCCACTTCCCTACGATTCTATTTGGTGCCTTCCACTCCGGAGGCACGCTTGGGTCGTCCTCTGGAACGCACGCGAAGTCAACCGAAATTGCGGCTTTGGGGTCCTTCCGTCGCGCGAACTTCCGGCACTCGGCTTCATCGACGAACATTGCCGCGTCTATGGCTCTTCCGTTGAGCTTCACCCTCAAGAGTTGTGCTCGTCGAGGCCTAGGGCCAAGGCGGTCCGACTTCGCGAGGTAGAGTCCCGCCACGGCGCACACCGCGCCCAGCACGGCGATGGCGCTGATTCGTACTTTCCCCCGCAACGGTTTCATCGCAGCACCCGATTCGCGTCGATTCTCTTCGCTTCCCGCACAGGTTGCAAACAAAAAAACTACATACACGCGAAGGGGGGCGCCAGGACGCCCGCCGACCCTTCATCTTGGGCTCCCCCCGCGACGATCCCAAAAGCATGCTTGCGGACGCTCGAAATCCTATTCTTTGGCCGTGGTGCTGAAACAACTGCTACCTGAATACCCAAAATAGTCGCTTAGCGTCGTGCGATAGTTGTTACATGCCGCTTGAGTAGCGAACGGCCCGACCTGAACCACGGCCCCACTGCCTGACTGAAAGATAAAATACCAGACCGCAATGGTGGCCAGCAGCTTCCGCATATCCAGCGTTCTTGGCTCAAAAGACTTCATAGAGCGCACCTCAAGCGCGAGCGCCGCGACCGGGACCGCGCGATCGAGCGCATGCGCACGGCCTCGCTTGCGGCCGAAAAGCATGCTTTCAAGTTTCATCGGGCCGCCCGTCGCGTTCGCGCGCAGTTGGGGCATACCCAAGCCCGCCCATCGGGGCCGAGGCAGGGCTCATCAATCTCGCGCCAGCCATCCGCAACGGCGTCACGGATAAACGCTGCCATTTCAACTGCGGACCGCCGACGCTGCGGGTCCATCCGTCGCAGCGCGACGCAAAAGACGCAGACCAATCCAATCGATTCGAGGTCTATCGCGGCGCGACTCGAAGCTGGCACGCTCAGCGCCCGGCATCCGCCGCGCGAAATCTTTGGACGTAGCGCACTTTTGGTTACCGCCGTGAGTCTGACGTGTACGGAATCCCGAACGCAGCGTCAAGCACGTTTTGCTACGCGCCTTTCGCATGAAAGTAGCTGCGCGATTCCGGCGACCGCTGCCGCTCGATCCTGGCGCCTCCCGCAGCGCCAAACTGAACTAGTAACATCAAATCTTTTTATAGCTGCTATCTTTCGTTCCGCCAGCCATTCCGTTCGGCCTCGGCGATGAGCCCCGACAGCTTCTTGCCGATCACTTGCGCGACAACGGAGCGCGTCTTAACACTGGCCACCCGTGCCCACGGGCGTCGCAACAACAAGCGAAAAATCTGCGCAAGACATCTTTTTCTCTGCCAGCGCTTGAGAGCGAAAGACCGTCTGCGGGATTTCGCGATTCACACTGCGCCGTCGCCGCAACGGCTGCACTGCGCAGATTTTCGCGTCTTCTCACTGCGGGTGCAGGGGCCGCAGCCCCTGCCGCCCACCGCGCAGGTGATTCTTCCTTCATGCCGCTGTCCTGAGCCCGCCGAGCGCTTGCGCGACAACGGAGCGCATCTTAATGCTGCGCTGCCGTCGCAACGGCCGCTGCGCTGTCGTCGGAGCGTCTGAGAAGACGCGGCGTCATGCGGCTTGGTGGCGTGGATGGCGGCGTGATGGCGCCAAGCGAAGCTGGACCTGTATTCCTGCGCGCGTCAGCATGTCAACCAGAGTCTCGATGCTGAACAGCTTGATTTTTCCGCGAGCAAGATCGCTGATCCGCGGCTGGGTTACTCCAAAGAGCTTCGCGGCGGAGTTCTGCGTCAGCTTGCGCGCCTGGATCATTCGCCTGAGCTCCACCATCAACTGAGCGCGCAGCCGCAGACTCTGGGCCTCTTTCGGTCCGAACCCGAGATCTCGGAACACATTTCCGGATGACCGCTCGATATTCATCACTCGGTTCTTCAATATACAAGTTTCTGTATGTGAGGTCGAGCCATGGGGCGCAGATCGCTGGATCCAACGCGCTTCACCCGCTCCTCGCTGCGTGGCCTTTCCCGACGCTGCAGCCTCGGTAGTACCGGAACACCCGCGGTCAGCGTTAAAAACACTCCGAACCTCCGGGTTTGGGTTGGCCTAGGCTGGAGTAGCGGGATACATTTCTCCTTAGCGAATCCAACCGAGGTCCTATGGCAATAATTCTGAAATCTCCGGTCGCCACCGGCGCACCCGGTATCCCGCCGCGATGGACCCGCAGCGCCAAGGATGCGGTCTGCACCGCCTACTCCTCCGCCAGCCATATATGGTTCACCACCTCCGCCGGCGTCATAAACGAGATTTATTTCCCCACCATCGATCAGCCGCAGGTCCGCGACCTCCAGTACCTCATCACCGACGGCGAGACCTTCTTCCACGAAGAACGCCGCCATCTCGATTCCACCACCGAGTACCTCGACGCCACCGGCCTCGGCGTGCGAATCGCCAGCCATTCGCCTGACGGCCGTTATCATCTCCTCAAGGAAGTCATTACCGATCCCCATCAGTCGACCCTGCTCATCAACACGCGCCTTGAGGGCGACCCGGAGCTGCTCAAAAAACTCCACCTCTACGTCCTGCTCGCGCCGCATCTCTGTGTCGGCGGATGGGGTAACAACGGTTACCTGGCCGAAATCGTCGGGCACGGGTTCCTGACTGCGAACAAGGACGATGTCTGGCTGGCTTTGGGAGCCACACTGCCATTTCTCAGTGCTTCATGCGGATACGTCGGAAATACCGACGGATGGCAGGACATCAGCACCAACTTCAAAATGGATTATCGGTTCAACGCCGCGCTCGACGGCAATATCGCGCTCACCGCCGAGATCGATTTGCGCAAGGGCTACTCTTTCACCCTTGGCCTCGGCTTCGGCCGCAAGCTCAATCGCGCCGTGACTACTCTCTATCAGTCGCTCGCCGATCCTTTCCCCGAGCATCGCGTCCGCTTCCTCGAACAATGGAATCGCGCGTCGCGCCATTTCCTTCCGCTCGAAAAATTCTCCGACGACGGCGGCGCCCTCTATCGACGCAGCGGCGAGCTTCTGCTCGCCCATGAAGACAAAACCTATCCCGGCGCGCTCATCGCTTCGCTCAGCATCCCCTGGGGCGAGGCCAAGGGCGACGAGGACCTTGGCGGTTACCATCTGGTCTGGACCCGCGACATGGTCAACAGCGTGGTCGGATTGGCCGCTTCGGGCGAGCTCGCCACTGCGCTGCGCGCCTTGATCTATCTCGCATGCGCGCAGCGCCCCGACGGCGGCTTTCCGCAGAACTTCTGGATCGACGGGAAGCCTTACTGGAACGGGATTCAGCTCGACGAAGTTTCCTTTCCGATCATACTCGCGTGGCGGATGCACAAACACGGCATGCTCGAGGATTTCGATCCGTATCCGATGGTGCTGCGGGCGGCCCACTTTCTAATCGACAACGGATGCGCCACGCCGCAGGAGCGATGGGAGGAAAACGCCGGCTACTCGCCCTCGACGCTGGCCGCAAATGTCGCGGCACTGATCTGCGCGGCCTGCTTCGCTCGCGATCGCGGCGACCTGCTGACCGCGCAATTCCTCGAGCAGTACGCCGACTTCCTCGAGGCGCACATCGAAACCTGGACCGTCACAAACCAGGGCTTCCTCGTCCCCGGCGTCAAGCGCCACTACGTCAGGATCAACCCCATCGACATCGGCGATCCCGACGCCGACGAAAGCATCGAGGGCAAGCGCGTCTACATCCGCAATCGCCCGCCCGGCGCGCAGCCTGAATTCCCCGTCGCGGAAATCGTTGACGCCGGATTCCTCGAGCTGGTCCGCTACGGCATTCGCAAAGCCGGCGATCCGCTGATGGAGGATTCGCTCCGCGTCATCGACGCCGTCCTGAAGACCGACTTCCCCGCGGGTCCCTGCTGGCGGCGCTACACGCACGACGGCTATGGACAGCTTGACGACGGCGGCCCGTTTATCGGATGGGGCCGTGGACGTCCGTGGCCGCTGCTGACCGGTGAGCGCGGGCATTACGAACTCGCCGCGGGTCGTGACCCGCTTCCCTATCTGAGAGCGATGGAACGGTTTTCGAATTCGACGCAGTTGCTGCCCGAACAGATCTGGGATCAACCCGACATCCCGCGCGCGCTGCTCCGGTATGGCTACCAGACCGGCAGCGCAACGCCCCTGATGTGGGCGCATGCCGAGTACATCAAGCTGCTCCGCTCGGCCTCGGACGCGCGCGTCTTCGACCTGATCGACGAGGTCAAAGACCGCTACCTGAAGCTCGGACGAAAGCCGAGCCGCCTTCGCGTCTGGAAATCCAACCGCCGCGTCAAGTCGGTTTCACCCGGCGACCGCCTCCGCATCCAGGCGACTCAGCCGTTCACGCTTCATTGGTCCAACGACGAATGGCAGCACGTCAACGATACCGGCTCGATTTCAACGCCGATCGGTTTCGATTACGTTGACCTCGATATCGGCGCAGACGACCGCGCCCCCGTTCGCTTTACGTTCAACTGGCGCGAGACGCGCAATTGGGAAGGCCGCGACTACGCCGTCGCAATCGCGAGATAGAGTCTTAATCGCCATGCGCGACATCTGCCTTAAGGTTCTGTCATGGAACCTGCACGGACTGGCGTGGCCGTTATCCAAAGATCCCGGCGGCCGGATGGATCGGGTGAGCGCGAAAGTGCGCGAATTGTCGCCGGACGTTGCGCTGTTGCAGGAAGTCTGGCTCGGCTCGCATGTCGATCGTCTCACCCTGGCGCTGCGACCCGATTGGATTCCAATCTGCGTCAAACGCAGGAGCGGCGGCCCCAGCGGCGGACTGCTCGCATTTGTCAGCGCCTCTGCGGGATGGCGCGCGCGCGCAGCGCCGGAGTTTCACGCCTTCACCGCCAGCGCGCCGGTATGGAAAGTCTGGGAGGGCGATGGACTCGGCGGGAAGGGCATTCTCACTGTGGAGCTTGAGCGCGGCGAACAGCGCATCTGCGCCGTCAATACTCATCTCCAGTCACAGTATCCGGGGATCGACTATGCCCACATTCGCCAATCGCAACTCATCGAGCTTGGCGAGATCGTGTCCCACTCCCACGCATCGCTACCCGCGATGGTTGCGGGAGATTTCAACACTGACTCGCGCGAGTCTCTATATCCGCTCGTCGCTGCCCTCGGGATCGATCTGACCGCTGAAGAGCGCGAGCGATGCAACCGCGGAACGAATGTGGACTCCCATGACGAACGCCCGCAATGGATTGACTACATCGTCGCAGCCAACTCACACGCGTGGACAGTTTCGGCCAAACTCGAGCTCATCGCCAATCAGCGGGCCGACGTCCCCTATTCCGACCACAGCGGTCTTTTCTGCACCCTCAGGCTGGCGCTGCGCAAATAGGGGAGCAATTGGAAAGCGGCCGGCCCCTGCCTGCATGAACGATCGTTCAGCCTTCGTAACCCACCGATCTCCCGATCCGTATTCAGGTCAGGAGAGACGCATATGAAACTCTACACAACCACAATAGCCGCGCTGTTTGGACTCCTCATGATGGCGATGCCGGGCGTTGCCTCCGCCGATGTCGGCCTTTGGCATCCGCAGACTTTGCAACCGGTGGTGATCCAGGAGACCGTCGCGCCTGCGCCACTTACGACCGTGGCCTACTATCGGCCGTGGGCATGCGCCAATCACTACTTCCGCCGTCATCATCCGTGGCTCTGCCGGTAACTCGGCCGCGCGACAGACGGGCGTCCAGCAAAAGCGACGGTCGGGCGGTGTGTCAGCGACACCCCGCCCGTCTTCTCCTTACCCCTGCCTACGCGAGCCGCTCGATCTCGAACTGCGCCGCCAGCGACGCCATCATCGCCTCGACTTCGTCGCGCGAGTCCGCCGAGAAATAAATCCGCAGATGATGCCGCGTGGGATCCTCGGTCCGCAGCGTCGCGATATTGTCGTAGGACTCGACGATCGACTTGAACAGCACGATCTGCTCGGGCGGTATCGCAATCAGCATCGAATCGATCGCCGGCGGTTTATTTTCGCTCAAAACCAACTCTCTTCCCGCGCAAGGTTTACTGCTCGCTCCGCGACCCTTACATTCTAGCCGATGATGCTGCCGCGGGTCTTGTTCGTAACCGGCAAAGGTGGCACCGGCAAGAGCACGGTCGCTGCCGCGCTTGCGATTGCGCTGTCGCGCCGGCGTCCGACCACGCTCGCCGATCTCGACCGTCGCCTGTCCGCGGCCGCGGCGCTCGGCGCGATACCGCAGGATTCGACCGCCGTCAAAGTCACCGACTCGCTCGACGTCATCGCGCTCACGCCGCGCGCCGAGCTCGAAGCCTTCATCGAACGCATCGTCCCGATTCGAGCCATCTCGCGACGGATGCTGCGCAGCCGAACCTTCGGCTACGTAACCGCCGCGCTGCCGGGTCTCGAAGCTTTTCTGCTGCTGGAACGTCTCCGCATAATGGCGGGAGACGCGGCGCTCGAGGATCGTTATCTCGTGATCGACGCGCCCGCCTCGGGCAGCGCCGTCGAACTGCTCTCCGTCTCGTCGGGCGTGAAAGGAATCGCGCCCGCCGGCACGCTGAACCGGCTTGCCGATTCGGTCGACAGGTTCCTCACCGACGCGACCCGATTCGGCGCGATCGTCACGATGGCGCCGGAGGATCTTGCGGTTCGCGAGGCGCTTGAAACCGCCGCCACGATCCGCGAGCGGCTCGGCATCGTCACTGTCGCGGCGATAATGAACTGCGTTCCCGATTTGCTCTTCGATACTTCCGAACTCGCCGCGCTGAGTCCCTTCGGCGGCCACGCCCGCTTGGCCGTGCGCCGAAACGCCGCCCACGAACTGGCGGCTCTGGCCGCCCCGCGCTTCGCCGCCGCCGGCATTCCGACCTTCAGCCTCCCGATGATGTTCACGCCGGCCATGGGACCCGCGGAAGTCGAGAAACTTGGCCGCGTGCTGGATGCGGAGCTGCTCGATCGATGAAGCCCAGGGCCGTACCGCTCAAGCCGTCTGCCCGTCCCAAGCAGCCCGCCCATCCCGAGTCGTTCGACTTGCGCTCGCCGAGCCTCGTGATCTGCCTGGGACCCGGCGGCGTCGGCAAGACTACCATCAGCGCCGCGCTCGCCGTGCACGCCGCCATGATCGGGCGCGCCGTGGATGTGATGACCGTCGATCCCGCGCCGCGCCTGCTCGACGCGCTCGGCCTTGGAGCGGATTCATCCGAGCCGGTCGAGGTACCGCTCGAGGGCGTTGGTCATGCACGCCGTGGCGGCGGGTCCGGTCGCGCGAGGCTGCGCGCGTTGCGGCTGGATCCAAAACGCACCTTCGATTCGATCGTCGCGCGTTACGCGCCGTCGGACGCGGCGCGCGCCACGATTCTTGAAAATCGAATCTATCGCAATCTCTCGGACGCGCTTGCGGGCGTGGCGGACTACATGGCGATGGAAAAGCTGCTCGAACTCGCCGCCAATCCCTCAACCGACCTGCTGGTGCTCGACACTCCTCCGGCGGCCGAGGCGATCGACTTTCTGGACGCGCCACGGCGCCTGCTCGAACTGCTCAACTCGCGCGCCGTCGTCCTGCTCGGCGCGCCCGCCGGACTGTTCAGGAGCCAGTTGCGGATGGTGGATATCGCGGCGCGCGCCGTGCTCGCGGCGTTCGATCGCGTGACCGGCCTGAATCTGCTGAGCGACATCCAGTCCTTCGTGCGCAGTTTCGACGGCATGTACGAAGGCTTTTCCGCCCGTGCCGCGCGCGCCCAGGACAAGCTGCGCGCGCCGGACACTGCGATCGTGATCGTCACGACCGCGGAGTCGAGCCGCATCGCGCAGGCGCGCGAATTTATCGGCGCGCTCGAGCGCGCCGGCTTGCGCGTCGCCGCGATGGTCGTGAATCGTGTGATCGCGGAGCTGCCTGACGCCGCGGAACTATCGTCGGCGCGGATCGCGCCGTCGCTCAAAAGAAAATTGAAGCGCAATCTCGCCGACTACGCCGCGCTCAAAACGCGCGAGGAGGTTTCGCTGAGCGCTCTGCGCAACTCGCTTCCCGGCGGCGCGGTGCTGATGGTCGCGCCTGACCTCGGCCGCGAGCCGCGCACCATCGCGGACCTCGCCGAAATAGGCCGCAGCTTGCGCGCCGGCTGATCAGCCCGGCTTCTTCGCGCGTCGAACCGCCGGCTTCGCTTTCGCGGGTTCGTCGGGATCGAGAATGCGATCGAGCTTGATACTGAGGTTCAGCAGTTGCGAGCTCAGATGATCGAGCCGCGCTTTCAGGTCGCGAACGTCCCGCTTGGAAGGAATATTGACGAAGTCGAGCACCTGCTCGACGTTGCGGTCGAACGACTGCTTGTTCGCCATGAAGTGTTCGCCCGCCCGCCCGAAACTCGAGCGCATCCTGTTGTTTGACATGAGCTCATTGAACAAGCCGGCTATCCCTTCTTCGCTCATCTGCCGAAGCTTGCTCATCAGGTTGTCGTCGTCGCGGTGTGCCATGATTTTCAACTATATATAGGGTGTCGAGCCGCGCAAGCCGATGACCATTATCGCCAGCCTGCTAAGCATCGCGTCCGGATTCGCCCTGATGGGGTACCGCGAGCCGCCCGCGAATCTGATTGCGACCTCGATCATCATCGATCTCGCGCTCGCTCCCTTGACCGCGATCATCGCATCGCGCCGCGGCCGCTCGGCCATTCGATGGACCGTCGCCGGACTCGCGCTCGGCGCGTGGGCGCTCGCCGCGGTTATGATTATTCCGCCGCACCGTCCCGCTCCACCGCGCCCTGACGCCCCCCAGTATCCGCCTACTTCTGATGCTGCCTGATCCACGCCGCGGTCGGCGCGAAGACTTCGCTTTCCGACTTGGTTCCCGCCAACACGTCCAAGTGGCCCCACTTGTCGAGCTCGGTAAACGAGGGGTCGGGCGCGCCCGTCGATTTCGCCGCCTCCTCCACTTGACCGGGCCACTGGCTCCCGAAGTTGGTGCTGGCGAACGCGATCACGGGAATCTTCGACGCCTTGAGCGCCGCGAGCAGTTCCGGGGAGAATGGGCTCTCGCCGTCCTGAACCGCCGGCCAGTAGCGATCGTAGCCAATCAACAGTTTTGCCAGCACGACGGCATCGGAAAAGCCGCCCTGCGGATTCGCGAGTCCGCCGTTGCCGCCGAAAAATCCGCCCGCGCCGTACACGACGTGTTCCAGGTTTTCGCGCGCAGTCTTGTACTTGGGAATCGGCGGCGGCTGATCGGGATTCTCGATCACCATCTGCATGAGCTTGTAACGTTTGTCGTAGGTCAGATGTTCGCCGCCGATGTCGTCGGCATAGTGGCCGGCCGGTACCGCGCGCATCGGATGGCGAGGGATGAATCCGTCGAGCGCGATGATTCCCGCGACGCGCCCGGGATGCCTGGCGGCGTAAAGGTACGCGAACTCGACGCCGCGGCTGAAGCCGGCGACGAACAGTTTGTCGCGGCCGGTTTTTTCGCTGGCGAATTTCGCGGCGGCATCGATATCCGATTCGAAAAGATCGTTGGTCCAATTCGCCAGCTCGGAAAGATCGCTCTGCGGCGTCTGCGGCGGAATAAAATGCGTGCGATAGTCCATCGACCACACGTCCACGCCGTGCTCGGCCAGATAGACCTGGAACGAGTAGCGTGGATCTTCGAGAGCAACTTCGCCATTCATGTTGGTGCCGGGCAGATAGAGCACGACCGCCTCGGGATGCGCGGGCGGATTCGGCCCGTTGGCGACGCGATGCAGCGCGATTTTATCGAACGGCGATTTGCCTACCGTCGATCCGAACGTCCACTGGTAAATTCCCGGCGCGCCTTTGAGTTCGCCGGCCGCGCCGGCGGCGCTGAATTGGGTTTCGATTGCTGACGCGGCCGCGCCCAGCGCGATGAAAAAAAGCAGAACCGCCGACCCGTTAATCGCAATGCGCCGTCGAATCTTCATGGCCCTAATCCTCTCCACGATTCCGCGTCTCCGCACAAGGCCGCGCCCGCGCCGGCTCATCGCTGTGGGTACGGGGACGCAAATTCGGGGTCTGTATTCAGTAGCATGCGCTTGCTAAAGAGTCAGCGAATGAACCCCCGCCACGCTGCCGCGCTCGCGCTTGCGGGCTGGTATCTGATGACGCCGCCAATCATCGAGAAGTCTGGCGGCTACGAGGCAGACTTTAACGCTCCCATATCGCGATGGTCGGTCAACAGCCCGTTCGATGCGGCTTCCGAATGCCGCGCCGTGAACGGCCAGTTGGTGTTAGAGCAAAAGCAACGACTGGATAAGGCTCCAGTTCATAGTCTTGATTGGGCGGTCGCACAAAGATTGGTAACGTCCCAATGCATCTCAAGCGACGATCCACGCCTCAAGGGAAATTAGCATGAACCCCCGCATACCACCTTGGTATCCGGGAGCATAAGTGCGGGCGGACCATTTACAGCAAACGGGGCATCTTGCAAGGGCGCGGTTATTCCGGACATCGCCGATTAGAACACTCGGCGGGCAATCATGGTACGCGGGAGGGGACGCTGACTGGAGTAGTCCCCTTCCGATCGGCGGCGCGCTGGCGTCTCCTGCCGCAGGCCTGCTCCTCTGTAAAGCCTGCGACACTGGTTCTCGTTTGCATTGTATTTGTCCTTTCGAGTGTTGGCTGCCGCACGTTGGACGGCAAGATGCAACGTCAGGTGGGCCAGCCCCGCGACAAGCTGATAGAAGAGTTCGGGCCACCTCAAAGAGAGATACGGTTGATGGATGGGACAACAGTGTTTTGGTTCCAGCGCGGGCCGAGCGGTGAATTCAGCTCTACCGCTCGCAGCGGCTATCCGGCTGGAACGTGCCGAGAGGTTTTCTACTTGAACAGGAAGGGTATCGTCACCTCAGCGTTCGCTCACGATTGCGTGGGGGTCTGTCTGGGACGGTACTGTTGGTAGTACCGTATCGCAACCGACGATCCACGCCTCGAGGAAAAGTAGCATGAACCCTCGTCATGCAGCCGCGCTCGCGCTTGTGGGCTGGTACTTGATGGTTCCGCCCGCAATACCAGGCACCAATGAGGTGAACCAAAGCGCTCCACTGAGCCAGTGGAAAATCGGACGCATCTTCCCCCGTAACCAGGGATGCGAGGCCGCCAAAGAGCGCCTGCACCAACAAGCTCTAGCCGCCCAGACTCAACGTGATGTGCTCGTCGGGCGGCGCAGCCAACGAGATCCTGAGTCGCACTGCGTTCTGTGCAAAGCACAATGCGTCGTCAGCGACGATCCGCGCCTCAAGCCACAATAGGCCACTCCGCTTTTCAAAAGACCCCCACCCCCTGTTCAGCCGGGCTGAAATGACGCCAGGGCGCCAGCGCTGGATCGTCGCTGGTTGACCCTTCGCGGTCCGCCATGCGAAACAGAGTCGGCGGGTTCTCACGCCAATCACGCACGGGAGTAAATTTCAATGAGCAAGAAAGTGCAATTCGCCCTGTTTTCTCCGCAAGCCGGACAATCGTGGCATCAGCTCGAAGAGCGCGCCCATCGATGCGAGAAGCTGGGCTACCATTCGATCTGGCTGGTCGATCACATGTGGACGCGCGGGATGCCCGATCTCGACCATCATGAATGCCTGGCGTTGATGGCGGGGCTGTCGGCGAAGACCGAGAAAATTCGCATCGGCACGCTCGTAATATGCAACTCGTACCGCAATCCGGCGCTGCTGGCGAAGACGCTGACGACGATCGATCATATCAGCAACGGCCGTCTCGAAATCGGCTACGGCGCGGGCTGGATGGACGAGGAGTACAAGGCTTACGGCTACCAGTTCCCCTCGATGGGCACGCGGCTAAAGATGTTCGAGGAAGGCCTGCACATCATGAAGGCGCTGTTCACCGAGAAGCGCGCGACGTTTAAGGGGCGCCATTACTCGATCGAAGAAGCGAGCTGCAATCCCAAGCCGGTGCAGCGACCGCATCCTCCGATTACGATCGGCGGCAGCGGCGAAAAGATCATGTTGAAGCTGGTCGCCAGGTTTGCCGACCGATGGAATTGTCCGGCCGGCTACGAAAGCTTCGAGCACAAGTTCAACGTGCTCAAGCAGCACTGCAAAGATGTCGGGCGCGACGTAAACACCATCGACGTGTCCGAGCAGTTGCTGGTGTGCATCGGCAAGACCGACGCGGAAGTCGAGCAGAAGTGGAAGATGGCGCAGATGCTCAAGCCGTTCATCACCACCGGAATCAAAGGCACGCCCAAGCAACTGGTGGAGGAACTCAGAAAACGGGTGGCGATGGGAATCACGACGTTTACGATTTTCTTCAGCGACTTCGCGCCACCGCCGACGCTCGAGTTGTTCGCGAACGAAGTGATGCCGGCATTTGCGTAAGACGATCGGAATTTGCACGCCGGCATTTCGGCGAATGTCGACGGGCGGCGCGTTCATGCTTGGCCTGCTGGTCGCGGGATGCGCCAGTCAGCCGTCGCATTATTCGACGCAGCTTGACACCAGCGGCGGGCTGGGTCCCGGCGACCCGATAACTCACGCGTCGGCGACCATAGGGCACGTGACGGGAGTGTCGCCGATAAGCGACGGCGATTCGGAGATCGCGTTTGAAGTCGATGGGTCTCACGCCGCCGAAATACACTATGATTCGATAATGACGCTGAACGACCTCGCCGCGACGCCGTCGCTCGACGTGATGAACGTGGATGCGATGAGCCATAGCGCAGCGTCGGGCACGCGGCTGGACGGCGCGTCGAGCATGAACGAGACGCAACTGTTTATGATGGCGCGCGGGCCCGGGAGTTACGCTCAGGCGCTGGGACGGGTCGCAGGCGGAACGACGGCGCCGCCGCCTTCGCCCGCGACCGTGCAGATGACGCAACTGCTGGCGCAAATTTCGCAGCAGACACTGGCTACCGCGGTTGCAATCTCGCCGCCAACCCGCGATCAGCTCGAGCAGGCCAAACGCGAGGCGCTCGGCGTCGAACGACAATTGATGCGCAACGGCAAGGTCGAGCAGGCGGAACGGCTGCGCGCACAGATGGGCAGCATGATGGGTGGAATCACCGCGCCGGTGAACCCGACGGCGCTTCCGCCGACCTCGCCGAATCCGTAGCGCAAAGATGGAAGAGAAGGTCGCTAAATTGGATCAGCATCGACTGACCGAATATCTCAAACAGCGGATGCCGCATGCGCGCGAGCATCGCGTGGTGGGCCTCAAACGACTATCCGGCGGTTCGTCGCGCGAGACGTATGCCTTCGATCTGGAATGGAGCGAAGGCGGCGAGAAGCGCACGCGCCCAATGATCGGGCGGCGCGATCCGACCGGCGGGTTGCTCAAAACCGAGCGCGAGCGCGAGTTCAAAGTGATCGCCGCGATGCATCGCGCGGGCCTCAAGGTTCCCGAACCGCTGTTCCTGGAGCTCGATGCGAGCGTGATGGATCGCCCGTTTTTCATCATGGATCGCGCGCCGGGGCGCACGGGCATGGGGGCGTTTCCGGCCGCAGAAGCCGAATCGACGCGCGCGAAGGTCGCCGATGACTTCCTGAGCGAGCTGGCGCGATTGCAGTCGCTCGATTACCGCGAATGCGGGCTCGAGATTCTCGGGCCTCCGAAAAATCTTGAGGATCCCGCCCGGGTTCAGGCAGCGCATTGGAGCGAAGTGTATGAACGCGATCGAATGGGTGAACATTATCCGATTCTCAGCGCGGCGTTCGCATGGCTCAAAGCCAACCCGGTCGTGACCGACCGCGTGGTGATCGTTCACGGCGACTATCGTTCGGGGAACTATCTGTACGACGAGAACGGAATCATCGCGATGCTCGATTGGGAGTTGGCGCATCTGGGCGACCCGATGGAGGATCTCGGCTGGGCGTCGATGATGTTCTGGGGACGCGACGAACTTGCCGGCGGCCTGATGGAACGCGAAGCGTTCTACCGCATGTACGAACAGAAAACCGGCCATCGCGTCGATCGGAAACGGCTATTTTTCTACCAGGTGCTCGGCAACGCGAAGATGGCGGTGATTTGTCTGAGCGGAATCCGCGAATTTCGTCGAGGGACGGACGTCCGACTCCGTGATGCCGTTTCTTGAACTGCTGATGCCGCGGTTGTTCGAGGACCTGGCCAACCAACTTCGATTGGTCTGAGGTGGTCAGATGTTACGGCCAACGTTGAATGAAGTGATCAGCGGAATGCAACGCACGATCATGGAAGCGCTGCTCCCTGAACTTACGTCGCCTTATGCGCAAGGCCAGGCGATGTCGGCGATTCTAATTCTCTCGCATGCAGCCGCGGCGCTCGAATCGGCGCCCGCTTACGACGCGGCCGAGATAAAAGATCTGCGCGCGACATTTGCGGCGCTCAAGCGGCTGGGCGACAAGCACATCTCGAAAAAAGGCGGGCTTCGCGGCACGCTCGCGGGCGCGATTCGCGCCAGCGCGAAAAATCCGCCCGATCGGCGTGCGATGGAAGCAGCGATGGCCGCATTTGCCACCGCCGTCGCTCTGGGCGATGCCGATGAGAGCGTCGCTCGGCACGTCCGCGGCTACATCCGGCGCAACCTCGAGCGCTCGCTCAACTTGCTTGGCAATTCGTTGCCGACCGCCTGATTCATCAGCAGCCCGGCAATTCCGGCCGTTGCTGGAACCCCGTCGCTATCTTATGCAATAAGACGTTACCTCTAGCCATCGCTAATTGCTCCCAAAATGACTCATGGCTTCTTGCTCACCAAATCGATTAGAGTAAGCTGTATAAAACTAAGCTAAACATATGATATAATGCGATAGCTAAATAGGCGGAAAACACAAAATGTATTGTGGCAAGCTTGCAACAAACGCTTGGGGGTTATAGTATAAAAATTGACGCGAGACATCGAATGCCAGAGGATGAACCCATGAGCGTCATCACTATTCCCACGCCTGGGATGCCCGGTGGCCCATGCCGCGGATCCTGCAATCACACGAAGTGCCACACGTTGCGAGCGATGTCGGAGGAGCGATGTGTTCACTGCGGCGGGCGTTTTGGTTTCGGCGCCAAAATAACCGGCGAGCCGCCGGTGCATCTAAGATGCGCGCAGACCATTGCCGCGCGAAGTGGCGCACCGGTAACGCATCCGATCAATGATCCCGCAGCGGGCCAACAGCCTGGGGGCCATCGCGGCGACAGGCGCTAGCGGCTCGTTTGCATTTTTGATTTGACGCCGGCACACCGATCGGGCGTGAGCGGTGACTTGCGCTTGACACCTCTGTTTCGTGCGCACCGCCGCTGTCCGGCGCGATTCGCGCCGCGATGGTGTGGCGTCGCGCCAGGTAGGGAACGATCGATCAGACCAGGGAGCAGTTCGGGCATCAGAACGCGCGCGATTTCATGAAGATCGAGCGTCGCCCCGCCGCGCAGCAGAGGATTGGATCATGAATGGGGCTGAGAGCCTGATTCGCACCGCGATCGCAGCAGGGGTCGAAGTGTGCTTTGCAAATCCGGGGACAACCGAGATGCCGCTGGTGGCGGCGCTCGACTCCGCCGACGGGCTGCGGCCGATTCTCGGATTGTTCGAGGGTGTTTGCACCGGTGCCGCTGATGGCTACGGACGGATGGCGGAGAAGCCTGCCCTGACGCTGCTTCATCTTGGGCCCGGTTTCGCCAACGGCATCGCGAATCTCCACAACGCGCGCCGCGCGCGCTCGCCGATCGTGAATTTGATCGGCGACCATGCGACGTGGCACGTCGGCGCCGACGCACCGCTCACTTCCGACATCATTTCGCTCGCGACCCCCGTTTCGGGATGGATACGCAGCGTCCGCAATTCAACATCACTCGCGGACGCGACCGCGGACGCGATTGCGGCGGCCGGCCGCGCGCCGGGGCAAATCGCGACGTTGATCATCCCGTCGGATTGCCAGCGGGGTCTCGCCGAGAGCCACGCTGCGCCAATCAAACCGCCGGCGCCGCCGGCGGTGTCCTCTAATGCGGTCGAGCGGGCGGCCGAGTTGACACGCAAGGGCAATCGAGTCGCGCTTTTTCTCGGCGGCATCGCGCTTCGAGCACGCGGCCTGAAGGCGGCTGCCCGCATCGCCGCAAAATCGGGATGTCATCTGCTCTGCGAAACTTTTCCCGCCCGACTCGAACGCGGCGCGGGAATGCCGGCGCTCGATCGCTTGCCCTACTTTCCCGAGCAGGCGATCGAGATGTTGAAGCCGTTCGACTCGATTGTCATCGCCGGCGCGAAAAAGCCCGTCGCGTTTTTTGGCTACCCCGATTTCCCCAGCCAGCTGATTCCTGAAGGCATCGACGCCGCGATTCTGGCCGAGCCGACCGATGACGTCCCGGCCGCTCTAGAAGCGCTCGCAAGCGACATCGGGGCGCCGGCTTCGGCCGCGACGGCGGCGAAAATATCGCGCCCCGAACGTCCCGTGGGAAATCTCAACGCGATGACAGCGGGCGCCGCGATTGCGGCGGTGATGCCCGAGGGTGCGATCGTGATGGACGAGGCTGCCACCACCGGCCTGCCGTTCCTGGCCGCGTCGGCGGCTGCGCCGCCTCATACATATCTTTCGCTCACGGGCGGCGCGATCGGGCAAGGATTGCCGTGCGCAACCGGCGCAGCCGTCGCGTGTCCCGATCGGCGCGTGATCGCTTTTCAGGCCGATGGCAGCGCGATGTACACGCTGCAGGCGCTGTGGACGCAGGCCCGGGAATCACTCAACGTCACGACGGTGCTGTGCAACAACCGCAGCTACCGAATTCTGCAGCTTGAACTTGCGCGCGCGGGCGTGACCGAACCCGGCCGCAAGGCGCGCTCGCTCACCGACCTTTCCAATCCCGATATCGACTGGACCAGTCTGGCGCGGGGGATGGGCGTGGCGGGCGTGCGCGTCGATACGGCGGAGGCGCTCACGCGTGAACTGGAACGCGCACTCGCGACGCCGGGTCCGACTCTGATCGAGATGATTCTCTAGACCGGCGCCCTAGTCCTGGCTCGCGTCCAATAGTTCGAGAGCCGTTTGCAGGTCGGCAATCGTCGCAATCAGGCGATGATGTTCGATGCGACTGCCGACGCCGATAAAATGCATGCTCGCGCTCTCGGCCGCCTCGCGATCTATCCTGCTGTCGCCCACATACACGGCCCGCGTCGCGTCGACACCCGCGCGTTGGAGACACAGGCGCAGGATGTCAGGCGCTGGCTTGGGACGAACCTTGTCGAGCGCGCTCGCGACCGCGTCGAATACACCGCCAAGGCCAAGATGCTCGACCAACGCGGGCACCGTCGCCGATCGATTGGTCGCCAGCCCGAGCTTGTAGCGCCGCTTGAGGTCGAGCATGAACGGGCGCAACTCAATCGGTGGCCGCAGCATCTTGAAAAACGGCGTCTGATCCATGTTGCGGGTCAAATCATGCATCCGGCCAAGCTTGGCCGCGTCGCCACGCGCGCGCGCGGCAAACACCTCGCTCGCAGCGAATGAAATCGCCGCGATTTCCTCGTCACGGTCCAGTGGTGGCTCGCCGATCCTCGCGAAAATCCAGTTGTAGTAGGCAACGTTCGATTCTTCGGAATCGAACAGCACGCCGTCGGCGTCGAACATCACCAATTCAATCATGTTGAACGAATATTGTGCGCGGCTGGCGCGCGCGGCGCCAGGCCGCCAAGCGCGCGAGTGTGACGGTCAGCGCACGCCGCGCTTGCGATCGGCCCGCTCGGCCCGCCGCGCGTGCGCAGGCGCCGGCCGGCGCGGAATCACGACGACTTCGCGCGCCGCGAGATGCTCCCCGCAATGGGAACAGACCATATCCGGCGCCATCTTCGCGCCGCAGACGCGATGTATCAGCGTCATCGGCGGCCCCGATTCGTCACTGAGCCACGTGTCGCCCCATCGCATCATTGCGATCAACACGGGATAGAGTTCGAGTCCCTTCCTGGTCAGCCGATACTCGACGCGGCCGTTGTCGCCCTCACTGCGCGCGCGATCGAGGATTCCGTCTCGCACCAGGTCACGCAGCCTCGAGCTCAAGATGTTGCGCGCGATTCCGGTCCCCTGCTGAAACTCGTCAAACCGGTGGCGTCCGAGAAACGCCTCGCGCAGTATCAGCATCGTCCACCGCTCGCCGATCACCGCCAGCGTTCGCGCCACCGAGCAGTTCATCTCTTTGACCGAATCCCATCGCATGGGCTTCTGTCGCTCCACTTCCCGAGTTGAATTTTCGTGTGCCGCGATGTTCCCCAACTTCGGCGCGACTCGGCGAAATTATCGTTGCACCTTGAAACTTACTTTGCTACCTGTGGTAGTTGCAAATTGAAACTGTTTGCGCGGACTGGCGTGCTCGTCGTCCAAGCGTCCCGCAGTGGAGTTTCGTGATGGCCAACAAATCGAGTTCTTTTACGGAAGCTGGTGCTGATTCCGTAACGCCGCGCTGGGACCGCCACTTACAATTCGCTCGTCCGCATTGCGGATGATGCGCAGGAGGCAGACATGGCAGCATCAAATGGTCGTCCAGTTTGCGCGGTTATTGGGGTCGGACCCGGTTTGGGCGCCGCTCTCGCGCGCAGATTTGCGAAGCAGTACGCGGTCGCATTGGTTGCGCGCGGTGAAGATAAACTGACCGCGCTCGCGAAGGAAATTGAAAGCGCTGGCGGCAAGGCGATCCCGGTCTGTGCAGATGTCGCGAAGGCCGCCGACATAACAACGGCATTCGACAAGATTCGCCGCGAACTCGGCGACGTGGACGTGCTGCTTTACAACGCCGCGATGCGCCCGTTCGGCAAATTGATGGACACCAAGCCGAGCACCTTCGAGAACACCTGGCGCGTCGCCGCCTTTGGCGCGTTTTTGGTTGCGCAGGAGGTCGTTCCGGCGATGCTGACCCGCGGCAGCGGCACCATTATCTTCACAGGCGCGACCGCCGGCGTGAAACCGTTTGCGACTTCAGCGGCATTTGGGCCGGCGAAATTTGCGATGCGCGGGCTGGCGCAGGTGATGGCCCGCGACCTGCAACCCCATGGCATTCACGTCGCGTACGTCAACGTGGACGGAGCCATCGACATGCCTTTCATCCGCGAGCGATTTCCGCAGCTCAGTGCGGACGACATGCTCAAGCCGTCCGCGATCGCCGAAACCTACTGGTATCTCGCGCATCAGGACCGCAGTGCATGGTCTCACGAGGTGGACGTTCGGCCGTTCAAAGAGAAGTGGTAAGGAAACGCGCGCGCGCCGCGTCTCTGGCCCGCTTTCGAGCGATTGCCGCCGATTTCCCGCGTTTCCCTTGACTCGCGGGGTGCGGCGGCTTAATTAACTGATCAGTTAATAGCGCAATTAACTGTCCGGTTAGCGAGCGCAACAATGACTGGCCGGCGCACATCTGTCCGCAACCTCAGCCGCACGCGCGAGAAGATCCTCGCCGCCGCACTCGCCGAATTCTCGGCCCGCGGCTTCGCCGGCGCGCGAGTCGACACGATCGCCGGGCGCGCCCGCGTAAACAAGCGAATGCTCTATTACTGCTTCGGCGCCAAGCAGGACCTCTATCGCGAAATCCTGCGCCGCAAAATCGACCAGCGCGCCGGATTGATCGAATCCACACCCGACGACTTCGCCGGTGCGCTCGCGCATATCTACTTGTCCGGCGGTGCGGATATCGACTTCGTGCGCCTGATGGAATGGGAAGCGATCGACAGCGGCGGCCGAAAGTGCATCGCCGAAGCCGAGCGCCGCGCGCTGTTCGAGAAAGCAGTCGCCCGGCTTCGCGCGCTGCAGCGCAGAGGATCGATTCCCCGCGGCGTCAATCTGACCCAACTTTTCATTTCGATGTTGTCGCTGGCCTTGTTCCCGCTCGTCATGCCTCAACTGATCCGTCTCATCCACGGCATGAAACCTACCGACCCGCGCTTCATGCGTCAGCGCGCGAATTTCCTGCGTTGGCTCGGAGATCGTTTGGAGAGGACCACAGAGACTGTTCGGATTCAGTCTCGGCGCCGGCGCAATCCAGTGGCACCATCGCAAACGGCTGTTCATCGCGGCCGGCCATTCAAAAAGCCCGGTCAACTCGAATGAAGAAGCGAATTGTCCTTCTGGTTGTGGTCCTGATGCTTGGCGCCGGGGCATGGGCGGCCTATTCGCTGCTCTTCAAGCACGGCGGCCCGACCGACAGACTGATCGTTTCCGGCGACATTGAGGCGCACGAAAGCGTGCTCAGCTTCAAGACTGTGCAATCGCGGATCGTCGAGCTTCCGTTTGACGAAGGCCAGTGGGTAAAAGCCGGCACTCTGCTGGCGCGCCTCGAGGATCACGACTACCAGCAGCAGGTTGTGGTGGACGAGGCAGCTCTGTTGGTCCAGCAACGGCAACTCGCTTTTGCTTTGCGCAATCTCGAAGCGGCCAAGCGCACGGTGACCAGCGATCAGGCCGATGTTTGGGAGAAGACCATAGACTATCAGCGTGCTCAGGAGCTTTGGCAAAGTAACGTTGCTCCGACTCAGACCCGTGACCTTGCTGAAACCGCACTGAAGCAATCGCGCGCGGCGCTTTTGCGCGACCAGGCTCTTCGAGCGGCGGCCGAGGAAAGCATCGGCGTCGCGCAGGCCAACATCAAGAACGCGCAAGAGAGCCTGACGCTCGCCAGGATCATCCTTGGGTACACGACCTTATACGCCCCCTTCTCGGGCGTCATTTTGGTGCGAAATGCGGAACTGGGCGAAGACGTGCAGCCGGGCACGCCGGTATTCACTCTGGCTGACCTCGACCACGTGTGGCTGCGCGCCTATGTCAACGAAACCGATATCGGCCGCGTCCGCTTCGGGCAGGCGGCGTTGATCACGACCGACAGCTATCCGGGGCAGAAGTACGTCGGTCGCATCTCGATGATCTCGGAAAATGCCGAGTTCACCCCCAAGAGCGTCGAGACCCATGCCGAGCGCGTGACCCTGGTCTACCGCATCAGGATCGACATCGAGAACCAGAGCCACGAGCTCAAGCCGGGAATGCCGGCCGACGCCACGATTGAACTGAGTCCGCCGGGATCGCCATGAGTGACGAAATCGTACAGGTCGATGGATTGACGAAACGTTTCGGTGAGGTAGTCGCCGTCGACAACCTGAGCTTCAACGCGCAGAAAGGGGAGATCCTTGGATTGGTGGGTCCCGACGGCGCCGGGAAAACGACGGCGCTGCGCATTCTCGCGGGAGTTCTTTCCGCCGATGCCGGCGCCGTCCTTGTCGCCGGGCAGGATGTTCTGCGCCAGCCGGAAGTCGTCAAGAGCCGAGTCAGTTATATGCCCCAGCAGTTCGGCCTCTACGAGGACCTCACCGTCGCTGAGAACATCCGCTTTTATGCCGACATCTTCGAAGTCAGCCGGACCGTGAGGCAACAACGAGAAGATCAACTGCTCGAAGCTTCGGGTATGAGCCAGTTTCGAGACCGTCTGGCCGGCCAGCTCTCCGGAGGTATGAAACGCAAGCTCGGCATTGCCTGTGCCCTGATCCACACGCCGCAACTGCTGCTGCTCGATGAGCCCACTACCGGGGTCGATCCCGTCTCGCGCCGTGAGCTTTGGAGCATCCTTTACTCGCTGGTCTTCGAGGGGGTAACGGTGCTGGTCTCGACCGCTTATCTCGATGAGGCCGAGCGCTGCCACCGGCTGCTGCTGATGCATCAAGGCCGCCGTCTCTTCTTTGGCACCCCCGACGAGCTTAAGAACATGTTACCCGGTGCGGTCTTGTCGATCAGCTCGCCCGATCCCCAGCCGCTCCAAGCGGCCGCCGCCGGTGAGCAGGGTGTTTTGAGCGCAACGGCTATGGGCGACGTGCTCCATGTGGTGGTCGATGATCCTGACCGCCGCCTTGCGCAATTGCGCGCCCGGTTTGAACACGCGGGAGTCCCGTTCGGCGAGCCGCGCCGCATACCGGCGAGCGTCGAGGACGTTTTTGTTTACGTCATCTCGCAGCAAGAAACGGAACAAGGCTCGTGAGCAATGAGCGACCTACCGTCAATCGTGGTCGACAAGCTGGTGAAGCGGTTCGGCGCCTTTATCGCAGTCAACCACGTGAGCTTTCAAATCCGTGCTGGCGAGATTTTCGGTTTGCTGGGGCCCAACGGGTCGGGAAAATCCACCATCATACGTATGCTCTGCGGCCTCCTGAGTCCCAGCTCAGGGTCCGCCACGGTGGTTGAGTTCGACGTGGCGCGGCAGGCTGAAGAGGTCCGCCGGCACATCGGGTACATGTCGCAAAAGTTTTCTCTCTACAACGATCTGACTGCGATCGAGAACCTTCAATTCTTCGGCGGCCTTTACGGGGTCAAGGGGCGCGCGCTCGACGAGCGCATCGCCTGGGCAATCAAAATGTCCGGGCTCGCCGGCAGCGAGCAATTGCTGACGGGCGAGTTGTCAGGCGGTTGGAAACAGCGACTCGCTTTGGGCTGCGCCGTACTGCACCGCCCGCAGGTGCTCTTTCTTGACGAACCCACCGCCGGAGTCGATCCGCTTTCGCGCCGTCAGTTCTGGGAGCTGATTCACCAGATGTCGCGCGAGGGAGTCACGATCCTGGTCACCACCCACTACATGGACGAGGCAGAATACTGTAACCGGTTGGCCCTGATAAACCAGGGCCTAGTCGTTGAGATGGGAACCCCAACCGAGATCAAGCAGACCGCCATAAGAGGCGATTTGTTATTGATCGAATGCAGCCCGCTCGGTGGCGGACTCGCGGCCATCAAGCAGGCGCCGGGAGTGCTCGAGGCTTCGGTCTTCGGCGCCGCCCTGCACGTGGTAATCAGTCCCGGGCGGCAGCCTGTGACCGAACTCCCCGCCTTCCTGGCGGCTCACGACGTCCGAGTCGGCCGAATCGAGCCCATCAGCCCATCGCTTGAGGACGCCTTTGTCTCCCTTACCGGAAGCCGGGCTCTCAGCAGTGAACCTTCACGATGAATCTCCGACGAACCGCGGCGATGAGCCGCAAGGAATTCACCCAGATTCGGCGGGATCCGCATAGCCTCATCATTTTGCTCTTCCTGCCCCTGATTCAGATCCTGTTGCTCGGCTACGGGGCGCGGCTCGATGCCAACCATATACCGGTGTACGTCCTGGACCAGGAAGGCAGCCAGGACAGCCAGGCGCTGCTCAAGGCATTTCAAGCATCGCCCTACTTCGACGTGATCAAGGCCGTTAACGACTATCACGCCCTCGTGCGAGCCATCGATGCCGACCAGTGCAAGCTCGGGATTGTGATTCCATGGAACTTCTCCGAGCGTCTCGACGATGCCGGCCGAACCAGTGTCCAAGCTATAGTTGACGGAACCGACGACAACAGCGCCCAACTCGCCGAGGGTTACGCCCAGGCGGTGGTGGCAACCTATGCCAGCAACGTGCAGCTTGACTGGTTCGCACGTTATGGTCTTTCCCAGCAGGCAACCAGCCCTCTCAGCGTCGACTACCGCACCTGGTTCAACGAAGACCTGGAAAGCAAGAACTTCATCATTCCCGGAACTGTCGCGCTGGTGATGGCGCTGATGGGCGCTTTGCTGTCATCGCTTACCATCGCGCGAGAGTGGGAACGTGGCACCATGGAGCAGCTGATCGCCACTCCGGTAACCGCGCTGGAGATAATGGTGGGAAAGCTGGTTCCCTACCTGGGTATCGGATTGGTCGACGCCGCACTCTGCGCAGTCTTCGCGGTCGGCTGGTTCGGGGTGCCCTTCCGCGGCGGGTTGGGGGCGTTCTTTCTCACTACAATTCTGTTCCTGATCGTGATTCTCGGCATCGGCTACATGATCTCGGTTGCGACCAAGAGCCAGCTCGGCGCAAGCCAGTACGCGCTGCTGGTCACGCTGCTGCCTACCTCGATGCTGTCGGGCTTCGCCTTTCCGATCGATCAGATGCCGGCGCCGATACGAGCTATCACTTACTTGGTTTATAGCCGCTACTACGTGAGCGCCCTCAAACGTGTTTTTCTCAGCGGCGCCGGCATTAACGATCTTGTTCCGGAGGTCGTGGCAATGACCATCTACGCGCTGGTCATCGGCTCTTTTGCCACGCGCGCGTTTCACAAAAGCCTGCAGTAGAGGAAAGCCATGTTCGACCGCATCTGGTGCATGATAGTCAAGGAGTTCCTCCAGCTAAGGCGCGACAAGTATGCGCGGTTTCGATTGCTGGTTCCGCCGATCATCCAGATGCTCGTCTACGGCTATGCCGCCACATTTGAGGTGAACCGGGTCCAGATCGCGGTGATTGACTTTGACCATAGCCAGGAAAGCCGCGACCTCTTGAGCCGCTTCGCGTTTACAGGTCGGTTTGAAGTCGCGAAGGTCCTTTCCAACGAGCAGGAGTTGAAATCGCTCATCGGCCGCAGCAGCATCCCGATGGCGCTCAAGATCGAACCCGGCTTCGCCGAGCTGCTGCGCAAGGGACAGACCGCGCATTTGCAGGTCATCGTCGACGGCACCAATTCCAACACGGCCCTCATCGCCGTCGGATACGTCAACCAGATCGCGAATCAGTTTTCCCAGGACTACGCGCGCGATCGACTCAATCAGCTGTCGCCCGCAATCGCTGCAACCGTTCCGCAGATAAGCCTCGAGCAACGACCGTGGTACAACCCCGACCTCAATAGTCAATGGTTTTTCGTCCCGGGAGTTATCGGCAGCATCACGCTTATGATGGTGGTGACCCTGACCGCGTTCGCCATCGTCCGCGAGCGTGAAATCGGGACGCTCGAACAAATCATGGTTACGCCGATCAGACCCTTCGAGTTGATCCTCGGTAAGACCATTCCTTTTTTCGTGGTGGGCCTGGCGGACGTGGTGCTGGTCGCGGTCGTCGGAACCCTCTGGTTCCAGGTGCCCTTTCGCGGTAACCCGCTGGTGCTACTGCTGGGCGTCGTTCTGTTCCTTCTGAGCACCCTGAACGTGGGCCTGCTCATCTCCACACTCTCATCGACCCAGCAGCAAGCCTTCGTCTTGGGGTTCTTCTTCCTCAACCCAGCTTTCACGCTCTCGGGCTTCGCCTTCCCGATCACGAGCATGCCCAAGGCTATGCAGATGATTACCTACGCCGATCCGCTACGGTATTTTCTGGTTATCTTACGCGGCACTTTCCTGAAGGGCGTGGGCCTTGACGTCTTGTGGCCCCAGATGCTGGCGCTCGCCCTGCTGACCTCGGTTCTGCTGCTGATCAGCGTGGCGCGGTTCCGCAAGTCCATCGACTGATCTTTCAAACCGGATCACATCGGCGGTCGTGCGAGAGCCGGTCTGTCGTTGGCAAGTGTTGTCTTGTCGTTCTCCTGGACGCCGAATCTCCTGATGACCGCCGCGAGTTTCGCCGGCGTCCCGACCGGCGTGGCGCACGCCTTTCCTGCACATACAAACGCGAGTGGAAGTCCCTTCTCAGCACTGGACGCGAACATCGCTTGCACCGCGGCCGGCATCGCTTTGGCGGCGCCGCGATCCGATCCGATCCGCGTCACGATTTTTCCGGGACGATAACTCGCCAACGCCGTCTTCCATAAGGCCGCCGCACGCGCGTCGGTATGCGGCCCGACTACGGCGACTATCGCGCCGCCATCAGCACGATACTCCAGCCCGAGCCCGACCGTCGCGACTGAGTTGCTCAGCATCGATCCCGCCATCGCGGGCGCGCTCGCCATTAGTTCGTCCGCGGCCTTCGTATAACTGTCATCGCCGGTGACGAGCGCGAGCTTCGCCGTCGCGATCGCCATCGTCGCTTGCACCGACGGCGTCGGCATGTCGTAAAACACCTGCCCGCTCGCCGGAGACTGCGCAATCACCGTGCTCGCGTCTTCGGTTTCGCGATTCACCAACAAGCTCGAACCATCGGCGCGGAAGTTCTTCAGAATAGTCGTGGCGAGCATCCGCGCTTCGACCAGATATTTCTCATCGGCCGAGAACTGATACGCGTCAACGATCGCGCCCAGCAGGTAAACCTGGTCGGCGGCCAGACCTGCAACCCGCCCGCGTCCATCCGACCAGACGTGAAAGAAACTCCCATCGGGCGCGCGCATATGCCCGAGGATGAAGTCCAAATCGCTTAGCGCCGTGCGTCGAAGACCATCGTCGTCAAGCGCTGCCGACGCCGTCAGATACGCGTCCGCCATCAATGCGTTCCGATCGGTCATCACGGCGCGATCGACCTGCGGCGGTTTGCGGCGAGCTCGCACCGCGAGCATCGCGTCCGATGCCTTGGCGATCGTCCTGCGCGCTTCTTCCGCCGGGATCTTCAGCCTGGCCGCTACTTGCTCCGGGCTCATCGCGCGCCTCAGCACGATTCGTCCGTCGGGCGCGCGCGCGGGCGCGTCCTCCATACCGTAAAATAAAATCGCGACGCGCGTCTCATCCGGCCGGAGCGTGCGCTTCACTTCCTCGACCGTCCAGGTGTAGTAGCTGCCGTCGTCGCCCTTGAACGAATCGGCGTCCTGATGCGAATAGAACGCGCGCATCTTCGGATCGAGCAACTCGCGATTCACGTAGCCGACGATCGACTTCGCGACCCGCGCGAATTCCGGGTCGCCGCTGGCTTCGTACGCGTCGCTGTACGCGTGCAAGGCCATCGCGTTGTCGTACCCGAGCTTCTCGAAATGCGGCACGAGCCAATGAGCATCGGTCGAGTAGCGGTGAAATCCGCCGCCAAGCTGATCGAACACTCCCCCTGCCGCGATTTTTTTGAGCGTGTCGAGCGCCATCGCAGTGAACTCCGGATGCCCGTAAAAGCCGTACGCAAGCGCCAGCTCGATCGCCGGGAAATCGTAAAATCGCGGCCCCGAACCTGATGCGAATCCTCCCCACTCACGATCGTACGACGTCGCCAGCCCCGCGAGTATTTGCGCGCGCAGCCCCTTCAGTCCTCCGTGCGCCGGCGCGTCCCGGCTCGACGTGGATCTGAGCTTCTCCGCAGTCGCTTCCGCCTCACGCTCGAGTCCCACACGATCCGCTGCGTACACCTGCGAAATTCGCTTCAGCAGCGGCGCCATCGACGAGTTTGCTTCGCCGCTTCCGTTGGGTCCGCTGCCCGGTCGCGGCGGCAGATATCCTGCCGCGAAGAACAACGCGCCGTCGGGCGTCGTGAAACACGTCAGCGGCCAACCGCCCGCGCCGGTCAGTTGCGCGGCGGCATTCTGATAGTACCCGTCGATGTCCGGACGCTCGTCGGCATCGACCTTTACCGGCACGAACTCGCTGTTCAGCGCCGCCGCAACTTCCGGGTCGGCGTACGTCGTCTCGTCCATCACGTGACACCAGTGACACCACACCGCGCCGATGTCGATCAGGATCGGACGGTTCAGCGACCGCGCCAGTGCGAGCGTCTGCGGACTCCACGCTTGCCATCGAATCGCGCTCGACGACGCCCCGCGAAGATACATACTCGGCGACGACTTGAGCGCGCCGGCCGGCAGCGTATTTGCCGATTCCGATCCGGCCTTCGCCCGCGTATTCAGCAAGCAAATGATCGCGACTGACGCAAGAATTGTCCGCGTTGACATCCGATAGATGGCACGATAGCTGGAAATTGAAGCGCGACGCCGCCCGGCGACCATCGCGTCGCGATCGGTGAAAGGAATGGCGCCTGAGAACGCCGGTGGTTCAAGTTCTGAGTTCAACTGTGGATGCCACGCGTAACAATCCGCAACGCCGCCGAGTTCCATCGTGAGCGGAATATGAGCGCAAAATCAGCAACGCGCCGCCGCCCGCCCGGAATCCGCAAGGTTCCGGGCAAAGTCATCAGGATGCCAACTCCCACAGTGGTCCGCCGGCGCCGGGCGATCAAGGCGGGACTCGGCCTGCTCGTGCTTTCGATCCTCGCCGCGATAATCGCCCGGTTTTACTTGATCTACACCGCGCCTCCTTCACCCGAAAAGGTATCCGGTTTGACCGAGCAGGAAACCGAAATTTTGGGCCTGGTAAACCAGGAACGCGCTCGCGCCGGACAGCAGCCGCTGAAATTCTCGCCTCGACTCGCCGTAATCGCGCGAGGCCACAGTTACGACATGGCGATACGCCATTATCTCGCGCATAACAGTCCCGACGGTGTCGCCCCCGCCGACCGAATCAGCGGGGTCGGCATCGGATACCGCGCTGTCGGCGAGAACATCTACATGGACGAGTACGCCGATTCCGCCGACCTGCCTCGGCGCGCGATGAGTGGATGGCTGAAGAGTCCCGCGCATCACGCCAACATCATCTCCGGCAAGTTCACCGAGACCGGCGTCGGAATCGCTCAATCCGCCGACGGCAGTACCTACGTTACGCAAGACTTCATCCGCTGAAAGGCGGGCGCGCAGCGATGGATTTCGCCGAACTCGCCGCGCTGGCCTCAGGTCACGCCGAAGCGCGCGCTATTCAAACCGCGCTCAAGCTGGGAATTTTCGACATTCTCGAGCCCTCGCCGCTCGACGACGCCGCTCTCGCCGCCGCCATCTCTGCCAATCGCCGCGCGACGGCTCTGATAGCCAACGCGATGGTGGCGCTCGGTTTGCTCGCCAAACGCGCCAATCGCTACGCGCTCACTGATACGTCGCGGCGCTACCTGCTCCGCTCGTCCGCCGAATATCTTGGCGGCTTGATTCTGTTCGACGAAGCGATCTTTGGAACCTGGACGCATCTCGAACAAACCATTCGCACCGGCGCTCCCGCGCGCCCGACTGACATGTTTCAAGGCCGTCCCGAGGAGACCGAACGATTCATCCGCGCCATGGATAGCCTAACTCGCGCCCGCGGCGATCCAACTTATGTCGCCGATCGGCTCGATCTCAGCCGCGTCTCGATGATCGCCGACATCGGCGGCGGGCCGGGGACCTACGCCGCGGCGATGCTCCGACGATGGCCCCATCTGCGCGCTGCGATTTACGATCTGCCTGCCACTCTCGAAGTTGCACGCGCAATCCTCGCCGAGCGCGAGCCCGCGGTGTTGGCGCGAATCGATTTGGTCCGTGTCGATTACCTGTATGATGAGATTCCGGGCCCATGCGGAGCCCTGTTCATGTCGAATATAATTCACAACGAAGATGAAACGGCCAACGCTCAACTGTTCCGCAAGTGCTTTCGCGCGCTCGAATCGGGCGGCATGATGATCATCAAGGATCACATCATGAATGCCGACCTCACCGAGCCAAGGCCGGGCGCGATTTTCGCCCTCTACCTGCTGCTGGCCACGCGCGGGCGCGATTACTCACTTGACGAAGTCTCCCGATGGCTCGGCGACGCCGGCTTCGCCGATATCAGCCACGAGGCGCTGCCAAGCCCTCCGTTCACCTCCTCGATGGTGATCGCGCGCAAGCCTTGAAGTAGTGAAAAAGTGAGCAATTTCATCGTGCGTAGGATCGCGTCCATGGCTATGGTAATCGCGCTCGCGGCCGCATGCTCTGGATGCGCGGCGGGCGCTGTCGGCGTGGTCAGCACCGTTGTTCCGATGGTCGCCGCCGGCAGTGCCCAGGTCATCGGCTCCCAGGTTGCGATGAGAGAGTCCGGCGGCACCGGAGCTTCCAAAGAAGACAACGCCGACCAATGCGATCAACTGCTGCGCGTTCCGCCCGGCGTCGAGGAAGTCCGCAAGAACAAAGACGGATTGATCGAGTCACGCCAGTGGAAGATTTCTCAAAACTCCAGCGGTCCCGCCTGGATGCTCGTTCGCACCAAAGAAGCACCCAAGGACGGCTGGCAGCCCAAGCCCGGTATCAGCAAGCTGCTCTTCAATCCGCCGCTCTATCAGATGCTCGAGCCCGGCAAGCCGGAATATCTCGCCTACGCTCCCGCCGACGTGGTTAACGTTTCCGACAGTGAACAGTTTGACTCGATGACCGGGGCGTTCGGCGCCGGCGTCGGAACGTTCAACTGGCATGGTCGTCCCTACAGTTTCGTGCTGGTCAAGGAACTCCCCTGCTTCAAGCCACCGCCGGAGAAGTGAATTCGATTTCGTTCCATCCGTCACGCCTGATGCGATCCCGGCTATGCGTGATCGGTACCGTGGCCCTGTTCTCGCTGGCGCTGTTTGCCGCGAGGTCGTACTCTCTGGACATGAACGCCGCGCCCGACCATTCGCATCCGCGTCTCGAGCCCGCGTCGTGGCCCGACAACTCGCTCACGATCGCAAATCTTGGCCACGCCGCCTTGCTCATGAATTTTTTCGGTACGCGCGTGCTCTCCGACCCAACCCTGTTCTCGCGCGTCGGCATGTCGATCGACTCGATCCTCACGATCGGACCGAAACGATTCGTCGATCCTCCGCTGACTCCCGCGCAATTGCAGCACATCGACGTCATTCTGATCACGCACGCGCACATGGACCATCTCGATCTGCCGTCGCTCGAGGCGCTGCCCAAGACTGCGGTCGTGGTCGCGTGCGAGAAGTGCGCGAAGCTCATCGCGCCGCTCGGCTTCAACGACGTGCGCGAACTCAAGTGGGGCGAGACGACCATCGTCAAAGGGATCACCATCCGCGCGATGGGCGCGCGGCACTGGGGCCGGCGATGGCCTCCGTTTGGCGAAGGCTACGGCTTCAACAGTTACGTGCTGGAAAAAAACGGCCGCCGGATGCTGCTCGCCTGCGACAGCGCCCAGACCGATCTCTTCGCGAGCCTCGCATCGACGCCGCCCGACGTGGCCGCGTTTTCGATCGGCGCCTACGATCCGTGGATCTACAATCATGCAAACCCCGAACAGGTCTGGGCGATGTTCCAGCAGACGCGCGCTCGCTACCTCATTCCTATTCACTGGGGCACGTTCAGGCTGTCGAAGGAGCCGATGCAAGAACCGCTGCAACGACTAGTCGCCGCCGCCGGGATTCAGCAGGATCGAATTGTGATACGTCAAATCGGCGGAACCTGGACGCTGCCCGGGTCGATCGAGGCAAGCCAGGCCGCCGGCCGCTAGAACTCTCGACTCTCTACGTGCCGGCGCCGAGCCGTTTCCTGGCGATCTCGATATATCCCGCGTCGCGCTCGATTCCCACCCAGCGCCTGCCCAGTTGAGTCGCGGCCGCCGCCGTCGTACCGGTGCCGAGAAAGCAATCGAGAATCACGTCTTGCGGCTTCGTCCACAACGTCACGATCCGTTCGAGCAGTTGCACCGGTTTCTGCGAGGGATGACTCCCAAGCCGGCGCTCCGAGCGCGGCGTGCATGGAATCTGCCACAGGTTGCGCAATTGCTTGCCGCCTCCGATTTCCTTCGACCTCGCGTAGTCGAACGTCCACTTGCCCGCGCGCTCCGGCGTGTTGTTGCACGCCCAGATAATGTACTCGGTGCTCTCGGTCGGCAGCCGCCCCGTGATATTGGGTTGCGCGTTGGGTTTGAACCACGTGATTTGCTGCAGGATGCGCCGGCCCAGCACGTGCTCCAGCACGAATCCGATCACGTAGATATTGTGGAAGCTGCCGAACACCAGGATGTTGCCGTTTGCGCGCACTACCCGGCACACTTCCAAAAGCCAGCGCCGCGTGAATTCGAAGTAGTCATCGTTGCTGAACCGATCCCACTGTTCATCCATCGTGACGTGCGAGCTGAATGCCCACTTGAGCCCTTTGCGCCGACTCATGTTGTAGGGCGGATCTGTGATGCACGCGTCGAAGAACGCGTCGGGCCACGTGCTCATCACCTCGATGCAATCGCCCGGGTAAATCGTGCCCGGCCGCGCCGTTTCCACCGCGCCGGCGTCTGCGCGCTCTTCGGCTGACGGACGCAACCGCGGGCGCACGCGGCGTTCAGACACGCTTGCGCTTCTTGGCAAGATAATCGACCAGCATATATTCGCCGAGACGGTCGGGACGGGTGAACAGCGCGCGGCCTCGATTGATCAGCGTCATCTTGTCCACGAACGCGCGCAGACTCGGCGAATCGTCAAGCATGAATGTGTTGATGGTGATTCCCTGGCGCGTGATCCGCTCGACTTCCTTGAGCGTCTCCTGCGCGGCGCGCATGCTGATGCCGCCGAACGACAGCGGCCATTCGCAGTACAGCCGCTTGTTGAGGAAGTACGCGGTCGGCTGTCCGTCGGTGATCACGATGATGTGCTGATTGCGTGACGGATGGCGCCCCAGCAAATCCGAAGCGAGCCGCAACCCGTCCTGCAGATTGGTGAACGGATCGCCCATGTTCCAGGACGCTTCGGCCAGATCCTTGAGCTTCAACTCAACCGCGCGCGTATAAAAGCCGACGATCGCAAAAAAGTCGCGCGGGAACTTCGAACGAATCAGCGTCTCCATCGCCATCGCGACTTTCTTCGCCGCCGCAAATCGCCCCTCCCAGCTCATCGACCACGACATGTCCAGGCACAGCACCGTCGACGAGGAACTGGCGTAATCGTTTTCGTAAATCTCGAAATCTTCCGGCCGCAGCTCCAGCGGAACGCCCGCCTTGCGCGCCAGCGCATGCTTCAGCGTCGCAACCAGGTTCAGATTCAGCGGATCGCCGAACGCGTACGGCTTGGTCTGCTCCGGACGCATCTCCGTGACGCCGCGATGGTCCGTCAGGTGGCCGCCCGAACGGTCCTTCAACAGGTTCTGGTAAATGTCGCGCAGCGCCAGTTGCCCGATTCGCCGCACGCCCCTGGGCGAGAGCTGGAAATGATCGCCCTTCGGCACCATGTAGCCCGACTGCGTCAGCAGCACCATCACCTGTCTGAGATTTTGAAAATCTTTGCCCGCCTGCTGGCCTAAAATCCGCTGCAGATCTTCCATCGAGATCGTGTCGAAGTTGCCCGACATCAGGTCCTGTTCGAGCTCGCGCATCCGCTCCATCTCGCGCATCAACTCGAGCGCGTCGTCGTAGCCGAGGCTCTTGGGACCGTGGAACATGTGCTGATTGCGGTCGCGGAAATTTTCGAGGTCGCGAATATTTTCATATTCGTCGAGCAGCTCGTCGAAGTCCGCCTTGGCCTGCGGGTCCTCGAATTCGTAGCTCTCCAGCTTGCGCATCGCCTCCGACAACCGCCGCGGCGTGCGCGACAACTCGCGCTGTTTTTCCTCGAGTCCGGGCTTTTGCCCTTTGAGCGATTCCAGCTTGGCGCGCTCGCGATTCAAAATGTCCTCGAGCTTCTGCTCCATCTCGGAGAGCGCGTTCTTGAGGTTGAACTCGCGATAGCGCTGGCGCATCTCCTGGCGCAGTTGCTCGATAAACTCCTCCAGCCCCATCACCCGCACGCCGTCAAAGTCCATCCCCTGGCGCATCATCCAGTCCATGGCCTGGCGCACGTCGTCGGTGTACGAGAGATACTCCGCCAGCTTCTCGAACACCTTGTCGGCGTCAAGCTTGAGGCGCTGCGTCCCGTCCCACTGCGTGTAGCGGGCGGTGACTGTGCTCAATTCCCTGCGCGTCATGCGTGATAGGCGAAGCGCCCGCCCTGGCGATCCTTGTTGAGCTTCTGATGCAGATGCAGGCCCTCGAAAATGAACTCGCTCGCCGCCGCCATCAGACCCGGCGTCTCGAACGGTCCCAGCAGCGTGATCACTTCGCGCAGTCCCGTCACTTCGCGCAGCGGCTCCATGTATTCGGACGACGGCGCGCTGTCCGAAACCTCGACCCCCCAGCCCTGCTCGAAGTAGCTCGAGACCTTCTTCAAATCGTCGAGCTTCAAATAGCGATCGAAAACCTTCAGCACCGCGCGGTTGATCAGCCGCTCGATCAAATCGTCTTCTTTCTTGTCTTCGCCGACGTACTCGAGCTCGATCTTGCCGGCGGTCGACGCGTAGAGCGAATGCAAATCGGAAATCCGCGGCACGATCTCGTTCTCCGCGTTTCGCACCGCGCGCTTCTCCGCGTTGGAAATCGCCGATTCGAAATTGTTGATCGTAACGCGCACCGAGACCCCCGACGATTGGTTGATCTCGTTCGACGCCCTCGCCTCGAACGTAATCTGCGCCAGGATGTCCTTCATGAACTGCGGAATCCGCACCTCCACGCCCGCGCGCGGCAGATGCGCCGCTTCCTGCTCCATGATCGCAATCTCGTGCTCGATCGTCTTCGGATAATGCGTGCGAATCTGGATATCGAAACGATCCTTGAGCGGCGTGATAATTCGCCCGCGCGACGTGTAATCCTCCGGATTCGCGCTCGCCACGAACACCACGTCGACCGCCAGCCGAATCTTGTAGCCCTTGATCTGGACGTCCTTCTCTTCCATCAGGTTGAACAGTCCGACTTGCACTTTCTCGGTCAGGTCGGGCAGCTCATTGATGGCGAAGATGCCGCGATTGGTGCGCGGGATCAGTCCGTAATGGATCGTTTCCTCGTCGGCCAGGTAGCGCCCCTCAGCCACTTTGATCGGATCGATCTCTCCGATTAAGTCCGCCACCGAAACGTCGGGCGTCGCGAGCTTTTCCGCGTATCGGCTCTCGCGCCCGATCCATCCAATCTCAAGCGCGTCGCCTTTTTCTTCCTTCAGCTTCACGCATCGGCGGCATATCGGCGCAAACGGATCGTCGCTGATTTCGCATCCCGCGACCACCGGCACATATTCGTCCAGCAATCCGACCAGCGATCTTATTATTCGCGACTTCGCCTGCCCGCGCTCGCCGAGAAAAATCATATGATGTCCCGCGAGCACGCCGTTTTCGATCTCCGGAATTACCGTCTCTTCATAGCCCACGATCCCCGGCAGGATTTGCTCCTTGCTGCGCAGCCGCTCGAGCAGATTCTTGCGCATCTCCATCCGCACCGGCATGGTCTGGTAGCCCGCGCTCTTGAGTTCGCCCAGCGTCCGGATTTTCAGCAGTCTTTCATTCATCGCGAATCCCGCAGGTTGATTACTGCATCTTAGGATAGTTCAGCGCCGAGATTTTTGAAAATCGGGCGCAATTGCTCGTAACCGTCTTCCAAACTCTGTGATAGCACACGCGTTGAGGCAAGCACCGGCATAAAATTGTTGTCGCCGGCCCAGCGCGGCACGATATGCCAGTGCAGGTGCTCGGCGAATCCCGCCCCCGCGGCGAGACCCAGGTTGGCGCCGACGTTAAATGCCGCCGGATGCAGACTCGCGCGCATCGCCTTTATCGACGCCGCAACCGCGTCGCCGAACGCCGCTCGATCCGCTCGCGCCAGCAACTCCGGCGACGCGACATGGCTTCGCGGCGCCACCATGATATGTCCGTTGTTGTAGGGATATTTGTTGAGCATCACGAGCACGTCGCGATTGTCGAACAGAACCAGGCGTGCTCGCCGCTCAGCCTCGGACAGCTTGCCGAAACAGAAGATGCACGCCTGTCGGTCGGAGCGGACGCTGCGCAGATACTCGTACCGCCACGGCGCCCACAGCCGCAGACCTGCCGCGGAAACCTGCGCCGCGTCGCGCCGCTTAATGACCCGCTTTTTCGGCGCCATTAACTTCGATTCGGAGTTCCTTGCCCGCCCGGAAGAACGGAATCCGCTTGGCGTCGACGCTGACCAACTGCCCGGTCTTGGGATTGCGGCCTTGCCGCGCGCGACGCTGCTTCACCGCGAAACTGCCGAAGCCGCGGATTTCGATCCGCTCGCCACGCATCAGCGAGTTGGCCATCGCGTCGAACATCGCATTCACGATCGTCTCCGACTCGCGATGCGTAAATTTCTGCCGACGCACCAGTAGTTCCTGGATGATTTCCCGCTTGGTCATCGACCTCGCCGCGTCCGCGCCCCGCTTTGATCGAAGCGGCTCCCCGCCTAGCTGTTTTTGCCGCCGCGCGCCGTGCGCCGTTCGCCGTCGTCGCGATCGAGCTTGAGCTCTTCGTTCAGGATATCTTCCATCGAGAACCGCGCCGCCTCATGCTCGCGCTTGAGGTAGGCCTGCATTTCCTCGCGCTCTTCGTGCTGCTTGAGCGCCTTGATAGACAGCCCTATCCGGCGCTCCTTCGGGTCGAGCTGCACGACCAGCGCCTCCAGCGCGTCATCGACTTTGTACAGCGACGACGGCTTGTCCACTCGCTCGTTGCTGAGCTGCGAGATATGGATCAGCCCTTCGATTCCTTCCTCGATCTCCACGAACACGCCGAAGTCCGCCACCGAACTGACCTTGCCATGAATTCGCGTGTTCAGCGGGTAACGCTCCGCCACCGTATCCCACGGGTCGGTCGAGAGCTGCTTGACGCCCAGGCTCACGCGCTCGTTCTCGACGTCGATTCCGAGCACCGTCGCCTCCAGCTCGTCGCCCTTCTTGCACACTTCGCTCGGATGCCGAATCTTTTTGGTCCACGACAAATCCGAAATGTGCACGAGCCCGTCGATCCCCGGCTCGATCTCGACGAACACGCCGAAGTCCGTGATCGACTTGACCTTGCCCTTGACCCGGCTGCCAATCGGATGCTTGTGCCCGAGTTCTTCCCACGGATTCGCCTCGGTCTGCTTGAGTCCGAGCGAAATTCTTCGATTCGCCTCGTCAACCCCGAGCACCTGCACTTCCACGAAGTCGCCGGGATTGACGACCTTCGACGGATGAACCGCGCGCTTGCTCCAGCTCATCTCCGAGACGTGGATCAAACCCTCGACACCCTTTTCGATCTCCACGAACGCGCCGTAGTCAGTCACGCTGACGACCTTGCCCTTGATGCGCGTGCCCGGCGGATACGCTTCCGCCACCTTGGTCCACGGGTCGGGCATGATCTGCTTCATTCCCAGCGACACGCGCTCGCGCTCGGCGTCGTATTTCAGCACGACGACCTTGACCTTGTCCCCGACCTTCAACACTTCCGACGGATGCTGCAATCGGCCCCATGCCATGTCCGTGATATGCAGCAGCCCGTCGATTCCGCCCAGGTCGATGAACGCGCCGTAGTCGGTAATATTCTTCACGGTGCCTTCGAGGATCACGCCCTCTTCGAGCACCTTGAGCGTCTGTTCCTTGAGCGATGCGCGCTCGCGCTCGAGCACGCTGCGCCGCGAGACCACCACGTTGCCGCGCGCGCGATTGAACTTCAGGATTCGGAAGCGGCCGCGCTGCCCCACGTATCGGTCCAGATTGCGCGCCGGACGAATATCGACATGCGATCCCGGCAAGAACGCCGGCACCCCGATATCGACTTTCAGCCCGCCTTTGACTTTGCCGAGCACGACGCCTTCGACCGGCGTCTCCGACTGAAAAGCCTTGTCGAGTTCGCGCCAGACTTTGAACTTCTCGGCCTTCGCGTGCGAAAGCATCACCGTACCGTTTTCGGTCTCGGTGCCTTCGAAATACACGTCAACCTCGTCGCCCTCCCTGACCGTCGGATGCCCTTCATGGTCAAGAAATTCGGCGAGGGGGACCTGCCCTTCGCACTTGTAGTTGATGTCGATGATGACGCTGTCGCGCGTGATCAGAAGCACTCTTCCAATCAGCACATCGCCGGGACGGGGAGCCTTCAAACTCTCTTCCATCAACGACTCAAAGTCATTTTCTCCTCCGCTCATCTGTTCAGGCAACGGTTTCTCCATTTAGTGGGACCTTCCGGGACTTCGGGGCTGTGCAATCCTTACAACCGGGCTAGGCTCGTTTCAAGTCCTTGGCGGCGTTGATTCGAGCGTTAATCTGGGCCTTCATCGCCGCGACCACCGCGTCGATTGAAAGGTTCGTTGAATCGATCTCCATCGCGTCGTCCGCGCGCCTGAGCGGCGCCAACTCGCGCCCGCGGTCGCGGCGGTCGCGCTCGATGAGCTGTTCGAGCACTTCATGCTCCGTAATCGAGGCGCCCTTGCGCTTGAGTTCTTCAAATCTGCGATGCGCTCGCGTCTTCACGTCCGCATCGAGAAAGAACTTGAACTCGGCGCCGGGAAAAATCGCCGTGCCGATATCGCGTCCTTCCATCACCACTCCCCCGTCCGCACCCGCCGCGCGCTGCAACTCGCGCATCCGCGCGCGCACCGCGCCGAGCGCCGAGAACCGCGACGCCAGGTCGCCAATTTCAGGCTTGCCTACCGACGCGCTCACGTCTCGATCGTTGAGCATTATCTTGTCGCCATCGAAGCTGATCTTTATCGCCGCCAGCACCGGCCCAAGGAGCGCTTCGACGTTTGCGTCGTCCGGGCCGACGCCGGCCGCGCGTGCCGCCAAAGCGACCGCGCGATACATCGCGCCCGTGTTCAGGTACGAGAACCCAAGCTCGCGCGCGAGCGCACGCGCCGCCACGGATTTTCCCGCTCCGACCGGCCCATCGATCGCAACTATCGGCCGCTTTGGATTCACCCGATCTCTTCCCGCATCGCCCTGCCGCGATTGAAAATCTTCTCGACTCCGTCCATATCGCCGGCCTCGACCAGCCGCTGAAACTCCGCGAACGTCCCGCCGTAGAGTTTCAGCGCCGCCGCGATCGCCTCGCGATTCGTCACCAAAATGTCGCGCCATATCTCCCATGACGACGACGCCAGCCGCGTCGTGTCCCGTAAGCCTCCCGCGCCGTATCCCGCCACCAGCTTGTCCCCGACTCTCTCGCCTTCAAGCGATGCCGCCAGCACGCTCGATACTATCTGCGGCAGATGACTTGAGCGCGCGAGGATTTCGTCGTGCGTGCGAGCGTCCATCATCTCGACGCACGCGCCGGTCTCGTCCCATAGCTGCTCGATTTTATCGATCGCCGCGGGCGTGCTTTTCGCCGACGGCGTGATTATCACGCGCCGGTCCCTGAACAGCGCCGGATCCGCCGCCGCCGCGCCGGTCGTTTCCTTGCCGGCCACCGGATGCGCCGCCACCAGCGATCGCTTTCCCGTTATCAGCGGCTCCAGCTCGCGCACCACGTATCCCTTCACGCTGCCGACGTCGGTCACGACCGCGTCCGGCGCCGTGTGTTCGATCATTTTTTCCAGCGTCGCTCGCATCGTCAGTATCGGCACTGCCAGCACGATCAGGTCCGCGCCGCGCGCCGCCGCGACCGGGTCCCTGGTCGCGACCTCGATCATGCCGCGCTCGACCGCAACGTCCAGGTTCGCTTGCGACCGTCCCAGCCCGACCACTTTGCCCACGAGCCCCGCGTGCCGCGCAATCGACGCGAGCGAGCCTCCAATCAGGCCCACTCCGCATACGGTCATTTGCCGAAAAAGCTGCGCCATCACACTTGGACTCCGCCGCCGGGCGGCGCCGTCTTCGCCATCTTGATCCGGTTCAATTGCACCAGCAGGTTGGCGATCGCGATCATCATAACTGCGAGCAGCGGGAAGATGACGTAATTCATGTTGACATTCGATCCGCCAGCGTCGGCGACGATCACGCCGAACACTCCCGCCATCACCAGCACATACGCGAGCCTGAACCACGACAGCGCACTCATCGCTCGCCCTTCGAATTGCTCGGGCCGGATAATCGCCGTCAGCCCGATTAGCGCGTACCCTGCCAGCCCAATCACGGGCATCAGCAGCAGCCCGGCGAATTTCGACCCGTAGCCGTCGATCTGCCCCGCGATGTTCCAGTGGATCGGAATCTGCGCCGGAGCCGTCGGCCACGACCATATCGCGGCCGCGAACATCGCCACGATCAACGCGCGCGCCAGCCATTCTGCGTTTCGATTCTTCACGACTGCGCGCCCATCACTTCGCCGAGCGCCGCGACCAGCCGCCGATTCTCCTCCGGCAGCCCAACGCTGATTCGCACGTGCCGCGGATACCCGTAACCATTCATCGCGCGCACGATCACACCCTTGCGCAGCAACTTTTCGTAAACTGCGCGCCCATCTCCGACATCGACCAGCAGGAAATTCGCGTGACTCGGCACGAACGGCGCCTTGAGCCGCCGGAACTGGCCCTCCAGGTAATCCATCCCCTCGGCGTTGACTTGCAGCGTTCTGGCGATATGCGCCCGGTCGTCCATCCCCGCTATCGCCGCCACCTGCGCCAGCGACGTCACGTTGAACGGCTGGCGCACGTTATGCAGCATCTGGATCATGTCCGGCCGCGCCACCGCGTATCCGACGCGGATTCCCGCCAGCCCGAAAATTTTCGAGAACGTCCTGAGCGTGATTATCAGCCGGCGGTCGTCGTGGTCCTCCATCGAGTCGGGATAATGCGGGTCGCGCACGAATTCGAAGTACGCCTCGTCGGCGACGATCACCACGTTCTCCGGAACGCGCTCCAAAAACCGCTTCCATTCGGCGCGCCGGTAAATAGTGCCGGTCGGATTGTTCGGATTGCCGAGAAAAACTATTCGCGTGTTGGCGTCGATCGCCGCCGCCATCGCCTCGAGGTCGTGCGAGAATCCGTCGCTGGTCTTGGCCACGCGATGCTCTCCGCCGGCGGCCGCCGTCGCCAGCGGATAAATGGCGAACGAATGCTCCGAGTAAACCGAGTTCAGTCCCGGCCGCAGATAAAGAAACGCGAGCAGGTTGAGCACCTCGACCGATCCCGACGCCGCGAATACCCGCTCCACTCCAATCTTGTGATACGCCCCGATTTTGCGCCGCAGCTCGTAGCTCGCGCCGTCGGGATAGCGATTCAGCTCCGGCAGCGCCGCCTTGATTGCCTCTATAGCGCGCGGCGACGGCCCCAGCGGATTCTCGTTCGAGGCGAGCTTGACCGGATCCTCGATTCCGAGTTCGCGTTGCAGCTCCTCGATCGGCTTGCCCGGCTCGTAAGGAGCCAGTGCGGCTACCGACCGGAGTACGAGATCTTGAGCTTTGATCAAAAGAGGTGAACGGCCCGTAAAAAATGGAAACGCTTTTCCGGCTGCCCGGCTCAGGCAGCGGCCGACCTGCCTTCAGGATACGATCCTAAGACCTTCAAGAATAGGGCCTTGCGCTCGAGCGACTTGAGCGCGCGCGAGAGCTTGGGGTCGTCGCGATGCCCCATAACGTCAACAAAGAACAGGTACTCCCACGGCCGCGCCCGCAGCGGACGCGATTCGATCTTCGATATATTGATCGCGTTGCGCGCAAACAGGTTCAGCGCCTGGTTCAACGTGCCCACTCGGTCCGCGACCGCGAACAGCAGCGTCGTCTTGTCCGCCCGTGCCGACCCCGACCGCTCCGCCGGCCGCGTCCCCATCACAAGGAATCGCGTCGTGTTGGTCGCGACGTCCTGCACGTTCGACGCGATCGGCTTGAGCCCGTACGCCTCGCCCGCCGCCGCCGACGCGATCGCCGCCAGCGACGAATCCTCCGCGGCGCGCTTTGCAGCCAGCGCATTGGACGCGACCGCTTCGGTCTCGCAATTAGGGAAATTCGCGCTCAGGTAGCCGCGGCATTGCGCGAGGCTTTGCTGATGAGACACGATCCGCCTGACCTCGCCCGCCGCGCCGCTCAGCGACATTATCGAATGCCGAATCGGCAGCAGGATTTCGCCGATTATCACCAGCGCCGTGTCGATCAGCAGATCGAGCGTCAGCGTCACCGATCCTTCGGTTGAGTTCTCGACTGGCACCACGCCGAAATCCGCGCGTCCGTTCTCGATCGCCTGGAACACCGCCGCGAACGACTCCAGCGGCATCAGCTCGACGCTCGATCCGAACCGCATCCGCGTCGCTTCGTGCGAGTAGGTATGCTCCGGCCCCAGGAACGCCACCCGCGGCTCGTGCTCGAGCGCGCGGCAGGCCGAAATTATCTCGACATAAATTCGCTTGACCTGCTCGTCGGTGAGCGGCCCCTGGTTTTCGGCGATCATCTTTTCGATAATCGCGCGCTCGCGCACCGGCTGATAAACCTCGCCATGATGATGCTTGAGACGGCCGATCTCCATCGCGAGCCCTGCCCGCAACGACACCAGCCGCAGGATCTTGAGGTTTATCTCGTCCATCCGCGCGCGCAGAGTCTCTATCGACGGCCGCTCCGCGGCTGTGTCGGCCGCGGCCGGCTTCCTGGCTATCCGTGACGACATCGAACCAGAATGGCTACCCTACTGCCCGCCTCTTTTCAACGCACAGGTGCCCGCCCCCGCACCCTAGTCATGGGAAAAGACGCGGAGTTCGGATACCGAAACCTCACGCAGGTTTCGGACTTCCCGTCTGTTAAGAGCGGATGCGGCCTGACGCCCCGTTAGAAGAGGCGAAGCCCGCATCTCGCGGCGGTGCCGATTCTCTTTTCACTTTTCACTGGGTGCAGGGGTCACCCCTGCAAACCCGTGAGGGGTTTCGCAAAGGCTATAATTAACTGGATTGTCTCCTTGACTCCTAGTTTACGATTGCAGACTCATCTGATATGGGTGCGACTCTGAATCCGGATTGATGCTAGAAATTTCAGTTAGCGCCCCCATGAAACGCCATTCCCCAGCTCTTCTCCTTATGCTTGCGATGCTGCTGGCGGCGGGATGCAACGGCAACGGAGGATCCCAGCCGGCACCGGGAATCGTTCACTTTGTCCCCAACTCGCACGCGTTCTGGAGCAACCCCACCAACTGGACGACCAGCTTCGGCCCCGCCTACGCCGACATCACTCTGGCGTCGAGCAATTTCGTGCCATGCCGAGGCGGACCCTTCGCGCTATGCTATTACTCGGGACCGAGCTCCGGCTCCGAAAATCTGTCGTGCACCTTGACCGCCGACGGCAACTACGCCAACTGCCAATGCTTCGACATTCCCTACGGCGTCTACTTCGTGGATATCAACGCCATCCTGAACCACGCGGTATATGAACAGACCATCGCCCAATGCGGCGCCGACGGCAGCCTCTGCGCGACGCTCAACTCGGCCCCGGTATGCGCCAACGTCAATCAGAAAAATCTGATTCCCGGGTCGAGCATCTACTCCACCTTCAGCTTCGATTGTGTCCCCGAAAACGGACTCGGCCTGACCAATTGCTCGAATGCGCCGTACGCGGGATGCATGACCGCGCCATGCTTCACCACCGGCAAGACGGGGATCGTCAAATGCTCTTGTCCGGTCTTCAACGGTCCTTATCAGATCGGCCAGAACGACCAGGCATGCACGCTCGGCGATGATCTCGTATGGTCGGCCGCTTATCAGCCCTCCGCGACGCCGACGGCCACGCCCGTCGCCTCCGCCCTCTCTCCGGATGCGGATGCGGCCGCGATAACCTCCGCCGATGCGCGCGCGGCCGCTCCTGCCGCGGTTCCCAGCCCAGGAGTATGCCTCCCGGACGCGCCCGGCGCCCTCGGATGCCCGCTGTATGTCTCCGGCGTCACGGTGCTGCCGCCCGACAGCGGCGTTGACTGCGCCACTGTCTGCGATGAGTACGACAGTTGCCTGCAACCGAAAGGCGCTCAGGCGGGTTTCACCTGCGACGCCACGCTATGCACTGACGAATGCAACGACCGGGACTTGGTGAGCACCGCATGCTCGGGGCTGGCGGGATGCGATATTTCGGAAATAGTCAAAGCCGAAACTGCCGCTCAATGTAGTTGCTGCGCGAGCCAGCTATGCGAATGCGATCCGAGCGCAAAGACCAATCAGGCAATCTTCGCGCTGAACCAGCAGCAACGCGATCGCGGCATCACCCCCCAATGCGACATCAACGGAACCCTCTGCGGCTCCCAGTAACACTTGGAACAACTAGATGAGCAAGCCAACGAGGTTTAGAGAGATTCGTGGAATGCTTGTAGATGAGGATGGACAGAAACCTTTCGTATTGCGCAAGTCGGCGCCTAAGAAGAGCAAAGCGGGAGACTACTAAATCGAAGCTGATCGTGCGGTGTTGACCAACAGGCAAAGGATCACGGACGCCTCGACGGTGCGTGATATGGAGTTAGGCGCCAGGTCGCCACGGATCGTAGCTGCCGAAACTCCAGATGTGGCCCTCCAGATCGCGGCAGGTATAGCCTCTGCCGCCATAGTCCTCATCCTGAACATCTCTCAGCATCGTGGCGCCAGCGGCCTTGGCCCGCGCGTAGTGCGCGTCGCAATCGGGGACGATGACGTAGGCGCTCTGCGTCTCGGCGCCTCCGATTTCGTCCGGATGCTTCATCAGGCGGCCGAACATGCCGCCCCCGACCGACGACAGCATGATCATTCCATCGTCAAAGGTAAGCTGGGCGTGAGCGATCCCGCCGTTCTCACCGGGTACGACGAGATGCTTCTCAAACCCGAACGCCTTGCACAGCCATTCGATAGCCGCCGGCGCATTTCGATACCGCATTGACGGAATTATTCTCGCGTGCCTGCTCTGCTTGTCCATGCTTCGACCTCCCGCGATTGCTCACCAAGCAGATAAACCACATCGCCGCGAAAAGGTTACGCTGCCTAACACTCAAGCTGGGGGGGTACCCCTGCTCTTTTCACTGGGTGCAGAGCCTGTCCTGAGCGAAGCCGAAGGAGGCCACCCCTGCTACTCGACCGAACGATCGCCGGCGACGCTGCTGCGCGTCAGATAGCGCGATCCCATCACCGCAAACTTCCGCTCGCGCGCCCGGCGCAATTCCGCCGGCTTCAGCTTGACCAGCCGCTCCAGATGCCGCGCGAGCGCCGCGCCGATCAGATGCGCCGCTTCGGCGGGTGCAGTATGCGCTCCGCCGGCCGGCTCCGGCACGATCTCGTCGATCAATCCCAGTTCGAGCAAATCGGGCGCCGACAACTTCAACGCCGCGGCCGCCGCCGCAACATTCTCCTCGCCCCCCGCACGCCACAAAATCGCCGCGCATCCTTCCGGCGTGATCACCGAGTAGCACGCGTTCTCCTGCATCAGCACCACGTTCGCCACTCCGAGCGCCAGCGCGCCTCCCGAGCCGCCCTCGCCTATCACGCACGCAATGGTGGGGACGGTCAGCCGCGCCATCATCTCGAGGTTGCGCGCGATCGCTTCGATCTGCCCGCGCTCCTCCGCGCCAACCCCGGACTCACCGCCCTGCGTATCGATCAACGTGACTATCGGCAGCCCGAACCGCTCTGCCAGTTCGTAAACGCGCGCCGCCTTGCGATAGCCCTCGGGCAGCGGCTTGCCGAAATTGCGCTTGATTCTTTCGGTGGTCGAGCGGCCCCGCTGATGACCCACGACGGCGACCGCGCGGCGTCCGAAATAGGCGAGCCCCGCCACGATCGCACCGTCGTCGGCGAAGCGCCGGTCCCCGTGTATCTCGATAAAGTCGCGCATGAGCAAGTCGATGTAATCCAGCGTCTGCGGCCGGCTGGGATGCCGCGCCAGGCGCACCCGCTCGATCGCGCTGCGCGGCTCTGGCCCCGGCGCCTCGACTGTCGCGAGATCGTTGCCGCGACTTTTCGCGCCGCGCGGCTTATGTCCGTTCGAATTGCCTCTCAATCTGATTCACGCCTGATAGTGCAAAGAAAAAAATTTCTCGAACAATGCAGAAGCATCCTGAGCGCCGCGCTCCGGGTCAAGCCACACGATCTCCGGCTCGCGGCGAAACCATGTGATTTGGCGCTTGGCCAGCCGCCGCGATTCCTGCTTGGCCAGAGCTACCGCATCGACCAGCGCGATCTCGCCGCGCAGATGCGCCGCGATCTGCTTATACCCAATCGTACTCAGCGGCGGCTTTCCTGGCGAGTATCCGGCCTCGACCAGCGCGCGCACTTCCCCGACCAGCCCGGCCGCCACCATCGCATCGAAGCGCCGGTCGATCGCCTCGTAGAGCTTTTTCCGTTCGACTTCGACTCCCACCGTCAAAGTGTCGTAGCCATTGTCGGCGAACCGGTGGCGCCGCTGATGCGCCGAAATGTTTTCGCCGGTTAACTCAAAGACTTCGATCGCGCGTACGATTCTGTACAGGTCGTTGACGCCGATTCGATTTGCCGCCTCGGGATCGATCTCGCGCAACTGCCGATGCAGATGCGCGACGCCGCGCTGTGCCGCGATTTTCGCCAATCGGCCTCGAATATCCGCCGACGCCGCCGGCCCGCGAAAGATCCCGCCGCGGATCACGCGCAAATAAAGCCCGCTGCCGCCGACCACCAGTGGATTTCGCCCGCGCGCCGCGATCTCCTCGATAGCCGCGCGCGCCATTTGCGCAAACTCCGCCACGTCAAGCGGCTCGCCGGGATTCGCGCACGTCGATAAGATGATGCGGCACGCGCCGGCGGTCCTGCGCCGACGGTTTCGCCGTGCCGAGATCCATCCCGCGATAAAACTGCCGCGAGTCGGCGTTGATTATCTCGCAGTTCGAGCGCTCCGCCACTTCCATCGCCACCGCGGACTTGCCCGCTCCAGTCGGCCCGACAATAAAGCCGACCGGTATCCGTGCCGGATGCGTCCGCGCTGCGATTCGCGCCGCCGTTGTTTCCGGCAAAACACTCATCGGCGGAACATTCGCTCGATTTGCCCGCGCCCGAACTGAATATGCACCGGCCGTCCGTGCGGGCAGTTGGTCTTGAACTCGGTGCGATCGAGTTCGGCTAGCAGCGAATGGATTTCCGCCAGCTCGAGCACTCGCCCGACTCGAACCGAGCCGTGACACGCGAGTTGCTTGAGCCAATTCTCGAACGCGGCCTCGCCGCCGCCGCGAAAGTCGCTTTCGTTGTCGCCCATGCTCTCAATCATGTCGGTGAGCAGTTTCGCGCCGCCTTCCGGCCCGAACACCGCCGGCGCACCCTTGAGCAGCAGCGTAGTCGGGCCGAACGGCTCGACCTCGAAGCCCATCGCGCGAAGCTCGCTTAACGCGCCATGAACCTGCGGCGCGCGCGCGGGATTCAGCTCGACCGGCACCGGCGTGAGCATCGCCTGCGTGCGAATGCCGCCGTCGCGGAGTTCGCGGCGCAGCTTTTCGAATGTCACGCGCTCGTGCGCCGCGTGCTGATCGATCAGCAGCAACCCCTCCTCGGTCTCGAGCACGATGTACCCCGCGAAGATTTGTCCGATCACCCTGAGTCTCGAGTACATCGGGATTGGGCCGGGGCGCCGCAACCGCCGCGCCGCCGCCGCGCGCGTCGCGATCGTAGGCGAGGCTGAGCGGGCGCTGAAACGCCGCCTGATTGGGCGCATCGGGCACCAGCCGCAGGGGAGCATCGGCGCGCGGATTCGGAACCGAATCGCCGGGGGCGTTGGGCGATTGGCCGGCGCGAGCATCCTCGCCCATCGACGCCGTCGCGATGAGTCCCATCGCGGCGTCATCGGTGGATGGCGCCGGCGCTTCGGAGGCCGCCGCCGACGTGTCAACTAAAGTTGCGACGGACGCATTTTCCGTCTGATCCGCCAGTCGGTCGCGGATCGCGTGATAAACGACGTCGAAAACCGCGCCGCCATTGCGAAATCGCACCTCGGTCTTCATCGGATGCACGTTCACGTCAACATCTTCGTGCCGCATATTGACAAACAGCAACGCCGCCGGATGGCGACCGCGCGGGATCAGCGTCTGGTAGGCTTGCTCGATTGCGCGAATCAACACTCGATCGCGAACCGAGCGGCCGTTGACGAACGTGAAGATCATCCTGCCGGTGGCAAACGACTCCTGGCTGGTTGCCGCAAGTCCTTGCGCGCGAATTCCGGGGCGATCGAGGTCGAAAGCAAGCATCCGGGACGCGATCCTGGGACCAAGCACCTGGCGAAATCGTTCGAGCACCGAGTTCGCACGCGGCAAATCGAAGATCGTGCGGCCGTCGGCGGTCAGGCGAAACGCGATGCGATGGTTGGCGAGCGCGATGCGCTGAAAAGCCTCGGCGATGGCGCCCTGCTCCGTCGCCAGCGTCTTCAAGAACTTGAGCCGCGCCGGAGTGTTGAAGAATAGCTGGTGGACTTCGATTCGGGTTCCCGCCGCCATCGCGCATGTCCGCGTATCCTCGATGTTGCCGGCCTCGGCTGCGACCTCGACGCCGTGTTCGTCGGCGGCGCGACGCGTTTGCATCCGAAGATGCGACACGCTGGCGATCGAGGCGAGCGCCTCGCCGCGAAACCCCAGCGTGCGAATCGCGCTCAAGTCGGCGGCGCTTCGAATCTTTGAAGTTGCATGACGCCGGAGCGAAAGGATCGCATCGGCGCGCGTCATGCCGGAACCGTCGTCGCCGACGGCGATCAGCGCCGAGCCTCCGCCCAGGATCTCAACGCTTACCGAGCGAGCGCCCGCGTCGAGCGAGTTCTCGATCAGCTCCTTGACGGCAGAGGCCGGCCGCTCGACGACTTCGCCCGCCGCAATCTGGCTGGCGACTTGCTCGGGCAATATGTGAACTATGTGCTCGGGCATCGGGGTCCGCGGCGCCGGAGTCTGTTCAAAGAAATCTCCGGCGCAACCTAACTAGACATTGCAGCTTTCGGACCGGATACTCAAGCAACTCGCCGAACCGGCGTCAAAACCGGGCGATGGCTGTTGCACGGGTTGAAGATCGCGGCGGGTTTTGAAAAGCTCTCGGCCCGGCGAACTCGCCTGAGCACTATAGCGATGAGAAAAATTACGGCGATGCTGCTCGGCGCGGCATTCATTGTGACCGCAGCCGCGGCAGGCGCGATTGCGGTGCCGATCAAGGTCGGGGTCGGCGTGATTGGACCGATCTCGCCCCAGACCGAGGCCGATATCGACAGAATCGTCGGCGCGCTGCCGAACGTGCAGGTGGTACCGATTCAGCCGCCCGGCGGGATCGATGCCTGCGTGAAGCGATTCGTCGCGGGCGAGGCGGACGATCGGCTCGACGCGGTGATGGTAGTGAGCCTGCCGACCGAGTCCTTTCAATCGCAGCGCGACTCGAACGAAGCGCGATTCACCGGCGCTTACGAAATCTGGACGCTCAATCTTTCCACACTGGCCGAGGACCGCCATCGCTTCACCTTTACCGACAGCGAGCCGGTGATAGGCGGCGCCGCCGCGATTCTGGCGATGCCCGCGCAGTTGTTCGCCGAGCGCGCCACCGGCAAGAAACTCATTTCGAGCGATCAATGGCAGGCGTTCGAGGCGGTGCAAACGCGCGTCGAGGCGAAGCTGGTCGCGGCGACCAAGCTCTATCTGCAGAGCGCGTCGATTCGGGACACCGGTCCGCTCAATCCGCTGGACACGGCGAAAAATCTGCTCGATCGCGGCGACGGTGAGGACGCGATGATGGTCTTCAAATCGACCGGGATCAACAATCCCGAAGTTCAGCGGATGATCGCGAACGCGCAGGGTCAGTTGCGACGCAGTGCGGCGAATGCGCTGCTGGGACGCACGCTCGGAGCGATGGCGGGCGGGAACGCCGGCGAGGCGCGCACCATCCTGGCCGACTATGAGAAGGCGCCGTCGGCCGAGAGCTCGCGCGCGGATTCGATTCGGCGGGTGCTTGCAGGCGTGCCCGATCGCCACGCCGAATCGATTTACGACGGCGTCATCAGGAGCGATGTGCCCGCGCTCGATCACGCGGCGTTCGTCGCGATGATCAAGCAGCTCTTCAGCGAGCAGACCGGCTCGATCCCCAACGAAGTGATCGTCAGCGCCAAGGACGTGACGGTCGAGGACAAGGACGCACCCAAGGGGCTCAAGGATCAGCTCGACAGCTATGCGGGCGCGCTCGGGCGCAGCGCGTGGTTGATGAGCCTCAAGTGCGGATGCGACGCGGGCGCGGTGTTGACGGGAGAAGCGGCCGGCGAGGCGCTGCTCAAGGCGAAGTATTCACCCTCTTTCACGCGGCCGCGGGTCGGGCTACCCTAGCAGGATTATCTAGGTTCGAACGGAAGATTCATGAGACATTGCGCATACTGCAAGAAGCAGCCGTCAGTCGGCAACAACGTCAGCCACGCCAACAACAAGACCAAGCGGCGCTGGAATCCCAACCTGCAGGAAGTGCGCGCCGAGATTAACGGCAACGTGCGGCGAGTCCTGGCCTGCACGCGATGCATCCGCGCCGGCAAGGTCAAGAAAAGCGCCTAGCAGGCCGGCCGGGACCGCTCACGACCGTTCCGACTATTTCAAGAGGGCGGCGAGCTTTTCCGGCGGACGCGCGATGATCGCGCGCTTGCCGCGAATCACTATCGGCCGCTGCATCAGTTCGGGATGCTCGAGCAGGAGCGCGACGACCGCCTTCTTCTCGACGTAGTCGGCGGGATTCAACTTGAGCTCCTTGAAGCGCTTGTCCTTGCGGACCAGATCGGCGACGGGACCGTCGAGCAGGTCGATAATTTTCCCCAGCCGCTCGCGAGTCGGATGGTCTTTGAGATATTCGATGATGTCGAACTCGAGATCGCGCGCGCGGAGCATCTCGAGCGCGCCGCGCGAGTTCCCGCAAGCGGGATTGTGATACAGGGTTATGCGTTCCATCGTTTTCTCGCCGGGCATTATCGGAGAGCATAGGCTCCGTCGCCAGGCGCTATCAAACGCGCCGGCACCGCCGCGGAACCTGCCATCCGCGGGCTTTGATGGAAACGCCTGTAGCGGCTACAATTCACCCGGCGCAAGACGCATTGCCATGGAGTCGTTGTGAAGAACATTTCCAATCGCAGGTCGGGCCGCAAGCTTCGTTTCGCGGCGGCAGCTCTATCGGTGGCAGTCGCCGCGGGTCTGGCTGCCGGGGCGCGGATTGCGGGCGCGGCGAACGTGAGCGGCTTGATGTCGTACCGGAACGGCAAACCGGCAGAGCGACGCTGGCTCCATTACGAGAACCGCGTCACCAGCGATATCTACATCGCGCCGACCAAGCCCGATGGCTCATTCACGGCGGATCTGCCGCCGGGACTTTACGACCTTCGCGCCGAACGCGGAGTCATTCTGGCCAGCAAGATTCGCGTCGATGCCCAGGACGTCAACATCGGTCACGTCGTCGAGCCCGCGCCGCTGGACGTGCGCCGCCCGTTCGAAAATGAAGGTGTGGCAGAGGCGCTCGTCGAAAGCCCGGCGCCAGCGACTGCGAACCTGAGCGGACGTCCTCTCGAGGCGATGACATACGGGCACGAAACGGTGGCTACGTTCCCCGAGGCAGTCGGGACGCCGGCGCCTCAATCCACTCCGCTTGGCGAGGCCACGCCCATGGCGGCGGCGTCGCCTTCGACGATGGAATCACCGGCTAATGGTGGATACTGAAGAAATCGTGCCGCCGCGCAAGTGCGGCCTTCAAGGAGAGTAAAAATGGGACGGAAGGTATACGTCGTAGGCGTCGGAATGACCAAGTTCGAGAAGCCGGGTTCGCGGGCTTGGGACTATCCCGACATGGCCAAGGAGTCCGGCACCAAGGCTCTGCAGGACGCCGGGATCGCCTACGAAAACGTCGAGCAGGCGGTGGTCGGCTACTGCTACGGAGAATCGACTTGCGGCGAGCGCGCGCTCTACGGACTCGGGATGACCGGCATCCCGATCTACAACGTCAACAACAACTGCTCGACCGGATCGACCGCGCTGTTCATGGCCAAGCAATTCGTCGAGGGCGGCATCGCGGACTGCGTGATGGCGCTCGGCTTCGAGAAGATGGAGAAGGGCTCGCTCGGCGCCAAGTACATGGACCGCATCAATCCGATGGATAAGCACATCGAGCTAATGGCCGCCCTGCGCGGCTTCTCACCAGCGCCGCCGGCGGCGCAGATGTTCGGCAACGCCGGACGCGAGCACATGGAGCGCTACGGCACGACCGCGTTGCAGTTCGCGAAAATCGGATGGAAGAACCATAAGCACTCGGTGAACAACCCTTACTCGCAGTTCCAGGATGAGTATTCACTGGAAGGAATCCTCAGCGCGCCGATGGTGTATGAGCCGCTCACCAAGCTTCAGTGCTGCCCAACCTCCGACGGCTCGGGCGCAGCAATTCTGGCCAGCGCCGACTTCGTCAAGAAGCATGGCCTCGAGCACAAGGCCGTCGAGATTCTCGCTATGGCGATGGCGACCGACTTTGCCAGCACGTTTTCCCAGCGTAGCTGCATCAAGATGGTCGGCTCTGACCTGTCGAAGGCTGCCGCGCATAAGGTCTATGAGCAAAGCGGTCTAGGGCCCGAAAACGTTGACGTGGTCGAACTCCACGACTGCTTCTCGTGCAACGAACTGATCACTTATGAGGCGCTAGGGCTATGCCGCGAGGGCAAGGGCGGTGAATTTGTCGACGCGGGCGCCAATACTTACGGTGGCAAAGTGGTCGTGAATCCATCGGGCGGGCTGATTTCGAAGGGCCATCCCTTGGGCGCAACTGGCCTGGCGCAGTGCGCCGAACTCAATTGGCAATTGCGGGGCGAAGCGGACAAGCGGCAGGTATCAGGCGCCAAGGTCGCCCTCCAGCACAATCTCGGGCTTGGAGGAGCCGCGGTCGTCACGATGTATCGCCGCGCAAATTTGGCCTGAGTTTCGCGGCGACGAAGATAGAAGGCTTTCTCCCGTTCGCTCAACTGGTGATCGGAACGTACCCGATAGTCATGCGGGCGGCTTCCTGCTAGAACCGCATCATCACGAGTCCGACGCGAGGAGGTGATGCTATGGCCAACTACGAACGGCTTAGCTCCCTGGACCGGACGTTCCTCGATCTCGAATATCCTGAAGCGCACATGCACGTTGCGGGCGTGACGGTCTTCGAAGCCGGTCCGCTTCGGACTCCCGACCACGAAATCGACATCGAAAAGATCCGGAAATACATCGCGTCGCGATTGCATCTCATTCCGCGTTATCGACAGCGGATCGCGCGGATACCGCTTGAGAATCATCCGGTGTGGGTGGACGACGATCGCTTCAACCTTGAATATCACGTGCGGCACACTGCGCTGCCGAGGCCCGGCGGCGACGAACAGCTCAAGCGATTGACCGGAAGAATCGCCTCGCAGCAGCTCGATCGCGGCAAACCGCTCTGGGAATTGTGGATAGTCGAGGGACTCGACGGCGATCGCTTCGCGATGATCAGCAAGACCCATCACTGCATGATCGACGGAGTATCCGCCGTCGATCTCGCAACCGTGCTGCTGAGTCCGTCGCCGGACGCGACGATTCCCGACGCGCAGCCGTGGGAGCCGCAATCCCCGCCGTCGCGCGGCGAGCTGGTGATGGAGGAAGCTCGGCGGCGACTGGCGACCCCACTGGAATTCGGCAAAGCGGTTCTCGACGCGATGCGAAATCCGGCCGAGACCGCGGAGAGCATGAGCGAGCAGATTTTCGCGGTAACCGAAACGCTCGGCGCGGGACTGTTTCCAGCTTCGGAGTCGCCGTTCAATCAGCCAATCGGGCCGCATCGACGATTCGAATGGACGGCGATGGACTTGGCGGACGTCAAGCGCGTGAAGAACGCTCTAGGCGGGACGGTCAACGATGTCGTGCTCGCCACCGTGGCGGGTGCGGTTGGATCGTTTCTGAGGAGCCGAGGATTTTCTCCTGAAAAAATTGCGGAACTCGATTTCCGCGCGATGGTTCCGGTGAGCCTCCGCGCATCGTCGGAGCGAGGCACGCTGGGAAATCGAATCGCTTCGTGGGCGGCACGCCTTCCGATCGCGGAAACCGATCCGCGCCGGCGCCTGCAGGCGGTCCGCGCAGTCACGGCCGATCTCAAACAGTCTCGGCAGGCGATGGGAGCGGAGGTGCTCGCGCGGGTCAGCGAGTGGACGGTGCCCACACTGTTATCGCTCGCGATGCGTCTGGCGGCGCGTGCGCGCCCGTTCAATTTGATCGTCACCAACGTGCCGGGGCCGCAGATCCCGCTTTATATGATCGGCTCGCGGATGTTGGCCGCATATCCGCTCGGGCCGCTGTTCTTGGATCAAGCGCTCAACATCGCGCTGCTCAGCTACGATGGCCGGTTGCATTGGGGATTCAATGGGGACTGGGATGTGCTGCCTGATCTTCGCGATCTGGTTACGGCGATTCGCGCATCATTCGACGAGTTACTCCAAGCGACTGAGACGGCGCACGCTCAAACGCGGACGGGTAGTCGCCAACCGCGCGCCAAGGATCCCTCAGGCAAACACAAACGCTGAAGTCGCCGAAGGTCAGCGCCAACGGGGCGAGCTTATCAAAATGGGTTGGTGATCGTCATAGTCGCCGAGCGCTATGGCATTTGCAACGATAGCGGGTTGCGCTGCGCAGCGGCGGTGAAATAAGCTGACGACGTTTTGGCCCGAGATGCGGAGGATGCACGCATGAACCGTTTTTTGGTCGGGGCGTTTAGCGCCGCGATGCTGGTTGGCGTTGGCAGCCTTTTCGGCGCCGCGATGGGCGCCGAGTCGACGGGTCTGCCGGCCCAGAATACGATTACGATGAACTTCCAGAACGTGGATATTCCGGTGCTGGCCAAGTTCATCAGCGAGATCACCGGCCGCAACTTCATCATCGACGAATCGGTGCGCGGCAAGGTGACCATCATCTCGCCGAGCAAGGTCACGCCCGAACAGGCCTACTCGATCTTTCAATCGGTGCTCCAGGTAAAAGGCTTCACCACCGTACAGGCCGGCAAGATCATCAAGATCGTGCCGGCGCGCAACGTGCGCTCGTCGGCCGCGCTTACCCAATCGCAAATTCCCGCCGAGACCAAGGGCGACGAGTATGTCACCCGGATGGTGCGGCTTAAGAATATCGACGCCGCTTCGGTCATCGGCGTGATCCAGCCGATGATCTCGCACGACGGGCTGGTCGCCGCGTTTCCGATGGACAACACCGTCATCGTGACCGACGACGCCTACAACGTCGAGCGGCTGCTGCAGATAATCGGCAGCCTCGACGTGCGCGGCGAACAGCAGAGCATCGTGGTCATTCCGCTCAAGCTCGCGTTTGCCACCGAGCTTGCGCCCGAGATCGATCAGCTGATGACGGCCAAGATGCAAGGCGCCAGCGCCACCCCCCAGATGCCGCGGACCCAGGTGGGGGTCGCGCCGTCGGCCACCGGCGGCGCCGGGATGGGTTACAAGGTCATCCCCGACGAGCGCACCAATTGTCTTATCGTGATGGCGCCGCCGCTTCAGATGCGTGAGATTCAGGACATCGTCGCCAAGCTCGACGTTAATCCGCCGCTGACCACCTCGCGGATCCACGTCTATCGGCTCAAGAACGCGCAGGCGCTCGAGATGGTGCAGGTGCTCAACAACCTGCTAAACGGCGGCGGCGGGCCGAGCACGCTGTCGCCGACCACCGGCAAGGGATCGCTCGGCCGCGCCAGCTTCAACTCTAATGGCGGCAGCTCGGGCTTTGGCGGGATGAGCGGCGGCGGCGGGATGGGCGGCATGGGCGGGATGTCCAGTAGCGCCAGCTTCGGTGGTTCCAGCGGCGGCGGCGGCTTCGGCGGCACCAACGGCTCCGGTGGCTTCGGCGGCGGCAGTGGCGGCGGCGGCGGGGGGATGAGCCGCGGCGGCTCGTCCGGCGGCGGCGGGTCGGCGTCGGCCAGCTCGGCCGGCAAGAACGTCGATTTCTCTTATCCGGTAAATATCACCGCCGACCCCGCGACCAACGCGATGGTTATCAGCGCGTCGCCGCAGGATTGGCAGACGCTGCGGCAGATTATCGACGACCTCGACACCCCGCGCGTCCAGATTTTCGTGCAGGCCATCATCGTCGAGGTCACCGCCGAGCGCCAGCGCCAGATGGGCGTCAATTTCAACGCCTCGACGGGCATCGGAAACACGTTCGGCTTCGGCACGGTTGATTTCGGACAGCTCCAGAATACGATCAGCAACCCGCTCGGGGTGACCGGCCTGGGCCTCGGCCTCGCCTCCAAAAGCATGTGTACGGTTTCTGCCGCGGCGCTGGCGGCGGCTACCGCCACCACCACTACGACCACCACCACCCCTAGCGGCAACTTGAACATCCCCTGCGATGTCGCGCTCATCATAGCGCTGGAGACCGACACTCACGCCGACGTGCTCTCCGCGCCGACGCTGCTCACCGCCGACAATGAAGAAGCGATGATCGTCATCGGCGAGAACCTGCCGTTCGTCGGCTCGGCCTCCGCCAACGCCGGATTGCCCGGACAAATCTTCAACTCGGTCGAGCGCCAGAACGTCGGCATCACGCTCGATATCGTGCCGCAGGTCTCCGAGGGCGACTACGTCAAGCTCGACATGTATGAGGAAGTTTCCAACGTCGTCAACGGCACCGCCAACAACACAAACGGTCCGACCACCACCATTCGCTCCGCCTCGACCAGCGTCATGATCCAGAACCATCGCACCGCGGTTATCGGCGGCCTGCTCGCCAGCCAGGATACAACCGATAATCAGGGCGTTCCGTTCATCTCCGACATCCCGGTACTCGGCAACCTGTTCAGCAACAAGAGCACCGACAAGCAGAAGGACAACCTCATCGTGTTCCTGACTCCGCATATAATCCGCAACAAGAGCCAGCTGCGCGAACTCGCCCTCGACCAACGCCAGCAGTTCGTCAACTCGCTCGGCCGCAAGGAAATTCACGACATGCCGGTCTCGCAGATTCAACAAATCTACAAGCCGAGCTTCTCGATCCCGGTTTCTCCCAGCGACGACCTCAACGCGCCCTACGGTGCTCCTCCGGCTCCTCCGGGTCCCGAAAATCCGGGCGCCGCAATCGGCTCCGCGCCCCCCGGCAACGAAAGCGAAACTCCCTTCAATACCACCGAGATCGGTCCGACCTCGATGAACAAGTCCACCAGCGGCTACTCGACGGCGACTTCGGCCACCGCGACCAGCGCCCCGCCGTACTCGCCCTCGTCCGCACGATTCGTCACCAGCGGGCCTGCCGTCCCGCTCGATGCCGGCGCCGGCAAAGTCTCCGCTGCTCCAGCGCCCGACGCCACCGGCTTCGCCACCTCGTCATACCATCCGTAGTGGTTTTGGGACAGATCCGCTCCTATGGGTAGCTTTGTTCGGTAAGTATCCCCTTGACGGAAGTACGCCAATATGTCACGATGGCAAGTATGAGCAAAGTCAATCGAAACAACCCAATCCGCACCAACGCCAGCGAGGGCTTGTATTCACTGATGGAGTTCGAGCGCGAGTATCCAGACGATGCAGCGTGCCTCGATATACTCGTCAGGCGGCTCTATCCAAACGGCATCCATTGTCCGCGATGCCAGAAGATCACCAAGCATCATCGCGAGAGCAGCCGGCCTTCGTATGCCTGTCAGAATTGCGGGCATCACGAGCATCCGATGAGAGGCACGATCTTTCAGGATTCGGCAACGTCGCTCAAGCTCTGGTTCTACGCGATCTATCTCATGTCCTCGACGCGATGCGGAATCAGCGCCAAGCAATTAGAGCGCGAGCTTGGCGTCACGTACAAATGCGCGTGGCGCATGTTCAAACAGATTCGCTCGATGCTCGATGAAGGCGATGGCCCGAAACTCTCCGGCAGAGTCGAGATCGACGAGAGCTATTACGGTGGCAAGGAAACCAACAAGCATCGACAAACGCGACGCTCAAGCAATCGCGGGCCAGTCGGCAAGGCGGCAGTGTGGGGCGCAGTCGAGCGCGGCGGGCGTGTTCTCGCCCGCGTGATGCCTGACATTCAGGGAGATACGATCCTGCCTCATGTGCGCGCCCGCATCATGCCTAGCAGTACCGTTTTTACCGATGAGGCGCGCATCTATCGCAACCTTCCGGGCCTCGGCTATCGTCATCAGCGCGTGTATCATTCCGCTGGCATTTACGTCGATGGCGACGCGCATACGAACACGATTGAAGGGTTTTGGAGCTTAACCAAGAACGGGATCCGCGGCGTCTATCACAACGTGAGCGCCAAGTATTTGCAGAACTACTTGAATGAGTACGCTTTCCGATTCAACCGGCGAAAAAGCCTCGGACGGCGCAATATGTTTGACGCGTTTGTTCAGAGAATTAAAAAGACTGCGTGAGGACGCAAAGATGGCCCCGTATTACCAGAAACTCAATTCCTTCCAGCAATGCAGCACACATGATGCGTTCAATGTGCCACATGGACCTAGAGCCGAAGTTCGGATAGCAGGAATCTACCGATGCGATTGTGGATTCGAGTTCGTAGTCAACGCTAGCGACACTAAGATCGGCTACCTTCAGGATGCTCTGAATTGCCGGAATCATTCTGCTGGATGGAAGGGCCGGGATGGGGTTCCGACGTGGCTTTTGGTTGCTGCTGCGATAAGTCAGGTCGCATAGGTTCTTGGGCTACGCCAAAAGCCGAGTATCGTTCTTTCTCGATTTCCTCAAGCCAAATCAATTCGCCCAATTGAACCAAAGCGCGCGCAACCTTTCGGAGTTTATCCCCTGGTATCGTGCGCGTCACAAACTCCGCAACTCTCGCTACGTCATCGTCAACTACCAATCTCATCGGGAATGCCTCAGAAGTACCCTTTGAGCCGCGCGAATCCGTAAGCAAGCACCAAGAACACAAACAAGCCGAACAGATAAAGCCGAATCTTTGCGAGGTGCTCTTTGATGTCGCGCAATTCTGTGAGCACAGGTTTTAAGTCGTTATCATCCATCAGGGCTTCCGTTTGCGGATGGCCTTCTCTAAGTCGCTCTCAAACTGCGATCTTGAAGGCACCGGAATATCGATCCGGTCTTTCTGTTCCTTCGCCAAAGTTCTCTGAGTCCGGGCTCTAGGAACCGTAGCATCTGGCGAAGGAGTACGATTGTGTCGAATCTTAGCGTCTCCGGCTTTTCGCATTTCTACTAACCTCGGATGGTAAAGAATATCACGGATCTGCGCTGCGGGAACTACAACCGCAATGCCAACATTAAGCTGAGAGATATTCGGCCCTAAAAACTTCTGGAGCTTCTCGGCCAGCGGTAGTTTCCAATGTCCGTGCATCAGGCCCATAAAATGAAAGGTGCTCGGACCGCGAACGACTTCATCTGATACGCTCGAATATTGTTGCGCAACGTTCTTCATCTCAATATCGCGAAGAAAGATCATGTTGGTGTGGCTCACAAAAACGGGCGAGCCGCTCAACTTTTCCATTGACTTCATTTCCACAAGGTAAGCTTTCGTTAGACCTTCACGGCCATCATCCAGTCTGATCGGAATCCGTTCGCGCGGCATGCTGGCGACGTTGCCCGTCCGCACGATAGGGGAATTTCGACGCTCCCCTGTGAACAAAGAGAATAGGCCAACGCACCAAACTTCGTCCCCGATTCCAATATCCTTGTCCCTGATTCGACGCGCCGTCAGAAAGTTCTCAAGGTAGATCGCTCCCCATTCAATGTCATCGGAGAAACGCAAAAGCGGGTATACCGCGACATCGACAAACGCGTTTTTGTGTCGATGCCAGGCCATCTGATCGCCAGAAGGAGTCAGCGAAGATACTTCTCTACATCCGCCATTTCGAGTATTCACGCGAAGCGAAAACGGCAGACCTTTTACCGCGTCAGCAACATGGCCTGCTGTTACAATATAATTGTATCGGCTCCCGACATCCGCTTCCGAGGGAACGGACACCAGAAATGCAGTCCCGACAAATTCCGTTTCACCGTTATCAGGATGGGGAACGGTTACGAATGCAACCGTTTGGAGAACATGATCCGGTATGCGCATACACCGATCCGCAGGCGGTTCCAAAAACCAGCGTTCACATCCTGCGAGCCGTGCATCTACATAAACCAATTTTATTACAGACCATATGGATGAACCTCACACCAATTTTCTCCGGTCTTGACCGAAGCGTAGCTAAGCGGCATACTTCCGTCAAGGGGATACTTACCCTTTGTTCCGTAAGTATCCCCTCGACGTAGGGTAGCCATTTTTGGTCTAATATCCAATGGCAACGGAACGTGGAGAAATCTACGGGGGCTTTAGGCAGGTAGTCAAGCTATCCGCCAGAGGCCATCCTTATGTCGATTGGGAGATGACCATGCCGCGAATTCAGAAATGGGTGACCGAGTGCGTACTGTACATGTATCCGTCAGTGGCGGACGCAGAAGCTGGGGCCAAAGCAGGCGGCACCGGATTTTTGGTTCAGATACCGTCTGAAGTACATGAGGAGTGGAGTTATCTAGCAGCCGTCACAAATCGGCATATTATTGAATTGGAGAAATCGCCAGTCATTAGACTGAACACAAAGAGCGGTGAAAAAGACATTCTGAACTGTAAGGCTGAATCATGGGTTTTTCATCCCGATGGCGATGATGTTGCCGTCCGACATATTGGGCTTAATCGAGAATACCACCAGTATCTTTCGATTCCGGCCAAATACATGCTGACTCCCAAATTGACCGAGGAATTGGCGATAGGGTTGGGGGAAGATATTTATCTGACTGGCAGATACATCAACCACGAAGGCAGGCAGCGCAACATACCAACGGTGCGTTTCGGCACAATCGCGATGATGAACGAGGAACCTATCAGCGGATACCTGGATCACATGCAAGAAAGTTTCTTAGCCGAAGTGCGAACAATCGGGGGATATAGTGGCTCGCCGGTTCATGTAATCTTGCCGAAAGAGCGATGGTGCGAGCATCCCGATTATAAGGACCGCAGTGATCAAGCGCATCTCCAATGGCTTCTTGGAATTGAGTGGTGCAACATTCCTCTGACGCCCGAACCGATTTTCCAGCGCAGTAAAGGTAAGGTTCATCCGCACCCCAAGTACTTTGCGCGAATGAATACGGGGATGTCTGGAGTGATCCCCGCGTGGAAGATTTTCGATATACTGAATTTGCCGGAGTTAAGAGCGATGCGCAAAAAAGCGGACGAAAAAGTGGCCGATAAGAAAGCGACGAGTCCAGTACGTCTCACTGGTGCCGGTGGTACCCACAAGCGCAAGAATCGCGATGTTGAGATTCCTCCAATTAATCGTAAGAACTTTTTTGAGAAGCTGTCAAAGGCCACACAGCGGCACGAGTCCTAGTTTACTGGCCTAGAACGCGATTCGGTTAAGGCCGGCACTGTAGTTCCGAGAAGTTTTGCAATTTTGTTGTCGAAGCGATTCCACTTCGCACGAATAGCTTCTACTTCGGAATCTTTCAGTAGAGCGGCATCTCCGAGCGCGTCTCCAACTACGACATCAAGAGAACCGCCCACGGATGTTGGATTGCATTGATGGCCGATGTACGTCGTCAGAACCTATTGGACAAGTTGGCATCGGAATTAAGAGAGGATCTGGTCCATCTGGGTTGAAGCTTTGGCTGCGATTGAGTGATGCAGCCGGCGTCGGCCTTCGATGGTTTTCAGTTTGACATTTTCCCTCCGGGACAGAATCGTTGGACCACGGCCGAAGTAGACATCAGCCGGGGTAAGGTTGTTGAGACTTTCGTGGTAGCGGCGCGAGTTGTAGTAATCGACGAACTCAGCTAGACGCGCTTCGAGTTGACCGGGCAGGTAATAGTTCTCGAGCAGGATCTGGTTCTTCATCGAGCGGTGGTAGCGTTCGATCTTGCCTTGGGTCATCGGGTGATAGGGCTTGCCGCGGGTATGGGTCATGCCGTGCTCCGCGAGCCAGGAGCCGAGCTGGGCCGACACGTACGACGGCCCATTATCGCTCAGCAGACGCGGACGGTGACGAACGCGGACCCGCTCCAAGCCGGAATTGCGCAGCGCCATCGCCAGCGTGTCGGAGACATCGGTGGCGGTCATGGTGGTGCACAGCTTCCAGGCCAGGATGTAGCGCGAGAAGTCATCAAGCACGGTCGACAGATAGAACCAGCCCCAGCCAATCACCCGCAGGTAGGTAAAGTCGGTCTGCCAGAGTTGATTGGGTGCGGTGGTTGGCTGGGCGAAATGGTCGGCGGCCTTGAGCAGGATGAAGGCCGGACTGGTGATCAGGTCGTGCGCTTTCAGAAGCCGGTAAACCGAGGCTTCCGAGACGAAGTACTGCTGCTGGTCGACGAACGAGACGGCCAACTCTCGCGGTGACAGCTGCGGCTCCTTGAGCGCGAGTTCGAGCATCTTTTGGGTCACTGCGGCCGGGAGCTTGTTCCACACCCGCCGCGGCGCCGGTGGGCGATCCTGCAGCCCCTCAGCCTGACCGGCGCGATAACGATCGTACCAGCAATAGAACGTGGAGCTCGGGATTCCGAGCTGGTCCAAGGTGCGCCGCACCGGCAACGACGACTGCTCGACCAGCCGGATGATCTCCAGCTTCTCGGCGGCCGCGTACCTCATGTATCGGACTCCCCATCGCTCAGCACGCTTTTTTTAAGCAGGCGGTTCTCCATCATCAGCTCGGCCAACAGCTCCTTGAGCTGATGGCTATCCGCTCGCAGGCCCTTGACTTCATCGCTGGTCGCTTCGCGTGCGGTATCGCCTGCCAGTCGCTTTTTGCCCGCCTCCAGGAAGTCCTTGGACCAGCGATAGTAGAGGTTCTGGTTAATCCCCTCCTTGCGGCACAGCTCGGCCACGCTGTCCTCGCCGCGCAGGCCCGCGATCACGATCCTGACCTTGTCCTCAGCCGAGAAGTGCCGCCGGGTTGCCCGCCTGATATCGCGTACCGCCTTCTCCGCCTCTTCCGACTGCGTATCGATTTTCGATCTCATCTCCCGCTCCTTCCGCGGTTAAAGATGAGCCAAAAACTCTCTCTTACTCAATCGCCTTAAACTGTCCAACTTGTGCTGACGGGGAACAATGGCCGAATTCTAGTGTGAATATTGCCAGTTCAGTCAGTGAAGATATGGAGCGCGGAGAATAGTAAAGCTGGGGAAATAGTTTTGCGGCGTTTCCCCAATCGCCACTTATTGTCCAAGTGTTGAATTCAAAAGCAGATACCCCTCCCGCAATATCGAGACACCACAATTGAGGAGATCGCGCGCTGTGATAAAAGACGGCGAGGATACGGTCAGAACCGTAGGTAGTATTTGAATGCGCTGCTAAGTCTACGACTGCTTGGCGCAATTCCACGCCGATCTTGCTGCGGTCGAACTGATTTGACGTGAGTTTGCTCACGAGTAATTCAGTAACTCGACGTGCTGCGTCACCGCCAGAACAACACAACGTCGCTTTTTCATTTGGTAGATGCCAAAGCTTTTTTGCTGCTGAGAGTACGACCCCAAAAGACCGATCTGCTCGCCCCATTTGATTGCGTTGCTCACCTGCCCTACGTTCGCTCGCCAAGACCCAGCCGTCGTTAGCGAGTATCGCGATTTGAAGTGTCATGGGGGTGAACTCCTCTGGATGACAGCGTTCAATTTCATTGTCGGGGACGAATACTGGTGCGAGAATTTGCGACATAAAACCACCGCCCCGCACTTGCATTCAAGAAGCGCGGGTGCTATTAGATTTTTGTCGCAACCGAAACAGACGGACTGTCTTTGGCAGAGACCGCCCGTCGAAGTCTTTATACTCTCAAGAAGCTTTCTTTTCTATTCGTTCGACGAATGCGTCGAACATGTTGCGCTTGCCCAGACTCTTTCGTCGGTTGAATCGGAACGCGTATTCGTTCAAATACGCCTGCAAATGCTTCGTGCTGACGTTGTGATACACGCCTCGAATCCCGTTTTTCGTTAAGCTCCAAAAGCCCTCAATCGTGTTCGTATGCGCGTCGCCTTCAACGTAGATGCCAGCGGTATGGTAAACGCGCTGGTGCTCATAGCCGAGACGCGGAAGATTCCGATAGATGCGCGCTTCATCGGTGAAAACAACACTGCGCGGCATGATGCGTTGTCGGACTTGCGGCAGGATCGTGCGCGCCGTTGCAGCGGGCAGAACGCGCGCGATCACGCGGCCCTCGCGCTCTACAGCGCCCCAGACCGTAGTCTTTCCGACTGGCCCTTTGTTGCTGGAGCGTCGTTTGCCGAAGTGTTTGTTGTGCTCTTTCCCGCCGAAATAACTCTCGTCGGTTTCGACTTTACCAGAGAGTTTCGGGCCGTCGCCTTCATCGAGCATCGAGCGAATCCGATTGAAAATTCGCCACGCGCATTTGTACGTAACGCCAAGCTCGCGCTCTAGCTGCTTTGCGCTGATGCCGCATCGCGTCGATGCCATGAGGAAGATCGCGTGAAACCAGAGCTTGAGCGACGTTGCCGAATCCTGAAAGATCGTGCCGCGCATCGGATGCTCGTGATGTCCGCAGAATTGGCACGAGTACGATGGTCGGTTCGTGACGCGATAGTGCTTGGTAATCTTGTCGCACTTCGGGCAGTGAATCCCGTTCGGATAGAGCCGATTCTTGAGCCATTCGAGACACGCTGCATCGTCTGGAAATTCGCGGTCGAATTCCATCATCGAGAACGTGCCATCGGATGCGTCAGACCGGAGCGGATTGTTGCGATTACTTTTGCTCATACGTAGATATGTACTACAAGCAGGTACCTACGTCAAGGGGATACTTACCCTTTGTTCCGTCAGAAATTATTTCAGCCGGAAGCGGGCGTCCACCGATTTCGGTCGAGCCCGGCGAGTATGGGGCATCCTGACGGTTGTCCATACCGTACGCCTAGCACACCACGTCCGCCGGGGTCAGGCTGAATTAGGTCATCCCCAAACCCGGCCCGAACCCCGGATTCAGGTTACCCGCGCCAAGAGGAGATTGCTCGGTGCCAAGCTTGGCCGGAATCCCGCCGCCGGCAGTTTTCTGTAGGCGGCGGTCGTTAACCGAAGCTCCAAAACCTTCGGCACTAGACTGACGCACTGGGCGACGTTGTCAAAGGAAGGCAGCGAGGCATCGAACAGGCAGAAAAACGCATCGACCGTCCAAGAGCAGATGCCTGCCGCGCGAGTCCCGGCATCGTGCCAGGACTCGCGCGGTTGCAGTTTAACTTGAGGACTCAGCTTCCGGGATTCAGTGAGATCAGGCAGCCGACGTTGTCGCTCGCAGTCGGGCTCCCGATGCCGTAAGTCGATTGCACCGCTGGGCTTATCAACGTGTTCGGCTTTACTCCCCAACTCTCCCTGTTGTCTGGACCACTCGTATTTGCGTGCTCGAATATGTTGATGAATCCAGCCGGGGCGCTGAGTTCTTGATTCCCGACGGATCCGAATTTCGCGATGACCAGCGAGTTGGCAACGGTGGGAGTGACCGTCGCGGTTGTCGTCGCGGTCGTCGAGTCGGTGCAGTTGCATGCGGGCGTCCCCGTGCCTGACTGAATCGGCGCAGCGTTTACGTCTGAGTAGTTCACTATGGATCCCGTACCGACGGCGTTCACCGAAGTGCCGCAGCCGCTGTCCGTGCAGAAGTTCCAGGTATACGGATTTCCCGCCGAATCGCCTGCAATTGCAATCCTGTAGGAAAGCGACTGGAGAAAATCGGTACCGCAATTTGTTTGAATAATTGAGGTCCATCCCGTGGGAACCTGGATGAAGTCTGAGCCCACACCCGTACCCTGGATCATGACCGTCGCAAACATGAAAATCCCGGGCGCCGTGCCATCAGGCAGGAACTGCTAGAGATTCGTTTGTGCCCCGGTCGTATCTTCGGTTGACGAGCCCGAGATGCCCGGTGTCGGAGTCGCGGTCGGCGTCGCCGTAGCGGTGGCGGTGGCGGTGGCGGTTGCCGTCGCCGTAGCGGTTGCGGTCGCCGTAGCGGTTGCGGTCGCCGTAGCGGTGGCGGTGGCCGTCGCCGTAGCGGTTGCCGTCGCGGTTGCCGTTGCGGTCGCGGTAGCGGTTGCTGTTGCGGTCGCGGTCGCGGTCGCGGTTGCGGTTGCGGTTGCGGTTGCAGTGGCGGTCGCGGTTGCGGTCGCGGTTGCCGTTGCGGTCGCGGTTGCGGTCGCGGTTGCAGTTGCGGTTGCCGTTGCAGTCGCGGTTGCGGTTGCCGTTGCAGTTGCAGTCGCGGTTGCGGTTGCGGTCGCGGTTGCGGTTGCAGTCGCAGTTGCAGTCGCGGTCGCGGTTGCGGTTGCGGTCGGCGTCGCGGTTGCAGTCGCGGTCGGAGTCGCGGTCGCGGTCGGGGGCGGGGGGACACAGAGACAGACGCCCGCGCCGCTACCCGTCGTGGTTATCCCGGCGCACGCGGCCGGCAATCCGTCGAAATCTGAGGGCTCAGCCGGAGCTACCTGGAACGCGTCTTCGGTGGTGGTGGTAGTCTGTATGTGTTGCCCCCAAGCTGCCAGTTCGTTCGCGGGAGTCAGCGTGCCCGGCCCAAAACCGCCGTCATTCCCGGTCGGGTCGCAGCAGACGCTGGTGGTGGAGTCGCAACCCACCCACGGGGGAACCGTATCCCCTAAATAGGCTAGATCAGAAAAAGGCAAGGTCGAAAGAACACGGATCGAGCCGTTTTCGAGTGAGTTCACCCCTGCCACCGCATCGCCCACCGGTTGCTGCACCAATTGGTCTGTGATGCTGAGGGTCAACAGACCATCAGCAGTCAGCGGGCATCCGCAGCATTCCTGCATCGCCTGGCTGGTATCAAAGACGTAGATCATGGCGCAAGTTTCGCCGACTTTACCGGCGCCGGAGGCGGCCGTTGCATTTCCCTCGAAGGGAGCCGTGATATTGACGAGGGCATTTCCCGCCATATCCACGTTGGCGTTGCTGAAATAGTTCTGCAACTCCTGCCCAGCCTCCTCTTCCTCCGCCGCCGCCATCCCCGACCACGCGAACGTCGCGATGGCCGCTGCCAGCAGAATTATCGTGCTTGTGCTAAGAACCCTCTTACCTAAAAGCGCACGCCTCATGGTGGAATTCCCTCCCACGTCCAAGAGCAGATGCCTGCCGCGCGAGTCCCGGCATCATGCCAGGACTCGCGCAGTTGCAGTTTAACTTGAGGATCTCAGCTTCCAGGATTCAGTGAGATCAGGCAGCCGACGTTGTCGCTCGCAGTCGGGCTCCCGATGCCGTAAGTCGATTGCACTGCTGGGCTTATCAACGTGGTCGGCTTTACTCCCCAACTCTCCCTGTTGTCTGGACCAGCCGTATTTGCGTGCTCGAATATATTGGTGAATCCAGACGGGGCGTTGAGTTCTTGATTCCCGACGGATCCGAATTTCGCGATGACCAGCGAGTTGGCAACGGTCGGAGTGACCGTAGCGCTTGTCGTCGCGGTCGTCGAGTCGGTGCAGTTGCATGCGGGCGTCCCCGTGCCTCCCTGAATCGGCGAACTGTTTACGTCTGCGTAGTTCACTAGCGATCCCGTACCGACGGCGCTCAAGAAGTGCCGCAGCCGCATGGTTAACGTGCAGAAGTTCCAGGTATACGGATTTCCCGCCGAATCGCCTGCAATTGCAATCCTGTAGGAAAGCGACTGGAGAAAATCGGTACCGCAATTTGTTTGAATAATTGAGGTAAATCCCGTGGGAACCTGGATGAAGTCTGAGCCCACACCGGTACCCTGGATTATGACCGTAGAGAAGATGAAAATCCCGGGAGCCGTGCCATCAGGCAGGAACTGCTCGAGGCCCGTTTGTGCCCCGGTCGTATCTTCGGTTGACGAGCCCGAGATGCCCGGTGTCGGAGTGGCAGTCGGCGTCGCGGTCGTGGTGGCGGTGGCGGTCGCGGTGGCGGTGGCGGTCGCGGTTGCCGTCGCCGTAGCGGTTGCCGTCGCCGTAGCGGTTGCCGTCGCGGTCGCGGTTGGCGTCGCCGTCGGGCTCGGGGTCGGGGTCGCGGTCGCGGCTCGGAGTCCCGGTCGGGGTCGGGGTCCCGATGGCGCAGAGACAGACGCCCGCGCCGCTTCCCGACGAAGTTATCCCGGAGCACGCCTCCGGCAATCCGTCGAAGTCTGAAGGCTCAGCCGGAGCTACCTGGAACTGCGTCTTCGGTGGTGGTGGTAGTCTGTATGTGTTGCGCCCAAGCCACCAGTTCGTTCGCGGGAGTCAGCGTGCCCGGCCCAAAACCGCCGTCATTCCCGGTCGGATCGCAGCAGACGCTGGTGGTGGAGTCGCAACCCACCCACGGGGGAACCGTATCCCCTAAGTAGGCTAGATCAGAGAAAGGCAAGCTCGACAAAATACGGATCGAGCCGTTTTCGAGTGAGTTCACCCCTGCCACCGCATCGCCCACCGGTTGCTGCACCAATTGGTTTGTGATGCTGAGGGTCAACAGACCATCAGCAGTCAGCGGGCATCCGCAGCATTCCTGCATCGCCTGGCTGGTATCAAAGACGTAGATCATGGCGCAAGTTTCGCCGTTAGAAAGGGCGCCGGAGGCGGCCGTTGCATTTCCTTCGAAGGGAGCCGTGATATTGACGAGGGCATTTCCCGCCATATCCACGTTGGCGTTGCTGAAATAGTTCTGCAACTCCTGTCCAGCCTCCTCTTCCTCCGCCGCCACCATGCCCGACCACGCGAACGTCGCGATGGCCGCTGCCAGCAGAATTATCGTGCTTGTGCTAAGAACCCTCTTACCCAAAAGCGCAAAGGCTCGTACACGCTTCATGGTGGAATTTCCTCCCCTGCCTGGCTGATAGCGGCGTGACCGTTAGTGTCCCCCACCGGCGTAATGGTGGCGTTGGGGCAACATATCATAAATACCGTTGGTTATGTCAAGTCTATCGCGTCCACCGTGAAGAATAATCGAATATCCGCAGGGGATGCTTCCCGGCATGATACTCGACTCAGAAACCCTTTACTTTGTTGGCGGAGAAGATCTCACTTCGATACTATTTCGATACTATGTTGTAGGCGACCGTTCCGTCCGGATACCTAATCGAGATTGTCGGCGGTACCGGGATGGGGTCTGCGCCAGCAAAGACGAAGGTTCCGTGCTCCATTCCACGATAAGCCGAGCCCGGCGTGACGAAAACATATCGATCGAAGGCGTAGACGTTAAACGCAGCGACGCCACCTGACGACGACCTTCCTATCGAGACGACCGGTTCCGTCTGAAATCGTTCGGGCGGGTAATGCCCGAAGAAAAGCACATAGATGTATGGCTCTGGCCCTCTCTTAGTGATCACCACCCGCTGAGTCAGGTCGCCCGGAGGCCCGAGATGCTCCATCACCTGTTTCCATCCGTACTGAAAATAGGGCGCGGCCAACACCGGGTAATCGATGAAGTACGACCGTATAAAGCGGGCCGCGTGAAAGAGAGTGCCGGCCGCCAGCGCCGCGCAGAGCGCGATGCAGAGCGCCCGGCGCGACGACGTCAGTTCCAGCAGCGTGACAAACCCAAGGGCGGAGAGCAGGATCCACGGAACCATCGCCAGCACGGCATGTCGAGAATCGGGATGGGAGAAAATCAACCACGGCGTGACAGGCAAGGTAGCGGTCGAGGGGTCGAAAACCATCCAGGCGGTAGGAAGTAGTTTCCCTGGCTCGGCGGAATTTGCGCCCAGCGGGCGAATCACCGCGGCCGGCAATGTCGCCAATACGGTCCAGCCAAGGAGGAAAAGGGCGGTCTTTCGACGCCTACCGGCCACCAGCGCGAACAGTGCGAGGGCAATCAGCGGAGCCTGCTCCGGAAGGAGTTGACCGAAACCCGGAACATGTACCAGTGTCCAATGATCCCCGAGGTCGCCGTGCACAAACAGGAACGATGGCGTGAAGTATCCCGCCAAGCCGGCGGCAGAGGTCGCCAGTCGAGCCGAAAGCGGCGTGGTCGTACAACCAAAACAGCCGCCTGGCGTGAGGATTGACAACCAATCGAATCGCGCATTCATTTGTGCAGGATACATAACAAATGAAGCGGCGAGCGGGATGGCAAGGAGTACGAACAGCGCGGCCGCGCGCAGCGACTGGCCGCCGGCGTCACGGAACTCGCGCCAGTACAGCGCGGCCAACAACGCCAGAAACAGCGGCGTGAACGCGTCGGCTATGGTAAACGAGTACAGGGAGAGACCGAAGACAAATGCGCTCAGATAGAGCCAGATGCTTCGGCGACTCTTGAGCCACAGCCAAAAGAAGAGCGTGGCGATACTAATAATGGCCGCGCCCGATCCGCCCTGAAGGGCGACACGGCTGAAGGACAGATGCCACGGCGACACAGCGGCAAACACCGCGGCTGCGGCAGCTCCGGGCCATCCCAGCATCAGCCCGGCCAGCGCCGTGATCGCGACCAGGTCGGAAATTCCCCACAGCGCGGCGCCTAACCGAACAGTGCTGACGTTAAGACCGAGCACCTCAATCAGCGGTATCAGCGAATAGGTGAGCAGAGGGCGGCGATAGTCATTAAATGCCTCCTCATTCAGCGGAAGGAAGTGTCCGTGATGATCTCGGCCCGTCTTCAGGATGCTGTAGGCGTCGTAGCCCACGCAAGCCTCGTCCCAATGGAAGCCCGGCGGGACGCCATCGAGCCGGAACGTCCGGACGCCCACTCCGAAAGCCAGAGCGAGCACAACAACTACGATGCTGAGCCGGTCGGTCACTGATCTCTTTACAGCAGGTTGGAGCAAACCACCGCGCAGTGTCAAAGGTCGTGAACTGAGCTTGACGAGCTGGCGGGAGTGGAGCGCACGTGAACCGCTCACTGAGCGGGCGCGGGAGCAGACGGTGCGGGAGGTACCGGTGTGGGCAGAGCAACTTCGCCGCTACCCTGCGGGCGCCCGGTTTTGGCTGACCGCACTTCATCTGAATTAGCCAAAACCCGGCGCCTTATTTCCTCCGGCATGGACTTCATGAGCTCGGCTCGCGACCGGGCGGCGTTTCCCAAACGGTCTTCCACTCTGTGCAGAAGGAAGTGATACTTACGATTCGACGGTTTGAGCCGCAGCATCTCCTCCAGTTCATGCTCCGAGTCTCTGAAATCGTCGCGCCGCATATATTCCAAATACAGGTCGCTATGCCACCGTGTCGCTCGCGGAGCCATTATGGTCCTCGCTTTGTACATGGTCAGCTGGTCTTTCCAATAGCCCTCTATTTTCCAAAAGCTTAATGACCACGCAATCAGTATCAGCGCCGCCACACTCGACCAAAGTATCCGATCGCCGGAACGGCTCCAGCCCCGGACAAGGCAGTCGGCCGCTATCACGCACCATCCAAAGGCAGGCAGGTAGAGATAGCGATCCTGTACCAGATCCCAGACGCCTCCCAGGTTCATCATCGGTGCGATCGAGACAAAGAACCAGATTGCACAAAAGAGGTAGAGCTTTCGGCGCGGACTGCGGCGAGCTGCCAGCCAGCTACCCATCGCCAGCAACAGAAGGAGTGCTACCGGAACGTAGAAGCGCGGCGAAGAAAAGCTCTCAACCCAGTCCAGCGGATGGGCCGGCCCCGCCAGCCACGGAACGCCCAGCATCGCGATGTAGTACAACATGACCTCGGGCGTCGTGGCGAACAACTCACGGACTGTTTGTGCATATACTCGCCCCACACTGGGGCTCAAGTAGGCCACCCCGTAAAAGCCCATTACCAGGTAACGTGCGATCAGATACCCAACGCACGCTACCAAGTAAGGCGCGCATTTCTTCAGTATTTGCCATATCGTCAAGGAATGGCGGTCACTCTCCAGCTCGCCCCGTTCCCCAAAGATGAGCAAATACGCGCCCAGCAGAACCGGGAATACAATAGCCCCTTCGAAAGAGAAAAGCGCCGCGACGAAGCATGCCACCGAGCCCAGCCGCATGCGGCGGTCCTTTGGACGCTCTACCGCCAGGCAAAACGCCGCTAATTCAAATCCGGCCGCCAAGGGCTCCGGGATGGCCGAGATCCATGCCACCACTTCGACGTGAGCGGGAAGTACACCGAACAACAACGCGGCCAGCAGCCCCACCGTCACGTCACCGCTTAAGACAACGGCGGCACGGAACGCGAGCAATACCACTGCCAAGTGCAGCAGAATCTTGAATGCGTGCCAGGCAATAGTACTGTAGCCAAAGAGATGAAACCCAAGAGCAAACCAAAGGTTTTGCAGTGGCCGATAATAGGAACTCTGCGGAAGCTGGGCGGGATTCCGAAACCACCAGACGTCATGAAAAAACGACTTCCAGATGAAAGACCACTGCCCAATAAGATGGTTTTGCTGGATGATGCCCACGTCATCGAAAACAAATCCGTTGAACAGACTTCGGAGCGAGACTAACGCAATCAGGCAGACAATCGCGGCGAGCATCGCGGCGTTCACTCTGGCATCGAAGATCCGGCGTCTTTCCGATGTTGGTGTGGAGTCAAATCCGCGGCTCGGACTCGTTATGTCAAAAGGTCTTCTCAGCAACAGCAACCTGCTCATAGTTCTACTACCGTCAAAATGTCGGTAAGGATCAACTCCGCCTAAAGTAACGGCCGCTCGCCGAAGAAGATGGCGATCACTTTGGTCCGCCGGCGCTCCTTGCCGAATGGGCGCTCGAGGCTTCGGGCGGCCACGTCTGAAGTAGCTCTTCGCTTGTGATTCGGGAAAAGATAAATCCTTCTCCCGGCACAGCCATATAGTTCTTCAATAGCGCGGCCCGAGCATTGGGCGATACCCACTTCAGCAGATCATGACTCGGAAAAACCAGCTTAGGTGCCATCCGACCGGACATCAGATCGGCCGCAAGCCGTTCGCGCTCGCTCGTGCTCAGCACTTGGCCGTATAGCATCGAATAGAAATACGCGTTGGGTCGAAACACTCCGAGGCCTGACCAGCAGTCCAGGACAGTATCGGTGGGACTGCTGTGAAGTATCACCCATCGCAGCTGACTCAGCTGCCGCGTGTCGGTCCAAGCCGCGAACAGACTGCGCATCTCCAGGCCGGGGCTCACGCTCAGAGCCAGCAGCACGAGCGCCAGTGTGCCAGCTCCCAGGTACTGAGGAAGGGCGGAATTCGGCTGTGCGCTTGCGAGCCCCAAGGCCTTGTCCACGGCGGAGTTGAGAACCCCCGCGGCGTAGATCGCCAGCAATGGCATAAAGGTGAGATAGTACTGGGGCCAGGCCTCGGGTAATTCAACCAAACCAGCGATTGCCCCGAGCGTGGCAAGGAGTAGAAATTTGTCTCGCGTAAAGGCCCTGTCGCGCAACCGCCGCCATGCCTCTAGAAGAACTCCCACAATCCCAAGCGAGACCAGCATCGTATTCTGGTGAAAGACCCAGGGCAGCGCCCCAGGAAAGGGCAGTCCGCTCCGCCAGTTCAAGTTTGTTGCAAGATTGAAATAGACAAAGGCGCGGAGCGCGCCGTGAGCCTCGAAGAATGCCACCATAGCGAGGATCGGGACGCAGAAGCCGGCCACTTGCCACAAGCAGTTCGCGAGTCGGCGGAGATGCCTTCCTTCTCCCGCGACCAGGTACCAGAGCATCGCGAGGACAAGAGCCGGCAACGCGACCAGAATCTTCTGCGTGCACATCAGTGCACCACCCAACAAAAGTCCGCTTAAGGCGAACAGCGATGACTGCTTGCGGGTTGCAATCGCTGCGAAAGCGGCAAACGTAGTCGCAAGGTATCCGAGCCACAGCGCAGTCGCAGGCACGTCGGGCCGAGCCTCCAGCGTCTTATGCATGAATGCGACACACGTACTCAGCAGCGCCACTGCGATCCATGCGACGCGGCCGCCACCCCACATTCGTGCCAGTACAAAGGTCAGCGCCAGGCAGATCCCGGCGAACACCATGCTGGCTCGGCGCGCCATGAAGATGAATGCTACCGCTGCGTCAGGATTCTGCTCCACCGGGTACCAGCGATACAGCGGGGCGAGCATAAACCAAAATCCCGGCGTGTGATGTTCCCAGAAATCGCGATATGGAATCAGTCCCTGCGATATAAGGAAGGCCGCGTGAAGATGTTCGAACTCGTCGCGGTTAATTGCCACTGTTTGGAGAAGCCACAGCCTCCAGAGATAGAATATGGCGACCAGGATGAGTGCCATCGTCATGACTATTAATGTAGGTCGCGCGGCGGCCTTTGAACGTCTGTGCATCTGAACTCGCGTGAATTCCGGTTTCCGGTCAGCGACGGTTGCAGCCTCCTCAGGGAGCAAACGACTCCTCCCAGCCTATTATGACGGGGAACTCCTGGGATCCACTCGCGGCGAGTGAGCCGCGTTAAGGCGTGAGGCTAAGATTGAACGACGTCGCAGATGGCGCTGCCCGGGTGTTACCGATGTTGCACAGCCTGACCGTGGCACTGGCATTCCCGGGAAAGCAGTCCCATACGAACAAGGAACCGGGGTCACTTTGCGGGCTGGCGCTGCAAACCATCGATGCCGTCGCTCCGTTCACAATCGTGGCGGATTGTGCCGCGCAGCTATTGGAAGGAATCACGCCCGGATCAAATTGAGCTGTGGTCGCTCTGAGCGTCATCGATCCTTCAAGGCCGGCGCCGCGACGTGAGTTCAACGAGGCTCTTCCGAAGACCGACGCAAGGGGAGCGGACTCGCCATTGCCGCCTAGACTTGCCGGCTGGTCAACCGTTCCCCCCGATGGGCCGCGCCGCCATTTCGTGCCGTCAGCGATCGAGTGAACGGTCGACGCGGGATTGTTGACCTCCCACGTTACCCGGTTTCCTCCGGCCGTGTTGCCGATCGAAGCAATTGTCAGCTGTCCGTCGACCTGGATATTGCGATTGAACTGATTGCCTATCAAATTGAGAGTGAAGACTTCAGGAGATGCCTGACTTGTATAAGGGACAAGCAGTGAACGACTTGTCGCCACGGGCCTATCGTCGTCGATGGTGTTGATCACCGTTCCGGTCACTCCCGCTTCCCACAATAGACAGGTCCGATCAGGGCCGTCGAGGCCGCAGTTGAGTGAGTTCAGATAGACCGTGCCGCTGTCCTTCACATCAAAGCACTTGCTGAACCTGCCGATGCAAGTAACGCCGAAGAAGCTGCTCGCAAACCCGGCATTGGCGCTCTCGATCATGAGGCCGATTGCGTCGGAGTCGTTGGGGTTGCGGGTAATTAACTGTAGCCGGTGAACCTCGGTCTCGGACTCATCAGTCTGCGGCTGCTGGTCAGCAAAGGTTATGTACCCTCCGACCTGTATTCCAAGATGTGGGCCGTCGATCGCGACCTGGTCGATAGTGGTTTTGTCGGTGCCACCTAACCCTCGGGTGTCTGAACTGATGTAAATGCCGGTCATGCCGGTCGACTCGGACTCGCCACCCTGCGTCTTTCTTACGTCTAGGTTGATGCAACGAAGGGTCTGGTTCAGGCCATTGAAAACAATGATCGCGGGCAGGCGATCCGGCCCGTTCCATGTCATTGTTGTACCGTAAGCAAAGCCAGGCGCAATTTCCCCGTTATCGTATTCTGTGCTGCCGCAGTCGCCTTCCAGGGTAACTTGAGAAGGAACAATCAGTGGCCTGACTAGCGAGTAATTCCCCACCTCAACTCTTACGCGGCCGCCCGGCGGAACCTGACCGGCTGGCGCAGCCACGGTGCTGAAACCCCTATTAATCGCCGCTGTCGCGTCGTGGAGGACCTTGACTCGCCCGCTGATCGTCAGCTTCGCTCCCAGCGTTATGGAATTGCCCGCATTGGCGGATCGGATTGTCGTATACACCCAGTCGCGCGTGGCGCTTCGTGGAGGGTTTGCGGCGTTCGAGCTATTTTCACCGTAATCGGGAAAGCCCTCGCAGCTGCCCCCTCCCTCACAATCCTTCGCCGCGGACGCCTGGTAGACGAAGCCTGAATAGGCTGGTTCACAGTTGCCTCCGGCGCAGCCATAGACACGGTAGCCGAAGACCCTTGCCACTTTGTCCCAGGTAACCTGATTCCATTGGGAGCTACCCAGCGGCGCCGCGCCGTTCTCGACGCCGAACGTCGAACTGCATACGCTCTCGCCGAGATCCGCATCGACTGTGGTTACGCAATAGCGATAGGACGCGGTCCCGAGCGAACCTCCCGGCTGAGTCAGCGCGGTCGCCTTCAGCTGCGAGGTTGGTGGCCCCAGCGAATTCGGCGGCCCTCCGTTCGGAATTGCGACGGGCTCCCCTTCGTGAAAATCCTCGAGTCCCGGGGAACAGTCGGTCAAGACCTCGCTTCCCGCGGTTGCGGAGCAGGTTATAGAGGCGGTACTGCTGCGGGGCTGGTAAAGCTCATCCGACGGAGACCCAGAGAGCTTCGGCCCTGAAAGCAGCATCGTCTGCATCCTGGGCGACTGCACTACCGCCTGGTTCCGCGTAGCTTTGGCTGATTCGTCCGCATATGCGTTGGCACCGCGTGACTCGGACATCGGTACGATGATGCAGACCACGCTCAATCCAACCGCGAGAGTCAGTTTCAGCCGCCTCCCGGCCCTGGTGATGACGCCTTTGTCGCGGCTCAGTTCGATCTCTCCGTGGACACTGACTTAGTCGCGCAAGGCTTGAGTCCGATCATGCGGTGATGTGTGCCGACCCATACACCTGCGGCGATCGCTGTGAATGTTCCGAGCCAAGAGCAGAGGCCAACCTGAAGACAACTGGGGACAGTCTCCCAGTTTGAGTCTTCTCTCAAGCACATTCGGTTTTTGCCGCCGTCGGCTCAGGCAAAAGATTTGCAGAGCAGGTTAGCCTTGAGACCAATCAACGGCGGGCACCATCGATGGATCAAGAAGTACAACGAGGGGCACCACCTGGAGACGGCGCGTCCGACGGGTGGAATGAGCGCGCCGCCCACACTCCGAACGATATCACAACCTGGATATAGCGAGCGTAAACGTCGCTGCGTCACGGCCTGATATCCGCGCCCGCCGTAGCGCCAATCGACGATCAGGAGGAATCCGCCCGGCTTGGTGACACGTGTCATCTCGCGAGCGATGCTCGCGCGGATGGGTGCCTCGGTCACTTCCTGGACAAACATGGTTGATTCGATGACCAGATCGAAAGTGGCATCAGGGTAAGGAATGTTGCAGGCATCCGCCACAATTAGAGTGCAAGCCGGAAGTCTTCGCCGCCCCCGCTCGATAACGGAAGGACGAATATCGATTCCGTGCATCATTTGAGCCGGGAAGCCCAGTTCCATCAGATGTAGCAGACTCGCGCCGTCGCCGCAGCCGACATCAAGGACAGCAGCGTTACGACCCGAGCGCAGTCCGGCGACGGGCCTCAAGGCTTCGCAAATTGAGCGCTGGTTGGCCAAATACTGAAAGAGAAGACCCGGGTTGCGCAGCAGGTCGTCGCGGTCAGCGCCTTTCTCGACAACTCTATGGGCGTTTAGTTCTTCAATTTCGGTAGCGTTCATGTGCCCTTTCTGGCTCAAAGCGCGTTCTGGTTGTCCGTCCTTATTGCATATTGGCGATTTCCACCTGTCTGGGTGGTCGTGAAATACTGCATGGGGTATGAACTGCGGCATCATGCTGCGCCCGCCGCGCGCAGCGAACCGGGAGAGACACGGTTTAGGTTTTTACCGGACATCTCCAGAGGATCCGGAATCGATCCGGTAATAGCGTCAATTTCCTCCGCCCCCAGCCGCTCAGAAGTATATTCCGCCGCGACGCGCATCGATTCATGAGACGACTCGATGAATCCCTCGTCGAGATCTGATTCGTCATTGCAATCTGACAGGCACAGCACGCCGGATGCCGCAGGGTGCTCTCTGCGTTAAAGATGCGTCGGTATTCCGAGCCCTGTGGGCGGAGGCGCGAGTTTGAGGCCGGCGGGCGGTCGAAATTCCGCGGCCTCAATTGACCGTGACGCGACGCTCGTGAGCACGGTTTTCCATTTGATCTCCACCGGCACCCGCGGTGTGGCCGGCTTCTGCGTCGATATCGGAGGGATCGCGGACGGCTTAAGAGTTATCGTAGTGTCCAGCTCAAGCGGAATCCCTTGCGGAATTTCGTCAGAAGCCGCAGCCGACGCCTTCCCGGCTTTCGCCATGGCGCTTTTCACAAACGCGTCGTAGTCCTTGGCACCGGGAGCATCGGTCGAATAGCACGCTTCTACAAAGTAAACGGTGGCGTTGATCTCGCCCGTTCCTGTGTACTGATCACAGCCATGTCCAGCCAGGGTCTCGTGTTTACCGGTTTTTTTGTATTTGACCATCGGCGGCAGAATCCGTCTCATGATGAGTCCGCCAATGACAGAAGGAGGCGGGAACGTCAGTTCGTAATAATCCTTTCTTTTTCCAGTCAGCACGAGAACCTTGTCGGCAGCGAGATCGATGATAAACCGCAAAGTTCCGATCACTATCTTCGCTTGCTTCCCCTCAATCATCTCTGTGTACGGTGTGGGCTTCCCGCGAGGGGAGGTGCTGCGCGTGACCTCATCCTGTCCCTGAATAATCACACCGGCACGAGCCACCACAGCCCAGCCAATTACTACGATAGACACAAAAGCAACTGCGCTCAGCCTCAAGATTTTCATTTTCTTTTTCGCGGAATACTCAACAGACTCGCGGGCGCCCGCATGGATCAAACTGGCACCGGATTCCAACAATCCTGGCGGGTGAACAGGCTCAAAGCGGCCAAAGATCGTTCGAACCAGGTTGAATCCTGCTCGAAATTAGCGAACAGCCTTTGATGAATTCGCGACCTTCCCACCGGCCTCAGCCACAATTGGCTACTACTGGTTGTTGGCGGCCGTCTTGGTCTGGTGATGATCGGGGGATGCCAGCTCCTGCTCAATGACGTCGCGCAGGGTTTCAGAGTCCGTCGCCCCGCTTATGAAGTGGCCGTTGATGAGAAAGCTTGGTGTGCCCGTCATGCCCAGCTTTTTACCCTCGGCTGCCGTCTTTGCGATAGCCGGCGCCTGTCCTCCAGAATCCAAACATTGGCCGAATTTCTGCGGATTGAGCTTAAGAGTCTCGGCACGCGTCTTGAGGTCGCTTACCTCCAGCGAGCTCTGGTTGTTGAACAGCGCATCATGATATTCCCAATACTTACCCTGTTCTCCAGCACATCGCGCGGCCTCAGCCGCTTTCTCCGCATTATGATGCATCGGCAGCGGGAAGTCCGCAAAAGTCAGAGATGCCTTGCCGGCGAACGTCCCATCGACCAGTTGCTTAAGCTCAGGGGACACCTTCTTGCAATAGGGGCACTGATAGTCGGCGAATTCAATTATTTTGACCGGAGCATCGGAGGGACCGGTAGTGGGTGCGTCGATTGCGCCGATTGAGACCGCAGGCGGCTCGAGCGCGATATGAACGTTAGCCTTCTTTCGCAGGTCCTTAATATATGCGAGCCCCGCCTTGGTGCGGCGGAGTTGGCGAATGTGGTCCAGAATCTGTCCGCGTACGGCAGAATATGGCTGGTCGCTCTGCAGCCCTTCATAGAACACTTCCAGTTGGTCTTCGGTTGGATCCTTCACCTGCTTGCCGGCATGATTCTCGAGCAGCTGATCCACAGTGACCTTCTCGCGGCGCGCCTCGTTATCTACCAACTCCTGATCGATAAGTTTGTCGAGCGCGGCTTTTTCGGCCAAGTAGTACTTGTACCGGGCCTGGAGCAGGTCGGCGGCCTCCTTCTGCTCCAATTCATCACGTGTCAAGGGGCGTCCGGCCACTCGAGCAACGACTGACGACGCGTCGTCGGCGAGAGCCTGACCGTTGCCCAAACCGTTAAGCGCACACAGGATCGCAAGCGATATAAATACTCGGAAAATCACCACTACTAACCCTCTTTTTGTTTTGATTTGGCTACCGGGACTGGCCGAGGGCACACTGCCGGTGCCCTCGGCTATATTGCAGCGCGGAAAAAGAGGAACGCATGAGCGGTCATGCGTTCCCCATCAGCACACAATCAAAGGTCCCCCGGCCCCTCTGTCGGACAGGTGCACGTGCCTCTAAGGCCGTGATCTCTTCCGGTCAGCTGGATGAATCCACAGTAGTTTTCCAGGACAGTTGCATCACCATCGGGAAATCCGAGCGTGTTCGGATTCGGAACGATACCCGGGCCATAGGACTGGAATACTGCTTCCGCAACGTTCGTCCCACCCGTAGCGAACTTATTCAGGTCATGAGTGAGAAAGGAAAGCAGCGAAGAACCCGCGGCACTGGTGAACACATGATTCGGACCGCCAAACACGAAGTTGTTCCCGCCGTTGGATCCGTTGGTCGGGTCGCAGACGGTCGCCCCGGTGCACTGGGCTGGATTAAAATAGCACGTCAAGCCTGCAAGGTTGAGGTTGGTCTTGACGACCTTGATGGTGCCCGAATGGATCACACCACCCGACAGGAGGTTGTTGGTCAGTTGATGGTTTACGGAAAAGTCAAGACGCCCCGCCGGCGTGATAGGGCACGCGCAACACGCCTCCATCTCCTCCGTTGGGTCAAACACATAAATGTTGGCGCAGGCGTCAGGTGCTGCGTCGTACTCGTCGGGATCCACGATTCTCAACGTATCGTCCGGCCCAACTGTGTTCGCGTTATTGAAATAGTTGACTGCGAACGGATCCAGCGCTGTTGAATTTTGCGCCAAAGCAGCATCAATGGCGAAGAAAAACAACCCCACGGACGCCAGCACTGCCAGCGCCGCTTTGACTACCCCACTTCTAAACATAACTGATTCTCCTTTTCCCGCCGAATTAGCGGGTAACAAAGTCGCCCATCGAACAACCGATCGACTTTCGGTGACCCACATCATTTGGACTTCGCTATGACGCCTGAGGTGGGCGTTTCGATCGGGCACGTACATGCACCCGCGCCGCTACCCGCCGAGGTGAGCCCGGCGCACGCTACCGGCAATCCGCTGAAGTCTGAGCGGTCAGCCGGAGCTACTTCGAACTCCGTTTCGGTCGTTTGGGTATCCTGTATGTGCTGCCCCCAAGCCGTCAGTTCGTTATATGGATCCAGTATGTTGCGCACAAAACCGTTGTAACTCCCGGCTGGATCGCAGCAGACACTGCGGCTCAAGTCGCAATTTACCCATGGGGGAATCGAATCCCCGAAATAGGCCAGGTCAGTCACAGGTTCCGACGCAAGAATGCGGATCGAGCCGTCGGTGAGTGAGTTTATTCCTGCCGCCGCATCGCCCACCGGAAAATCCGCCAAATTATTAGTGATGCTGAGGGTCAACAGACCATCCGCAGTCACCGGGCATCCGCAACATTCCTCCATCGCCTGGCTGGTATCAAAGACGTAGATCATCGCGCAGGTCTCGCCGACTTTAACGGCGTTGTTGGGGGCCGTTGCATTTCCCTCGAAGGGAGCCGTGATATTGACGAGCGCATTCCCCGCCACTGTTATTTGGGCGTTGCTGAAATAATTCTGCAACTCCACCCCGGACTCCTCGGACTCCGCCGCAGCCATGCTTGACCACGCGAACATCGCGATGGCCACGGCCAGCAGAACCGCCGTGCTAGTGCCAAAAACTCTCTTGCCTAAAAACATTTTATATTCCTCCCTGATCGTTCTAGCGCCAAAGGAATTCCAGTCGCAACGCGAGACAGTGCTATGTCATAAATCACAATCCTCCCTTCCCGCAGGATCTCCGCTGGGTAAACCCTACCCGCCGGCGGACTCCGGCACCCGTCTCGCCCGGCGTCGGGCGAGTCTAGGCGTCAGAGGTTAAGAAAACAAGTCACAGTTCCCGCCAAATTTTTCGCACTTCCAGTCCGTAGTTTCGGCTCTTGCTTCGACGCACGTGCCTTATAGCAAAAAATCCAAGCGCATGACAAGCGGAATTTCTCTTTGCCACCGGCCCCGATTTGAGCGAAACCCGCCAGATTTTTCAGCACTTCCAGACCGCTGTTTCCGCTCCCATTTTCGAATCATGTGCTCTATAGCAAAAAGTTTAATCGTAAGGCAAGAGCAAATGAGTGTTTACTCGCTTTAGTCGATTTGATGGGACATCCTCATACTGTCCACGTGAAAAAACCGTTCCTACCAGCGCCGCTTTCACACCCAGTCGTCGATCGTCTGCGCCAGCCGCTCAAGAGCGCCGGACGCGCCATCCGACCTGCGCAGCTCGATGCGCGCGAACCAACGTTCGCCTGGCCGAGCCGGCGTATGTAACTGCGCACGACGCGCAACTCGACCTGCGGCCGGCGCCGCAGCCACACCTTAATCTGGGGATGCCGCTCTGAGCGGGCACAGAACATATGCGGGGTGATCGTGAACACCAAGCCATCGGTGATTAACCGCGCGTTAGCGCAGCGGGAACTTCCGCATCGCAAAAATCAACTCTAACTTCGACCGTCAATCCCAAGCGGCGGGCGTTAACGCGCGCCTTGAGCGCGCGGCCGCGCCTTACTTCGAAGGCAGAGGTTCCAACAACAGAGCCACACCCGGCTCGGCACCATTGGCAGGACGGTCCTGAGTTCCGGCGGGCGCAGATGGCGCCGCACCATTTGCAGGACGGCTTTGAGTTGCGCGGGGCTCAGATGCCGCCGCATCAGCTGGGCTACCCTCCTCGTGCTGCCGGCCAAGTCCGTCGAAGGAGGGAACGATCTCGCGGAGCATCCGAACCGTGCCGTCCGCATCTCCGGCCGCCGCCGCCCTCTCGAGCATTTCAACCCGCTGCAGCAGCGATCGCCGATGGGGCTCCTTTTCTCCGCGAACCCGCAAGATGCCGGGAATGCCGGATGGTTCGACCTTTTCATCGGCCGCAAATGTCTCCTCGCAGAGTTTCTCGCCGGGGCGCAGGCCAACGTACTCGATCGCTATGTCTCGGTCAGGGACCAGTCCCGAAAGTTGGATCAGTTGCCTGGCCATGTCGGTTATCCGTGTCGGTTCGCCCATTTCAAGCAGGTAGATCGCGCCGGGTTTCATCAGCGTCGCCGCATGGAGGACGAGCTGCACGGCCTCCGGGATGAGCATGAGAAACCGCCGCATCGCCGGATCCGTCACCGTGACCGGCCCTCCGGCACGTATCTGTTCGAGAAATCTGGGTACGACGCTGCCGTTGCTGCCCAGCACATTGCCGAAGCGCACCGCTCCCAGCTTCAGGCCGGTTTCCTCCGCGATGGCTTTGACCACAAGCTCCGCCGTTCGCTTTGAGGCGCCCATGACGCTGGTTGGATTGACCGCTTTGTCGGTCGAGATGAGGACCAGCCGATCGACCGGTGCACGCGCGGCAACCTCGGCCAGCACGCGGGTTCCACGCACGTTGTTCTTGATGGCCTCGCAGGGGTTGAGCTCCATCAGCGGTACGTGCTTGTGCGCGGCAGCGTGAAACACCAGCTTCACGTCCCATTTCCGAAACGTCTCCTCCAGCCGCTCTCCGTCACATACATCGCCAACGACCGCCGCAATCCTGCATCCCGGATTCCGGTCCTGGAGCTCCTGTTCAATGCTATACAGGCCGTTTTCATAGCGCTCGTACATGACCATGATTCGCGGTTTAAGCGCCGATATCTGACGGCACAATTCCGAGCCGATGGAACCCCCTGCCCCCGTGATCAGGACACTCTGGCCTTCGATAACGCCGCGCAGCCGAGCGGGGTCCAGTCCCACGGGCCTGCGGCAAAGCAGGTCCTCCAACGCAACGTTGCGCACGTCGCCAACCCTCACCCGCCCCTCCAGCACGCTCGACAGGCTGGGGAGAATTTTTATAGGCAGCCCAAACGGCTCGAGCACCCTCATGATGCCGCTGATCGTCTCCGGTCCCATCCTCGGCATCGCAATCAGCACCTCCTGGGGGGCGTGCGCGGAAATGATCTCCGCCATTTCGGCCCGCGTACCGAGCACGCGAATGCCACGAATCATCCGCCCGACCTTCATGCGATCGTCATCAACGAACCCGACCGGACTGTAACCGTAATCCGGATTGTGCATCATGTCGCGGACGATCAACTCTCCCGCGTCCCCCGCGCCAAAGATAAGCACGCGTCTGCCCGGCTCGCGGTTGCCCCAGTCATACAAGATCCGCCGAAGCGCGCGCGCCCCGCCCAGCAGCACAATTACTACTATGGTATCGATGGCGTAGACCGTTCTGGGTATCCAGGGACAATCGATCGCGAGCGCTACGAAGGTCGCGAACAGCAGCGTTCCGACGACGGCTGCGGCCGCCAGATTAATCAGGTCCCACAGACCGGTATAGCGCCAGACTCGATGATGCATTCGGAAGGCGAATGCAACCAAAAACCTCGACACCAGTAACCACGGTACAGTTTGGAGGTACGCAGTTAGTTGTGGTGGCGGGAGTTTGCCATCGAAACGAAGAGCAAAAGCCGCATAGTACGAGAGCGCAACCAACCCGCCTTCTATCAAATGGATCAATATCCACTGGTAATTCAGCAGCCGCCGCAAAACCAAACCCCTCACAACTGGCCGTTCCGTATGAGCGTCGAACAAGTTAACTCCCCCTCGCTGCGAACGCAACTCGCGCCATCGCCCATCTTCATCAATCTTTGAGCACTTCTGCTAGCTAGAGTACCGAATTTTCTCTTTTGACGGCACGCCTCCTCCAGCGTCCCCTGCAATGCTCTGCGCCTTCTCTCTAGGGGAAACAGATTCGGGACGCCAGCGATCATGGCACCCCAAATGAAGGCGCCGAGGATCATTTGGTGGCTTCGATGAGCATGGTCGTGCCGAGGATGGAGGGTAGTACCGGGCGGACCGTCTTCAGCACGGAAGAGAGTTTTACCGCTTGCCGAATCAGCCAGATCTTTTGGTACCGCTCCGAAAGCTGGATGTCCAGTAAGTCGCCGGCGTCGACGCACGTTCTTATGTTCACCTTGCGGAATGCGCCAAACAGTTCACCAGCCTCGCGCTTGGTGTAGATCTTGGTGCCAAGGCTTTCATTGTGGTGGAACATAACTTCGCGCGCCGAGCGCAACGGCTTGCCGCTAAGCGGGCCGAACAGCAACCATTCAAAGAACACGGTCATGCCCCGCGCATGATAGATCATGATCCGCGCCACCCCTCCCGGTTTTAGCACCCGGTGGATCTCAGCCACCGCCTTTGGGGTGTCCGGAGTATGATGAATGACGCCGTACGAATAGACCAGGTCGAAAAAGCCGTCTTCGAACTCGAGCGCCTCGACGTCACCCACCGCAACGTCGGCGGCGAGACCGTCGAGCGTTAATCTTTCTCGCACCAGGTCAACGGAGGCCTCTGTCAGATCTCTTCCCCACAAACTGGCTCCGCTACGAGCCCATTGAATGAAATCCGAGCCGGAGCCCAACCCTACCTCGAGGACGCGCTTTCCGGCCGCTTCGCCGAACCGCGCGAAGCCAGGAATAAAAGGCGCGTACTCATACCTCGAGCTGTCTATTTCCTCAAAGAACCTGCGCCGATCAGCAGTACTCTGGCCGAACCGAGACTCGCAGGGCTCGCTTTGCCAATGCCGCCTTACGGCGTCCTTGAGCGAGGGATTTGCTTCGTTCAGCGCTCGATAGATTTCTGCACCCATGAATTATCCCGTAATCTTGGCGCTCCGGTGCTGGCGGTCATTGATGGCAATCCGGGGCTGAGCGCGGCGCTCGGCGCTCAAGGTGCAATGGCCTAAACTCGCGATTCAGCACTGCACCTCTTCGATTCTCTTCTAGCGTGATTGGTTCACCTTGGCCGAGCGAGCAACAACAACTATTTCATTCCCCAGCTTCGGTATGAAACGTGTGAGCATGCGCAGAGACCGATCCCGCAGCGTTGAATGTCCAATGTTATGCCGATACTGATATCGTTGAATCTGGAAGCCGCAGTGCACCAGGACATCCCGAAGCTCGACGTACGAATATTCCCGGACATGCCCCATGTGCCCCAGATTATCCAGCTTGGACCACTCTCTTGTCGGATGGGGACCTGTGCGGCCGCGCCATATAATCCTGCCCAACGCATCGATGCCGAGCCCATTCGGCATCGTCAAATACATAAATCCATCCTCGCTCAAGAGGCTCCGGATGAATGACATCGTCTTTAGAAGATCGATGCGAAGATGTTCGAAAATCTCGCAGAACACTACGCACTGGAATTGTCCGAGCATCTTCGCCGCGGCGGAGCACGGCCGCTCCACATCAAGCTGCGCAACCTTTATCCCGAGTACTCGCTCTACGTGGCGAAATCGGTCCGGATACAAATCCACGCTCACGACTTCCACTTCCGGGTGCGCCTTCTTCATGAAGTATTCAAAAACGAAGGGTGCGCCGCCGATATTCAGGCAGCTTGAAAATTCATAGTTGCGGGTTAAGAAATCGACGTCCCATAAAAGCCGGCCGGCGTGATACCTGACATATTCCTCCGCCCACGGCCAGAGTTTCCTGTCCAGACCGAGTTCCGGGATTAATTTCAGGTAATCGGCGGTAGCCTCGTTTGCCTGCGCCCAACCATAACATTTCGCAGGCTCTGGTGAACCACTCCTTTTGCTTGGAATTCCCATCCTTTTGAGTCCTGATTCAGACTCGCAGCAACTTGCCGAGATTGGAGCCGGAATTTGCATTTTCAATCCTGAATCGGATTAGCACCGACACCAGGCGTTTTGCAAATGCGAAGTTCGAGCCCAGTCTTAAGTCCAAAGGGCTCTCCAGCGCGCTGCAACGAGCCAGTTCTGCCTCGAGTTGGCATAAGATACCCTTATCGAACTCGCGGTGGCCTCTGCGGATCCAATTGGAGTAGTCGAGCAGCCTGCTATCAATCGCTGACATGAAGACCGTTACCCTTCGATCAAGAACAGGCTGGCTATTCGCTCGCGCGCACTACATCGCGCCGAAGGCTAGCGCTTCCAACCCGGAGTAGGAGATCCTCAACTGCGCCCAGCACCTCCGCTACGGTAATTGAGGTAATGCAGCGCTTGGCGTGCACGGTACATTCCGACAACCCGCAACCCGCGCATGGGACATCGTGAAAGATAACTCTGTGCTGAATGCCGTAGGGAAACCATTGCCCCGCCGGGTTCCGGGCGGTATAGATACCGACGCAGGGAACGCCCGCGGCGGCGGCCAGATGTATCGGCCCGCTGTCGTGGCCCAGGTAAACGTCTGCGTGCTTCATCACGGCAGCGGTTTCCCGTATGCCAAGGCGCCCGCAGAGATTCACGCTGGGTCCGTGCCATCGTGTCCGCATTGCTTCCGAGCGCTCGTATTCGCTGCCAGCGCCAACGACGGCAAGCCCGTAGCCGTCGGCCCTGACAGTGAGTTCCTCGATCATCGCCAGCCACTTCTCGGCGCCCCAATCCTGGATCCCGAGCGCCGAGCCGATGGAACAGACGATTAAACCTGCCGTTCCCCTTGCCGGCTTTACCGCTTCCAGCGCCCGCTCGCGCTCCGTCGGTGACAGGCGCAAATCCCAACTGGCTGAATCGTCGAGCCGAGCGTCGCCCAAGCTGCGCACCAATCGGGCGAGCCGCTCAGCCTCGTACTCGTAGCGCCTGCGCTCGGGAACCCAGCGATGCGGTGCGGTTCGCTCTGCGAGTGACATGTTCAGCATCGCTCGCACACCGCAAAGTTTGAAGAACGCCAGCTCCGAGAAGTGCTGTTTGAACTCACGGACCTCCGTCAAAACGATCAGCAAATCCGGCCTCCAGCTGCGGATTCGCCGGCACAGATCCCACCTTGTGCGCAGTCGCCCTCGAACATCGTGGTGATCGACCTCGAAATAATCATCGACCAATCCGGTACCTTCGAGAATTGCCTTGACCGGGACCGAAACCTTCGCCACCGGCGAGTTGGTCAGCATTCGCCGCTCAGCGTTTGGAAACCGGCGCGCAATCAGATGAAAGCACGGCAGACAGAGAATGGTGTCGCCGACACTTCCAGGGCGGAATATCAGCACGCGCGAAGGATCTTCCGAAACCATGGACGCGAGTGATTTTATTCTTGCTTGAGGACGGGTCGGCATGGCTGATTCATCGCCCTCGTCTCCCTCTCAGAACATGAGAACCCTCACACCAAGACCACGCGGTCTGCAAACGCAAAGTTTGAGCCCGGACTTGAGTCTAAATCTTGGCTTCTAACAGAGCGGCGGCCTTTCGCCAGAAAGCCGGCATAGCCGCCACTTTGAGGCAGCCCCAGAGCGAACCCAGCCCATACATGCTATGAAAAGCCGCGAACACAAGCGGTGCCATGAACGCGTATCTTCCATCTCGCGCTCTTCTCGCGACGTCAATCGATGCGGCCAGGTCCGCGACAAGATAGCTTCCCAGGATAGCAAGCAGGAGCCACCGCGCCGCCGGCACAAACACAGCTGCTAGCGCGGCTGCCACTACGCCGCTCACAAAAGCAAGCGGTACCAGATGCCGCGGCGAAACTGGAAGGTGGCCGGCGTACGCGAAGCCCAAAACTACCCAGCACCCATCGCTGAAGGCCCTCTTAAGAAACGAGGTCCAGTCGGTACGTTGATAATAGAAGCATGTAGCGCCGGGCACCAGCAGCATCTTGCCGCCGGCACGGTGCAGCCGGTTGTTGAAATCCATGTCCTGGGCGCGCGTCAGTCGCTCGTTGAAACCGCCCAGTTCGAGCAGCTTTTCCTTCCGGCAGCAGAAGAACGGCACCGCATCTACCGGCTCGGGCTCGGTCAGATTGACGTATCTGTAACGCGACCCTCCGACCCCGAACCGATGGGACATGCACTCTACGATTACCTTACCCCTCAGGCTGTCGTCGCGGGGTATACTGCGCCGCATCCCGCCCACGTTATCGGCATCATAAAGTCTCAGCGCCTCGACACACCGGCGAACGTACTCTGCCGAATACATGGCATGCGCATCGATCCGCATCACAATTTCGCCACGGCTGGCGGCGATTCCGATGTTCAGCGCATAGGGCGTAACCCGATGCGGGTTGTCGATAAGCCGGATGAACGGGTATCTCTGCGTGTACTCGGTGACGATCTCCCGAGTGCCATCGTCACTCATTCCGTCAACGATAAGAATTTCCAACTCTTCCTTTGGAAAGTCATTAGCCAGGACGCTGTCGAGACATTTTCCGATGAACTCCCGCTCGTTGCGGCAGGGAATGACGATCGACAGCCGGGCAGTACGAACGGTCCGCTCTGCCGTGTCGACAATCCTGCGCAAGTCACTCCCACCTATCATGCAATTTTGACTATCACAGCAGAGCCGGCCTTATCGGGCATCGGGATTGGGAACTCGCGCTTGCCCGCGAAAAACTCTTCGACCGCGCGCCGCGCACCCGGCCACGCGTTGTAATCATGCATCACGATCACGCCGCCGGCCGGGACTCTAGGATAGAAGAATTCCAGGCCCGCCATCGTGGGCTCGAAAAGGTCCGCGTCGAGATGCACGAATGCGAACTCTGTCCGCTCGATTTCGGGCGTGACGGTAGCAGGGAAGCGGCCGGCATGAACGATGACGTTGCCTCGGGGCTCGATGGTACGCATTACCGCCTTCACGCTGGTATCAGCGAAACCGCCGGATTGTATCGGTTCCTCGATCTCACCTTCATCGAAGCCGCTGAAGGTATCGAAAAGGTGTAGAGTGCGCTCCGGGGCATACTGATGAATGAGCCGCGCCGTGAGTCCTTGGTAAACTCCCAGCTCGGCGAAATCACCTCGCACTCGCCGCACGATCACGTCGCGGAGCAGAAGCACAAGCATATCGCGGCGCACCGTGTCCCACCATTTCAGGTCCATGATTCTGCGACCTTCCGGGATCAGGAAGCCGTGCGGGAACTGAGGGTTGTGCCAAATCGAGCGCGGGTCGATATCCATGCGGCTCTGAAGAAAGAAACGGTGCGGACCGCCGAGCAAAGGATGGATTTTGCGCGCTAGGTGGCGGCTGGGATCGCGAATGAACCTGTGGAGCTTCGAGGCCATGAGAGTCCGCCCTTTATCGAAATCAGCGCGGTCAAGTCAAGGAGCGTTTGGCAGGTGTCCTTTGTAGAGCGGAGAGTGTGACTATGCCGTACGAAGTAGTTGTTGAAGGTGGTGTGCCCATCAACTATCAGGCATCTCCTCGCGCCGGTGCGGATCCGGTCGAAGGACGAACAACGCACCGCGTACCGCCAACTCATCCACCGTGTAGCGTCGGAACCCCGCCGCCAGACCCAACCCTTGCACCTGCTTCAGGTCTTCATCGGTGGGCCCAATCCTCTTCTGGTGGAGCACTGCCAGTCCCGCCTCCTGGAAAGCAGCAACATAGTCGGGATGGCGAAGCCGATTCTGGTAATGAAGATAGGGGTTGAAGAATCGCCATGTCCGGTCCGAGTATCTCAGGAAGTTGTACGCGGAAATACTCTCGTCAGAGTAAGAGTAATGGTCCTGGTAGTCGATTCGGAATAGCATCAGCCCATCAGGCTTCAGCACGCGCCGGCATTCCGCGAGAATTCCCTTCAGTTCCGATTGCGGGATGTGTTCCAGCGTGTTGAATGCGACCACGCAGTCGATCGTTCCATCGCGCAATCCAGTAGAAGCGGCATCCTGCGGAGCGCGATAATCAATTCCGTAATACTCGCGCAGAGTGGCCAGTGCCCGCCCCCAATCACTCTCCAGCATTCGCGGAGGCTGCCGGCACAGTTTAAGTTCCCCGGACATCCGTCCGAGCTGATTCAATACGTGATTCACAAGTTCGGTCCTGACCAGGCACCGGCGGTCGGCTAGAATCTGGTGCTCGACCCCAAGCGCCCAAAGGATCAGAGGCAATCGCAGTTCCCACCCAGCCCCGAACTGGTAAATGAGGGCCTGGCTCAGCGGAATGGCGAGATGACAGTTCACTGCATCGATATGTTCCGCGGCGGCTTTCCTGAGCCGCCGCAAAAACTCGTCGCTCGGCGGAGTACTACGCGTCACATACCTCTGCGCGTAGTAGTTCGCTGTTTCGCCGAGCGGAGCTAGCGAGAGTCCAAGCTGACACAGCGCCTTTACTCGCCAGTTCATGCTGCTACCGAGTTATCTGTACCTGACTCAGGACTCAGACAAGGAGCCTCTAGGTTCTGCGCTGGAAACCGACCACAGGTAGCAGGCAAACAAGAACCAAGCCGCGTCAGTCACGGTGCTGCGTAGCCCGAACGAGGTCACGTACAGGGCGATCTCGTAGTACAAGACGATCACCGGAATATACCCAGCGTTGTGCCCGCACACCTTGACATACGCAAGGCTCGCCAAGACAGACAAAATCAAAAGAAAAATTGACGACCCGGGCAGTGTCCAATCGAACGCCATCTGCCGCAGCAAGCTGAACACATTTGTGAGTTCGCTGCCGTTCGCGTTCGCGTAGGGCGAGACGTTAATCGAGTTCGGGATTTCGCTGGACGATGTATCCAAGCCACCCTGCGGGCCCGTCGAAACAGTACCGCCCTAGAGCCGGTGCTCTCCACACGTCCCAGTTCTCACTGAACCACCTGGAAAACGCTGCCGCGTAACCCACGTACTGCACTTCGGCGGTGCGGACGCTGAACTTCACCAGTACCTCTTCACGTTGGGTCGACACAGGAATTGCACCCGGAGCAAAGACACCCATACGTGCTACTTGCACCATCACATACAAAGCCGTCAACGCTACGAGACCCGAACCCAACGTTGTCAACGCGCGGCGCCAGTTGCGCCACAGCCGCCGGTCGCCAATATACGCGCGCGTCGCGCAATAGCTCGCAATCCAGTTGATAACGAAGCAAATCAGGCAGGTCCTCGCGCCGAGTACGAAGGTTTCCAGCAGCGCCGGCACTACCCCACTGAGGGAGGCAAGCCGCTCGAGCCGCGAGCCCCTGCGCGCGAAAATCATCCCTCCCAGGTAGCCAGCGAGATAGATAAACACGCTCAGAATCAGGAACGAGGTCGGCTCCCGGTAGTTCGCATCGGTGTATCTCATCCCCGCGAAATGCGACGCAACCAAACTCACTACGCTGACCGACACAAAAGCCCACAGCGACTGGCCCGACGTCGAGACGAGATATACCACCCCAGCCGTACCCAGGATTGTTGCAGCGAGCAGAAGCGGGAGTGCGAGCGGCAGAGTCAGCCCTTGCGACGCTACTACCTCAGAGGCGGAGGTCCGATCCGAGGAACCCTCGCCGTTCCAGACCAGGAGACCCCCTAAATGCGCGGTACAACTCATGAAGAGTATCCATAGGATCCCCGGCCAGATCCGAAATTCGGGCGTGATCGAAAGACTCAGTACGCCTACTGTGGCCCACATTAGGCCGAAGAAAGCCCCGGGGGCCAGCCAGCTGCCAAGCTGATTGCGCGCCAGGCTAGCCTGCAGGATGATTAAGCCGACGACTGCTGCAGAAAGTGGCCAAGTGGTGTCCATCGAAGTGCGTTTAGTCCCGGTCGCTCACCTTTGGAGACGAAATCGCTTCTGCGTACCCGTTAAAAGTCTTGTAATCGAAACAACCCGGCTCAATGTTCGCCATTTGGAGCCGCAAATGTTGGCAGTGTTTCAGTTTGGGGTTTCTATCAATACCCATTCGGTTTTTACCGTAGCCGGCTCTGCTCAAGAGATTTGAAGAGCAGCTTAGCCTTGAGACCAATCAACGGCGGACACAAACGATGGATCAAGAAGTACAACGAGGGGCACCATCTGGAGACGGCGCGTCCGACGGGTGGAATGAGCGCGCCGCCCGCACTCCTAACGATATCACAACCTGGATATAGCGAACGTACACATCGCCGCGTCACGGCCTGGTATCCGCGTCCGCCGTAGCGCCAATCGACGATCAAGAGGAAGCCGCCCGGTTTGGTGACTCGCGCCATCTCGCGAGCGATGGTTGCGCGGATGGCCGTTTGGGTCAGTTGGAAGAACATGGTTGATTCGATCACTAGATCAAAAGTGGCGTCAGGGTAAGGAATGTTGCAGGCATCCGCCACAATCAGAGTGCAAGGCGGAAGCCTCTGCCGTCCCCGTTCGATGGCGAGAGGACGAATATCGATCCCGTGCATCATTTGAGCCGGGAAGCCGAGTTCCAGCAGACGGAGCAGGCTCGCGCCGGCGCCGCAGCCGACATCAAGGATAGCAGCGTTACGACTCGAGCGTAGGCTCGCGAGGGGCCTCAAGACTTCGCGAATAGCGCGCTGATTGGCAAAATGTTGAAAGACGAGACCTCGGTTGAGTAGCAGGTCGTCGCGGTCAGCTCCTTTCTCGGCAATTCTGCGCGAGCAAAATTCCTGAGCCTCGATAGCGTTCATGCACCCTCCAAAACCTCGGGGGTCCGATCTAATAAGTACGCGCTCTCGGCCATTTAGCACCTGAGGCTCGTGGGCTTGCGCAGTCACGCTAAATTCATCGAAGCGCGTTTAGTCCGGTCTTTGAGTGTGCTCAGCCGGGCGGCTCAGATCACATAACCGTACTGGTGCATCAGCGGGCTCGTTATCACGCTCACTACCTTGCGGTCGCTTTCCTTCATTTTCTGACGCCACTCATCGTCGATCCGAAGGTCCACACCACCCGAGCTGAACTTCACCGGGTTACCGCTGACTGCGTGATTGACCCCGAGTTGGACGTGGGTCCCCTGAATCATCGAGAGATCGGGTCTGCCAAGGCCGAGCCGCTCCAGCGCACCCCCGATCGCTTCTCTCGGATCTCGCACGAGATCCTCATACCGTAACCGGGTATAAGGGATCCGGCGGTGCCTCGAGTGGGGGATCCCCGAAGCCCAGGCATTGCGCCAGGTCCACTGCAGCGCACTTGCCACAGCTCCTTGCCGAAGCAGAATCCGCGTGGCGCCGTCCTCGTCGAATGCGAGTTTCCGGCTTGCGCTCGAAATCCATTCCGGTTTGCGATGTTGCGAGGCGTCGTTGTCGCTGCGAAATATAGGTTTACCGCGTGAATTCGAGAACGCAACGGCCCGGCTGTCCCTCACCAGATGGAGCACCCTCAAATCGATGCCCGGAATTCGAGCCAGAATCAGCGCTTGTGACACTTCGCGGCTTGAGTCCACCACGACGCTCTTGCCCGCCACCTCGCGGATAGCGCGGTATAATCTGCTCAAGGCATCCTCGTAAACCCGTGGCAGTTTACTCCCGAGCAGTTCCGCGGGGACCCGGTTCAGCAGCATTAGCATCGGCGTATACCGTTCCCGAGCCAGCGACTTGTGCATACTCAGCATCGCGCTCACGTCCAACTGCTCGAACGAGCCGAACGCCTTCTCGACCACAGCACGCCAGAACTCGCAATGCCGGAAGCGCTCGCCGCATCCGCACGGTTCGTTCTGCTCGAAGGCCTCGTGCCAGATGTTCCTGAGCTCGCCAACATAGACCGAGTCACTCAAACCATTGAGTATCTGCCCGAGCAGAGTACCTCCGCTGCGGCCATCACCGGCAATAAAAACTACTCGGCTGCCTTCCATGATATTCTCGGAAGGGTCAATCCAAATAACCGTATCCCTAAGTCTCTGCTCATTACCCGATGTAACCACGCGTTCCACAAACACATGCTCGCCGCGGTTGCAATTGCAGCGCCTACCGACCCGAGCTGCGGCACCAAAACGATACATAGTGCCACATCAGCGAGAGTCGCCCATGCGAAAATCCTGGCGACGGCGTGTTCCCGCCCGGTTACTATCGCTAGTATACCGACCGGCCCGGCCGCCGAATTAACCAGATTCCCGACCACCAGAATCGCCAAGGCACTGTATCCTGCCGAGAATCCTGGTCCAAACAGCCCCAGAATGCGACTGCCCCCCGTCCACAGTACGAGCGCGACCCCCAGCGACGGCCAGACCGCCCATGCCACGATGGTCCGGGCCAACAAATCGAATCTGGTCCGATCGCCGCGACTCCACGCTTCTGACAGGATCGGTCCGCCCCTCGCGTTGACCACACTCAGGACGAGGCTCCCCAGCCCTGCGGTCTTAGCCGCTGCTGAATACAGCCCAGCCTCCCCAGGCGACCTGAACAGGCCCAGCGTCAGGAGATCGGCTCGGGACAGGACAACGTAACACCCTGTCGCCAATAGCAGCGGCAGGGACACTCTCAGCCACGAAACGGTCTCGAATCTTGGCTTCGATCCCCGCGCTGCCATCGGAAGCACGATTTGTGAAACAGCAAACTGCAGGATTAGCGTGACGGAGAGAGAAAAGTATCTCGCCATCATCAACAGGGTCGCGCTGAGATGCCCGCGCATACCCTTCAGCGCCAGCGCGGATCCCAGGCACAGCAAAGGATCGGCCAGAAACGGAAACAGATAGGCAAGAGCGACGCGGTTGAGAGAGTGGCCGATCTCGCTTTCCAGATAAGGACAGGGCTGTGGCCGGGACGAGCCAGGTCCCGAGTAACAGCACTACAATGTCGAGGCTGCCCGGTCGTACGATCGACAAAACAATAGTCAGCAGCGCCGCCAATGCAATGCCGGCCGCGACGGTAAGCTGCCTGCTGCGCCGCACTATTCCCCGTAGTCCAGTCCAATCATCTCTCGCCACGTAGCCGGGCACAAACCGCATCAGTGCGATAGGCAGCCCAAGTCCACTGACCATTGCCAGGATTTGCCCAAGCGCGATCGCGTAAACGTAGTTGCCATACTCGGCCGCTCCCATCCAGCGCGCGAAAAGCACCTGCGAGCCGTACTGCAGGCCCGCGCTCGCAATCCAGATGAGAGCGACCGCCGCAGAACCCGCCAGCGGGTGCGGCACCACGCCATTTGCTTCAGGCTCGGGAGCGAGCTCCCTTCCCGCGCCAAGCACTCGGGGCGGTTGTGCGGAACCAATGCTTTCCTTGCGCAATACCCAGGACCAGTTGTCAGAGGCGGAATGGACCCGGCGGCTCGACGATGCCGGCGATGAGGACCAGGCGACGGTGCACTTTGCAAAACCCCCGGGTGTACATAATGGCTAGCGGGCCGGGTCTCCGCGCGTTTCGCGGCCGGAGGCCAGCGCCAGCTCGCGCTCGCCTTCACCATAGGTCCATGGCTCCCGAGTAAGTATGATGAGGCAGGAAATGAACAACGTAATCACAAACCCAAGACCGCTGACCATGAGCACACTCGGAGAATACGGCTTATCCGACGCCTTCGGAGCATCTATTACCTTAAAGGCGAAATTAGCATCCACCATAGCGAGCTTCTGTTGTTGCAACTGGTCGGCGATGAGCTGAAAAAGCTGCTGCTGGAGCAGAGTGTCGGGAGTAGATCCCGCCTCGTCTCTTAGTGATTTCGCAGTCGCGGTGGTGGTTCTGACCTGTTCCTCTCGAAGTTTTGCTCTCAAGTCATCAATGTAGAAGCCGAGTATCGACTGCGCCAGCATGCGGTCGCGATCCTGGTAGTAAAGCGTTAAGTTCCCGGTGCTGATCGAATAGTCGCAGCTGAAGCGTTTCTGCAGCGTTCGAAATATCTCCCAGGAAGGATCCGGGTGTTGATTCCACGGACGCCAATGCTTCGTTCCCAGCAACCCCCGTTCGAGATGGTGGTTTTTGACCATCGCCAAGCTGAATTGGAAGCTCTCGACGGTCGACATGAGCTCTTCAGCCCGCGAGGTAGGCAAAATCTGCTCGACCAAAGAGGAGACGTTGAGCGGCTGCTCCATGGCGGCCAACCGGTTTGGCATCACCTCGGATACCGGGCGCAGCACGGCTTCCGCCCGATACCACTTGGTCATCACGAACATCGCCAGGAAAGCGCAACCCAACGTAGCAACCGATGTTGCACACGCCAACAATTTCCAACTGCGAGCCAGCACAACCAACGCCGGCAAGCGCGGCGGTTGGAAGTGGCCGGCTCGGCGCTCCGCCGGTTGAGCCCGTGCCTCAGGCGCTACGGATGACGCGTGAGCCATCGCGGAATTTTCGCCTCCCACCGTGCAATCTTAGCATGAATTCCATGGCGCCACCTCGGTGCTCGTGCCGGTTGCTGACCTCTCTGCCAAGCAGCCCATGTCCAAATCCCGACGCGCGCTGAAGCGGGCATCTGATCTACGCCGAGCACGTCATCGTTTCCTGATTATCTATCACCTCAGCGCAGCCGCTGAAGGCGCCGACAGGCCACGTCCAACTCGGCGTCATCCTTCGCATAGCATAGCCGCACCAGGTTTTCACCGCCGCCAGCGTGATAGAAGGCCTCTCCCGGAACCGCTGCCACCCCGCATTCGCGCAGCAGATGCATCGCCTTCTGCTTGCTGGTCGCACCCGGTAATCGCGAGACATCCGCCAGCACGTAGTAGGCGCCCTGGGGAACGCAGGGCGTCAGCCCGGCTGAAGTCAAGGCGCGGCAAAGCCGCTCGCGCTTATCCGTGTAGTGGACCAGCAAGTCGTCGTAGTAGGAGCGCGGCAGTTCGTTCATACCGCGGGCCACACCGCACTGAAGCGGCGCCGGCGCACATACGTAGATCAGATCGTTCATGTGGCCGATTATCTCGGCCCACCGCCGCTGGGCGACGCTATATCCGACTCGCCAACCGGTAATGCTGTAGGTCTTGGATACGCCCGAAATGGTGATCGTCCGATCAGCCAATCCCGAGATCGAGGCCGGGCTCAAATGTCGACGGCCGTCGTACACGAAATATTCGTAAATTTCGTCGGTGAATATGAACAGGTCACGGCGGCACGCTATATCACCAATCGATTCGATTTCGCCGCGGTCGAATACCTTGCCCGAGGGATTGGCCGGAGTGTTGATCATGATCCCCTTGGTACGCGGAGTGATTGCGCGCTCCAAATCGCGCAACTCAAAGCGCCAGTCCGGGGGATGCATCCTGACGTAACTGGCGGTCGCTCCGACCGCTTCGATCGTGTTGAGGTGATATCCATAGTAGGGCTCGAACAGTATCACCTCGTCCCCTGGATCCAGCAGGGCGAGACAGGTGCAATAGAAGGCGCCGGTTGAACCCGAGCTTACCGTAATTTCAGTCTCAGGATCGGCACAGATACCGTTGAAGTCGCGCAGCTTCACCGCAATGGCTCGCCGCAACTCCTCCAGTCCATCGAACCGCGTGTAACTGTTAATTCCCTCATCAATCGCGATTTGCGCGCCGCTCCGCACGGGAGACGGCACGCCAGTATCGCATACGCCCTGGGCGAGGTTGATGCCGCCAAGCTTCTCGCATTCAAGGGTCATCACCCGGATCTCCGCCTGCGTAATCCGCTCCGCGCGCTGACTCAACCCAAGCGCCACTTTAACTCCGATCCGGCCCGCGCCTGGAGAAGAACTCTCGGATCTGCCCCGTTGTGTAATCCACTTGTTCAAAGGTGGTTTCAGCGCTCATCGGCAGCGAGATAACCTCGCGGCAAATGGCCTCGGTCTCAGGCAGTCCGGGATTTTTCAACCCCAGCCCACGATGCTCCCACATCGGCTTGGGCCAATGGACCAGGGTCTCGACGCCCGCCTCGCGAAGGTACTCGCGCAGACGATCCCGCGCCCGGGTCCGAATGACATAGTTCTGGAAGATGTCCCACTGGCCGGTTTCGGGAAAATGCGGCAACGCCAGATTGTTGATTTCGGACAGACCACGCCGGTAGCGTTCAGCCACTTCACGCCGATGCTTCAACCAAACCGGAAGGTGGCGCAGCTTAACACTGAGCACCGCAGCCTGAACATTGTCGAGCAGCGCGGTCTGTCCATGGTAGTGATACTCTCCGGTCTCGCGATCCTCCCCGTTGTAGCGCAGCCGGCTCGCCATCTGCGCGACTTGCGGATCGTTCGTGGTGAGCGCACCCCCATCGCCGAAGCCGCCCAATACCTTGAAAGGATAGAAGCTGAAGCAACCCGCGGCTCCCATACTGCCCGCCATCTGGCCGTTGAACGTGGCGCCCAGCGCCTGCGCCGCGTCTTCCACCACACTTATGCGGTGGCGCCGCGCGATCGACATGATCTGATCCATCGCGGCGACACGCCCGTTCAGATGCACTGGCAGCAACGCCTTGGTCCTTGGTGTAATCGCCGCCTCGATCCGGTCTGCATCTATGTTGTAGTCGGGAGCAACGTCGATCAGTATTGGAGTGGCGCCACAATGAATGATCGCCGAAACGGTCGCGACGAAGGTATGAGCGACGGTGATGACCTCATCGCCCGGACCAACGCCGATCCCCATCAGGGCAAACAGCAGGGCGTGATAGCCGCTGTTTAGGCCTACCGCGTACTTGACTCCGACAAATTCGGCCAGGTCTTTCTCGAACTCTCGGAGCTGATGGCGGTAAATCAAATCGCCGTTGCATAGGCAGTCCTGAATAGCACCATCGATCTCGGCCTTCAAATTTTGATAGTGGAGCTTCGGATCTATGAAGGGTACCTTGTACGCCATCCTATGCTGGTCCTTTCTTCGACGACCCGCAAAACATTTGCCTCACCCCTGACACTACATCCGCGGCCCCGATAAAATAGAAAGCCTCGAGTGCCGCGCTGCTGGGCGCGGGTGCGTCTGGCAGGGTGATTCGGAGGATCGCGTGGCGCAGATGGCCGAATGCCTCAGCTCCGATAGTGGCGGCGATTTCCGCTGCCACTCCGCAGGTATGCCACGCGGCGTCCGCAATAACCAATCGCCTCGTTTTTGCTACTGACTGCAAAATCGTATCGCGGTCCCAGGGCTTTATTGAGCGCAGGTCGATCACTTCGCAATCGATACCCTCGCGTGACAACATCTCCGCAGCCAAGACCGACTCCTTCACCATGATCGACGTGGCAACGATCGTAACGTCCCGCCCTCGGCGCTGAACGGCTGCAGTTCCAATCGGTACGCTGTACATCTCCTCCGGCACATGTCCGCTTTCTGCGTAGAGCCAGCGGTCGTCTATATACAGCACCGGATTTCCATCGTTCACGGCGGCGATTAAGAGCCCTTTGGCGTCATACGCTGTAGCAGGCATTACCACCTTGAGACCGGGAATGTGCATGAACATGGCCTGAAGCGCCTGGGCGTGTTGCGCGCCTTGCTCACCGCCTCGATTGATTACTGCCCGGATTACCAGTGGCACCTTCACCTTGCCCGCAAACATATATGACCAGTTGGCCGCCTGGTTGACGATCGGATCGACAGCTAGAAGCATGAAGTCCATTCGGGGATGAAATACTATGGGACGCATACCCGCCAGCGCCGCTCCAACCGCCAGGCCCGTGGTGGCATTTTCGGAAACCGGGGAATCGATCACCCGATCGCGTCCGAACTGCTTTTCGAGGTCCTGCATCGAACCGCCCGCATACCACGGACTCCACAATCCTTGTCCGATAATGAACACGCGAGAATCCTGACTGAGAAGCTGCGCGTGAGCTTCCCGCAGAGCGCTGACATAACTGAGCGTTCTCACGAATGTTTAAAAAACATGTTGCAGTAATTGACGTGGATCGGGCTCGGGAGAATTCTTTGCAAAGCCGACGGCGTCCTCGATCAGGTCACCACATTCCGTCTCCACCGCATCCACTTCTTCGGGCGATTCCCCCTGGGCCAGCAGCACCTCGCGCAGGAGCCGAATTGGATCTCGTTCGATCCACTGCTTGAGGTCGTCTTTCCGTTTGATTCCCACGTCCATGTCCCACGAAGGGCCTACATGCCCGCGCCAACGAAAAGTGCGGCATTCAATAAGAGTTGGACCCATGCCATTGCGGGCTCTATCGACGGCGCGTGTCGCTGCGTCCCGCACTGCGAGAACATCGTTGCCGTCAACTCGGACGGACTCCACACCATGCAATTGCCCTGCACTATCAATGTTATCACACACGCGCCGTTCCGACAGATGCAGGTGACTCGAATAGAAGTTGTTCTCGCAGACGAACAACACCGGCAGCCGGTACAGTCCCGCGATATTTAAGGTCTCGTGAAAGTGACCTTCCTCGGTTGCGCCATCGCCAAAAAAAGACACCGAGACCCGCCGGTCGTTGCGAAGTTTCGACGCCAGCGCCGCACCCGCCGCCAGTGGGATCGTAGCGGCGACCAAAGGCACGGTTCCAAGTATCCCGACCTCTGGAGCACAGATGTGCATCGAGCCTCCGCGTCCCTCTGAGCATCCAGTCGCCCGGCAAAAGATTTCTGCCATCAAGGCCCGGATATCGCCGCCCTTGGCGATGTAATGTCCGTGCGACCGGTGGCCTCCCCATACGTAATCCTCGCGATCGAGTGCGGAACAGACGCCGGTCGCGACGGCTTCCTGACCTATATAGAGGTGGCAGGGAGTCTTTATTTCGCCCGCAGTCACCCGGTCGGCGACGGCCTCCTCAAAACGGCGGATGAGAACCATAGTGCGGTACATCCGCCGCAGCAACGAGATCGGCAGATCGCTGTGTGGCATCCTGACTCCCTTAATGCGCCGCGTCGAAGGATTGCGGCCGCCTTTTCGTGAGAATTGTCAGCACCGTTTGGGCGATTATTCCAAGATCGACCAGGAAGGATCGATTACGGACATACGCGAGTTGCAGCCGGATTTTCTCGGGCCGGATTCTCTCCATATAGGCCCGCTCGGGATCCGCGCTTCCCGCCAGAATGACACCTTCGTCGGAGTTCCACAGTGACGCCCAGTCGGTGATTCCCGGCCGCACACTGAGGATCGCTTTTTCCTCGTCGCTGAACAGGTTGACGTAGAAAGGCACCTCGGGACGAGGCCCTACGATACTCATTTCTCCGCGTAGTACATTAATCAGCTGAGGAAATTCGTCGAGCTTGTATTTCCTGAGCAAACGCCCGCACCGGGTAATCCTGGGATCGCTATCCGCAGTGGAGGGACCGCCTAGAAGCTCGGCATTCACCACCATGGTGCGGAACTTTAGCATCTGAAATGGGCGGCCGAAGCGGCCCACTCGCGTGCCGCTGTAGTGAATCGGCCCACCGTCTTCGAGCTTGATCCACACGGCGAGCAAAACAAGTATCGGGGCGAGAATAACGAGACCGATTGCGGAACAAGCAAGGTCGAACAGCCGCTTGATCATAGCGGCCAAGCGCCAGCATCGCTTAGACTCTCCGGACTTCTCTCCAAATCTCGCAAACGGGCTATCCCTTCACACAGCGGGACGCTTAGGCTTGGCAAGGAGAAACACCGCCATCCACGCCTGCCACTTGAGCACGGGCAAACGTAGTAGCAGATTGTCGACATTCTCCAAAATCCGGTCAACCGGCTTGAAAACCGGAGTATTTCTCAATGGCACCGAGGCTAGCCTCAACAGATTGAAGCACTTTAACACGCGCACCTCGTCAAAGTAGCCGCTCGCCGAATAGATCTCGGTCTTCCCTAATATGTGCTCGACCTCCCACGCCGTCCTGAGATGCGGTGTCAGCTTCCGGTATAAGTGAAATACTGGATTGTGCTTTAGCGCTTCTCGGCAAATTACCCCGCCATCGGCCTTCAGAATTCGGGCAAGCTCTCGGTACGAGGTCGCCAGATCAAGGTGATGGAGGACGCCGTCAATATGCACATAATCGAAGTAGTTGTCCGGAAACTCAGTGGCTTCCGCGTTCATGACCTCGAAGGTAGCGCAGTTCGCAAGACCTTCCTGCGCGGCTGCTTTACGGGCGTTGTCAACGGAGACGGGCGATATGTCGATGCCGTAAGCATCGGCCCCTGCCTGCGCTAAGAACCTGGTGAACTCGCCATTGCCGCAACAGTAGTCCAGGACCTTCTTGCCTCTACAACGCTCTCCTATCCAGCCTTTAACAAATTGCTGACTGCTCTTGCCGACGGAATAGTAGTATTTGTCATTGGCTTGATACTGCTCGCCTCCGGACCGCTCACCACGCAACTCGTCGTGAAATCGAGCCTCGGCGACGTTGCGGTCAATGCTGCTTGAGGTACTCTTTTCGATCATGGGTTGACTCCAAGCTAACTCACTCTAAGGTTATTTGTGCGGACCGCGCCTGTTGCGAGCCCTGAGCTTCTGGCAGGGGACTTCCAGCCCTAGTTCAGTGCCAGGCTGGCTTCGAAGCGGCGCATCCACAGCTCCAGAACTATAGGATTAAAGATGTCCTTGAAGCTGATCAGACCTCGATCCTGTGGCTGCGAGCAATACATCGCATAGCGCCGGCCCAGCGCGGCCTGATCGATAAGACCCTGACGCGCGATCAGCATATCGCCGCTAAGCAGCTCGCGCACTTGACCGCGCAGTTCATGCTTGAGCCACTCGCTCTGAGGGTTGATGAAACCCTGCTTGTCCTTGCGCCACACTATCGAAGCAGGAAGGTAAGGCTCCATCGCCTTGCGGAAGATCCATTTGGTCCAGCCCTCTCGCAGCTTGAGTTCGGGCGCCAGCGGCACGAGCATGCCGGCCAGGCGATAATCCAGGAACGGCAGCCGGATCTCACGCGCGAACGCCATCGAACTGCGATCCTCGTAGTGCACCAGCCCCGGAACCGAAAGGCGGTACAGGTCTTCGCGCTGGCGCTCGGGCAGATGCGCTCCGCCCAAGCCCACGTCCAGACGAAAATCCTGTTCCTTGAGCAGCGGGCCGCGGATGTCGATCTCCCGCGCCCGCATCAGCGCGGGCAGGTAGCGCTTGGCCTCGCTCAATTCGAACTGCGAAAGCACCGTACGGCGCTTCCAGAACCCGAACAGCACCCGCGCGGCTGAGGGCAGCCGCCCGCTCCCGAGCAGATCGCGAATGTAAAAGCCCACGAACTTGGCGTAACCGCACAGCAGCTCATCAGCGCCCTGACCGCTCAGAATCACCGTGATGCCGAGTTCCCGTGCCTGCTGCATCAGCAGGTAGTGCGCCACAGTCGAGAAGCTGCCGATCGGCTCGTCGTTGAAAAAGATAACCTCGTTCAGAAGCCTGAACCATTCGGCTGGCTCGCGTCTGAGCTCCACGTAATGAACCGGGCACTTGAGATGGCCAGCCATCCGTTCCACGAAGGGTTTCTCGTCGAATTGGGGACGGTCAGAGGTTGCCGATATCGCGTGCAGGTTCGCACCCTGCCCCAGAGCATGACGCATCGCGGCCGCGATAGAGGAGGAATCGACCCCGCCGGACAACAGCACACCAACCGGGACGTCGCTTCGCAGCCGAATCCGCACCGCATCAAAGAAGGTTTCGCCCAGCGTTTCCGCATCGCGCCGCAGGTCGCCGTTCAGGCTGCTCTGCTCGGGCATAGTCCAATAGCTACGCGTCCTCGGCGACAAGCTCTCTCCGCGCAAGTCGAAGCTTAGGTTGTGACCGGCGGGCAATGCCTCGATCCCATCGAAAAAGGTCTCCTTCTGCGCGTCCAGCAGGCTTTGTTGAATGAAGCGCCCCGCAACCCGGGAATTAACTGCAAATCGCGCGTCCGAGGCGGCCAGGATCGCCTTGATTTCGGAAGCGAAATAAAATCCGTTGGCGCCCTGATAGGTATACAGCGGCTTGATCCCGAAACGGTCGCGCGACAGCGTGAGCCGGCCCGCGCTCCGGTCGAGCCATGCCAACGCCCACATCCCGTTGAATTTCGCGAATGCGGCTTCCCCCCACACCGCGAGCGCCCACAAAATCACCTCGGTGTCGGACTGGCTGCGCAATTCTACCCCGTGTGCCTTCAGCTCTTCGGCAAGTTCTCGATAATTGTAAACCTCGCCGTTGTAGATGATTCCGTGGCTCCCATCGGGCAGGAACATTGGTTGGCCGCCGGCGTCGCTCAGATCGATAATAGCCAGCCGGGTGTGCCCCATCACCAGTTGATGCTGTCCCACCCGGCCGGTCCAGACGCCTTCGCCATCGGGGCCGCGATGGCGAAGCGCACCAACCATCCGCGCGAGCGCCGCAGCCGAGGCCTCAGAGGGTCTGGTGCAGAGGATTCCTGCTATTCCGCACATGGATTAACTTGTGGCTATTGACGCAAGCGGTCTCGCGCACGAATTCGGGATCGTTTGGCGTCTGACTAATGCCAAGTGAAGGTGTCGTTAGTCGGCTGGAGGCCGATCGATATCGAGAGCATCGTGCGGAAAGACGCCACGTTACCGAAATTCAGATGGTCAACATACTCGAAGGAGACTCGCGCGTGGGCCGAGCCCACGGCCGGAATGGATACTCTGCCGACGAACGGAATCGGCACCGTGGCCAGGCCTGGAATCGCCTTGCCGATCTCGACCGGGATTTGGAGTGCATCGAAGGCGACACCCCCGCTGCGCTCCTTGACCAGCGCCGGGCCGTAGACCGAAGCCGGATAGGGAGAGTTGGAGCCGAAAGTCGGCGCGCGATCGGTCAAGAACAGATCGCCGGTCAGCTTCAGGTCGTTGCGGAGCCATCGCCCGAGCGCCAAGTCGATCTCACTCGCATTGGGGCCCAGGGGATCGCCCATCTGATAGGAATTGTAGGTCCAATAGAGCGAGTCGCCGTGAGTCGAGTAGTTGGGTTCGAGGATTGTGTACTCGAAGCGCAGGTCGGTGCGGCCGTCGCGCGTGAGGTACGGGAGATAGAATCCACCCTGGTAAGAAACCGCCTTGAATGGAAGGAAGCGGCCGATGCCGGAAACCTCGCTGGTAAGATTGTCCTCGCCCAGCATCTCCTGGTACACGAGCAAGCCGCGTAATTTGGGAAAGCGGATCCTCAGCCAGATACCGCCGCGCGAGTTGGTTTGTCCCGAACTGGGACTGCCAGTATCGAAGCCGGTCGCGCGGCCGAAAAAGCCCAGCACGTTGTAGGAATCGTTGTACCGGCCGCCAAACATGATGACGTGGTCGACGCCGAACTCGAAGTTCGGCATCGGTTTGAAGGCAAAGACCTGGCCGCTGAGCCATGGATGCGCCCAGTAGCGCTCGCCGTCGAGCTGGCCGAAGAAGATGTTGTACCGGAACTGGCCGAGGTACTTCAGAAACCAGGGCAGCAGCGAAGGGTGGACGTTCTGCAGCCTGAGCGCCGGGAACGGGGCAGCATTATCGCTCTGTGAAAGCGCGGCGAAGTGGCCGGTGCCCCACCACATCTCCTGCTGCCCAAACGAAATCGCCTTGTTGCCGAGACTCAGCACGACCTCGGTGCCGAGCGGGCGCAGCCGATCCATGTTGGAGAGATCGCGCGTCACCGGGCCGGCGCCCGCGCCTTCGCCATAGCCGGTCAGAAAACTGCCGAAGCCTGCCCATCCTGACCATCGGACGACCTCGTTGGTGCCGGCCCCGGTCGGTAGGCCGTCGTTGTTCGGCAGCAGCGGTGTGTCTTCGACGGCATGAAGGCCGCCCGTGCCGTCGGTATTCCAGTAACGCGACCCGCCGCTGGAGAAGATGGCCTGGCCTTCGATGCGCGACACCGGCTGAAGCATCGTGGGCAGGTCGTCCTCACGGTTGTCGCGCAGCCAGCCGATTTCCTCTCCGAGCTGCGCCTTTAGTGACGAGATGATCTCGCGCGCCAGCGGATCTTTGCGCTCGGAGTCATCCACATTGCGCTCGGCCTCGCGGGTTAGACGGGCCGCCTCGACGCGGCTCACCGGCCGTACTTCGCTCAGGTAATCGTCGAGGTAACCAAGGCCGTCAAGGGTATCGAGCTGATCGTAGATGGGGCTGTCGAGCGGGATTTCCACGACGTAGGTGGACGCCCGCACGTCCGCCGCGATCGCGAGTATCAAGCTCGCGAGCAGTGTGGCATGGACGAATTTGATGCGAACAGTCAGCGTGGGACGAATGATGTTGCGGGTTGCGCCGATTGAGCCATGGCACGCTCGTGACGGAGTTCGGCCAAGCGGGCGCGTGTATCAGCATCGGCATCGCGCTTTACGAGCATATGCGGCGCGACCTTCGTACGCGTGATCCTTGATACTGATGATACTTTCGTCCCGTCCCGCGGAGGTGGCATGCCCGCCAGATACAGCCACAAGACCTGGCGGACGTATTCGCGAGTCTCGTCATAGGGTGGCACACCGCCATAGCGCTCGACGGCGCTTTCGCCGGCGTTGTACGCCGCCAGAAGATCGGCGAGGTTGCCGCCCGGCAGAGCTGCAGCCTGACGCAGACGGATGAAATCGATGAAGCGGGCCGCGCCGAGCGCGCTGTCGATCGAATCGTAAGGATCGTCAACACGAAATTTCTGCGCGGTTGCGGGCATCAACTGCATAAGCCCAATAGCGCCGCGCGGCGAAACCGCGTCGGCGCGTCCGGCCGATTCCGCAACGGCAATGGCCGCGAGCAAGTCGGGATCGATCCGAAACATCGCGCCCACGGCGCCCATCAGCGCTCGATCGTCGATTGGGCCTTCGCTTCCAGCGGCAGTGGTTTGGGACGCGCCCGAGTGGGCCGTACCGGCCATCGCCATCAGGCCGAACGCCGCAACCAAAATAATCGGGGTGCGACTCATGCTCGCCTTAAAGATTGGTCGCGAGAATTCCAATCACCGCAAGCGAGGTCGCGGCGTTGACGATGATCTGCGTGATATCCTTGGCTTCCTGCACCTGGTCAACGTACCGCAGGGTCTCCGGCACATAGATCGTGTCGCCGCGTTCGACCTCGACACCCATCAGGCCGCCCGAGATTGCCGGCAGCAACGGAAACAACGCCGCTTTCCCGCTATGGCGTACACTCTGGTCAGTGACGATGTCGCCACCGGCGCGGATCAGCATGATGTGGTCGGCGTCGGCCCACTGCGTCGGTCCGCCCGAACGCTGCAGGTAGTCGCTCACCGAGCGGCCCCGTTCATAGACGATCGCACTCGGATTGAAGACCTGGCCCAGGATCGCAACGGTCGAGGGACGCTTGGGAACTATGACTTTGTCCCCCTGCTGGAGAACGATGTCGTCCGGCGAGAAGGGCAGTCGGTCGAGCGACTGCAAGTGCAGCACCACGCGTCCGCTTGCTTGCTGCGACTGGGTCTCTGAGAGCACCCGCTGCACTACCTCAAGGGTCTGCGAATCATTGTTGTTAGCCCCGGACTGCTTCGGCATAATCGAGAGCCGCGCGGCGTCTGCCTGGAGCCGGCGGCGGCTATCGTTGAGTTCCTTCTGCTCCAGGTCCTGAATCGATTGGCGGACGAATACCGTGGCCTGTAGATAGCCGTCAGCTCTCAGTCCGCCGCAACGTTCCAGCAAAGAGTCCAGCCGCTCACCTTCGCGAATCACGTAGGGACCGGGCCGCATTACTTCTCCCTCGACCAGCGCGATCCACGGTTGGTGCCAGTCGGACGCTTCGGCGACGAAAAGCTGATCGCCGGTCTCCAGCGCCGGATCCTCGCCCGCTATACCGTCGAGCGCGCTACCGAGCGCTATGTCTTGGTACACAAACCGCGTAGTGCCATCGATCACTTTGGTGCGCGCGAGCTCGGCCTTGTTCAGGTAGGTGCTCTCCTTGACACCGCCGGCCTCATAAACGAGGTCACTTACGCGCATCCCCGAGCTCAGGATGTAACTGCCCGGCTTGCGGACGGCGCCGTTGATGCTCACGTGGGGGAGATCGGCAATGTCGGTCTCTGCGTAAACCGTCAGCTCGTCGCGCGGCTCAAGCACGAGGTTGACCTGTCGCGAAGCGGGGTCGCGCAGCGCAGCGCCGAGGTCGACCGGCAGATATTGAACGCGGCGGTCGGGACCTTCGATCCGACGGATGAGCGCATACCCAAAATAGGTACGATCGGCAACGCCCTCGCCTTCGCTGATCAAATCCGACACCCGCATAGCAGACCGCCACTCATAGGTCCCTGGCCGTCGTGCGTTGCCCTTGAGTGTCACCACGTTGTTGCGATCTGGTAGCACGGTATAGACCTTGACCAGATCGCCGTCGCGCACCGCGAAACTGCTGAACTGCCGGCTCAACAATCCCACGTCGAGGTCCACCCGATGGTCGTGGTTGTCGATGCGCTCAACCTGGAGGCGTTGCGAATAGCCAAACGCGCCGACTCCGCCTGACATACGGAGCACCGCTGCCAAATCTTCCTGGCCACGCAGTTCGTAAATGGCGGGATCTTTCACATCCCCGGTCACCGCTACCACATTGCCAATTACCGGCACGAAGATTACGTCGCCCTGCTCGAGGCGCACGTCGGCGGACGTATTGCCATGCAGGAGCATGTCGTAGAGATCGATCTCGCGGATCAGCTGATTCCCGCGTCGTAGCTCGATCCTTCGCAGCGTGCCGATCTTGCTGATGCCGCCCGACGCGACCAACGCGTTAGAGACGTGCGACAGCGCGCTGATCGTAAAGAGCCCCGGATGCTCGACCTTGCCAATCACGAACACCTGAATGGTGCGGATCGAACCCATCGTCACGTCCACTTGCACGCCTGTGATCTGTTCGGCGCGGCTCTCGATAAGCTTTTTCGCTTGCTCGAAAGTCAGGCCGGACACTTCCACCGGTCCGATCTCCGGAATCAGCACGCTGCCGTCCCGCTCGACCTTGAGATGCGAGGTGCGGTTAACGCGGCCCCACATCAGCAAATTGAGCCCATCGCCAGGACCCAGTATGTAGTCCGCACCAACCGGCACGTCACCGACCGGCGCGAAAGTTGAGACCGGACCGCTGAACAGGGAGTAGCCGAATTGGCGCAGATCTGCGGGGGTCGGACTGCGCACCGGTTGCGATGGGGAGGCGAGCGAACGAAATGAGAGTTCGATCGATGACGGACCCTCGCCGTTCGCCTTCGCCGCAGTGCCGGCCGGACCTCCCGGAGTCTGATTCAGGCTTGAAGTCGCGGACGGACTCGCCGCCGACGACGGCGCCGCGCTGGCAGCGGCTACACAGTCTTTAAGTTGCCCAATTTGCTCGCCCGATAGTCCCATTGACACGGCCGTCGCCTCTATCTGGTCGGCGGTCAAGTGTTTGGCCGCCACTCCCGCGCACAGACGCTGCATCGCCTCCGGGGAAGGGGGACCACTTCCAATCATCGAGCGTGCCTGGTTCATCTGCTCCGGGGAAAGAGATATGGGTGCGCCCGGAGCGGCGGCGCTGTCGAGTACTCCCGAACTGGCCGCGGTGTCAGCCGGAGCAATTACCGATTCGTCGCTCGTCGAGGGTGACTCCGAGTCCGTCGCTGATGCCGCAACGGTTTGAGCCTCCACAGATGCGCTTGTGAACCAGACAACCACTGCAATCACAGCTAACGCGCCGAACAGGCTCGCAGTCCACTTAGTGACTTGGATCCAATGAATGCCCATCTTCATGATCGTCTTCTTCCGTTGATTTGCGCCGAATGCTGCAACACCCACTGCCGTCTATGCACTCCCTCGCGCCATAGTCGCCTCATCACGAAGGCCATGTTCTAGCTGCGCTTATGCCTTTCGAGGCCAGCTGATCACGTCTCCGAACTCGGCCGCCATTCTCGTCCGGTATTCGTCATGCGGGAAACGGGGCTCGGCAAATTGCGGCCATTCAGGCCATCTCGCCAGCCAACGCAGAGTTCGATCGCGCTCCGCGGCCGCCGCTATCTCGGGCCGCAACGGGAGGCGCAAAACCCGTGAGGATTAGCGCACACGCGTCCGCCCAGCCATGCAGCTCAGGCATAGCTTTGGTTACGTTTTACCACTCTGTTCGGTGCAGAACTCATCGCCGAACCAGCGGCACCAAGCTTCAGAACGCGGAACCTCTTGTCAGTCTCCCCCGCGTTCGCTGACAGTTCGGGCGCGACCGTAACATCCAAATCAGGGGATTGCAAGCGAGGTGCCCATTTGGTGTGCGCAACGCCTTCCACTGTGACATCGGCAAAACGATAAGGTCCGCTACGTCTTTGTCGACGGCTGGTATCCGCGGGTGCGGATCGGGAAAAAGCGGGTGCGAGTACCGATGCTCCGCGCAGCCAGCGGGTGTTGCGCGGGCGCGGGATCATCCGGCTGCGCCACTCGCTGCGACCGCGCTGCTCCCAGTTCTTCATCGACAGCGTCTCCTCCGGCGCCCGCCGCCAAGCGCGCACAAGTAGCGGCTCAACTCGCCGGATCATTACGTTTTTTTTCTTTTTCCCCAAACTTCGCGACACTACCGCGAACTCGGCGAGACCTCCGCACCAGATTGTTACCCAGTCGGCACTTTTTCCTACATCTTGTCGTCCGTTTGACAGCACTAAGGGTATTCATGATATTTAGCCGAACCGCCGCCTTTACGTCTGGGTGGGGGATACTAGCGATCACACCGCTTTCAGCGAGACAGGAGATTCCACCATGAAGCGTGTATGCGCCTTTGCGCTTTTAGGTAAGAGGGTTCTGAGCACAAGCACGATAATTCTGCTGGCCGCGGCCATCGCGACGTTCGCGTGGTCAGGGATGGCGGCGGCAGAGGAAGAGGAGGCTGGGCAGGAGTTGCAGAACTATTTCAGCAACGCCAACGCAATTCTTGCGGGAGATGCCCTCGTCAATATCACGGCTCCCTTCGAGGGTAATGCAACAGCCCTCACCGCGGCCGCGCGAGAGGGCGAAACTTGCGCGATGATCTACGTCTTTGATACCAGCCAGGCGATGGAGGAATGCTGCGGATGCCCGCTGACCGCAGATGGTCTGTTGACCCTCAGCATCAGCGGCAGTTTGGCGGGGAACCCGGCGGCGTCACAGACCATCCTCAACGACGGCTCGATCCGCATTCTCTCGACCTTGCCCAATGCCAGTCCACCTCCACCGCCGGTGGAGACTCCCGCATATGAAGGTTGCGACCTCGCCACCGGCGTCTGCTGCGACCCAAGCGCGCAGGGCACCGGCTTCACGCTGACTCCCGGTAGCGAATTGGCGGCTTGGGCGCAACACGTACAGACTACCCAAACCACCGAAAACGAGTTCGAGGTGGCTCCGGCTGACCCCTCAGACTACGGCGGATTGCCGGCAGCGTGCGCCGGTCTCGTCAGCGTGGGTAGCGGACAAGGCGTCTGCACCTGCCTCTTCGTAACGCCGACCCCGACCCCGTCCGCCACCCCGACGGCAAGTCCAACGGCAACCGCCACCATAACCGCAACCGCGACGGTAACCGCAACCGCGACGCCAACTACAACAGCAACCCCAACCGTAAGCGCTACGCCGACGGCAACCGTAAGCGCGACGCCAACCCGAACGGCAACTCCGACGGCAAGCGCAAGCCCGACGGCGACCCCAAGCGCGACGGCAACCTCAACGGCAACCGCCACCGCAACCGCTACGGCGACGGCAACCCGAACGGCAACCGCCACCGCAACCGCTACGGCGACGGCAACTGCCACCTTGAGTCCGACTCCGACGGCGACCCCGACGCCGGGCTGATGAGCCGCACAATCCGCCGGTCGGTAATCCGATGCGCGACCATCCGGAGTAACGACTCGTGGTCAACCGAGTCGAACAAATTCGGACATCGGCCTCAAGCACCCGGTTCACGCTGGCGGCGTCTTGATGGCGCTAACCTGGCGCCGCTGGTGCGTGCCGGGCGCGAAATTCGTCGATGGAGTTCGCCAACACCGACCGAAAAACTTTACTCACTCAAGCGACAACCGACCGAGCGAAGCCGCCTCATCATGATTTAATTCAGCCGGCCGCCGGGAACATATCGCGCTCGTCGCGCGGGACCGGCTCTCATCTCAAGCGCGAACCTGACGTGCGATGGTACGCCCATCGCCGCACGCTTGCGCACGGATCGATCATCCCATCGGACCCTGGTACACCTCGGCGAAGCGAAGCCCGAGCTCCATGGGAATCGCGAGGTTGGCATCGCGATTGGTCTTCAGGCAAACGACTGCCGGTCCGTCCGATGCCTTCGCGCCCTTCAGCGCCGCTTCGAGGTCTTCCATGCGATCGACGTAAAACGATTGGCAGCCCAGGCCCTCGGCGACCCGGTCCCATCGCACTGTCCCCATCTCGGTGCCGAACGTCCGTCCGTAGAGCATCCGTTCATTCGGCTCCTCCATCGTCCATGAACCTTCGGCGAACACCACGGTCCTGACCTTCAGGCCTTCGCGCGCCGCCGATTGCATCTCCATGAAGTTGAACCCCGCAGCTCCGTCGCCGCTCACGCACACCACCTCGCGCGCCGGGTTGCCAAGCTTCGCTCCAATGGCGGAAGGGATTCCCGTGCCAAGCATGCCTAGTTCAAGAATGTTCAGGTACGACCGCGGCTTGGTCGATGGCAAAAACCAGGCTGCCCACAACGAAGTGTTGCCGCCGTCGGCGACATAGATGCTGTCCGAGCCGAAGACTTTGCCGATTGTTTGCATCGCGAGCGCCGGATGAATCCCGGGTCCGCGCCAGGCCACGATCGGTGCGAATCGCTCCTCCCACCATTTGCGGGCAACCTCTCGATAGCGCTGCGTGTCCTCCCCGCCCTTGGGCCGGACTCGCTCCGTCTTGAGCACACGCAACAGGCCCTCGAGCGCGCTTTTCGCGTCGGAAACGATCCCGAGCGCCAGCGGCCGCGTGACGCCCATGTTGCGCTGATCGATATCCACCTGGATGAGCTTCTGATTGGCGGGATCGCCCCAGTACTTGTCGTAGGGAATGTCAAGGTTACCCATCCTCGAGCCCGCGACCAGGATGACGTCGGACTCGCGGCGCGCGAGGTCCGCACCAACGCCGTAGCCGTACAGGAAGTTGGGATGATCGACCGGCACCGATGACCGCCCGGCTATCGTACCGATGACGGGACAGTTGAGCGCCTCGACGACCGCCAGGAGCGCTTCGTTTGCTCCGGCGCGATCGACTCCGGCACCCGAGATCACAATCGGCCGTTTGGCGCCGGCGAGCATCCGAGCCGCCTCCTCGAGCTGCGCTTCCGAGGGCCGCGGACCCGCTGCCCGGTACTGATCCGGCCTCAGCAGCCGGACCTTTGCGTCGTCACCCATCGCGTACATCACGGGCGCCGGTATCTCGATTTGAATCGGCCCCGGCCTCCCGGTCCACATTTCGCGAAAGGCAATCCTCATCACTTCGGGGATACGCTCCCACGACAGAATCGGACCGCTCCATTTGACCACCGGCTTGAAGACTTCGAGCTGATCCTGACCCTGGAAGGTCGCCGGTGACGACGGATAAACGATCCCCAGGCGATGCTGCGCGGTGAGAACGACGACGGGCACGCCCTCGTGCCGCGCCGTGATCACGCCGGGGATCAGATTCGCAGACCCGGGACCGGGGTTACCTAGCACCACCGCCACCTGGCCGGTCGTCTTGTATAGCCCTTCCGCCATGTGGACGGCGGCGGCCTCGTGGCGAACGGGGACGAATCGCACTTCGTACTGCTCCAACTTGGCGAGAATCGGATCGACCTCCGGACAGGGGATTCCGAACACGAACCTGACACCCTCGCCGACCAGACATCGGATAAGAAGCTCTGCTCCAGTAATTTCGCTCATAAGATCCTCCCGTGGGACCGCCGGTTAGTCGGTCTTGAAGCAATAAAGCAGTGAAAAAAATCGAAACAAAAAAACGCCTGGGCAGCGGCAACCCCTGTCCTCTCAATGCGGACACTACGATCGAACCCAAATCCGAGGCAAGCCGCGCCTCAGCATTCGTATCTAGTGGGATAAACCGCGGGAAAATTCCCGGAGGTTAGCACGCGAAAAATTCCCGGTACGGGATTCCTGTAAGAGATTTTAGATTCCGACCGGGACGCGGCGCGCTGATCCCTTTACGGCAGGCAGACGGCGTGCGGCGGCGATTGCTTGAGGCAGGCGACCAGCGGCGTCATCACCGGCCGCGCAGCGCCGATGAACTCAGTGATGCTGTTCCCGTTGGCGTTCGCCACCCAAACGTTGCCTCCGGCATCAATCGCGATGCCATAGGGGTCGTTGAGACCGCCGCCGGTGTAGCCGCTGGCGGGGGAAATGGCGCTACCCGTAGAGCTGAACTCGCTGATGCTGTCGACGTAGCCGCTGATGCTTTGGTTCGCCACCCAGACATTGCCCGCGCCGTCTACCGCGATGTCAACGGGTCCGTGCAGGCCGCCGCCGGTGTAGCCGATGGAAGGAGAAATTGCGCTGCCAATGGAGCTGAACTCGCTGATGCTCTCGTCGTTCCCGTTCCCCGCCCAGACGTTGCCCGTGGCGTCTACCGCGATGCCAAAGGCGTTGTTTAGGCCGCCGCCGGTGTAGCCGGTGGAAGGGGAAATTGCGCTGCCGGTGGAGCTCAACTCGCTGATGCTGTTGGCGGCTGCTCCGTTCGTCACCCATACGTCGCCGGCGACGTCAATCGCGATGCCTTGGGGTCCGTCGAGGCCGCCGCCAGTGTAACCGGTCGAGGGAGAAATGGCGCTGCCCGTGGCGCTAAGCTCGCTGATACTGACCCCATTGAAGTTTCCCGCCCAGACGTTGCCCGCGGCGTCAATCGCGATGCTAGTGGGATCCTTTAGGCCGCCGCCGGTATAACCGCTGGAGGGGGAAATGGCACTGCCCGAGGAGCTGAACTCGCTGATGCCGCCGATTACAAATTCGCCACAGTTCCCGCCACAGTTCGGCGTCCACACGTTGCCCGCGGCGTCCACCGCGATGCCATAGGGTCTCGAGAGTCCGCCGCCGGTGAAGGGCGAACCCGTTGCCGCGCCGCCCGTGGGGTTGAGCTCGCTGATGCTGTCGCCGTGGAAGTTCGCCGTCCAGACGTTGCCTGCGGCGTCCACCGCCATGCCCAACGGCTCGCTTAGACCGCCGCCGATGTATTCGAGCGCCAACGTGAAGTCGCTGGGCGCCGAACTCTGGTCGGGCGTATATGGCGGTGTCGCCGCCAGACCCTGCACGGCGAAGATGCGGCTGACGTTGGAAACAGGATTCGTCGCCATCATGTGCGCTGCCTCAAGCGTTGTCCCGGTTGCCGGCGTACCCGTGCAGGCGAACAGGATGTCACAGGGCAAACTAGCGGCGGAGCAGCTCGGCAGCGTCGCGCTTGGCCCCGTGCTGTTAACGCAACCGGCAATGATGTTGGCGATGGTGTCCGTCTGCTCCAGCCCGTCCGGCACGCCGAGGATGCTCGTTTGCGGGATGCCGGTATTGCTTGGGCTCCCGCCGGACACCAGGTAGCTCTGCACCAGGTTTGTCGTCGCCAGGTTGACGGCGTTGGTAAGCCCCGTGGTATTGGTCGAAGATGTCCCGATGAACGCGCCGGTCGAATCGCTGAACTGCGCCAGAGCCCACTCGGCCGCAACCGTAGTCAGCTCATTGACCGTGGCGAACGCCGAAGCAGTAAGCGCGTCGCACGGTCCCGTAAGCGACATCATCCCGATCGCCGGGTTGGTCCCTCCGCCCGGATTGCCACTCTCAACGATGAGATAGGTTTCGGGATTATCCGCCGGGCAGATCCAGGAGGTGAAGCTGAACGAGCCCGAGCTGTCCGAGGCGGTGGAAGCCAGCTCCGTCGCGCCGCTGCCGTAGCCGCTGCTCCCGGCAGCATACAGCGTCACCCGCGCGCCCGAGACTGCGGTGAGCCCACCGTGCACCGTCCCCGAAAGCGCCGGCGCAGGGGTCGCCGTTGCGGTCGCGGTGGCCGTGGCAGTCGCGGTGGCCGTGGCAGTCGCGGTGGCCGTTGCAGTAGCGGTTGCAGTCGCCGTCGCGGTGGCGGTCGGGGTCGGCTTCTTCTGCGTGGCTTTCCCCTTCAGCTCGACGGTCGCCGAGCTTGGCCCCCTGATCGCGCCACTGCTGATATTGTTGATGCTGATGGTCCCATCTACGTTCTTGCCGGGTCCGTTGGGGATGAACTCAACGTCAACCTCCTGGCTTATCGAGCCCGGAAGCGTGAGCGTTCCGCCCGCGGGAGAAACCTCGGGCGGGAATACAATCGTGAAGTTGGTGGCGTCGGTGCCGCCGGGCGCGCCGACAGTTACGGTCATTGGCAGCGTACCTTTGTTCGCGATGTTGAAATGCTTGGTCTCGGAGAATTTGCCCTTGTCGATATCGACGCTGTAGCTCAGCGTCTTGGGCGAGACAGAAAGTTTACTTACGGCCGTCTTGTTGTCTGGCGACGCATCGTCATCCGATTGCGCCAACGCCGGACGCGCAAACGCGGCAATCAAAAGCAACAGCGGGAAACCAAGGCCGCCGATTGACCATGTGAACGACTTGAAGCGCATTGTAAAGGGGAAGTTTCCGATTATACGTTCGGATCGTCGTGTCGCCAGCTAAAGTACGCCCACAGAGCAACTTTTGAAAGCGAGACGGCAACGGGCGAGGTGATAAACCCTTCACCCTTCTAACCGGGCGAGGCCCGCATCCTTGTTTTAACAGACGGGAAGTCCGAAACCCGTAAGCGGTTTCGGCCATCGGGGCGTGACTTAAAACAGCGCTAGTTGGGCGGAGAGGGGTGCCGGGCGCGCCCCTGCTATAATCTCCTCCGATGCCCGGCCTCGACGTAATCCTCGCCCCTGCGCTGGCTCCCGATGACCTCGTCGGCCTCGAGCTCCACTTTCTCGACGCGATCGCCACCCGCCAGACGCCGCCGGTACTGCTCATCTACGCGTCGCCGGGCCGCTCCATCTCGATCGGCCGCTATCATTCATTTTGCGCAGCGCCCGAGCACGACGGAATCAACGTGATACGGCGTCTGACCGGCGGTCGCGTCGTCGGCGCGGGGCAGGGATGGCTCGGGCTTGCGCTCATTCTTCCGACTCGTACCGCACTGCTGATGGAAGACACCGCGCCACTGAAAAAGCTGAAACCCGAGCAGATCATGAATCGCTACGCGCGCGGCCTCCTGGCCGGGATGCGCGCGCTTGGAATCGATTGTTTTTACCCCGGCCGCGACGCGATAACCTTCGAGCAGCGCGAGATTGCGATGTGCACTTTCGAGACTGACGCTTCGGGCGCGATGCTTTTCGAGGCGGCGATCGCGCACAATCGCGGAATGGAAGAACTCGTCCACGATTTGGAACGCATCGATCCCGACGGCGCGCTTTCATGCCGCATGTATGACGCTGCGTCCGCCACCAAGGTGGTGCGCGAGCTTGCGCGCGACGTCTCTTTCGACGAGCTGGCCGGCGCGATCGCGTCCGGCTACCGGAGTTCGCTCGGTGAGACTCGACGCCGCGAGTTGACCGCGATCGAATCTGCCCAGGCGCAGCATCGAGGGCAGGCTTTCGCCAACTCAAACTGGTTACACCCACCCGTCGCGGGAGCATCGCCGACGCTCAGGAATCGAATCGCATCGCAACTCGGCGCCATCGAGGCGGCGGTCGCGCTCAAAGCCGACGGCACCATCGAGGCCGCGCGGCTCAGCGGGGATTTCATCGCCAATTCGCCCGCTATCGCCGAACTCGAAAGCGAACTTCGCGGCCGCCCGCTCGACCTGGCCTCGGTCTCACATGCGGTCGCAAAGACATTTGGCGACAATGAAAACGGCAATTTCTTTCTCGGCGCGGGCGAACTGTCCAATCTCGTGCGCCTGATCGCGGAAGTAAATTGAAAGCCTCCGATCGCAGCGCAAGCGACGCGGCCGTCGTCGAGAAACTGATGCGGGAACTTGGCGACGCGCGCAAAACCGTTCAACGCCGTGCGATCGATGAACTCGTGGCGATTGCCGGGTCAGGCAACCCAGCCGTCACTGAAAAACTTCGCGGCTCAATGGCAAGCGCCGATCGCCGCGTGCGATGGGCTGGCGCGTACGCGCTGGGCCAAATCGGTGCGGGCGCGTTTGCGATGGACTGCGCGGACGCGCTGTGCGAGGCGATGTCCGACGACGACGGCGATATCAGGTGGGCGGCGACCGACCTGATGGTCCGCCTCGGACGCGAAAATCTCCCGGAGATTAGCGCGCGTCTGCTCAAACTCGCCGCCGCAGCCGACAGCGATCGCAACGCGCGCAAGATGGCGCTCTACTGCATCCGCGACCTCGATATCGCCGGCCCTGAACTGCTCGCCGTCGTCGAGCGCGCCGTGCACGACTCGGATGTTCACGTGCGGCTGGCGGCGTTGGCGGTGCTGTCGCGGCTGCGCGATGCGCCCGAAGCGGCGGCGCGAATCATGCTCGGATGCCTCAAGTCCGATCCGGATGCGGGCGTGCGCCGCGCCGCAGCCTCGGCGCTCGGCAATATTCGAAGCGCCACCGCCGACGCGATGACCGCACTCATATCCGCGGCGGCCGACCGCTCCGACGAGTCGCTCGCGCGAGCGGCGCGCGGCGCGCTGAACCGGCTGGAGAAACGGTAATGGCAATGAAAACGAACCGCGCCGCGGCGAATGATCCGGCCGCCCGGCTTGGCGATCCGCGCGTGCGGGAGTTTGTCGCCGGCGCGCGCATCGCCCATCTGGCGACCGCCGACGGCGCCGGCGCTCCGCACAACGTCCCGCTCTGCTACTGGTTCGACGGCGAGCGCATCTACTTCGCGATCGACGAGAAACCCAAGCGTCAAACCGGTTTGGCGCTCAAGCGGATGCGCAATATCGCGGAAAATCCGCGCGTCGCTATCGTGATCGATCATTATGAAGAAGATTGGTCGCAACTCGCGTACGTGCTGATTCGCGGACACGCGCGCGTGGTCGAAGACGCCGAAGAATACATCGGCGCGATACGTCATCTGCGCGACAAATATCTGCAGTACCGAGCGATGAGTCTGACGCCGGAGAAAAATCCAATCGTGAAGATCGAACCGGTCAGCGTGCACGTGTGGGGCGCGCGTTTCAGCAGGGGTGACCCCTGCACCCAGTGTTAAGAGAAGATGCGTGACTACGCGCCTTGACGAAATCGCACTTGCGCTCGGCCACGCGCGACTCGACGGATGGCTGTTCTATGACTTCCGCTTGAGCGACCCGCTCGCGTATCGAATCCTCGGCCTTTCGGAGGACGGCATCGCAACCCGGCGATGGTTCTGCTTCGTCCCGGCGCATGGCAAGCCGCGGGCGATCGTGTCCGCGGTCGAAGCGCATCGGCTCGACGCGCTCGGTGTCGAAAAAATCGTCTATCGTTCGCACGACGAAATGCTCGCGGCATTGCGCACGGCGCTTGGCGACGCGCGGCGAATCGCGATGGACTATTCACCGGGATGCGCAATTCCGTACGTCTCGCGCGTCGATGCGGGCACGGTCGAAATCGTCCGCGCGATGGGAATCAAGGTCGTCACGGCGGCCGATCTTATTCAGCGCTTCGAGGCGAGCTTGACGCGCGAGGAACTGGCCGGCCATCGGCGGGCGGCTCGCGCACTTCGATCGATCGTGGACGAAACCTTCAGTGAGATCGGGCAGTCGATTTCGGCCGGGCGGCCGGTCAGCGAAGTCTCCGTGCAGGAGTCCGTGATGGCGCGGTTTGCCGCCCAAGGTCTGGTGACCCACGCGCCGCCGATTGTCGCCGTCAATGAGCATAGCGCCGATCCGCATTACGGGCCGACCCCGAAACACGACCGCGCGATTGGCCGCGGCGATTTCATCCTGCTCGACTTGTGGGCCAAGGAGACCGCGCCCGACAGTATCTACGCCGACTTCACCTGGGTCGCGTTCGCCGGCGACGAGGTTTCCGCCGAACACGCGCGGGTGTTCAAAATTGTCGCGGATGCGCGCGACGCGACGGTGGATCTGGTGCAGCGTCTAGTCGCAGCCGGCGAACCGGTCAGCGGCCGCGAAGCCGATCGGGCTGCGCGCTCGGTGATCGAGGCCGCCGGCTTCGGCGACGCGTTCGTACATCGCACGGGCCATTCGATCGGCCGCGAAGTGCACGGCACCGGCGCGAATCTGGACTCGCTGGAAACGCTGGACGACCGCATTCTCATCGACAACACATGTTTTTCGGTCGAGCCGGGAATCTATTTGCCGGGAAGATTCGGCGTGCGCAGTGAGCTTGACATGACGATCGAAAACGGGCGCGCGCCGGTCAGCGGCGAGCCGCGCCAGCGCGAGATCGTCGCGCTTCTGGCTGGGGTCACTTCCAAGCCCAGCATGAGTTGATTGTAGTGAAACCCACCGTGGGTTTCACACTTCCTTGGGCACGGGTGACCTCCTTCGGCTTCGCTCAGGACAGGCTCTGCACCCAGTGAAAAGTGAAAAGTGAAGATGCGGGCGGAGTTTACCCTGAGCGAAGTCGAAGGGGCCCTGTCAGAAGGGGTTGATCAAGAAGAGATCGCGCGTCCGTTTTTCTGTCATCCCGACCGAAGTGGAGGGACCCGCGGATCCTTGCCTCGCCCTTCATCGGGAGGTGTCACAGACACGCGGCTGCGCCGGCGGCGCGGGTGAGGGACATTTGCGCGGCGCGATTGTCTCATGCGCCGTATTGCGCCAGCGCGAGATCGCCACGATCCTCCCCCGCCCACTTCCAAGGCCGAGCCGAGCGTGTAAACAATGGTCGCCCACTTTAAACCAGGCCGAGCCTGTAAAACTAAGCTGTTCCTCAGAAACGAACATGAATTTCAAGCAATCCAACTTTGGCGAAATCCTGGACTCCGAACGGGAAATGGTCTTGCGAGCGGAGGGACGTTTCGCGGCGTATTACGTGAACGCATTCCGCTTTTGTGAACTTTTAGCCGGGTTCGTTGAGACGGTGGATCCCGACCGGATGATATTTATCTTGTTCCTGTCACAAGTACGCAAGCATCACACGCTCGCCCTTTTTTCGGCAGTCCGCCTGCACCGCATTCAAGCCATGATGGACTTGCGCCAGACGCTTGAAGCTGGAGCTTGTGCGGCGTACGCGATTGCTAATATCAATCCAGCCGACTTTGCGGACAAGGACGAAGACGGCATTCTGAGTCCTTCCCAAGAACTGGCCAAGAAACGCTACAAGTGGCTCGAGCAGAATTTCGAGGAAGGTTCAAACGCGATCAAGGGGATAAAGGAAATCATCAACAAATCGAGTGCGCACTCTAACATTGCGGATGCGCATTTGAACTTCAATTTTGACGCCGTTAACGGGCATTTCGATACACCCTTCTTCGACTTCGAAGACGATCATATCGTCAAGACCGATCTGTGGCTCATCGCGAACGTGGCCATGGGACTGATGCGGCTCTTTTCCAAAATCAACAGCACCCTCAACGTGGTCGTCTTCACCGACGAATTCGAGGCGCGGATAAAGGAATTAGGAACTGAGAACGGCCGGCTTCGAACTGAGATGATGCAGACGGAACGCTATCAGCGGGTCAGTAAACTGCTTGAGAAGCGGGCTGGGAAGCCAACACGATCGTGACTTTACTTGCGACGGGAACCGTTGCAGAAGGCTGCTAAGATGGTGAGGTCACACAACATGGACGAAAAAGTCGCTAGTGTTCTACGCAAAGCGTCCGAAGCTTGGCGAGACGTGATGGCAATCTACGCCGGAGCAATGTGCAGCGCGCAGATTCTTGAAGGCGAGCTGGTTCAGGTTTTGTACTTCCTCCGCATAAAAAGTGGCGAACTGAAGGAACCAGGTTTCGACTGGGCCTACCACCAGATGATGCGACAGAAGCCGAGCGAGGTCCTGGATTGGATTCGAGGCGCGGGAGGCAACCTTTCCTACGAGAATGAGAAGATCATCCGACAGGCACTACGCCTTAGAAACTTCTTGGCTCACGAATTCTTTCACAAACACAACCCGGTGATGAGTGGAACGCAGTGTAAACAAATCGCTTCAAAACTTAAGAAAATTGACGCAGAGCTGGAAACGGCTTTCGAGCTGCTCCAGCCGCTCCGCCAAAAGCTAGAGACGCAGCTCGGCCTCTCAGTTGACCGGCAGATCACTTCGACGAACTTTCAAAAGCGCTTCGTCGAGGCTTTCGAGTCATTCAACGACGAGTAGCGCCAGCGTGAGATCGCCGCGATCCTGGCCACGCCCACTTCCAAGCCCAAGGCGGGCGTGGCAAGCATAGTTCGAGCATGATTCGGGCGGTCATATTCGATCTCGACGGGACCCTCGCCGACACCGAGCGGTTGCATTTCGCGGCCTTCAACGAAGCGTTGCGTCCCGAAGGGATCGAAATCCCACGCGACGAATACTTCGCGCGGCTGATTGGACTTAACGATCACGATTGTTTCGCCACGATCCTGCGCGAGAATCGGATGGACGCGGGCGAGGAACATATCGCGAGCCTGATCGCGCGCAAAACCGCGGTCTATCAAGCGATGCTTGCGGATCGCGAGGTTCTCTACCCGGGCGCCGAGAAGTTCGCGCGCGAATGCGCGCATCGGTTTCCGCTGATGATCGCGACCGGCACGCTGCGCGCCGAGGCCGAAGCGATTCTTCGCCGCGCCGGACTTCGCGAGTTGTTTCTCGACATTATCGCGGCGGAGGACGTCGAGCGCGGCAAGCCCGAGCCCGACGGTTTCATCGCGGCGCTTGGCCGGCTTGGATTTATCCTGCGCCATCGCGATCCGATCCGGGCCGAGGAATGCATTGCGGTCGAGGATACGCGGGCCGGAATCGAAGCGGCGCATCGCGCGGGCATGAAAGCGATCGCGCTATGCCATAGCGCGCCGGCGGCCGATCTGGCGGCGGCCGAGGTCGTGCGCGATTCGATTTGCGGGCTTGACCTGGACGAGATTTTGCGCGCGCTGCGCAGGGGTGACCTCCTTCGGCTTCGCTCAGGACAGGCTCTGCACCCAATGTTAAGGCCGTGCTCCGTTGTCGCGCGCAGCCCCAGCTAACGTCTTAATACTGGCCTCCCGTGCCAACGGGTCTTAATGCTGGCCAGCCGTGCCAACGGCCAGGGGTGCCCCCTGCACCCGATGAAAAGTGAAGAGTAAAATGCTTAAAATCGAAAACCACAGCGATCGCAATTTTTCAACGCCCTGACAGGAGCACGATGATGGCGGCGAAGCTGTACCAGTTTCTCGGCAGCCCATTCTGCGCCAAGGTGCGCAAGCTGCTGGCGTTCAAGGGCGTCGAGTTCGAAGTGGTCGAGGTTGACTACCTGGAGCGCAAGGAATTGATGCTCGCGTCGGGCCAGATAATGGTGCCGGCGGTCACGCTCGACAACGGCGAGACGATCGTCGATTCCGCGCGAATCGCGATGCGCCTCGAGGAGCTTTATCCCGAGCCGACGATTTTCCCCGCCGGATGGCGCGGGATGCATCTCGTGCTCGCCGATTACATCGACAACCAACTCGAGGACGCGCTGTATCGCGTCGCGCTCGCCGACGAACTCGCGATTCACATTCGGGAGGGTGCGGATCGCGCCGCGCTGTGGCGTCTGATTCGCGAGCGCAAGTACGGCGTGGGTTTCGTCGATCGAACTATCTCGGAGCATTCGGCCAACTGGGAACGCGCGCGCGCCGCTCTGGCGCCGTTCGAGGAGCAACTGGCGAGCGTGCCGTTTCTGACCGGCAGGATCGGGCTGGGGGATTTCGCGCTCTACGGCCAGTTGTTCTACCTGGCGTTCACGGGCGATCTGAAAATTCCCGCCGACATGAAAAATCTGCGCGCGTTTTTCGGACGGGTCGATCGGATCAGCTCGGCGATCGAGGAAGCGGCCGGGTGACGAGCTTGCTACGCTATTTCGGCGATTGCGGTGGTCAGGAAATGGCTGAAGAGCGCGCCGGTCGAGTCGAGTGCGACATCATATAGCGACGCGGTGCGACCGGGCACGAACGCCTGATGGCCCTCGTCGGAGAGCGCGTACAGTACACAAAGCAACAACGCCAGGTAGGGCCGCCGCGCCATCGGACCGCGGACCAGCAGCCAGAAAAGCACTCCATATTCGGTAAAATGCGCGCCCTTGCGAACCAGCATGTGGCATACGTCAACCGCCGCCGCGGCGATTCCGGGAACTATCCACCGCACAATCGGGTCGATGATCTGGGCGGTGTTGACGGCGGAAAACGTCGAGGTCGAGAGTGTGAAGATCAACGCGCCCCACAAAACTACCGGGATCCATTGGCCGAGCGGAGCGGGCTCCGAAGCGGCCGATAAAGATTTCGCCGCTGGCATCAGTTGGCCGTCGTTTCCATGAGCGACGCGCGGCGGGGGTTGCAGCCGGAAGTCATGCGGAGATTTTGGGCGAGCAGCTTTTTCATGAAGATCGGAAACGTGTCAGACTTATCAGTCATCGCTTCGAGTTACCAGTGGGGCCAAGCGCCGCGCAATTCTATAAGGAAGGACGCGAGATGGACAATCTGCTGAGCATACAAAGAGCCCAACCGGCGCCGCCCTGCACGGTGGTAATATTCGGCGCGTCGGGCGATCTGGCCAAGCGCAAGCTGATTCCGGCGCTGTGCAATCTCGTTGCATGCGGCCAGGGCATGATGCCGGCAAAAAGCGCGGTGCTGGGATTTGCGCGGCGCGAAATGTCGCTCGACGAGTTCCGCAAAAGTGCGCACGATTGGACCGCCCGGTTCTCGCGGATGAAAGTCGATGAGGCCTGCTGGGCGGGGTTCGCCGACGGGCTGGACTATCTATCCGGGCTCGACCATCCCGACGGCTTCGCAAAACTTAAAGTGAAACTTGAAGCTATCGAAAAAGCGCGCGGCCTCCCGCCCAATCGCGTTTACTACCTGGCGACCCCTCCCGAAGCGATTGGCGAGTCGGTTGAGCGGCTTGCGCAGGCCGGCCTGATCAGCGCGCCGAATGCGCCGAACTTCTCGCGGGTGGTCGTCGAAAAACCGATCGGCCACGATCTGCCGAGCGCACTCGAAATCAACCGGGTGCTGATGAAGCATCTGGACGAGTCGCAGGTTTTCCGGATCGATCACTACCTCGGCAAGGAAACCGTGCAGAACCTGCTGGTGCTGCGCTTCTCGAATAATATCTTCGAGCGCCTGTGGGGCAGCCGCAACGTCGATCACGTGCAAATCACCGTGGCGGAGGCGGAAGGGGTGGGCACCCGCGCCACGTTTTACGATCGTGCCGGCGCACTGCGCGACATGGTGCAGAACCATATCCTGCAAACGCTGTCGCTGCTGACGATGGAAGCGCCGGTGTCGCTCGACGCGAGGGCGATCACGGACGCGAAGCTCAACGTGTTGCGTACGATCCGTCCGATCACGGCGGAGGATGCGCGCGCGAATACGGTGCGGGCGCGGTACGGCGCGGGTATCGACGCCGACGGCAAGCCGGTGGCCGGTTACATGGATGAACCGGGCGTCCCCGACAATTCGCGCGCCGAGACGTTCGTCGCGCTGAAGACGTATATCGACAACTGGCGGTGGTCGGGGGTGCCGTTTTTCATCCGGACGGGCAAGCGGATGAAGCGGCGGGCGAGCTCGATCTACGTCCAGTTCAAGGACGTGCCGCAAATTCTGTTCAATCGCGATTCGGCGGTCCCCGCCAACGCGCTGACGATTCGGATTCAGCCCGACGAGGGTTTTTCGTTCGACGTGATGACCAAGCGGCCGGGGCTGGACCTGGTGCTGCAACCGGTGCGGATGAATCTCAGCTACAGGACTGCGTTCGGCGACGGCGCCTCGCCCGACGGATACGAACGACTCCTGCTCGACGTGATGGACGGCGACCATACGCTGTTCCCCAGCGCGCAGTTCGTCGAGAAGTCATGGGAGTTCGTGCAGGGAATATTGGATTCGTGGAGCGACCGCGCACGCGTGCCGATGGGCGAGTATCCGGCGGGAAGCTGGGGACCGAATGAGGCCGACGAGTTGATTGGCAAGGCAGGGCGGGTATGGCATGAACCTTGACCCAAAAATTGTTTCGCGCAGCAGCGGACGCTGTTCGGGCGCCGGGGCACGCTGCTTGGCACGGATGGCCGCCCTCGGCTAACATCTCTTGCGGCTCGCGGCTGCGACGGCGCAGCGCCACCAAGCATCCTCGATGAGACCAAACACGGCTTTGAGCACCCGCGCTTTGAGGCGCGGCAGTTCGGATGATCGCGTGCGCATTAGAGTTCGGCGGCAGGAGTGCCGCTTGACGAAACCATAATTCCACGGGGACCGGAGAGCTGCTTGGCCGACAACAACAAGGTGGTAATTATCGGCGCCAACGGCACCATGGGCGCGGGCGCAGGGTGCGTATTGGCGGGGGCAGGATATAGCGTCACGCTGCTGGCGCGGAGGTCCGACAAAGCCGCCCAAGGATTAGCGGACGCGCAGAACGATGCGCGCGCGGAAGCGATCGCGGAGCGGATCTCGCTGGGCGCGTACGACACCGACCTCGTCCGCGCGGTTGGCGAGGCCGCCATTGTGTTCGAGTCGCTCGCCGAAGATCTGCCGCTCAAAAGGCAATTCTTCGAGCTGATCGACAAGAGCCGGCGTCCCGACTCGATCGTGGCGTCCGGTTCCTCGGGACTGTCGGTCACGGAAATGGCGCGCGGACGAAGCGATTCGTTTCGCCGCAATTTCCTCGGCGTTCACCTTTTCAATCCGCCGCAGGTGATCGTCGGCACCGAAATCATTCCAGGCGCCGATACCGATCCGGCGGTGGTCAAGGACGTCGTCGCGATGCTGACGAAACGGCTGGGCCGCAAGGTGATCGTCAGCAAAGACATGCCCGCGTTCGTGGGCAATCGGGTCGGCTTCAAGGTGCTGAACGAAACGGCGCAACTGGCCGCCGAGCACGGCGTCGCGTTTATAGACTATTTGATCGGGCCGCATACCGGGCGCGCGATGGCGCCGCTGGCGACCGTCGATCTGGTCGGATGGGACGTGCACAAGGCGATCGTCGACAACGTCCATGCCAACTGCGAGGACGAGGCGCACGAGTCGTTCGCGATGCCCGCGTACATGACTGCCGCGCTGCACAAGGGATGCCTCGGTGACAAGACGCCCGAGCGCGGCGGCTTCTACCGCCGCGCGGGCAAGGAAGTCTTCGTGCTCGATCCGAAGACCGGCGGGCACGAGAAGTACCAGAAACCCGCGCCGATCGAATTCGTCGAAAAGATGAAACAGTTGCATCACGTGGGCCGCTACGGCGAGGCGTTGAAGGTGCTCGCGGAAGCCAGGGGCGCGGATGCCGAGGTATGCCGCCGCGTGGTGCTCGGCTACGTCAGCTACGCGCTGAACCGGGTCGGCGAAGTGGCCGCGAGTTCGGCCGACGTGGACACGATCATGTCGTACGGCTTCAACTGGGCGCCGCCCACGGCGATCGTCGATTTGTTCGGCGCGAAGAACACGGTGGCGATGCTGCAAAAGCTCAAACTGACGGTCCCCGCGGTGGTCGAACAAGCCGCGGCGCGCGGTGGAAGAATGTTCGCGGGCGGCATACTCGAATATGGCCGGACCTTTGTTGGATGATTAGATTGTTGCATAATCGAATCGGATGACCGACAGGAGCGCGCGATGACGAAACCAGCGCCGGTGTACGTATTGGGCGGAGCGCAAACCGACTTTGCCCGCAATTGGTCGAAAGAAGGAAAACATTTCGTGGCGATGATGCGCGAGGCAACTTTGGGCGCGCTCGAAGCTACCCGGATCGAGCCGCGCGAAGTTGAAACGGCTCACGTCGGCAACTTCGCCGCCGAGCTGTACGCCAAGCAGGGCCATATCGGCGCATTTTTCCTCGAAATCGATCCCACTTTCTCCGGGCTGCCGACCAGCCGTCATGAGGCTGCATGCGCGTCGGGCTCGATCGCATTGATCGCGGCGTCGGCCGATATCGAAGCCGCGCGCTACGACCTGGCGTGCGTGGTCGGCGTCGAACAAATGAAGACCGTCGATTCGACCATCGGCGGCGACATCCTGGGCACCGCGGCGTGGTACGAGCGCGAAGCCAAGGGAATCGAATTCCCGTTTCCGAAACTGTTTGGCCGGCTCGGCGACGAGTACGACAAGCGCTACGGCCTCAAGGATGAACACCTCGCGCACATTTCGGCGGTGAATTATTCCAACGCGAAGCGCAATCCGAACGCGCAGACCCGCAACTGGTTCATGAGCGAGAGTCACGCGCAGCACGCGAGCAAATTCAACCAGGTCATCGGCGGCCGCATCAAAGTCAGCGATTGCTCGCAAGTCACGGACGGCTCGGTCGCGCTTTTCCTCGCGTCGGAAAAATTTGCGAGCGCGTGGGCCAAACGCAACGGCAAGACGCTCGCCGACATTCCGCGCATCCTCGGATGGGGCCATCATACGGCGCGGCTCGAATTCGACACCAAGGTCGCCGAGAGCAGGGACAACGCCTACGTGTTGCCGCATACACGCCAGGCAATTCTCGACGCCTTCAAGCGCGCCGGCATCGCGTCCGCCGCCGAGCTGTCGGGAATCGAGACGCACGACTGTTTCACCACCTCCGAGTACATGGCGATCGATCATTTTGGGATCACCAAGCCGGGCGAATCGTGGAAGGCGGTCGAGGAAGGCGTGATCGAGCTCGGCGGCAAGCTGCCGATCAATCCGAGTGGTGGGCTGATAGGCGCTGGCCATCCGGTCGGCGCGACCGGCGTGCGCCAGATGCTCGATTGCCATCGGCAGATAACGGATAGCGCGGGCGAGTACCAGGTCGAGGGTGCGAAGAAATTTGCGATGCTGAATATCGGCGGCAGCGGCACGACCAGCTGCGTGTTCATCGTCGGCAAGTAAGCGACGTCGGGGGGAGGGGTATAGGCTATTAGACACGAAGTTATCCGAGAGAGAAAAGATATGTCCGGAGGCGAGGGGGGGGGGTAAGAGTGGAGGTAAAGATCGTCGGCAAGTAAGCGCCGCGATCTTTTTTTCGAATGGTCGAAGCGGCGGTCCCCAAACGGATCGCCGCTTTTCATTTGAATTCCCGATTGGCTCGCGCGCGCCGCCGCGGCACAATCGCCGGATGTCCAGGAAAATTCCGTTCACCCTCGTCGATGTCTTCACGTCGCGGCCCTTCGGCGGCAACCAACTCGCGGTCTTTACCGACGCGGCAACGCTCAGCGCGAGCGAGATGCAGGAGCTGGCGCATGAGATGAACTTCAGCGAATCAACGTTCGTGATGGCGGCCGAATCTGCCCACGCCGCGCGGCGCGTGAGGATTTTCACGCCCAGGCGCGAAATGCCGATGGCCGGGCATCCCACGGTCGGCACGGCGTGGGTGCTCGCGAGCCGCGGTGAGATTGCGCTCGAGTCGGCAAGCGTCGATGCGACGTTGCGGCTCGGGATCGGGCCGGTGACGGTGACTGTTGAGAGCAAGGAAGGCAAGCCGGGCTTTGTCTGGATGGCGCATCGCGAGCCCGAGTTCGGCGCGAAGCGTCGCGATCGCGCGCGTGTCGCGAAGGCGCTTGGAATCGCCGCGACGGACATCCGCGACGATCTGCCCATCCAGATCGTCTCGACCGGATTTCCATTCACTTTCGTGCCGCTTCGTACCCTGGACGCGCTCGCGAGATGCGTTCCCAACGTGGCAGCGCACACCGCTTTGTTGAAACCGGGCGAGCAGTCGCTTCCTTTACATGCGTTCGTCGCAAACGAGTCGGGCGAGTTCTCTGCTCAATCGCGGATGTTCTCGCCGCATGATGGAGTTCCCGAGGACCCGGCGACCGGAAGCGCCGCAGCTCCGTTCGGCGCATACGCTGCCACCTATGGATTGATCAAACCCGCACCCAAGGCCTCATTCCTGATCCGGCAAGGCGTCGAGATGGGACGGCCGAGCGAGATTCGCGTCGAGGTCGTGCGCAAAGAAAGCGGCGCATTCGCAATCCGGATCGGCGGCCGATGCGCGATCGTCGGTGAAGGTGCGATGTTCCTCTAGCGCGCGGGCGCGGCTATTGTTGTGCGCATGGATGACCGCCAAATCCCGTCGGTCGGCGAAAACGCTCCCGAGTTCGCGCTCGCTGACTCGACCGGTATGGTTCGCCGGCTCGGCGAACTGATCGCAGGGGGAATGTGCGTCGTCGTTTTCTACCGTGGACACTGGTGACCGTTCTGCCTCCGCCAGTTGGCGGATTACTCGGAGCACCTCGACGATTTTCGCGCAGCCGGCGCCGAGCTGGTTGCGATCTCCGTGGATGACGCCGCTCGTGCAGAGCCGTGCCGCCGCGAGCTCGGCATCAAATTTCCGCTGCTATGCGACACTCGGCGCGAGGTCGTCAAGGCATACGGCTTGCTCAACACGCGGGAAAACGGCGGAATCGCGTTTCCGGCCTCATTTTTGATCGATCGCGATCGCGTCGTGCGTTTCCGCGCGCTGGAAGAAGTCGCCTCGCGCGTCAGCGTGGACCAATTGGTCGGACTGGTGCGCGCACTTGGCAGCGGCGTCGAGGTGCCGGCGACGCCGCGCCAGCGCGGCGTGTGGCCCGGAGCGATGTTCATCCGCGCGACGATGAACGCACTTCGCCGCGGCGTTCGCGTCCCGAATCGATAAGATCAAATCGCGTCAGCGCTCCTGGGCAAATTGAAATCACGCGTTGCATTTTTCAACTTTCCATCTGGTCTCGGCGATCCTATGATTCTGCACGCGGAGTTGGCATGAATCGTCTATATCTTGTGCCGTTATCGTTTCTGCTCGCGACCGGATTCAGCGCGTGCTCGGGCGAGGGTATTTCCGAAGCGCCGGTCTCTTACATGAATCCGGAAGGAGTCCGCGTCGAAGCGCTCGCGATGACTTCGCCGCGAGCCAACGCGGCCGCGATTCGGCTCCGCGACGGACGCGTGCTGATTTGCGGCGGCACGGCGACCGGAGAGGTCGGCGGCGTGCTCGCCAGCGCCGAGCTCTACGATCCGGTGGCGCGCAGCTTCACGCCGACCGGCGCTATGACGGTCGCGCGAGCCGGACAGACGATCACGATGCTCCGTGACGGACGCGTGCTGCTCACCGGCGGGGTTCAAAATGCCGGCTTTCGCTCGCAGCTCGCCAGTGCGGAGATTTACGATCCGGGCGCCGGCACCTTCAGCGCAACGGGCTCTATGGCGACGCCGCGCGAAGGGCATACCGCGACGATGCTTCGCGATGGGCGCGTGCTGATCGTCGGCGGCAGCGGCAACGGCGTGAGCACGTTGGGCTCGGCTGAGGTTTACGATCCTTCGAGCGGCACTTTCAGCGCCGCGGGCCATTTGAACCAGCCGCGCGTCGCGCATGTCGCCGCGCTGCTTGGCAGCGGCAAAGTATTGATCGCCGGCGGCGGCCGCGGCGGCATGCCGGGCGGCTATATCTCCTACGACACCGCGGAAATGTACGATCCAGCCACGCGCAGCTTCACCGCGATGCGCGCGCACATGACGAGCGATCGCGTCGGCGCGGCTGCGATCAAATTGAACGACGGGCGCGTGCTGATCGTCGGCGGCAAGAGCGGCAGAGTCGCGACCAGCCGGCATCCCAATCTTTTTTCGCTGACCCCGCTCAACAGCTCGGAAATTTTCGATCCCGAATCCGGCACCTTCATCAGAACCGGCGACATGAGGGCGCCGCACTACCTGCCGACTGCAACCATGCTCGACAACGGGAATGTGCTCGTCGTCGGAGGATGGACCATCAAGGGGCCGGTTGTGGTCGGGATGCGCGACGCGGAAATCTACCGACCCGAAACGAACCTGTTCTCGCAAGTGGGCCCGACCAACGTCGCGCGGCTCACTAACACCGCGACCCTGCTGAACGACGGCGAGGTTTTGATCGCCGGCGGCATCGACGCCAATTCGCTGGTAGGTGCGTCGGTCGAGTTCTACTCTCCAACGCAGCATCGGTTCCTGATGCTCCCCGAACCCGGCGAGTCCGCACAAGCTGCGCCCATGCAGCAATGAAAGATTCGCCGGCAAATTTATTGCCCGCGTTTGAGCTGCGCGAGGCGCGCGCAGCCGCGCTCCCGCCTCGGGAGAGGCCATTTGGGCGGCGGGTTTATTTGGGCGCGCGCGCGTGATGAAATCTTTGACAGGATCGAAGGCGCACTGCGGGGAATCATTAGCGTGGAATCGGAAAATATTCGGCGTCATGAGGCGCTCGAGTCGCGCGCGCCGGCGCTGTCGGCGCCTGCGGTCATGCTCGAACCTCCGCCGGGCCGCATCCTGGTCAAGGAGGTCAACTGGCTGGGCGACCTCGTGATGAGCACGCCCGCGCTGCGGGCAATCCGCCGCGCGTGGCCGGGCGCGCATCTGGCGGTGCTGATCAAGAAGGAACTGGCGAGCTTCTTTGACGGGGCCCGATGGCTCGACGAGGTGATACCGTACTCGGTTGGGCGCGGTCTTTCCGGGTTTTTCGATCGCCGCAGAATTGTCGGAGAAATCCGCTCGCGGCGATTCGACCTGGGAGTGTTGTTTCCGAACAGTTTCGAGTCGGCGTTGTGGATTGCGATGGCCGGGATCCGGCGGCGCGCCGGATTTGTCGCCGATGCGCGCGGCGCGATGCTGACGCTGAAAGCGTCGCCGCCGCCCGAAGCGGTTACCGGTCACCAGGTGAATTATTGGCTCGCGATGGTGCGCGCGACGGGCGTTTGCGTTGCCGACACCCGCGCCGATGATTTCGCAATCGACGTCCACGGACCGCATCGCGAGCGCATGCGCGAATGGCTCGCGGCGAATCGCAAGCGTCCCGGCCGTCCGATCTTTGCAATCGCTCCGGCGGCGGCCTACGGACCGGCCAAGGAATGGCCCGCGGACAGCTACGGCGCGCTGATCGATTTGATCGCGCACCGCGAGGACGCCGAAGTCGTGCTGGTTGGCGCGTCGTCGGAGCGCGCGAAGTGCGAAGAAGTTGCGGCGGCGAGCAAATCGGGCGCGATGATCGCAACCGGACACACCAATGTCGGCGAGCTGATCGCATTGTTGTCGCTGTGCGACGGGTTCATCGGCAACGATTCAGGATGCATGCATCTGGCGGGAGCGCTGGGAATCCCGACCGTCGCGATTTTCGGATCGACCAATCCGAATCGCACCGGGCCGCTGGGGCCGAAGACGCGCGTGATTTACCACAAGCTCGAATGCAGCCCGTGCCTGGCGCGCACCTGCCGCTTCGGTCATTACAACTGCCTGACGCAAATCGAACCGGCGGAGCTCGCCGACGCAATCCTCGCGATGCGCGCGTCGGGTTGAATACTGAAGACTGAAAACTTTAATTCACCGGAAAACCAGGGCATCAAGATGAAACTCAAGGAACTCGCATCGAAGCTGGGACTCGAAATCCGCGGTGACGGCGGCGTGGAGATTTTCGCGCCGGCGCCGATCGAGGCCGCCGGTCCCGGCATGATCGTCTTCGTCGCGAGCGCGAAGTACGCCCCCGCGCTGCAATCCAACGTATCGGCGGCGATCACAACCGCCGAGCTGGGCGCGGGCGCGAAGTGCGCGACGCTGGTCAGCGCGAATCCATACGCCGACTTCGCCCGCGTGCTCGAGATTTTTTTTCCGCCGTACCGGCCCGCGCCAGGGATCGATCCGCGGGCTTCGATCGCGCCCGACGCGACGATCGGTCCCAAAGCGTCGATCGGCGCATCGGCGGTAATCGGTGCGGGCGTGACGATCGGGCGCGACGCGGTGATTCATCCCAACGTTACGATCTACCCCAACGTGCGCATCGGCGATCGCTTCACCGCGCACAGCCAGGCCTCGATTCGCGAAGGCACGGTGATTGGAAATCGGGTGACGATTTTGAACGGCGCCGTAATCGGCGCCGACGGTTTCGGATTCGTCGAGGAAAAGGGCGACTTGATCAAGATTCCGCAGGTCGGCGGCGTAATAATCGAGGATGATGTTGAGATCGGCGCGAATTCGACGGTCGATCGCGCGATGATGGGGGCGACGGTGCTGCATCGCGGCGTGAAGCTCGACGACCAGGTGCATATCGGGCACAACTGCGAAATCGGCGAGTACTCGCGATTCTCGGGGCACGTGGGAATCTCGGGCTCGACGCGAATCGGCAAATGGTGCCTGTTCGGCGGACAAGCAGGATGCTCCGACCACGTGACGATCGGCGATCGCGTCATGGTCATGGCGAAAGCCGGCATCCACCACGACTTGAAAGACGACGCGATCGTCGGGGGCATCCCTGCGGTGGACGTGCGCAAGTTCCGCCGCTACGCCACCGTGCTGACGCGGCTGCCCGAAGTGATACGGCGAGTACGCGCGCTGGAGCATCACGCCGGTATCGGCGAGGCGCAATAATCGACGGCAGCGCCGAGAAATGCGGATGACGCGACAATCAATTGGCACGATCGCGTTAGCGGTGGCGGTGGCTCTGGAAGCTGCCGACATCGAGTAGCAGATTCGGCCGACGTCTCCAGTGCCAGCACTCACGTTCACACTTGCGCCACGGCCACCGTTCAGACTCGACATGACGGTGTGGGCGCTTCGGCGCCGCGCGCATAACATCGTCGATCGATTCGACGAGGGCGTCTGGCGGCGCATCCTGGTGATCGGCAGGTCGCCGGTCGCGGTCGCAGTCAGGCAGACACGGCGCGGTTCGCGTCCGGAAATCGAAGTGCGGATCAGAGCCGCGCGGCCGCGAGCGGTGAGGGCGGAAGTCGCCTCGATTGTGACCAGGATGCTTGGGCTGGAGCGCGACCTTTCGGACTTCTACCGGCTCGCGCGCGGCGATGCGCGCATCCGGGAACTGGCGGATCGTATCCGGGGGATGAAACCGGTGCGCTATGCCACGGTGTTCGAAGCGTTCGCGAATGCGGTCGCGTGCCAGCTCGTGTCGCTGAGCGCGGGGATGCACGTACTGAACCGGCTCACGGAGGCTTGCGGAATCGCCGGCGAGGTTGATGGCGCGACGGCGCCGATGCGATCGTTCCCGGCCGCGTCCGCGGTTGCGCGCTTGAATCCGGACGCGCTGCGCGCGCTCGGGCTCAGCAGGCAGAAGGGGGAATACCTGATCGGACTCGCGCGGTTGGCGATCGATCGCAAGGACCGCGATTTCGCGTCGATAGAAGCGCTCGAGGACGACGACGCCGTCGCGCGCCTTTCGACGATTCGCGGCGTGGGACGCTGGACCGCGGAGTACGTGATGCTGCGCGGTTTCGGCCGAATCAACATTTTCCCGGGTGACGATGTTGGCGGGCGCAACAAACTCTTCGAATGGCTCGGGGTGGACGGCGAGCCCACTTACGACGGCGTGCGGCGGGCGCTCCAGCGGTGGCATCCGTACGCCGGACTCATCTATCTTCATCTGATTGTGAACGGACTCGCCGACGATGGCCATTTCGCGCAATCTGCCGCCGGGTAAGGCAATGGGAAATCGCGATACTTGCGCGCGGGCTCGATCGCGCGCAACTGAAGGAGAGAAGACGTGGAAAAAAAGTATATCAATCCAGATACGTTGCTCGCGCCGCGCGGTTATACGCACATCGTGACGATCGCGGGCCCGGCAAAGTTGGTATTCATTTCGGGCCAGGTGGCAGTTGACAAGCAAGGCAAGTTGGTAGGGCCGGGAGACTTGAAGACCCAGATTCGCCAGGCGGCAAATAATCTGAAAGCCGCGCTCGGGGCTGCAGGAGCCACCGCAGCCGATATAGTCAAGACCAATACTTACATCGTTAACTACAAGCAGTCTGACTATTCCGCGATGCGCGAGGCGCGCGCCGAACTGTTCGGGGATGGCGAGCCGCCGGCCTCGACGCTGGTCGGGGTGACGTCGCTGGCGGTCGAGGGACTGATGGTCGAGATGGAAGCGATCGCGGCCGTGAAGTGAGCGGCTACGGGGTCGCGACTCGGCGAATGTGAGAATAAACCTCGAACTGCCATTATGTTATGCGTCAGCGAGGTTGCCGGCGGCGGGGAGCTTGACTCGCGGCGGCGAGATACCCGCAAATGATGGAGGAATATAATGCCGGCAGACGCGCAGGCGCTCATTATATCTCATCGGGGAATGAGACTATGAAGAGTCGGGGGAAGAGAGCATGAACAGTATCGAAGAACACTATCGCGCGGCGACCGAAAAATCCGCGCAACTCGCCAAGCGCGCCGAGCGGGTGATGCCCGGCGGGGACACCCGCACCACCACCTACTATCGGCCCTACCCGCTCACGCTCAAGCGCGGCGAAGGTCCTTTCGTATGGGACGTTGACGGCAACAAGTACATCGATCTGCTTGGCAACTACACCAGCCTGGTTCACGGCAACGCTTACCCGCCAATCGTCGAGGCGGTGAGCAAGGCGGTTCGTGACGGCAGCGCGTGGCCGGCGCGATCGGAGGCGCAGATCGAGCTGGCGACTCTGCTGTGCGAGCGGGTCGAATCCGTGGCGCGGGTGCGATTTTGCAATTCAGGGACGGAGGCCGGGATGCTCGCGGCACACGTCGCGCGGCGCCTTACTGGCCGCAAGCTCATCCTGATGGCGCGCTACGGTTATCATGGATCGTACGACGATTTGGAAGTCGGGCTGGCCGGCCAGGACGGCGAGCGCACGATGCTCGCCGACTTCGGCGAGGCGACTGTGTTCGAAGCGCTGCTGTCCGAGCGCGGTGCGGAGATTGCGGCGGTGTTTCTGGAGCCGATTCTCGGCTCAGCGGGCATCGTGGAGCCGCCGGCCGAATTTCTCGGGCGGGTTGCCGAAGCGGCGCATAGCGCAGGTGCGATGTTCGTGGTCGATGAGGTGATCACGCTGAGGCTGGCCGAAGGCGGCGGGCAGCAGATTTTCGACGTCAAGCCGGACCTGACGATGTTCGGAAAGATGATTGGCGGCGGATTTCCGGTCGGAGCGCTCGGCGGCAGCGAAGAAGTGATGTCGGCGTTCGATCCGCGCAATCGCGGCACGATTTTTCATTCGGGCACTTTCAACGGCAATCCGGTCAGCTGCGCGGCCGGGGTCGTGTCGGTGCGCGAACTGACGCAGGCGCGAATCGAAAAAATGGCCAAGCAGGCCGAGCGGCTGGCCGCCGAGCTGGCGCGCGCGGCGCGTCAGGTGGGGCTGCCGTTTTCCGTGCGGCATTATGGATCGCTGATGAACGTGTTTTTTCTCAAAGAGCCGCCGCCCGCGACGATCGCACGCGAGGACGCCCGCGCGATCGCCAGCTTCCATCTGGCGGCGCTCAATCAGGGCTTGTTTCTCGCACCCCGCGGGATGATCGCGCTCTCGACCGTGATCACTGACGAAGTCCTGAGCGAGATTTGTGAGCGCGCTACGAAGGCGATGGCCGACGTCGCGCAGGCCGGCGAGTAGCGGCAAGCATCGGCGTCTCAGTGCAGGGGGCGCGCGCGGCAAGTCCGCGTAAGCCTCCGCATTTTTCAGTTTTTCACCCGTTCACTTCTTCACCGGCGGGGAAATGCCGTTCACTGCTCACGCCGCCTTCAGTTCCGACGTGCAATGGGGGCATCGCGTGGCGCCGAGCGCGATCGCGCTCAGGCAATACGGACACTCCTTGGTGGTGGGTGGCGCCAGGCTTTTCGCCGACAAGCTGATTCATCCATTTGACGAGTAGAAAGACCGCGAACGCGATTATCAGGAAGTCGATGATCGTGTTGATGAACAATCCGACGTTCAGCGTCGGCGCGCCCGCAGCCTTCGCCGCCGCGATGGTCGGGTAATGCGTCGACGAAAGATTGATGAACAGGTTGGAGAAATCGACTGCGCCGAGCGCCAGGCCGATCGGCGGCATAAGAATGTCGTTGGTGAACGAGGTTACGATTTTCCCGAACGCGGCGCCGACTACGAAGCCGACCGCGAGATCGATTACGCTGCCCTTGATCGCGAACTGCTTGAACTCTGAAAGTATCGACACGATGCGTCCTCCATTAGCCGGTCAGATTGGTGAGGAGCCTCGCTAAGGAAAGCATCGCGGCACGCCGAAGTAAACCGGCCGGCAACGCGCGAGCGGTGCGGAGAAACTACAGGGTCTTTACAATAGACGATGACGCGATCTGGGCCATGCCCGCGTTCGCTGCCGCCATTACTGTTCCAAGCATGATGATGGCGGAAAGGATCGCGGCAAAGATGAAGCCGGCGGTTTTCATGTGCATTCCTCTAACAAGGAATACGCACGGCGGGACCGTCCGTTACGCGGAAAAAAGTCCCGTTGCGCTTGGCGATTATGCGGCGGGATCAAGGATATCGGCCCTGCCCCGCGGATCTGCCGCGTCGGCCCTGCCGCCGCTGCGCCTGGGCGTGCCATGGCGAACGTTGGTGGCGAGGCCGAGCTTCTCGAGCGCCAGGATGAGCACGTAACCGGCGTCGGGCTGGCGCCAGTTCCATCCCAGACGGGCAGAACCGGGGCGCGCGTGATGGTTGCGATGCCAGTTCTCGCCCTGAAACAGATGCATCAGCGCAAGCCATTTTACGTTGCGGCTGGAATCCTGGCCCACCGTGATGCCCGGTTCGGTGTGGCAAACGCTGTTGACGAAACATTGCGCGTGCAGTCGCGAAGCACAAGCGAATCGCGCCCAGCCAGAAAAATGCGGCCGGACTGAAATACAAACCGCCGAGGTATGAGAGCGCGAGGATCGGCGTCTGGAACCATCGCCAGGCCCGATACGAAACTCCGCTGAGATCGGGACAGTAACGATCGACGGGCATCTCGCCAGCCTGCCAAAGCCATCGTAGATGCGCCCACCAGAAACCGCCCCAAATCGGGCTCGAGATGTCGTCGGGGGTGTCAGCCTTGGCGTGATGCAGACGATGGCCGGCGGCCCAAGTGGTCGGCGCGCCGGAACCGTTGAACATCGCGAAGAAAATCAGCACTCCGCGCGCCCATGGATTCAGCGTGAGCGCGCGATGCGTGATCGCGCGATGGTACCCGACCGTGGTGCCCAATCCGCCGATGAATACCAGCGCGATCGCGCCGAGCAACACGCGCCATCCGGGAATCGGATAAAGCACCAGTCCAATCGCGGCCGTAATATGAATGAGGCAGACCCACAACAGGATCGAAAGGTCGCGCGCCGACGAGGGCCGCCACCATGGCATCTCCCACGGCGCGGTCTTTGTGGTTTTTTCTGTTTTGGTTGTGCTCGTGGTCGTGAAAGCTGCTGCCATTCGTCTCTCCACCTATCGTATTTGCCCACACCACCGCACACGCCGGTTTGGCTGCGCGGATGGTGATGCTTGGGGCGGCAGGCGCGCGTGCGTGCGCATTCCTGAATGCCGCCAGCATCAGCACATTTTCACTTTTCACCGGGATGCCTTCGATTGTAAGGCGCAGAGCGGAATGTGCTTGCCGTCGCGGTCAACCAGATTACCGGATACTGACGCGGTGCGCTACCTCCGATTGCATGGGCACGGTCAGGCGCGCTTTGTCATTGGCGAAAGCGTGCGGTATGGATCGAGCCACTATGGCATCACAAGTGAAGCAACGAGTCGTACGCGCGTCGAACCTGAATTTCACGGTGCTCGAGATGGGCGAAGGACCGCTGGTGCTGTGCCTGCACGGCTTCCCCGACACGGCTCATTCGTTTCGCCATCAGATGCCCGCGCTGGCGGCGGCGGGATTCCACTGCGTCGCGCCGTTCATGCGCGGCTACTCGCCCACCGAGCCCGCGCCCGACGGCCGCTACGACTCGCCGGCGCTGTCGGAGGACGCACTCGCGCTGATTGCGGCGCTCGGCTACAAGGACGCGATCGTGTTCGGCCACGATTGGGGCGCAGTCGCGGCATACGGCGCCGCGGCGGCCTCGCCGGATCGCATAAGCCGGCTCGTCACGGCGGCAGTCCCGTATGGCTCGAAATTTTTCGAAGCGCTGGTCACCAGCTACGCGCAGCAGCGCCGCTCCTGGTACATGTTCTTTTTCCAGACGAAAATTGCCGAGGCCGCGATGAGTTTCAACGACTTCGCGTTCCTGGAAAAGTGTTGGGCCGACTGGTCGCCGGGCTGGAAATGGGCGCGCGAGGACATGGAAGCGCTCAAGCGATGCTTTCGCGCCAAGGGCACGCTCGAGGCGGCCATCGGCTACTATCGCGCCACGCTCGGGCCGGTGCTCAGCATGCCGGTCGATCTGAAAGTGCTGGCGGCCGCGATGGGAACGCCGATCAACGTGCCGGCGATGATGCTTCATGGGCGCGACGACGGATGCATCGGCGCGGAGTTGCTCGACGGGATGGAGAAGCTGTTCCCGAAGGGATTGAAGATCGAGATCGTGCCGGGCGCCGGGCATTTCGTGCATCAGGAGCGCCCCGATCACGTCAATGAACTGATTCTCAAGTTCCTGAAATCCTGAGCGGAAACTTTTTGCGTCGTCATCCCGACCGAAGCGCAGCGACCCCGTCTCTTTTTCTTCGCCGCGTGCCGGTGCACCGCCCTGACCCGAGAGCCTGCATGACCGGATGTTGGCGCTGGTGCCACACGCACTGGCGCCCTCCGGGGCTAGTGGCGCACAGCTCTCTTACCGCTATGAATTGCCTGTTTTGAAAGTTAAAAATAAAATTACAGCTAATTGCATAAAGATACTTGCTTTGTAATTAAATAATAGGTAAAAGCAGGTATCTACATCACTTGGGAGAACATGGCATGCGAGGAGCGAATTGCCAGCAGCAGCGTAGTACATCCGATTACATGTCGACCGAACAATCAGTGACCGAGGCCCATTCGCGTCGCGACACGCGTCGGCGACAGCCGATCGCAATCGTGGCGCTCGGGTGGCCACTCCTGTTTCTCTTAGCGGCGCTTTCCACGACGGCGTTCGTGCAGCCGGCCGCGGCCGCTACCTGCCCTGCTGGTTATCGCGCGCTGACTTTCACCAACAATTGCGGTTACGACGTGTACCTCGGCGAGGGTCTCAGCCAGCCGCAGGTTGACGGAACGCCTGTTTGTACCCAGGATTCTGACTGCACCAATGGCACCACAAACCCGAATCTGAAATGCGTTGCCGACACGTCAGATGCCACAACGGGGGCATGCACGATCACCTGCTCAAAGGATTCAGATTGCGGCCCCAATCAGGTTTGTTTTTCAGGAAACGTTCCTCCTAGCGCAAACGCCTGGTACGACGTCAATAGCACCAACCCCGTGGGGGAGTGTTGGTTTGCGAACCTGGAGCCTACTCCGCTGTCCGCTCCGGCGCCGAGTTCCAATTGGGACCTTCCGGCCAACGGTGGACAATCCGTAATCTGCGTTCCCGAGGCTCAAGAAGCATCGGGCAAATCTGCCGAGGGGGCTTCGTGCACGCAACCTTCGGATTGCGCAAGCGACAATTGCTACGATGCCATCGCCGGCTATGAGTGCATTGCGGGCGATACGAACTGCACTTGCGGATCCTTGTTTACCTGGGGCGGCAATTTCTGGGGACGCACAGGCTGCTCGCCTACAAGCGGTGGCTTGACCTGCCAGACCGGAGATTGCGGCGGCGCGGGTAACGGATTGTCTGGACTACTCGATTGCAGCGGCAACACAGCGAACACGCCGCACGGGCCAGCAAACCCCGCATATGCAGGCGAGTTCACACTTGAGGTTCCGCCCAGCGGCACAAGTAACGTTGGCGCGCAAGATTATTACGACACCAGCATGGTCAACGGTTTCAACGTGGGCTTTTCGATGGTACCGGTTTCGGGCACGTATTCACCCGCATTTTCTGTTTCAAGTCCTAAGCAATGCGGCCCGGCCGGCGAAACAGTTGATCAGTCCGGCACCGTTACAGCCTGCCCTTTTAACCTGCTTAGCAGCTGTCCTTCCAGTCTGACCTACAACTCTCCATCGGGTACGCAGTCCGTGGTTGGTTGCTGGGCGCCGACCCAGGCTTGCCTGTCGGGCACTACCACCCAGCAGGCGGCACTTGGATGCACCGGCAACGTCCCGTTCCTCTGCGCGACAACGTTGGACTGTCCCTATGGGCACCAAGCCACGCCGGAGGGAACACCCACGCCGGAGCGAACGTTGACCTGCAACATTTCACCGAGCCAGGCATTCGGCCAATGCCAATGCATGCAAGATACCGATTGCCCAAAGGGTTTCACCTGCGAAGGATCCCCCACGGGTACCTGCACGTATGAGGAAGGCCCGCCCGCAACGTGGGCCGATCTCTATGGGTGCCATAATTTCTACGACTTTTCGCCGTACAATGCCGTGGACTACCAATCGTGGTTAACAGGTATCGCTGAGGAAACCGGCATAGTGTGCGGGTGCCCTTCCTGTCAACTGCCGGGGAATGTCTAGCTGACAGCATCAACTGGGAAAAGGTTCCCGCCGGCAGCACTGGCCCGGTTGCCGCTGCGGCGCCGACCACCTCCGCCGGAGATTTCTATCTCGCTTTCCACAATTCGTGCCCCGTCGCCTACACTTATCCTTACGACGACGAGGCTGCCAGCTTCGGCTGCACCAATTCGGGAGCGTCGGTAGGCCCGTCGTACAACATCACCTTCTGTCCGGCAGGATCCGCCGCAACGCCGACCGCAACGCCGACTGCATCGGCAACCATGTCGGCAACCCCGACTGCCACGCCAACAGCGACTCTCACCGCGACACCGACGCCATCCAAGACCGCCACGCCAACCAGGACCGCGAAGCCCACCAGGACGGCGACGCCGACCAGGACCGCGACACCGAAGCCGACCAAGACCGCGACGCCCACCAGGACGGCGACGCCCACCAAGACCGCGACACCGAAGCCGACCAAGACGCCAACCGCCACGCCAACCCCGGTTGCAAAGTGCCCGGTGAACATATACTTGAGCACCAGTCCCACAGGTACCCTCGCGTTCGGGGATGTCGACGATAAACAATCGGCTACTTTGCCTCTTACCGTCAGCAACGACCTCAGCGACACGCTCAAGTTGACGACGGCTATAAGTAATTCGGGTGGAACGAAACAGGCGGACGATTTTAAAGTCAACAAAGGCAAGAAGACGGCCGGCACTTGCACGTCGAATCCTAACCTAGGCGGGAGCAGTTCCTGCGCCTATAACATTACCTTTCAGCCTAAAGGTCATGGCGCCGGGGCCGTGCAAGCGCAATTGACGATCACTGGAAAGTTCAGCTCCAACGGAAAGACTTGCGAGCAAACCGTCTCGGTGACTTTGGCCGGCGATGCAGAGGCGCCAGCGGAGACGGAGCGGCCGTAATGGTAAAATCGCGGCGTGGCGCTAACCGCGCGCCACGCCGCGATTAAGCAGAGCGGCGTTTGAGCTCGCCGATGCTTAAGTTCCTGAAATCCTGAGCGGAAACTTTTTGCGTCGTCCTGAGCGCAGCGAAGGATCTCTCGCGCGCAAGCGCGCGCCCGCGCAGGCAGCAGGCCAGATCAACGACCCGATACTGGAATTCCTGGAATCAGCATCCTAAGGTCACTGAGAAGAACGTCACTCAGCCATCGAATCCTAGCCTGTCCGCGATCTGGGTATATCGTTCGGTCCAGTCGCGCAGGGTTCCCATCTTGCTCGCGACTTCGACCTCATGGCGCTGGATATATTCCCAGATGATCAGCCGGTCGAGCAGCATGTAAAGCGAAAAGCGCTCGCGCAAACCGTGTCGCGGCGCGCGGAGCTGCAGGTAGGTGGCCAGAAACTCGCGCGCCAGCTCCGGATCCTGATCGAAATATTCGGCCGTTGTCCGCGACAGATCGGTCTCGCCGTCGCCGAAATAGCATCCCATGAAGTCGAAAGCCCCGCTGACCTGCCATCCATCGGGTGTCCGACTCAGTACTACATTACCTTCCTTGTAGTCCTCCATCGTGAAGCACGGAGTAAAGGGTACTGCTAACGCGGCGTTCGCGCGTTCGATCAATTGTTCGGCCCACTCGACATCGGCCGTTGTCGTGCGATCGCTCGCGGTATGCGCTCGTTCGAGGATGCGACGGATGCGCGCGGTGACCAGCTCGCGATGCGACGGCGGCTGAGTCACTTCACCGTAGCCGCTATTGAAGGGCCAATCGGCGTGGTCCTTTACCGGCACCGGTCTGACGATATCCCGGTCCGGATCGTAGCGCGCGCAGCAAGGCATTGTGACCTGCTGCATCGCGACGAGGTTGTATGCCATCGCGCGCGCAATCGCGCGCACGTCGGCGCTGCTCAGTTCGCGTCGCACCTTGCGATCCGTGACCTGCAGCCCCGGCATCCGGGGCATGATCGCGTAGCTCCAGGGAAAAAAGTCGCAAGAATCATCAATCCGATATGGCCATGGCACGGGCACGCTCGTCCGCTCGTGGAGCAGGCGAGTGAAGAATCGCTCGATCGGAAACTGAGTAGGTCCATGCGGCGCTCCGCGGAACACGAACTCGCCGACGCTCGAGGTGACGAACAGGTTTTGCCCGAATAGGCCGAGTGGCACGGGCTTGACCGTCAGCAAATCGCCCAGCTCGAAGCGAGTGAGCACGCGGCTCAGCTGGTCGTGACTAATCGGCCCGAGCCGTTTCGAATTTTCGTAAATTCGCTGAGGCATCGTCGGCGCTGCTGAATTTCAATCTTGCGCGATCGATGACGACCAGTCGAGTTCTATGCTCCGTCAACCCTGAAGGCACTTAACCAGGACATCGCGCGCCCTGCTTTCCCCCCTCGACCTGTTCTAACCGGGCCCTTCGAATACTCAGGGTAAACTCCGCGCGCATCTCTTCTTAACACTGGGTGCAGGGGTCACCCCTGCCTGCCGACGCAGGAGTGCGGATCAACCCGTACGCAGTCACCGCGACGAAGACGGCCAGGTTGATCGAAGCAGCCGCGATCAACGCCGCGTTCGGATGATCGGGAAAATATGACGAGGTGTCGGTGAGATGCTTGATGTAAATGAGGTTGAACAGGAACGTCGCGCTTACGACGGCGAAGATCGAGGTGAGAAAGCCGCTCTCCAGCGCGATCGGAATCAGAAATACCAGAGGGTAGTACAGATATCGCTCATGGATCCGGGGCGCGAACATGAAGAATCCGAACAGCGCGACGAAAATCGCGAGCATCGCGGCGCGAGTGGACCGCGCCCGCCAGATCAGATACGACGCGATCAGGTAAACGGCGCAGGTGAGCGAAAAGCCGAACGCGCGATACGAAACGCCGCCGAAGATCTTGTCGGTGTCAGGCGTGTTCATCCCGCCGATCAACCCCATGAAATTGAACGCGCCAACCGAAGCATCGCTGAATCGCGTGCCGAGATCCTTATATACGTCGATTATCCAATTCCACGAATGTCCGAATTGATACGGCATGATTCCAATCGCAATCGTGCCCAGGAATGCGCTCGCGGACCATCCGCATTCCGCGAGGCCCGCGTTGCACAGCGTCCACAGTCCCAGCGGCGGCGTGAATGCGATCGCTTGCGGCTTGGCCAGGATCGCGATCGCGGCCGCACTCCATCCCAGCCGGTAGCGGCCGGTCAGGATCAGGATCGCGGCGGCGATCATTGGCAGCGCGACGATCGAATCGCTCTGCCCCCATACCACCGTATCGAAGATGAGCGCCGGGTTAAGCGCGAACAGCATCATCACCACGATGGCGCGCAAGCCGCGTCCGTCGCGCCACGCCGCAAAGTACAGCGTGAGACCGATAAAAAGATCGGCAATCAACGGCGGCGTCTCGACGATCACGCGGAAACCGTTTGCGGTCGGCTCGATCAATCTGCCGATCCATCCTGAGAGCCACAGCAGGTACAGCGACCCGGGCGGATAGGCGTCAACCGGCAGACCGGGATCGTAAATTCGTGAGGGGCCCAGAGCGGTGGCCAGCAAGGCACGATTCGTCTTCGCCCAGATGTCCCAGTAGAAGCCGGTGAAATGAAACAGCGCGGCAAACTTGACCGCGGTGATCGCGAGCATCAGGCCGGCAGGCAGCATCCACGCCGAGCGCCCGGCCGCAAGCGCCGGCCGCCATATTACGGCGAGCGCCCATCCCAGCATCCCCAGCAGGATCAGGCCGGATACGACGCCTGTCGCACGGATCGAGACTCTATAATCCGGCTGATGTACCTGGTCCTTGTCGCGGTAGCGAATTGCGGCGGTATCGAATCCGCGCGCGGGGCTCACCGCCGGACTGGCAACGGCGATCACTTTGATATTGCGAAATGACGCGCGGCCGGTATCCGGGAAATCCGCCCCACCGAGCTGGCAGAGCAATTCAGTCGAATCGCCCCATCGATCTTCTTTCAGAAAGAACGAGAGTTTCTGCCAGCCCGTCGTGCCGTGCAGATGCGTCGAGATGAGTTTGATTCCGTCGTAGGTACTGACGGCTACATTCGCGCCGCCTGCGTGCGGCTGCGCACCCTCGACGCGTACTTCGGCGCTGATTTCATAAATCCCGGGCCGTAGTATCAGCGCCTGATGCCAGCTCGCGTAGTTCGGATTCAGATTGGAGATTCCCAGCGCGCCGCCCTCGGCCGGCGTATAGGTCCATGAAAACCTGCTCAGCTTCTTGTCGGAAGACAGCGCGTACCAATCAGCCGGCGCACCGTCGAAGCCGGCAGCGAGGTCGCCGTTCTTTACGAGATTAGTCTCAGCGAAGGCGCAGATCGGCTCCCATAGCCATAATGCGCACGTTGCGAGCGCCGCAACCGCAATGAATCGCCACATTGTTCAATCGAATCCGGTGCCGTGAGGGGTACCGATCCCTGCGCATCCAATCAAGTCTCAATATGCATATGCAAGGCCTGATGCGTTTCACGCGCCCGCCGACTAGGATGTGCGCAAACCGGCTCGATGTCCGGGGAGGAACCCACGATGGCACGGAAATCGCGCGGCGTGACTCTCACAATCTTCGCGGTACTGTTCGCAATCCTCGCGATATCCAACTTCCTCAAACCGTTTCATCTCGATCCCAGCGCGGGCTTCGTTTTCCTGGGCACCAAGCTGACCGGCGCCGCCAACGCGATCATGGGTCCGCTGTTCGGGATCATTCTCCTGGTCTATGCATACGGGATCTGGGCGATGCGGAAGTTTGCACTGCCAATCGCGTACTTTTTTTGCCCGTGGGTGATCCTGAACATGATTCTGTTCACGATGAAGAACCGTAACGCGCCGCCACCCTCCGCCTTGTCGCGACGCTTCAATCGTAATTGGCATTGGCGTCCCGCTCGCATCGGCGGTCATCCTGCATCGCCGCCGCGCCGATCTCACATGAATCACGGATGGAGGGTACCAAGATGGCAGAGAAATCACGCGGTGTGACCCTTACTGTCTTCGCGCTGCTGCTCGCGCTGATGGCGGTTTCCAATTTCGTCAAGCCATTCTCGCATAATCCCGGCGTCGGCTTCGTCTTCTTCGGAACGCGCCTTTCGGGCCTGCCCAACATGATCATCGCTCCGATTTTCGGGATCATGCTCGCCGTGTACGCGTACGGAATCTTCGCGATGCGCAAGTTTGCGCTGCCGATCGGGATCTTTTACGCGGCATACGTGATCATCAACATGCCCCTGTTCATCCTGAAGTACCACGGCAGCCCGGTGATGCAGGAGCACTCGTGGGCGTACCTTGTGCCCTACCCATTCGTCGCGATCGGCGTGTCGTCGGGAGCAGCCGTGCTCCTCTATCTCCGCAAAGCTGACCTTGCGTGAGCGAGCGCATCTCGCGTCCGGCGATAGTTTGGCGGTAGAATCGGCCTTGGCCGCGACCGGTCCGCCACGCGGCTACGCGAGGTGCTCAGATGAAACGATCGCGCGACGGATCGATCATTGGACGACGCGAATTCCTGAAGCGGGGCGTGCTTGCCGGGGTGGGCGTATCGATCCTGCCGCTGGCCGGCGCCGCCAGCGCATCGGTCGAGGCGGCATCGCACGTTCGCCGTTACTCGACGCTCGGCCGCACCGGTCTCAAGATTTCTGACATCTCGTTCGGCGCCAGCCGCCTGACCGCCGGAAATGAAGACCTGGTCCGACACGCATTTGATTGCGGGGTCAACTACTTTGACTCGGCCGAGACGTACACCGACGGCGAATCCGAAACTACGATCGGCAACGCGCTCAAGGGCAAACGCGACAAGGTATTCCTGACCTCGAAGACGATAGCGCGCGCGGGCGACAGCCGCGGTTCGATGATGACCGCGCTCGAAGCAAGTCTGCGCCGCCTACAGACCGATCACATCGACGTGTACTTCAACCATGCGGTCAACGATCCGGCGCGGCTGAAGAATCCCGAGTGGTACGAATTCGTCTCGCAGGCGCGCAGCCAGGGCAAGATTCGGTTCACCGGGATGTCGGGCCACGCGGGGAATCTGGCCGAATGCCTCGACTACGCGATCGACAGCGGCCACTGCGACGTAATCCTGTGCGCGCACAACTTCGGCCAGGACCCGCGCTTCTACCAGCGCTTCACGCGGAACTTCGATTTCGTCGCGATTCAGCCCGAGTTGCCGCGCCTGATGGAAAAGGCCAAGCGCCACGGCGTCGGCGTGGTTGTGATGAAGACCCTGATGGGCGCGCGCCTGAACGATATGCGTCCGTATGAATCCGGCGGCGCCACCTTCTCGCAGGCGGCGTTCCGATGGGTATTGTCGAATCCCAACGTGGACGCGCTGATCGTCTCGATGACGAGCCGGCAACTAATCGACGAATACCTGGGCGCGTCGGGAGCGCGCGCAAGCGCCGCGGATGACCGGCGGCTGTTGAATCGCTACGCGAGTCTCAACGGTGATTCGCAGTGCCGTCCCGCGTGCAACGAGTGCGCGAATGCATGTCCCTACGGCGTGCCGATCGCCGACGTGATGCGCACGCGGATGTACGCTGAGACTACGGCGATATCCGGCTTGCGCGGAGCGAATACGCGATGCTCTCAGAGAACGCCGCGGCGTGTCTCAGTTGCGACGCGAAGCCGTGCGCGGGAGCGTGTCCGCACGGGATCGCGACGGAAGTGTTGCTGGCGCCAACGCATCGCATGCTCGCATAGCCACTCAGCGGACTCTCAGAATCGAGAGTAGTGACTCCACGAATCCATCGCGCGTGGCGCTTACCGCCGGGAACTACGAGTCGCAGCGGACCTTCGCGAGTGTCGAGTGGCTTGCCGTCGCGCCGATCGGCCAGCAGGATGACGCGGCCGCCAAAGGCCGCATCGAACTCCGTCAGGGAGAAGAGCACGCGGTAGCCGTCCCGGGCGCTGGCAATAAGGCCCAGGGCCATGTTTGGCCCTTTCAACTCCTTGCCTAGCGGCGCCCCGGCTTTCAGCAGGATCTCCGCAACCGGCACCCCTGCGTACTCGACTCGATTACCTTGCTCATCGGTGACGCGGATTGTCTGCCTTTGAAATGCCGCAATATCGGCGATGCTGAGGTCCAGATGATTTGGCACCTCGCCAGTGACGCGGAGGGCTACCGCGTGCGACGCCTGAGAAACACTCGCCGGCGTGCATAAGAGCAGAACCAGCAGCGACGAGAGAATCGATGCCATTCGGGACCGCTGCTTTCGGCGGACGAATGCCACGCTAGCCCTTCTGAATCATGACCTCCGTGGCCTTAATGACGGCGGCCACCTTGTCGCCCTTCTTCAGGCCAAGTTCTTCCGCGCTCCTCCTGGTAATAACGGACTCGACGATGTTGTCTCCGACCTTGAGAGTGATGAGCGCGGTAACGGTCCCAAGAACTACCTCGGTAATTTCGCCCTTTAGATGGTTGCGAGCGCTGAGTGCCATAGAAATTTTCTCCTCACGTAGCCTTCGGCCCCTGCAAATGTGAGCGCGGGGCCTCGATGTGTTTGTCGGCCGGGAGGGGACTCTACCGCCGGCGATCAATCACTGCAAATCGTTCGGCAATCTGGACGCCGCATTTCAGAACGGAATCCGCGCGGTCAGGATGACGTTGTGGTTGTATTTCTGATGATACGTCACCGCGACCTGGTAGCCGGCGCCGAACGTCAGGCCGACGCGGTCGTGAATCGGAATCCGCCCGATCAAAATCCCAGGCGTAAGATAGAGCGTGCTGTGCCCGGTGTCGCCGCCGTACGACTGCCAGGTGTAGTTGGTTTCAAACTCCGGCCAGAAATATTTGAAGAGCCGATACTGGAAGGCGGTATTCCAGGCCAGCGGCATCCCCAGCCGGTCGAGAGTGTCGTGACCGCCGTTGGGGAACGTGACACCGACCGTCGATTGGACTGAGAAGTCGCCGAAGCCTTTGCCGGCCGCCAGGGTCGGCGTGAAGAGCCCGTGCCCGTTGCCGTTGACGTTCGAGCCGGTCGGCACGCTGAACCCCATGAAGGCGGTGACGATGTAGTTGTCGTGCTCCTCGTTGGAGGAGAGCAACCGCACCTTTACCAGGAACGGCCAGTCACCGAAGCCGTCGGTGTTCTTCGGTGTGTTGCGGTTCAGGAACGGCGGGATTCCGATTATGATTTCAGTAGCTTGAAACGGGATGAGCTCAATTCCCTTGCCGTTGCCGAAGTTGTCGGTCGCGACGCCGTTTTTCGACGACTCGAAATAACTGGTCGTAGCGCACCTCCTCTTCGAGCCGCGGGGTAACGGTCACCAGCGGAGTTACCCAGTGGGGCTGCTCGCTCTGGATTTGAGTTACACGCGGAAACCAGTTTATGAAGTAGTCCTCTATCGCAGACCCAAACGAAGAGCTAGTTTGCGCTCGGCACGGCGTGGCCGCGGCGAGCGCGACGGCCAGAACGATTGTTGTACAGAGCGCACGCGGCAGGATGAACGAGGTTGCAGGGTTTTTCATAGTTGCGGGCTTTATGCCATATTAAGAGCGGATTGACAAGTATTATGGCATCGATTGGCAAGGCCCTGGCGCGCGCGCGAATGGCGCGGGATCTCACGCAGACCGAGCTGGCGCGGCGCGCGGGAATGTCGCGGCAGGCGTTGGGCGCGATCGAGTCGGGCGCCTATCATCCAGGCGTGGCAATCGCGATTCGGCTTGCGCGCGAACTCGGCGCAAGCGTGGAATCGCTGTTCGGCGAAATCGACGATGAGACCTCAACGCTCGTCGACGCCAGTTGGTTCGACGACGAGCGACTCCCCCCTGCCCGCTCGCAATCCCGTGTCGCGCTCGCGCGCGTGGGCGGAAAAGTCGTGGCCGTAGCGCAACCTGCGGCGCATCTCACGCTGGTGCCCGCGGCGGGCGTGTTGCAGCGTGCGAGGCGGCATCGCGCGGACGTCGCCACTTTTCAACTGCCGGATGAAATTGACTCGACGATCCTGATGGCGGGATGCGATCCGGCGGTCGCGATTCTGGTGGATTGGCTCGCGCGCCGGCGGTCGCCGGTTCACGCGGTGGCCCTTGCGTGCTCGAGTCGCGAAGCTTTGCGGGCAGTAGTCGATGGCCGCGCGCACGTGGCCGGCGTGCATCTCCGGGATCAAAAGAGCGGCGAGTACAACCTGGCGCCAATCCGACGCGCTTTGGGCCATCACCGTTCGATCGTCGTGAACTTTGCGCGGTGGGAATTGGGGCTGGCGACAGCGCCCGGCAACCCGCTGGCGATCCGCGGATTCGCCGACCTGGAGAGATCCGGTCTGCGAATCGTAAACCGCGAAGATGGCTCGGGAGCGCGCTCAGCTCTCGACCAGGCGCTTGGCGAGCTCGGCCTCAAGTCCGAGCGCATCGCAGGATACCAGTTCGACGTCGGCGGTCATCTCGAAGTCGCAGCTGCAATCGCGGCGGGGCTGGCGGACGTCGGAGTCACTATCAGACTGGGGGCAGATGCCTACGGACTGCATTTTCTTCCGCATCGAGACGAGCGCTACGACCTCGTCATCATGGAGCGAGAGGCCGAAGCGGCGCCGATCAAGGCGATGCTCGACGCTCTGAATTCGCGGCGCTTTGCGCGCGAAATCAGCCAGCTATGCGCGTACGACACCGCGCAGATGGGGCAGATTATCCGCGCCTGAGCTGAGTATCCCGCATCTCGATAGTCGCGTCGCTCGCCTCTCATCTGTGAATTTTCGCTAATCTTCGACGCCTTGCAGCGTTAGAATTCGCGCGTTCGTAACAATCGACTCATCATGTCGTAACGGTGCCTCTTTATTTTGCCCCTGCCGCGGAGGGTGGGCGCCGGTTCCCTGTACTGAATGGACCCTTGGCGTCCCAAAGGTTCTCGCCGCAACCGGTTCGGCCGGCGGGAGTTTTCGCATCGTGGATTAGGAGAGTCCAGGGAGGACGATGATGAGACGAACGATACGAATGGTTGCGCTGTCGATGCTTGGCGCGGCGTTGACGCTCGGCGCCGTCGCGATCACACCGATGCCGGCGCGGAGCGCGGATGGGCAGGCGATCACGCTGTACACCGATCCCGCCAGCGGGCAGGTGTACACCAAGCGATGCAAGCACTGCGTAAAGCTCGGCGAGTACATCCCTGCCGGATCGACGGAAGAGATCGAGCGCAAGGTCGAGCGGCGAGTCACCCAGCAGACGCAGGCGCAACTGGATCAGGAACGCGCCGCTATGCAGGCTGACGAAGCCGCGAAGCAGGCACAGCAGCAGCAGTGGAACGCCGAGATGGCCAAGCAGGTCTCCGAGATTCAGCCGTTCGCGCGCGAGTTCGGCGACCGATGGTTCAAGAAGATCTCGATCGGCACGCTGGTGTACGCAGACTACCGGTACTATTCTCACACCGGATTTGGCCCGCAGTTCCTGACTCAGCAGGTCTGGCCCGGTCCCGGCAACGCCGGCTTCAACTCGTTCGATATCACGCGCACCTACCTGGATTTCAGATTCACGCCGGTTGACGACGTTTCGATGCGAGTGACGCCCAACATGTACCTGATGATTAACACCGGGAGCAAATGCGTGGCGACCTCGACCTCGAAATCGACCGGGGGAGTCACGACCACGACCACGACCAAGTGCACCGCGAGCACCGGCGACGCGGTCGGCGCCAACACCGGATGGGCCCAGACCGATGATGGAAACCTCGGATTTCGTGTGAAGTACGCGTATCTCGACTACAACACCTTCTTTCAAAAAGTGTTGAAAGTCGATGCGATGCGCGACGACAAATTCACCTTCGGCCAGCAGCCGAATCCGCTCGTCGATTGGGAAGAGAATCTCTGGGGCTTCCGCTATACCGCATTGACACCGTGGAACTATTTGAGCTTGTCCTCGTCGCAGGTCGGCGCTTCGGTGAAGGGGCCGATTAAAGTTAACGAGATACAATACGCCGACTACGACGCCGGCGTGTACGACGACGCCAGTTTCCACGCCACCGAGGAGAGCGCCACCAAGCAGGTGATGGGTCGCGTGACGATCAATCCGTTGGGCGCCAAGTACCGGTACGACAGCCTTGGTATCACCGGCTTCTACGACTTCGGCTACTCAAACAAGTGCACGCCGGACGAGAATTCCATTACCGGAAGCAACAGCACGTGCGGGCATATAGCTCGCGCCGCGGCGCTAGTGCACTATACAGCCGAGAGCTGGGGCGTCATGGGCGAGTGGGATTACGGCCACAATGCGTTCAGCAGCGGCAACCTGTTCTCGGGCAGCGGACCTTCCGACGCAATCGGTATCCCCACCACCGGGCCCAGCAGTTTTGCAGCTTGGAACACGATGGTCGGCAAAATTCTGGACAGTCAGGCGGTGCAGATGGGCTGGGATTTCCTGGGCCATGTCGATATACCGCACACGCCGTTTACGGCCTTCGGCGAGTTCCAGCAGTTTTTGCCCAACACGCGCATAACGAAGGACCCGCTCGACTTCCAGCGCTACGACCTGGGCGTACAGTGGCTCATCAACAAGTATCTGCGCGTGGCGTTCGACTCGCAGGCCATCCATGTACTACCACAGCCA
>CAWCTG010000023.1:0-28428 GCA_963798375.1 Binataceae bacterium (SeqCode)
CATCGCACCTTCACCGACGATCGCGCATCGGCCGCCAATCCGGATTGCGAATGCGCCGCCTTCTTTGCGCACGACCTCGACGCGAATCTCGCTCGGCCGTCCCATCTCGACGCCTTGCCGGATCAGGAATGAGCGCCCGGTTGCGGGTTTGATCAATCCATAGGTGGCAGCGTATGCGCCGAACGGAGCTGCGGCGCTGCCGGTCGCCGGGTCCTCGGGAACTCCATCGGTATGCGGCGAGAACATCCGCGATTGAGCAGAGAACTCGCCCGACTCGTTTGCGACGAACACATGATAAAGGTAGCGACTGCTCGCCCGCCTTCAACAGCGCGGCGTGCGCCGCCCGTTGGAAACGCATCTCGCGAGCGCGTCCAGGGTACGAAGCGGGACAAAGTGAACGGAAATCCGGTCGAGACGATCTGGATGGGCAGATCGTCGCGGATGTCCGTCGCGGCGATTCCAAGCGCCTTCGCGACACGCCCGCGATCGCGACGCTTCGCGCCGAACTCGGGCTCGCGATGCGCCATCCAGACAAAGTCCGGCCTGCCGCCAGTACTCTCGATCGTCACGGTCACCGGCCCGATCCCGAGTTGCAACGTCGCATCGACATTCGCCGACTCGAGCGCGATCTCGCCGCGGCTCGCGAGCACCCACGTGGTGCCGACCGTGGGATGCCCGGCCATCGGAATTTCGCGCCTCGGCGTGAAAATCCTCACGCGCCGCGCGGCGTGGGCAGATTCGGCCGCCATCACGAACGTCGATTCGCTGAAGTTCATCTCATGCGCCAGCTCCTGCATCTCGCTCGCGCTGAGCGTTGCCGCGTCGGTAAAGACCGCGAGTTGGTTGCCGCCGAAGGGCCGCGACGTGAAGACATCGACGAGGGTGAACGGAATTTTCCTGGACATCCGGCGATTGTGCCGCGGCGGCGCGCGCGAGCCAATCGGGAATTCAAATGAAAAGCGGCGATCCGTTTGGGGACCGCCGCTTCGACAATTCGAAAAAAGATCGCCGCGCTTACTTGCCGACGATGAACACGCAGCTGGTCGTGCCGCTGCCGCCGATATTCAGCATCGCAAATTTCTTCGCACCCTCGACCTGGTACTCGCCCGCGCTATCCGTTATCTGCCGATGGCAATCGAGCATCTGGCGCACGCCGGTCGCGCCGACCGGATGGCCAGCGCCTATCAGCCCACCACTCGGATTGATCGGCAGCTTGCCGCCGAGCTCGATCACGCCTTCCTCGACCGCCTTCCACGATTCGCCCGGCTTGGTGATCCCAAAATGATCGATCGCCATGTACTCGGAGGTGGTGAAACAGTCGTGCGTCTCGATTCCCGACAGCTCGGCGGCGGACGCGATGCCGGCGCGCTTGAAGGCGTCGAGAATTGCCTGGCGTGTATGCGGCAACACGTAGGCGTTGTCCCTGCTCTCGGCGACCTTGGTGTCGAATTCGAGCCGCGCCGTATGATGGCCCCATCCGAGGATGCGCGGAATGTCGGCGAGCGTCTTGCCGTTGCGTTTGGCCCACGCGCTCGCAAATTTTTCCGACGCGAGGAAAAGCGCGACCGAGCCGTCCGTGACTTGCGAGCAATCGCTGACTTTGATGCGGCCGCCGATGACCTGGTTGAATTTGCTCGCGTGCTGCGCGTGACTCTCGCTCATGAACCAGTTGCGGGTCTGCGCGTTCGGATTGCGCTTCGCGTTGGAATAATTCACCGCCGAAATGTGCGCGAGGTGTTCATCCTTGAGGCCGTAGCGCTTGTCGTACTCGTCGCCGAGCCGGCCAAACAGTTTCGGAAACGGGAATTCGATTCCCTTGGCTTCGCGCTCGTACCACGCCGCGGTGCCCAGGATGTCGCCGCCGATGGTCGAATCGACGGTCTTCATTTGTTCGACGCCGACCACGCACGCCAGGTCGTAGCGCGCGGCTTCGATATCGGCCGACGCCGCGATCAATGCGATCGAGCCCGACGCGCATGCAGCCTCATGACGGCTGGTCGGCAGCCCGGAGAAAGTGGGATCGATTTCCAGGAAAAATGCGCCGATATGGCCCTGCTTGGCGTACAGCTCGGCGGCGAAGTTGCCGACGTGAGCCGTTTCAACTTCGCGCGGCTCGATCCGGGTAGCTTCGAGCGCGCCCAAAGTTGCCTCGCGCATCATCGCCACGAAATGTTTTCCTTCTTTCGACCAATTGCGGGCAAAGTCGGTTTGCGCTCCGCCCAATACGTACACCGGCGCTGGTTTCGTCATCGCGCGCTCCTGTCGGTCATCCGATTCGATTACGCAACAATCTAATCATCCAACAAAGGTCCGGCCATATTCGAGTATGCCGCCCGCGAACATTCTTCCACCGCGCGCCGCGGCTTGTTCGACCACCGCGGGGACCGTCAGTTTGAGCTTTTGCAGCATCGCCACCGTGTTCTTCGCGCCGAACAGATCGACGATTGCCGTGGGCGGCGCCCAGTTGAAGCCGTACGACATGATCGTGTCCACGTCGGCCGAACTCGCGGCCACTTCGCCGACCCGGTTCAGCGCGTAGCTGACGTAGCCGAGCACCACGCGGCGGCATACCTCGGCATCCGCGCCCCTGGCTTCCGCGAGGACCTTCAACGCCTCGCCGTAGCGGCCCACGTGATGCAACTGTTTCATCTTTTCGACGAATTCGATCGGCGCGGGTTTCTGGTACTTCTCGTGCCCGCCGGTCGTCGGATCGAGCACGAAGACTTCCTTGCCCGCGCGCCGGTAGAAGCCGCCGCGCTCGGGCGTCTTGTCACCGAGGCATCCCTTGTGCAGCGCGGCAGTCATGTACGCGGGCATCGCGAACGACTCGTGCGCCTCGTCCTCGCAGTTGGCATGGACGTTGTCGACGATCGCCTTGTGCACGTCCCATCCGACCAGGTCGACGGTCGCCAGCGGCGCCATCGCGCGCCCGGTATGCGGCCCGATCAAATAGTCTATAAACGCGACGCCGTGCTCGGCGGCCAGCTGTGCCGTTTCGTTCAGGACCTTGAAGCCGACCCGATTGCCCACGAACGCGGGCATATCTTTGCTGACGATCACCTTGCGGCCCAGCCGTTTCGTCAGCATCGCGACCACGTCCTTGACCACCGCCGGATCGGTATCGACGCCTGGAATGATTTCGGTGCCCACGATCACCTGCGGCGGATTGAAAAGGTGAACGCCGAGGAAATTGCGGCGAAACGAATCGCTTCGTCCGCGCGCCATTTCCGTGACCGACAGTCCCGAGGAACCGGACGCCACGATCGAGTCGGGACGCCGGCTCTTGTCGATCAGCTCGAAGAATTGCCTTTTGAGCGGCAGATCTTCGGCGAGCGACTCGAACACAATGGCGGCCTCGCCAACCGCGCGGACGAGGTCGGTGTCGTACGCGCCCAGCGAGATCCGCTCCGCGATCGCTTCCGCGCGCGCATCGTTCTGCGCGTCCGCTAATCCTTGGGCGGCTTTGTCGGACCTCCGCGCCAGCAGCGTGACGCTATATCCTGCCCCCGCCAATACGCACCCTGCGCCCGCGCCCATGGTGCCGTTGGCGCCGATAATTACCACCTTGTTGTTGTCGGCCAAGCAGCTCTCCGGCCCCCGTGGAATTATGGTTTCGTCAAGCGGCACTCCTGCCGCCGAACTCTAATGCGCACGCGATCATCCGAACTGCCGCGCCTCAAAGCGCGGGTGCTCAAAGCCGTGTTTGGTCTCATCGAGGATGCTTGGTGGCGCTGCGCCGTCGCAGCCGCGAGCCGCAAGAGATGTTAGCCGAGGGCGGCCATCCCTGCCAAGCAGCGTGCCCCGGCGCCCGAACGGCGTCGGCCACTGCGCGAAACAATTTTTAGGTCAAGGTTCATGCCATACCCGCCCTGCCTTGCCAATCAACTCGTCGGCCTCATTCGGTCCCCAGCTTCCCGCCGGATACTCGCCCATCGGCACGCGTGCGCGGTCGCTCCACGAATCCAATATTCCCTGCACGAACTCCCATGACTTCTCGACGAACTGCGCGCTGGGGAACAGCGTATGGTCGCCGTCCATCACGTCGAGCAGGAGTCGTTCGTATCCGTCGGGCGAGGCGCCGTCGCCGAACGCAGTCCTGTAGCTGAGATTCATCCGCACCGGTTGCAGCACCAGGTCCAGCCCCGGCCGCTTGGTCATCACGTCGAACGAAAAACCCTCGTCGGGCTGAATCCGAATCGTCAGCGCGTTGGCGGGGACCGCCGAGTCGCGATTGAACAGAATTTGTGGCACGTCCTTGAACTGGACGTAGATCGAGCTCGCCCGCCGCCTCATCCGCTTGCCCGTCCGGATGAAAAACGGCACCCCCGACCACCGCCAGTTGTCGATATACGTCTTCAGCGCGACGAACGTCTCGGCGCGCGAATTGTCGGGGACGCCCGATTCATCCATGTAACCGGCCACCGGCTTGCCGTCGGCGTCGATACCCGCGCCGTACCGCGCCCGCACCGTATTCGCGCGCGCATCCTCCGCCGTGATCGGACGGATCGTACGCAACACGTTGAGCTTCGCGTCCGTGATCGCCCTCGCGTCGAGCGACACCGGCGCTTCCATCGTCAGCAGCGACAGCGTTTGCAGGATATGGTTCTGCACCATGTCGCGCAGTGCGCCGGCACGATCGTAAAACGTGGCGCGGCTACCCACCCCTTCCGCCTCCGCCACGGTGATTTGCACGTGGTCGACGTTGCGGCTGCCCCACAGGCGCTCGAAGATATTATTCGAGAAGCGCAGCACCAGCAGGTTCTGCACGGTTTCCTTGCCGAGGTAGTGATCGATCCGGAAAACCTGCGACTCGTCCAGATGCTTCACCAGCACCCGGTTGATTTCGAGTGCGCTCGGCAGATCGTGGCCGATCGGTTTTTCGACGACCACCCGCGAGAAGTTCGGCGCATTCGGAGCGCTGATCAGGCCGGCCTGCGCAAGCCGCTCAACCGACTCGCCAATCGCTTCGGGAGGGGTCGCCAGGTAGTAAACGCGATTGGGCGGGAGGCCGCGCGCTTTTTCGATGGCTTCAAGTTTCACTTTAAGTTTTGCGAAGCCGTCGGGATGGTCGAGTCCGGATAGATAGTCCAGCCCGTCGGCGAACCCCGCCCAGCAGGCCTCATCGACTTTCATCCGCGAGAACCGGGCGGTCCAATCGTGCGCACTTTTGCGGAACTCGTCGAGCGACATTTCGCGCCGCGCAAATCCCAGCACCGCGCTTTTTGCCGGCATCATGCCCTGGCCGCATGCAACGAGATTGCACAGCGCCGGAATCAGCTTGCGCTTGGCGAGGTCGCCCGATGCGCCGAATATTACCACCGTGCAGGGCGGCGCCGGTTGGGCTCGTTGTATGCTCAGCAGATTGTCCATCTCGCGTCCTTCCTTATAGAATTTCGCGGCGCTTGGCCCCACTGGTAACTCGAAGCGATGACTGATAAGTCTGACACGTTTCCGCTCTTCATGAAAAAGCTGCTCGCCCAAAATCTCCGCATGACTTCCGGCTGCAACTCCCGGCGCGCGTCGCTCATGGAAACGACGGCCAACTGATGCCAGCGGTGAAATCCTTGTCAGCCGTTTCGGAGCCGGCTCCGCTCGGCCAATGGATCCCGGTAGTTTTGTGGGGCGCGTTGATCTTCACCCTCTCGACCTCGGCGTTTTCCGCCGTCAACACCGCCCAGATCATCGACCCGATTGTGCGGTGGATAGTTCCCGGAATCGCCGCTGCGGCGGTTGACGTATGCCACCTGCTGGTTCGCAAGGGCGCGCATTTTACCGAATATGGAGTGCTTTTCTGGCTGCTGGTCCGCGGTCCGATGGCGCGGCGGCCCTACCTGGCGTTGATGCTTTGTGTACTGTACGCGCTCTCCGACGAGGGCCATCAGGCGTTCGTGCCCGGTCGCACCGCGTCGCTATATGATGTCGCACTGGACTCGACCGGAGCGCTCTTCAGCCATTTCCTGACCACCGCAATCGCCGAAATAGCGTAGCGAGCTCGTCATCCGGCCGCTTCCTCGATCGCCGAGCTGATCCGATCGACCCGTCCGAAAAACGCGCGCAGATTTTTCATGTCGGCGGGAATTTTCAGCTCGCCCGTGAACGCCAGGTAGAACAACTGGCCGTAGAGCGCGAAATCCCCCAGCCCAATCCTGCCGGTCAGAAACGGCATGCTCGCCAGTTGCTCCTCGAACGGCGCCAGAGCGGCGCGCGCGCTCTCCCAGTTGGCCGAATGCTCCGAGATAGTTCGATCGACGAAACCCACGCCGTACTTGCGCTCGCGAATCAGACGCCACAGCGCGGCGCGATCCGCACCCTCCCGGATGTGAATCGCGAGTTCGTCGGCGAGCACGACGCGATACAGCGCGTCCTCAAGTTGGTTGTCGATATAATCGGCGAGCACGAGATGCATCCCGCGCCATCCGGCGGGGAAAATCGTCGGCTCGGGATAAAGCTCCTCGAGTCGCATCGCGATCCGCGCGGAATCGACGATCGTCTCGCCGTTGTCGAGCGTGACCGCCGGCACCATTATCTGGCCCGATGCGATTAGCAATTCCTTGCGCTCCAGGTAGTCAACCTCGACCACTTCGAACTCGACGCCCTTGAACGCCAGCAGCTTGCGCACCTTGGCGCAGAACGGGCTGCCGATAAACTGGTACAGCTTCGCCGCCATTATCGTGCTCCCATGCTTTTCAGGGAGAAGGCCTTTTTCGTTGCGCCTTTCCATGCTTCTCTCGTGAAGTGTCGCGACCAGTGTCGCGCGCCCCGCTCAAGAAAGAATTTCGCAATGGCGCAAGGCTCACTTCACGCTTCCCCGTTCAATCGCGGCCACCATCGCTCGCAATCGTTGCTCCGCGAGCGGCATGTGCACGATTTCGAATTTCAGCTTGTCCGGGCCAAGAAAATAGACCGCGTAATAACCGCCAGGCCCAAACGGAAATTCACCCGGACCATCCAGAATTTCCGCCCCTAGCTTCACGGCGAGATCGCGGACTGCATCGACCTGCTCATGCTTCTCGACGTTGAACGCCAGGTGATGCAGCCCCGGCGCGTATATCTGAAATGGATTCCCGGCCAGATCGGGCTTCGCCTGCCATACATTGATCGCGGTGCCGTTCGCCATGTTGATGTTCACGGTAAGGTCGGCGCCCGACCGGCTCTGGAAAATCCCCCCGACTGTATAGCCCAGGAATTCGAGCAGCGGGCGAAAAAACTTCATAGCCTCCGGAAGATCGCTGACCGTGACAGAGACATGATTAATCGATCCTAGCAGCATGTTCCGGGCGCCTACTTCGCTCTTCTATCCCGGGTTTCCTGACGTTTCAATCCGCCCCTGCCCAACGGTGCCCTTCGACTTCGCTCAGGGTAAACTCCGCCCGCATCCCGGGGCGGTGCCGATTTGTTTTAACATCGTGTGCAGCGGTCACCCCTGGCCGTGGCGACGGCAGTGCAGTATTAAGCGGTTGGCAGGGGCCGCGCCCGCCAACGGCGGGCGGCCTTAATACTGCAGGGGTCACCCCTGCGGTCACCCCTGCAGCGCGCGCAAAATCTCGTCCAGGTCGAGCCCGCAAATCGAATCGCGCACGACGTCGGCCGCCGCCAGATCGGCCGCCGGGGCGCTATGGCATAGCGCGATCGCTTTCATGCCTGCCCGATGCGCCGCTTCGATTCCGGTCCGGGTGTCCTCGACCGCAATGCATTCGTCGGCCCGGATCGGATCGCGACGGCGGAGGATAATTCCAAGCCGGCCGAGCGCCGCGATGAAACCGTCGGGCTCGGGCTTGCCGCGCTCGACGTCCTCCGCGGCGATAATGTCGAGAAACAACTCGCGGAGTCCGGCGCGGCGAAGAATCGCTTCGGCCTCGGCGCGCAGCGTGCCGGTCGCGATCATCAGCGGGAACCGATGCGCGCATTCGCGCGCGAACTTCTCGGCGCCCGGGTAGAGAACCTCGCGATCCGCAAGCATCGCTTGATAGACCGCGGTCTTGCGCGCAATCAGGCCTGCGATGTGTTGTTCTGCTGCGTCCATCCGATTCTCGCGCAGCACGGTGGCGAAACAATCGTGATCGTTAAGTCCAATCAGCCGCGCGAAGTATTCGTCGCGTGGGATTTCGATTCCTTCGGGCCGCAACGCTTCGTTGAAGGCCGCGAAATGCAACCGCTCGGTGTCGACGAGGGTCCCGTCGAGATCGAATATGACCGCCCGAATCATCTTCGAACTATGATTTACATGCTCGGCTTGGGCTTGGAAGCGCGTGGGGTGAGCGCGGCGAACTCGCGGTGGCGCGGTGCATCAGAGAATCGCGCCGCGCAAATGGACCCTCACCCGCGCTGAAAGGCGCAGCCTCTCCCGATAAAGGGCGAGGCAAGGATCCGGGGTCCCTCCACTTCGGTCGGGATGACGGAATGGTCGGGATGACAGAAAAACGGACGCGCGATCTCTTTCTTGATCAACCCCTTCTAACAGGGACCCTTCGACTTCGCTCAGGGTAAACTCCGCCCGCATCTCACTTTTCACTGGGTGCAGAGCCTGTCCTGAGCGAAGCCGAAGGAGGTCACCCCTGCCCAAGGAAGTGTGAAACCCATGGTGGGTTTCACTACAATCAAGTCATGCCCGGCTCCGGCTTGGAAGTGCGTGGGGCCAGGAGCGCGGCGATCTCGCGCTGGCGCGGTTCGCCGCTGACCGGCGCGCGCCCGTTTTCGATCGTCATATCAAGCTCAGTGCGCACGCCGAATCTTCCCGGCAGATAGATTCCCGGCTCGACCGAAAAACATGTGTTGTCGATGAGAGTGCGGTCGTCGAGCGTTTCCAGCGAGTCCAGATTCGCGCCGGTGCCGTGCACTTCGCGGCCGATCGAATGGCCGGTGCGATGCACGAACGCGTCGCCGAAGCCGGTGGCCTCGATCACCGAGCGCGCAGCCCGATCGGCTTCGCGGCCGCTGACCGGTTCACCGGCTGCGACTCGACGCTGCACCAGATCCACCGTCGCGTCGCGCGCATCCGCGACAATTTTGAACACGCGCGCGTGTTCGGCCGGAACCTTGTCGCCGGCGAACGCGACCCAGGTGAAGTCGGCGTAGATACTGTCGGGCGCGGTCTCCCTGGCCCACAAGTCGAGCAGGATGAAATCGCCGCGGCGAATCGCGTAGTCGTGTTTCGGGGTCGGGCCGTAATGCGGATCGGCGCTATGCTCATTGACGGCGACAATCGGCGGCGCGTGGGTCACCAGACCTTGGGCGGCAAACCGCGCCATCACGGACTTCTGCACGGAGACTTCGCTGACCGGCCGCTCCGCCGAAATCAACTGTCCGATCTCACTGAAGGTTTCGTCCACGATCGATCGAAGTGCGCGAGCCGCCCGCTGATGGCCGGCCAGTTGCTCGCGCGTCAAGGTCGCCTCGAAGCGCTGAATGAGATCGGCCGCCGTGACGACCTCGACTCCCATCGCGCGGACGATTTCGACCGTGCCCGCATCGACACGCGAAACGTACGGAATTGCGCATCCCGGCGAATAGTCCATCGCGATTCGCCGCGCGCCGCCAAGCGCCGTGCGCAACGCCGCGAGCATCTCGTCGTGCGAACGATAGACGACTTTTTCGACGCCGAGCGCGTCGAGCCGATGCGCTTCGACCGCGGACACGATCGCCCGCGGCTTGCCATGCGCCGGGACGAAGCAGAACCATCGCCGGGTTGCGATGCCGTCCTCCGAAAGGCCGAGGATTCGATACGCGAGCGGGTCGCTCAAGCGGAAGTCATAGAACAGCCATCCGTCGAGTCGCGCGTGGCCGAGCGCAAGTGCGATTTCGTCAAGGCGCGTAGTCACGCATCTTCTCTTAACACTGGGTGCAGGGGTCACCCCTGCTGAAACGCGCACCCCACGCGTGCACGCTGACCGGTTCGATCTTCACGATTGGATTTTTCTCCGGCGTCAGACTCATCGCTCGGTACTGCAGATATTTGTCGCGCAGATGACGTATCGCGCCGATATATTCTTCGGCGTCTTCGACCACGCGGGCGTGTCCGCGAATCAGCACGTACGCGAGTTGAGACCAATCTTCTTCATAGTGATCGATCACGATAGCGACGCGCGGATTTTCCGCGATATTTCGCATTCGCTTGAGCGCCAAACCGCTCTGACGCTTGGGTTTCTCGTCGATCGCGAAGTAGATGCGCTCGCCGTCGAACCAGTAGCAGAGCGGGACGTTGTGCGGAGCGCCGGCGCCGTCAGCGGTTGCCAGATGGGCGATGCGCGCGCCGGCGACAAACTCCCGCACGCGCGGATCGGCAAGCCGAGCGGCCGGATCATTCGCCGCGGCGCGGTTCGTTTTCGTTGCCATCACCGTTTCTCCAGCCGGTTCAGCGCGCCGCGCGCCGCTCGCGCGAGCGACTCGTCGGAGCGGTCGGCCGCCGCGGATATGAGGGCGGTCATCGCGTCGGCGGTGACGCTTTGAATGTTGCCGAGCGCCGAGGCTGCGGCGCGGCGCACGCCCGCATCCGGATCGGACTTGAGGCATCCGAGCATGATTCGCGCCGCCGCTTCGGGCGCATCGCGCAGCCGCGACAGCACCGCCAACGCCGCCAGCCGCACGTGAACATCCGAGTCGTGCACGGCGCGCTCGACGGCGGCGAGCAGTTCAGGGCCGGCGATATCGAGGTCGCGGATGCAGTAGAGCGCCATCTTGCGCGCGTTGCGGCAGCTGGCGGGATCGGCAGCCAGTTTGAGCAGACGCGCGCTAATCTCCGGGAGATTTTCGCGTCCGAGGCGGACCATCAGGTCGGTCGCCGCCCACCTGATATCGCCGTCGTCGTCGGACATCGCCTCGCACAGCGCGTCCGCGCAGTCGATCGCAAACGCGCCCGCACCGATTTGGCACAGCGCGTACGCGCCAGCCCATCGCACGCGGCGATCGGCGCTTGCGATTGAGCCGCGAAGTTTTTCAGTGACGACTGGGTTGCCTGACCCGGCAATCGCCACGAGTTCATCGATCGCACGGCGTTGAACGGTTTTGCGCGCATCGCCAAGTTCCCGCATCAGCTTCTCGACGACGGCCGCGTCGCTTGCGCTGCGATCGGAGGCTTTCAATTTACTTCCGCGATCAGGCGCACGAGATTGGACAGTTCGCCCGCGCCGAGAAAGAAATTGCCGTTTTCGTTGTCGCCAAATGTCTTTGCGACCGCATGTGAGACCGAGGCCAGGTCGAGCGGGCGGCCGCGAAGTTCGCTTTCGAGTTCGGCGATAGCGGGCGAATTGGCGATGAAATCCCCGTTGAGCCGCGCGGCCTCGATGGTGCGGTCGGCTTTGAGCGCGACGGCCGCCTCGATGGCGCCGAGTTGCGATGCAATTCGATTCCTGAGCATCGGCGATGCTCCCGCGACGGGTGGGCGTATCCAGTTTGAGTTGGCGAAAGCCTGCCCTCGATGCTGCGCCTGGGCAGATTCGATCGCGGTCAACTCGCGGCGTCGAGTCTGGCCGAGCGAACTCCTGTAGCCGGACGCGATCGCGCCGGCGAGCTCGTCGAAAGAGACGTCGCGCGCAAGCTCGCGCACCACCTTGGTGGCGGACGCAGCGTCATACATGCGGCATGAAAGCGCGCCGTCGGGGTCGATGCGTTCCAAATCGTGGACGAGTTCTTCCATTCCGCGATTGTGCGCAATCGCCGCCTCGAAAAGCATCGCGCCCGAAGCGTCAATCTCGAAAGTGCACATGGCAATCTCGCGCTGCTCGAAGGTTATCGCGTCGCGGCCGGGGTAAAAACAATCGATTCCAAGCGCGCGCATCCCGGCCAGGAGGCCGCGCGCGTAGCGATTCATGATCTGCTCGGGTTTCAGTTTTTTCAGTGGCGCGGTGTCTTCCATCAGCAGTGCGGTACGAGTCGGAAGAATGAGCGCAAGGCCGAGCCATCCCTGCCCCGCGCCGACGACGCGACCGCCGGTCAGACGCCGTATCACGTTGATTCCGTCGCGCTCGGGCGCTGCGCAAAATGAATGGTAGCGGCCGATCGAGATGGAGCGGCCCGGCGACGCATGGACGAGCAGGACCGGCGGCGTCTGGCGTGTGGCGATCACGTCGAGAAAGTGGAGCTCGAGGCCGACGAGATCATCGGGAGCCAGCGCAGGGGCGAGGATTACGTCGAGGTCGGGCATCGGAGGAGATTATAGCAGGGGCGCGCCCGGCACCCCTCTCCGCCCAACTACCGCTGTTTTAAGTCACGCCCCGCTGGCCGAAACCGCTTGCGGGTTTCGGACTTCCCGTCTGTTAAAACAAAGATGCGGGCGACCAATCACCTTCGCGTCATCGGCATCGACGCCCGTGATGCCGTCAACTCCACGCAGCCCGAACGTCCCCTTTGCCAAGTCGATACCGATTGTCTTAACCTTCATCTTGGACCCTCCCCGCTATTCTGTTACGGATGGTCGAGTTTACCATCCTGGCCCATCACTGAGGCCGTTTTAGAGAACGGGGCTGGGTCCATCCAATCCTTTTGAGTCCTGGTTCAACTCCACCTATACCGGGCCATAAGCAAACGCGAAGTTCCAGGCCGGTAATTGAGTCCGAGCAGCTTTCCACGGCCGCGAATGGCTTTGTTTTGTAAAATTTCGATCAGTCAGCCTGAGTGCGTTCCGTACGATTGCTGATTTCCGTCGGGTTCCCCGTTTCCGATCCCTCCGATATCGGCCCCAGCGGGCTCGGGAACGCTTACGTCCACGTCCACAATTGCAGGAACGGGGACATGCTCCCCGGCGCGCCTTGCCTGCAATCGTTCCAGTTCATGCATGTTTCTCAGCAAGGATCGACCCAGCGCAGCTTCGTGCCGCCAGAGGTTTAAGAATGGCTCTGGCGAGGTTTCCAACACGCGCGTGACGTTGAAAGAAGGGTCATCGAGATCGGCTCGCGCCTGCGTGAGCCTCTGCTTGGCATCCGCATGAGCTTGGCGGTCGCGCGCGGCAACCTTTTTGTGTTCGAGCGACGCAAGTACCCTGTCCTGTTCCGTTGACTCGTACCCCCTTACCAATTCCTCAGCTTGCCTAACGAGCAATTCTTTAGAACCGCGTGTATACAGCGCCGATTCAAACCTTGGCACCCGGCCGAGCCGCCAGGCGTCGGCTACGATCTTCTCTGCCAACAAACTTTCGAGCGCGCCTTGGGGATCCAAGCTCGTCAATAGCTCCGCGCGAAAAGTGTCAAAGTCGTCGGGGTTTTCGTTTGGTAAGATCACGTCGCGCGCCGTCAGGCCGTGTCGCAACGCATTCACCGAAACTTTTGCTTTTCCGGCTGGTGTGCGCGGGCCCGTGCTCCGTTGGGCATTGAGCCTGTTCGCTGCGATTTGTCTGTCACTGGTCATCTTGATCTCCAACCATTTGAGCTGCTCTCTCTTGCTCTTCCTTCTGTATGCGCGCCAAAACTTCTTTTTTGGCTTGGGCCACTCGCTCTTTGTTCGACATGATCGCGTCGAGCACGCGCATGGGAATCTTTGGGAGCCGATTGCCGCAGTCCGGGCAAGGGAGCCGCGGGATCGCGCTCCAATCTATGGAACAGTCGGGATGTTCATTCCTTGCAGCAATCCCCGACTGCAGGTGCAACATCGCGGTTTGAGTGCACCCGTCGCATTCGCCCCCTTTGCTTTGCAGCTCGAGGCGTTCAATTCGTGCTTTGAGCCTTTTAAACGGCATGTGAAATCTCCTGCAACTTATTCTTCATTGGGACCAACATTGCCCGAGTTCCTTGATGGATTCCCTCGTCTACTTCCAGTTCCGACGCTCGAGCATGCTCACACGCTTCTTGAGATCGCGGAACTGGTCGAATTCTGCCCACAGGTGCAAGATGGCCAAGGCGGCACGAGTCCTAGTCGAGGGAGAATTGTCAAGTAAATCGGCGTGTAGAGCGGCAACTGCGTCCGTAGCCAAAGCCCCAAGTTTGGCGGACACTTCTTCGAAGCTGCTCGGTGAATCTGCCGCACCACTTATGATTGGTTTCCCGGACAAAGTCATTGCGCTGGGATCCGGAGATCGCTCGTCATTCTCCAACGATAGGCGCTACAGGGAGAAAAAGGAATTGACTCGACGTCAACTTCGGCGGGTGGCTTTACTAAGTTGACGGCCGCAAGGTTAACTCAAGGTACTGCGCCAATTCAGTGATCGCCTTGTGGACAGTTTGGCGGCCGCCTCCGAACTTGTACGGCGCAGTTTTTGCGATATGTGCGAACGACTCACCTTTGACCTGATACCGCGCCAGCCAGTTGAAGTGCTCGACTCCTCGCTTGCGCAGCACGCGCTTCAAGCCCGCGGCCAGAGCGGCTTCTTCAACGCGATCGCAGTAGTCATCAACAGCGTGTCTTACTTGTTCAAGTACATATGCGCTGAAATCGCCGCGACTACGCCACGTTGGATCGTGGTAAAAGGGCCCGAGTTGCAGCGGCTTAATTTCGAAAGGAAAGCTTCCTGCTACGATCCCTTGTCCTTGAAATTCCCAGCCGGGAGCATCCGGATGCGTAGCGTAGAGACGCACCGTGTCACCCGCCAGCAAGACGCACCAACGGTCGGTCAGATGCCAGCGCTTTGCCCAGGCCGATAGTCCATCCGCGTCCCCGGGCGTCACACTTCGCAACGTCGTGAGCAGCTGAGGTTCAACTATTGCCGCACGTTCGAGAAAGCGTCGCCGTTGGACGTCGGGCGCTCCTGGCACCAAACCTGCGCGCCCGTGAGACGCGAACCCCGGCATGTAGAAATCCCCATTTCCCCATGCAAGCCCGGGCGGTTTGACGGCCTTCAATTGTTGGTCGGTATGTTTCACTGTTTACCTCTATCCGGCACTAATCCGGATCCCTCTCCGTCTGACTCAAATTCCTTTGCTCCTGCTTCTGGTCGAGAACAGGCACTCTCTTTAACTGACTATAACACCTAATGCCGAAGCCCAGACTTTACACGTGATGGTTCACGCGACAGAACTCACGCGAGTCTCAAGAACGTCGTTGTTATCTAGGAAGAAGTTTCTCGGACGCTCGTAGGTAGATTTGTTACATTTGACGTTACGTAACGCAAGATGTAACATTTTTGACCATGAAGAATCTCTTCAAAAAGTGCCTCTATTGTGGGGAACGTTTCCCGATCAACCCCCATGGTCGTCGGCAACTGTATTGTCGTCCGTCGCATCGCGTACGTGCTTGCGAGAAGCGCAAGTTTGCTGAATTCAAGGAACCTTCGGAGAAAGACTACAGATTGCTGGTGACCAAGCTGCAATCTCTGCGGCGGATGCGTAGGAAGTGCAGGTTGGTTTCAGATTGGGCTGCCGCCAGCGTCAACATGAATTTCCGAAAGCCGGCTTACGAACAAGCGGTGAAGCGTGTTAGGCAGGCTCTGGACGTACTCGCTCCCGAAATTTTTGAAGCTCCGCCTTTGCCAGTTTCGGCGCCTGCGGGGATTGAACTGATCGAGTTTTCAAAAGTCTACCGTAGCCTCGCTTTAGAGCATCATCCTGACAAAGGGGGAAGCGGCGACGTGATGCGCGCCGTAAACCAGTTAATGCAGGCTCTACAAGCCGACCTGAAGCGCGCGTGCCCCTAGATCGCGCAAGCCTCCGGTGCGATTCGGCCGGTGGTCGCTGGGCTCTCCACGCTTCGAGGACAGGGTAGCGCGCGCTCCTAATGCAGTGATTAGACTCTCTCCCCCCAACGCTGGGGCGGCGACTTGCGCGCATAGAAAACAGGTCATCGCGGTTTGGGAACCTTCAACAGCGGCGGACCGCCGATGATCTGAAAAGCCTGGCCTTCATACAGCTCGGTGACATCGAGGATACCGCTGGGTTCGACTTCCGTCGGCCCGTCGCCGTGGGCGCGATATTCATCGTAGGTGACGCCGAACCGCTTGCCGCCGGGTTCGACGTACTGGACCGGATACTGGTCGCTTCTGATTTCGATTCGACCGTCGGCCAAGATTCGAACGGATATTTGCATCTCATTCACCACGCCGTGCGCCGTTTTCTGTCGAGCAGACGCCAAGCTTCATGGTATCAGTTCCGGCGCTTTCCAAGCGATCGGAGAGACCCTTGAGGATGGGACATGCCAGCTGACTCTGCTGGCAGCCTTCTGCGGCTGGTCAATCTCGCTGGAGCGCGCATCATTCTTCGGCGGTCCATCGCGTGGGAGCCGGTCACTTCCATCGATCCCCGTCGCCAAACGGAAAACTGGCAGATAGCGCAGATGGGCGAGCGTTCTGAGTCAGAAGGTCATGACTCCGAATCTTCGTCACCCACGAACTCTTCAATTGGGATCCCGGAAGCGCGCGACAGACGAAGAGCGTGCTTGAGGAGACTTACGCTTCCTCGGCGTATCCACTTATGGATAGCGGTGTTCGATACCAGACAGATCCTTGCCGCCTTCGTAGGACCCCCTACCGCCGAAACAGCTCGCTCGACCGCGTTGTTTTTCTTCCTCTTCGTATCGCGCTTCATGCCGTGCCACCTCCCCAACCGCTGCCAGTCGATCCAGTGAGAAAATTAGACTAGCCCGAACGAGTCCGTCCTTCAAAGAATGCACCTCGAAGCTGTTTGGTGCGCGAGCGGTAATATCAAAGGTTGACAACTAATGTTAAGAGCGGTAGATTAGAGGCCAGCTGATGCAAGCAAGAAGACAGAAGAGCATTCGACCACGGGACACTGAAGTATCTCTGTGAGCACGAAGGAGAACCCGAAAATGAAATCAACACTAGATTACCGCGACGGTCACCTCTGTATTCTCAATGAATCCGAGCCAGGCGCGAGCAGTTCCGGAGGCGCGCCGGGAAACATGCGCGAATGGTACGCGGTTCGCGAAGCCGCCAAGGCTGAAGTGGCGATCCTGGTTGGCCGGCCCGTCACCCGCGTCGAATCGGAGGAAGGCTTGTACGTCGACGAGGAGGGAAACGTTTTTCAGCTCGCGGACAAAGGCGAGACGAAACCGATCGAGGTCGAGCATCTGCCTGGCACCGGAGAAAACCGAACTCGAGGCGCTGCTGGAGGCTTCGCTGAAGGGAGGAAAGGGGAACGGACGGAACGGCGGACGCCAAGCGGCTCTCGAAAAAGAATCGAAGCAGCGGTCGTAAGCAGCAAGCGTCGCAGGGGACTGCAAATCCCGAGCCGCGCCCGGCCGAGGCACCCGCGGCCGTCGAGACGAGCGCTTCGAGTTTCGATGTCGCCGCTCCTGGAGATCCGGTGCGACTGAATCTCCGACAGAAGCTGGCCGAGGTCCGCCGGCGCATCGGCTACGTTCAGAAGCGCGGCCACAACGAGCGTTCGAACTACTAGCTACGTTACCGCCGCCGACATCGCCGGCTCGGTCGGGGACATACTCGCCGAACTGGGGGTGGTCGTCATCCCCAGACTCGAAGACATCTCCTACGAATCGGCAGCGGGCCGCGGAGAGGCGACCCGGATGGCCCGGGTGGTGATGGCCTACACCTTCGCCGACGTCGACAGCGGTGAAGAGATCGTCGCGAAGGTGGCGGGCCAGGGGCTCGATCCCGGCGACAAGGCGCCCTACAAGGCGATGACCGGGGCGTTGAAGTACGCCCTGCTCCAATCGTTTCTGCTGGCCACCGGCGATGACCCGGAAGATGAGCGGCTGGACGCCCGCTTCACGGCAACGAATCCTGAACGCCTGATCAGCAGCGATGAGGTTCGTGAGCTGCAGACCCTTATCGACGACACGGGGACCGATCTCGAACGGGTACTGGCGTACTACAAGGTCGCTTCACTGGCCGAGATGAGCGAAACCGCTTACCGGCGCGCGGTCGAAGTGCTGAATCGCAAACTGGCCAAACGCGGTAATCAGGAGACGGTTCATGCCCAGGATTGAGCGGCTGCATCAGAACACGCCCGAATGGCACCGCTGGCGCAGGCAAGGGATTGGGGCCAGCGACGCTCCGGTGATCATGGGCGAGACCGCCTTCAAGACCCCGAGAACGCTCTGGTCGATAAAAACCGGGCGTATGCAGGAAGGTTCGGCGGGTCCGGCAGCGCGACGCGGTCGCGAACTGGAGCGTTTCGCCCGCCGCGCGTACGAGCGACAAACAGGAATCCAGGTGGAGCCGCTGTGTCTGGTCCACCAAGAGCTCGAGTGGATGCGGGCGTCGTTGGACGGGCTGAGCTTCGACGGCTCCACGCTGCTGGAGATCAAATGCCCGCTCAGCCTGCGGGATCGCGCATCAGCACAGCAAGGTCGTATCCCGTCCCAGTACTATGCGCAGCTGCAGCATCAACTGGAGGTCTCCGGAGCAGAACAGGCGCACTACTGGTCCTTCCACGGGACCGACGGAGTCCTGGTCGAAATACGCCCCGACAGAGAATACGCGAAGGGGCTGGTAGAGGCAGAGGCCGCGTTCTGGCGGCTGGTGAAGGAAAACCGCTGGCCCGAATTGGCCAACGAGGAACAGGATCTGAGCGCGGATCCAAAATGGCGCCACGCCGCGCTGCGTTACCGTGAAGTCAGGCTCCGGCTGGAAAACGCAACATCCGAGGAGCACGCAGCTGCGCGCAACGCTTGAGTGCATGGCGACAGCGAGGCGGACGTACGGCTGTGGCGTCGAAGTCTTGAAGAGCTCGCGCAAAGGCGCGGTTGATTACTCGGCGGTGCCGGAGCTCCGCGGAGTCAACCTCGAACCCTACCGTAAACCGCCGGTCGCGGTCGTGAAGATCAACTTCATGGAGCCCAACCAGCAATAGACCCTCATGCAGGAATTTTTCGGATTTCGCAATTTCCGCCAGTTCGAGCGCACCCGCAGAGAGATCAAGCTGCCCTACGATCTGTTGAACGACATACGTTTCCGTCAGCTTCCCGACGCCCAGGAAGGCCCACCTGATCTGCCTGCTGCTGCTCTCGGCGCGAATGAACAATCTCCTGCCCAACAGTCCCGTCAAGCTGGAGCGGCTGATCGGGGCGACCGAGCCCTTGGACCTGAGCGCGTTCGCGGACTTCGTCGACTTCGCCGGGGTGGAAAAGCCGACCTGGCAGGACCGCTTTGCAAACCGGCGCGTGCCCGACAGCATGCGCGCGGCGGTGCTGGTGCGCGACGGCGGACGATGTCGAAAGTGCAGGAGGGCGATCAAGCTGGAAATGGATCACATTGTTCCGGTCAGCAAGGGCGGCAAGACCGAGGAATCGAACCTTCAGACCCTGTGCCGACGCTGCAACAGGGCCAAGTCCAGGAAGCTGTCTCCCAGGTTCTGAAGATGAGTGCGGCAGGCGAATCATCCCGCAGCATCGCGGTCGAGCTGGCCCTGCTGTTCCTGCGCGAACTTGAGCCCCTGGTCGCAGAAGATCCGGAGCGGCTGGTCTCGACCGAGGCGGTACTCTCCTTTGCCGCGGTCAGGCGCGGGGATCCGATCACGTGGCAACACTGGCGCAGGATTCTCGAGAAATACGAAAAAGCGGACCTGATCGAGCATATGCTCGGCGAGCCGCTGCCCTGGATCCCGGCGACGGCGGGTCCGCTGCGGACAGACTGATCGGACTTGTGCTCGAGACTGGAATCGAGTTCTTTCACGATCCTGACCAGCACGGCTGGGCTTGCGTTCGCGTCGATGGCCATTGGAGAATCACCCGATTCGCTCCCGCCCGTTCCAGCTCTTCCTGCTGCGGACCTATTACCGGGAGACCGGCAAGAGCCCCGGCGCGCAAGCCATCCGCGCCACGCTGGAGCTGTTCGAAGCGAAAGCCCTGTTTGACGGTGAGGAATCTCCCGTCAATCTGCGGGTCGCAAATCACCGCGGGAAACTCTATCTCGACCTGTGCGATCGCGCCTGGCGGGCGGTCGAGATCGACGCCGAAGGTTGGCGGATAGTAGAATCGACCGCCGCCGAGATTTCATCGCACACGCGGCTCCCAGCCGCTGCCCGCACCCGAGCGCGGCGGCAGTCTCGACGAATTACGCCGCTTCCTGAACGTCGACCACCAAGGCTGGACTCTGATCAAGGCCTTTCTGGTCGCGGCGCTGCGTCCCAGCGTGCCCTGCCCTATCCTTGTCGCCAAGGGTGAGCAGGGAGCGGGAAAGACGACCGCGTGCAGAATAATCAGCGCGCTGATCGACCCCCGCACCGGGGCACTGCGGGGCGTACCCCGTGAAGTTCGCGATCTGACCGCGGCGGCAAGGAATTCCTGGATCGTATGCTTCGATAACTTGAGCCATCTGCCCGAGGAACTCGCCGACGCAGCTTGTCGACTGGCTACCGGCGGCGGTTTCGGTGGCCGGGAACTCTATAGCGATCATGACGAAGCGATCTTCGACGCCACCCGTCCCATGGTGTTCAATGCGATTCCCGACCTAGGTGCCGCGCGGCCCGACTTTCTCGATCGCGCAGTGATCGTCGAGTTCCTCGACATGAAGCCCGAGGTGCGTCGCGACGAAGCGCAGTTTTGGCGCGAATTCGAGGAGCTACGACCACGAATCCTCGGCGCGCTGCTCGATGCCGCCGCTGCGGGACTTAGGAACCTGCCCAACGTCAGGCTCGATCAGCCGCCGCGGATGGCCGACTTCGCGATCTGGGTAAATGCGTGCGAGGAAAGCCTCGGAATGAAACCAGGCGAGGCCCTGACTACCTACCAGTCCAACCGCGCCGAGACCCACAACCTGGCGCTTGAATCCTCGCCGCTGTACGAACCCGTTGCCCAACTGGCCCGGGAGGGCTTTAGCGGGACGGTCGCAGAACTGCATGAGCGGCTCAACTGCATGATCAGCGAAAGCATGCGCCGTTCGGTACGCTGGCCCAAGGCGCCCAATGCGCTGAGCAACGCGCTGCGCCGCATGGCAAGCAACCTCCGCGCCGTCGGAATCGAGATCCAGTTCAGCCGCGCCCATTTCCGGGGCAGAAGCGTAGTATCCCTAGTCTCTGCTTCCGAGCCTCGGAAAAGATCTTCAGTTATCTTCAGTGACCGTCAGTAACCGCAACACAGCCGGAAAAGCCGACTTCTGAGCGCGTTTTGACCGCTTTTCATCGGAAAATATGCGAACCGTCCGGCGATTCGGCGATGGTAGTTCATAACTGTCACCACTGAAGATAACTGAAGATCTTTTCCGGGGTTTCAAATCGCCGCCGCATCCAGGTAACAATGGACGCACCCTCGTTGCACCGCCAGATCAGCTCCGGTCGCGCGCCCGGCGCGATCGTCCTTGGCGTTCAGTTCTTCCATTAAGGTGCCCATGCGCTCTCCTCTCAGAATTTTCCTTCCTACCCTGATCAACGACAATTAAATACCTGCTTGTTGCCTCAGCCAAAAACGGTACTTTTTATAGGAATCCCACACGGGAATTTTTCGCGTGCTACCTTCCCGGAATTTTCCCGCGGTTTTTCCCACCAGATTCGAATGCTGAGACGCGGGTTGCTCTGGGTTCGTCTCCGAGCGTAATGTCCGCATTGAGAGGACAGGGGTTGCCGCTGCCGCCCAGGCGTTTTTTTGTTTCGATTTTTTCACTGCGTCATTGCTTCAAGACCGACTAACCGGCGACCCCACGGGAGGATCTTATGAGCGAAATTACTGGAGCAGAGCTTCTTATCCGATGTCTGGTCGGCGAGGGTGTCAGGTTCGTGTTCGGAATCCCCTGTCCGGAGGTCGATCCGATTCTTGCCAAGTTGGAGCAGTACGAAGTGCGATTCGTCCCCGTTCGCCACGAGGCCGCCGCCGTGCACATGGCGGAAGGGCTATACAAGACGACCGGCCAGGTGGCGGTGGTGCTTGGCAACCCCGGTCCCGGGTCTGCGAATCTGCTTCCCGGCGTGATCACGGCGCGGCACGAGGGCGTGCCCGTCGTCGTTCTCACCGCGCAGCATCGTCTGGGGATCGTTTATCCGTCGTCACCGGCGACCTTCCAGGGTCAGGATCAGCTCGAAGTCTTCAAGCCGGTGGTCAAATGGAGCGGTCCGATTCTGTCGTGGGAGCGTATCCCCGAAGTGATGAGGATTGCCTTTCGCGAAATGTGGACCGGGAGGCCCGGCCCGATTCAAATCGAGATACCGGCGCCCGTGATGTACGCGATGGGTGACGACGCAAAGGTCCGGTTGCTGAGGCCGGATCAGTACCGGGCCGCGGGTCCGCGGCCCTCGGAAGCGCAGCTCGAGGAGGCGGCACGGATGCTCGCCGGCGCCAAACGGCCGATTGTGATCTCGGGCGCCGGAGTCGATCGCGCCGGAGCGAACGAAGCGATCTTGGCGGTCGTCGAGGCGCTCAACTGTCCCGTCATCGGTACGATAGCCGGGCGGTCATCGGTGCCGGTCGATCATCCGAACTTCCTGTACGGCTACGGGGGTGGTGCGGACCTCGCGCGCCGCGAGTCCGACGTCATCCTGGTCGCGGGCTCGAGGATGGGTAACCTTGACATTCCTTACGACAAGTACTGGGGCGATCCCGCCAATCAGAAGCTCATCCAGGTGGATATCGATCAGCGCAACATGGGCGTCACGCGGCCGCTGGCGCTCGGGATCGTTTCCGACGTGAAAAGCGCGCTCGAGGGCCTGTTGCGTATGCTCAAGACGGAGCGAGTCCGGCCCAGGGGCGGAGAGGACACGCAGCGCTATCGAGAGGTTGCCCGCAAATGGTGGGAGGAGCGATTCGCACCGATCGTGGCCTGGCGCGGACCCGGGATTCATCCGGCGCTCGCGATGCAAACAATCGGCAAAGTCTTCGGCTCGGACAGCATCTATGTCGCCGACGGCGGCAACACTTCGTTGTGGGCAGCCTGGTTTTTGCCATCGACCAAGCCGCGGTCGTACCTGAACATTCTTGAACTAGGCATGCTTGGCACGGGAATCCCTTCCGCCATTGGAGCGAAGCTTGGCAACCCGGCGCGCGAGGTGGTGTGCGTGAGCGGCGACGGCGCTGCGGGGTTCAACTTCATGGAGATGCAATCGGCGGCGCGCGAAGGCCTGAAGGTCAGGACCGTGGTGTTCGCCGAAGGTTCATGGACGATGGAGGAGCCGAATGAACGGATGCTCTACGGACGGACGTTCGGCACCGAGATGGGGACAGTGCGATGGGACCGGGTCGCCGAGGGCCTGGGCTGCCAATCGTTTTACGTCGATCGCATGGAAGACCTCGAAGCGGCGCTGAAGGGCGCGAAGGCATCGGACGGACCGGCAGTCGTTTGCCTGAAGACCAATCGCGATGCCAACCTCGCGATCCCCATGGAGCTCGGGCTTCGCTTCGCCGAGGTGTACCAGGGTCCGATGGGATGATCGATCCGTGCGCAAGCGTGCGGCGATGGGCGTACCGCCGCACGTCAGGTTCGCGCTTGAGATGAGAGCCAGTCCCGCGCGACGAGCGCGATATGTTCCCGGCCGCCGGCTGAATTAAAGCCGGATTTCCGTTTTCAAGGGGACTACCAAGTTGATAAAGTGCGCGAAAATCTCTGACAGACGCGGGTTTGGATGCGATCGGCGTGGTGCGGACGTGGGTGAAACGCAGAAACCGGTTCCGTGATATCTCTTTGTCACTTTCTCGGGCCACCTGATGGCGGCCTGAGGTAGCTGGGCGAATTGCTCCAGTTGGGAGGCGAGCGTTGAATTTGCAAGTTGGACGCGTAGGAACGCGGCATCGGCTGACGTTCGGGATTGCGGCCGGGATGATTGCCGTCGCGCTGTATGCGGCTATCGTGCTCGCGAGCGGCACTACCGCCGACGGCGTGCTGGGGCAATTGGGTTTCATGAACAGCTCGGTCAATATGATGAACGCTGAGGGGCTGAATCTCCCTGGATTGTTGACGATCGATACCAGCGCTTTGCCAAATCGACTTTACGTTGCCGATGAGGAAAACAGCCGGGTGCTGGGCTGGAGAGACGCCGCCTCGTTCACCAATGGCGCGCCGGCCGACTTGGTGATTGGACAGCCCGCTTTTACCTCCTCGTCTCTGTGCAACGGGGTCAGCGCCAAGGTCAGCTCCAGCAGCCTGTGCTATCCATGGGGGGTCGCGGTGGACGGGATGGGCAACCTCTACGTGGCGGATGCCGGCAACAGCCGGGTGCTGGAGTACCCGAATCCGTTTGCGGTCTGCAACAACAATTTCCCGTGCGTGGGCGGTCCGGCCAATCTGGTCTTTGGCCAACTCGGGAAGTTCACGACGAATCGTTGCAATATCGACACCGGCGGGGGCAACTCCACCGCCAACGACCTATGCTATCCGTGGGGGGTCGCGGTGGACGGGTTGGGCAATCTCTACGTGGCGGACACCGCTAACAACCGGGTGCTGGAATACACCGCTCCGCTGACTCCCAACACCGCCGCCGATGCGGTCTTTGGCCAGGGCGGGATCTTCACGACGCGTATTCCTAATATCGGCGGCGTCAACGCCAACGGCCTGTACTATCCATATGCAGTCGCGCTCGACGTGGCGGGCAACCTCTACGTGGCGGACACTGCTAACAACCGGGTGCTGGAATACACCGCTCCGCTGACTCCCAACACCACCGCCAATACGGTCTTTGGCCAGGGCGGGATCTTCACGACGAATATTCCTAATATCGGCGGGGTCAGCGCCAACGGCCTGTACTATCCGGAGGGAGTCGCGTTCGACGCGGCGGGCAACCTCTACGTGGCGGACACCGCTAACAACCGCGTGCTGGAGTACAACACCCCGCTGACCAATACCACCGCCGATACGGTCTTTGGCCAGGGCGGGATCTTCACGACGCGTATTCCTAATAACGGCGGGGTCAGCGCCAACAGCCTGTACTATCCGGAGGGAGTCGCGTTCGACGTGGCGGGCAACTTCTACGTGGGGGATAGCAACAACAGCCGGGTGCTGGAATACAACACCCCGTTGACTACCGACACCACCGCTGACCGAGTGCTGGGGCAGTTGGGTTTCACGACCAGCGCGGTCAACATGATGAACGCTGAGGGGCTGAACCTCCCTGGAGCGGTGGCGATCGACACCAGCGCCTTGCCAAATCGACTTTACGTTGTCGATGAGGAAAACAGCCGGGTGCTGGGCTGGAGAGACGCCGCCTCGTTCACCAACGGCGCGCCGGCCGAGTTGGTAATTGGACAGCCCGATTTTGCCTCCTCCTCTATGTGCAACGGGGCCAGCGATACGGTCAGCTCCAACAGCCTGTGCTATCCATGGGGGGTCGCGGTGGACGGGACGGGCAACCTCTACGTGGCGGATACCAGCAACAACCGGGTGCTGGAGTACACGAATCCGTTTGCGGTCTGCAACAACAACTTCCCGTGCCTGGGCGGTCCGGCCAACCTGGTCCTCGGCCAAGGCGAGAGCTTCACGACGAATGGCTGCAATAACGACACCGGCGGGGGCAGCTCCACCGCCAGCGATCTGTGCTCTCCATGGGGGGTCGCGGTGGACGTGGCGGGCAATCTCTACGTGGCGGATAACCAGAACAACCGCGTGTTGGAGTACAATGCCCCGCTGAGCACCGGCGCCGCCGCGGCCCTAGTCTTTGGCCAGGGCGGGATCCTCACGACGGATATTCCTAATAACGGCGGGGTCAGCGCCAACAGCCTGTACTACCCAGATGGAGTCGCGCTCGACGTGGCGGGCAACCTCTACGTGGCGGATAGCGAAAACAACCGGGTGCTGGAATACACCGCTCCGCTGACTCCCAACGCCACCGCCAATACGGTCTTTGGCCAGGGTGGCTTCACCTCGAATACCTGCAATAACGGCGGGGCCAGCGCGAACAGCCTATGCTACCCAGACGGAGTTGCGGTGGACGGGACGGGCAACCTATACGTGGCGGACACCTTTAACAGCCGGGTGCTGGAGTACAACACTCCGCTTAGCACCGGCACAACCGCCGACAGGGTCTTTGGCCAGAGCTTTAGCTTCAGGACGGGTGTACTTAATAACGGCGGGGTCAGCGCCAACAGCCTGTACTATCCAGAGGGAGTCGCGGTGGACGTGGCGGGCAACCTCTACGTGGCGGACACCTACAACAGCCGGGTGCTGAAGTACGACCAGCCGCTGGCGGCGACCCCAACGGCAACTCCGACGGCAACGGCGACGGCGACCGCGACAGCAACGGCGACGGCAACCAAGACCGCAACGCCGACTGCGACGCCCACTGCGACGACTGCGCTTAGCGCCTCCCCGGCGACGATCAACCTCGGCAGCGTCGATGCGACCGGAACCAGCAAGTCCAAGAAAGTGTCGCTCACCAACAAGGGCGCGATCGCGGCGGTGATCGAATCGGTGACCGCGACGCCGCCATTCGTTGTCGCCGGCGGCGAGAACACCTGCTCGGGTCAAACTATCGAGCCGAAGAAGAAGTGCTCGTTCGACGTCGAGTTTGCGCCGGCCACTCCCGGCGCCGTGAGCGATCAAACCATCGAGGTTGGCTACAACGGCGCCAGTCCCGCGATGAGCCTCAGCGGCAATGGAATCGCCGCGACGCTCAAGGCGCCGAAGTCGGAGTCGTTTACTGCCGTCGATGCGGGCGTGACGGGCAAGGCCAAGAACATCGAGCTGTCGAATTCGAGTACGGTCCCGGTGACGCTGGAAACGGCGGCGCTGGGGGCGCCTGATCCTGGTTCGTTCACGATTGCCAGCGACGGATGCTCAGGCCAAGTGCTGGCGCCGAAGAGCAAGTGCGCGGTCGCGGTAGAGTTCTCGCCGCCGGGGTCGGCCAGCGGCACGCAAACCTCGACGCTTTCGTTCGAGTTCACCTATGGCGCCAACAGCGGGAGCGTCTCGACCGCCTTGAAGAGCAAGGTCAAGTAGATCGCCGCCGGCGGGACGAACGAGCCGGGCATTCATACCGTCAAGCTGACGGGGATCGGAGAGTAGCCGGCTGAGACCGCGCGGCCATCGCACAGAACTAGCGCCCTGCCCGGCCATCGTGGCCGGGCAGGGCGTCTGTTCTATATGGCGATTCCCGGACTCATACAGACCCGGCGCGGTCCGCGGTAATTCGCGGCGCTCGCCGGTCTTTCTCTCCGCCAGCGCTTACTTTGGACTCAACCCCGAGCTCGAACTTCGCTTTGAAAATTGCCTGATGCCGGTGCGAGTCTGACTCAGGGTTCAAAAGGATGGGATGGACCCAGCCCCGTTTTCTAAAACGGCCTCAGTGAAGGGCCAGGATGGTAAACTCGACCATCCGCAACAGAATAACGGGGAGGGTCCAAGATGAAGGTTAAGACAATCGGTATCGACTTGGCAAAGGAGACGTTTGGGCTGCATGGAGTTGATGGCCGCGGGCGGGTGGTGGTGCACAAGCGGATCACGCGCAAGCATCTGGTCGGTTTTCTGGTGAAGCTTGAGCCATGCCTGGTGGGGATGGAAGCGTGCGGTTCGGCGCACTACTGGGCGCGCGAGATCGAGAAGCTGGGGCACACGGTTAAGCTGATGAGCCCGCAGTTCGTGGTGCCGTACCGCAAAGGCAATAAAAATGACCCCAACGACGCCGCTGCCATCTGCGAGGCGGTGACCAGGCCGTCGATGCGGTTCGTGCCGATTAAGTGCGAAGAGCAGCAGGATCTGCAGGCGCTGCATCGGGTGCGGGAGCAGTTGATCAAAAATCGCACCGCGCTGGCTAATCAGATTAGAGGGCTGCTGCGGGAGCGCGGGATCGTGGTGGCGCAAGCGATCGCGCGGCTGCGCCGCGCCTTGCCGCTGATCCTGGAGGACGCGAGCACCGGCTTGAGTGGAGTTATGCGCGAGTTACTCGGCGAGATGGCCGAGCGGCTGCGGATGCTCGACGACTGTCTGCGGCCATACGACCGGCGCATCGAGCGGCTCTGCCAGCAGGATGAACGGTGCCGGCGGCTGGTCAAAGTCGAAGGCGTCGGTCCACTGGTGGCGACGGCTGTGGTCGCGGCGATAGGTAATGCGCGGCAGTTCAAAAATGGCCGTGAGCTGAGCGCCTGGCTCGGCCTAGTCCCGCGCCAACACTCCAGTGGCCAGCGCACCGTGCTGCTCGGCATCAGCAAGCGCGGCGACCGTTATCTGCGCACGCTGCTCATCCACGGAGCACGCGCTGCCGCACGCGTGGCCGAGCGCAAACGCGACGCGCGTAGTATCTGGCTTAGTCGGCTTAAGCTGAGGGGCGGGCCCAACGTGGCGGCGGTGGCCCTGGCCAACAAGAACGCACGAGTGATGTGGGCACTGCTGGCGCGCGGCGACTCCTATCGGGTGCGGGCCGAAGCGGCCGCGGCCTAACGGGAGAAAATCAAGAACTGGAGTACCTGCCGAAGGTTGCGAAGGTGGTCTTGCAATGTTGATGGTGAACCGGTCAGGACCGGCGTCTTCCGAACCTGTGAATTTCCAAGGCCCTCTTTAGAGGCCGGCAAAACGGTAAGGCGATGAAGACGCGCGGAAATCCATCAGGGCCCGGGGCAGACACAACGCCCCATTTACAGAGGCCGGATATACGGATGCAACCGGTATCATGTCATCATGCTCAAGACCCCTTTGCTCAGGGGCTGGGTCCATATATGGAAATCCCGGTTAAATCATGATCA
>CAWCTG010000024.1:0-14693 GCA_963798375.1 Binataceae bacterium (SeqCode)
TCGCTCCGGACGAAGATCGCTTGACTTGTACAACAGCGCGCGCCCGCGAAATCCCGCATCTACAGTCCGACGCAGCGCGGTCCCCTTGGTCCGCGTCGCGCATCGGCGTAACCTTTCTGACTTGTCTGGTGTCCCCGTTGGCTCAGATCAATAGAGCGGAGGATTCCCAAGGATAGGGCGGACAGAACCCCTAGTCATGGCCGAAAGCTCAAAAGCGGACGCAGGAAGAAAAGTAACCGAGCTTCTTCAGTCGTTCGTTACAGACGCCCCGCTCTATCGACAGGTCACGATTCCTAAGAAATGGCTTCCCCGCGTGCTCGGAGACGGCAGGGAAAGAGTAGTAGCATACGACATCTTGCCGCGAACGGTCGTGAGAGTATGCGAAGTTTGTGATTCACAGCCGACAAATTGGGAAGGACACGGCGATGCATTTCACGCGCTCAAACAACTCGGCTCGGCCGCCTACAAATGTAAGAATTGTGACCAAAATCAACTGACGATTTACTTTTGGTTTACTGAAGAGACAGACTCGACGGTATTCGTGAAGGTTGGCGTCTGGCCTCAACTTGAAATAGATGCATCACCAGCCCTCAAGAAGGCTCTGGGCGAAAAGCTCGCGCTGTATCGCAGGGGCAAGACGCTACGCCATCACGGGTATGGCCTCGGGGCCGTGGCATACTTTCGGCGCATCGTTGAGGAAACCACCGACCAACTTGTAACTCTCGTTGAACAGGCGGTCAAAGAGAGTGGCCTGAGCGATGAGGATATTAAGGAGAATTTGGAGGCGATCGCCCGCGCTCGGAAAGCTCCACGATTTGAAGACAAGGTGAACCTTGCCGCGGATGCTCTCCCGAAGCGGCTGCTAGTTGGCGGCACGAATCCTCTGAAATCCCTGTTCAAACTTCTGAGCGATGGCCTTCACGCGCGTGAAGATGACGAATGCATCGAAATCGTAGATGCAATTGACTATTTACTTTCGTACTTGCTAGTAGCGCTCAAGGAGCACCGAGAGCAACAGTTGAAATATGTCGAGGAGATTCAAGCAGTACAATCCTTGATTGCCAAGCGCCAACGCAAATGAAGAACGCACTTCTTCTTGCGGCGCCGTCGGTCGGTGTGTCGGACCGGCTTGGAAAAATTTCTCTCTTCTATCACCGCGAGGCCCAGCGCTGCGCGAATAACCGGGCCTATTTCGCCGCCTGCATTCTCACTGGGGCGGCGCTCGAAGCGCTTCTGCTGTCGATGTGTTACGTCGAGGACCGCGCTGTCAGGCGCACGCCGACCTATAAGCAAAAGAGGTTCAGATCCAGGCGAAACAGATTTTTCGAGTTCAATTTGTATCAGCTAATCAGCATCGCCGGTGAGCTGAAGTGGATTCCCGCGAAGGAAATCCCGCTGAACGGACGCAAGATCACGCTGCAAGAATTGCTGCATGCGGCAAGGGACACCAGAAACACGATCCATCCCGCCGTCTGGGCCAAGGAAGGCGGCCCGAGCGGGACGCGTAAATCGACGTGCGAATTTATCTTCGAGGTTTTCGAAGTGACGCGGGAATGGCTCTTCCACCATATGCACACGAGCCTGCGCCGAACGATGTCGGATCTGAGATGACCTGAGATTAGGGCTTTGCTGGTTTCAAATCTGGGGACCGCCCGGCGTCAGATGCACCTCGAACGTCGCGCCCGCGCGGCGCATCAGAGAATGGCGCCGCGCAGATGTCCCTCACCCAACGCTCGACGACTCGCGTCGGCCTCTCCCGATAAAGGGCGAGGTAATTCAGGAGAAGAACCTAAGATTCCGGGGTCCCTCGGCTTCGCTCGGGATGACACAAAAAAGAAGTTCTAATAGGGCGGAGCCCGCATCTTTTCTTTTCACTGGGTGCAGGGGTCACCCCTGCCCAGGGATGCGCGAAACCCACGGCGGGTTTCGCATACAATCAAGATCTCCCGTTTGATCTATGCTACACGCACGATGCGCGGCGGAGGCGGCGGGGTTGACAGGCAGTTCGGCGGCGTCCGATGCTTCGCACATCTCCGCGAGGCGGTGAGATGAGCACGCTGCAAGCGGCGTTCGTCCCGGACGAGCGCACTATCTTCGACTGGATCGAGACCGTCTTTGCCCGCGGCGTGCGGCGCCTTTGGATGCGATATGCGGCAGATGAGTGAACAACGGGAATCGCAGACAGCGAGTGCGTCGTCTAGCTCAAAGGACCTAGCCTAGGTCGGTGCAGAAGATACGCGGGGGCGTCTCGCACCGCGCGCCTTACGAATCGGCTCAACCCGTGCTCTCATGTCCTCAAGTATTTCAAGCTTCTGGCCGAATGACAGCGCGGCGAGGGTTTTCCGGCCTTCGGCCTTCCGAGCAAGAATGTCAGATATATCGGGATACTTATGATCGTTCGAATGTCGATTCATCGAAGTCCGGCAACCCCATCTGAGCGCAAAGCTTTGACCACGCTTCTAGCAAATTGTGCCGACTCAGCACGTCTCGCAACAATTTCAAATCTACCGCTTTTTCATCGATAAAGCGAAGAATTCGTTCGCGATCTTTTGGGCGCCCGACCTTTAACGCGGTTGCCACGAGGTGTTCGGCCGTAAGCACGGCAATCTTGATCGGCGCAGATCCGCTACCGAGCTCAACTTCGACTTCAACGGCTTGTTTCAATCCTTCCGCGTCAAGGTCGTTCGCGACCGGGAGAAATTGCACCGGCCAACCTTCGATGACGATGCCTTCGTTTTCGAACTCTGTATATCCGCGATTGCGCAGATAGGAAATCAGCGGCTCTAGTGTGACGAGCCCACTAGGTCCACTTTGAAGATCGTCAAAAGAGACCAGTATATCCAAGTCTTGGGTAACGGTCGGCTCGATATAGTTAAGCGCCGCGACCGCTCCCACGACAGCATATTTTTGAATGATCCCGTCCGCGACCATTCCGTTGATTACTTGAAGAGCGTTCTTCAGGCCGTCCATATATTCGGGGGCGCGCTTCGCGGCGCTCGAAAATAGTGCTAGAAACGCCCTAAAGTAACGAAGCGCTCTAACTGAATCTTACCAGATCTACGGTCGCGCATGGGAGCCAACGATCCACGTAAAAAATGCGGGCTTAGGCGATGAACCCTCGCCACGTCGCGCCCGCGCGGCGCATCAGAGAATGGCGCCGCGCAGATGTCCCTCACCCGACGCTCGACGACTCGCGTCGGCCTCTCCCGATAAAGGGCGAGGCAATTCAGGAGAAGAACCTAAGATCCGGGGTCCTTCGGCTTCGCTCGGGATGACACGAAAAAAGAGCGCAAGGCACCGGCCCTTGCACCCTCAATTACGGCCGCCACGCGGCCGGCGGGCCGTGTGCCCGTGGCACGTCCCATGAAATCTAAACCCTCACCCGCGCTGAAGGCGCGGCCTCTCCCGGAAACTAAGCAGGCGAGGCGGGTAAGAAGTCGGCGGAACGCAACATCCTAGCTGGGGCGAGGTAAGATCCGGGGTCCTTCGCTGCGCTCAGGATGACACAAAAAAGTTCTAACAGGCCGTCAGGCCGCATCCTTATCTTAGCATCGGGTGCAGGGGTCACCCCTGCCCAAGGATGTGCGAAACCCACGGTGGGTTTCGCATACAATTAAGTTCTCCCGTTTGATCTATGCTGCGCGCATGATGCGCGGCGGACGCGGCGGGGTTGACAAGCAGTTCGGCGGCGTCCGATGCTGCGCACGTTGGCGCGAGGCAGTGAGATGAGCACTCTGCAAGCGGCGTTCGTCCCGGACGAGCGCACCATCTTCGACTGGATCGAGACCGTCTTTGCCCGCGGCGTGCGGCGGCCCGGGTATGCGGCCGATCGATGGACCGAGAATTTCTGCCTCGAACGGTTCCGCGAACTCGGACTGGACAACGTCCGGCTCGAGCCCGTGCGGCTGCCTTACTGGGAGCCGCTCGAATCAGCGATGATCGTGCGTGCGGATGGCCGCGAGTCGCGCATCGCCTGTTTCTCGCTACCGCATTCGGCGGCGACCGACGATAACGGTCTCGATGCATCGATCGTCCAGTGGCGTGACGAAACGCCCGGCACCGTCCGTGGCGCACTCGCGCTGGTCGATGTGCCGCTGATGCGTGCCCCGGCGGATCTTCCCGTGATGCTCGCGGGCGCCGTGACAAGAGAAACCGATACCGGTTGGCGCCGCTACGATCCGGCCGGCACTCTTGCCGGGGCAAACCAGGTGCTCCCGTTCAGCCATCAGTTGATGGCAGTTATGGACGCATCGATCGCGGCAGGGGCGGCGGGATTCGTAGGGGTGCTGAGCGATTACCCCGGCGACTCGAACCGGTACTACGTCCCCTACGATGGCGTGGCCCGCGCGATCCCCGGAGTCTGGATCAACGGCAGCGACGGCGCGCAGCTGCGGCGCCTGTGCGGCGCGGGTCGCGTGCAGGTTACGCTGGTCAGCCGCGCGATCCGCCACGACATCACCAGCTATAACGTTGTTGGCGAACTGCCGGGCGCCGACGACGACAGCGTCATCGTCGGCTCCCATCACGACGGCCCGTGGGCGTCCGCCGTCGAGGACGCGTCAGGCGTGTCGATGGTCCTGGCACAGGCCAGCTACTGGTCGCGCGTCGCGCCAGTGGATCGCCCGCATCGCCTGGTCTTTCTCCTCAACGCGGGGCACATGGCCGGCGGCGCCGGTGTACACGCGTTCATCGATCGGCACAGGACGGAACTGGCTCGCGTGGTGCTGGAAGTCCATCTCGAGCACGCCGCCATCGAGATGGTCGAGCGTGACGGCGGCCTGGCAGCGTCGGGACATCCGGAGCCGCGCTGGTGGTTCACGAGCAGGCTCGCATCGGTCGAGGCCAGCGTGCGCGAAGCGATTGTCGCCGAGCAGCTCGAGCGGTCGATGATCCTGCCGCCCGATGTCTTCGGCCCATCACCAACCACCGACGGCGGCCCCTTTCATCTTGCCGGCGTGCCGCTGGTCAACTTCCTGACGGCGCCCTTCTACCTCTTCGACGCCATCGACACGCTCGACAAGATTCACCGCCCGAGCCTGGTGCCCGTGACCCGCGCCGCCATCCGCATCATTGGGTCAACTCATGGGATGAGCGCGGCGGCGATGCGGCAGGGCAGGGGTGACCCCTGCACCCAGTGTTAAGAGCAGGGGGGAAGGGGAAATCACTTAATTTAATGTGAAACCCACGGTGGGTTTCACACTTCCTTCGGCAGGGGTGACCCCTGCACCCAGTGAAGAGGGAAAAGAGAAGATGCGGCCTGACGGCCTGTTAAAACAGGGTAAGTGGGGAAGGGTGAGAGTAGGACGCACGATGTTAGGACGGGTTAGGGGGAAACAGGCTGCCCGACAGCATGGCGGCTCGCTCGCCTCGATAACGCGGCGCAACTAGACTTGGCGCATGCGCGGGTTCACGTCATGAGCATCGATCGCGCCCATGTTGCCGCCAATGCCGATCGCTTCTCGGGTTTCGCCGAACTCTACGACAAGTACCGGCCGAGGCCGCCGGAAGTTATCGTCGATCTCCTGACGCAGCTAGCCGCGAAGCCGCGGCCCGTGGTGGTCGATCTCGGCAGCGGCAGCGGCCTCTCGACCCTCATCTGGACGCGATCCGCATCCGAGGTCGTCGGCGTCGAGCCGAACGCCGACATGCGCGCGCAGGCTGATGAGCGCCGCGCAGCCGACTCCAGTGCGGGCTCGGTCAGGTTCGTCGAGGGGCTCTCGACCGCGACCGGCCTTCCCGACTGTTACGCCGACATCGTGACCTGCTCGCAGTCGCTGCACTGGATGGAGCCGAACGGCACCTTCGCCGAGGTTGCGCGGGTTTTGCGCGATGGGGGGGTGTTTGCCGCTTACGACTGCGACTGGCCGCCGACGCTCAACGCCGAAGCCGAACAGGCCTACAACGCATGCCGGGCGAAAGCGGAGGCGCTCGAGCGCCAACTGCGCCTCGCGCCGGAGGTCCATCAGTGGAACAAGGGCGGGCATCTGGAGAGGATCAGGCAGAGCGGGCGGTTCCGTTACGTGAAGGAGGTCGGGCTTCATCACGTCGAGAGTGGAGGCGCAGAGCGGCTGGTCGGGCTCGCGCTCAGCCAGGGCGAGATCGCCACGCTGCTCAAGCACGGCGTCGGCGAGGATGAGATCGGAATCACGGCGCTGCGCGAGGCGGCGCACCATGCGCTCGGCGACGCTATCGTGCCGTGGTTCTGGAGCTACCGGCTCAGGATGGGGATGAGGTAGCAGGGGTGCGCGCACGCGCGCGGCGCGCGTGCAGTGGGGAAGGGGAAATCACTTTATTGTATGCGAAACCCACCGTGGGTTTCGCGCATCCTTGGGCAGGGGTGACCCCTGCACCCAGTGAAGAAGAGAAGAGAAAAGATGAGGCAGAAGATGCAATGGGACTTCGTCCCTGTTAGGACGGGTTAGGGGAAAGAGGCTGCTGCCCGACGGCACGGCAGTGATAGTCAAGCCCGAAGGCGCGCAGGCGAGGGAGGGGATCACACTAAAAAAGGAAAAGAGACATGCGGGAATTAGTCGTTTTCAATAACGTGACGCTGGATGGTTACTTTTGGCGTGAACGGCGACTTCAGTTGGGCTCACAGCGGTAACGACGATGCGGAGTTCAACGCCTTTGTCGCGGAAAATGCAAGTGGCGGAGGCCAGTTATTGTTCGGCAGGATCACCTATGAGCTCATGGCAAGCTATTGGCCGACACCAAATGCGATCCAGAATGATCCCATCGTGGCCGACATGATGAATAGTATACCGAAGGTCGTGTTTTCGAGAACACTGGACAAGGTGTCGTGGAGCAATACGAAGCTGGTGAAGGGCGACATCGCGTCGGAAATACGAAAGATGAAGAAACAACCCGGAAAGGGCATGGCGATTTTGGGAAGTGGCAGCATTGTTTCGCAATTGGCGCCCGAGGGTCTGATCGATGAATACCAGGTCGTGGTGAATCCCGTCGTTCTGGGAAAGGGGCGTACGATGTTCGACGGCATCAAGGAGATGCTGACCCTGAAGCTGACAAAGACACGGACCTTCGCCAATGGGAAGGTCTTCCTGTGTTACGAGCCGATGGTGTGAAGGAGGAAACCTGAGCAAACGATACAAATGTCTCGCCCCAGCGAGTCCGAAGGCCTTGTATGCGAAAACCCACCGCGAATGCGCGCGCTAGGAATTGGCGCCGATGCCCCATTGCAGAGCGTTACGAATCAGCGTCTGGTATTCCGGCGTCTCCCACGAGCCGCGGAAAACCATCGGAGTAGTTCCTGACGGCTCGACGCTCGAATCGACAAACGGCTGAACGTTGCTTATCGGCGAGTGGCAGTGGCCAAGCGCGATGTAGGTCACGCGCCCCCATCCCGGTCTCGCGCGTGTATCCGAGCACGCGGGTTTTGCCGTCGGGCATCAGCGAAGTATCGTGGTCGTAGGCGAAACCGAATCCGGGCGGCGATGGGTCTCTTTCGAGCACGGTCGTGAGCAGCAGGTGGCTGTTGGCGGGGTCCTGAAGCTCAATGAGATAGAGTTCGTCCATGACCTCGAAGGACGCCGGCAGGCCCCGAGTGAGGGCATGCTCGCGATCGGCTACGTCAACGCGAAACTTGCGCACCGGGGGATGATTGAGAAAAAAGCAGCCCAGCGTGTCGTGATAACCGCCCTTCACCATTTTTCGGACGTAACGCTTCCCGTCCACCGGCGCAGCCTTTCCGCCGCTGGTGCCGTGAAGCGCGAGCCATCGTCCGCCCGCTTCGAGCCAGTTGCGAATGAATTGATTCTGTTCGTCATTGGGATACGGTCCGGCGACGTAGGTGATCAGCAATCGGCTGCCGGGCAACCATTTCGCGACGTCGGCGAAATCATTGCCGCTGGTCGTAAGCACCTGCGAGTTCTGTTGCAGAAGGCCCAGGATGCGCAGGCGCACGAAATCCATGTCATGGCCGGCGAAGGAACCGGGAGGAAATCCTCCGGTGATAAGATGGACTCGAATCGGGGTTGTCATCCGGGGTTCAAGTCTAGCGGAGAAACGCCGCTCGCGGCACCCCTATCGATGCGCGACAATCGTGTGAATTCGTACTAGAACATCAGCGAGGCGAGTGAAGACATTTCCCGAAATTCCCGACAATCCCGCGGGACGCCAGCTTGGATGGTATCTGGAGCGCATTGTCTCGGCCGGCGAAGGCGCCTCCGAGGCTGAACTTGACGCTCGATGCGCCTTAAACATGTCCGTGCGCGCGCCGTTTCCTTATCGGCATGAAGTGCTCACAGGAGGATGGAAGCGCTGCAGCAATAGCTACGGCGATTTCAGGGTGGCGTCGGTCGAGCAAGTGTCCGACTACCAGTTGACGGTCATCCAAACCAGCGGTGATAAGAAATGGCGGCTGTCAATCGCGGTCGAGGACCGGGAGCCGCATCGAATAACCGTGCTCGCTCGCGAGCGTATCCTCGAGTTCGAGGTGGTGTCGCGCGAAGCGACTGCGGCTGACGCGGCAGTGCTCGCCGACATTGAGCGGCGATGCCCGATCGTGCTGGGCGACGGCGTCACGATGACGATCGAGCGCGGCGACGACTACTTTGCGTTCACGCGGCTGATGGATGATTTCCTGGTCGCGCTGGGTTTCGTGGATGGAAAGCCGGCCGGCGTCAACGTAGCGGCCGTGCATACGGTGCGGGTCGGAGGGCGCGATTATCGAATCCACGCGTTCGCTCACCTTCGCATTCTTCCGGAGCATCAGAAGAAAGGCTTGTGGGGCGCGATAAATCGCGTTTTCGACGAGAAGTACCCGGAGGGATCGTCGGACGGAAGCACCGCGTATCCGTCGGTCAACAATGCGGCGATGCTGCGAGGCTTCGCGGGGGCGCCTCGATGGAGCACTCATCAGATTCGCGCACAACTTCCGTGTGCATCGATCGCCGGCGCTGAGGCCGGACGACCGGCTACGGCGCGCGATGCGTCGCGGATCGTCGAAATTCTCAACGCGACCCATCAATCCGACGAGATGTACGTGCCGTACACCGTGGAGTCGTTCCGCGCTCGGGTGGAGCGTTCGCCGCGAGACTATTGCTGGGAACGGGTGCGGATGACAGATCGCGCGGTGGTGGGAGTATGGCCCGCCGGCGACACGGTACGGTTTATCATCGAATCGAAGGGCGAGCGCATCGAGTCGCGGCGCGGGATTGCGCTGGATTGGGGATTTATCCCGGGCGCGGAGGACGAGTTCGAAGCGCTTCTACGCGCGCAATGCGGATGGCTCTCCGATCGCGGTCTCGACCGACTCTCCGTGTTCACGTCGGAGGCGTCGGCAGGATACGAGCGCGTGCGCGCGCTGGCAAGCGAGTTGGAACGGTTTGTGGTGATTTCATTCGGCATCCCGGAGCCGGCGGGCGCCGCTGCTCGCGGCCTGTACGTGGATCCGATTTACTTTTAGGATGATGCATCTTCAACTTCCGCGGGCAACTCAGGAACATCATCTATTCGGCTATCGTCGATTGACTTGGCGCCGCTGACGGCAAAGTGATTGGAGGAGATGCGCGATGAAGGCTGCTGTCTATTATCAAAACGGTGGTCCGGAGGTTCTCAAGTACGAGGACGTTCCCGATCCCGTATGTCATCCGAAAGGCGTTGTGATCCGCGTCGAGGCGGTGAGCATCGAGGGCGGCGATACGCTCAATCGTTGGCATGGACCACTGCTCACCAAGCCGCATGTGGTTGGCTACCAGGCCGGTGGCGAGATTGTCGAGGTTGGTTCGGAGGTAACCAACCTTCGGGTCGGCCAGAAGGTAGCTACCTCTTACAACTTCGGCTCCCACGCCGCGCTGCGATCGGTGCCGGCCCGCAACGCATGGCCGGTCCCAAAAGGATTCGACGTCAAGCTTGCGGCGGCCATCCCCGTGACGTTCGGCACCGCCGACGATTGCCTGTTTGAGTACGGCAGGCTCAAGGCGGGAGAGACGGTTCTGGTGCAGGCGGGCGCGAGCGGGGTCGGCGTTGCCGCAATTCAGCTCGCCAAGCGGGCAGGTGCGACAGTGCTCGCCACCGCATCGAGCGACGAGCGGCTGGAGCGGCTGAAGCCGCTCGGTCTCGATCATGGGATCAACTACCGGACCGATGACGTCGTGAAGTCGGTGATGAAAATTACCAACAACCGGGGCGTCGATCTGGTCGTTGACCCGGTCGGCGGCGCGACCTTGCAGGGCAGCCTTCTATCGCTTGCCTATCGCGGCCGGGTCTCGATGGTCGGCGCGGCGGGACGCGAACCGATGACGGTGGACGTCTCCCCGCTGATGGCAGGCAACCGTTCTTTGACGGGAGTTTTCCTGGGGGCCGAAATCGGCACCGAGCGCGCGCACAATATGATCCAGCGCCTGATCGAGGAGGCCGCCAGAGGCGAATTAAAGGTCGTGATCGATCGGACGTTCCCGCTATCGGAGGCCGGCGCCGCCCACGCATACATCGAGAGCCGGAATGCAGTCGGCAGGGTTCTTCTGATCCCTTAGAGTGCGATACGTTCAACGCGCCGCATCGCGCCCAGGAGTTTTGCTAGGAGCTTGGTCTATGGCAGATCCCGATTTCAGTCAGTTCAAGCTGGTGCCGAAAGGCCATTCGTTCGAAGAATTCCACCAAGGCCAGGTCTTCGAGCATCATTGGGGGCGCACGATAAACGCCGGCGACAATTCGCTCTTCACCACCGCGACGCTCGCGCATTGCCCGCTGTACTTCAACGCCGAGTACGCCCGCGCGCACGGTCACCCCGACGTGGTGGTCAATCCGATGCTGGTGGCGTGCACGGTGGTTGGCATTTCGGTCGAGGATTTGAGCGAAGCGGGCGGACCGTTTCTCGGCATCAACGGGTTGGAATTTCACCGCCCGGTCTATCCGGGCGATACGCTGACCGCGCGCAGCACGGTAGTCTCCACGCGCGAATCCGCAAGCCGCGGCAACTTCGGAATCGTGACCTGGCGTACCGAAGCCCGCAATCAACGCGACGAACTCGTCATCAGCTACGAGCGGACGAACCTGGTCGCCAAACGCAGAGGAGCTGCATCGTGAGTTACATGACCGACGAGCGGCGGATGATTCAGCAGGCGGCGCGCGACTTCGCGATGAACGAAGTTCTGCCGCTTGCGAACAAGCTCGATCCCGAACAGGGCGACATCCCGATGGCGCTGCGGGACAAGCTGGCCGAGATGGGCTACTTCGGAATCGTCATCCCGGAGGCGTATGGCGGACTTGGGCTGGGGGCGTTCGAGTACGTGCTGATCACCGAAGAACTCGCGCGCGCATGGATGAGCGTCGCCAGCATAATCGCGCGCGGCAACGGACTCGGCGGCGGTTTCACGGCGGAGCAAAGGCGCGAATATCTGCCGCGGATGGCGCGTGGAGAATTTCTCGGCGCGGCTGCGCTGTCGGAGCCGGACGCGGGCTCCGATCTCGCCAACGTCTCGTGCAAAGCGACGCGCGACGGCGATGGCTGGATGCTGAACGGCACCAAGACCTGGTGCACGTTTGCCGACGGCGCGGATTTCATCTCGGTGCTGGCGCGCACCAAGCAACCGTCCGATCCACACCGCCGCCACGAGGGCATCAGCCAATTCCTGGTCCTCAAGGAGCGCGGCAAGTTTCCACCGGGGTTGACCGGCTCGCCGATTCGCAAGATCGGTTACTTCGGCTGGAAGACGTGGGAGCTGCACTTCGACAACTTCAAGCTGCCGGCAGACGCATTGCTCGGCCGCGAGCGCGAAGACCGCGGCGAGGGCAAGGGATTCTACGGCGCGGTGAGCGGACTCGAGGTGGCGCGGGTGCATACCGCGGCGCGTGCGATCGGGCTGGCGCGGGGCGGGCTCGAAGACTCATTGGTGTACGCGCAGCGGCGGGTCCAATTCGGGCAGCCGATCGCAGAATTCCAGGCGATTCGGTTCAAGCTGGCCGAGATGGCGACCGAGATCGAAGCCGCGCGGCAGTTGACCTATTTTGTCGCCACCGAAATTGACGGCAGGCGGCGATGCGACAAGGAGGCTTCGATGGCGAAGCTGTTCGCCTCCGAAATGTCCGAGCGCGTCACCAGCCAGGCGATTCAGATTCACGGCGGCTACGGATACACCAAGGACTTTCCGCTCGAGCGCTACTGGCGCGACGCGCGTCTGACCAAGATTTTCGAGGGTACTTCCGAAATCCAGCTGCGGATTATCTCCGATCGTCTGCTGCCGAGAGTGAGAAGGTGAAAAAGTAAAGAATGAGTGCATCGATCTCGAAGCTGACCGGCGCCGGCAATTACTTCGAAGACTTCGAAGTCGGCGCGAAATTGCGTCACGCACGCGGCACCACCATCGGCGAGATCGAAAATCAGATGCTCACCAAGCTGGTGCTGAACACTGCCGACAGCCACTACAACGAGCATCGCATGCGTTCGACGCAATTCGGCCAGCGGCTCGTGTTCGGGCTGGTGACCGGCTCGGTGTGCATCGGGCTGGCGACGCAGGACACGGGCGAAAATGCGCTCGCCGAGCTCGGCTTGACGGGAATCAGGTTCACCTCGCCGGTCTTTCATGGCGACACGCTGTACGCCTACAGCGAAGTTCTTGAAAAACGCGACGCCGATCGCGACGACGCCGGCATCGTGCGCTTCAAGCATTGGGGAACCAAGCATGACGGGACGATCGTCTTTGAAGGCGAGCGCACGGTGCTGATCAAGCGCCGCTCGCATTGGGGCAATCGTTGAACGCGCGCACGGGACCGCTCTCGGATGTTCGCATCCTCGATCTGACGCAGGCGCTGGCCGGTCCGTACTGCACGATGCTGCTGGCCGACCTTGGCGCCGACGTTGTCAAGGTCGAGCCGCCCGGCGGCGACATGGGCAGAAGCCTGGGACCGCATCCGGCAGATCGAAAGGGCTGCGACTACGGCGGTTACTTCGCCAGCGTCAATCGCAACAAGCGCAGCATCGTGCTCGACATCAAGACCGACGCCGGCCGCGACGCGTTTCTCAGGCTCGTGAAGACCGCGGACGCAGTCGTCGAGAATGCGAAGACCGGTGTGATGGATCGCGCGGGAATCGGTTACGAGCGGCTGCGCGAAATTAATCCTGCCGTCGTCTATGCCGCGATTCGCGGCTTCGGAGATCCGCGGACCGGCCTGAGCCCGTATGCGGATTGGCCCGCGTTCGACATCGTTGCGCAAAGCATGGGCGGATTGGTGGCAGTCACGGGTCCGCAAGGCAGCGCCGGCTTCAGAGTCGGCCCCGCGGTCGGAGATATCTATCCCGGCACTCTGGCTGCGCTTGGAGTGGTGTCGGCGATTCATGCAGCGCGTCGGACCGGGCAGGGACAATTTCTCGACGTAGCGATGTACGACGCGATTCTCGCCCTGTGCGAAATGATCGTTTACAGCTACGCGGGCGGCGGCGTCATCAGGGAACCGGCCGGCAACGGGACCCCGGTGCTGTGTCCGTTCGATATTTTTCCCACGCGCGACGGCGCCGTCGCTATCGCAGCGCCCGGCGAAAATCATTGGAAGATTCTGTGCGATGCGATCGGCCGGCCCGATCTTGTGACCGACGACCGCACCCGCAACGGCCACCGGCGAGTCGCAAATGCCGATTTCGTGCGCGGCCTTGTCTCGGACTGGACCAAAGCGCATAGCACGCGCGAAATCACAGCCGCGATCGGCGGCAAGGTTCCGGTTGGCCCGGTCAACACCGCCAAGGACATCTTCGAGGACCCACATCCGAGGGCGCGCTGCATGCTGGTCGAGGTCGAGCAGCCGGGCGACAATCCTCCGCTGGTGCTGGCGGGATGTCCGATCAAGCTGACGGGTACGCCGTCGGGGATTTACGCGCGCGCGCCGCGCCTGGGCGAGAATACCGAGCAGATACTCGCCGAGGCGGGAATATCAATCGCGCACAAGGAGCAATCATGACGCTGCGACTAAGACGGTCCGAACTTTCGACGCCGGCTTCGAGTCCGAAAATGTTCGAGAAGGCGATGGCGAGCGCGGCCGACATGGTTTTCCTCGATCTTGAAGATGCGGTCGCGCCGGCGCAGAAAGAAGCCGCGCGCAAGAACGCCGTCGAGGCGCTGCGCAATTCGATTGGGGCAAAAAAATTCGCGCCGTGCGCGTCAACGGTGCGGACACGCACTGGGCGCACGACGATGTGATCGAAGTTGTGGAGGGCGCGGGCGACAAGCTCGATATCATAATCGTCCCGAAGCCGAAGGCGCCGCGCGACATCTGGTTCTTCGACACGCTGCTGACGCAGCTCGAGACGAAGCTCCATTTGAAAAACAGGATCGGCCTCGAGGCGCTGATCGAAGAAAGTGCGGCGCTGGCGCGGGTCGAGGAAATTGCCGCGTCGTCGCCGCTCGAGGCCCTGATCCTGGGCTTCGGCGATCTTTCGGCGAGCCAGGGGATGCGCTTCGGCGTTGCGGCCGATCCGGCAAATCGATATCCCGGCGATATGTGGCATCACGCGCGCGTCCGCATGATCACCGCGTGCCGCGCCAACGGCATCGACGCAATCGATGGACCCTTCGGCAACTTCAGGGATCCGGAAGGCTATCGGCGCGAGGCCACCTGGGCGGCGACGCTCGGCGCCGTCGGCAAGTGGGCAATACACCCGAGTCAGATCGAAATCGCCAACGACGTATTCGCGCCGACGCCGCACAAAGTTGAAACCGCGCGCAAAATGTCCGAGGCCTACC
>CAWCTG010000025.1:0-27161 GCA_963798375.1 Binataceae bacterium (SeqCode)
TGGAGGAGAAGCGCGATGAAGGCTGCTGTCTATTATCAAAACGGTGGTCCGGAGGTTCTCAAGTACGAGGACGTTCCCGATCCCGTATGTCATCCGAAAGGGGTCGTGATCCGCGTCGAGGCGGTGAGCATCGAGGGCGGCGATACGCTCAATCGTTGGCATGGACCACTGCTCACCAAGCCGCATGTGGTTGGCTACCAGGCCGGTGGCGAGATTGTCGAGGTTGGTTCGGAGGTAACCAACCTTCGGGTCGGCCAGAAGGTAGCTACCCTAACAGCTTCGGCTCCCACGCCGCGCTGCGATCGGTGCCGGCCCGCAGCGCATGGCCGGTGCCAAAGGATTCGACGTCAAGCTTGCATCAACCATCCCCGTGACGTTCGGCACCGCCGCCGATTGCCTGTTTGAGTTCGGCCGGCTCAAGGCTGGCGAGACGGTTCTGGTGCAGGCTGGCGCGAGCGGCGTCGGCGTTGCCGCAATCCAGCTCGCCAAGCGGGCAGGTGCGCAGTGCTCGCCACCGCATCGAGCGACGAGCGGCTGGAGCGGCTGAAGCCGCTCGGTCTCGATCAGGGATCAACTACCGGACCGATGACGCGTGAAGTCGGTGATGAAAATTACCAACAACCGGGGCGTCGATCTGGTCGTTGACCCGGTCGGCGGCGCGACCTTGCAGGGCAGCCTTCTATCGCTCGCCTATCGCGGCCGGGTCTCGATGGTCGGCGCGGCGGGACGCGAACCGATGACGGTGGACGTCTCCCCGCTGATGGCAGGCAACCGCTCTTTGACGGGAGTTTTCCTGGGGGCCGAAATCGGCACCGAGCGCGCGCACAATATGATCCAGCGCCTGATCGAGGAGGCCGCCAGAGGCGAATTAAAGGTCGTGATCGATCGGACGTTCCCGCTATCCGAGGCCGGCGCCGCCCACGCATACATCGAGAGCCGGAATGCAGTCGGCAGGGTTCTTCTGATCCCTTAGAGTGCGATACGTTCAACGCGCCGCATCGCGCCCAGGAGTTTTGCTAGGAGCTTGGTCTATGGCAGATCCCGATTTCAGTCAGTTCAAGCTGGTGCCGAAAGGCCATTCGTTCGAAGAATTCCACCAAGGCCAGGTCTTCGAGCATCATTGGGGGCGCACGATAAACGCCGGCGACAATTCGCTCTTCACCACCGCGACGCTCGCGCATTGCCCGCTGTACTTCAACGCCGAGTACGCCCGCGCGCACGGTCACCCCGACGTGGTGGTCAATCCGATGCTGGTGGCGTGCACGGTGGTTGGCATTTCGGTCGAGGATTTGAGCGAAGCGGGCGGACCGTTTCTCGGCATCAACGGGTTGGAATTTCACCGCCCGGTCTATCCGGGCGATACGCTGACCGCGCGCAGCACGGTAGTCTCCACGCGCGAATCCGCAAGCCGCGGCAACTTCGGAATCGTGACCTGGCGTACCGAAGCCCGCAATCAACGCGACGAACTCGTCATCAGCTACGAGCGGACGAACCTGGTCGCCAAACGCAGAGGAGCTGCATCGTGAGTTACATGACCGACGAGCGGCGGATGATTCAGCAGGCGGCGCGCGACTTCGCGATGAACGAAGTTCTGCCGCTTGCGAACAAGCTCGATCCCGAACAGGGCGACATCCCGATGGCGCTGCGGGACAAGCTGGCCGAGATGGGCTACTTCGGAATCGTCATCCCGGAGGCGTATGGCGGACTTGGGCTGGGGGCGTTCGAGTACGTGCTGATCACCGAAGAACTCGCGCGCGCATGGATGAGCGTCGCCAGCATAATCGCGCGCGGCAACGGACTCGGCGGCGGTTTCACGGCGGAGCAAAGGCGCGAATATCTGCCGCGGATGGCGCGTGGAGAATTTCTCGGCGCGGCTGCGCTGTCGGAGCCGGACGCGGGCTCCGATCTCGCCAACGTCTCGTGCAAAGCGACGCGCGACGGCGATGGCTGGATGCTGAACGGCACCAAGACCTGGTGCACGTTTGCCGACGGCGCGGATTTCATCTCGGTGCTGGCGCGCACCAAGCAACCGTCCGATCCACACCGCCGCCACGAGGGCATCAGCCAATTCCTGGTCCTCAAGGAGCGCGGCAAGTTTCCACCGGGGTTGACCGGCTCGCTGATTCGCAAGATCGGTTACTTCGGCTGGAAGACGTGGGAGCTGCACTTCGACAACTTCAAGCTGCCGGCAGACGCATTGCTCGGCCGCGAGCGCGAAGACCGCGGCGAGGGCAAGGGATTCTACGGCGCGGTGAGCGGACTCGAGGTGGCGCGGGTGCATACCGCGGCGCGTGCGATCGGGCTGGCGCGGGGCGGGCTCGAAGACTCATTGGTGTACGCGCAGCGGCGGGTCCAATTCGGGCAGCCGATCGCAGAATTCCAGGCGATTCGGTTCAAGCTGGCCGAGATGGCGACCGAGATCGAAGCCGCGCGGCAGTTGACCTATTTTGTCGCCACCGAAATTGACGGCAGGCGGCGATGCGACAAGGAGGCTTCGATGGCGAAGCTGTTCGCCTCCGAAATGTCCGAGCGCGTCACCAGCCAGGCGATTCAGATTCACGGCGGCTACGGATACACCAAGGACTTTCCGCTCGAGCGCTACTGGCGCGACGCGCGTCTGACCAAGATTTTCGAAGGTACTTCCGAAATCCAGCTGCGGATTATCTCCGATCGTCTGCTGCCGAGAGTGAGAAGGTGAAAAAGTAAAGAATGAGTGCATCGATCTCGAAGCTGACCGGCGCCGGCAATTACTTCGAAGACTTCGAAGTCGGCGCGAAATTGCGTCACGCACGCGGCACCACCATCGGCGAGATCGAAAATCAGATGCTCACCAAGCTGGTGCTGAACACTGCCGACAGCCACTACAACGAGCATCGCATGCGTTCGACGCAATTCGGCCAGCGGCTCGTGTTCGGGCTGGTGACCGGCTCGGTGTGCATCGGGCTGGCGACGCAGGACACGGGCGAAAATGCGCTCGCCGAGCTCGGCTTGACGGGAATCAGGTTCACCTCGCCGGTCTTTCATGGCGACACGCTGTACGCCTACAGCGAAGTTCTTGAAAAACGCGACGCCGATCGCGACGACGCCGGCATCGTGCGCTTCAAGCATTGGGGAACCAAGCATGACGGGACGATCGTATTTGAAGGCGAGCGCACGGTGCTGATCAAGCGCCGCTCGCATTGGGGCAATCGTTGAACGCGCGCACGGGACCGCTCTCGGATGTTCGCATCCTCGATCTGACGCAGGCGCTGGCCGGTCCGTACTGCACGATGCTGCTGGCCGACCTTGGCGCCGACGTTGTCAAGGTCGAGCCGCCCGGCGGCGACATGGGCAGAAGCCTGGGACCGCATCCTGCCGATCGAAAGGGCTGTGACTATGGCGGTTACTTCGCCAGCGTCAATCGCAACAAGCGCAGCATCGTGCTCGACATCAAGACCGACGCCGGCCGCGACGCGTTTCTCAGGCTCGTGAAGACCGCGGACGCAGTCGTCGAGAATGCGAAGACCGGCGTGATGGATCGCGCGGGAATCGGTTACGAGCGGCTGCGCGAAATTAATCCTGCCGTCGTCTATGCCGCGATTCGCGGCTTCGGAGATCCGCGGACCGGCCTGAGCCCGTATGCGGATTGGCCCGCGTTCGACATCGTTGCGCAAAGCATGGGCGGATTGGTGGCAGTCACGGGTCCGCAAGGCAGCGCCGGCTACAGAGTCGGCCCCGCGGCCGGAGATATCTATCCCGGCACTCTGGCTGCGCTTGGAGTGGTGTCGGCGATTCATGCAGCGCGTCGGACCGGGCAGGGACAATTTCTCGACGTAGCGATGTACGACGCGATTCTCGCCCTGTGCGAAATGATCGTTTACAGCTACGCGGGCGGCGGCGTCATCAGGGAACCGGCCGGCAACGGGACCCCGGTGCTGTGTCCATTCGATATTTTTCCCACGCGCGACGGCGCCGTCGCTATCGCAGCGCCCGGCGAAAATCATTGGAAGATTCTGTGCGATGCGATCGGCCGGCCCGATCTTGTGACCGACGACCGCACCCGCAACGGCCACCGGCGAGTCGCAAATGCCGATTTCGTGCGCGGCCTTGTCTCGGACTGGACCAAAGCGCATAGCACGCGCGAAATCACAGCCGCGATCGGCGGCAAGGTTCCGGTTGGCCCGGTCAACACCGCCAAGGACATCTTCGAGGACCCACATCCGAGGGCGCGCGGCATGCTGGTCGAGGTCGAGCAGCCGGGCGACAATCCTCCGCTGGTGCTGGCGGGATGTCCGATCAAGCTGACGGGTACGCCGTCGGGGATTTACGCGCGCGCGCCGCGCCTGGGCGAGAATACCGAGCAGATACTCGCCGAGGCGGGAATATCAATCGCGCACAAGGAGCAATCATGACGCTTCGACTGAGACGGTCCGAACTTTCGACGCCGGCTTCGAGTCCGAAAATGTTCGAGAAGGCGATGGCGAGCGCGGCCGACATGGTTTTCCTCGATCTTGAAGATGCGGTCGCGCCGGCGCAGAAAGAAGCGGCGCGCAAGAACGCCGTCGAGGCGCTGCGCAATCTCGACTGGGGCAAAAAAATTCGCGCCGTGCGCGTCAACGGTGCGGACACGCACTGGGCGCACGACGATGTGATCGAAGTTGTGGAGGGCGCGGGCGACAAGCTCGATATCATAATCGTCCCGAAGCCTAAGGCGCCGCGCGACATCTGGTTCTTCGACACGCTGCTGACGCAGCTCGAGACGAAGCTCCATTTGAAAAACAGGATCGGCCTCGAGGCGCTGATCGAAGAAAGTGCGGCGCTCGCGCGGGTCGAGGAAATTGCCGCCTCGTCGCCGCGGCTCGAGGCTCTGATCCTGGGCTTCGGCGATCTTTCGGCGAGCCAGGGGATGCGCTTCGGCGTCGCGGCCGATCCGGCAAATCGATATCCCGGCGATATGTGGCATCACGCGCGCGTCCGCATGATCACCGCGTGCCGCGCCAACGGCATCGACGCAATCGATGGACCCTTCGGCAACTTCAGGGATCCGGAAGGCTATCGGCGCGAGGCCACCTGGGCGGCGACGCTCGGCGCCGTCGGCAAGTGGGCAATACACCCGAGTCAGATCGAAATCGCCAACGACGTATTCGCGCCGACGCCGCACGAAGTTGAAACCGCGCGCAAAATGTCCGAGGCCTACCAAGCCGCCATTCGCGAAGGCGCGGGCGCGTCGGGCGCGGGCGGGATGCTGATTGACGCCGTCGCGGTGCGAATCTTCGAAGGCGTGCTGGAACGCGCTCGTCTGACCGGCCGCGCTTAAGGTTCGCGCCGCGTCACGCTGACTTGGCGGTCACGCTGACTTGGCGATCGCGCCGCATTTGCGCAGCCTCTCCAAATCCGAGTCGGCGAAGCCCCAGTCGCGCAACGCTTCTTCGGTATGCTCGCCCGGCCTTGCCGGCGGCCGCTGAATCGCGCTCGGCGTGCGGCTGAATCGGGGCGCCGGCCCCGGCTGCGTCACGCCGCCTTGCTCGACGAAAGTTCCGCGATGCCGATTGTGCGGATGGCGCGGCGCTTCATCCATGCTGAGCACCGGCGCGAAACAAACGTCGCTGCCCTCCATGATCTTGCACCATTCGTCGCGCGTCCTGGTGCGGAACAGCGCCTTCAGCCGCTCCTTCATCGCGGGCCACGACTTGCGATCTTGCTGATGCGGCAGATCCTCGCCCTTGAGGCCCGACAGCCGGAGCAATTCGTCGTAGAACTTTGCTTCGATCGATCCGATCGCGACGTACTGGCCGTCCCTGGTTTCGTAAACATCGTAGTAATGAGCGCCCGTGTCGAGGATGTTGTCGCCGCGTTCGTTGTTCCATATACCCGAACCGTGCAGACCGTAGATCGCGGTCATCAATGACGCCGCTCCATCCACCATCGCGGCATCCACCACCTGGCCCCGGCCCGATTTACCCGCCTCGAGCAGTCCCGCGACCACTCCCAACGCCAGGTAAAGTGCGCCGCCCCCGAAATCGCCAACCAGGTTCAGCGGTGGCACTGGAGCCTCGCCCTTGCGCCCGATGCTGTGCAGCGCGCCGGACAGCGCGATGTAGTTGATGTCGTGACCGGCCGCATGCGCCAGCGGACCTTGCTGTCCCCATCCCGTCATGCGTCCGTAGATCAGGCGCGGATTGCGCGCGAGACAGTGGTCGGGGCCCAGGCCGAGCCGCTCGGTTACGCCGGGCCGGAAACCTTCGATCAATGCGTCGGCTTTCTCGACCAGCCGCAACACGGCCTCAATCGCTTCGGGCCGTTTGAGATCGAATGCCACCGAGCGCCGGCCGCGATTGAGCAGGCTGTATTTCGCTTCCATCGCGAAGCCCGAATTCGCGTCCGCCGCGCGATCGATGCGCAGCACGTCGGCGCCCATGTCCGAGAGCAGCATTGCACACATTGGTCCGGGGCCAATTCCGGCCAGTTCGATGACGCGATAGCCTGACAACACTCCCATGATTCTCACCGCAATGTTGGCGCGATTTGACGCACAACCTTAACACAAAGCCGCGCACCGACCCGCTGATCGGTAACTGCATTCTCAAGGCGGCTCGCGACTTTTGATTACTTCAGCCCGCGGACCTTCTTATTGGCTTCCCGCCCAAGGCATTTTTGCAACCACGCCTGTACGTTCGGAGTCGATGCCAAGTCGAGCCTCATCATCGGCGCCCAGCTCAGGACCGCGGCCACGTTCAGGTCCGCGATCGTAAAGTTCTTGCCGAGCAGATATTCCTTGCCCTTGAGCGATCCCTCGAGCACGTTCAGCGGCGCCTTCAAAGCTTCGACGGCAGCCTGCGCGGCTTTTTCGTCGCGCTGCTCGGGGGGATTCATTACTCGATTGCGCAAAATGGTGAGGAGATGCGGCTCGACCTCGGTCATCGCCCAGAAGCTCCACTTGTAGATGTCGGCGCGCGCGGCGGGTTCCGGCGGCCACAGCGAATTCTGCCCGTACTTTTCGGCCAGGTAGAGATTGATCGCCATCGACTCCCAAACCACCACGCCGTCGTCTTCAAGCACCGGCACGTGCCCGTTGGGATTGCGTTTGAGATTCTCGGCCGACTTGGCTTCGGTCGTTGCAATCGGAAGATGCTCGTATTTGACGCCGAGCTCTTCGAGAGCCCACAAGGACCGGGCGCTGCGCGATCGTGAAGTTCCGTGAAGTTTTGTCACTTTGCTTCCTCCAATGATCGCATCTTACTACCAGCGATCGGGCACCTTTCAAGCGCAAAAACACGCGGCGCGCACGCCGGCCGCATTGGCGTGCTCGGCGTAGCCGATACGGTCGGCCACCATCGCGCGTCGATACTATCGGTCGCTTGCGTCGGCGATCCGCGGCGATCGTCAAATGGACCGGCCACGCTTGACGCAGGGGGAGGGTTCAGCTAATAGAATTGAGACTCATTCTCAATTTCATTTAGGGACCGAACTCCATGTCCACGCTCTTGAAATTCCGGATCGCCGCTCTTTTCGCCATAGCCGCAGTCGCATTAACCGCTGCTGCTGCGGGAGCCCAAAACAGCGTTCTCGAGATTCGGTTTGACAACGGCCATTTCACACCGCAGACGCTCACCGTACCCGCCGGCCAGCCGCTCATGATCAAGGTCGTGAATTCAAGCAAGGAAACAATCGAGTTCGAGAGCTTCAAGCTCAACCGCGAAAAGGCCATCGAGCCTGGTGAAACGATCAGCGTGCGTCTGCCGGCGCTCAGCCCTGGAAGCTACGACTTCTATGACGATTTCCACCAGGACGTTCCCCAGGGAAGCATCATCGCGAAGTGACCGGGATCTAATGCGGTACGCGCGATGAGGCTTGGGAATGTCGGAACAATTGCACTGCTTGGAATCGCTGGAGGTCTTTTGCTCGCCCAGTTTGTTCCAGTTCAAACCACCAACCCGCCGGCGACCGGTGATGTCTCCGCTCCGCCCGGAATCGAGGCGACGTTGAGACGCGCCTGCTACGACTGCCACTCCAACGAAACGCGATGGCCCTGGTACTGCCGCGTCGCTCCGATCTCATGGCTGGCCGCGCACGAGGTGGAACTGGGACGCAGGCAGATCAACTTCTCCCAGTGGGGCGAATACTACCCAGCCACGCGAAAACGAAAGCTTCAATGGACCGAGAGGGCGCTGCGGCCAGGAGGCAATGCCGCCGTGGTCATACCGGATTGTCCATCCAGGCGCCCGGCTGACCCAGCAAGACCGCGCAGCACTGGAACGATGGATCGATTGGGAAATTTCGGGTCGATCAGCAGAATTACGGAGTAAGTGAGAAATCGAAGTGAGAAAATCTTTGCGTTCGGCTTTGGCGGGTTTATTTCTGGCGCTCGGCACGCTCCTGTGTCCGCATCTTGCCGCCGCGCAGGTCGACCCGTGGGAGTTCGAGGTCTACCCGTATGCGACGGAACAACGGGGAGTGGCTGAGCTTGAGGTGGACAACGCGGTCATCGCTAACGGCCACAGCCAAGGCGGCAACGGAACGGCTGCCGGGACCTTTCGGAGCCAGGGAATCTGGTACAACCAGTACGAACTTACCTATGGGCTCACCGATCGAATCGAGGCCGCCGCCTATCTCAACATGGCTCAGGTCCCCGGCCACGGTTACTGGTACGCCGGTTCCAAGTATCGTCTGCGCGGCAGATTTTTCGACGAGGGCACTCTGCCCGTCGATCTTGGCTGGTACCTCGAACTCGAATGGCACAAGACGCCGCAGTTCGATGATGACCAGCTCGAACTCGAACTGCGCCCCATAATCGAGAAGGACGTTGGAGGGTTCTCGATCATGCTTGATCCCAGTTTGAAAAGCCCATATTCACCGGGCCGGGCAAGAACAAGGGCTTCGAATTCGGTTACGCGAGCGGCATCTACTACCGATGGATGCGCTACTGCTCGCCGGGGGTCGAGTTTTACGGCGCGGTTGGCGATATCGACGATAACGATCCGCTCATCCACTCAGCAGCACTATATTTTTCCAGTGATCTGGGGCGAACTGCCCCATGGGATCGAATATAACGTCGGCCCCGGCTTCGGACTGACGCGCGGCTCCGACCACGTGATCATGAAGTTCAACGTAGAGTTGGAGCACTTCGTCGGTGCAATCTTCGGCCAGTCATCCGACTCGGGCTGGTTCTTCTAGCAGGCGCAGACGAAGGTCTTCACGCTTGCTTCTGCAGAATATGAACGACGCAAACGGCGCCGACGCCAACCATATGAGCAAGTCCCGTCTTCGCGTTCGGCTGTTGCCGCACGCCCGCTTCGCCGCGCAACTGGCGCGTGAGCTCGGCGATCTGCCCGGCGCCGGTCGGACCGATCGGATGGCCCATCGCGAGCAGTCCTCCTGACGCGCTTACCGCGCAGCGGCCGCCTATATCGAACTCGCCGGACGCGATCGCGCCCGCGGCCTTGCCCGGCGCGCACAGCCCCATTGCCTCCACGTACAGCAGTTCTTCGATCGTGAACGCATCATGGAGTTCGATCAGATTCAGGTCGCCGGCTCCTACGGCGGCTTCGCTATACGCCTGCTCGACAGTTTCGCGAGTCAACTCGGCGTCAAAATTTTTCGCGCCACGGTAGATCTGCTCGGTTTTCGTGACCGACGCGATGACTCTGACTGCGCGGTTGCGAGCGATGCCGAGTTGCGCGATCGCATCGTCGGAGGCGACGATGACCGCGGCTGCGCCCTCCCCGATGGGGCAGCATTGAAGGCGCGTCAGCGACCCCGAAATAGCCGGGCCAGCCATCACTTCTTCCAGGGTTCTTGCCTTTTGGCGCTGTGCGTAAGGATTGTTTGCTCCGTTGCGATTGTTCTTGACCGCGACCATGCCAATCTGATCCGCACTCACGCCGTAGCGAGTCATGTACTCCTGAGCGAGCAGGGCGAAATGGGTGAAAGGCACCATGCGAGAGCCGACCAGGTCGCGCATCCGGGTCTTCCCCGGCGCCATCGCGAACAGTCCCGGCTTGTCCACTCCCACTGCGAGTGAAACATCGCTCAAGCCGCTGGCGACATCGATGCACGCCTGGCGAAATGCCGTCGATCCCGAAGCGGACGCGTTCTCAACCTGAGCCATCGGAATTCCGGTCGCGCCGAGATGACGCAGCATCGGTCGTGAAGCCGCCATTCCGATTAGCGCGGTGCCGGTGTAGGCCGACTCGACCGATCGCCATTCAAGGGCAGCATCCGCAAGAGCCTCCCGTACCGCGGTAAGGCCGAGCGTCACGTACGGGGTTTCACTGAGGCGCTGATATCGATGGAGGCCGATGCCGACTACATAAACCGGACGCATATCACGAAGTTTCTTTTTCATTTGCTTGCCTCTGCCTTGGCGAAGCGCAGCTCGACCATCTCGTTTCCCGCCTGATCGGTACTGGCCGTGACGAGCACGCTCTTCATGCGATCGCCGATGGCGAGGCCCTCATCGGTGCGATTGGTAAGCGTGGAAGAAATGGCAGGGCCGTCATCGAGGACGATCAGGCCGATCGTGAACGGAGCTTCAATGTCCCTACCCTGATAGAGATGAACAGTTGCGTACGAATGAAGCCTGCCGCGTCCGCCCAATTGCACTGCCTCAAGCTTTTCGGGCGGCGCGCCGCAGGATTCGCATCCATAACGCTGCGGGGGAAAGAAGACATAGCCACAGGCGCGGCATTTGCCGCCGTTCAGGGAAGGATTGCCGGTGGAGTCCGGCGAGTATAGTTCGGGATGAACGGCTGTTCGATTGGGCATGATCGCCTCCCGCGCGAGATGGTAGGACGAACTTTTCTCCCTGGCTAGAGCCACGGACCGGCAAGCTATCGGTTCGGATCGGAGAGCGCATCGCGCCACGAGAGAGAGCGCCGAAGCCGCGCTCATGCCCAATTGCGTTCGCGTCCTGGAAATCTCCGCGCCCGAGACGAGTTCGTTTTTCGTTGATTAGCAGCGGACCCTTGAGCAGCGGCACCGGCTGCGCTACTCAACTAACACCACAACTTCAAATCAGATGGGCAGATCCGCTCATAAATCCACTGCTACCTTGTCCAAAAGGTTCTGACGAAATACAGTACGAGTCTCAAATGCAAATCATGGATGCGAATGAAGCGGCGGCTTCGATTGCCTACCGCCTGAGCGAAGTAATAGCGATCTATCCCATCACGCCGTCGTCACCGATGGGCGAATGGGCCGATCAATGGAGCGATGAAGGCCGCACTAACATCTTCGGCACGGTGCCGAAGGTGATGGAGATGCAGAGCGAAGGTGGCGCCGCGGGAACGCTGCACGGGGCGCTTCAGGCGGGTGCACTGGGAACCACATTCACCGCCTCGCAAGGCCTTCTGCTGATGATTCCCAACATGTACAAAATCGCCGGCGAGCTTACCGCATGCGTGATTCATGTCGCGGCACGGACCGTGGCGACGCATGCGCTCTCGATCTTCGGCGACCACAGCGACGTGATGGCGGCGCGCGCTACCGGCTTCGCCTTGTTGTCGTCCGACTCGGTTCAGGAAGCCAATGACTTCGCCCTGATTGCGCACGCCGCCACGCTCGAATCGCGCATCCCGTTTCTGCATTTTTTCGACGGCTTTCGGACTTCGCATGAGCTGAACAAGATCCATCCGCTGTCGGACGACGATCTGCGCGCGCTCATCGACGCGAAGTTCGTCCGCCAGCATCGCGATCGCGCACTCAGCCCCGATCGTCCGATGCTGCGTGGCTCGGCGCAGAATCCGGATGTCTTCTTCCAGGCGCGCGAAGCCATCAATCCTTTCTATCGCGCCTGCCCGACGATTGTTCAGGACGTAATGGATCGCTTCGCGCGGCACACCGGCCGCCGCTATCGCCTCTTCGACTATGTCGGCGATCCTCGCGCGGAGCGGGTGGTCGTTTTAATGGGCTCGGGCGCCGGCGCGGCCGACGAGACGATCGAGCGTTTGCTCGCAGACGGAGAGCAGGTCGGTCTGCTCAAGGTGCGCTTGTTCCGTCCCTTCGACAGCGCCGCTTTTGCCGCGGCTTTGCCGAAAACCACGCGCGCGATAGCGGTGCTCGATCGCACCAAGGAGCCCGGCAGCACCGGCGAACCGCTCTACCTCGACGTCGTGACCGCGCTGAGCGAGGCGCGGGCGGCGGGCGCTATCGACGGAAGATGGCCACGAATCATTGGCGGGCGATACGGTTTGTCGTCGAAGGAATTCACTCCCGCGATGGTGAAAGCGGTCTTCGACGAGCTCAAGCGCGAGAATCCCAAAAATCACTTCACGGTGGGAATCCACGATGACGTAACGCATTCGAGCCTCGCATTCGACCCGGAGTTTTCGACCGAAAGCCCGCAGACTGTGCGGGCGCTCTTCTACGGATTGGGATCGGACGGCACCGTGGGCGCCAACAAGAACTCGATCACCATCATCGGTGAGAAGACGCCCGGCTATGCGCAGGGTTACTTCGTGTACGATTCCAAGAAGGCGGGCTCGATCACGGTGTCGCATCTGCGCTTCGGGCCGGACCCGATTCGCTCCACCTATCTGATCAGCAAGGCGAGCTTTATCGGATGTCATCAGTTCGCCTTTCTCGAACGGATGGACGTGCTCGCGGCCGCGGATCAGGGAGCGACGTTCCTTCTCAACGCGCCATACGCTCCCGACGAGGTGTGGAACCATCTGCCGCGCAAGGTGCAGCAGCAGATTCTCGACAAGGAGCTTCGCTTCTTCGTCATCGATGCGTACAAGGTGGCGCGCGATGCGGGCATGGGCGGCCGCATCAACACGATCATGCAGACGTGTTTTTTTGCAGTGAGCGGCGTCTTGCCGCGGGACGAAGCGATCGCGGCGATCAAATCCGCGATTGAGGATACCTATGGGAAGCGCGGCGAAGCGATCGTGCGAAATAACTTCGCCGCGGTCGATACGACGCTGGCGAATCTGCACGAAGTCACCATCCCCGCATCGGTGAGCAGCGCTATAGATGTTCTCGCGCCGGTGCCCTCGTACGCGCCGGCGTTTGTTCGCGATGTGCTCGGCACTCTCATTGCGGGCCGCGGCGATTCGCTGCCTACCAGCGCGCTGCCTCCCGATGGCACCTTTCCGACAGGCTCGGCCAAATGGGAGAAGCACAACATCGCCCAGGAGATCCCGGTCTGGGATGAGGCGCTATGCATCCAGTGCGGGAAGTGCGTGCTGGTCTGCCCCCATGCGGTGATTCGCGCGAAAGTTTACGAGCCGAGTCGGCTTGACGATGCGCCCGCGTCGTTCAAGTCGGCGCCGCCGCGATGGCGTGGACTCGAGGCGATGCGTTACACGCTGCAGGTGGCGCCCGAGGATTGCACCGGATGCCGCCTGTGCGTGGAAGTTTGCCCGGCGAAGAGCAAGAGCGAGGTCCGGCACAAGGCTATCGACATGGCGCCGCAAGCTCCGATCCGCGACGCGGAAGCGAAGAACTGGGACTTCTTCCTGTCGATCCCGGAGTTCAATCGAGACAGCCTAACGCACGCGCAAGTTAAAGATACGCAACTGCTCGAACCGCTGTTCGAATTTTCCGGAGCGTGCGCAGGATGCGGCGAGACGCCCTACATCAAGCTGCTTACCCAACTCTTCGGCGATCGATTGCTGATTGCGAACGCAACCGGATGCTCCTCCATATACGGCGGCAATCTGCCGACCACCCCTTACACCTCGAATGCCGAAGGCCGCGGGCCGGCGTGGTCGAACTCGCTGTTCGAAGACAACGCCGAATTCGGGCTCGGGATGAGGCTCGCGCTCGACAAGCGAGTTGACTACGCGCAGGAACTGCTGCGGCGGCTTGCGAGTCAAATGGGCGAAGGTCTGGTCTCGGGAATCCTCGAGGCGGACCAATCCACGGAGGCCGGCATCGCATCGCAACGCCTGCGTGTCGCCGAGGTCAAGCGCCTGATTGCCGAGCTGGAAACCAACGACGCGCGCGACCTGATGGCGATTGCCGATGCGCTGGTGCGCAAGAGCGTTTGGCTCGTGGGCGGCGACGGATGGGCGTATGACATCGGGTTTGGCGGACTGGATCACGTCCTCGGTTCCGGAATGAACGTGAACGCGCTGGTGCTGGATACTGAAGTGTACTCGAACACGGGCGGACAAATGTCCAAAGCCACGCCGCGCGGCGCGGTTGCGAAGTTTGCCGCCGGCGGCAAGCAGACCGGCAAGAAGGACCTCGCGATGGAGGCGATCAGCTACGGCTCGGTGTATGTCGCGCGGGTGGCGATGGGCGGCAACGACTCGCACACGGTCCGCGCCTTGCTCGAAGCGGAAGCGCACGACGGGCCCTCGCTTATCCTCGCCTACAGCCACTGCATCGCGCACGGCTATGACATGGCCTTCGGCATCAATCAGCAGAAGAACGCGGTGCTCTCAGGCTATTGGCCGCTGATGCGATACGACCCGGCGCTGCGAAAGGAAGGCAAGAATCCTTTCCAGCTCGACTCGAAGGCGCCGAGCATTCCGCTCAAGCAGTACGCCTACCAGGAGGCGCGCTACACGATGCTCGCGCGCAGCAATCCTGAAGCTGCGCGCGAATTGCTGCGGATGGCGCAGGACGATGTGGAGCGCCAGTGGCGTGTGTACGCGAACCGCGCAGCGATGGCCGGAGCGGGAATCCCGTCCTCGCAACCTGCCACCGGATCGGAAATTGCCTCGGGCAAGTCGGCCAAAGAGGGCAAGCAATGATCGACCTCGCGACCAAATACCTTGGCCTCGTCTTGAAGAACCCCATCGTCGCTTCGGCTTCGCCGCTTTGCGATTCGATGGACCGTATTCGGCGTCTCGAAGATCACGGGATTGCCGCGGTGGTGCTGCCTTCGCTCTTCGAAGAGCAGCTGACGCTGGAAAGTGAGACGCTTGACGCGGATCTCTTTCGCGGCTCTGAAAGTTTCGCCGAATCGCTGGGCTACTTTCCCGACCTGACGACCTACAACCTCGGCCCCGATGGCTATCTGGAGCTGATTCGCACGGCCAAGGCGAGCGTTTCGATTCCCGTCATCGGCAGCCTCAACGGCACCTCGGCGGGCGGTTGGATCCGCTATGCGCGCGAGATGGAACAAGCGGGCGCCGACGCGATCGAGTTGAACCTCTATTCGATTGTGACCGACCCGGAACTCAACGCTGGACACATCGAGCGGGAATACGTCGAGCTGGTTCGGGAGGTAAGACAAAGCGTACGGATTCCCCTCGCGGTGAAGGTGTCGCAATTTTTCAGTGCTCCCGCGAACATGGCAAAACAGCTCGACGGCGCCGGCGCCGACGCGCTGGTGCTGTTCAATCGCTTCTATCAGCCGGATTTGGATCTCGAACTGCTCGAAGTCGTGCCGAGCCTGACGCTGAGCCGCTCCGAGGAATTGCTGCTGAGGCTGCATTGGGTGGCGATTATCTTCGGCAGGGTCGGCGCCGACCTGGCGATCACCGGTGGCGTCCATAGCGCGCAAGATGTGTTGAAGGCGGTGATGGCGGGCGCGTGCGTTACGATGATGACCTCGGCACTGCTGCGCAACGGCATCGAGCATCTCGGCGTCGTCCTGCGCGATCTCCTGAGCTGGATGGAAGAACACGAGTACGAATCCATTCGCCAGATGTGCGGCAGCATGAGTCAGCGCAATGTGCCCAACCCGGCGGCCTTCCAGCGCCCCAACTATGTGCGCGTCCTGAGTTCTTACTCGCTGCCGAGAAATCCTTAGTCTCGCGGCCGGCTGCAAGCGGGCGGCAAGCGATCCAACGCTTCACGAATTCCCGGGCCGTCGGCCAGAAGGGAGCGGCGGCCGGGGCTCCAGCTCCACACGGGTCGATTCGAGAAATCGGCTCAGCATGTTGAAATAGCTGCAGCACAGGATGAGTTCGGTGGCCTGGCGCACGCCGTAGCGGTCCATGATTGCGGCGAGCGCCTCGTCGCTCAGGCGCACGTCGCGGCTGATCTCGTCCGCGACGCGGCACAGCAGGTTTCCGTCGGCATCGAGTCGCGTGACGGCGCCGTCCACCTTGATCGCGGCGATCTCGTCGTCGGTCACGCCGACGCTCTTCGCGACCGCTACGTGTTGCGTCCATTCGTAGCTCGACCGCGTAACCTGTGCGACGCGCAGCACCGCGATCTCGCGCTTGCGCTTGTCGAACTCACTGCGGAGCAGAATCGACATCGCGAAGTTGACGAGCGGCTCGAAGCTCGCCGGCGCGTTCGCCATCATTCGGAACACGTTCAGCGGCGGAAGCTTGCCGAGCATCGCAACGATTTCCGGCGTGAGCCGTGCCTCGTCGGGCAGCGGAATCTTCAGGGTCATGGGTTTACCTCGCCTCGATTCTTTTACCCCGACCCGCTTCGTTTGTCAGGCGCGACGGTGGGCCGTCAGCTCGATGTTTCCGGCTCAATCCCGCCGGGTGTAGTCAAACTTGAGCGGCGACGAAGAATGACGGCGGCGGCGGCGCTGTCCAAAGCACGAGCCGGCGCGGGCATTTCGCATGCTCGCGCCGGCCCTCGCGATCAGTAGGCTAGTATCTGAACTCCATGTGCAGCATGAATGCGTGCGTGTCGCGCGGCACCGCGTACGGTGTGGCCGCAATAGTCTGTCCGCTCACCGCCGATGCGGGGAATGTGAACTGGCTGTGGTAGTACATGATGGCCTGCGAGTCGAACGCCACGCGCAGATACTTGTTGATTAGCCACTGCACGCCCAGGTCGTAGCGCTGGAAGTCGAGCGGGTCCTTCATTATGCGCGTGTTGGGCAAAAACTGCTCGAACTCGCCGAAGGCCGTAAACGGCGTGTGCGGTATATCGACATGGCCCAGGAAATCCCAGCCCATCTGTACCGCCTGACTGTCCAGAATTTTGCCGACCATCGTGTTCCAATTTGCAAAACTGCTGGGGCCGGTGCTGGGGATACCGATTGCGTCGGAAGGTCCGCTGCCCGAGAACAGGTTGCTGCTGCTGAACGCATTGTGGCCGTAATCCCACTCGCCGATGACGCCCCAGCTCTCGGCTGTGTAGTGCACTAGCGCCGCGGCGCGCGCTATATGCCCGCACGTGCTGTTGCTTCCGGTTATGGAAGTCACGTCTGGCGTGCACTTGTTTGAGTAGCCATAGTCGTAGAAGCCGGTGATACCAAGGCAGTCGTACCGGTACCTGGCGCCCAACGGATTGATCGTCACGCGACCCATCACCTGCTTGGTGTCGTCCGCCTCGGTGGCGTGGAAACTGGCGTCGTCGTACACGCCGACGTCGTAGTCGGCGTATGGCGTCTCGTTAAATTTGATCGGACCCTTCATCGAGGCGCCGACCTGTGACGAGGCCAAGCTCAAATAGTTCCACGGCGTCAGTGCGGTGTAGCGGAATCCCCACAGATTCTCTTCCCAATCCACGAGCGGATTCGGCTGCTGGCCGAAGGTGAATTTGTCGTCGCGCATCGCATCGACTTTCAACACCTTTTGAAAGAAGGTGTTGTAGTCGAGATACGCATACTTCACACGAAATCCGAGGTCTCCATCATCGGTCTGGGCCCATCCGGTGTTGGCGCCGACCACGTCGCCGCTGCTCGCGGTGCACTTGGTCGTGGTCGTGGTCGTGACTCCTCCGGTCGATTTCGAGGTCGAGGTCGCCACGCATTTGCTCCCGGTGTTAATCATCAGGTACATGTTGGGCGTCACGCGCATCGAAACGTCGTCAACCGGCGTGAATCTGAAATCCAGGTAGGTGCGCGTGATATCGAACGAGTTGAAGCCGGCGTTGCCGGGACCGGGCCAGACCTGCTGAGTCAGGAACTGCGGGCCAAATCCGGTGTGAGAATAGTATCGATAGTCTGCGTAAACCAGCGTGCCGATCGAGATCTTCTTGAACCATCGGTCGCCGAATTCGCGCGCGAACGGCTGAATCTCGGAGATCTACGTAGCCATCTTGGCGTTCCACTGCTGCTGCTGTGCCTGCTTCGCCGCTTCGTCAGCCTGCATAGCGGCGCGTTCCTGATCCAGTTGCGCCTGGGTCTGTTGGGTGACTCGCCGCTCGACCTTGCGCTCGATCTCTTCCGTCGATCCGGCAGGGATGTACTCGCCGAGCTTTACGCAGTGCTTGCATCGCTTGGTGTACACCTGTCCGCTGGCGGGATCGGTGTACAGCGTGATCGCCTGCCCATCCGCGCTCCGCGCCGGCATCGGTGTGATCGCGACGGCGCCGAGCGTCAACGCCGCGCCAAGCATCGACAGCGCAACCATTCGTATCGTTCGTCTCATCATCGTCCTCCCTGGACTCTCCTAATCCACGATGCAAAAACTCTCGCCGGCCGAACCGGTTGCGGCGAGAACCTTTAGGACGCCAAAGGCCTATTCAGTACAGAAAACCGGCGCCCACCCTCCGCGGCACGGGCAAAATAAAGAGGCACCGTTACGACATGATGAGTCGATTGTTACGAACGCGCGAATTCTAACGCTGCAAGGGGTCGAAGATTAGCGAAAATTCACAGATGGGAGGCGAGCGACGCGACTATCGAGATGCGGGGTACTCAGCTCAGGCGCGGACAATCTGTCCCATCTGCGTGGTGTCGTAGGCGCATAGCTGGCTGATTTCACGCGCAAAGCGCCTCGAATTCAGAGCGTCGAGCATCGCCTTGATCGGCGCCGATTCGGCCTCTCGCTCCATGATGACGAGGTCGTAGCGCTCGTCTCGATGCGGAAGAAAATGCAGTCCGTAGGCATCTGCCCCCAGTCTGATAGTGACTCCGGCGTCCGCCAGCCCCGCTGCGATTGCAGCCGCGACTTCGAGATGGCCGCCGACTTCGAACTGGTATCCCGCGATGCGCTCGGACTTGAGGCCGAGCTCGCCAAGCGCCTGGTCGAGAGCTGAGCGCGCTCCCGAGCCATCTTCGCGGTTTACGATTCGCAGACCGGATCTCTCCAGGTCGGCGAACCCGCGGATCGCCAGCGGGTTGCCGGGCGCTGTCGCCAGCCCCAATTCCCACCGCGCAAAGTTCACGACCATCGAACGGTGATGGCCCAAAGCGCGTCGGATTGGCGCCAGGTTGTACTCGCCGCTCTTTTGATCTCGGAGATGCACGCCGGCCACGTGCGCGCGGCCATCGACTACTGCCCGCAAAGCTTCGCGACTCGAGCACGCAAGGGCCACCGCGTGAACCGGCGACCGCCGACGCGCGAGCCAGTCCACCAGAATCGCGACCGCCGGATCGCATCCCGCCATCAGGATCGTCGAGTCAATTTCATCCGGCAGTTGAAACGTGGCGACGTCCGCACGATGCCGCCTCGCACGCTGCAACACGCCTGCCGCGGGCACCAGCGTGAGATGCGCCGCCGGTTGCGCTACGGCCACGACTTTTCCGCCCACACGCGCCAGCGCGACACGGGATTGCGAGCGGGCAGGGGGAAGTCGCTCGTCGTCGAACCAACTGGCGTCGATGAGCGTTGAGGTCTCATCGTCGATTTCGCCGAACAGCGATTCCACGCTTGCGCCGAGTTCGCGCGCAAGCCGAATCGCGATTGCCACGCCCGGATGATAGGCGCCCGACTCGATCGCGCCCAACGCCTGCCGCGACATTCCCGCGCGTCGCGCCAGCTCGGTCTGCGTGAGATCCCGCGCCATTCGCGCGCGCGCCAGAGCCTTGCCAATTGATGCCATGATACTTGTCAATCCGCTTTTAATATGGCATAAAGCCCGCAACTATGAAAAACCATGCAACCTCGTTCATCCTGCCGCGTGCGCTCTGTACAACAATCGTTCTGGCCGTCGCGCTCGCCGCGGCCACGCCGTGCCGGGCGCAAACCAGCTCGTCGTTTGGGTCTGCGATAGAGGACTACTTCCTGAACTGGTTTCCGCGTGTAACTCAAATCCAGAGCGAGCAGCCCCACTGGGTAACTCCGCTGGTGACCGTTACCCCGCGGCTCGAAGAGGAGGTGCGCTACGACCAGTACTTCCAGTCGTCAAAAAACGGCCTCGCGACCGACAACTTCGGCGGCGGCAAGGGACTGGAGCTCATCCCGTTTCAAGCTACTGAAATCATAATCGGAATCCCGCCGTTCCTGAACCGCAACACACCGAAGAACACCGACGGCTTCGGCGACTGGCCGTTCCTGGTGAAGGTGCGGTTGCTCTCGTCCAACGAGGAGCACGACAATTACATCGTCACCGCCTTCATGGGGTTCAGCGTGCCGACCGGCTCGAACGTCAACGGCAACGGGCATGGGCTATTCACGCCGACGCTGGCAGCAGGCAAAGGCTTCGGCGACTTCGATGTCCAATCGACGGTCGGCGTCACGTTCCCCAGCGGTGGTCTCGACCGGCTGGGGATGCCGGTAGCTTGGAATACCGCTTTCCAATATCGGCTCTTCAAATATTTCTGGCCGGAGTTTGAAACCAACTACACCTGGCAGTCGTACGGTAGCGACACCGGGCACAGCACGCTCTATCTCACGCCTGGGATTTTGATCGGGCGGATTCCGATTCACGACCGCGTCGGCCTGACGTTCGGCGCCGGCTACCAGGTCGCAGTGACGTATCATCAGAAATACAACCACAACGTCATCCTGACCGCGCGGATTCCGTTCTGAAATGCGGCGTCCAGATTGCCGAACGATTTGCAGTGATTGATCGCCGGCGGTAGAGTCCCCTCCCGGCCGACAAACACATCGAGGCCCCACGCTCACATTTGCAGGGCCGAAGGCTACGTGAGGAGAAAATTTCTATGGCACTCAGCGCTCGCAACCATCTAAAGGGCGAAATTACCGAGGTAGTTCTTGGGACCGTTACCGCGCTCATCACTCTCAAGGTCGGAGACAACATCGTCGAGTCCGTAATTACCAGGAGGAGCGCGGAAGAACTTGGCCTGAAGAAGGGCGACAAGGTGTCCGCCGTCATCAAGGCCACGGAGGTCATGATTCAGAAGGGCTAGCGTGGCATTCGTCCGCCGAAAGCAGCGGTCCCGAATGGCATCGATTCTCTCGTCGCTGCTGGTTCTGCTCTTATGCACGCCGGCGAGTGTTTTTTCTCAGGCGTCGCACGCGGTAGCCCTCCGCGTCACTGGCGAGGTGCCAAATCATCTGGACCTCAGCATCGCCGATATTGCGGCATTTCAAAGGCAGACAATCCGCGTCACCGATGAGCAAGGTAATCGAGTCGAGTACGCAGGGGTGCCGGTTGCGGAGATCCTGCTGAAAGCCGGGGCGCCGCTAGGCAAGGAGTTGAAAGGGCCAAACATGGCCCTGGGCCTTATTGCCAGCGCCCGGGACGGCTACCGCGTGCTCTTCTCCCTGACGGAGTTCGATGCGGCCTTTGGCGGCCGCGTCATCCTGCTGGCCGATCGGCGCGACGGCAAGCCACTCGACACTCGCGAAGGTCCGCTGCGACTCGTAGTTCCCGGCGGTAAGCGCCACGCGCGATGGATTCGTGGAGTCACTACTCTCGAAGTTCTGAGAGTCCGCTGAGTGGCTATGCGAGCATGCGATGCGTTGGCGCCAGCAACACTTCCGTCGCGATCCCGTGCGGACACACTCCCGCGCACGGCTTCGCGTCGCAACTGAGACACGCCGCGGCGTTCTCTGAGAGCATCGCGTATTCGCTCCGCGCAAGCCGGAGATCGCCGTAGTCTCGAGCGTACATCCGCGTGCGCATCACGTCGGCGATCGGCACGCCGTAGGGACATGCATTCGCGCACTCGTTGCACGCGGGACGGCACTGCGAATCACCGTTGAGACTCGCGTAGCGATTCAACAGCCGCCGGTCATCCGCGGCGCTTGCGCGCGCTCCCGACGCGCCCAGGTATTCGTCGATTAGTTGCCGGCTCGTCATCGAGACGATCAGCGCGTCCACGTTGGGATTCGACAATACCCATCGGAACGCCGCCTGCGAGAAGGTGGCGCCGCCGGATTCATACGGACGCATATCGTTCAGGCGCGCGCCCATCAGGGTCTTCATCACAACCACGCCGACGCCGTGGTGCTTGGCTTTTTCCATCAGGCGCGGCAACTCGGGCTGAATCGCGACGAAATCGAAGTTCCGCGTGAAGCGCTGGTAGAAGCGCGGGTCCTGGCCGAAGTTGTGCGCGCACAGGATTACGTCGCAGTGGCCGCTGTCGATCGCGTAGTCGAGGCATTCGGCCAGATTCCCCGCGTGGCCCGACATCCCGGTGAACCGGATCTTGCCCTGGCTGCGCGCCTGCGCGACGAATTCGTACCACTCGGGATTCTTCAGCCGCGCCGGATCGTTGACCGCATGGTTGAAGTACACGTCGATGTGATCGGTCTGTAGGCGGCGCAGACTTGCTTCGAGCGCGGTCATCATCGAACCGCGGCTGTCGCCCGCGCGCGCTATCGTCTTCGAGGTCAGGAATACCTTGTCGCGTTTGCCCTTGAGCGCGTTGCCGATCGTAGTTTCGGATTCGCCGTCGGTGTACGTCTCGGCCGAGTCAAAGTAGTTGACCCCGCAATCAAATGCGTGTCGGACCAGGTCTTCATTTCCGGCGGTCAGGCGGCTGGCGCCGAACGAGATGTCAGAAATCTTGAGACCGGTGCGGCCGAGCGTCGAGTAACGGCGAACGTGCGATGCCGCCTCGACCGATGCGCTGGCGGCGCCGGCCAGCGGCAGGATCGATACGCCCACCCCGGCAAGCACGCCCCGCTTCAGGAATTCGCGTCGTCCAATGATCGATCCGTCGCGCGATCGTTTCATCTGAGCACCTCGCGTAGCCGCGTGGCGGACCGGTCGCGGCCAAGGCCGATTCTACCGCCAAACTATCGCCGGACGCGAGATGCGCTCGCTCACGCAAGGTCAGCCTTGCGGAAATAGAGGAGCACGGCTGCTCCCGACGACACGCCGATCGCCACGAATGGGTAGGGCACAAGGTACGCCCACGAGTGCTCCTGCATCACCGGGCTGCCGTGGTACGTCAGGATGAACAGGGGCATGTTGATGATCACGTATGCCGCGTAAAAGATCCCGATCGGCAGCGCAAACTTGCGCATCGCGAAGATTCCGTACGCGTACACGGCGAGCATGATCCCGAAAATCGGAGCGACGATCATGTTGGGCAGGCCCGAAAGGCGCGTTCCGAAGAAGACGAAGCCGACGCCGGGATTATGCGAGAATGGCTTGAGGAAATTGGAAACAGCCATCAGCGCGAGCAGCAGCGCGAAGACAGTCAGGGTCACACCGCGTGATTTCTCTGCCATCTTGGTACCCTCCATCCGTGATTCATGTGAGATCGGCGCGGCGGCGATGCAGGATGACCGCCGATGCGAGCGGGACGCCAATGCCAATTACGATTGAAGCAATCGCGAACAAGACAGAGGGTGGCGGCGCGTTACGGTTCTTCATCGTGAACAGAACCATGTTCAGGATCACCCACGGGGCAAAAGCGTACGCGATTGGCAGTGCAAACTTCCGCATCGCCCAGATCCCGTATGCATAGGCCAGGAGAATGATCCCGAACAGCGGACCCATGATCGCGTTGGCGGCGCCGGTCAGCTTGGTGCCCAGGAAAACGAAGCCGGCGCTGGGATCGAGATGAAACGGTTTGAGGAAGTTGGAGATCGCGAGGATTGCGAACAGTACCGCGAAGATTGTGAGAGTCACGCCGCGCGATTTCCGTGCCATCGTGGGTTCCTCCCCGGACATCGAGCCGGTTTGCGCACATCCTAGTCGGCGGGCGCGTGAAACGCATCAGGCCTTGCATATGCATATTGAGACTTGATTGGATGCGCAGGGATCGGTACCCCTCACGGCACCGGATTCGATTGAACAATGTGGCGATTCATTGCGGTTGCGGCGCTCGCAACGTGCGCATTATGGCTATGGGAGCCGATCTGCGCCTTCGCTGAGACTAATCTCGTAAAGAACGGCGACCTCGCTGCCGGCTTCGACGGTGCGCCGGCTGATTGGTACGCGCTGTCTTCCGACAAGAAGCTGAGCAGGTTTTCATGGACCTATACGCCGGCCGAGGGCGGCGCGCTGGGAATCTCCAATCTGAATCCGAACTACGCGAGCTGGCATCAGGCGCTGATACTACGGCCCGGGATTTATGAAATCAGCGCCGAAGTACGCGTCGAGGGTGCGCAGCCGCACGCAGGCGGCGCGAATGTAGCCGTCAGTACCTACGACGGAATCAAACTCATCTCGACGCATCTGCACGGCACGACGGGCTGGCAGAAACTCTCGTTCTTTCTGAAAGAAGATCGATGGGGCGATTCGACTGAATTGCTCTGCCAGCTCGGTGGGGCGGATTTCCCGGATACCGGCCGCGCGTCATTTCGCAATATCAAAGTGATCGCCGTTGCCAGTCCGGCGGTGAGCCCCGCGCGCGGATTCGATACCGCCGCAATTCGCTACCGCGACAAGGACCAGGTACATCAGCCGGATTATAGAGTCTCGATCCGTGCGACAGGCGTCGTATCCGGCCTGATCCTGCTGGGGATGCTGGGATGGGCGCTCGCCGTAATATGGCGGCCGGCGCTTGCGGCCGGGCGCTCGGCGTGGATGCTGCCTGCCGGCCTGATGCTCGCGATCACCGCGGTCAAGTTTGCCGCGCTGTTTCATTTCACCGGCTTCTACTGGGACATCTGGGCGAAGACGAATCGTGCCTTGCTGGCCACCGCTCTGGGCCCCTCACGAATTTACGATCCCGGTCTGCCGGTTGACGCCTATCCGCCCGGGTCGCTGTACCTGCTGTGGCTCTCAGGATGGATCGGCAGATTGATCGAGCCGACCGCAAACGGTTTCCGCGTGATCGTCGAGACGCCGCCGTTGATTGCCGATCTTTTTATCGGTCTCACGCTGTACTTTGCGGCGTGGCGCGACGGACGCGGCTTGCGCGCCATCGTGGTGATGATGCTGTTCGCGCTTAACCCGGCGCTCATCTTCGATACGGTGGTATGGGGGCAGAGCGATTCGATCGTCGCGCTGCCAATGATCGCCGCCGCGATCCTGATCCTGACCGGCCGCTACCGGCTGGGATGGAGTGCGGCCGCGATCGCGATCCTGGCCAAGCCGCAAGCGATCGCATTCACGCCGCCGCTGGGACTGTGGACGCTGTGCAACGCGGGCCTCGCGGAATGCGGATGGTCCGCGAGCGCATTCCTGGGCACGATTGCGATTGGAATCATGCCGTATCAATTCGGACATTCGTGGAATTGGATAATCGACGTATATAAGGATCTCGGCACGCGATTCAGCGATGCTTCGGTTGGCGCGTTCAATTTCATGGGGTTGATCGGCGGGATGAACACGCCTGACACCGACAAGATCTTCGGCGGCGTTTCGTATCGCGCGTTCGGCTTTTCGCTCACCTGCGCCGTTTACCTGATCGCGTCGTATCTGATCTGGCGGGCGCGGTCCACTCGCGCCGCGATGCTCGCGATTTTCGTCGCGCTGTTCGGATTCTTCATGTTCGCGCCCCGGATCCATGAGCGATATCTGTACTACCCTCTGGTATTTCTGATTCCGATCGCGCTGGAGAGCGGCTTTCTCACCTCGATCTTCGCCGTCGTAAGCGCGACGTTCCTGTTCAACCTCATTTACATCAAGCATCTCACCGACACCTCGTCATATTTTCCCGATCATCCGAACGCGGCGTTGATCGCGGCTGCTTCGATCAACCTGGCCGTCTTCGTCGCGGTGACTGCGTACGGGTTGATCCGCACTCCTGCGTCGGCAGGCAGGGGTGACCCCTGCACCCAGTGTTAAGAAGAGATGCGCGCGGAGTTTACCCTGAGTATTCGAAGGGCCCGGTTAGAACAGGTCGAGGGGGGAAAGCAGGGCGCGCGATGTCCTGGTTAAGTGCCTTCAGGGTTGACGGAGCATAGAACTCGACTGGTCGTCATCGATCGCGCAAGATTGAAATTCAGCAGCGCCGACGATGCCTCAGCGAATTTACGAAAATTCGAAACGGCTCGGGCCGATTAGTCACGACCAGCTGAGCCGCGTGCTCACTCGCTTCGAGCTGGGCGATTTGCTGACGGTCAAGCCCGTGCCACTCGGCCTATTCGGGCAAAACCTGTTCGTCACCTCGAGCGTCGGCGAGTTCGTGTTCCGCGGAGCGCCGCATGGACCTACTCAGTTTCCGATCGAGCGATTCTTCACTCGCCTGCTCCACGAGCGGACGAGCGTGCCCGTGCCATGGCCATATCGGATTGATGATTCTTGCGACTTTTTTCCCTGGAGCTACGCGATCATGCCCCGGATGCCGGGGCTGCAGGTCACGGATCGCAAGGTGCGACGCGAACTGAGCAGCGCCGACGTGCGCGCGATTGCGCGCGCGATGGCATACAACCTCGTCGCGATGCAGCAGGTCACAATGCCTTGCTGCGCGCGCTACGATCCGGACCGGGATATCGTCAGACCGGTGCCGGTAAAGGACCACGCCGATTGGCCCTTCAATAGCGGCTACGGTGAAGTGACTCAGCCGCCGTCGCATCGCGAGCTGGTCACCGCGCGCATCCGTCGCATCCTCGAACGAGCGCATACCGCGAGCGATCGCACGACAACGGCCGATGTCGAGTGGGCCGAACAATTGATCGAACGCGCGAACGCCGCGTTAGCAGTACCCTTTACTCCGTGCTTCACGATGGAGGACTACAAGGAAGGTAATGTAGTACTGAGTCGGACACCCGATGGATGGCAGGTCAGCGGGGCTTTCGACTTCATGGGATGCTATTGCGGCGACGGCGAGACCGATCTGTCGCAGACAACGGCCAATATTTCGATCAGGATCCGGAGCTGGCGCGCGAGTTTCTGGCCACCTACCTGCAGCTCCGCGCGCCGCGACACGGTTTGCGCAAGCGCTTTTCGCTTTACATGCTGCTCGACCGGCTGATCGTCTGGGAATATATCCAGCGCCATGAGGTCGAAGTCGCGAGCAAGATGGGAACCCTGCGCGACTGGACCGAACGATATACCCAGATCGCGGACAGGATTCGATGGCTGAGTGACGTTCTTCTCAGTGACCTTAGGATGCTGATTCCAGGAATTCCAGTATGGGGTCGTTGATCTGGCCTGCTGCCTGCGCGGGCGCGCGCTTGCGCGCGGGAGATCCTCGCTGCGCTCAGGACGACGCAAAAAGTTTCCGCTCAGGATTTCAGGAACTTAAGCATCGGCGAGCTCAAACGCCGCTCTGCTTAATCGCGGCGTGGCGCGCGGTTAGCGCCACGCCGCGATTTTACCATTACGGCCGCTCCGTC
>CAWCTG010000026.1:0-13421 GCA_963798375.1 Binataceae bacterium (SeqCode)
GTTTAAGAAGACGGCTGATTCTCCTGCTTGACCAGACCTTAGGAAGCGGCAGGAAGCCTGAAGCTGTCGACCAATTCCCTCAGCCGCTGCTTCGCATCCCCGATTACAGATACCCCGTCGCCTACGAGGATTGTGTCGAAGTCGAGGGCGAGCAGTTGCTGGACGCTGCGGCGCAAGCGCGCCGGGTCGTCCATAACGCGCTCGCGCAGCAGGCTCAGGTGCCCGGGCGGGTTCCCGACAACCGCGTCGCCCACGATCAAGGCTTTTCGCTCGGGCCAAAGAAATGCCACCTCGCCGGGACTTTTTCCACTGACGCCTATCACGTTGAGCGCGCCTATCCTTTCACCGTCGTGAAGTTCACCGTCAAGTACGGCGCCTTGCGCTTTTGCGTACGCGGCGTCTTCGGGATGTATGTAGGAACGGGCCCCGGTGCGCTCGCGAACCTGATTTGCGGCCCGCACATGATTTCGGTTCGTGAGGAGAATACGGCGCACACCCATGCGGACGAGTTCGCTCATCACTTCCTCGTTCGGCTCGACCGGATCGATGCATAGATTTCCGGCCGGATCGGGGATCAGCAGGCTGTTGAAGTTGTAGCCATGCGGCTCGGAAAACCACGACCATGTAAGAACGTCGCCGAGAATCGTTTCCATCCCATGCTCCTCGCGGCTGAAGTGGTGCCAATCTTAATCCTGCGCCAGTGTGTGATTCCAACGCCACTTCAACGGTTGGCAGCCTGGCCGTCACGCGACTATTGATAAAGGACGCCTGCGTCGAGCAGGCGAGCTTCAGACCAACGCGGATAGAAATCATGAGTAAACTCGAAAAGAAGGTTGCAGTTATTACTGGTGCGGCGAGCGGCATCGGCCGCGCCACCGCAATTCGATTCGCGGGCGAAGGCGCTGCGGTCGTGATCGCCGATCTCAATCGCGAGGGTGGCGAGGCCGCGGTGCGGGATTGCAAGGAGAACGGCGGCAGCGCGGTCTTCCAGCTCACCGACGTTTCGAATGAAGAAGATATCAAGAGCGCAGTCGAGCGCGCGGTCAAGGAATTCGGACACCTCGATATCATCTATAACAACGCAGGTCTGGGCGGCGCGGTCGGGCCGCTCGAGAAGACCAGCGCGCAAAATTGGGACCGCAGCTTCTCGATCCTGCTGCGCGCGGTATTCCTCGGCATCAAGCACGCGGTACCCGAAATGCGTAAGACGGGCGGCGGTTCCATCATCTCGACCGCCTCGATCGCCGGGCTGCGCGGCGCCGCTGGGCTGCACGCATACTGCGCCGCAAAGGCCGGAGTGATCAGCCTGACCCGCTCCGCTTCGATCGAACTGGCCAAGGACAAGATTCGCGTCAATTGCATCTGTCCGGGCCTGATCGCGACGCCGCTGACTTACAATCGCATCCCGGGCGGCGAACAAGCCGCGACACAACTCTTCGCAGCTTTCCAGCCGTGGCCGCGCGCGGGACGCCCCGAAGACATTGCGGCAATGGCGCTGTTTCTGGCCAGCGATGACTCGGAGTTCGTCAGCGGTCAAGCAATGGTGGTTGATGGCGCAGTGACATCGGGAATGGGAGCGCGAAACCTGGCCCGCGGCTCTCAGGCGTCCACTCCCTCGCTCCTCGATGACGGATGGTCGGGTCCGTCATTCCAGATGAAGCGGCCGTCCTGAAGTTGCGCGATGCTCGCCGTCTGACTGGCGCAAAACTGGCCCGGGTTTTGGACAGATAGTGACAAACTGACAATCGTCCAGGTTGCGACGTTGCCAGAGCGACCATTTAGCCGAGTGATGGCGAGTTGCGGACCGGCAAGCGATCGTGCGAACTATCGCGCGATCTTCACGGCCAGGAACAATCGCATGGAGAAGAGAAATGACAAAAGCATTTGGTGCGGAATCGACGACTGACGAGGTGCTCGAGGGCGTAGATCTCTCCGGCAAGCGGATACTGGTGACAGGAGCTTCGGCCGGGCTGGGCGTGGAAACGGTACGCACGCTGGCCGCACACGGCGCCAGCGTGGTCGGCACGGCTCGCGACCTGGCGAAGGCGCGGCGCGCGCTCGCGGAGGTGTTCCCGCAAGCAGCAAAGGGTGCCCCAATTGATTTGGTCGAGCTGGATCTTGCTTCGCTCAAGAGCGCGCGCAAGGCGACGAATGAATTGTTGGCGCAGGCCAGACCCTTCGACGTGATTATAGCGAATGCCGGTGTGATGGCTTGTCCGCAGGGCAAGACGGAAGATGGATTCGAAACGCAATTCGGTACCAATCATTTGGGGCATTTCGTATTCGTCAATAAGCTCGTGCCCCTGCTCAAGCCGGGCGCTCGCATCCTCACGCTCTCATCGGCGGGACACCGCATTAGCGATGTGGATCTTGACGATCCGAATTTCGCGCGCACGGAGTATCAACCGTTTACCGCTTATGGCCGCTCCAAGACTGCGAATATCCTGTTCGCGGTAGCCCTCGATCGCAGGCTGAAGGGGCGCGGGATTCGCGCAACTTCGCTGCATCCGGGCGGAATCCAGACCGAGCTCGGCCGGCATCTGACGCCTGAACTCATTGAGCAAATGAGGGCGCGCTGGCGCACTAGCAGTGGAGAATCGACGCTTCGGTTCAAGAATGTCCCTCAAGGAGCCGCAACTTCAGTGTGGAGCGGCTTTGTCGCCCGATCCGAGGCGGTTGGTGGACGCTATTGCGAGGACTGCCACGTGGCCGAAGTGAACGACGATACAACCTCGCGCATCGGCGTGCGCTCCTACGCGCTCGATCCGGCGCGCGCAGAAGCGCTATGGAGCAAGAGCGAGGAAATGGTGGGTGAGCAATTCTCACTCAATTGAACTGCTCTGAGTGAAGGGCAGGAGGCGTGGCATCTTTCGATGCCACGCCTCCTGCCGGAGCGGATTCCACCGCGCTTTCTCAAAAGCCGAATGTCAAAGCCGCGCGCTCAGCTGGAGTCCAAGTAATACGATCATGGCCGCGAGACAGTAGAGGTGATCTCGGTAGATAGCACGGGCGAGACGGGTTTGCTCGTCGCGTGAATCCGCTGCGCTTCCAAGGCGCACTGCGTTTGGCACGGTGCGCGCCACGGCCAGTCCGATCGCGCTTGCGGCGGCCGCAAGCGAGCTCCATTCGATCCACCAATGATCCGCGTTCTGCGCAATTTCAGCCACGATCGCCAACAAAGTCAGACCCATCACCACCGCGATCAGCCGGTTCATCGGCCTTGCTTCGACGGTGACGCGCCGGTAGTAGGCCGAGATCGATGCCAATACCTCGGTTGGAACCGTATCGCCGACGTGCTTTCGCGTCTGCACATCGAACATAAGGTCGAACCACAATACAGCGATCAGAAATCCGGCTCCGGAGGCGGCGCATGCGTGCATGGCGGGAACAGCGGTTCAACCCTTTGGCAGGCCGAGGATGCGCTCGCCAATGATGTTGTGCTGAATCTGATTGCTGCCCGCCGCGATCGTACCTCCGCGTGATGCGAGCATTCTGAAGGACCATATGCCTTTGTCGTACGCGTGTTCGGCGTGATTCTTGAGCTGGCTGTAGGGCCCGAGCAGCTCCATCGCGAAGAGCTGCATGCGATGATTCAGTTCGGTGCCGCAGAGCTTCATCATCGAGCCTTCGGGCCCAGGCGGTAATCCCTTAAGCCGGCGGGTGAGCTGCCGATATCCCGTGTACTTGATCGCGACCGCTTCGCAGTATAACTCCGCGACTTTCTGCCGCACGCTGGCATCGTCCCACGCGCTACGGCCGTTGCGGGACAGTTTGCGTGCGAGTTCTGCCAGTTCCCGGCACATCCCAAGCGCGCCGCCATCGCCGCCGCCAATGCCCGAGCGCTCGAACATCAGAGTCGTCATCGCGACCTGCCATCCCTGGTTTTTCTCTCCAACCAGATTTTTCTTCGGCACGCGCACATCCTCGAAGAAGACCTCGTTGAAACCGCTGTTGCCGGTCATCTCCACGAGCGGTCTAACGGTTACGCCGGGGCCGTGCATGTCGACGAGCAGATAGCTGATGCCCTTGTGCTTGGGCGCGTCGGGATCGGTGCGCACCAGCAGGAAGATCATGTCCGCAAACTGCGCGAGAGAGGTCCAGACCTTCTGCCCGTTGACGATGAAATCATCCCCATCTTCGACCGCGCGGGTCTGCAGCGAAGCCAGGTCGGAACCGGCGCCCGGCTCGCTATAGCCCTGGCACCAGATTTCCTCTGCCTTGAGGATCTTCGGTATGTAACGCTGCTTCTGCTCGTCGGTGCCCCAATGCAGGAGCGTGGGGCCAAGCAGCGTCGTGCCCAACCCCATCATCGGCGCGGCAAGCCCCAGCCGCGCGAGTTCTTCGCCGTACACGATCGTCTGCAACACCGTCGCGCCGCGGCCGCCGTATTCCTTGGGCCAGTTGACGGCAAGCCATCCGCCCTCCGCGAGCTTGCGCCCCCATCGCACCTGCTCCTCGAAGGCTTGCTTGCCCTCGGTCATGAAGATATCGCGCGGGGGCGGCGCATCTGAACGATTAGCTTCGAGCCAGCTGCGAAACTCGCGGCGAAACTCGTCGTCGGCGGCTGTGAAATCGAAATCCATCGTCGGTTTATCAGCTTCTATTTTTCGAAGTTGGCTTGACTAACTTCTATTTTGGAAGCTACTGTCCTGTCAAGGAGCGAGCGACTAAAGCCATCATGCGCTGGAACGAAATCAACACCATCGAATGCTCGATTGCGCGGACACTCTCGGTCGTCGGTGACCGTTGGACGATGATGATCGTGCGCGACGTGTTTCTTGGTATCCGCCGGTTCGACGCGATGCAGCAGGACCTGGGCCTGACGCCTCATCGATTGTCCAATCGGCTGGCTAAGCTGGTCCGCGATGGGATCCTGGCGCGCGTCGAGTACGAGAAACATCCGCACCGGTTTGAGTATCGGTTGACCGAGAAGGGCATCGATCTCTTTCCCTTGATCGTCGTGCTGAACTCGTGGGGCGACCGCTGGATGGCTGGTCCCGCCGGCGCGCCGATTGAGTTGGTCCATCGGAACTGCGGCCGTGCGATAAAGCCGGCGCTCACTTGTCCAAGTTGCAAAGAAAAGATGGTGCCACGCGAAATGAGCCTGCGCCCCGGCCCCGCACTTAAACATCGCGGACTGCCTGGAAAGACGTTTCAGGCTGTGCAGGTTCCCGCCCATTTTGCGCAACACTAACGGCGTCTCCCGCGCCTCGAGTCAACACGGATGCGCCGGATGCGCACAAGGGGCTGATTTTCATGAATAAGAGCAACCCTGAAATATGGATGATTGCCTTTCCGATGGCCGGAGCCTTTGCGCAGATGGCAAAAATGGTGGAAGAAAGCGGCTTCGACGGCCTCGGGATTGTCGATACTCAGAATCTGGCAGCGGATCCTTACGCTGAGTTGTGCGTTGCTGCTCACGTCACCAAACGCCTGAAGCTGCGAACCGCGGTCACCAACCCGGTGACTCGTCATCCAGCAGTAACCGCTTCGGCGATCGCAACCGTTCAGGCGGAGTCGGGTGGACGTGCAGTACTCGGAATCGGCCGAGGCGATTCTGCGGTTGCAAAGATTGGCGAGCGCGCGCCGTCGAGCGCAGTTTTCGCGCGCTACATTTCTCAGGTACAGGGGTTCCTTCGTGGCGAGGAGGTCACGCTCGATAACGGGTATAGCAGCCGCAACGAGTGGATCGCGCGCGGAACTCTGCCGAAGGTGCCGGTGGACGTCGCTGCCACCGGGCCTCGCGTGATCGAGGTGGGGGCCAGGCTCGCTGAGTCAGTAACCTTTGCGGTCGGTGCTGACCCGGAACGGCTTGCGTGGGCCGCCGACAACGCCCGACAGGCCCGAAAGAAGGCCGCACTGGATCCCTCGACGCTGAAGCTTGGCGCATTTCTAAACGTGGTAGTGCATCCCGATTTTGCCCGCGCGCGTGCGATGGCGCGGGGAACAGTCGGGAAATGATCGAGGCCGAGTTTAAGCAGCTCCTCGAAGCGTTTGATTTGTTTTGGTCGTTCAGGAGCCCTTATTAATATCTCGCGGTACCGCGGTGATTTAAAAGGAGACAATGCGATGGCTAGCGAATACCACGTCCACGGCATCGAGCTCTCACCGTACTCGGTGAAAGTCCGTTCGTACTTCCGCTACAAGGGAATTCCGCACCGATGGATTCCGCGCAGTCTGGACGCCGAAGGCGAGTATCAGAAATACGCCAAGCTTCCGCTCGTGCCGCTAGTCGTCACCCCTGAGAACGAAGGCATCCAGGATTCCACACCGATCATCGAGCACGTCGAGGCGCTTCATCCGGAGCCTTCGATTCATCCGGCCGATCCGGTCGCAAGGTTTATCTCGGTTCTGCTCGAGGAGTTCGGCGACGAATGGGGCAACAAGTGGATGTTTCATTATCGTTGGGCGCGCGAGGCCGATCAGCTATCGGGCGCTGGGCGTATCGCAATGTCGATGATGCCGACGGCGGACGAAGCGCAGTTCGTCAATAGGACCGCGATGGTTCGCGAGCGGATGGTCAATCGCGTTTCTTTCGTCGGCTCAAATCCTGTGACCGCGCCGCAAATCGAGGACTCCTTCCGCGACACGCTGGCGATTCTCGAACCGCACTTCGCCAAGCGCGCGTACCTGTTCGGCCAACGTCCAGCGTTTGCCGACTTTGCGATGTGGGGGCAGCTCTACAACGCCTGGACCGACCCGACGCCCGGTGCGATCATCGACGCGACCACGCCGAATCTGCTCGCCTGGATCCATCGCATGCTGTGGCCCAGAGCCGAAGGCGACTTCGAGCCGTGGCCAAGTCTTGCTCCCAGCTTGACGCCGTTGCTCGATCGTCAGGTCGGCAAGCTCTTCATTCCTTGGACATTGGCGAACGCGCAAGCGATCGCAAGCGGCCGAGACGAGTTCACCGTAGAGTTGGCGGGGAAGACTTGGACCCAGAAACCGCAGAAGTATCACGCTAAATCCTTGAGCGCTCTGCGCGCGAAGTACACCGCGTTGCCTGACAAAAGTGCGATCGACGCGGTGCTGCAACAAACCGGATGTCTGGCAGCCCTTCGCGGATGACGAACTGATTCCGCAACTGGGATTTCAGCGTTCAATGAACGTGCGAGAAGGAGCTTGAGATCGGATTGCCGCGCTGTCTTGTGAGTAGAACTCGTTTTGCTTATGCAAAACTCTATCTTTTCATCGATGCGAGTCTCACTTACGATTAAAACCTGGATTTCCGTTTTCCAGGATAATCCGACGCCGATGCGGGTGGCGGCTGCAGCAGCGTGTCCCGATACAGTCGGAACTGACCATGCAAGACCTTTGGCGACAGTCGGCGAGTGATCTGGCCAGGCGCATCGCGAGCAGGCAGGTTTCTTCGGCCGAGGTTGTTGAGGCGCATCTGGCGCGCATCGAGGCGGTTAATCCGCGGGTGAACGCGCTGGTGAAGGTTCTCGCGAACGATGCGCGGACAGCCGCCATCGAAGCCGATCGCCGAGTCGCGTCCGGTGGCCCGCTCGGGCCGCTGCACGGCGTACCTTTCACGGTAAAGGAAAATATCGACGTGGCGGGCCTCCCCACGACCTGGGGTGTTCCCGCGCTGGCCAACGCCCTGGCGCCGATGGACGCGCCGGTGGTCGAGCGCATGCGCGCCGCGGGCGGCATTCCGATAGCCCGCACCAACCTGCCCGACATGGCGCTGCGGGTGCACACCGACAGCTCGCTGCACGGTTTGACCCGCAATCCGTGGAACGCCCGGCGCACGGCGGGCGGCTCGAGTGGCGGCGAGGCAGTAGCGCTGGCCGTCGGCATGAGCCCCATCGGCTTGGGCAACGACATCGGCGGATCGCTGCGCAGTCCCGCCAGCGCCTGCGGTATCGCGACGATCCGGCCGTCGGCGGGCCGGGTGCCGGACGCGGGCTTCGTGCCCGCCGAGGACCGTCTGCTGGCAGTGCAGCTGATGAACGTGCAAGGTCCGATGGCGCGGTGCGTCGCCGATGTGCGGCTTGGACTGCAGATAATTATGGGCGCACACCCGCGAGACCCATGGTCAATCGACGCCCCCTACCTCGGTCGGGCGCTCAGCGGGCCGATCCGGGTGGCCGTGGTGCCGGCGCCGCCGGGCGGCAGCGTCAATCCGACGGTGTCCGACGCCGTTCAGCGCGCGGCCGATGCACTGGCGGACGCCGGCTACGATCCGGTCCAGGCTTGCCCGCCCCGCTACGAGGAGGCGGTAGAGGTTTGGGCCCGGTTCATTATGGGCGACTACGCATCGGTGCTCGGTCAGCTGGGTCCGATGATGGGCTCAGACGGACTGGCCTTCCTGAACGCTTTCAACCAAGCCGTGCCGCCTCTGGCGGACACGAGCGCAATGTCCCGGCTGTTCGCGCAACGCGATGGCGTCGCTCGCGCCTGGTCCGGGTTCCTCGCGACGCATCCGCTGATCCTCACGCCGACATGGACGCAATTGCCATTCGAGCATGGCTTCGACGTGCTTACTCCAGAGGGAGCTTTGGCAACCAAGGCGCTGATTCGGCCGGTGGTGCCGGCCAACCTGCTCGGTCTTCCCTCGGCCTGCGTCTCAGCCGGCCGCGACGCTGCGACGGGCCTGCCTATCGGCGTCCTGCTCACCGGTCAGCGTTTCCGCGAGGACCTTTGCCTGGAGGCCGCCGAGGCCGTGGAAGCGCGTTTGGGCCTCCAGACACCAATCGATCCAACAGATTGATCTCATGACGGGACAAATTTTAATCGAAGGGAACTCTCGGTTAAATTAAATGTGAGATCGATGAACGGTTGAACGCGTTCTATCTGAATGACATCCTTGGCACGATTCACCTGGTGAAGTGACGATGACGTAGAGCCACAAGGCACCCGGTCAAGGCCAGAGTCAGGCCGGATGCGTCGACTTCGTGCTCGCCAAATTCAATGGAATATGGTGCAATTTGACCCATGAACAAGCACATAAGCAAGCATCCCGAAACCCAGCATCTCGCTGCCGACGTGGTTCATTACCGCGAGTACAAGATTCTGCTGCAACCCGATCGGTTTAAGAGCAAACATGGGTTTATCGAATTTTGGGAAACAGCGTCCAGGACTGTCAAGAAACTCGGTCTTAAAGTAGATGTCGATGAGCACGCATTCGACAGTCAGGTTCGGGAAGTGCTCTTTTACGACACCCCGGAGTTTGACCTCTACAACAACCACTTCATTCTGCGAAAGCGGACCTTTTACGACCAGGGATGGCCGCGTCCCGGCCACGAGCTGGCTTTCAAATACCGCACCCCGGAGCTCAAGAACGCCGCGGCCGTTGACGTGCGTCCGCAATTGGGTGGACACGATGAGGTAAAGTTCAAAGAGGAATTGTTGCTCGAGCGCGACCACCTGGGCGGAATGCGCAGCGTCTACTCTCATGGCTGCGTGCTTACATCGCCCAACATTGAGCTCGAACGCGGCATCGAGGACATTGCCCGCGCTTTTCCGACCCTCAAGCGGATAGACATACGGCCCAGAACCAAAATGGAGCTGGTCAACAACGTAGCGGTCGAGGAGGTGCAAAATACCATGGGAGTGATCCACTTCGGGCACCACTTCAAGGGTAAGACCACCATCGCGATATGGCGGAGCCGGGCGCTGGAAAAATCACTGTCGGGCGAGTTCGCCTTTCAGTGCAAGTTCGATCGGATCGACGAGGTTAGTAAAGAGTCCCTTGAGCTCTCCGAGGAGTTCTACAAAAGAGTGCAGCTCGATTGCGCGGAATGGATCAAACTTGGCACCACCAAGACCGCGATGGTGTATGGGCTCGGCGATAATCACCAACTAAAAAACCGCGAATGAGCCGTTCCTAGAGGCAAGAAGGATTGTCCTTGGAACAGAGAAATGCCACGGCGGCGGTGATCGGAGCCGGAGATTATATCGGCGCCGCAATCGCCAAAAAATTCGCGGCCGAAGGTTTTACCGTTTTCGCGGGACGCCGCAACGGCGACAAGCTCGCGCCGCTGGTGGCGGAGGTTGAGGCAAATGGCGGCAGAATTTTTGCGCGAGCGCTCGACGCGCGCAAGGAAGACGACCTCACCGCTTTTCTGCGGGACGCAGACCAGCAAGCGCCGCTCGAGGTCTGCATCTTCAATGTCGGCGCGAACGTCAATTTCCCGTTGCTCGAGACGACCGACCGCGTGTTCCGCAAAGTCTGGGAGATGGCCTGTTACTCCGGATTCGTCGCAGGCAGGAAGCAGCCCGCCTGATGATCCCGCGTGGGCGCGGATCTATTTTCTTCACTGGCGCCACGGCTAGTCTGCGCGGCGGAGTCGGATACGCGGCGTTCGCGGCCGCAAAATTTGGGCTTCGCGCGGTAGCGCAAAGCGCCGCAAGGGAACTGGGGCCAAAGAATATCCACGTCGCGCATCTCGTAATCGATGCCGGAGTGGATACTGCCTGGGTCCGCGATCGAATCCGGGAGCGGGAGGGCGACGAGGCGATGAAGCACCTTGACCTCGAACGACTCATGAGGCCGGCAGCGGTGGCCGAGGCGTATTGGCAGCTTTACCAGCAGCCGCGCGACGCGTGGACATTCGAGCAGGAGATCCGTCCCTTCGGAGAGAAATGGTGAAGCCATGGCCAAGATAGAATTTCACTTCGACTTCGGCAGTCCCAATGCCTATCTGAGCCATCTTGTTATTCCTGAAATCGAAAAGCGCACGGGAGTGAAGTTCGAATACGTGCCGGTTCTGCTGGGCGGTGTCTTCAAGATGACCAACAATCGCTCGCCGGCGCAAAGCCTGGCCGGCATCAAAAACAAGCCCGAGTACGAACGACTGGAGATGACCCGCTTCATACGCCGGCATAATATCACCAGCTATCGGAGCAATCCCTTTTTCCCGGTGAACACGCTGATGATGATGCGCGGAGCGATCGCCGCACGGTCGCTCGGCGTGTTCGAGCGCTACGTGGACGAGATGTACCGGAACATGTGGGCTGACCCCAAAAAGATGGACGACCCCAACGTGTTCCGCGCGGCGCTCGACGAGGCGAGGCTGGAAACGGCACGAATCCTGGCGCTGATCGAAACCCAGCCGGTGAAGGATCAACTGCTCGAGAACACGCAGCGATCGGTTGAGCGCGGCACGTTCGGCTCACCGACCTTTTACGTCGGCAACGAGATCTTCTTTGGCAAGGATCGGCTGCGAGACGTCGAGGAAATGATTATAGAGTCGGCGCGGTCCCTCAAAACCTGATCCGCGCGGACGGAAACGCGTGAGGGCGAGGCTTGCAGTCAGGCAGGCCCGCGGCGCGGCGTGTCGAGCAGTCGCCGGGCGGCGGCGACGGCGGCGCTCGAGCCAACCAGTTCGAGGATGTCGCCCGACCGCAGAATTTCCTCGCCAGTCGGTACGACAACTTCCGCATCGCCTCGGCCTATAGCGACCACCACTGCGCCGCTGTTGGCGTGCAGATCCAGCTCGGCGAGGCTTCTGCCGACACTGTCGCTGTAGGCCCGCAGGCTGACCGGCGTAATCATCCCAATGCCGGGGACCTCGTATGACTCGCCTTCGGTGCCGGCGCGAGTGCCTCGGAGCGCGGTGGCGATCAGCCGCCCTGCATTGCGAATCTGCCCCTGCATCTGGCGCGCGCTTCGGGTAACGACGACTATCATCAGCGCAATCGTGATCACGATGATTCCGATCCCTTCGACCGGCTCCATGAACGGCTGAACGATCGCGAGCAGGGGCACGGCAGCGACCAGCAGAATCGTGATCTGCAGCAATTCGATCAACGCCTTCACCGCGCTGGCGCCACGCGGGGGAAGTTCGGCGAAGGCGCGCGACGCGAGCGCGGTCGCGAGACGGCGCGACGCGAAATACATCGCGGCCGCGGGCGCGGCGCATAACAGCAGTGCGAACAGGTCCACGTACAGACCGGCGGAGAAATACGAGAGATGTTCGAGGCTCGCGACCATGGAAGTCACGTCGAGCGGATCGAGTTCGTTGACGATCAGAATCGCGCCAATCAAAACCGCGCTCGACACGATCGCCGCTATCGGCCGTCCGATCGAATTGGCGTCCCTGGCCGGCTGTCCCGCGTTGCGTATCCGCTCGAACCACGAGTCGTAGAGCGCCTCGAGCACCTTGAGCGGGGGCGGCAGCCGCTCGGAAACGAATTCCGCGACCGGAATCGAGCTGCGAATCATGTAGGGCGTCAGGAAGGTGGTGATGGCGGAGAGGGTGACCGCAAGCGTGTAGAGAAAATCGCGGGTGGCGCCCGTCTTCAGCCCCGCGCCGGCGATGATGAACGAGAACTCGCCGATTTGGGCCAAGCTCATGCCGGCTTCGATCGATGTTTTGGTGCCGACGCCGCTCAACACCGAGGCGAAGGTCACTCCGAAAATCTTCCCGCCAATCACCGCGGCGGTCAGCACGATCAGCGCGGGCCAGTGCTGCTCGACGAGCGCGGGATCGATCATCATGCCGACCGAAACGAAGAACACCGCGCCGAATATGTCGCGCAGCGGCGCGACCAGATGCTCTATCTGCGCGGCTTGGCCGGACTCCGCTACCAGAGAGCCCGCCAGGAAAGCGCCGAGCGCGACTGAATAGCCGGCGTGCTCAGCGAGGACGGCGAAGGCAAACAAATGCCGACGACCGCGACCAAAGTGGTTTCGGGCCGTCCCATCCGCACCACCAGCTGCACGAAAGGCGGCACGACCATGAATCCGATGCCGACGAATGCCACCAGGAACATAATCAGGCGCGCGATCGTCACTGTCATCAGCCGCGCCGACACTCTCGCGCCCGACGCGAGCGTGGTCAGAATCGCGAGGCCGACGACGGCGAAGATCTTCGGCGAGCAGAACGCCGAACACGAGTTCGCTCAGGCGCTCGGAGACCGGAGCTCTTCGTAGGCCTTGGCAACGATGGTCGTGCTGGAAATTGAAAGCATCGCGCCGGTGAAGATGCCTCGATCGGCGTCCATCCAGCGCGCGCCCGCACACGTAGCCGAGCCAGATCATGAAGCCGACCTGGAGCGCGGTGATAAAGCCCGCGGTCGGGCCGAGGCGAATCAGCTTGCGCACGCTGAACTCCAATCCGAGCGCGAACATCAGAAGAATCACGCCGAGTTCGGAGAGCTGCGGATGCGGTCGGGTCGCGAGAGGAATCGGGAGTTAGGGCCGACGATCAAGCCGGCGATCAGATAGCCGACAAGGACGGGCTGGCGGATTTTCTGAAAAATGATGGTGGTGATCGCGGCGACGCAAAGCACCATCGCAAGATCTTCGAGAAACGTGTGTGAAGCGAGTACCTGCACAGTCGCGTCGGGGCAACTTAGCCCGTAGCGCACGGGGTGAGCGAGGGTGGGAGTGTGATCGCGGGCGGGGTGGTCGAGCAAGCGTTGAACCTCTCCCGGCGCTCGCCTGTGGTCCGCAAAAACTCATCGACACT
>CAWCTG010000027.1:0-12257 GCA_963798375.1 Binataceae bacterium (SeqCode)
CGTCTCGATATTCGTCAAGCCACGTGTGGCGCTTTTCCCGTCCGCAGGTGCTCCGGATTCGTTGATTGAACCTCGTCCGAAGCAGGGGAAAGCACACCCTTTTTTTTCTCCAATATCTCCATCGCATGCCGATAGCCGGCATCGACTGTGAAATCGAACGCCTTCCAATCGAGCATGCTGACTTCCGCAAGCGGGGGTTCGATCAACAGGTCCACATGGCTGCGCATCCTTCTGAGGTGCCGGAGGCTGCTGACTGTGGTGGCGGCCATTAGCACTCTAAGGATGTTGGGCGTGCCTTGCCGCGCATGGCTCAGCAACTGCCAGATAGAACGATGATCGAGATCATCGATCGTGGATTTGAAGCCGTAATCTCTCGAAACGTCGACTGCTATGATCGGCCCGCGCCGCATTTCGCTCATGACATCAATCGGAAGGTTGTTCAGGATCCCGCCGTCGACCAGAATGTCGGAGCCTTCGATCACCGGCGGAAGGACACCCGGGATGGATGCACTGGCACGCGTCGCCAGCCAGATCGGGCCTGTGCGATGAACCTTCAACTCGCCGGTGGTGAGGTTGGCGGAGACACAGAAGAACAGACACGGACAGTCTTCGACCTGCTGGTCGCCGAAGTGTTTGTGAAACAGGCTGGTCGCTTTCCTCCCTCGCGCCAAAGCAATCAGCGGGAATGTGTAATCGCCGATCGGATTCCCGCCGGAGAATGCAGCGCGCATGCGTTCGGCGAGGACTTGATCGTCCCATTCCAGCGCGGCGCCTGCGGCGACGATCGAGCCCATGCTGGTGCCGCCGAAAAGGTCCAACTCGATTCCCGATTCGCGCAGCGCACGAATAACCCCAATATGCGACAGGCCGCGCGCGCCACCGCCCGACAATACAACGCCGATCGCTCGTCCCATGATCATGCGGGCGAGTCGTCGAAAGTCGCGCGGCACCTCCTTGCGTACATGATGATGCTGGGCTGTCTCGAAGAGCTTCATCAGAGAGAAGGTCTGAGAAGGCGAAACCGACGGCTGATCGCGATACAAGACCAGCTCGATCGACGCTCTGCGTGGATTGTTCAACGCGGCTTCGAACGCCGGCGGCACGACGACAGGGGTCGCGTTGCATCCGCGAGCAGCACGACGCGATCGGCCTGGCGCAGACAAAGGCGAGTCCACTCCGACGACTCGGAGTCAGCCTCGTACAGGACTACGTCGTGGGCTTCTTCGAGCGCGTTGAACCATTCGATCGGCCGTTCGACGGAGCTGTTGTCGAGCACGCACGCCTTGAGTCCCAGCTCTTCAAACGCCTTGGCGAACGATCGAGTGAAGCCGGAGGCAGCCAGTTCACGATCGAGTGGAAGAATCGCGACTGTCTTGGGGGCCCGTCGAAGGCGCCAGCCGCGGTGGCTCTCTCAGCCGCTGGACAAGTAAATCAGTAACGAAGCGAAGTGACCTCGGATGCTCGTCGATGAGCTTGTCAAAGGCCGGTTTTGAGAGGCGCACGAGTTCGGTATCGCGCAGCGCCAGCACGGTCGCCGATCGCGGTTCACCCGACAAAACCGCCATCTCGCCAACCGTCTCCCCTGTCGGCATCTGCCGAATCAGCACCTCTTTACCTTCGTCGTTGCGAAGGAAAGCGCCCAGACGTCCGGAGAGAACCACGTAGAGCGAGTCGTCCTTGTCGCCCTGGCAAAAAAGGAGCTGTCCCCCGGGCAGACTGAACCAGTCGAATTTATCCGCGATCGCTCTTAATAGATCTGGCTCGATGCTGTGGAAGAGCGGCAGGCCGGCAAGCTTCTCGACGAGGCCGGTTGCGGGATCGACCTGCGATTTGCTTGGATCGACAGGGTTGTCGCTAGGTCTGGGCAACGCTCATCCTCCGGATAAAAGTGAGATGATCATGCGCCAGTCGAGGTTAAATTGCCACGATAGAGGACTTGAGCAGTAGAATGCTATTTCAAGTCACGAATTCATTTCCCCTCCTGCGCCGATCGAGGCATAATCTCTACGCTCGAGTGCGTAGAATCACCGAACTGCTGGATTAGCGGTTTTAAACTGGGGCGACGAGAAACCCGTGATGCGAGGGCGTACGAGCAGGAGACTTAATACGTCGCTGGCTTTGCTAGTCGGCGGTGCGATGGTCGGCGCGGTCGGATGCGGTAACGATAGTAAGCCGGAGCAACCGCGCATCGCGGTGACGGTCTTCGCCGTCGGTCGGGCGCAGGAATCCAATTCCAGCGCGTACACCGCGAGCTTCCAACCCTATCGGCAGGTGGCGGTCGCCTTTCAGGTCAGCGGCTACGTCGATTCCATCACACAGGTGCCGGGAGCCGACGGCCGCGCGCGCGACCTTCAGGGCGGTGACCCGGTAAAGGCGCACGAGCTGCTCGCGACCGTAAAGTCCGGCACCTATCAGGCTCAGGTAAATCAGGCCGCGTCCGCGCTGGCAGGAGCGCAGGCGGCCTATGCCAAGGCCAAGCGCGACTTCGATCGTGACTCGCAATTACTCAATCAGCACGTCATTGCGCAAGCGACCTACGACGCGGCGAAGCAGCAGTACCAGTCGGCCCAATCGCAGGTCGCGCAGTCACAAGCGGCGTCGAAGCAAGCGCAAATCAATCTCGGTCACTGCAAAATCTACTCGCCGATGGACGGCGTGGTGCTGGAGCGCAACATCGAAGTCGGCTCACTGGCGGAACCGGACACGGTGGCTTTTCAGGTCGCCGATACTAGCGAAATGAAAGCGGTCTTCGGCGTCTCCGACATTCAAGTGGGCAAGCTCAAGGAGGGCGAATCGCAGACCCTGGCCGCCGAAGCGATTCCCGGAGTTCAGTTGAGTGGCAAGATCACCCGGATCGCGCCGAACGCCGATCCGACTACGCGCACTTTCGACGTCGAAGTCACGGTCCCCAACAAGGACGGCAGAATACGCACGGGCAGTGTCGCTTCGCTGAACATCGCCGGTGCGGCCGCGCCGGTCATCGCCGACGCAAGGCTGCCTCTCGATGCGATCGTCCGTCCGCCCGACGACCGCAATGATTTCGCGGTCTATGTCGTCGAAGAGCAGGGCGGCAAGACGCTTCGCCCGGCTGCGCAAGGTTCGTCTCGGCGAAATCGTGGGCAACGAAATCACGGTCTTAGCGGGCGTGCAGATTGGCGACCGGGTAATCATGCGCGGCGCGACGATGGTAACTGACGGCGCCGAAGTCAGGATCATTCCCTGATGGCGCATCGCAGCGACTCCGAAATAATCGCTACGACTCACAACGTGGCGCGCTTCTTCGTCGAGAACCGCGCCATCTCATGGGTGCTGCTGGTCGGCGTCATGGCGTGGGGCGTCTTCGGTTATGCGCGGATGCCCAAGCGCAAGGATCCCGACATTCCGGTGCGCGAGGCGGTTGCGATCTGTCCCTGGCCCGGCGTCCGCGCCGAGAAGATCGAGCAGATGGTGACGCGGAAAATCGAGGATAAGATCGCGGAGAATTCGTATATCCATCCTGCCGGCGCCAGCACCAACTACGGCATTCGGTCGATCACGCTCGACGGCGTAGCGATCATATATGTCCAGCTAAGCGAGAAAGTTACCGACTCCGAAAAGCAATTCAGCGACATAAACCTGAAGCTCAACAGCATCGACGATCTTCCGAGCGGAGCGGGTCCGATCCAGTTTCAGAGCGATTTCGGCGACACGGCCGCGCTGATGCTTACGGTTGCCAGCCCCAAGGTCGGTGAGGTCGAGCTCGCATTGCGCGCGCGGGCAATTCGTTCGGCAATAGAGAACGCCCGTGACTCGGCTCCCGCGAACGCAAAGACATCGCGCGTTTCGCTCGTGACGTTGTTCCCGCAGGCGATCGGTACCGACAATGTGGTGCGCGCGCGCGACGGGCTCGAGCTATATCTTGAGGCTCACAACTTCGCGCACGATATTCGCCCGCTCGACGGCAACGGATTCGCCGGATTGGACGCCGAGGTTGTTCCGGGCGCCGATCTTCTGCAAATCACGCGCAAATTCATCTCCGATCATGTCGGCACTTCGGTGTTTCCCACGATTCATCCCGATGCCTGGCCGCCGGTGCTCATCCGCAATCCCGCGGATACCGAGTCGGCGCTGGATGCAGCGGCGGGAGACAAGTACTCGTATCGTCAGCTCGAGCATTACACGGATCTCATACAGCGCGCTCTCCAGACCCTACCGAACGTCGAAAAGATTTCGCGCTCTGGCGTCCTGCCCGAATGGGTGCAACTGGCTTACTCGCAACGCCGATTCGCGTCTTATGGCATCCAGCCCTCGAAGCTCACGCAGATACTTTCGGAGCGAAACGTCACGCAGGCGGGCGGCACGATCGATGCCGACGGCACCGACGTGTCGGTGCATCCGAGCGGAGAGTTCACCAAGGCATCCGAAATCGGCGACGTTATCATCCAGACGTCGCGGTCAGGCACGCCACTCTATCTGCGCGATCTGGCCGAAGTCTTGCGCGGCTATCAGAACCCACCACAGTTGCTCAACTTTTATACCTCGCGCACCGCGAACGGGCGATGGAATCGCAACCGTGCAATCACGCTGGCGATTTTCATGCGCTCGGGTGAACAAATCGGCGCGTTCGGCAAGGCCGTCGATCAAGCGCTCGACGGACTGAGAAACCGGCTCCCCGAAGACCTGCTTATCGCCCGAACCTCCGATCAGCCGCGTCAGGTACGTGAGAACCTCGACCTGCTCATGAACGCACTGTACGAAGCGATAGTGCTGGTCGTCCTGGTCGCATGGGTCGGCTTCTGGGAGTGGCGATCGGCGCTGCTGATCGCGCTTGCGATTCCGATCACACTGGCGATGACGTTTGGCGCGATGAGCATGCTCGGGATCGACCTTCAACAAGTGTCGATCGCAACGCTTATCATCGCGCTGGGTTTGCTCGTCGATGATCCCGTCGTCGCGGGCGACGCGATCAAACATGAACTTGGTATGGGACGACCGGCCGCGATTGCCGCGTGGCTCGGTCCGACAAAGCTGGAACGTGCGATCCTGTTCGCGACAATTACCAACATCGTCGCCTATCTGCCTTTTCTAATGCTAACCGGCGACACGGGAAGGTTCCTTTATAGCCTGCCGGTTGTCATGACCTGCGCGCTGGTGGCGTCGCGAATCGTGTCGATGACGTTCATACCTCAACTCGGCTACTACCTGATGCGGCCCGGGAAACCACTTCCGCCAATCGAGTATCGCCGCACGCACGGAGTCACAGGCCTCTACTATAAGCTCGGCCACTATGCACTCGAACATCGCAAAGTATTCGTCGGGTGCTCTTTTCTGTTTCTCGCGGGCGGTATCTTGATCGGCACACAACTGCGCAGTGCTTTTTTTCCCGAGGACGTACAGTACCTTTCCTATATAGATGTATGGCTGCCGAATGGAGCGGCTATTTCCGACAGCAACATCGCGGCGACGGAAGCCGAGCGAGTCGTGCGCCGGGTGGCCGCCGACTACGGCCGCGAGCATCCGCGTTCCGATGGCAAACCGCGCGAGATCCTGAAATCAATTACCAGCTTCGTGGGCGGTGGTGGTCCGCGCTTCTGGTTCTCGGCGGCTTCCGAATCTCAGCAGAGCAACTACGCGCAACTGATATTTGAAATCTATGACAAGGACGACATGCCGAAGCTGGTCGGTCCACTGCAGACCGCGCTTTCGGATTCAGTACCGGGCGCCTACCTCGACGTGCGCCAGTTACAAACCAACCCCGTACAGTATCCAATCGAGATTCACGTCTTCGGCCAAGCCGACGTTGAGCCCGCCCAGGAAGAGGCGGATATCGATACGCTGCGCAGCATCGCCGGCCAGATCGCCGAAGTTCTCCGCTCAACTCCCGGAGCGCGACGCGTTCGCACTGACTGGATGCAGCAAAGTCCCATCGTACAACTACCGATCAACTCCGACCGTGCAAATCTGGCCGGCGTCACCAACGCCGATATAGCCCGATCGGCGGCCGGCGGGCTTAGCGGATGGCGGGTCGGAACTCTTCTCGACGGCGATTCGCACATACCCATCGTTGCCCGCCTCCGGCAGGAAGAGCGCGCGCAACTGGCGGATGTAGCCAACCTCTACGTCTATTCCTCGATAAGAACCGGCCGCGTGCCGCTCAATTCACTGGCGCCGATGATTTTCCAGATGAGCCAGGAACGAATCGTCCGCCGCGACCACTTCCGAACGATGACCGTAACTGCTTTTCCCGCGCCGGGTATGTTGCCGTCGGAAGTTATGAAGTCGGCCATACCGAAAATCGAAGCGCTTCGAGCCGGGCTTCCTCCGAGCTATCGCATCGTGATTGGTGGCGAACAGTTCAAACAGGAAGAAGGCTTCAGAGAATTGGGCGTCGTGCTGGGAGTATCGGTGGTTATGATCTTCATCGCACTGGTCTTGCAGTTCAACAATCTCATCAAGCCGTGGCTGGTATTCACCGCCGTACCGTATGGCGCCGTCGGCGCGGTCGCAGCGCTATGGCTGACGCGGACGCCATTCGACTTCATGGCATTCCTGGGCATTGCAAGCCTGGTCGGCGTGATCGTGAGTCACGTAATCGTCTTGTTCGAGTTCATCGAAGAACGGCAGGAACTCGGCGAGGAACTCATCCAGGGACTGCTCGACGCCGGGATCGAGCGACTGCGCCCCGTGATGGTGACGGTCGGCGCGACAGTGTTGGCGTTGTTTCCGCTAGCTATTCACGGCGGACCTTTGTGGCGGCCGCTGTGCTTCGCACAGATCGGCGGACTGAGTCTCGCAACTGTAATCGAGTTGGTATTGGTTAAATCGTTTTACGCCATCTTCGTCGCCGATCTAGGGATCTTAGGTTGGGGACCATCGACGGCGGCTAAACAGGAATAGCCGAACCCCCGCGACTTCAGCAGTACGGACTTAGATGCTCCGCGACCGCCGTAGCGAGTACATCCGCATGATGCCGTAGTTCTTGGCTGCGGGAACCTGCCCCACATATTCGCACGTGAATTGGACATCGAGAGTTGTAGTCAGCGCAGCAGCGAATGCTTCAGTCACGTACACCGCGCCTTCCGGAGTTATAGGCTCGATCCGAGCCGTTCGACAAACGTGGGCTCCGGTAAAGCACATCCGCTTCAGGACGGGATCGCGAAGTCGATAGACGGGGCCAACGTGAGCACCCAGCCGCAGTTCCAGAAAGTCGGGCAATCCAATGCGCTTGAAATCGAGTGACTCCATCTCTTCCTGTAACTCAATCGCGCAGTTCGCCGCCGTCTCGACGTCGGAAGTAACGATGTATAGGCCATCGCCCCAAGTGTTTCGGAAAAGGATTCGACGCCGGTGCCGATCAAGAACGCGCGCGAACAGACCGAGCACCTCGCGCACAAATACCGGCCTTTGCGCCTCGCTCAGTTTACTAAACCACTTGACGTCACCGAAGAGCATCGCACGAATTGAGCGCTCGCCAGGCTTTCGTGCCGTACTTTCCATTCGAGCCGCCGCGCTGCTGCTGGCTGCGGTAGTCTTGTAATCCGGAGCCGACCGAATGACCTCGGCAGGCAGCCCAAGCTTACGCCAGCGATACACATCCGCGGCCGTGCCTGTGATACCTCGACGCTCGCGAGCGGGCACCCCGTCCCAGACTGCGATTTGACGCACCGCCGTATCAAGAAATCGCGCGCGCAGCCGCGCCAATCCCATTGCAATTTGACTGGTGTAGGCAAATAGGCCGTCGTCTCCCATGTATTGATCGGTCGTGGCGAAAGTGAGGCTTTTCGCCGCCGAGCAGCAGGTGTCAAAGCGTCGCAGCCAGGACTCACCGGCGGGAGCGACTGAGATCTGCTTGAACTCCTCGATCTCAAATGGCAGCGTGACGTTCACCTCGGCGCCCTTACGCAGCAGTTCCTCGGCAAAAAGAATGTCAGCGCCTGCCGCCATTGAACCATAGCCGAAACCAACGTCGTGTCTCTGCAGCGCCGCGGCAATCTGGTCGCGCACCGCGGACTCGCTAGTTTGGGGGAATCGTGGACCTACCAAATGGCCGGCGTAGTGGATTACCGACGGCATGGAGATCGGTTCGAGCACCTCGGTTGTGATTCCGCGCGCTTTGCAGATCAGTTTAAGCTGCCGGCGGGTGGTCGCAAGCGCAGAGAAATCATGCCCAGTGGCGAGCGAGGCAGCGTGCAATGCGGTCTTGGCGGCAGCAAGGTCGCCTATTATTAGGGCTGCTTCGGCTGCTGTGGCGTGGGCGAAGTATTCTTCGGGGCTTCCGCCCGTATGGCCGCCGGCAAAGTTGTTCAGCACTTCGCGAGCGAGCGACTCCGCTCTCGGCAAATCACCGCAAAGAAGCGTAAGGGTGGACGCGTTGATTCCGGGATAGTATCCACCGGTGCGCCGGAAGATCGCTTCGTAGCGGGCCGCGGCGCTGGCCAGAAGCCGATTCCGCTCAGGCCCGATTTCTTGGAGGGCCTCGTCCTTGGCAATTCGTGCATCGAGTGCGGCGACATCGGTCAGGAAAGCATCGCTCGGTCGATCGGCGATCAAATCTCCGAGCTTGAACCGGTCGTAACGAGTTCGTGCCTGCCGGGTCGCCCCGGCCCTCGCGAGCGCAAGCACCGCATTGTATTGGAGTACCGAGTCATCGGGAAAGTCTTCAAGAGCGCGTTCCGCCACGTCAAACGCCTGAAGCACTTCGCCGCGTGCACTAGCGTCATGGATTTCGGAGATCCATGCGCCGATCGGTTTCGAAGGAAGGAACAATTTGGAGCTGTTCTCGTCGGGCATGATGAGTTACCTTCTGGCAATCACGCATTTTTTTTTGCGCGACCCCCGGCCGGTAAAAGTTATCGACCCATGCGCGCAGATTTGGTCATGGTGCGGTTTGGATTTCCTTCAGCTTCTGCCTGGAGAGTCTCGTCTCCCTGAGCGGCCGCTCTTCCGCGCCACTTCACCGCTTCGATGAGATCGCGTGGCACTCCCCAGCCGTTGGCGTACATGGCGGCGAAGTTTGGCTTCTGCAATGGCATCACCCTTCTCGATTGCTTCGCAATACCAGCCACGGCCTCGTGTACTCCTTAGGAGGTACCCGCGCCCGCTGGCGTACGGCCCCGAGGCTGGATTCGCCCAGTAAGTTACCTTGCTCGACTGCGTTGTGATACCAATTGGGCGGCGGCCGGAGACGGCGCCGCGGCTGCCGTCGGCGGTAAAGCGGTGGCTCGAGGAGCCCGGCGGAGTTGCAGAGGCATTTAAGTTGTTCGACTTGCTGCACGCGTGCGGCAAGTCGCCCGAACATAAGCAGACCCTGCGTAACTTGAGCCCGATTGAGAGAGATTGGATCGCGACGACCAAAAGATGCAGGTAAGGCGCGAGGCGCCGCGACCTCCCATTTCCGACAATTGATTTAACGGCGCCTTGACGTAGTATTGGTGGTTGCTCCTCCGGATTTGTTCGACTAGAAGTCAACCCTTCGATGGAAAGGAAAATGTACAAGTCGATCGCATTGCTGACTGTCGTGGCCATCGTCGCTGTCGTCGGCTATCATCTCTACGGGGCGCGCTGTGGGCAAAAGGCTGGCATCATCAGCGAGGATATCAAGGGAAGTGGCGACAACTGGGATGCAGATTTCAAGGCACGCGTTTCAGCACTTGAAAAGGACGTTTTCCGCGCGATGGAGAACGTCGAAAACGCGAAGTCCGATCAGATCCTGAATGTCAAGGTGCTCTCCAGCCAGGGCAACACCAAGACGGTGGAGGTTGATTTCGCCGGACCGACCGGTGCAAGTGTTCCGACCAAATTCGCGTTTCAGTATTTCGCCGGCCAAAACCGGATTACCTACAAGAGCCTCGACAGCCAGGTCTTTCAGAGCGACGGCGATTGCCGCCTTCAGGCGGAGTGCGCTGCTACGCTCATTGAGTGTCGGCAATTGACCAAGCTCCTTCAGCAGCGCCCGCTCACCGATGGGGTCATCAAGGAAAATCTGCGTCAAATGTTCGTCGCGCAACTCGACGGCCTCCATCGCGCCCTTCACGTCCAGATTCCCGATCGAACCGACGAAGACGACGATGAGCCTTGAGTCCGGTGAGGCATCCGCCCGGTGGCTATGCCATCGAAATGCGACCCTCTGCTCGCGCAAGTCGCGGCCATTTTTGTGGCGATGAATTTATCAGCCTGCGCGAGGAAATGAGAGAACTTCGGACTGGCCTTCAACTCCGCTCCGCCCATCCAGGCGAGCGCCTCGACGGGGGCCGCTGAATCTTCATGGCGCACGACGCTTTCATCAGCCACTCAGCCCGCGACAAGCCGTACGCCGATGCGATCTGCGCGAAGCTCGAATCGCGCGGCATCCGCTGCTGGATCGCGCCGCGCGACGTCCGTCCCGGCATGGAATGGGGCGCAGCCATAATCGAGGCGGTCGACGGCGCCCGCGTGATGTTGCTCGTCTTCTCCTCTCAGGCCAACAGTTCGCCTCAGATCAGCCGCGAGGTCGAGCGCGCGGTGCACAAGGGGGTGATCGTTATTCCGGTCCGGGTCGAGGACGTGAAGCCGGCCGGGAACCTCGAATACTTCCTGGGCACGCCGCACTGGCTCGACGCGATCACACCGCCGTTCGAGCGGCATTTGGAGAGCATCGCAGATTCCACGAAATACTGGCTTGAACGCCCGGCGAACGATGCTGCGGGCTCCATCGATGCGCGCGCCGATCGGCTGAAATTGGAAACCGCGACTACGGCCGTGCCCGCCAAGTCGAGGGCAAGGCCGAGTCGTGCACTTACGCTTGGCGCCGCAGCTCTTGTCCTCGTTCTGATCGCGACTGCGGCCGCCGTGAAGCTGCTCACTTCAGGCTCACCCGGCCGTCCGACTCCAGGACAAACTCGTTCCCTGGCGGTTCTTCCGCTGGAGAATTTCTCCAGGGATCCAAGTCAGGAGTATTTCGCCGATGGCATGACCGATGAGTTAATTACCGAACTCGCCAATATTGGCGGACTCTCGGTAATTTCCCGAACCTCGGTGATGCAGTACAAGGGCGAGCGCAAAGAGACGCTGCCGCAAATTGCCAAGGCCCTGAACGTCAGCATGGTGGTCGAAGGCTCGGTCACGCGAATTGGTGACCAAGTACGTATAACAGTGCAATTGATCGATGCGCCGACGGACAAACATCTCTGGGCGAAGAGCTACGAGAGCGAATCGAAGGACGTGCTCAAGCTGCAAGCTAACCTGGCGTCGGAAATCGCGCGTCAGATCAAAGTTGAGGTGACTCCGGAAGAACGTGCGCGGCTCGACGATGCCCAGTCGGTGAATCCAGAGGCTCACGAGGCCTACTTGAAGGGCCTCTATTATGCCGACCAATTTGATCCAAAAGCGCTGCTCTCGGCGCAGAAGTTTTTCGAGCGCGCGATCGAGCTTGATCCAAAGTTCGCGCCGGCCTATGCCGGGCTGGCTGTGGTCTATTCTTTGGGGGCCCTTGTTGGCCCCCCCTCTCAAATGATGCCGCTGGCAAGGGCCGCTGCTCAAAAAGCGTTGGAACTCGATGATAATCTCGCAGAAGCTCATAGCGCACTGGCGGGGATCAAGGATCAGTACGATTATGACTGGGTAGGAAGCGAGCGAGAGTTCCGGCGTGCGCTTGAACTTAATCCCAGCTCTTCACTGGCTCACGCTGAATATGGATTGGCGCTCGCACTCCACGGGCGGCTCGATGACAGCGAGGTAGAGGCGCAGCGAGGACGCCGACTCGACCCTTTGTCACTGGGGAGCAGGATTTTGTTGGTTTATGTGCTGACCCTGAAGGGCGACTTCAACGCCGCGAGGGAACAGGGCCGCAAGGCGGGAATATGAATACGACCCTCTTCGTACTCGATTTTGGTCTCGGGCTTATCGACATCGAGGCGGGCAAGTTCAATGAGGCGATCCCGGAATTGACTGCGGCGAGCGAGATCCAACATGCAACTTTCGTCACAGGGTTCCTTGGTTACGCCTACGCGGCTGCAGGCCAGCGCGACAGTGCTCAAAAGATCCTTGACCAATTGAATACTCTTTCTACCCAGGAATACGTTTCACCGTTCGCAGTGGCGCAAATCTATCTTGGTCTCGGCGATCGAGATCAAGCGCTCCTATGGTTGCAAAAAGCCTATAAAGCGCGGTCGCCCTTCATGCTCACGATTGTAGGCAGCAAGATATTTGATCCTCTCCGTGGAGATCCGCGATTCGCCGCGTTGGTCCAGAAGCTTGGGCTACATGAACGCCCCTCAGATTTTCGTTCCGCGACTACGCCG
>CAWCTG010000028.1:0-98011 GCA_963798375.1 Binataceae bacterium (SeqCode)
TGTATCGAAAGTACCCATCGTGACTCTTTTCGCTCCATTGCGTCTGGACTCGCCGATTGGATTGCGCAATGAAGCATCTAGCGGGTTTGCGCGAAGTCCGGGGCGCGCACGCGTGGCACGTTCGATGCTCAGCTATCGAAGCCAAGATGCCGATTAACTAATGCGATGGCGACTCTCTCGAGCCGCAAAGCGAGGAGAAAATAGGCCGATGGATACTTACCGTGAACTCTGTATCGGGGTCCCGAAGGAGTACGAGTCGATCCGCGCGACCGCTCATCGCTTCGCGAAAGAGGTGATGCGTCCGGCCGCGATGGAACTCGATCGGATGGCCGATCCCAAGGATGTCATCGCGCCGGATTCCCCGCTAAGACAGGTTCTGAAGAAGGCCTACGGCCTTGGCTATCATGTGGCTGGAATCCCGGCCGCGCTGGGTGGGCTGGGACTCGATCCGCTCGGCAGTCACATCCTGCATGAGGAACTGGCGTGGGGATCGATTGACCTGTCGTTGTCTATCGGATGCGCGGGTTTCCCGGTCATGATTGCCGCCAGCAGCGGCAATCCCGATCTGTACGAAACCTTCGTAAAGCCGTTCATCGAAGACCGCGAAGCCGCCTTCATAGGATGCTGGGCTATTACCGAGCCCAACCATGGATCCGATCAGTTGATGGTAGGCACGCCCGAGTTTCACGATCCGAAGGTGAAGGGCGAAGTCGTCGCGCGCGCCGACGGCGACTCCTACGTCATCAGGGGCCAGAAGGCGGCATGGGTTTCCAACGGCACCATCGCGACTCACGCAGCGCTCTATCTCAGGATCGAATCCGCATCGCCTCACGCAGCAACCGGAATGTCCGGCGGCGGCGTCGCAGTGGTTCCACTGAACCTGCCGGGAGTGTCGAAGGGCAAGCCGCTCAACAAATTGGGGCAGCGCGCGCTCAACCAGGGCGAGATCTTTTTCGAGAACGTGCGCATCCCGCGCCATTACATGGTGGTGAACTCCGATTCCTATGAGCAGCACACGATGGCGACGCTGACCATGGCCAACGGCGGCATGTCCACCGCATTTACCGGGCTCGCCCGCGCCGCATATGAGGCCGCACTGGACTATTCGAAGGAACGCGTCCAGGGCGGACGCCCCATCTGCGAGCATCAACTGGTGCAGAAGCGCTTGTTCGAAATGTTCACCAAGGTCGAGGCATGCCGCGCCCTCTCGCGTGCGGTCACCGTTTACAACAGCTCGTCGGGAGCGCCTTCGCTCCAACATGCCATCGCCGCGAAGACCTTCTGCACGCAGGCCTCGTTCGAGGTGGCCAGCGACGCCTTGCAGATTTTCGGCGGCAACGGGCTGAGCAAGGAATATCCGGTCGAGAAGATGTTCCGCGACGCGCGCGCCTCGCTCATCGAGGACGGCACCAACGAGGTCCTGAGCCTCGCTGGCGCGCGACACATCCTCGCCGAGACCGATGGCCACGTGCACGCATAGCAGCTACGGTCGCATCTGGCTGATCGCGATGGAGGGTCGCCGATGGCGCGTGCACAGGGAGCGATTGAGCAACTGATCAGACTGCGCGTGAAGCAGCATCCACGCGAAACCTGGCTCAAGTTCAAAGACCAGGAATTTTCGTGGGAGCAAGTGCTGAGCAACATTCATCGCGCCGCCAACGGCTTGCTTGCTCTCGGCATCGCGCCTGGCGACCGCGTCGCGATCATGATGGGGAATCGCCCCGAATTTTTGTGGATACACTTCGCGATCGGTTTCATCGGCGCGGTGAGCGTTCCCGTCAACACCTCGCAGCGCGGCGTGACATTGCATCACGTGCTTGCGGACTCCGACTCCGCGGCGGTGATCTTCGAAGAGCTGCTGCGCGATTCGGTGATGGCGGTAAGGGACTCGCTGCCGAGCCTGAAAGCAACTGTGGTAGCCGGCGGCAAGCCGGGCCAGGGCGTCGATACGACTCTGGATGCCCTGATGGCGCATCCCGATCGCGAACCCGACGTCGATGTCGGCTCAGGCGCCGGCGGCGCAAACATGATGTACACCTCGGGCACCACCGGGCCTCCGAAAGGCGTCATCGCCAGCGGCGGGGATAGCACTGCGCTCGGTGCGGTGCTGCGCGCCATCAACCTGCGTCCCGGCGAGACAATTTACACGGCGCTCCCGCTGTTTCACGGCAACGCGCTGATGATCTCGGGATTTGGCTCGATGCTTCTCGATGCCAAATTCGCGATCGCCGAGCGCTTCAGCGCGTCGCGATTATGGGACGATTGCCGCAAGTACCACGCCGTCGAGTTCAACACTCTGGGCGGCATGATTCCGATTCTGCTCAAGCAGCCGCCGCGTCCCGACGATCGCAAGCACGAAGTGCGTGTGATCCTCTCGGCAGCGTGTCCGCCATCGGTGTGGAAGGAATTCGAAGATCGCTTCGGCGTCAAAATCATCGAAGTTTATGGAATGGTCGATTCGCCCGGTTTCCTTATGAACGACGTTGACCGCGTCGGGTCGATGGGTAAGCCGGTCGGCGAGGTAGAGTTCCGCGTGGTCGACGACAACGACAATCCGCTCCCGGCGGGCAAGATCGGCGAACTCGTCTTCCGTCATCCCAAGGGCCAGCTCAGTCATTATCACAAGCTTCCCGATGCGACTGCGGAGGCATACCGCAACGGATGGTTTCATTCGGGCGATCTCGCCAGGACCGACGAGGACGGTTTCTATTACTTTTGCGGACGCAAGAAGGCCTCGATCCGGCGCCGTGGCGAGAACATTTCCGCCTGGGAGATCGAGACCGTCGTTAATCAGCATCCCGCAGTGTTGGAGTCGGCGGCCTATGCGGTGCCGTCGGAACTGGGGGAGGATGAAGTCAAGATTGCGGTCGTGCTGGCGCCCAACGCGAAACTTCGCCCCGAAGACCTCATCGAGTTTTGCCGCGACCGGATGGCCTACTACGCGGTGCCGCGTTTCATCGAATTTATCGACGAGCTTCCAAAGACCGGCACTGAGCGCATCCAATATGCAGCCCTGAAGGCGCGGGGCGTCGCAGGCGCGTGGGATCGCGAGCAGGCGGGCATCAAGGTCGAACGAACACGCACGCCGGCATGAACCAGCCTCCGTCGAGGCGGCGCAATGGCGTTACAACTTCCGCGACCCGAGGAGGGACAATGGAATTTCAGGAATTAATCGGCACGCGACGTTCGATTCGCTTCTTCGATCCCAAGCGACCCGTCGAACAGGACAAGATTCAGAAAATTCTCGAGGCCTGCCTGATCGCTTCGTGCGCCGTCAATGCGCATTGGCTTCGCGCAATCGTCGTCAAGCGCGACGACATACCGAAGGCCGAACTCGAGAAGCTGAAGAACCCCGTGCAAGCCATCGTTATCGAACTCGCCCCCGTGCATATCTACTTCTATGCCGACCTCGGCGTCGTGAATCGGGTCAAGGGCGCCCGTCTCAGGCAGTTGGTCGATGCAAATGTCGTCGCTTCGACCCACGGCTGGAGCATCAAGTTCGTCGATGAGGTCGTGTATCCGATGATCCTGAAGCCGATGACCGAATCGCCGCACTATCCGGCCATGGCCGCTTTCGATTGCGGCGTCGCGGCGTGCCAGGGCCTGCTGATGGCGTTCGAACAAGGGCTCGGCGCGTGTCTTACCGCGTTCGCCGCACCCATCATCGGCGCAATCACCAAGCCGCCCGCGGATTGGTTCCCGCTCTACCAGCTCAACATCGGCTACTCGCTGGAGTCCCGCGAAGCGGGCGGGCAGCGGCCGCGGCCTCCGTTCGAGGAGCAGTACTTCCTCGGCAAGTACGGAAATCCGTTCCCGCGCGATCCTAAAGTCGTCGAGGAATTGAAGAAAACCAGGATGCTGCAAGCGCCGGCGCCGCTTCCGGGCCGCAAGGAGGAACTCCGTCGCCTCGCAAAGCAGCTGAATCTGCCGGAGTGATCGCGGGTCCGTGAGCGCCGTCTAGTGGGTGCTGGCCGTGGTTCCAGAGGCCGGCTCGGCGGCAAGCACAACGATTTTACCGATCATTCCGTTAATTACATGGAACCGGCAGACGTATGTGTAAGTGCCGGGCACCTTGAAGGTGTAAGTGTAGGTCTCATTAGGCGCCAGGATTCCCGACTGCGAAGATGCCGTGCCCTCCGGAGGAGCCTCGCCAACGAACTCGACGCTGTGGGTGATGCCGCCGGTGTTTCTCCATTCCACGGTGTCGCCGGCTTTTATCGTCAGTGCGCTCGGCATGAACTCGGCCGGTGCGTCGCTGATGACGACAATCGCGGCAGGCGCCGGGCGGGCGGCTGGTCCTGTGACAGGGCTGCCGCCGGTTCGGCACCCGAAGGCAGCCACGGCGGTCGCCGCCGCCACTGCGATCATCGCGCGCGTCAGCGATTTATCTAAACCGCGAATGAGTAGCCTCCGTTTACGGGAATCGTCTGCCCCGTCATCCAGCTCGACGCGTCGGAGGCGAGGAACAGGACCATGTTGGCCGCGTCTTCCGGCTCTCCCAGGCGCCGAATCGGGTAATGCCGTAGCACCTTTTTCGTGTACTCTTCCACCTCCAGCATACGCGCGGTCGCGGGGGTGCGCGTGGTGCCGAGAGCCACGCAGTTCGCGGTCACTGAATAGCGGCCCACGTCCTTGGCGATCGCGCGGATGAATCCGGCCGCCCCGGCCTTGGCGCCGGAATATATTTCGAGATTCGGCTCGCCGACCCGGCCCGCGTCGGAAATCACGGTGACGATCCGTCCATAACCGCGCTCGATCATCCCCGGCAGCGCCGCGCGGGTGCAGTTGAGCACGCCGAACAGATTGGTCTGGAGGGCAGCCTGCCATTCGTTGGGCGACTGCTCCCAGAACGGCTTGCGGGAAATGTTGAGCGGAGCGGGCCCGTAATTCCCGGCGTTGTTGACCAGGATGTCGACCCGTCCCAACGCCCGCACCGCCTGCTCGAACGCGCCCATCACGCCCGCGAAATCAGTCACGTCGCAACTGGCCGCGAGCCCCTTGCACCCGAGCTTTTCCACTTCCGCTGCGACCGCCTTCGCGCGCTCCTCGTAATAGTCATTCACTACCACGCCGCCCGCGCCGTTGGATGCCAGGTGCAGCGCGATTTGCCTTCCCACGCCCTGTCCCGCGCCGGTCACGAGACCGATGCGGCCCTTCAGATCGAGTATTCCGCCCGCCATGGTATGCTCCTTCATCGAATCGCCGATCTTCCGGTCAACGCGCGCCCGATGATCAGCTTTTGAATTTGAGTTGTTCCGTCCGGCATCGTCAGCATCCGTGCGTCGCGCAGGCATCGCTCGACCCGGTTTTCGGTGGCGAGTCCGTTCGCACCCATGCACTGGATCGCGGTTGACGCGACTTTGACCGCCGCTTCCGTCGCATACCATTTCGCCATCGAGGCTTCCACGTCCGCGCGTCCGCGCCCGAGCGCGAGATAGGCGCGATGGCATAGCAGGCGCGCCGCGTCGATCTCGGTCGCCATTTCCGCAACCATCGCGGCGACCAGCTGATGGCGGATGATTTCCTTGCCGAACTGTTTTCGTATCTGCACGTACTCAAGCGCGATCTCGAACGCGCGCCGCGCGATCCCGACCGCCATCATCCCGGTGCCCGCGCGCGCCCGCGAAAACATCGCAAGCGTGCGCTGGAATGCGCGTTCGGGCGACACGGTTTCGCTCTTCCATCCGCCGAGCACGTTCGTTTCCGGCACTTCGACATCGTTGAAGAACAGTTCCGAGGTGGGAAAGGAGCGCAGCCCGATCGTCTGGATCTCGCGGCTGTCGAACGGAGACTCCCGCCGATCAACCACGAAATGGCGGAACCCAGCCGCCCCTTGGGCGGTGTCGGTCTGCGCCAGCACCACCGCGACATCGGCGACGCTCCCGTTGCTGATCCAGGTCTTCGCGCCGTTGATTACCCAATGGTCGCCCTTGCGCTCGGCGCGGCTTCGTATCCCCGACGGATCGGAACCCGCTTCCGGCTCGGTGGTCGCGATACATCCGATCAGATCGCCTTGCGAGAGCGGCCCAGCCAGCCGCCGCGCCAGCTCGGGATGCGCCATGGCGGCGATCAGCGAAGCCGCGCCGGCGGTAATCCCCGACATCCCGGCCAGGCCCGGGAAAGTGGCCGACAGTTCCTCGCTCTGGACGCATCTGATGATCGGTTCGGAGCCGCCGGCCATGATTCCTTCGCTGTCCACATAGCCCCACGGGATGAGCATCTTGAGCAGCGGCTTGGCGCGCTCCGCGGTCATCTCGAGGTCGCCCCACCGATCGTCGAGCGGGCGGACCTCCGCGTCCAGGAATTTCCGCAAGCTGTCGCGGAACATCCGCTGCTCTTCGTTCAATTCGAAGTCCATAATTGCCTCGCCCGATCGGGTCTTCATTTCCTCTCTCTGTTAGGAGAGCTTTGCATAACCGGATGTTGCTGATGAAGAGACACCGGCTGGCGCACTGGCTCTTTCTTGATCAACCCCTTCTAACAGGCCGTCCGGCCGCATCCCGCGGCGGTGCCGATTCTCTTTTCTCCTTTCACTGGCTGCAGGGGTCACCCCTGCTGTTAATACCGGGTGCAGGGGTCAGCCCCTGCCGGCGCCCTTGCGTTTGCCTCCGAGTCCGCCCTTGATGACATCGTCAATCCACGACATACCCGCCATCATCCGCGGAAAACCGACCGTGGTCATCGCCAGCAGCGCGACCTGCCGGATCTCTTCGGGCTTGGCTCCTGCCTCCAGCGCGCGCCGGGCATGCGAATGGACTGCGCCCTCCTGTCCGGAAGCGACCGCCATCCCGAGCTTGACGAGTTGGGTCTGCTTTTCGTCCAGCGGGCCGGCCTCGGCGATCATTCGTCCGAGATCGTCGTAGGTTTTACTGATTGCCGGAAATTTCCGCCTGAAATCCCGATATCGTCCCGGTAACTCTTTCATTTCGAAACACCTCCCACGTGCCGCGTGGCACCGCTTATCGATGCCAGACCTCAAAGCGCATATGAGCAGGAAATAAAATAGTTCTCAAGGACAGGCTCGCGCGCGACGCGCATTTTGCGCTCGCACCGAGGTCGCGCACTCCGTGCCGCGCGACAGGGCAGCGGGGTGGGGCGGGAGACGGCAGGTAGATGTAGCCATCATACCGCTTGGATCGTCGATCGTGGGAAGCGCCTATCCACCAATAGTCTGCGAGCTGATCGCGTCCTCAAGTCCCTGCTCTAACGCTTCGAGTTGCCTTTCCTCCATTCCCTATGCTCCTTGCGATAAGAGCGTCTGACCAGAGAAAGCGGCCCTATAAGAGTGCGGAGAATTGCTCCACCGTAAGACCAGCCTGACGAATGATCGAGCGGAGCGTGCCGGGCGGCAGGTCGCGGGAATGATGCGGCACAGTGACTCGAAGCTCGGGATGGTCGCGGTTTCAACTGAACGTGGCTGCCGCTTGAATGGTGGATGAAGAAACCGGCTCCCTCAAGCGCGGTTACGACAACACGCGCCTTGAGAACCGGAAGCGCCGGACTCAAATAGCCACCACCACCTCTTCGCGAATCGGCCGGCCCGCTAGCGGCGTCTCGGCCACAATCGCCTCACCGTCCTTGCGCAGCCCTTCCAGATGGCAGCGCAACGCGTCGCGCGCCATCGCGCGCGCCTCGTCGAGGGTCCGGCCGAAGGTCACGTTCCCAGGGGACGCCGGAAACACTACCGCGAAACTGCCGTCGGTCTGCGGCTCAAAGTAGACCGTGTAGTGGTAGGGGCCGTGCGCTGCCGTCGCAGCCACTTGCTTCTTGCCCTTAGACTTCATCGAATTTGAGAATACTACGTGCTCGTGCTTCCTTACTTTTCCGGAAACTCCCACATCCGCGCCTGGCCGGGCGCGTTTTCCCGGGTGGATCTGGCGTAAGGGCCATCGTTATCCTCGTACAGCGACGTCCATTGTTCGCCCCAGTCGGCCTCATCGGCATTCTCGACGATCGCATTCCCGTAGTAGCCGTTCCCGTACCCGTACCCGTAGTAGGGGTAATAAGGGAAGTACCGGTAGGAGCCAGGGAATCGGCGATTGCGCTGTCCCAAGCCCTGCCTATACCCCATGCTAGCGTGATTGGCGCCATGGCTTGCTGTGTGCGCAGAGGATGCGTGGCCGCTGCCATGTCCCCCGGCGGCGCCGGCGAGGCCGGCGATCGCGAGCGCCATAGCTGCAAACATCGCGACGGCAATTAATTTCGTGGCTTTCATTGCGATTCTCCCGATACCGTGACTATATGCCAGTCTGAATCCGGATTCAAAATGGAAATCCCGGCTGACGTTTACGTTTGCCCTTCCTGCAAAGGTCCGCTCGCGCGCCGTGGCCAGGCATTCGATTGCTGCGTCTGTCAGACCACCTATCCGATCGTCGCTCGGGTCCCGGATTTCACCGCGCAAGACCTGAATTCCAGGATCAACCCGGCCTTGCGCGCGATGGATGCGCCCCTGATTTCGCGATTGTACGAGACCAAGCTCTGGTATCCGGTGATCCTGAGAATCATCGGCGGGAGCAAAGCCCCGTCCTTCGGGCAGCTCATGGACAAGGTCGGCGCTATCGTGGCGGCCCAGAGCGGGATGGTCCTGGACGTTGCCTGCGGGCCGGGCACGCTCGGACGCCGGATCGCGTCCCCGGCCAGGACCGTGTATGGCGTCGACATTTCGTGGAGCATGCTGCGGCAAGCCGCCGCCTACGTAACTCAAGAGGGCATCGGCAACGTCCAATTCGCGCGCGCAAGTGCGGACGCATTGCCTTTCCCCGCCGCGTTCTTCAACATCGCTCTGTGCGGCGGCGCACTCCATCTGTTTCCAGACACGGTCGCCGCCCTGCGCGAGATTGCCCGCGTGATGAAACCGGGTGCGCTCCTGGCGGTGACGACTTTTACGCCTGCGCGCGTGGGTATCCTGCGCTTCCAGCGCATCCGCGAGCGTATCGAGACGCTTGGCGGACGGCTCTTCGAACTGGCGCAGCTCGAAGGATACTTGGATCAGGCAGGCTTCGAGGGCTTCGGCCCGCAGGTGGACGGCTCCGTCGTGACCTTCAGCGCGCGCAAGCAAGTGTAGGGGTTTGCGATCGCGCCGCGGCGGGCTATAACCCCCGATGAGTGAATCGAGAGTCAAGCGCACAAGGAGCAAGTCAGATGGCCAGCGGACATATTTTGAAGGAAGTCAAAGACGGCGTCGCGACTGTCACGCTCAATCGCCCCGAGAAACTGAACGCATTCTCGGGCACGATGGCCGCGGAGCTTTACGGCGCGTTTGCCGAATACGACCAGAATGACGAGGTCCGCGTGATCGTCGTCACCGGCGCGGGCCGTGCGTTCAGCGCGGGCGCGGACCTGTCGGGTGGCGGCAACACGTTCGACGCCGACGCGCGTGCGGAGCGCCGCGAGCGGCCGGCGCCGGCGATTCGGCCGTGGAACGTGCGCAAACCGATCATTGCGGCGATCAACGGGCCGGCGGTTGGAATGGGAATCACGCTGCCGATGCAATGGGACATCCGCGTCGCGGCGGAGAGCGCGCGAATCGGATTCGTGTTCGTGCGGCGCGGAATACTTCCGGAGGCGCTCAGCCTGTGGACCGTGCCGCGAATGATCGGACTGGCCAAGGCCAACGAACTGCTGATGACCGGGCGGATCATCAGCGCGCGCGAGGCGCTCGAATTCGGAATCGTGAGCCACGTATGGCCCGACGCGGAGTTCATGGCGAAGGTGCGCGAGATGGCGCTCGATATCGCGCATAACACGGCGCCGGTGTCGGTCGCGATAACCAAGCGGCTGATCTACGCACTGCTCGCGGAGCCCGAGGCGGAGAAGGCGCAGGCTGCCGATACGAAGGCGTTCGTGTGGGCCGGCAAGCAGCCGGACGCGTACGAAGGCGTCAGCGCGTTTGTCGAGAAGCGCAAGCCCAAGTGGAAGATGAAGCCGTCGAAGGACATCCCCGAATTTATCCCGACGATCAAGTGATCGAGCCGGCCGTCGAGGGCTCCGGCGGCGCGCGGGCGCCTGGCGCGGCGTGGCGGCGCGAGTCGGCGCTGCTGATCGCGCTGGCGATAGCCGGCGCGGTGGTCGAGTATCCGCTCGCGCTCGCGATTAAGTCGCTTAACCGATCGGAAATCGGGCGCGCGCTCCCGTTCCTCGGCGTCACTTTCGTGCTCGCATCGCTGGTACCGGTAGCGCTTCGAATCAACGGCGAGCTCGGGCTGCCCGGCGCACCGCTGATCGCGGCAAAGATCGCGGGCGACAGAATCCATTTCTCAATTCGCAGCCTGGTCAGAGTCTCGTTCGGCTACGCGATACTGGCCGCGGCGGTAGGCGCGGGCGTGCTGGTGACTGTGATCGTACCGCTGGTTCTTACTGCGCGCGGCGGCGCCGGCATCAGCATCCCGAAGCCGCCGATGTTGACGGTGGCGCCGGGGCGTATCGCGATCGTCGGCGCGTCGGTCGCAATCGCGGCTGCGGTTAGCGAGGAGATCCAGTTTCGACTGGTGCTGTATGCGATCTTCGGATGGATCGCGCGGCTGATATTGCGCGACTCGAGCGGCTATCCCGGACACCGCGCGCTTTGGATAGTGACGATCGCCCAGGGCTACCTGTTCGGAATAATTCACCTGTTGCCGGTGGGCGGAGCGCTGTTCCATAGTACGTCGAGACTTCTGATCGGCGGATTGGTGATGCCGCAGACGTGGGAGGGTGTCGTGTTCGGGCGCCTATATTTGCGTCGCGGACTGGAAGCCTCGATGATCGCGCACGCGTCGATGGACGTCGCGCTGTTCGGGTTGGCGGCGATCGGGCTGGCGCGATCTCATCCCGGCGCGGGATGAACGCGCGCATCATCTCGGCGCTGCTCACGCGCGGCGATAACTATCGGCTGGCAGTCTCTGCCGACCCGGGCAACCCTTTACCAGATAATCGCCCTTCGCTCCAGGCTGGGTCCATATAAACGACAAGGATTCCAAACCCAATCGCACGAAAGGTCGGTTCGCGCGGTGCGACTTCGCTGGCAGATCTCTTTCAGATGACGCTCGGCACGCCGCGGCTGAATTCCGACCAGTGGCTTCGAAGGTCGCCGGTGAATTCGTGTCTCGGGACGCGTCCGGTCTCAGACGCTTTCGAAGACTCGCACCCAGTCTTCCAGCGCGGACTCATGTCCCGGCACGAGTTGAACGACGAATTGATCATAGCCACCTTCGCCGAGCGCGCGGATCCGATCGCGGAGTTCAGTCGCGGTCGCGGTGAAAGTAGTTGCCGCGATGAATTCCGGAGAAAGGAATTTCTCCTCTTCCGGCCGCACACCGAGTAAATGCATAGTGTGCATCTGCAGGTAGCGAGCATCGGCCGGCTGATAGGTAGCATGCTGCTTGCGATAACTCTCGAGCACCGGCTGAATTTCGGGCGGCAGATTCAGTCCGAGCGTGGCTTCGACCAATCCATGCAGAAAAACCACGGACATCGGACCCGCCTGAGCCTTAGCTCGCGCGCTCGCCGCAGATTCTTTTTCGCCCAGCACGCATCCCAGCGCAAACACCGTTCGGTAGAGACTCCTGGGAACACGCCCAAGAGCCTCGCACGATTTCGCGAGCTCGCCAGCTTCGTGGATCGCACGCGGTACCGAGGAGGAAAACGTCATCCATCCGTCTGCGATCTCGGCGGTGAGTTTGCGCGCTTTAGGCGCGAAAGCCGAAATATGCAGCGGAATCCTATCGGTAATATTGATAAAACCCCCGGGATTTAGAAAACGGATCTTGCGGCGCGCGCCCTCGCACTCCCATTCGACCATGTTGCCGGACAGCAACTCGCGAACGACGCGGATATACTCACGCATCTCTGTAAGCCGCATCGGCCCCAGCCCCATCGTATTGCGCGCAGTGAAGCCGGTGCCTACACCGAAAATGATCCGGCCGGGCGCGAGCTTGTTGAGCGACGCGAGTCCATTGGCTGCGACCGGCGCGATGCGGTTGGTCGGCACCATGACTCCCATGCCGAGCTTTATTCGGGAGGTTCTGTCCGCTGCGAGAGCCATCGTGACGAAAATGTCCGGCGACAACATCTGGGTGTCGTAGAACCATGCGTGTGAGAGGCCAAGCTCCTCTGCGCGCTTGACGGTTTTCCACGAATCGAGCATCGAGGGTAACGCAATTCCAAAGTCCATGTCATTCTCTTGGATCCGCCGACTTGTGACTTATAGCCTGCAACGTCAACAGATTGCTTCAACTATCATCATTGCCGCTCTAGGAAAATCAGCAGATGGTCAGCTGTAGCTCCTTAAAACCCGATCCGCGGGCACGAAGACGCGGGAGCTCGCGGGGACGGCTCGCTTCGGGGTTGTTGAGCTCAACGCGGTCGCCCTAGCACGACCGACGCGCCGCGCAATGTTATGCGAGCGCGAGGCGCTCGAGCTGCTCGGCGGGCGCTTCCATCTCGATTAGTGCGGCCCGGAGTTTCTCGGCCGCTCGTTTTTCTTCAGCAGTTCCCGCGAGGTTCGCTTCTTCCGCGGGATCGTCGCGTACGCGATACAAATGATTTCCGCTGAACTTGCCCATCGCCCAGAACGGGAGCAAATCGCCGGCTCGGAACGGTTGGCGGATGACCGGAATCCTCGCGCCCGGCATCTTGTCGAGCACCGCGCGGTCGTCCGGCGGCGGCATCTGGAGCAGCGGCATGCTCGATATCGGCATCGTGGACCATCGATTCGACCACAGACTCAGCGGCGCGTTGTCGCCGGCCGGCGCGCGGGCGTATTTCGCTTCCGCGTCGATCAAATGGACCTCGCGCCCCCACACTCCCGCAACCGCCCAGTCGCGAATCGCCCTCGCCTCTCCGGTCACCAGCGGAATCATCGAGCGCCCATGCGTGCGATGCGCCATCTCGACGCCGAAAATTTCCGCGAGCGTCGCGCAGATATCCACGTTGGTCGTGAGCGCGTCCACGGTTCGCGCGCTGACGCCGGGCGCCGCAATCAACAACGGCGTATGGCCGAGCGGTTCGTAAATGGGCACCGCGGGCTTGCCCCAAATGTCCTTCTCGCCCAGGTAATGCCCGTGATCGGTGCATACGATGACTACGGTATCGTCGTAGAATCCACCGCGCTCGATGGCTGCGAGCAGCTTGCCCAGCCACGCATCGATCATCGTCAGCTTCGCGCCGTAGCATGCGCGAATCTGCCGCGCCTGCCCGGGGGTGAGCACGCCGCGCTCCAACGCGCCGCGCATATACGGCGGCCAGATCATGTGCGGGCCCTGCCACGATGAATCGTACATCGAGGCGTACGGCTCCGGCGTATCGAACGGCTCGTGCGGATCGAACTCATCGACGAAGAGCATGAAGCGATCGTGGCTGCGCGCCGATCGCTCGAGCCAGTCCGTCGCCGCCGCCATCGTGCGCGGTCCCGGAAAATCCGTCTCGTCGCGAAAGTAACCGCGCGAGTTGTCGTACGGGGTATGCCCCCGCGCGAACGACGGCGCGCCCATCCAGCTCGGATCCGGGCGCGTCTGCCATGGGTCGCTCTCGTGCCCGCGCTGGTAGTCCCAGGCGGTGAAGTCGGTGTGATAATTTTCGCCGCCGACTTCAAACAGATGCGGATGATCCGAGACCAGTTTCGTGACGACGCCAGCCGCGCGAAGATAGGCGGTCAGCGGACGCTCCCATATTTCGATCGATCCCCACGGCTTCCACAAAAAATCGATCGCTCCGCACAGGATGTCGTGACGCGCCGGGATGCATGGCAGCGAGCCTGCGTAGTGACCGTCGAAGCGAACCGCGCGCCGCGCGAAGGCGTCGAGGTTGGGCGTGGCAAACTCGCGTCCGCCGTAAGCACCGAGCATGTGGCGATTGAGGCTGTCGAGCAGTACTACGATGGCGTTTTTCGGCCGCTGCGCCGTGGTTTCATACGCGCTCATCGATCGGATCCTAGCAAAGATTCGCCGATCTTGTTTGCCTGGCTGGCACGATCAACGCGGTTGGTTTGACCGATTTTCCGATTGCAGGGGAATTTGCTAGCGTGGAACAGGTTTTCTGAGCGGCCGAGGAGCGCGCTTTATGCCATCGAATTCGATCGCCGACCGAATCCCGACCTCATTCGACACCACCTTCCAGCGCTATTACGCGGTCGAGGCCCCCGATCTGCGCCGTCTCTACGAAAATGCCAAGCGTGACCAGTGGAACGCGTCGCAGGACATCGACTGGACGATCGACGTTGACCCGGAGCGCGGTATCTTTGCCGACGAACTGATCGATGGTCACGGCACTCCCACTATAAGTCGGCTCGAGCTGCGCGACTTCCAGCGCCTCAACGTCGAGTTTTCATGCTGGCGGCTCTCGCAACTGCTCCACGGCGAGGAAGGCGCGATGCTCGCGTGCAGTCAGCTGGTCGATATGGTGCCCGGCAACGACGCCAAGTTTTTCCAGGCGACGCAGGTCGTCGATGAAGCGCGCCACGCCGAAGTCCTCAGCCGCTACCTGCTCGAGAAATGCGGCGGCAGGATCTATCCGATGACCGGGAATATCAAAACGCTCTTCGACTACATCCTCGGCCAGGGAAAATGGTTCATCAAAACGGTCGGTCTGCAATTGCTGGCCGAGACGTTTGCGGTGTCGCTGTTCCGGATGCTGATGGAAACTGCCAAGGACCCGCTGCTGCGCGAGATTTGCCGGCGTATCCTGGCCGACGAATCGCGCCACATGGGATTCTCGATCCTCAGCCTGCCCGACGAGATTCGCGGCCTTAGCCACGGCGACCTGCGTGAACTGGAGGATTTCACGCGTGAGGCGCTGATCCTCGTTATGACCGGGCAGTTTCCGCGCGAAGCCTATGAAACGATCGGAATGAACGCGGCCGACATCGAAGCTGTCCGCCAGGCGCGCAAGGAAATCGCGCTCGGCAGCGAGTACGCACTGTTTCGCAAACTGTTCCGCCGCGAGATGCATCAGACCGTCGTCAGCAACATGCAGAAGGTGGGGTTGCTGAACGAGCGCACTTCCGCCTTCATGCGTGAGATGGGAATCAATACTACCCTCGCCGCGGCCGCCTGAGATGGCCACCGCCCCGAGCCAGCATCGCGACCAGAAATCCGGGACCGATTGGCGTGCGCAATTGGGTTCGCGTCTGGTCTCCGCGGACGAGGCGGTCTCGCATATCAAGTCCGGCGACCGCGTCTGTCTGTCGATCGCGCAGTCAACGCCGTTCGAGCTCTGCCCCGCGCTCGCGGGCCGCTTGATGGAAATAGAAAACGTCGTCGTCAATCATGGCGCCGCCGTGATGAACTGGGATTTGCCCGGGCTGGGTGAGCGCTTCCGCCTCGAGTCGATGTATTTGTCGCCGTTCGATCGCGCGCTCTACCATCGCGGCGCCGCCGACTTCACGCCGATCCAGTACTATCGCGCCGGTCATCTGCCGCCCGCACTCGACAATTTCAACGTGTATCTGATGACCGTGTCGCCGCCCGACGAGTATGGCTACTGCAACTTCGGCGAGGCGCAGATCATGTCGAAACTGCTCGCGCGCAACGCCAATCTGGCGATCGCCGAGATCGACAAGAATTCGATTCGTGTTGGCGGCGACAACTCGATTCATATTTCGGAGATCGACTACTTCGTCGAGCGCACCGTCGAGCTGCCGGTGATCAATCTGCCCGAGCCCAGTGAGGAGGAAGCGCGAAATATCGCGACGGTCTGCGCGATGGTCGCCAAGGAACTCATCCCCGACCGCGCGACGCTCCAAATCGGCGTCGGCTCGATGTCCGGGATGCTGTGCAAGCATCTTCACGGTCATCATGAGCTCGGGATGCAGACCGAGGTGATCCCGCTCCACACCGCACCGCTGGTGAAAGCGGGCGTGCTGACCGGCAAGCACAAGAAACTATTTCCGGGACTGGTGGTTGGCGCCGCATTCGCGCCGCTGACGCCGCGCGACGAGCTGGATTTCATCGACGGCAATCCTGCGTTCGCGCTTTACGATTTCAACACCACCGACGACATCCGCTTCGTCGCTCAGGAAGAAGGGCTCATCTCGATCAACAACGCGATGGCAGTTGATTTGACCGGGCAGACCAACGGCGAATCGATCGGACCGCTGATGTACACCGGCACCGGCGGGCAGACGGCGTTCGTGGTCGCCGCGTGCCTGGCGGGCGGCAAGACGGTGATCGTGGTGCCGTCGAGCTCGATGGTCCAGGGCAAGCGCGTATCGCGGATTGTGCCGGTGCTCGACGCGGGCAGCGTGGTGACGTCGCCGCGCGGGTTCGTGCATCACGTGGTGACCGAATACGGCATCGCGAATCTCAAGGGCAAATCGATTCGCCAGCGGATCGACGAGCTGGTGTCGGTCGCGCATCCGGACTTCAGGCCGGAACTTCGCGCAGAAGCCCGGCGTCTGTACAAAGTCTAGCCCGAATTCGGCTAAAGGTCGGAGCGCTTCGTCTTGTCGGGAAATGAGCCGAGCTCAACCGCTTTCGCGAATATATCGGATATTGGCGCATCCGGCGGTTCGGGCAGATCGCCCGCCGCTCGTGGCCATGCGATCGGTGTCACCGGGCTGTTGATTGCTGCACCGATCTTGATGTGGTAGCGCTCCACGGAGTCGTGCGGGAAATTGTTCTTCCGCGTCGATCCGTCCCGGAAAAATATCATCGTATGCACCCGCCGCGTCCGCGACCCGATGTTGGGCTTCGCCATATGGACCGTCAGTCCATGATGGAACGCGACTCCGCCACGCGGCACTTCGACCCAGACCGGTGGCGTGTCCTTGATCTCCGGCATCTTCAGGATTTCAAGCGCGTCTTCGGGCCTGAAGATGTTCACAAACACTCTCAGCCCCGCCGCGTGCGAGCCCGGCACATAGCCCATGCATCCGGTCGCGAACGATGAGCCGTCGAACGGGATCCACGCGGTGATCGTGTCGGTCTCCACCATCGGCCAGTACGGTTGATCCTGATGCGGATCGGTCAACCGCCCGCCTGCTTCCTTGTACAGTGCCTGATCGTGCCACAGCCGGATGGCTTCGACGCCGAGCAGGCGCGCGGCTGTCTCGCAAACAACCGGATGAAACGTGAGCGGTCGAACCGCCGGCGCATCTTCCCAGAGATTGATGCATTGGATGAACGATTGTTCGTAGGGCGTCTTCTCGCCGAGCTTGCGATTGTCGAAGCGCTTGCGCCGGGCCACCGCTTCGTCGACTGCGGCGCCATACCGCTCGAGTTCGTCCGCATCGAGCAAATCCGGCACCATGACGAAGCCATCGCGCCGGAACTGATCGGCGTAAGGTGCGATTCTGTCTGCGAGAGTCGTCATTCGAAGTCCCGGGCGCAACCCTCTTCTTATAGCACGAGATGCGGCTTCGCAATTCTCAGAATTCGGCCTTGAACGCGAAGTGGTCGGCGCCCGCGAAGGACAACCGCCGGGGCCTGACTCGCATCATGCGCAGCGTCGGGTACTTCCACGTGTGACTCCTTCGATTTCGTCTCTGTCCCTCCTCTCCGGTCCCCTTAGGACCTCGTACTTACGATTTGCAAATGGCCTGGTGTCGGCGCAACTCTGCTTGGGGATTCATAATGGAAATGTCGGCCGAAGGGTTCTTGGTGACCCCGTCGGCGCATAGGAGGACGGTAGCAATGGCGAAATTTTTTGCGGCAGCCGATGCCGATCCCGCGGTCCTCAGCGGCAAAACCGTCGCGGTCGTCGGCTACGGAAACCAGGGACGCGCGCAGGCGATCAATCTGCGCCGCGCCGGCCATCATGTGATCGTCGGCAACCAGGAGGACGACAGTTGGCGCCAGGCGCTCGGCGACGGCTTCAACCCGCTCGCGATGGACGCAGCGGCTGCACGCGCGGACATCGTGTTACTGTTGCTGCCGGACGAGATTGCGCCGGACATCTACCGGCGCATGATCGAACCGCATCTTGCGCGCGGCAAGACGCTGGTCTTCGCCAGTGGCTACAACATCACCTACAAGTTCATCGTGCCGCCGCGTGAGGTCGACGTGATCTTGGTCGCGCCGCGGATGATCGGCCAGGGTGTGCTCGACCTGCCGGCGCGCGGCGAGGGATTTCCGGTCCTGATCGGCGTCAAACAGGACGCCTCGGGCCGCGCCCTCGCCACCACGTTGGCGATCGCCCACGGCATTGGCGCCTTCATGCCGCACGGCGCAGTCGTCGAGTCGAGCTTCGAAGAAGAGACGATGGTCGATCTTTTCTCCGAGCATACCTGGGCGGGTGCAATGCTCTTCCTGCTCGAACGCGCCTTCAAGCTCCTGGTCGAGGCCGGGGTCAGTCCCGAAGTCGCGCTGCTCGAGCTGTACGCTTCGGGCGAGCTGGGCGAGATCGGCCGCGCAATGGCCTCGTTGGGCATGTGGAACCAGCTCAAGTTGCATTCCCATACCAGCCAGTTCGGACAGCTCACGCACGGCACGCAGTTCATCGGAGCCGACGCGGAGGCGCTGATGCGCAAGGCGATCGCAGAGATTCGCGATGGCACCTTCGCCAGGCGATGGGCCGCGGAGCAGGCGGCGGGATCGCCGATGTTTCAGCGGCTGCTCGGCGAAGTGTTCGAATCGCCGGTCGCCAGCGCCGAGGCTGAGCTGTACGCGAAGCTGGGGCGGCGCTAGCCGGCGAAGCAAGTTCTTAACGCGCCAAGTATCCTCCATCGACGATGAGAGGAGAGCCGGTTACAAACGATGATTCGTCCGAAGCGAGAAAGAGGATTGCGTCGGCGATCTCCGCGGGCTGAGCATTGCGGCCTATGGGCTCAGAACGAGATGCCTGGCGCCAAACCTCAGCCACTTCAGCCGGCGTCGCTCGTTTGAGAATATTGGTCTCGACGTTGCCGGGACATACGCAGTTGACACGGATACCATCGGACGCATACCGCGTCGCGAGAGACTTCGTGAGCTGCAGCGCGCCGGCCTTTGTGACGTTATAGGCAAAGGTGCTGGCCCCGTTCATCTCCTGTCCGACGAACGAAGAAATCGATGCCAGATTCACAATCGCTCCCTTGTTCTGCTTTAGCATGTGCGGGATGACGTGCTTGCAGCACAGAAACATGCTCTTCAGATTGATGTCCATCAGCCGATCCCACTCCTCGACGGTCATCTCGGTGATGTCCTTGACGAAATGAACCCCTGCGTTGTTCACCAGAATGTCAACGCGGCCGAACGCTGAGATCGACTCCTGCGCGAGGTGGCGCGCAATGGCTTCATCCGCCACGTTTCCTGCCACGGTGCGAGCGCCTTCTCTTGCTATCTGCAGCATCAGGGCTTCCAACCCTTGCGCGTCGATATCATTCAGCACGAGCCGGGCCCCTTCGCGAGCAAAGAGAATGGCGGTCGATCGGCCGATACCGCTGGCTGCGCCGGTCACAATCGCAACTTTGTCCTGAAGCCGCATCGTTTTGCCTCCTCGGTGCAATCTAGCGCAGGCGGCCGGCTCTCGTACAATTGCTTCAACTGAACGACGCGCACTGCCCCGACCAAATCTTGGCGCAACGCTGATGCGGACGGAGAAAAAAACGACGCGACGATTGCCGAGCGATCACACCAGTGTTAGTTGGGAGAGCTGAAGGCCAGTCTTACTCAAGACGAACGGGGAGAAAATTATCTGATGGCGAACAGCGAACAGGAACGCGACGCGTGGCTTGCGCAAGTCAGTGAGGCTGCGCTCGAGCCGGAACTGCCGATAGTCGATCCGCATCACCACCTGTGGGACCATCCTGACAGCCGCTACATGCTCGATGAGATAGTCCGTGACACGGCGTCAGGACATCGCGTGCTCGCGACGGTGTTTGTCGAATGCCTTTCAATGTATCGCGCGGACGGCCCGGAGCCGATGCGGCCGGTTGGCGAGACCGAGTTCGTCAACGGCATCGCGGCCCAAAGCGCGAGCGGGCAATATGGCGAAACGCGCGTCGCGGCGGGAATTGTGGGTTTTGCGGATTTGACGTTGGGAGCCGCAGTCGAGCCGGTATTGCAGGCGCATATCGCCGCGGCGCCGGCGCGCTTTCGTGGCATCCGGCACGCGGGGGGCTTCGACGCGAGTCCAGAAGTGAGGAATTCGCATACCAACCCGCCGGCGGATTTGTACGAATCGGCGCGTTTCCGCGAAGGCTTCGCCAAATTGCGGGGCTTAGGTCTCAGCTTCGAGGCGTGGCAGTACCATCCGCAGATGCCAGAGGTGATCGAGCTCGCGAGAGCGTTCCCGGATACGACGATCGTGCTCGATCACTTCGGCGGCCCGCTGGGAATCGGTCCTTACGAGGGCCGGCGCGCGGAGATATTCGGCGAATGGAAAAGGAACCTCGCGGAACTCGCGCGATGTCCAAACGTCGTGGCCAAGCTCGGTGGAATCAACATGCCGGTGAACGGATTCGGGTGGCATCGGAGGCCGTCGCCGCCGAACTCGGACGAACTCGTGGCGGCGACGCGGGACTACTATCTCCACACGATCGATCAGTTTGGGCCGCGACGATGCATGTTCGAGAGCAACTTCCCGGTGGACAGGATTTCATGCTCGTACGTCGTGCTCTGGAACGCATTCAAGAAGATCGCGGCGGGTTTCACGAGGGACGAAAAAACACAGCTATTCCAGCGCACCGCGTCGGAGGTCTATCGGTTGACGCTCACGCCCAAGGTACCGGGCCAGGCGCCGGCGCGGTAATTCGCGCGACGTGGCGATGCCCGTCATGTAGTCGTGACGACGATCGCGAGCGCGACCGACCATCAAAGGTGAGTGTGAACAGCTGGACCGAGAGGCCCAATCAACTCAGGAGCGGACTATGGCCAGAATCGACTACGAAGTGGATCTGACTGAGGGAGAGCGAGCCGTTCGAGACACGGTTCACAGATTTGCCGAGGAGGTCATGCGACCCGCGGGCGCAGAGCTCGACGCGATGGTGGACCCCCAGGACGTCATCGCCGAGGACTCCATCCTCTGGGACGTGTTCAAGAAACACCGCGCCCTCGGCCTCGCCGATCTCACAGCTCCCAACGGCGACCTGACGCCCGCACAGCAGGCGAGACTGCGCTGTATCATCAGCGAAGAGCTGGGCTGGGGTGATTCGGGGCTGGCAATCAGCTTTGGCGTCGCCGGCTTCCCGCGGATGATGGCCCAGATGTCCGGGAAGCCCGAGGTGATCGAGCGCTTCAGCGCCGAGGACTGCATCGGCTGCTGGGCGGGCACCGAGCCGGACCACGGCAGCGACCTGATCTATTACATGAACCGGCCGGGCGTCGAGCAGCCGGGTCGGCCCAACTGCATCGCGCGCAAGGACGGCGACTCCTTCGTCCTGAGCGGACAGAAGGCGGCGTGGGTCTCGAACGGAACCATCGCCAAGGCGGCCGCGATGTTCTGCGCCGTGGACATGGGCGACGGGAAACGCGCCGACGCCGGGTTCCTGGTGCCGCTCGATATCCCCGGCGTGTCGAAGGGCAAGCCGCTGAACAAGATCGGACAGCGCGCGCTGAATCAGGGAGAGATCTTCTTCGACCACGTGCGCATCCCTGCCGACTACATGGTGATCCCGCCGGATGCATACGGGTTCGCGACCGAGATGATCCTGACCACCGCGAACGGAGGGATGGGCTCGATCTTCGTCGGCGTGGCGCAGGCCGCGCTCGATCTGGCCATCGACTATGCGAAGCAGCGTGTGCAGGGCGGCGTGCCGATCTTCCAGCACCAGAGCGTGAAGATGCGCCTGTTCAAGATGTTCCGGAAGGTCCAGGCAGCCAGGGCACTGAGCCGACAGGTGACGCTCTACAACTCGATCAACGCACCCTCGAAGCTGCACTTGGCAGTCGCTTCGAAGGTCACGTCGACAAACACGGCCTTCAAGGTGGCGAGCAGCGCGCTGCAGATCTTCGGGGGCAACGGGCTGAGCCGCGAGTACCCGATCGAGAAGCTGCTGCGCGACGCCCGCGCTTCGATGATCGAGGATGGCTGCAACGATCTCCTGAGCCTGGTAGCTGCTGAGAGCCTGTAGTGAGCGAGTCAACGGAGCAGCGGACAATGGGAGAGAATTTCCTGGGGACAGGCGTTCGAGGAGATCGGCGCCAAGCTAGCCGATATCATCGAGCGCCACGGACTGCAGGCGATCATGGGTGACGGCGGCACCAACGGCCCCGGTGCGTTACGCGGCCAATTCGTCGAGCAGGGCCTTGGCGTCCTTCAGATCGGCGGTGTCAAAGCCCTCGGTGAACCAGCCGTAGATTTCGGACAGCATCGCGTGCGCTTCGTCGCGCTTGCCCTGTTTAGCGAGCAGCCGTGCGAGGCTGGTAGCGGCACGCAGCTCCCAGGCCTTGGCCCCGATGTCCTTTGCGATTGCGATCGCTTCACGCAAATCGGTGCTGGCCCGCTCCAGATTACCATCCCGGAGTTGGAATTCACCTCGCAGCCTCAGTGTTTCGGGACGGTCGGCCAGCTCCGTAGAGTTCGCTTGCAAGGATTCCTCGATGGTTCGCAAGGCCTCAGCCGTTGAGCCGTTGGCTGCTTGCGCCTCAGCGAGACAATTTAGGAAGAATGTCACCGCCAAGCGCAGATTAATTTGCGAATTCTCTGCGAGACCTTGCCGAATTAAAGTGACACCTTCCCGCGCGCGCCCCAGACTCGCCTGAGCGTTACCGCGCACAATCCGCGACATCGCAGCAAACTGAGGAAATCCATGTTCAATAGAGAGCGATAACGCCTGGTCTGCCAAGACCTCCGATCGTTCGGGCTCTCGAAGGAAAAGGTGCAATACAGCGACTAGCAATTGCGCGAAGGCCAAGTCATAGGGATTGCGATTTTCGCGCGCGGCCGCGATTGCGCTAGAGGCGCGCTCGCGCGCGCTATCCGACCGGCCGAGCTTCCACGCCGTTAGGCATCCGTGGCCGAGGGCCGATGAAGTTGTACCAGGTATCTGCTGAAATTCCTGGGCAAGAAAGTATGGGCTACCGAGGAGAAAATGATCCTCTGACCCGGCAAAGTCACCGCGATAGTATCGCGTCATACATTGAGCCATGTGTCCAAATCCGGCGCTCACAATGCCACGGTCGAGCTTGGCCAGTTCCAGAATCTCATCCGCAACCGCGGCCGTGGCGAGTAGATCGCCTTCATTCAGAACTGCGGCGAAGGTGCTGTATGCATTCCCGAGCAGCGCTAGAAGGTTACCGCTTTTCTTGGCCAATAGGCGTACGCGGGCTATCGCTTCAAGCGTGTCGGGAGTCGCCCATCCCTTGGTCACCCAGAATGTCCGGATCAATGCGGTCCCGATTTGCAGTTCCCTAGCATCGCGGTTGGTCCCCTCCGGAAGGGTGGACAGAATTGCCAGCGCGCACTTGTAACTCTCCTCCGCTTCCCTGAATGCATGTCGTTCGTGAGCTAGTTCGCCGGCTTTCATCCATGCAGTGATCGCCCGTTCTGAATCGCCTACCTCCGTCCAATGGCGCGCGGAAATTTCCGGGTGCTCGCTGACAAAGTCCGGAAAGCGTTCAGCCAGCGCGGTGGCAATACTGCGGTGCAACTCCTTACGTCGGCTCTTCAGGAGTGTGGAGTAAGCCGCTTCTTGAATCAGGGCATGCTTGAACTGATATGTCGCCTCGGGAGGAATCCCGCGAGCGTAGATCAAGTCGGCGTCGATTAATTTTTCGAGCGACGATTCCAAGACATCTGCGGGCATCGATGAAATTGCGCTCAACAATTGATAGGAGAACTCGCGCCCAATCACAGCGGCCATCTGCGTGACTTCCTTAGCTGGTCCGAGCCGATCCAAGCGCCCGGTCAGTGAGTCCTGCAGCGTCGGTGGAATCTCCCGACCGCCATCACGATCGCTGTTGTCGATTGCGCCCCTGGTAAGTTCTTCGGCGAACAGCGGCACTCCGCCGGTACGCTCAACCAAGGTTTCGACCAAATCGTTGCGGAGCGCGGCGCGAATCGCAACTCTCGCGATGATTTCGCGCATATCGTGCCTACTCATTCGGTTGAGGGTGATTTGGCTATGATGCTCTCGCATGGGCCAAGGCGCCCGGAACTCGGGCCGTGCAGCGCACAGCAGCAGCAATGGGACGGTCGCGCCCTGTACGGCCAACATTTGGAGAAGCTCAAGAGTCGACGGGTCAACCCAGTGCAGGTCCTCGACCACAATCACTAATGATTGAGCTCGAGCCGCACCGAACACCCATGCCGCAATGTTTGCCATGAGGCGCTTGCGCTCTTGTTCGGGAGAAAGTGATAGCTCGGGATACTTCCCCTTAACTGAAATACCGACCAGCGGCGCAAGAAGCGGGACGGCCTCGGACAACTTCAGGTTTGCCAATGCCAGTACTTGCTCAAGCTGACCGAGCTTTTCGTCCTGTGTATCGTTCCCCCGCCACGAAAATGACTGTTGGAGCATATCTGAGATTGGATAGAAGGGAGTGTTCTGGAAGTACGGTGCGCTGTCGCACTCGATCCATGTATGAGGTGTGCCAGCTAACCGATCTCGGAATTCCTGGACCAGTCTCGATTTGCCGATCCCAGCCTCCCCGGTTATCAGCACCAGTTGCCCGGACCCTTCCCGTGCAAGCTCCCATCGTCTACTGAGTAGCCGCATCTCATCATCGCGGCCAACGAACGGAGTAAGCCCTTGTGCCGCCACAATCCCCAGACGACTTCGCGTGCCACTAGCTTGTTTGACGCGGTACAAGTCGACTAGTTCGACGACACCCTTAAGGCGTTGCGGGGCCCGCGCCTCCACTATGAATCTACCCGAAACCAATTGGTGGACCGCCGCGATGATCAATACACTTTCGGGCTCTGCTATCGCCTGAACCCGAGATGCGATGTTTGGCGTGTCACCAAATACATCATCGATATCGCCTTCCGCGCCTTGGCCCACGACTGCCATACCAGTGTGGATACCAACTCGAACCGCGAGCCTGATCTGAGGCGCTGGTACGGCGCCGGGCGCGGGGGCGTCATGTTCGTTCAGGGCTGCCGTCGCCTCCACAATAGCTAGACCAGCATGGACGGCGCGCTCGGCGTCGTCCTCATGTGCCTGCGGCCAACCAAAATAAGCCAGCACCCCATCACCGAGATACTGTGCGACGCGGCCACCGAAGCGCTCGATCGCCGCTGCCGCGGCGCGATGATAGCTTCCAACCAGTTCTCGCCATTCCTCTGGATCGAGCTGCGATGAAATCTCTGTGGAGCCGACCAAATCGCAGAACATGATGGTAAGATGACGACGCTCACCGACCGCAAGACGCATCGCAGCGGACGCAGGTTCATCGATGCGCTGGGCACCGCCTCGCAACTGTGCTGTGTTGGCTGGGCCATGCGTAGGAGCCCCCGCTGTCAGCGGTGTTGCGCACGCATTGCAGAAGTTGGCACCCGCACGATTCGATGCGCGGCACTTGGGACACAGAACGGGCAAGGGGCTCGCGCATTCGTCGCAGAAGCGTGCGCCTTCGGGGTTCTTGGCATCGCAACTTGGGCACTGCGTCGAGTTCAATTGGGAACCATCCAACTGGGTCCGTATATCACTAAGAAATTAAGGTAAAATTTCCCTTATCGCCTAGATCGCGTTAGCTCAAGTCCGCTTGTAGCGCAAGGGTGACCTGCGGCGGCTGTCACTTCTCAAAACTTGGTCCGGCCCGAATTCTCTCGCAAATATGTAGTCGGGCAGTTGTGGCATTTTCAGGACAGGCACAGGTGTGATGAACTGGTTCCGAGGGAGGGCTACCGCGGCGAGCTGACGCACTAAGGCCACGATCGACGGCGACGCGAATTTGCCGGTTTAGCGCCGCGCGCGCTATCGCAGCATCAAAAGCTTCAGCATGAAATCGGCGAGTTTGCCGAAGGGCGGACGCAGCATCCACGCGCTGTTGAAGCGGCTCTGCAAAAACACGCCCTTGCGGTGCGAGAAGGTCTGGAAGCCGAACTCGCCGTGATAGGCGCCGATGCCGGAGGCGCCGATGCCGCCGAACGGCAAATCATCGACCGCGAGATGCATCAGCGTCTCGTTGACTCCCACGCCGCCTGAAATCGTCCTGTGTAGAACTTCATCGCGCTGCTTGGGGTCGAGGCCGAAATAGTAAAGCGCCAGCGGCCGCGGCCGGCGATTGACGTACTCGATCGCATCGTCAAGCCGGTCGTAGCTTTTGATCGGCAGGATCGGGCCGAAAATCTCGTCGCGCATCAGGCCGAGCCCATCATCCGGATCGAGCACAAGGGACGGAGTGAACTTGCGCGCGCCCGGCTCCATCGCCTCGCCAGCCGGATTAATTTCGACGACCGCGGCGCCTTTCGCCCTGGCCTCGTCGATATAGTTTGAGAGGCGGCGGTAATGGCGTTCGTTGACGATACTGGTGTAGTCGGGATTTGACTTGAGGCTTGGATAGAACTTACGGACCGCGGCCTCGGCCTGCCGGACGAATTCCTCCCGCCGCGCCCTGGGCACGAGCACGTAATCCGGTGCGACGCAGGTCTGACCGGCGTTCATCAATTTGCCAAAGATGATGCTCTCAACCGCGGCGGGCATCGATGCGTCGTCGCCGACGATGCATGGCGATTTGCCGCCAAGCTCCAGCGTGACCGGCGTCAGGTTCTCCGCGGCCGCGCGCATCACATTGCGGCCCACGGCGGTCGAGCCGGTATAGAAAAGATGATCGAACGGCAGCCGGGAAAACGCCTCGCCGACCTCCGGCCCTCCTTGCACCACCGCGACCTTATCGGCGGGAAAGAGACCCGAAAGAAGCTCGGCCAGGAATGCCGAGGTGCGCGGCGTCAATTCCGACGGCTTCAGCATCACGCAATCGCCGGCCGCAATCGCCGCCATCAGCGGCAAAATCGAAAGCTGAAACGGGTAATTCCACGGGCTGATGATGCCGACGACGCCGACCGGCTGATAAATGATGCGCGCCTGTCCCGGCATCAGTTCCAGGCTAACCGAGACCCGCTTTGGCTTCATCCACTTGCCGAGATGACTGCTGGTATGGCGGATTCCTGCCAGCGTAGTCCAGATCTCGGCAAAGCGGCTCTCATGGGTCGAGCGATTGCCGAAATCCGACGAGATAACCTCGGCGATCCGCACCGTATTTTCCTTGATCGCTTGTTTGAGCTTGGCGAGGTCCGCGCGCCGCGCTTCGAGCGAGGGCGCTCCGTTGCGAAGGAACGCCTCGCGCTGGCGGGCAAGGATCGCGCCGAGATCGGCTGCGCCATTCGATTGCGGGAAGTGCTGTACAGCTGTGGCCGTCATGGCCGTGATTATCGAACTTTCCCGATTCGCAAGCGAGAGCCAGACCTTACGAGATTGCGACGGTGGTCGGCTTTAGGTCGAAAAGAGCGAGCCGCCGGCGCGGTCCCACGATTCGAAAACCGGCGCGGAAGGGCGGTCTGGCGGCGTTCATGGTCGTTGGGCAGTCGGCGGCGGACCCTACCATGGGCCCTCGAGCCACCGCTCGACCATCGGCAGCCGATCGCTGCCCCAAAAAGGCTCGTCGTCGACGAAGATCCAGGGCGAGCCGAACACGCCGCGGGCGACCGCCTGTTCGCCTTGCTGGCGCGCGATGATCTTCACCTCGGGATCGGCGATACCCGCCAGGATCGAATCCCGGTCGATCCCGAGGGTGGCCGCGGCGGCGGCGATGGCGTTGGGATCGTCGGTATCGAGGCCATTGTGGAAGTATCCGATGATGATGCGCTTTGCCAAGGCGGCGGCGGCAAGCGCATCGCTTCGCTCGAGATGATAAAAGGCGCGGATCGCCGGCAATCCCGTCCTTGGATGATTTTCCGGCAGGTTGAAGGGGACGCCCTTGAGTCTTGCGAGGCGATCCCAGTCGCGGCGCGCATAGTCGCGCTTGAGCGGCGTGCGGCTCAGCCCTTGCGCACCCGTGACTTTGAACGCGGCGCCGAGCGTAAAAGGCCGCCACACGACCGTCCGGAGGTGGCGCTCGGCCAGCGTCTCGATTTCGAGCGCGGCGAAATAGGCATAGCCCGAAGCAAAGTCGAACCAGAACTCGATTGGCGCCCCGCCGCGCTGCTGCGTTTCGCTCATTTTCCGTCTCCTCGCGACGTCAGGGTCATCATCGCTCATAGCTTGGTGAAGCCGTCCGCGCTCCACTGTTCCGAGCCAACTCCATTATGGACTAAGAACAGCCCGTCCGGATCGTATTTTCTTTTGATTTCAGCGAGGCGAGGGTAGTTGCTCCCCCAGTACGAGCCTGCTGCCATCCGTGCTCGAAGTAATTGCTCTCACTTACATACGCTCCCGGGTCAGGTACGAGGGCACGAAGTTGACTCATGCATCGATCAATGCGCTCGGCAGCTTTCCGGCCTTTCACCACCGACGGCTCATGCCCGGGAATTCCCGGATATGCGGGTCCCTGGGCGTCGGCCACGATCGCCAGCGCGAAGGCGGTCAGCACGGCTGGGTTGGTTGCGGTATCTCTCGCCGCTGCGACCGCGTCGGGCGGCGCTCCGGCCAGCCCCTTATTGAAATGCAGCTCGACACCTGAATAGCGGGAGCTTGCAAACAACGCGTCGGCGAGACGCTCCTGCGCAGTTATTCTCGAGCATCGACGCAGGCAACCACAACGACTCGTAACCCCAGATGAACCATCCGACTTGTCCCGCGTCTCCCGCCCACCACAGGTCGTTGGGTGGCGCGTCTGGCCGTTTGTCGCGGCGGAAAGCAGGCTGCCAGGGCAAGTAGCTTAGGGCACGATCAAGCAATCCGATCAGGGGATTGCCATTTGGATTGGGGAACAACGAATTCCGGCCAATGCTTTTTCCACGATTGCAGGTCCCACATACCTTGCGCCGGAAGGCCTACGATACTCGGTCCCCCTTCAGTCGAATATTCCTGCGGCGAACCCGCCACCCAATCCAGAAACGGCTGCCAGACCTTTTTCGCCTGCTCAGTGTCCAGCCCGTGAGAGAGCATGTTGATGTAGAGTGAGTTGTCGGGTTTAAAGTGCGCCTGCTCTCCCCAATGGTCGTTGAAGAGATTCTCATGGTAGAAGCTGACAAACTCGCGGATAAGGCGCCGATAGGCATCATCCGAGACCGCTTTAACCGTGAGGTTAACGATGCCGAAGTACTCGGGAAGATCGTGAGTACGCAGTGTAAGCTTACTCACTACGCCGTACGTGCCGCCTCCACCGCCTTTCAGCGCCCAGAACAGATCGGGGTTAGTGCATGCATTGGCGACGCGAATCTGGCCGTCAGCGGTGACTACCTCGGCTTCCAGCAAACTACCTGCGGCGAGGCCATAGTGCTTCGAGAAACTTCCAAAGCCACCACTTTGAATCAGACCCGCCACGCCGACTGTCGTGCATCCGCCACCCTGAACATATTTACCACCCCTGGTCGTAACCGCCTCGTATGCGTCGATCCAGATCGTTCCGGCGCCCAGCGTAACAGCCGGTTGCGGTTGTAGATTCTGCTCGCATCCTTGCGGGACGAATGCCGTATGCATCGCGATGTCGTTCATGTGCCGGGTCCAGATCAGAAGTGAATCAGGCGCATCCGACGTGCCCTGATAGCTGTGGCCGCCGCCCTTGACAACCAGGCGCAGGTTATTTTCGCGGGCAAAATTTACAGCCTCGGCAATGTCGTTGGCATTTCTTGCCGCGACTGCGTAAACGCTTGGTTTGGTAGCCCATGCATCGACCCATCCCAAGGTCTGAGTGAGTCCGGGCTGATCGCGGATGTAATATGGATTCGTCAGGTTATCCCAGAGATCCTTGGCTGCGGCGCCCGCCGGATCAGTTTTGAATTCCGAAATAGGGAATTTTACAGGAATTAAATTTCCGCCGACCGCATCATTGAGTCGTTTCCATGCCGCCTCGGATGGCCATGCGGCGTCGGAAGGACGGCGTCGGCGGAAATTCGTACTTGCCGACAGGCGCCGCGGCAAAATCGGCAGGAGCGCCGCCGATCCGATTGCTTTCAAGAATGCTCTTCTGTTCATTTACGCTTACCCTTTCCCGATTCCGCGAAGGCTGCGCCGCGGGCCCCGCGCGCGATCGTTCGGGCTCGAGCGATTCACATATTAAGGATGCGGCAGGTCGAAACCGCCGCGGATGCGTTGTCGTCCACGGCGATCGCCTGTTAACCTTGACAAATGAATGCTGCGCGGTCATGACCGAGGAGTTGCGCGATGGCACTTTACGACAGGCGAACTCTCGAGGGCGTTTACAGCGTCCACCAGAGCGTCATCTATATCCAGAATTATCGTTACGCGGAAGAACGCATGATGCGCATGATGGCCGGATGGATCGCGCTCACGCCGGAGCTCGCGGTCAAGCTCGAGATGGCCAAGCAGGTGTACGAAGACGCGCTGCATGCCGACGCTCTGGGCAAGCGGCTGCCCGAACTTCGCGCGCAGCCGCAGATTTCCAAGCCGCCCAACGAAGCCTTCGTCACGTTCATGAACGCGATTGAGGACAAAGAGGAATGGGAGGACACCATCGAGCGGCTGGTCGGAATCTACCGGGTGCTGAAACCGCACCTGATCGCTCATTACAGCTCGCACGTCTCCGCTATGAATCCTGTTTACGAGACCCCGACGCTCAGAATTCTGCAACGGCTGGTCGAGGAGGAGAAAGCTCACGTCGAACGCGGCAGCGTGCTGCTCGACGAGCTGCTCGACTCGAAGGAAAAGCATCTGCGCGCCGCGCAATGGCAATCGCATCTGGAAGGATTGCTCGGTCCTTCGGGCGGAGTGACGGGCTTTGAATCGGAGGCCGAACAGCCGCACCGGAAAGTCGGCCGCAGCTGAGCGCGAGGGAGCGAAATGAAAATGCCTGAGCCTGGAGAGCGCGGCAATGTGACGGGCCCGCAGCCTATCGCGCAGATAGTCGAGCCACCCGCCGCGATGCTCGCCGCGGCCGAGCGTCTTCTAAATGCGCTGATGCGCGGCGACCGGGCGGGCGTCGAGGCGATGACCGCCGAGCAGGCGCGCGAGGATATGGGCCGCATCGCGAATGAGATCAAGCCGGACAAATATGATAAGTTTGAGTTAATCGGACGCGGACGCGTCTCGCGTCATTATTTTCTGAAAGCGCGACTGGCGGGAACCGACGCCCCACGATTCACGATTCAGTTTCGGCTCGGCGAGGACGACGGTAAGTGGACTGTTCGCGAAGCGTTGAACCTGACCGGACGACGGTCGGGGTGGACCAAGTGAAGGAGCAAGCTCGATGCAAAGAATGATTCCCGTCGACAAGCTGGCGCGTCCCGAAGATCATATTCTGCTTCCCGCACAGCGGTTGCGAAAGGCGCGCGGCGAGCAAGGATTGACGCCCGGCAATGCGATGCCCTACGAGGATGACTTCCTGAAGTCGCGCATGCATGGCATTTGCGCCGGCGAATTCCAGGCGATGGAAGCGGCCGGCCGCACGCTCTACGACTTTCCCGACGCGCCGTGGGAGTTCCAGCTCGACATGGCGCGCCAGGTCTGGGACGAATCGCGCCACGCCGAGATCTATATGAAGCTGCTCGAGTACGTCGGCTCCTACTACGGCGAATTCCCCGAAGGCGAGGTGCTGTGGTCATGCACGCAGGCGGAGGATCCCGCGGCACGCGTGGCGGGAATCAACCGCGGGCTCGAGGGGCTGGCGTGCGACGTCTTCGAGCAACTCATTCGCATCGCGCAGAAGATGGGCGATTCGACTATCGAACGATCGGTCGATTACGTGCTCGCCGACGAGATCACCCACGTCCGCATGGGCTCGAAGTGGATGCGCCAGCTGACCGAAGGCGACCCCGAGCGCTTGAAAAGGGCGCAGGCGTTCCAGGACAGCATCGACGATCTATTCAACTTCGGCGGCGGCCGCACGACGGTCGAACAGGCCGGTCACATCAAGCAGCGCGTCAACGAAAAGGAAATCGAAATCGACTCGGGTATCACCATCGCGCGCGAGGCGCGCCTGCTGGCCGGCTTCACCGAAGAGGAGATCGATCGCCTGGTCAAAGGCTTCGGCAAAAGCGGCGCCTATTAGCAGCGCGACACGGTTTCATCGGCACGTCTGCGCGCGCGAGACTGACCACGCGCTGCGCCGTGCATGCGCCTTGATGTCGCGGCGACCATTCTCGAGCTCCTCGGCACGTTGCACGACCACGAAGCCATCGACAGCCATCACGGAGGAAAACGCGTGGACAAGCATCCGATTCGCTTTGGAGTGCAGACCGGACAACAGAACATCGAATGGGAGCAATTGCGCACCTTCTGGGGCAACGCCGACGGCTGGGGCTACGACTCGTTGTGGGCGTTCGATCACTTCTATCCGATCTTCGTGCCCGACCCGATCGGCCCTTGCATGGAAAGCTGGACTCTACTGAGCGCGCTCAGCCAGAACACCAAGCGTGCGCGTATCGGCGCGCTGGTCAACGGCAACACCTACCGCAACCCGTGTCTCACGGCGAAAATGGCCGCGACGCTCGATCAAGTGAGCGGTGGCAGGCTCAACCTGGGGCTCGGCGCCGGATGGTTCGAGCTGGAACATCGGAGTTTCGGCATCGATTTCAAAACCGTTGGCGGCCGGCTCCAGGCGCTCGACGAGTCATGCCAGATCATCAAGGGGATGTTCACCCAGGAGGAAACCACGCTCAAGGGCAAGCATTACAACGTGGTTGACGCGGTTTGTAATCCAAAGCCGGTGCAGAAGCATCTGCCCCTGATGATCGGCGGGCACGGCGAAAAGGTGCTGCTCAAGATTGTCGCGAAGTACGCCGATATGTGGAACATGGGCAACGCCGATGCGGACGAGATGAAACGGCTCATCGGAGTGATCGAGCGCCACGGCGATACGGTCGGGCGCAATACCGATGAAATCGAAAAGACCCTGATGCTCGCGTTGTGCTACAAGGCGCCTAAACAGCGCGAGGAGACGCTCGCCGGGATCGTCGCGATGATGGCGCAGACCACACCGGACAAGGCGCGCGATCGGATCATCATCGGCGGCAAGCAGGAGTGCGTGGATAAAATCGAACGATTCATTAAAGCGGGGGTCACGCACTTCATATTCATGCACATTCCACCGATGACCGCCGAAGAGGATATCCAGGCTTTCGCCGAAGACATCATCCCGCAGTTCCGTTCGCGTTGAGCCGCGCGACCCTTGTAGAAAACAGTTTGACGAACGCATCATAGATCGATGGCGCGCTTCCGCCTCTGGGAGCGCCGTGTTAATGCGTACACGGTAGCGATCGGTTGAATCCCCAATTCAGCGAGGACGGTAACAATGAAGATGGGAGTTTCGGTGCCTCTGACGGCAGCCTCGGGCGATCCGGGCGCGATCGCGCATGAGGCGGAGAACCTCGGCTTCGAATCGATCTGGAGCGTCGAACATTCCTGCGTGCCTTCGAACTACACCACTCATTATCCCCGCTCGGCCGACGGTAAGGTGCCGGCGATGTACGCCCAGCTGGCCGAGACGTGGGTGATGCTCACAATCGCGGCCGCGGCGACGAAGCAAATCAAGCTTGGCACCGGCGTCCTGCTACTGGCTCAGCACAACGTGATCGAGACGGCGCGTGCGGCCGCCACCCTCGATCTCTATTCAGGCGGGCGGCTGATCCTGGGCGTCGGAGCCGGTTGGTTCCGTGAGGAAGCCGAGGTTATGGGCGTACGGTTCGAACAGCGCTGGAAGCAGTTGCGCGAGTCGGTGGAGGCGCTGCGCATACTCTGGACGCAGGAGGAAGCGCGCTACGCAGGCGACATAATCAAGTTTCCTGCGCTGCGCGTCGGTCCCAAGCCGGTGCAGAAGCCATGCCCGCCGATTATTCTCGGCGCGCACGATCCGAAGTATGCGCTCAGGCGGGTTGCGCGCTATGCCGACGGCTGGATGCCGGGCGGACTCTCACCGGACAAAGCAATGGAATTTATTCCGCAGATCAAGCGGATGGCGCGCGAGTACGGTCGCGATCCCGGGCAACTGCAGTTCTCGGTGGCGCTCGCGACGCGCGGGGACGAGCCGACTGCTGACACTCTTAAGCGTTACCAATCGGCTGGCGTGAGCCGCATAATCGTGATGGCCACCGCGGCGGCGTCCGGTGACGGAGTCGAGGCGATCCGTGCGATCGCGCCATTGGTCGAGCGCGCAGCGAAAGTTTGAATTTCTGCGCCGCCGCCATTCAACTCAAGAATGGTACTGCCGTGCTCGCATCAGAGATCATGAGCCGCCCGTTAGCGATTGCCACTTCGGTAACAGCCCTCAGGCTCGAGGAACTGAGCACGTGAGCGACCAGAGCAAGGAGTAACCAATGCAGCACGTAAAAATGGTCAAGGATCAGGGAATCGCTTTGGTGACGATCGGCACGCCGAAGTTGATCTATCTCACGGCGCAGACCGGGGACGAACTCGACGCGGTCGCGCGCGAAATCGAATCCGACCAAAGTGTGCGCGCCGTGGTCTTCACCGGCGGGTCACCTGGGGTCTTCATCCAGCACTACTCGGTCCAGGAACTGGTGTCGATCGCGGAGCAACTGCGAGCCAGTGGAGCCAGGTTCGACGAACGCAGCGAGCCACAGAGCTTTTCACTCGATAGAGCCTGCGGCCGCGTCGAGACGATGCCCAAGCCGACCATCGCCGCGATCAACGGCAACTGCATGGGCGGCGGGCTCGAATTCGCGCTCTGCTGCGATATCCGCATCGTCGAAGACGGCCCATATCAGCTGGGGCTCCCGGAAGTGACCGTTGGTATTTTGCCGGGTGGGGGAGGCACGCAGCGCCTGCCGCGCATTCTCGGCAGCGCACGCGCGCTGGAGTTCATGCTGCTCGGGCGACGAGTCACCCCACGCGAAGCGGCCGCCGTTGGTCTCGTGAATGAGCTGGCGCAAGGTAAGGCCGTGGAACGAGCGATGGAAGTGGCGAGTCAGCTCGCGAGCCAGTCTGCGCGCGCGATGGCCCACATCAAGCGCCTGGCGCGATCGGCAATGCAGACGCCGCTGGCCGAGGGCCTTAGGCTCGAGCGCAACCTCTTCATGGATCTGATGACGACCGACTGGGCGATCGACGCGATGAAGGCGTACGTCAGAAGCCTCGAAGAGCAAAAGTGAGAGGAGGCACCACGATGGGCAGACTCGATGGCAAAGTCGCAGTGATCACCGGCGCAGCGAGTGGAATCGGCCGCGGCACTGCGATTCGGTTCGCGGGCGAAGGCGCCGCGGTAGTGATCGCCGATTTGAACGTCGAAGGCGGTGAAGCCGCGGTTCGCGATTGCAAGGAGAACGGCGGCCGCGCGGTCTTTCAGAAGACCGACGTTTCAGCGGAGGCGGACGTCAAGGCGGCGGTCGCTCGTGCGGTCAAGGAATTCGGCCGCCTCGACATCATGTATAACAATGCCGGCCTTGGCGGCGCGGTCGGGCCGATCGACGAGACCACGGTCGAGAATTGGGACAAGAGCCTGGCGATTTTGCTGCGCTCGGTTTTCCTTGGAATGAAGTTCGCGATTCCCGAGATGCGCAAGGTTGGCGGCGGATCGATAATCTCGACCGCGTCGGTCGCTGGACTTCGCGGCGGCGCGGGGCCGCACGCCTATAGCGCGGCGAAGGCGGCGGTCATTAATCTGACGCGCTCGGTCGCCCTTGAAGTCGGCAAAGATCGGATTCGCGTCAACTGTATCTGTCCGGGCGGCATCAATACTCCGCTGATAAATGCGCGCCTGCCCGGAGGTGAGCCGGTGGCAGAGCAGTTGCTCGCGCTGATCCAGCCGATTCCGCGCGCCGGGCATCCGCATGACATCGCGGCGATGGCGCTGTTCCTCGCCAGCGACGATTCGGAGTGGGTGACGGGCGCCGCGATGGTCGTGGACGGGGGTTTTACCGCAGGCGGCTCACTGTTCGGAGAGAATAGCGGTCAGGCGCCGCAACGACCTGGACTGCGCGCGCTGTGGCGCCTGCGGCGTCTTCGACAAGGCGCACCAGTCATACCGGGAAACTTCGCGGGCCCATCGTTCGAGAAGTAACGATTCTCGCCGGGAAAGATGCGCCTCAGGTAATCTGCTACGACTTTTTCCGTCTCTTCGCGCAGGTCCACGTCCCACGCGATTCCTAGGAGGCGAGGCGGCCGGGGGGTTGTTCGGACGGGGCGGGTTCGGCGATTCGCGGTGGTGCGGGTTCACGCTCGAGCTGATGACGCAAGCTGGCGGCCTTCACGCCAGGCGTTGTAACGGGCGAGGAACGATTCCATGTAGGTGTAGAACACGGGCGTGATGTAGAGCGTGAGGAATTGGGAGAAGAACAGTCCGCCGACGACGGCCACGCCGAGCGGCCGGCGCGACGAGCCGCCGGCGCCCAGTCCGATCGCGATCGGCAAAGTTCCCATCAGCGCCGCCATCGTGGTCATCATGATCGGCCGGAAGCGGATGATGCAGCCCTCGAAGATCGCGTCGGCCGGCGACTTTCCTTCTGTGCGCTGCGCGTCGAGAGCGAAGTCGATCATCATGATCGCATTTTTCTTGACCAGACCGACCAGCATGATGACGCCGACGAACGCGAACAAGTCCAGCTCCATTCCGAAAATCCACAGCGTCAGCAGCGCGCCAAGGCCTGCCGACGGCAGTCCGGACAGAATCGTGATCGGATGGATGAAGCTTTCGTAGAGCACGCCGAGCACCAGGTAGATGACGAGGATGGTCATCACCAGCAATATCCCGAGTCCGCCGAGCGACGATTCGAATGCCTGCGCGGTGCCCTGGAAGTTGGTCGCGATGCTGTCGGGCAGAGTCGCCGCGGCAATCTTGTCGACCTCGGCCAGCGCCTTGCCGAGCGAAACGCCCGGCGCGACGTCGAACGAAATCGTCGCCGAGGGCAGTTGCCCGGAATGGTTAACCTGCAACGGCCCCAGTGAGCGCGTAAACTTCACCAGCGTGTCGAGCGGCACCAGCGCGCCGCTGGACGAGCGCACGTAGAGCAGTGACAAGGTGGCAGGCTCGGCCTGGTATTGCGGCTCGACCTCCATGATTACCCAGTACTCGTTGTTGGGCGCGTAGATGGTGGAGATCTGGCGCGAACCGTAGGCGTCGTAGAGCGCGTCCTCGATCGCGTTTGCTGAAATGCCCAGCGAGTGCGCCTTGTCGCGGTCGATATCGACGGTGACCTGCGGATTTTCGACCTGCAGGTCGCTGTTGACGCCGCGCAGATCGGGCAATTGGCGCAGTTTCGACTCCAGCATCGGCGCATACTTGTAGAGCGTGGCGGTATTCTGGCTCTGCAACGTCATCTGATACATGCTGCGCGTGAATTGCGCGCCAATCCGGATCGGCGGCGGATTCTGCAGGAACACGCGCAGGCCGGGCACGCTGTTCAATACCGGCCGCCACTTCGTAATCAACTGATCGACGCTGAGTTTGCGCTGCGAACTCGGCTTCAGATGCAGAAATATGATGCCCGAATTGGTGGCGCCGCCCGGTCCGCCCGCTCCGACGCCGACGAAGTAGGTGAGGATGTTCGGATCATCTTTGATCAGGTTGGCCGCGGCGAGCTGATGTTCGACCATCGAATCGTAGGAAATTCCCTGCGCGGCGAGCGTGAAAATAATCAACTGGTCGGCGTCTTCGGAGGGCAGGAAGCCCTTGGGAATGGCGTAGAACATGTACATCGTCGCGATCAGCAGCGCTCCGGAAAAGTACATGGTCGCGCGCCGATGGCGCATCACCCACGTCAGGCTGCGCTGGTAAGCGTCAAGCATCCGATCGAAGTAGCGTTCGGTCATCTCGTAAAATTTGCCATGGCGCTCTGTGCTCGGCGGGCGCAAAAAGCGCGAGCACAGCATCGGCGTCAAAGTCAGCGACACGAAGCCCGAGACCAGGATGGCCGCTCCGATCGTGACTGCGAACTCGTGCAACAGCCGTCCGAGAATCCCGCCCATGAACAGCACCGGGATGAACACCGCGGCCAGCGAGAAGGTCATCGACAGGATCGTGAAGCCGATTTCTCTGGCGCCATCGAGCGACGCGGTCAGCACGTCCTTGCCCATCTCCATGTGGCGCACGATGTTTTCGAGCATGACGATGGCGTCGTCCACAACGAATCCGACCGCGAGCGTAATCGCCATCAGCGACAGGTTGTCGAGCGAGTAGTCGAGCGTCCACATGACGGCAAAAGTGCCGATGATCGACATGGGCAGCGCGAGACTCGGGATAATCGTCGCCGACAGGTTGCGCAGGAACAGGAAGATCACCATCACGACCAGGAAGATGGTCAGCAGCAGCGTGAATTGCACGTCGTTGACCGAGGCACGAATCGTCTCCGCGTGGTCGCCGAGCTTCTTGATATGCAGCGAGGCCGGAACTTCGGACTGGAACGCGGGAATCAGCCGCATCACGTTGTCCACGACCTCGACGGTGTTGGTGCCGGGCTGACGCTGGACCGCGAGCACGACCGCCGGCTCGCCGTTTGCCCAGCTCGCGGTCTTGTTATTCTGCACGCTGTCGAGCGCGCGGCCGACATCCTCGAGCCGCACCGGGGAGCCGTTTTGATACGCGACGATTAAAGAGCGGTACGCAGCCGCATTGGTCAACTGACCCTTGGTATCGACGGTGAATGCCTGGTGCGAGCCATAGAGCGTGCCGGTCGGCAGGTCGACGTTCGCAGCCTGAACGGCAGTCGAGACTTCATCGATGCCGATACCGCGCGTGGCGAGCGCCTTCGGATCGAGTTGAATCCGCACGGCATATTTTTGCGAGCCGTAAACCTGCACCTGCGCGACGCCACTGACCATCGAGATGCGCTCGGCAAGGTAGGTCTCGGCGTACTCATCGACCTGCGAAATCGGCATCGTGCTCGAGCTGAGCCCCAGGTAAAGGATCGGCTGGTCAGCAGGATTGACTTTGCGATAGGAGGGCGGACTCGGCATCCCCAGCGGCAACTGGGCTTGGGTCGCGGCGATCGCGGCCTGCACGTCCTGCGCGCCGGCGTCGATGTTGCGCGTGAGGTTGAATTGCAGCGTGATGTTGGTCGAACCCTGGATGTTGGTCGAGGTCATCGAGTCGAGACCGGCGATCGTCGAAAACTGTTTTTCGAGCGGAGTCGCCACGGAAGACGCCATCGTCTCGGGGCTGGCACCGGGCAGACTTGCGCTCACGACGATAGTTGGAAAATCGACGTTGGGCAGATCGTTCACCGGCAGATAGCGGTACGCCATCAGACCGAACAGCACGATCGCGAGCGAACTCAACGTCGTCATCACGGGGCGGCGGATAAATGCTTCGGCGATGTTCATGATGGGGCGCCGTTCTCGCCGCTACTGTTCAATCCGCTTTTGATGGTGACTTTCGCGCCCGGAATCAGCCTGAGCTGCCCGTCAGTCACGACTGTTTCGCCAAGCTTGAGTCCGCTGGTGACGACCGTCTGGTTGTCGATCGATTCGCCGACGACGATCGGCCTGATCTCGACCGTCATATTCGGCTGCACGACGAAAACGAAGGAGCCCTGCTGCCCGGTCTGGACAGCCTGCGACGGCACCAGGATCGCGCCCGGGTGTTTGCGCAGGATGAGATTGGTGTTAACGAACTCGCCCGGCCACAGGCGCCCGTCGGCGTTGGCGAACTGTCCTTTGAGATTTATCGTCCCGCTCTTAGCATCGACACTGTTATCCATGAAGCTCAGCTCTCCCGACTCGAGTGGACCCTGCTGCTCAGGCAACGAGACCTGGACGGCGAGCTTGTGCTCCGCCATGAATTCGCGGACCGCGGGCAGCTTCTGCTCGGGAATCGCGAAGTCAACGTATACCGGATGCACCTGGTTGATGACGACCATCGCGGTGTCGGCGTCAGGCTTCACCAGGTTGCCCGCGTGAACCAACAGGTCTCCTGTGCGGCCGTCGATTGGCGCGCGGATTGCGGTGTACTCGAGATTCAATTTAGCCGTCTGCACGGCAGCTTCGTCGGCTTGCATCGAGGCTTTAAGCGAGGCGGCAGTAGCCTCGACCTGATCGTATTGCTGCCGCGAGCCGACACCCTGCTTGAGCAGAAACGAGTAGCGCTGCTCTTCGGCCGCGGCTTGCCGGTATTGCGCGCGATCTTTGGCGAGGTTCGCTTCGGCCTGATGCAGCGCGGCTTCGAAGGGGCGCGGATCGATCGTGAACAGCAGGTCGCCCTGCTTAACGTCCTGTCCCTGGCGGAAGCGCACCTGCATGATCTGGCCGTTAATTTGCGCCTTCACGTCCACGGTAGAGAAAGCCTCCACGCGGCCGATCGCATGGATCGTTTCGGACACCGTCTTCTGCGTGACCTTGGCCGCCAGGATGGGCACCGCCTCGCGCTCGCCGAAAGTGTCAGCGGGACCGTGCGAGCACCCGGCAATCGCAATCAGTGCGAGCGTCGGTACGAGAGCTATCGCGGCGCACCGTTGCTTCAACGTGAGGTTGTCCTTCAACTCCCCTTTTTGGATAACCGCGCCACCGGGTCAGAGTTACGGCCCGCCAAAGTAGCGTCGAGGATATTATCAGGCTCGCGCGAGCCGAGAAAATCAGGAATGAAAACCGAAACCGCACTCCCGGTCAGTTTTTTCAGGGAAGTGTGAATCGACGACGTGGCGATAGGTATCGAACATGCCTGTGCGCTTGTGGGCGGTAACCGCCTCGGCCACCGCTCTTATATAGCCGGCACTGACGAGGCTGGTGTTCGTTCCCGGGGGCGAATAAGTGAAGAACGTGGTGGTACGGAATAGCATAATGGAATCGAATTCGTGCGCGGCGGCGTAATGAGCCATCGTTTCGAACCAGCGCTCGTCCAAATCGATATAACGCGGATCGCCGATGTTGTAATCCTGGTAGGACCGATGGCTCTTTTCCGCGCCGCTGGCCGCCGTCATGAGGTCCATAAAGTCCCAGATTTGGCGTCCCGTCTCGGCGATGTGCAGTGATTTGCCCGCCGCCCGCGCCGCCTTGATCATGCTCGCCAAGTCGTCGATCTGATGGCGCAGCCCGGAACTGTCATAGTTGATGAGGTCGTGTCCATCCCCGAAAATGTCGAAGCCGATGGACTTTATCGCCGGCACCTTGATCAGCGCGTCGAATTCCGCACGCTCGAAAGGCAGTAGCGCCACCGTGCACACGGTATGCGGCGAGACCGCGGCGATGGCGGCGCACGCTTGCGTCGCGAAAGCGGCCCAGGTCGCCGGCGAGACTTTCTCCCTGAGGCTCATGTCCATAGCTGTCGGCTCGTGCATCACCGAGAACTTCTCGGGCTGATAGCGCCGCGCCATTTCCGTATAGGCCGCGATGGCCCAAGGCTTCCATTGGGCATAGCCGCCCTTGAGCGTGTGCGGATCCGCTGTGGGATCGAAGCCGAGCTTGAGGCCGATCCGGCGGATATGTTCAATCACAGCGTCGTATTTGGCGATGTCGGCGGGAATCTTGTCCGGCCACGCCGATTGCGTGGTGTAGATATCCACGCGCTCAACGCCGGCTTCCTTGAGTGCATCGGCATAGGCGATCAGCACGTCGAGGGGCATTTTTGCAATGATCTGGCCGTGGGCGAGGTAAAGCACGCCGGCGAACAAGAGCTTTTTGCCCTCGAGGCCCGCGATCGAGGCCTCGACGGCGTCGAGCCCCGCATTCTGGTCCGCGATGTAGGCCTCGGGCGAGGGCGGCGTCTTGGGATTTAAGAGTTGATGCGCCATAGCGGTGCTCGCGGCAATAAGCAAAATCGCGGCGATCGTCGCCACCTGTCCAAACCGCACGGAATATCTCCTACTAGCCTGAAGCTTTCTCCTTTAACTGGGATTTCCGTATATGGACCCAGCCCCTGAGCAAAGGGGTCTTGAGCATGATGACATGATACCGGTTGCATCCGTATATCCGGCCTCTGTAAATGGGGCGTTGTGTCTGCCCCGGGCCCTGATGGATTTCCGCGCGTCTTCATCGCCTTACCGTTTTGCCGGCCTCTAAAGAGGGCCTTGGAAATTCACAGGTTCGGAAGACGCCGGTCCTGACCGGTTCACCATCAACATTGCAAGACCACCTTCGCAACCTTCGGCAGGTACTCCAGTTCTTGATTTTCTCCCGTTAGGCCGCGGCCGCTTCGGCCCGCACCCGATAGGAGTCGCCGCGCGCCAGCAGTGCCCACATCACTCGTGCGTTCTTGTTGGCCAGGGCCACCGCCGCCACGTTGGGCCCGCCCCTCAGCTTAAGCCGACTAAGCCAGATACTACGCGCGTCGCGTTTGCGCTCGGCCACGCGTGCGGCAGCGCGTGCTCCGTGGATGAGCAGCGTGCGCAGATAACGGTCGCCGCGCTTGCTGATGCCGAGCAGCACGGTGCGCTGGCCACTGGAGTGTTGGCGCGGGACTAGGCCGAGCCAGGCGCTCAGCTCACGGCCATTTTTGAACTGCCGCGCATTACCTATCGCCGCGACCACAGCCGTCGCCACCAGTGGACCGACGCCTTCGACTTTGACCAGCCGCCGGCACCGTTCATCCTGCTGGCAGAGCCGCTCGATGCGCCGGTCGTATGGCCGCAGACAGTCGTCGAGCATCCGCAGCCGCTCGGCCATCTCGCCGAGTAACTCGCGCATAACTCCACTCAAGCCGGTGCTCGCGTCCTCCAGGATCAGCGGCAAGGCGCGGCGCAGCCGCGCGATCGCTTGCGCCACCACGATCCCGCGCTCCCGCAGCAGCCCTCTAATCTGATTAGCCAGCGCGGTGCGATTTTTGATCAACTGCTCCCGCACCCGATGCAGCGCCTGCAGATCCTGCTGCTCTTCGCACTTAATCGGCACGAACCGCATCGACGGCCTGGTCACCGCCTCGCAGATGGCAGCGGCGTCGTTGGGGTCATTTTTATTGCCTTTGCGGTACGGCACCACGAACTGCGGGCTCATCAGCTTAACCGTGTGCCCCAGCTTCTCGATCTCGCGCGCCCAGTAGTGCGCCGAACCGCACGCTTCCATCCCCACCAGGCATGGCTCAAGCTTCACCAGAAAACCGACCAGATGCTTGCGCGTGATCCGCTTGTGCACCACCACCCGCCCGCGGCCATCAACTCCATGCAGCCCAAACGTCTCCTTTGCCAAGTCGATACCGATTGTCTTAACCTTCATCTTGGACCCTCCCCGTTATTCTGTTGCGGATGGTCGAGTTTACCATCCTGGCCCTTCACTGAGGCCGTTTTAGAAAACGGGGCTGGGTCCATCCCATCCTTTTGTCTCTCTGATTTCAAATCGGCTTGTAAACTAAACGGCCTTTCTCGGCATGGTTTTAGCCCTCTGCGTATTATGCGACAAGTTCGCGTAGATGTTACGTTAAAGTCAGTATGGAGGAAGACAAATCCAACTTCATGAGCCGCATCTTCGAGGCTGACGAGTCTGTTTTGGTAACTGCCGATCGGATCGCGAGCTTTTGCGCTTCGGTCGGCGACGACAATCCTCTGTACCTCGATGCGGCTGCGGCAAAAGCGGGTCCGTACGGCTACATCATCGCACCGCCCGCCTTCGTGGCCTCTTTTCGGTACGCCGACAATGTCTTCGAACAGATCCCAGCGTTCAGCCACGGCGGCCTCATGGCTGGCATCGACATCGAGCTCGACGCCCCGATTCGCGCAGGCGATTCGATCCGGGTGTCGTCCAAGGTGAAGGAGACTTACGAAAAGACCGGCCGTACCGGAACGATGATATTTGTCGTGGTACGTTCGACGCTTACCAATCAAAAGGGCGAGGTCGTTGCGCGCGTCGATCATCGTATGATGAATCGTGTGTAAGAGCTCCGGCGCTCGAGTGCCGATCGCATGTACCACCGGCCTCGAACTTCGCGTTTGACAAACCGCTTGGTGTCGGCGCGACATTGAAAAGGGTTGAATACGGAAATTCCGGCTCAAATGAGCAAGGTGCAAGCGGCCGGCAATTCTGGGGTAGCGCTGGAGAGCGGCGAGGGCGGCAGGATCTTGCCGAGCCAGTCAGCAGTGCAACCACCGACCGCGCCGGCGCGTATCCGTTTGCCTACCAAGCTCTTCTATGGTCTCGGGTCGGTCGCGTTCGGCGTGGAAACCGTGGCGCTTGGCTCGCTGGTGCTGTTGTTCTTCAACCAGGTGATCGGCCTGCCGGCGCCATGGGTGGGTGCCGCGATAATGATCGCGCTCATTTTCGACGCAGTCTTCGATCCGCTTGTCGGCCAATGGTCGGACCATGTCAGGTCGCGCTGGGGACGCCGGCACCCCTTCATGTACGCTTCGGCGATTCCGCTCGCGATTGCGTTCTACTATCTCTGGAACCCGCCGTACCACTGGTCGAACCAGAGCATGTTCGGCTACCTGCTGGTGTTGCTGGTGGCGGTCAGGCTGCTGGTCAGTCTCTACGAGATTCCGAGCGCGGCCCTTGCGCCCGAACTGACGCCTGACTACGACGAGCGGACCGGCTTGCTCAGCTACCGGTTCTTCTTCGGAACGCTTGGCGGGACAGTGATGGCAGTGCTTGCCTTCCAGGTTTTCCTGCGCAAGGACGCGACGCATCCCCTCGGGGTCTTGAACCGGCACGGGTATGCGCAGTACGGGCTGGTTTCCGCGTTGGTGATACTCGTCACGATTCTGGCTTCCTCGTTCGGGACGCACGGCCGGAGCGCCGCCCTGATCCAGCCGCTGCGGCGTCGTCTCGGCTTCGCGGGTAAGGCGCGCGAGATCGTCGCGACGCTGTCGAATCGCTCGTTTCTATCGCTCACGATTGCGGGAATCATCGCCGCCGTAAGCGGTGGTCTGAGCAGTGGCCTGGGCCTCTACATCACGACCTACTTCTGGGAGCTGACCCCCAAGGAGATATCCTACCTGGTCAGCTTTGGTTTCGTCTCCGCCATCCTGGCGGTTTCTCTTGCCCCCGCGGTGTCCAGGCGGATGGGTAAGAAGCGGGCCATGATCGCACTGTTCGCCGTATCACTTACAGCCGGCTCCATTCCGATTCCGATGCGTCTGCTCGGACTCATGCCTGCGAATCACTCTTCGGCGCTGCTGGCGATCCTGTTCGCCGACGCTGTGATCCGGGACACGCTCGGCATCATGGGCTTCATCATCGTCGCCTCGATGATGGCAGACGTGGTCGAGGACATTGCGGTGAACAGCGGACAACGCTCGGAGGGCCTGCTCTTCGCGGCCAATGGGCTATTGCAGAAATGCGTCTCCGGAGTAGGCACTTTCCTGTCGGGGCTGCTCCTGAACTTCGTGCACTTTCCGCAGGGCGCCATCCAGGGTCATGTCGATCCCGCCGTGCTGCGCCATCTGGTGCTGCTCTTCGTACCGGTTTCGGCGGGTTGCAACGCGCTGGCGATCGCGGTCCTGGGCTTCTACCGGATTGACCGGACCGTTCATCAACGCAACCTGGAACGACTGCGCGATGCGGCCGCGCTCGCCGAAACCAGCGAGGCGCAGCCGCTCGAGGGCGTCACCCCCATGACCCGAGTCATCTAGCCTTGCGCCAAGCTCATGGTCTGGCGGGAGGAAAGCCTGGAAGCCGCGCACTCGATTGCTGAAAATCGTGTAGGGATCATTTGTGGGGGGGCCCGAAAAACGCAAATAGTCCACCTCGATCCATTGATGATTTGGGTATGAAAGCCTTGGAAACGAAGGGAGTTTTTCTTCTGAACAGCGTTGGGGACATGGCCGCGATAAAGGCCGAAAATGACCGTGAGCTCAGCCGTCAAAACAATCCCAGATTCATCCTCAACCGACGGGCGCCTCTCACCGTGGTCCGCGCCGCCTTATCTTCTTCGCTTTCGCAGGGTCGGTCTTCGCCACCCGATTCACGTAGCTCCGATGTCTGATCTCCGATACATCCTGGGGATTGTTTTTCCGCCAGTCGCGTGCGGCAACACGATGGGCGCAGCGGTTAGAGCAGAAAAGCTGGCGCCCGATCCTGATGAACCATCGGCCACATTCTCGACATCTTAGGATTCGCTCCAACTGGTCTCTGACGAGCCTCTGTGCGCCCCACAGCAACACGGTTTCTGGGTTGGCGTCGATTGACTCGACCCCCTTGCCGGTCCGGGGGTCGCGGCAGATTGAGCGGGTGAGGCTCGCCGGCTTCAGGTTCCACCAACCGGCACCCATGAGCGCTTTGTCGATTTCACGGCTCAGCTCCTTGGCCACGGCTGCGAGCCTGCGCGCCGTGAAGCTGGAATAGTTTTGCGCGTGCAGAGTAGCGCCCGGTCCTGGCCTATTCTGCTCCTCGAGACAGAACCCTGCGACCTGGGTTTGTAGCTCGCGCACCCCATCATCATCGAGACGAGCCAGGTCGTGGCGCTGGATGAAACCAAGCAACCAGGCCGATCGCTGTTCCGCAGTACGCCGGGTGTCAAGGATTCTAATCGCAGCGGTGGCGAAGTCTACCGCCCAGGGAATCCCTTCCGGCTTGCGATCTGCTGCCTCCGACCACCACCAGAGTGGACTTCGACCCGCGCGACCATTTTGCAGTGACATCCGTCTTGGCCGGTTCGGCTGTTTCTCTGTCATGACATTTTTCTTGTATTGCAAATGTCCCCAAGCCGTCAATCGCGCTAGTATTAAACGCTGGAGAGTGACCGTGAACAACGCACCACGGCGCCATGCGGGAACTGGCCTCTATGTGAAATCGGCAAGCGGCATGCGGGTCCGGCATCGCAAGGTTCGTCGCCTCGTGGAAAAGATGCGGACCGTGATGCTGTGGATTGAGTCTAGCGATCTACCAGCGTGTCGCGCATGGGTGGAATTAGAAATTCTCGGTGCCTCCGCCTTCTGTGAGCTAGTTGACGGAGGGTTGCTAAACGCCGAAGGAGAACCGCGCCGATTGCTGACGGATTTTCGGCAGCTTCGCCAAGTTCAGCTTTCATATGCAAAGGAACTCGGCATGACTCCAGCCGCACGCATAGCGATCAAGGCGGATGGAACGCGGGCCGCGGTTGACCTAGCCGCGGCGATGGCTTCACTTACGCACACAGATTCAGTTGAGTCTGAGCAATCGACTAGCAGAACACGACGCGCTGCGAGGGATTCTTCAAACCACCAATTGAGAGAGCACAGCCATGCGGTTAAGGAGAAGGAAGATGCCGACTAACCGATTCTTACTTTGGAAAAAAAATCCTGTTGCTTTCGTTCGTGAAGCGCTGGTCAATCCTGAGACCGGCAAACCCTTTGAGCTCTATCCTGCCCAGGAGCGATTTCTGCGCGAAGGCCTTACGCCGACTCCCGGCGGTCGCCTCCCCTACCGGGAGCTGCTTTTCTCAGCGCCCAAGAAGAGCGGCAAGACCGCCACGGCTGCGATGATTGTCCTGTACGTGATCATTTGCCTAGGAGGACCATACGCCGAGGGCTATTGCTGCGCCAATGATTACGAGCAAGCGCAAAGCAGGGTTTTTCAAGCGATCTGCAGGATCATCGAAGCAAGCCCACTGCTTCGCAACTCAGCCAAAATCACGGCCAACAAGATCGAGTTTCCATCGACCGGCGCAACTATCACCGCGCTGGCGTCGGACTATGCCGGCGCGGCCGGCGCGAACCCGACCATTACCACTTTCGACGAGCTCTGGGGTTCTACGTCGACCCGTTCGGAGCGCTTGTGGGCAGAAATGATTTCGGTCCCGACGCGCAAGGTAAGTGTCCGACTCACGGTAACCTACGCGGGCTTCGAAGGTGAGTCGAAGCTGCTTGAGGGTCTCTACAAGCGCGGGCTTCAAGGGGAGGAGATCGCGCCGGCACTCTATCGGCAGTCCGGTATGCTGATGTTCTGGTCGCACGCGCAGGTGGCGCCATGGTGTGATGCGAAATGGATCGAGGAGTCGCGGCAGAGTCTCCCGCCTAACCAGTACCTCCGAATGATTGAGAACCGCTGGGTCACGAGCGAATCGACATTCGTCGACATGCAATGGTGGGACGAGTGCGTTGACCGGGCTTTATCCCCCGAGCTGCGCGATCCGCAGCTGTTAATATGGCTCGGCGTCGATGCTTCAGCGAAACACGACTCGACTGCGATCGTCGCTTGCACCTATGACGTCGCGGTGAAAAAGGTCAGGCTCGTCTGGCATCGGATTTTTCAACCGTCGCCTGAGGACCCACTCGATTTCGAAGCGACGATCGAGAAGACTCTGGCCGAACTGCGCTCACGTTTCGCGGTACGCGAAGTCAGGTACGATCCGTGGCAGATGCTGAGTGTCGCGCAGCGCTTGAAGACGCGCGGCTTGCCGATGGTGGAGGTCCCGCAGACCCCCGCCAATCTCACCGAAGCGTCGCAGAATCTGTTTGAATTGATTAAAGGCCGTAATCTTCGCGCGTACGCCGACGATGATGTTCGACTCGCTGTGCAGCGCACAGTTGCTATCGAAAGCACGCGCGGCTGGCGCATCGCGAAAGAAAAGGCGTCGAGCAAGATCGACGTCGTAGTCGCGTTGGCGCAAGCAGCGCTCGGCGCAGTGCGCGCGGGGGCCGGGACAATGGCGCCCGGCGAGCTAGCGGCGGAGCTAAGCACGATCTTGAATCTAAGTTGACAGCTCTTCGGCCCGAGCCTTAAGGATCAATTGCGGAGGTATTGAAGATGAGAAAACGTCACTGGATGGAGTTGCAGCTGGAACGGCGCATCGCCAAGGAAGACGCGCAGCCCGGTGCGAATTTGACCGCCGACCCTATCCGCCCGAGGTCAAATTCCGGGGAGCCGGTTTCTCGCACGAACCATCCGTTTTTTGGCTTTGTCGATCTTGGCGTTGACCGTGGTGATGACCCGCCCGATCTTTGGGCTGGACGGGGCGGGGGGCTGCGATCTCGTCGTCGCTGGGGTGGGTTTTAACAATGAGCAACAACTAGTCTTTTGAGTCATGAAATTGTCTCGAAGATTATATTATGATGTTGGCTGGCTGCGGCCCTGTGGCTCGTCAAAACCTGATCCGTGGGCACGGAAGCGCGGGATGTCGCGGGGACGGCTCGTTTCGGGGTTGCTGAGTTCAAGGGGGTCGCCCTCGCACGGACCGGCGTGGAGAATTCTCGTGCGACCGTGCCGTCGCACGCGGCGTGTCTCAGGGCAGGTAAGGAAACGGCGGCGGCCCAAGCTGCGTTGCCAGGATGCGCTGCGCGTCGTGGACGAACTCCACCAAATGGGCGCGGGTCTCGCGGGGATCTATGATGTCCTGGCCGGTCGCCTCGGCGGTGAGGAAGGGCGAGGCGAGCGCGTCTAGCCGAGCTTCTATCTCCTGCCGCTTTTGGTCTGGCTCGGTAGCAGCCTCGATCTCACGTCGATAGGCTGCGGACACGCCCCCGGCAATGTGCATTGAGCCCCAAGTGGCTGACGGCCACGCGAAACGGCGAAACATGCCGGAGGGCCGGTGGTGGCATTGACCGGCAACACCAAACAACTTGCCGATAACGATGGTGATCCAGGGCATGCGGCTCATGCATACGCTCGCCACCAGTCGCGCGCCGGCGCGCTCAATGCCGAGTTTTTCGGACTCCGGGCCGACCATGAAACCAGGCTCGTCCGCCAGCGAGACCAACGGCAGATGAAACGTGTCGCAGAGCTGAATCAACCGTATCACTTTCGACCCCGCGGCAACGTCAGTCGAACCCCCGTAATGGCGGGGACTGTTGGCCATGATGCCCACAGGATAGCCGTCGATGCGTGCAAGGCCGGTGATGCGCGCACGTCCGTAGCCTGGTGCGATTTCGAAGAACGAGCCGCGGTCCACAACCATGTTCAGCAGTTTGTGCGCATCGTAGATCTGGCGTCGGTTGTGCGGCACGATCGTCAGAAGCGCTTCTTCCGCGCGAAGAGGGTCATCGTCCGCCGGTCCGCGCGGCGCCGCTTCGTTCACGTTCGACGGCAGGAAGGAGAGGAATCGGCGGATTTGTGCGAACGCGTCGGCCTCGGTCTCCGCGAGGTTGTCTATGCACCCGCTGACGCGCGTATGGATGTGATCGCCGCCGAGTTCCTCCTTGGTGATGTCGATGCCGAGCGCTGCCTTTACGACCGGCGGGCCACCCGGGAAAATCTGGCCAATGTCCTTCACCATGACGCTGAAATGCGCCAAGCACGCATAGATCGCCGGCAACCCCGCGACCGAGCCAAGCACCGCCGAGATTGTGGGCACTAACGACAGCGCCTGCACTTCGTAGATGGTCCAAGCGTTGCCGTCCGGCAGGTAGGTGCGGCCGATTTCCTCGAACGACCGCACGCTTCCGCCGGAGGCGTCGAGCAGGCGGATGTAGGGCAGCTGCCACTCGATCGCCCGCTGCGTGACCGAAAGTTCCTGGCCCAGGCCGCCCCGAGGTCCGCCGGAACCCCCACGGACCGTGAAGTCGCCAGCGGTGACAAATGCCTTGCGGCCATTGATGGTGATAGTGCCGTTGACGAAGGGTTTAGGCGTGAAGCCGGTCAGTTCGCCGCTTTCGTACGTGCCGACGCCCGAGAGCGCCATGAACTCGCGAAAACTGCCCGGGTCAGCGAGAGCTGCGATCCGTTCACGCGCGGTGAGCTTGCCCTGGCGGCGCTGGCGGGCTATCCCCTCAGGGCCGCCCATTGCCGCGGCCATCGCCTCCCGGCGCCGCAATTCGTCGATTTCCTTTTGCCAAGACATCCGGGTTTCCTTTTCCTCGATCCGGCCTGTACCTATTGGAAACTCCGAAAGCGGCGAAAAGTCTAGAGTCTTGCGATTCACCGCGTATCTTCCCGGCTTGCTCGCGTTTCTGTCCGCGTTGTCGTCTTTTGCTCGCTGGTAGGTTCTGAAGACCCGCGGACCATCCCAAAGTCGTCGCCCTGCGTCGCACCTCGTCGATACTGGTTCTTGCCGCTGCTGAAATTCGGTTTGATGGAATTTTCAGTAAGAACAGGTCTCGGGGAAATTGATGCGACGGGTCGTGCAACACATTCTCACGATGCCACTCAGCGAAGTGCTGTGAACTGACTCAGAAGCCGAGTATTCATTCCGGCAGGCGAATCACAATTACTTCTGCTTCTCCCGGGTTCAGTTCCGGAAGCCGCGGCTGGCGCAGGCGTTGACCATGCTGGAGTCTGGCCCAATAACCGCGCGGCGGCACCGGAATCTTGGACGGCGGCACGCCTTCGCCAAGCCTCGATCCGAGAGCGACCACTCCTTTGCCAGCGTCTGGACGGTTTCTGACCAGACGCGATCAAACAAGGCTGCGCGATCAAGCTGAATCTCGCGTCCACCACGACGCCAAGCGCCGACCTCCACGTAGCGTGGAATCGGGGACTTCGGCTTTGGAATCTCGATCCCAAACTTGGAGAGCACTTCTCGCGATCGCGTTGGACGCGATTGACTAAATGCATGCTTGGGATCCGGTGGCGACGGAATGAACCCTACTTTCTTCATCCCCGCACGCATCGCCGGCGTTCGTCCGAGCTGCTGCAGGATCGTCGCGGAGCAATGGTCTTCTCGCGCGAGGAGTTTTATCGTGTGTATGGCGAATTGCTGATTCTTGGGGAAATCAGTAATTCGCCACGCACAGGGTCCATGCCGTCAGTATCGCACGCATTCGGAATTTTGAGTAACGACAGGGCTCTCCCCCTCGCTATTGCATGAAATGCTTAATGTGGCCGAGCAGCGAACAGAGCAATCTTATCCTGGTTCTGACGGCAGTTGATCGTCCTTGATCCGGCGCTTGCTGTGCTTGAGCCTGAAGCTGTCGCCGTTGAGCTCGAGGATGTGAACGTGGTGGGTAAGGCGATCGAGCAGCGCGCCAGTGAGGCGCTCGGAGGCGAACACGCGGTCGTGGAACTGAACGAATTCGGTCAGCGAAGCATTGTCTTCGGGGACCTCGATCCTGATTGCCATCCGAACTCCAACCCCGACTCGCGGCGCGCTATTTCAAGCGGTAGACAATCAGCTGAATTTCTTACTCTCAGGCGGCCCTTCGTGCTGCGCCGGCTTTCTTGTGCCACTTGTCCATGTGCTGTTTGTGGGTCTTCAGATACGCGCCCGGCGGATAGTACTTGTCGTAGAACTCGAGCTCGCAGTGCTGGGCCTGGATGTAATACATCAGCGCCATCGGCGGCACGATGGCCGGGAAGGTTCCGAACGTCTCCCAGATGTAGCGGCAAGTCTCCTTGGTGATTTCGATCGTTTTTTCAGGTGTGCGTGGGATCTGTTTGAGGAAGTCAGCGCGATTCTTGTACGGCGCCAGCTTGCTCGAGAAAGGATTGAATGTCCCGTTAGCTCCGAACTTCCGGGCAACGATCGCGTCAACCGCGGCATCCATGTTCTTGTAGTACGGCGGCCGGTAGCTTTCGAAGCCGCCGTCGATTCCAACCGGCACGGAGAAGCCCGTCGGATCCTTGGGATTCGATTCGAAACGGAATCCCAGGCCGCGGCCGGCCGGGGTGCCGCCCATGACTACGAACGGGGTTGCGCCGCCGAACAGCCATCCGCCAAGGCCCATCGCCTGGAACGCAAGCGTCATGTTATGCCCGATGAATCCGCCCTCGGCCCCGGCAACCGTCGCCATCATGCTGGTCTCGATCATGGTCAGCGGAACCGGCGTATCGACCCATCCTTCCTTGATCCACCTCTCGCTGATGGTCGGGCGGTTGCCGTGGCGGTCGTCCACTATGTACTGCCCGAAGTCCGCATTAAGCATGATTATGTTGATGTATTCTTCGGTGATATCCGACACCGGCATGAACAGGGTGGTGCCGGGCATGTTCATGTTCCACAGGTTGAAGGACATAATCGCCCCGGTGTTGCGCGGGATATCGAGCCGTCCCTTGAAAATCATCATCCGGTTGTCGAGAACAAATTGAACCAGCTTGTCGCGGTCGCTCTTGCTCGCATACTCCTGCAGCTTCGTCGGCTGGGTCTCGCGCAGTTTGAGAAGATAGACACCCTCGTCGTTGGTGTAGAAGAGCTCGGTGCCGTGGGCGCCGCATGCGCTTGGCCAGCTTCTGCCCGCGTACTCGACCAGAGTATTGCCTTCGCCGCACCAAGTGGCGAGTTGTTCGGCCTTCTCGGGACGGGCGGCCCATGGCAGATCGCCGAGGTTCAAGCCGGTAATTCCGGTGCCTACGGCGATAAGGATCGCTTCCTCGAGTTCATCCAGCGGCACCGGTTCATTGGGGGACTTGAACTTGTCCGGCCCCTCACTGATTTCCATTCCCAAGCCGAAGCGGCGCGATCGGCGGTTCATGATCGCGTCGAACAATGAAAAGTTCCATGCTTCTTCGACTTGTTCGAGTTCCGAAGCTTTTTGGCTCTCGTCATCACCGCTCATGGTTGAATTCTCCAGCCTGAGTTAGATTTTCTGACCCGAGAACACACGGGCGCTAATTACGAATTGCAATTCGGGTGCCTACTGTCCGGGAACAGCCACTTTCGAATTTTCCCACCTTTCCCGCTTTTTTCACCTATGCTGACCTAGGGCTGCCTTGCCTTGAAGGTTCACGGTAAAGCCCCTGAATCCGAACGATGCATCTACTGCTTCGGACGGAGACAGTCCAAAAGGGGCACTTTCGCGCCCGGCCCTGGTCGCACTTAGCGCTTGTCCGGTGCAATTGCAGTCCCGCCATTGCCTTCGAGCGCCCTGGTGCGGGCGCGATCCTCCTCCACGACGCCGACGATGTGCCGGAAAGCGAACAGCACGGCAAAATCAAGCACCTTGGCGCTGATCTTCATCGACTGGAGCATCTGGCGGAGTTCCTCCGCGCTGAGCATGGTCTTGGCGGACCAGACGCCCATTTTTCCAGTCATTACCTGATGGGATGGACCGCTCCCTACTGATAACGGCCTCAATGGGCCAAGGTGGTAGGTTCGGCCACCAACAATCGAAGCAGGGAGGGTCCGAAGATGCAGGTTACTACGGTCGGGATCGATCTGGCAAAGAACGTGTTCCGTCTTCACGGCTGCGACGCGAACGGGAAGCCGGTGTTGCGCAAGCAACTCGGGCGGCGGCAGCTGCTGAGCTTCGTCGCCAATCTGCCGCGGTGCCTGGTGGCGATGGAGGCATGTGCGAGCGCGCACTACTGGGCGCGCGAGATTGAGAAGCTCGGTCACCAGGTGCGGCTCATCAGTCCCAGGTTCGTAAAGCCTTACGTCAAAGCCAACAAGAACGACGCCAGCGACGCCGAGGCGATCTGCGAGGCGGCGAGCCGGCCGTCGATGCGCTTCGTCGCGGTCAAGAGTACCGCGCAGCAGGAGGTGCAGGCGGTCCATCGGGTGCGCCAACAGCTGGTGAAAACCCGAACTGCCCTGGTCAACCAGGCGCGCGGACTGCTGGCGGAATTCGGCATCGTGGTCGCGCAGGGAGTTGGGCGCCTGCGCCGCGCCCTACCGACGATCCTCGAGGATCGGGAAAACGGACTCAGCGGAGTGATGCGCGAGCTGCTCGGAGAGATCGGCGAACGTCTGAGGTTCATCGATGATCGCCTGCACAAGTATGACCTGACCATCCAGCGGCTCTTCCGCCAGGATGAACGCTGCCAGCGAGTGGCCGCAGTTGAAGGCGTGGGTCCGCTGGTCGCCACTGCCCTGGTCGCTGCGGTGGGCAACGCCACCGACTTCAGAAGCGGGCGCGAACTGGCGGCCTATCTCGGACTGGTTCCGCGCCATCGCGCCAGCGGTGGGCGCACGGTGCTGCTCGGGATCAGCAAGCGTGGCGATCGTTACCTGCGCACGCTGCTGATTCATGGTGCGCGCTCGGCCCTGCTCCGGATCGAGCGGCAACGCAGTGCGCGCGCCATCTGGGCCGCGCGGCTCAAGCTTCGCCGTGGATCTAATGTGGCGGCGGTTGCGTTGGCGAACAACAATGCGCCAGTGCTGTGGGCGCTGCTCAACCGACACCAGAGCTATCAACCAGCGCCGTTTCCCGCCCGCGTCCCCCAAAGTGGTTGAGGGAACGGCGGGCGGAAAACGGCTTTACCAGCCCTGAGATTGCGCAGGCTGCAGCGCAGAGCATGATGGCGAACCGGTCGGAACCGGCACCTTCTCGAACCTGGCCACACACAAGGCCTTCGAGGCCGTGAACCTGATCAGGCGAAGGTGCGCGAACTTCCATCTGGGCCCGGGGCACAAAATGACGCCCCACTCAACCAGGCCGAATATATGACTGCAACCGGATCATCGCTCATCAGACTCCACAAACAGTCTTGCGCTTGGGAGCGGTCCATATATGTGTGTGGCGAATTGCTGATCCTTGGGGAAATCAGTAATTCGCCACACACACGGTAGCACTTCCCAAACGGACACAAGAAAACCGCCGGCAAGAAATATGGCAAATGTGGCAGCCGCTACGTAACGTGGATCAAAAGCGTTTCAGCACGTAAATGTAACCGCACGGTCGTAGCCATCCGATGTACGGGTATCTCCGTACAACCGCCCGATTCGGCATCGGCCGATCGGCAACCGTATAGGTGAGTTCCGCAACACCATTCACCATCGGCACGATGATTCGTCCGGACGCATCGTGGTACGCGTCGTCTGGATGGAGATATTGCAGCCAGCCATTGACAACATACCCGCCATCAATATCTCGCGGCGGGACACCCTCCGCACGTAAATCGGCGACGGCGGACCACACCGCACGGTTATAGTCGAGGTGATCGTGCGCACCCGCTAGTGCGATCACCGCGTACACGGCAATGCACGCGACGGTCGGCCCGTTACGCAGAGGCGGCCGTCGCGCGAGAACGAGAGCCGCTGTCAGCGGCACGAACACGAGGCCATACCGATCGGACGTGAGCCACAGCGCTGCGACGAACAGCGCCTGCGCTGCGATGTTCCACACGAGAAATTCCTCGGCCTCGCGCAGCGCACCTCGGGGCCATGCGGCCACGAGGATAGCGGCTGAAGCGAGCGCCACCGTCACCGCGGACGCGGCCGCCCACCACGGAAGCGGGTCGGCGTGCCATCCCGGCACGAACGACGCCGTGGCGCCGATCTCTCGTAAGGCCCAGATGCCTCCTGGCTCGAACGGGACCCACGTGGCAAGGCCAGCACGCTTGGCGATGATCCAGGCGCCAGCAAACAACCCGAGGACATACGTCGTCCGCCGCACTATCGCTTGACGCACCATCCCAACCGCAATCGGCAGGAGGGCGATCCCCACCAGCATTAGCGCAAACAGCAGCGTTTCGACGAGCATCAACGGGAGGATCGCCCCGGACGCGTAGCGGAAGTGGGCCAGCCGTTGCTGCGGGCCATTCTCCAGCAACGTAATGTCTGCCGACGTGAAGACTCGCGCGCGGGTCCACACGAATAACCACACCGCGAACGGCCCAACGAGCGCCGGCGCCAACAACACGTGGATGCGCCTGCCCCACCGGCCCGTGTGGAACAGCAGCGTAGCAATCATGGCACCCGCGACACCCACGCCGATGACCCGGCTGCCCACCGATGCGGCGCAGACAGCGGCCGCGAGCCAGACGAGCGCGGCCCGCCTCCGGTGGAGCGCCCGAACGAACAGCAGTGCCGACCAGAGCATCGCCGCCAGGAATGGGACATCCGTCATGAAGGTTGGCGCCAGGATAAAGAAGACCGGATAGAACCCAAGAACCGCCGCCGCCATCAGCGCGGAACGCCGCGTGCCGCCGCACTCGCGGATCAGCATGTATAACGCACACAGTGCCAGGACGCCGAGTACCCACGTTGATACGCGCAGGGCGATAAGTGAGAATCCGAATGGCAGGCAGAACAGTGCGCCCCAAAGCACCTGGGTAGCTATGGGGTTCCCCACGAGCTCCGGAAAGAGGAACTCGTGGGTTTCGAGCAAATGTTGCACCGGCCAGCTGTAGACCCAATCGTCGATGAATGGCGTGCCCTGAAATGGCCGAAGAACGACAGCCACCAGCAGCGCAGCGACCACAATCGTGGTGCAATCTCGCAAGTTACCGGGGCCGAGTGCTGCTGGGATAGACGGGAGAGGCTGCGTAGAAAGCTTCTGTCGCGGTTCCATTGCGCGCCGGCTATGATCCGCCGAATATGGACTCAACTGCAACGTCCAGAGAGGACAGCTGTGTGTGGCGAATTGCTGATTCTGGGGAAATCAGTAATTCGCCATACACACGCAGATTCAAACCATCTGCCCAGCGCCTGTAGCCGCACCGATCAGGCGCGCGGCAGCTTTCCCGCTGTTCCCGGATGTGCCGGTGTCACGACGAGAAGGCCCGGGCGGCGAGTTGCTGAATCCACTTGCGCCATAAGGATCCAGCCCTGCGGCCATTGATCTCTCTGGTGGCCGGCCGGCGATTTCCGTATTGCTTCGGCCTCGGCGATTGATTATCTGATAGTTCCATGAAACGCTTCATGCTCATGATCGCGGCCTTGGCGGTCGCGGCATGCTCCGCGGTCGCGAAAGAAGACGCTTCGGTCAAAACCCGCAACGAAGCCGAGGAGGCCGCGGTCAAGCGGATAGTCGTCGTCGAGGGCGACCAGGTTCCCGGCCATCCCAAATTCACCGAACTCGGCCACGTACAGGGCGTATGCGTGCGTGCTCCCTGGTATGACGACGACTCCAGTATTGCAAGAATCGGCTTCAAGCACGCCGCCTACGACAAGTACGGCGACAAGGTCGATGCGATCATCCGGGTCGATTCCTTCTTCGTCACCGACAATCAATCCTATGGAATACAGGAGCCCGGCAGCGCCGCTGGCCACTTGAATTGCCAGGGGACTGCAGTGCATTTCGAGCCGGGCTGAGTCTGTCTTCGGCTAAGCATTACAGATCACGCGGCTGTGCCTTCTCAAAACCTGGTCCGACGCGAACAACGACATCCTTATTCGCGCGCGACCGCGGCCTTGGTGACCCCCGCGCATGGTGCGGCGGACTTCGGGTCGGAACTGTGGTTACAGAGTAGTGGCCGCACTTTGAGCAATTCATCGCTACGCCCCCAGCTCGTCGAGGAGCGTCTTGGCGTCCTTCAAATCGGCGGTGTCGAAGCCTTCAGTGAACCAGTTGTAGATCGCGGCGAGGTCGCGCGCGCTTCGTCGTGGCGATTGGTGTCGCGCAGTAATCGCGCGAGGCTGGTGGTCGCGCGCAACTCCCACGACTTCGTTTGCTGATGCTGCGCGATTCTGATTGCCTCGCGAAATGCCGGTTCGGCGTCCTCGCGGCTTCGCGCTCCGTGCCTCGCCAGCAGCTCGCCCTTGAGCCGATTGATCTCGGCGACGAAGGTTCGTCCCTCGCTCTCCTGAATCTCTCGCAATGCAGTAGTTACTACTTCGAGCCCTTCCCGGACTTGTCCAAGCCGTAGGTGGCATTCTGCTCGAACCGCGTGGAGATTTGAGCGGAACTTCGTTCCACCCGCGTCCAGATCCTCCATCCCGCGGGCAACTTGCTCCAGCCCGCCGGCAGGATCGCCCGACTCTGCGATCGTCCAGCCGAGCAAGACCCTGGAAAACCCCTGTCCCTAATCAAAACCTAAACCCGAACGTACTGATGATGGAGCCCGCCCAAGATTGGAATCGCTGCGATGCGGCCGATCTTCTGAGTCAGCCGAAAATCCGGAGCATCTTTGTCCGGTGAGAGATGGGGCCGGACTTTGTTGTAATACGAAGCGTACGCCTTCAGTACATCGCGCAGGTGCGCTTCGCCGAACACGACGAGATGGTCGAGTGATTCACGACGTATCGATCCGATGAGCCGCTCAACGTGCCCGTTCTGCCACGGCGAGCGTCGCGCCGTAGGGCGATCTCGGATCCCCATTGCACGAATGCGGCGGGTGTACACCGGACCGAATGCGCCGTCGCGGTCGCGAATCAAGTGACGCGGCGCTTCGTCCCAGGGAAAGGCATCAGTCACCTGACCTGCAATCCACTCGGCAGTCGGATTGTTCGTCACGCCGATTTTCACCAATCGCCTTCGCGCGTGACGAAGAATTACCAGGCCGTAGAGCAGCTTGAAGGAGATAGTGCGAACCACGAACAGGTCGATGGACGCGATCCCCGCAGCGTGATTGCGCAGGAATGTCTTCCAACCCTGGAAGGCTGGTCCCTGCCGCCTGGCCGTGTACCTCGCCACGGTTGATTGGGCGATTTCGATGCCGAGCATCAGCAGTTCACCTGTATCCGCGGCGCTCCCCATAGTGGGTTCTCCATGCTCATCCGTCGGATGAGGTCACGGATCTCGCGGTCGATTCTGGGGCGGCCACCACGCCGGCGGGATTTCCACCGCCAGTAGGCCCGAAAGCCGCGCCGATGCCACCGGATCACGGTCTCCGGCTTGACCACCGTTATCGCATTCAGAATCCACGGGAACAGTCGGTACATCGAGACCAAGATCAGCCGATCGATGTTTCTCAGCCACACCCGAACCCGGGACTTGCGGCTCAGGACGATCACCTGCTGCCGCAGCACCAGTATTTCAGCCTCGAGTCTCGCCAGTGATTTCGGATGGGATCGTACGACGAGCAGGAGCTTGATCAGGAATTGGACCATCGGCGTTCCAGTATCACAGCCCGACACGCCCGTCACCCCGAACGAGGTTTTCGCTAGCGACAGCATTGCGCAGATCGCGCGAACCGCCCGGAGGATTGAGAAAGTAGTTCATAGTGCGAGTCCTCTTTGGCTGTCGGTTACTTTTGAACAATTCAAACGTGAATTTGGGATAATTTGCGGTGGTTCCATCTTTCACCAACGTAAGTCATTGCTCGTTGTTTGGGTCGAAAGCCTTTGGGATGCGTGCAGGGAGTTGTAAGATTCGAATTTGGGATCGTCGTCAGGCTGGTTTCAGGTGTTACGATTGGTAGTCGGCGACCGCAACTCCGGAGAACAGGAAGATGATTTTCAAGGCAAGTTTTGCGGATGGTACTGCGGAGATAGTTCACGCAAATCATCCTGCGGATGCGAAGTATCAGGCGATCAAGAATTTTCCGGGTCGGCTCGTGGTCAAGGTCGAGCACGCCGGACTGTTGGATATGGTCAATCGCCATCCGCAAGCCGCGATCAAATCAAAGCCCCGGATCTAGCCGTCCTCTTCACTTTGCAACTATTGCGCTGAGCGTTCGGGGCGACTTCTTTCTCTAAGTGGGATTGTCGGTCGCAACGGCAAGCTGATGCCGCAAAGCAACAAGTGGCTGCGTTGGGCGCTGGTGGAAGCAGCCTGAGTGGCTGTCCCTTCTCAAAACTTAATCCATGCAGATTCATTGGAAGCTTCGATCGGCTGCGGATTAGATTTTGACAAGGGACAGCAAGCGGCGCTCCGTAATTGCTCGACAATTCGATTGAGATCAAACTCGTCTGAACGCGACGATGTCGCTTCAGTCAAAGAGCTTCTGTTGCCTTTGGCGAGTCGCAGCGACACTAGATAGCTACATCCATTGTTCATTATTACTTTGGCGCGCGCAGTATCGGGGTTAACGCGAGCCAAAGCAACCCACCCCGCGTTTGGGAGGAAAATCGATGCGTTACAGGACGATCGTAGCGACGAGCTTGATCTGTTCGGTGGCCGCGATTGCGACCTCGGTCGCGAGAGCCCGAGCAGACGGCCCCATCACCGCGGTTAATCACATCATCATTGTGATGCAGGAGAACCACTCGTTCGACAACTACTTTGGCGCGCTGCCCTACACGGCGGGCGGTCCGTACCATCCAGGCCCTTGTAGGAGCAACGATCACTCCTGCGTCGACGGACTAACCTGTTTACCAGTCGGTGGTGGAAATCTTTTCTGCCTCAACTTCAACTTCAACCAAATGTTCCGACCCATATTCTCATTCCACGACAACAACTACTGTCCGGGCCCGGACCTGCAGCATGACTGGCAGGGTAGCCATATGGAGGCTAACTTCTTCGATCCTGCCGCGGCGCTCTTTCTCTCGCTGAACGACGGATTTGTGGTCGTCAACGCCGAGACCGAGCAAGTCTCCGAGACGCCGGATTTTGGCGACAACGACACTATGGGTTATTACAACCAGAACGATCTGCCGTTCTATTACGGGCTGGCGCAGACGTTCGCGATGAGCGACCGTCATTTCTGCTCCGTAGTCGGGCCGACCTTCCCGAATCGGTCGTATGAAATGGCTGCGACCTCGTTCGGCCACGTCACCACCGGCACGGAAATTTACCCGCCGGGATTCCTGCCGACCGAGGGGCTGGACACGACCATCGGCTACCAGCCGATCACGGGGTCGATCTTCGATCTGCTCGACGCGGCTGGAATCAGCTGGATTAACTATTACCAGGATCTGCCCACCTCGGTGATCTTTGAAGGCGACTTCCTGCCCTTCCTGATAGAGCATGTCCGCCCGGTCTCCGGTCCGAGTGAGTTCGGGGGCAGCAATTTCATGACCGCCGCGGCCAACGGCACGCTGCCGCAGGTGTCGTTCGTCGATCCCTCCTTTGCTCCCGATCAAGTGATAGACGGCAACGTGTATGAGACCGACGAACATCCGCCATTCGATATCCGGGCGGGCGAGTATGTCGTCTCCGAAATTCTCAGTGCAGTACGAAATAGCCCGAACTGGAAGGACACTGTCGTCCTCCTCACCTACGACGAGCACGGCGGCGCCTACGATCACGTGCCACCGCCCGCCGCGCCGCAGGACGGAGCGCTCAACCCGGACGGGATCAATCCGGGGCAGTGCGCCGACGCATCGAATCCGCCGACGAGCGAGCAGCCAGGAGGCGGACAGCAGTGCACCGAGAGCCTGAGCGACGCTACCGCGATCTGCCCGGGCCTGACCGCGACAGGGCCGTATCCGCCGTCTTGCGCGAACTTCAATCAGCTTGGCTTCCGCGTCCCGTTCGTTGCGATCTCGCCGTTTGCGAAGCCTCACTACGTCTCGCACACGATCACCGACCACACCTCGATGTTGGCCTTCATCGAGCAGCGCTTCCTCGCGGGGGCGCATCTGACGCTGCGCGATGCCAACGCGAACCCCGGGTTCGACATGTTTGATTTCACGAACTCGCCGTCGCTTAACGCCACCGTGCCGACGGCGCCGCCGCCGGTCGTCGGCGAGCACGACTGCCCGTACCTGGGACCGAGCCCCCCAGAGTGATCGGGAGACCGCGCCTGGAACGTAAACGACGCGCCGGACGCAAGGCCGGTGCGTCGTTCTTGGCAATCAGCCCAGCGCCTTGAGCGCGGCGATCACTTCGTCGGCGTGCCTGTGTGTGGCGAATTACTGATTTCCCCAGAATCAGCAATTCGCCACACACATATATGGACCGCTCCCGGGCGCAAGACTGTTTGGTGGAGTCTGATGAGCGATGATCCGGTTGCAGTCATATATTCGGCCTGGTTGAGTGGGGCGTCATTTTGTGCCCCGGGCCCAGATGGAAGTTCGCGCACCTTGGCCTGATCAGGTTCACGGCCTCGAAGGCCTTGTGTGTGGCCAGGTTCGAGAAGGTGCCGGTTCCGACCGGTTCGCCATCATGCTCTCCGCTGCAGCCTGCGCAATCTCAGGGCTGGTAAAGCCGTTTTCCGCCCGCCGTTCCCTCAACCACTTTGGGGGACGCGGGCGGGAAACGGCGCTGGTTGATAGCTCTGGTGTCGGTTGAGCAGCGCCCACAGCACTGGCGCATTGTTGTTCGCCAACGCAACCGCCGCCACATTAGATCCACGGCGAAGCTTGAGCCGCGCGGCCCAGATGGCGCGCGCACTGCGTTGCCGCTCGATCCGGAGCAGGGCCGAGCGCGCACCATGAATCAGCAGCGTGCGCAGGTAACGATCGCCACGCTTGCTGATCCCGAGCAGCACCGTGCGCCCACCGCTGGCGCGATGGCGCGGAACCAGTCCGAGATAGGCCGCCAGTTCGCGCCCGCTTCTGAAGTCGGTGGCGTTGCCCACCGCAGCGACCAGGGCAGTGGCGACCAGCGGACCCACGCCTTCAACTGCGGCCACTCGCTGGCAGCGTTCATCCTGGCGGAAGAGCCGCTGGATGGTCAGGTCATACTTGTGCAGGCGATCATCGATGAACCTCAGACGTTCGCCGATCTCTCCGAGCAGCTCGCGCATCACTCCGCTGAGTCCGTTTTCCCGATCCTCGAGGATCGTCGGTAGGGCGCGGCGCAGGCGCCCAACTCCCTGCGCGACCACGATGCCGAATTCCGCCAGCAGTCCGCGCGCCTGGTTGACCAGGGCAGTTCGGGTTTTCACCAGCTGTTGGCGCACCCGATGGACCGCCTGCACCTCCTGCTGCGCGGTACTCTTGACCGCGACGAAGCGCATCGACGGCCGGCTCGCCGCCTCGCAGATCGCCTCGGCGTCGCTGGCGTCGTTCTTGTTGGCTTTGACGTAAGGCTTTACGAACCTGGGACTGATGAGCCGCACCTGGTGACCGAGCTTCTCAATCTCGCGCGCCCAGTAGTGCGCGCTCGCACATGCCTCCATCGCCACCAGGCACCGCGGCAGATTGGCGACGAAGCTCAGCAGCTGCCGCCGCAAGAGCTGTGACGGCGGGTGCCGGTGTCTCGGGAGGTACCTGCCGACGGTTGATTCAGCGACGTCGATCCCGAGCATCAGCAGTTCTCCGTGTATCCGCGGCGCGCCCCACAACGGATTCTCGCGGCTCATCTGACGAATCAGATCACGAATCTCGCGGTTGATCCTTGGACGACCGCCGCGGCGGCGCGATTTCCACCGCCAGTACGCACGGAATCCTCGTTGGTGCCAGCGGATTACAGTCTCAGGCTTGACGATGGTGATCGCGTCCAGAATCGACGGGTACAGTCGATACAACCAGACGAACAGCAAGCGGTCCGTATTCCAGATCCTTAATCGTGCCAGCGATTTTCGGCTCAAGACGATCACCTGCTGACGCAGGACGATGTTTTCGGCCTCGAGTCTCGCTCGTGATTTCAACCGGCAGCGCGCGACGAACAAAAGTTTGGACAGGAAGCCGAACATCGCGTCTCCCAATAGCACAACGATCGCACTCCGTTACCCCGGATGAGGTTTTCGGTAGCGACAGCCGCGAGATAGAGCGTGGATACTCCATACGACGTGCCAGCCTCGACGATTCGCTTGGCATTCAGCGCGCGACAAAGCTGATAGCAGAACTCCGCCTTCTTGGGCTCGAGCGCGACCAGCTTGTCTTTGAGGAATTTCTTGGCGGCGGCCTGCCGGTCGGCGGGTTTCGTTCTCCGGGAAAACTCGGCGAAATATTTCTCCATCGCCTTGAGTTGACCATTGCTCTGGCGATGAAGCCGCGCGACTAGCCTTTCCAGCTTCGGGTCGTTGAGGACGCTCGCCATGATGCACCTTAATAAAACCACCCCCACCAATTCAGGTCAAATTAGGACACTACCAAAAGGCGGGCAGCGAGCTGGTCTCGCGGGGCCACCCCGTTTTTGAAGTAAACAACGGCATAATCGGAGTTTAGCAGACGAAATTGCCGCTTACTTCCCGAGACGCGCCACGGCATCGCGAAATGGGGCGTTGGAGATCTGAATCAATCCCTGGAAGGGCCGGTCCAACTCTAGGATCAGAAAGATCGCGCCTGAGACGGATAGCGCACAGACAAGGAACGTGGCGACCACAGTCGGGTTGAGCGGCGCAAACAAGCCGAAGCTCATGAAGATAATAGTGAGCCAGAAAACCAGCACAACCAGGAACGGCGCGGAGATCGAGCTGCCCGACTGCTCGAACAGCAGCCAGCGTATCTTGAGGAGTTCGATCGCGAGTTGTAGCGCCTGGGTGTGAAGACCACGCTGGGCATCGTTCTTCGGCGAAAGCGCCTCAATCATGTCGTAGAGAACCTCGCCGCCGGCGGCAGGTTCCAGCCGCGGAGCTTGACCGTTCTGCGGCCAAATCATTTCAATGGAGCGCGCACCCGCGCGCCGCAGCAGTTCGCGAATGGTCCTGGTCTCCGGCCCGTAGATCGCCAGCACCCGGTCAAGCAGCAGGGTGTCGGCAGACATCTCTGTAAGTTCGTTGTGCTTGGTGTCATAAGACGCTTTTGCAGTCGAGACCAACAGGCCGAGAACCAGCGCTGTCATTGTAGCGACCAGTCCAATTCCAACTTTGACCGCGTCCTTTGATTCGGCGCCTAGGTGATGCTCTGGCAGCGCGAAGCGAAGAAATATGCCAAAGAGCGCGCCTCCAAATACGCAGGCAAAGACGATCGAGCCGATTGCCAATGAACTCATGCTTCGTTCCCCACTATCATAGATCGCTCCGCCAGCGTAGTCGGAATATAGCAGATTCGAGCGACACATTCGGCATTCAGGGTTAAGTTAAGTCCTGCCTCGACTTATCCTTGGGCACCGCTTCCTGCGCTCAATCAGTCAGTGGGTACGGTCAGGCCCGTATTCGAATAGCAAACTTCGTCAGTCACAGAGCCGATGGTATTTGCTATCTTTACGCAGGCGGCGCTAGACGAGAATGGACCGACCGCAGCGTGCTATGGTTCCTCAAATCTTAATTCGAGCGAATTCATTGGTTGTCGCTTCTCAAAACTTGGTCCGGCCCGAATTCCTTCACAAATCTAAACGGCCTCGCATAGCCTGAGGGGCATGGTGAACGGGCTCTGACTGACCGCCTGCGCGGCACAAAGCAGTTTTTGAGAAGAGACCGGATTGGGCGTAAGATCGGCTGCCTTCCGGTTGTCGAGACTGGCCGCGCGGTCGGCATCCTCACGGAAGCCAGATTGCCCAAAGCATATGTGATTGATAGCAGCCCCCACGGTGTCTAAGCTGCGGGGGAGTTGTAGTTGCTCGGCGGAGACCGAATACTGACGGTACCCGCTATCAAACAGGAGGCGAAATTGGACCTGAACAGGATAATCACAGAGCTGAAAACGGAAAGAGACAGGATAGGCCGGGCTATTGACGCCCTTCTCGAGGATGTGAAGGTGGCGGTCAGCGGTACTGTTCGAAAAGCGGGTGCGCCCAAACGGCGGCGTGGCGGTATCACTGCAGCGGGGAGACGTCGTTTGTCACTGGCGATGAAAAGACGCTGGGCAGAGCGGCGTATGGGCAAGACTACCGGTAAGTCCTCTGCGCCCAAGCGACGTGGCGGGCTCACTGCTGCGGGCCGGAAGAAGCTGTCTGAAGCGATGAAGAAGCGCTGGGCAGAAAAAAAGAAGAACGCTTCCTAAGCTCGTTCGTGCCCACCGCGTTTTTCGGGCAGGACGACAACTTCTCGCCCTGTAGCTCCTGCCAAACGCATGCTCTGCATGGCGAAGGCACAGCCGGGTCAACGCGATGGGCATCACGGAAGTCATCACGGCGCCACGCTCACCCTGACTAAACGCTTTCGCCGCGCGCGTATGCCAGCAGCTTCAGCCATTCAGCCATGCGGCGCCAACGTACCCGATTTCATGCGACCTGTCACTCAGATCGAATTTTCGGCGATGACAGGATGAGGTGTTGCAGGAGGCACGACGGTCCTAATAGTCCTTGACCTCGCGCCGCAGGTAATACGGGGGCCAATACCTAATCTACTTAGGAATTCGGTATCGACATCTACCCGCGGCGCATCCGGCAACGTGACCGTGAGATGCCCAGAGACCTACAGCCAGTTGAGCGAGCCAAAGATAATTGCGAGCAAGAGGGAAACGGCGGCCAATCCACCCACAATGCTCCATCGCTTCCCTTCAGTTTCAGCGTCATGCGCCAACGCAGCGACAGCGAAAAACCAGGCGTATCCGAAGATGACGATCAAGATCAGTCCGGCGCCAAGATTCCAAAAGGGCCAGTACCAGTTCAGGTAGCCCCATCGATTCAACACCACTTCCAGGATCATCGATACGACCGATTGCCCGACGATCAACATCCATCGGCTGTTCAGGCCGAGTATTTTCGCGCGCCGATCTGCCGGCAGAAGCTTCGCAAACGCCATCCCGTAGATCAGAAACAACAGAGTGGTTTCGGCGTTGAGCCCGACCAGGATCTGATATGAGGTGTGCCCGGTTTCGACCCATAACGGCGCGCGTCCGCTCCAAAACAAAATCGCCGAATTGACCAGTTCGTTAATCCAGTCGGCAAACCACAACGCCAGCCCCGCCGCGATCACGTTCCATCGCCGCGCCATGATCTCGCCCGAATAAATGAACATGGTAAGGACCAGCAGGTACACGATCGTCCAGTCGAAATTGGCGGAGCTTCGTAGCACGGCGAGCGCCGCGCGTGCCGGTTCGGTCATATTCTCAGACCTCCTGCCTGCAATGTACTGCACGGCGCAAGACGCGCACGATGCTCTCTCGGCGGGTGCGAGGCTATCTCGCCCGCCTGATCCGGACAATGCGACTCTTTTGGGCTCTTCGGCTGTGCTTGCCGAAAACCTTTTCCAACGAAAGGCTGACTAGGCGCAGCGGAACGCCCGCAAGAAAACGCCGACAGGAGCGGATGCTCCTGCCGGCGTCGTACAATCGGAATCGTAAGGTTCCCAACTCGCCTGGCTCGCCGCGCAGATCGTCGCAGTCAACCTTGCCGGCGTGATCTTCGAGCCGATGCTCACTCGAACGCTTGGGCGAAAGCCGTTCGACCCCGACGTCGTAGCGTGGCGAACTGAGGCCAATCTACACTTCATCGTGGCGTCCCTAAATGAGTACGTCTCGTCAAACGCCGCGTACCGAAGGCCCGCTCGAACTCGCGGCTTGGGCTTGGCAAGGTCGCACCACCAAAATTAACAACATGCCCCAGCAATCTCCGTGCGAGAGGTCTTCGTGAATTTGCAACAAAAGTCAATTAACCGCGCCGAAAAAAGAACGGGCCAGCGCGAGTCCTGTTACGCCAGCCCGAACGCTAACTGGTGAAAGGGGGGCAAACACCAGCCAGCGCCCCCCTTGTACCAAACTGCCGAGCGAGCGTCTAATGACTGACTGTCCCAGTTTTATCCTGTGTGTGGCTGATTTCCCCAGAATCAGCAATTCGCCACACACACGTCGCACAAGGCGTTGCACGTTTCCGGCCTGCCAGCGGCGACCCTGAACCGCCTTGATCCCGCGTCGATTCAATGAGGATTGACCTTCCCAAGATGCCACCACCCCCGCAGTTAGTTGATGAAGATTCCTCGATTGCCATCACATCGCGGAGAAGATCGCCTCTGAAGTTCTTCTTGTTGGTTTTCGCTCTTTCCATTCCGTTCTGGTTGATCGGCGCTGCGACCGGAATTGAGCTGTTGCCGGGTCTCCCGGTGGCTGCGCTCATGTTCGTCCGCCCAGTGACAGCGGCTTTGATTCTTGTCTACCGGGAGAACAAGACCGCGGGCCTGACCGCGCTGCTGAAGCGATCCTTTGACTACAAGCGAATCGCAGCGAAGGTCTGGTACGTACCCATCGTTCTTCTGATGCCCAGCGTGATGGTCTTGTCGTTCGGACTGATGCGCCTGATGGGGTCGCCGCTCCCAGTCCCGCAGTTCCCGGTTCTGGTGGCGCTGGGCATGCTCGTTGCTTTCTTCGTCGCCGCGCTCGGTGAAGAGTTGGGCTGGTCGGGATATGCCATCGACCCGATGCAGGAGCGGTGGGGCGCGCTCCAAGCCAGCATTCTCCTCGGGTTGGTATGGGCCGTGTGGCACATCGTGCCGTTGGTGCAGGCTCACCGGTCGCCGGCATGGATCGCTTGGTGGAGTCTCGGCACGGTGGCGGCACGGATTATCATGGTCTGGCTGTACAACAACACGGGCAAGAGCGTGTTCGGTGTGGCTCTATTCCACGCCATTAGCAACGTCTGTTGGCAATTGTTTCCGATCCATGGCTCGTATTTCGATCCGCGTCTGAACGGCCTGATCATGGCTTTGGTCGCCGCAATCGTCACAGTCGTATGGGGGCACCGGACGTTAGCTCGATACAGAAATGCCTGACCGCATGGCCTCGCGCAGCGCTACTAAGTTTTTCCTTCGAGTCCTGACCCCTATCGGCGCTCACCACCCGACGACCCCGCCGTCATGCGCTACATGGCTTTGAGCGCGAGTTCGTCGCCTGGGGCGCCTGACCTGTGTGTGGCGAATTGCTGATTTCCCCAGAATCAGCAATTCGCCACACACAGGCGTCATTTCAGTCCCGCTGACGGGGAGTGACGTCTTTTGAAAGTGGGGTGGCTCATTTTGGTTTGAGACGCAAGCCTTGCGCAACATTTGCGGGTCATTAATTTGCCTCGAAATTCTCTGAGTGGATGCGCGGATCGTCAGCGGCGACGCACTTCCCCGCCAACACGCGCCTTTGGATAACAGAGTAGGTGATGTTGCCCGCTATGATCGCGGTCAGTTTAGAAAGTTCGTTTTTGCACGCAGCGGCGGTATCATAGTTACCAATCGTTTCCCAATGTGAAAGTGAAGCATTCTTCTCGACCAGCTGGTGGTTCTGAGAAAGTGGCGGCACTATCAAGCACCAGCCCACAAGCGCGAGCGCGGCAGCTTGGCGGGGCTTCATTTGGGACGGAATTTCCAGTAGCGCGCGATCACGGGTGCGCTCGGTGAGCGTCGTCCGTTCTCCAAATAGGCGACATGTCCAGCAGTAATCTTGAGTCGCGCGGCTATCTGGCGCTGCGTCAACCCGGCAGCCTGCCGCCAACGCTTGAGTTCTCTTGGCGTGGGAACGATTCTCGCGCCGCATTTCCCGCAATGCGTCATCGCGATAGCGCGGCGGCGGGGCTTCATGATCGCGTTCTAGCGCACGAACCCCTGAAAGCGAAAGGCCGAACGGGAGGTGACGGACAGTGTGTCGGTCGCTGATTCGCGCCACTTGTACGTACGAACGCGAGAAAAAATTCAACGCCTCCGCGCGCGGCTAATCGTTTAAACCACAGCTCAGAGGACCCGCCGGGCCGCTGGAAAGGGTGCCGCCTTGGGACCCCCGACCCGAAAATCTGCGGTCCTCTCAGTGAGATCGCGGAGTGACGCATCGCGCTGCCTCCGTGTCCGGCGGCTCAAGAAGAGCGCTGTGTAACCGTCGCGGCGCCGCTTTCCTGATTCGAAGTCCACCGCGTTAGCGCGCCCCGGCGAGTCTCCCGCGTTTCCGTGCGTGCGGATGAGGTTTTGAGGAACCACAACTGGTTGCTGCTGGCGGAGAGCCACCTGACGCGGCGGCTGTTTGCCGGCATGCTGCGGAAGATCGCGGCGCTGCCGTCGCCGGCGGGATGAGGCGAGCGCAGCGGGAAGCGAATTTCGATGACGACGCTGGGGCAAAGGGAAAAGTGTCTGGGAAACCGTTGGGGGAAAGGGCATCTCCGGCCGTTGCGTACCCATCAGATGCGAAACCGATCCGTTCCCGCCGCCGCGCTGGGAGCACCATGGACCAAAACGGGCTAAACGTCGCCGGGGGAGGCCGTTCGGTGTATACAGCGAGTTGGAATCGGAGAGCCAAAACGGAAATCCCGGATCAAACGAGATCAGCCCGCATCTTCAACTCGTCCCGATGCGACCGCTTGCGGTGATCGCCGCCCTGACGATAATTGAACCGAATCGGGGGCAACATCATTCGCGCCAAAGTCATTTTCATAGCGATCGTCACCGCGCTCACGCTAGCCGGATGCAATCGCGCGAAGGCTCCGGCGTTGCGTGCAAATCCGAACGCCTGCGGCGATCCGGTCGCGGGTATCGACAGCTGGCAACTCGCGACGCCCGAGAGCGTCGGTCTATCGAAGGCGGCGCTGTGCCCGATCGTCAAGTGGCTCGCCGAATCCAAGGACGACAACGTCCACGCCGTGCTCGTCGTGCGCCACGGGAGACTGGTGTTCGAGCAATATTTCACCGGCGGCGATGAGCATCTCGGGCGCAACGTGGAAAGCGTGACCTTCGGACCCACGGTTCGTCATGACGAGCGTTCGATGACCAAGAGCGTGGTCTCGCTGCTGATGGGAATCGCGATCGATCGCGGATGGATCAAGAGCGTGGACGCTCCCGTGTTCTCGTTCTTTCCCGAACACGCAAGCCTCGCCACGCCCGCGAAAAACCGCATCACGATTCGCGATCTGCTCACCATGTCGTCCGGGCTCGAGTGGCACGAGGAAGATGTTCCCTACACCAGTTCCCAAAACAGCGAAAACCTCATGGCCGCATCGTCCGATCAGCTGCAGTATGTGCTGTCGCAGAACGTGGTCGCCGCACCGGGTCAGATCTGGAATTACAGTTCGGGATCGACAGAGCTGCTCGGCGCTATTCTGAAAAAGGCGACTGGGAAGGGGGTCGATGAACTAGCCGCCACGCTGCTGTTCGCGCCGCTCGGGATCACTGATTTCACCTGGTACAAGAATTTGGACGGCAGGCCGCACGCGGCCGGCGGATTACGGCTGCGCCCGCGCGATCTCGCCAGGATCGGGCAGATGATTCTTCAGCGCGGGTCATGGAACGGCACGCAGGTAGTGCCCGCCGCATGGATCGAACAGGCCACCTCGCCGCACATCATGGGTGAGGGCCTATTTTTCTACGGCTACCAATTCTGGCTCGGCCGCTCGCTCGCGAATGGTCACCCAGTCGATTGGCCGTCCGCGGTAGGTCTCGGCGGCCAACGCCTCTTCGTGCTCCCATCGCTCGATATGGTGGTGGTCGTGAACTCAGGCATGTACAAAAGCGAGCGCCAGGGAATCGTTTCCCTTAAGGTCCTCGATCGCTACGTGATGCCGTCAGTCGAGCAATAGGCGGTTAAATAGTTCCGTTTAGGGCGGCAGCCATTTCTGTCGCACCAAAGTTTGGGGACGAACTGTTCAGCCTGATCGCGCCAATCTCGGGTAAAAGACCCATGGGCAACTCTCTTCGAGGCTGTGTGTGGCGAATTACTGATTTCCCAAAGTCAGCAATTCGTCACACGCACCGTGATAGCCGACGGCGACGATCCCGAGCGCAGCCGCGATGCGGTGAATGAGATTCTGGCCACGCTCGGAGTGGCGCAGGCCGACCTGATCGATGCGTCCTACTTCGAGCTGCTCGCGAAAACCTAGATGGCCTGCTACGCAGCGCTGCCGAAGAAGTCGTCGAACAGTTTGCTGGTTGCGCTGTGAACCGCGGGCGCGTCAAGCGGGTCGGCCCCGGCCCCCTTAACGGCGGCGGCAAACGCGAGCATGTTGCGCTTGAATAGCTCGAACTGCGCGTCGCTCATGAAGCCAACCGGACTGCCATCGCTGATGAAACCCGCCATCTCGCCAAATCCTCGCGCGATGCTGCGAAGCTGATAAGCAAGTTCCGGCGACTGGTTCTCGATTGCGTAGGCGTAAACGAGGCACGCTATTTCCATTCTGCCCGCGCGAAATCGTTGCTGGTCCATCCTGACCCGGCGCGCGTCGAGCCCTTTTTTCAGCCTGTGTGTGGCGAATTGCTAATTCTGGCACAGGACGGTCGCGTAGCGCAGGCTTGCGAATCGGTGGGAGAGCGTTAAACTCCGGCGCCGCATGACGTTGTGGTTCAGGCTGATTGCTCATCTGCTGGTGACCCTGGCGCGGCTGGCCAGTCCCGGCGGGGTTCGTGCGGTCGCGGCCGAGTCGCTGGCGGTCAAGCACCAATTGCTCATCATGAAGCGTTCGCAGCGCCGGAGTCCGAATCTGACCGCGTGGGATCGGCTGATTCTGGGATTTTGTACACTGTTGGTGTCGCCCAGACGCTTGGGCAAGATAGCCGTGGTGCTGAAGACTTCGACTCTACTGCGTGTGTGTGGCGAATTACTGATTTCCCCAGAATCAGCAATTCGCCACACACAGGCCTTTTCCGCTGATTTGCAAAATTCCCTGCCGTGGAGTTTCGTTCGAAGCCGCGAGCTCGATTGCGGAATCGTGCCAAAATGTAGGGATCATTTGCGGGGGCCCGAAAAATGCAAACAGTCCACCTTGATCCGCAGCTGGGATTGCTCTGAAACTCCTTGAAATACAAAGGATTTTCCATTCTTGAACAGAGGTCAGAACCCAACCCGTGTGAAGACCAAAAGTGGCCGCCAGCTCGCACCCCCGTCGTGTCTACTGCGTGCCGCCACAGGTGCGATCCGGTCCTCAAGCCGGTTCGTTTTGCCTCGATGAAATCCGGTGCCTCTTGTGCCCGACCTTTTAGCCGGCATCTTCAGGGGCAAGATACAAAGTCTGAGCCGATGATCTAAATTTTCGCGGACGTCCTGCTCCCCGTCACGCTGAAATAACAGGTATGTACACGCAGCGCAAAAGACGTTACAAATTGACTTACATAAGAGGGCAACCGTAACAACGGCCCCGACGAGCAGCGCAACCACGCAGCTCCTCGGGGTTTTTTTGTTCTTTGGATCTAAAGAGACCGCGACCCATGGACCTGAACCCATTTAACTGCGAGTGCCGCTTCATCTTCAGACCCGCCGCGCGCCGTGCGGTCAGGAATTGCGAGAGGCGGCTGACATGAGCACAACTCCGTCAGTTAAACGCGGGGGCCGGACGCCTGGCTCAGGGCATGCGAAGACCGGGATTTACGTGAGGTCGCCCGACGGGCTCAAGCTGAGGGACAGATCGGTCCAGAGGATCGTTGCGAAAATGTGCGCGCTCTGTCCGTGGATCGAAGGTCCGGATCTACCGCTCCTCAGACGATGGTGCGAGCTCGAGTTGCACGCTTCCTATGTTCATGCTGCGCTGCGGAAATTCGGCATCCTCAACCGCGAGGGTGAGGCGCGCCGGCTGTTGGATGAACATCGAAAGCTCTCCCTGGCGCAGCTCGCGATTGGAGCAGAGCTCGGCCTGAATCCCCGTGCCAGAGCTGAGATGCAATCGGTGTCGCGCGGCATACCGGTCGACGCCGAGATTGATTCAGCGCTGGGCCGGATCGAGGAAATGAAACGTGTGCGCGGAGACCCAGATGTTCCCTAGTCGAACGGCACGACTTCGGCAGGCGAGGAATGACCTAGCCGCCTACGCTACTGCCCTGTATCGGCGTTACAAGCTACCGCCGCACCTCCAGCTGCTCGTTCGAACGCTCGAAGAGGTCGAGCGCGGCGAGATCGACCGTGTTATCGTCTGCATGCCGCCGCGACATGGAAAATCGGTCACCACAAGTCAACTATTCCCCGCGTGGTATCTCGGTCGCCATCCCGACCGCAAGATCATCGCGACCTCATATGGTTCCGATCTCAGCCACCGGCTTCGGACGGCGCGTCAGGAATTTTTGCAGAGAACGCCTGCATCGCCAAATTTTCCCGGAGTGTGTGATCGCCGACGACAGCGATGCAATAAGACGCTTTAGCACCACCGCTGATGGTGAGTACGTGGCGGTCGGCAGAGTGGGGACACTCACAGGGCGCGGCGGCGACCTCATTATTGTTGACGATCCGATCCGCGATGACGCCGATGCGCGCAACCCGGATTTCCTGAAGAAGTTGGACGACTGGTATCAAGAGACGCTGTACTCGAGACTCGAGCCCGGCGGCGCGATCGTACTGGTCACGACACGGTGGAACACCGAGGATCTGGCAGGCTGGCTTTTGAAGGAGCACGCGTCGGACGCATGGAAGGTTATCAGTCTGCCCGCCATCGCCGAGCTAAATGACCCCCTGGGACGGCCTGAGGGCGCCCCGCTTTGGCCGGAAAGATTCCCGCTTCGGGAACTCGCACACCGGCGCGAGGCGGTCGGGACCTATGCCTGGCTTGCCCAATACCAGCAACGTCCCGCCGCCGTGAGCGGCAACATCTTCAAGAAAGAGTGGTGGCGCAGTTACTCCGCTCCACCGACCTGTCGGCGCGTGATTTTCAGCCTCGACACGGCGTTCAAAGCGAAAGAATCCGCCGATTACAGTGTAATCGAAGTGTGGGGCGAGACCGAAAACGGGTATTGCTTGCTGCATGTGTGGCGAGAGCGAGTGGAGTTTCCAGTCTTGAAAGCCACGATCATGGCTTGTGCCCAACTGTGGAAGCACAACGCGGTTTTGGTCGAGGACGCCGCCAGCGGACAGAGTTTAATCCAAGCGTTGCAAAGCGAGACGCGGCTTCCGATACTACCGGTGAAACCGCTCGGCGACAAGGTCGCGCGCGCGTCGGCGGTCTCGCCGCTGGTCGAGAGCGGCCGCGTGCTTCTGCCCGCGGCGGCTGGCTGGCTGGCGGATTTTCTGGATGAGGTATCGGCCTTTCCGTCGGCGCCGCACGATGATCAAGTTGACTGCATGTCACAGGCTTTGAGTTATCTCCACAACCACTCATGGTCGGCGCTGGATTCTGAAGAGTGGCAGAAAATAGGACGTCAGCAACTTGAGTTTTTCGCCCGGCAGCGCCGCATCAAGGCGCACGTGCAGGGCGAAATGTTTAACAACGTCAATGACATGCTTGAGTACGAAGATGGCGTCGGCGCGTCAGGCCACCGGCACACGCTCCCGCCGGCATCACGAACGCGGCGCTGGGGCGGATTTTGATGAAAATTCCGGTGTCCCTGTGTGTGGCGAATTGCTGATTCTAGGGAAATCAGTAATTCGCCACAGACATATATGGACCGCTCCCAAGCGCAAGACTGATTCTGGAGTTCGATGAGCGATGATCCGGTTGCAGTCATATATTCGGCCTGGTTGAGTGGGGCGTCATTTGGTGCCCCGGCGCCTCCTTCGGCTACAACCGCGACGATGACGAGACGAGCCACATGTCCGCAGCCGCCGTCATCCGGATGTTTGTCGACATCGTCAGCAAGAATGGCAACCTGTTGCTGAACGTCGGCCCGCGAGCCGATGGCAGCATCCACCAGCTTCAGCAAGACTGCCTCTTGGGTCTCGGCGCCTGGCTCGAAATCAACGGCGAAGCGATTCGTGGAACGCGCCCATGGGTCCGCGCGGCGACCACAACCGCTGAGGGGATCGGAGTGCGCTTCACGCAAAAGCGCGACACGCTTTACGCGATCCTGCTTGACCGCCCGAAGGTTCCAGAGGTCCGCATCAGCAACGTCACGGCTGTGCCGGGCAGTCCTGTGCGCCTCCTAGGTGTCGAGGGGAATCTCGAGTGGTCGCAGAACGGTGAAGACTTGGAGGTTCGCCTGCCCTCGATCCTACCCGAGCAAGCGGCCTACGCAATCCGGCTCATGCCCACCATCACCCGCCAAACCTCCGCCGCGTAGTTCAACCTGAGAACTGCAATCTGGGGCGCACGCACGCTTTTCGGGATATTCTCCGAAATATCCGAACCCGACAGACTGGATGGTCGCGGTGTTTTTCGAAACTCCCAGGTGCCTTCTTGGGGCGGGGGAACAGCCCCGCTGAACAGGGGTGGCGTCTTTTGAGAAGCGAACTGGCGTCATTTGCCGGGACGAGGCCGGACCATAGTCGGGACGGTTCAGCGGCTAATTAGTCTTGGCTGCCCAGGGCCATAGGAGGGTTCGGTGCTCTCAACTGCGTGCATGCGTTCTGGTCCCCGCCGTTGCACTTTTGCTGAAGTGCTGCCATCTCCTGCGAAGTGCAACCCGCGACAAGTAGCAGCCCAATGCTATCGCGACGACTGAAAGTCCGCGCAATAGATCGCGATTCGTCCGCATTCTCGACGGGCAAACCCATGCGGAAGGACGGTGGCGATAGCCTTGGGGCCGCCCCTTATGGCGTCCGCACGAAGCCGTGAACAACGTTGCTCGCGTCATAGTAGTATCCTGTGATATCCCCCGCCGTGTTGATGCCCGCGCCGAAGGTCCCCTGGTCGCTGCCGTGCCTGCGCCACCGCCTGAGGCGCACGTTTGCAAGATTCGGCGAGTCCGGGCTCGCACTTCTTGGCAACGTGCTCTCGCTCGTGGAGGATTTCATCGACGTAGTGGGTATCGACGCGAAGCACAGTTTTGAGGATAAGATCTTGCCGACGAAACGAGGAGATGGAACGAGGAGCACGGCTTCTGAAGTCCCCTATTTTCTGAATCGAGGTGCCGCAACGGGCGAAAAGGGTGTAGCGATGGTAGATCTGCAGAAACTCCACGATGCAATTCTGAACGGTGATGCGAAGACATCGGCTGCGGTGACGCTCGACGCGCTTGGCGAGAAGGTGCCGCCGATCGAGATCATTCAGAAGGCGATGGTGCCCGCCATGGACGAGGTCGGCCGGCGCTTTGAGTGCCAGGACTACTTCGTCCCCGAACTTCTGCTCTCGGCGCGTGCGATGAAGGTGGCTATGGAGCCGTTGCGGCCATTGCTGGCAGCCTCCGGTGTGCAGCGGGCGGGGAAGGTCGTGATCGGTACCGTGAAAGGTGATCTGCACGACATCGGCAAGAACCTGGTGGCGGCACTGCTCGAAGGCGGCGGCTACGAAGTGATTGACCTGGGCGCCAACGTGGCTCCGGAGCGGTTTGTCGAAGCCACGCGAGACGCCGGCGCCAACATCGTCTGCCTGTCGGCGCTCCTGACGGTGACCATGACCTCGATGAAGACCACCATCGAAGCGCTGCAAGCCGCGGGCCTGCGGGACCGCGTGAAAGTGCTCATCGGCGGCGCGCCGGTGACCAGGCAGTTCGCGCAGGACATCGGCGCCGACGGTTACGGCGACAACGCCAGCGTGGCGGTCTCCTTGGCGCGATCATTCACCAAAGCCGCTGGCGCCGCCTGAGACCACGAGCGCCATGCGCTACCTGCTGATCGGCTGCGAGGTGTTGTTGCGTGAACTGGCGGATGCCATCGCACGCTCACCGCACACCATCGACGTGGACTTTCTGTCCAAAGGACTGCACGACCTCGGCGGGGTGCGCATGCGGGAAGCGCTGCAGGCCGCGGTCGATCACGCCGATCCGGCGCGTCATGATGCCGTGCTCATGGGCTATGCGCTGTGCGGCAACGGTCTGCATGGGCTGGAAGCGCGCCGCGTGATGCTGGTTGCGCCGCGGGCCCATGACTGTATCGCCCTGCTGATGGGCGATCGCCGGCGATATGACACCTACTTCCGCACCCACAACGGCGTGTACTTCCGCTCCACGGGGTGGCTGGAGCGTGGGCGGGACATCGAGCAACTCGCGCATGCCGCCGGTACTGATTTCACCCTCGCCGACCTGATCGCGAAGTACGGCGAGGACAACGGCCGCTATCTCTACCAGGAGTTCACGCGCTACCAAACGCACTACCGGCAACTGACCTTCATCGAGACCGGCCTCGAATGCGACGACCGCTTCGAGCAGGAGGCCCGCGCCGAGGCAGTCGAGAAGAACTGGGCGTTTGAAAAAATTTCCGGCGACCTCACGTTGTTCCGCCGGCTGGTCGGCGGCGATTGGGATCCGACGGACTTCCTCGTCGTCGAGCCCGGCGAGCGGATCGTCGCCAGCTACGACGAGGGCGTCATCAAGGCCGAGCGGATCGCATGACGGCAGGAAGACAATCACTCCGCGAGAACGAACGCCGCGGGCAGATCAAGGACTGTGAGATCTTCTTCTCACGCAGTGTGCCTCGGCGGTTCATTCCCCGTTTGTCTCGCCAGCACGTATAGTCTCCGCCATGGAGCACCGCCGGCTGCCCTACAACCCAGCGCGTGACGGCGCGCTCGAGGATTTCCTGTTCAATGCCGGCGTCGAGTTCCCGTGCGGCGGCGCGTCACTGTGTGGTGGGTGCAAGATTCGCGTTGTGTCCGGCGCCGTGCCGGTGACCGCGGAGATGCAGGACACGTTCAGCGAGCCTGAGCTGCGGGCCGGCTGGCGTCTTGGCTGTCGCGCCGTGGCTCGAGGCCCCGTGGAACTGGAGGTCGCGCAGTGGTCGCAGCAGATACTCACCGATGAAGCCGCCGTTCCCTTCGAGCCACGCCCCGGAATCGGTGCGGTCGTGGATGTAGGAACGACCACGCTGGTGGCGCAGGAGGTGGCTCTGGCGTCGGGCGAAGTTAGCAAGGTCGTCACAGCGTTGAACGAGCAAGGGCGTTACGGCGCCGATCTGATGACGCGGATCGAATACGAGCGGCACCATCCCGGCGCGTTGCGGGAGATCATACGCGCCCAGGTGCGCGGGATGGTCGCTGATATGGGCGCGCTTGAGGAGATCCTGCTCGTCGGCAACACCTGCATGCACCATCTGTTCTGCGGGCTCAGCGTCGAGCCGCTGGCGGCCGTGCCGTTTCGCTCGCCGCATCTCGGCGCGCACAACCTGCCGCCCGCGGTGCTCGGCGCGCCAGCACTGTTTCTCCCATGCGCCGGTGGCTTCGTCGGCAGCGACCTGCTTGCCGGACTGGTCGCCACCGGCCTACTCGACTCCTCCGAGCCCGGAGCATTACTCGATCTGGGCACCAACGGCGAGATTGCGGTGGGCAACTGCGACGGCATCGCATGTGTGTCCACGGCGGCCGGCCCGGCCTTCGAGGGTGGCCGGATCAATCAAGGAATGCGCGCGCAACATGGCGCGATCGACCGGATCACGGTGCGGGACGGGCGCCTGGCCTGCCACGTCATCGGCGGCGGCGCAGCGCGTGGTCTGTGCGGTAGCGGTCTCGTCGACGCCCTAGCCGCGGCGTTGGAACTGGGTTGGGTTGCGCCCAGTGGTCGTTTGACGAATACGCCGAAGGAGATCCGGTTGGCAGCCGAGGTGCGCGTGACGCAATCCGACATTCGCGAGCTGCAGTTGGCCAAGGGGGCGGTCGCGGCCGGGCTCCATGTCTTATCGAGAGATCGGCCGATCGCGGGTAACCGAGTGTTTCTTGCCGGCGCGTTCGGCAATTACATCCGCGCACAGAGTGCACGGCGTGTCGGCCTGCTGCCCGCTTGGGCGACGGACCCGGTGGCGGCTGGCAACACAGCGCTGCGCGGCGCGCGGATGCTGCTGCTGGCACCCTCGAGCCGTGCCGCGATGCTGAGACAGTTTGCCGCGAAGGTTCGGCATGTCGAACTCGCGGTTGATCCGCGGTTTCAAGAGATGTTCGTCGCGTCGATGCAGTTCGCGTAGCGGACGCGTGAGGATTTAGGCAGATGTCCTGCTCGCGATGTCCTCGCAGCCGCTCGAATTCCGGTTCACATGGAATTGCGGTCTAGGAAGAGCCAAAGTGCTCGCGGTTCCACCGGTGACCCTCGTCGAGCATAGCTAGGTAGTTGCCAGGCGGAATATAGTTGGTGACAGAGTTCCCCGTCCCGAGACAGTAGCCCGTGCCGCTTGCGGCACAGACCTCCAGGATTTCGCGAGTGCGGCGGCGCACGTCCACCTCGCTCCCCCTCCCGAGCAGGTCCATATCCACGCCGCCCAGGATCGCGATGCGATCCCCCCAGCGGCCGAACACCTGCTCGACGGGCATGATCTTGTCCTCGAAGGAGTGCTTGGCGTCGAAACCGATCCCGACGATGTCGTCCATAACCGTCGCGAGGTTGCCGCAGGAGTGGAGGAGCGCGAGCTTCCCGGCATGATGCGCGATATCGACCAGCCGCTGGTGATTGGGAAACACGTACTTGCGCAGCACCTGCGGAGAGACCAGCGTCCCAGTCGCAAAGCCGAGGTCGTCACCCAGGAAAATCATGCCGACGTTGTCGATGGTCGCAGCATGCGCGGCCGCCGCGGCGGTCAGATCGCCGACGCGCTCAAAGAGTGCGGCGACAAGATCCGGTTGGTCAGCCAGAGCGTACGAGAAGGACTCCAGACCCATAAGCCAAGAAGTATTTTCGAAGATGCCGCCCAGGATCACGCTGATCTTCATCCCGTCGGGAACGACGCCGTTCAGGTACTCGAGCGCGCGGTAGGATATACGCTCGGGATTCGGCCATGGGTAGGCCTCGAAGTCGGCCCAGCTCTGGATCGGCCCGCTGCCCTCGTCTTGCCAGACGCGCACGCCGCCGGGGAAGTTTTCGACCGCAGAGGTGTCCGTGCCGGCAACGAAGTTGCTGCGCGGAAAATCCAACCCCGTCCACCCATAGACGTAGTCGTAGCGATTCTCGCAGCAGAAACGCAGGATGACATCGAGCGCAGGCCGAGGGTCGCCGCTCATGAGGGAGAGCCAGCTCAGTTTTTCCCCGGTGAGCGCCTGGATCGCGCCGGGGTCGGCGAACAGTTCGATGAATGGGACCGGTCCCGGAGGGCCTTGCCGCATCAGCGCGCGACGGAGGTTGTCGAAGTTCGGGGTGTATCGCCTGCGGGAGTCATGGCCTTCGTGTGAGCGTGTCATGGCGAATGTGTCCTCCGAGGAATCATGTCCGGCGGGTTGCCGCGTCAGAGGCGTAAGATCCGTGTCTTTGTGCCTGCCATCTCCACTGCTACCTACAGGAGGCGATCTGACAGCTGACGGCGTAGCGCCACCAGGAACTCTGGGGTGGTCCCGCAGCAACCGCCGACAAAGCGGGCCCCCGCAGCGATCAGCACGGGCCCATGGCTGGCAAACTCTTCCGGAGTCATCCGGTAGACAACTTTCCCATCCACCAACTCCGGAAGACCGGCGTTCGGCTTGATCCAGATGGGTCGGTCGGTTGCCGACGCAAGCGCCGCGCAAACGGGGACGTAGGCCTCGATACCGATGCCGCAGTTGGCGCCGATCACTTGCGCGCCGGCGCGCGTGAGCTCGGCTGCCGCTTGCTCGGGTGTGACGCCCATCATGGTGCGGTCGTGATGCTTTCCTGAGTCGAAGACCATGCACGCCACGACCGGCAGACCGGTTGCTGCGGCGGCAGCCACCGCGATCCGTGCTTCGTCGAGATCGGTCATGGTCTCGACTGCGAGACCGTCGGCACCTGCTGCGGCCAGCGCTTGGCACTGCTCTGCGAAGGCCGCTGCCAGTTGCGCCTCATCGATCTCGCCGGTGACCAGCATCTTGCCGCTGGGGCCGATCGACGCGAAAACCCGCGCGCGCTCACGCGCCGCGCGTCGCGAGATCTCGACCCCGGCGCGGTTGATCGCCTCGACACGCGATCTCTCTGGGTGTTGGTCCAGCGCGATGCGGTTGGCCCGGAAGGTGTTGGTGAGAATGATCCGACTGCCGGCGTCGACGTAGCTGCGCGCGACCGCTTCGACGCGCTCGGGATGCGATAGATTCCAGAGGTCACCGATCTCCCCAGCGGCCAATCCGTGCGCCTGCAGCGCGGTGCCCCAGGCGCCGTCGGTGACCACGGGTGCGGTGCCGAACCACGATTCGAGCCATTTGTTCATTGCGATCTGAGCGCCAATACGACGGCAGTTCTCCTTAACGCGCCAGCGCTTCCTTCACATGCTCCACGAAGGCCAGGATCGCGGCGGCATCGAACCCTTTCAGCTCCTGCTCGCTGGGGCCGACGATGACACACAGGCCACGGTTGTGGGTCTTCGTTCGTAGGATGTGGTCGAGATATTCCGGATTGCCGTTGAAGTGGATGTCCTTGTTCAAGCCGATGTGGGGAATGACGGCCGTCTTGCCGCCGAATCGCTCCCAGACTGCTTTGAAGGGGGTTTCCGTCGCGCCGAAATTGATGCCACGCAGGGCGTGAACCTGCTCGAGGTTGCCGAACTGATGCACGAAGTTGCCGCACGAGTGAATCATCACGCCGCCGAACTCCTCCGACAGTTCGTTCACATAGGGCAGACAGAGCTCACGGTACAGATTGGGGCTAATCACGGCCAGGCCGTCGTCGCTGATCGCGATGCCGCGGCCGTCGGGGAGCCACAGCGGTGGGAAATGACATGGGAGAAATTCGGGCGAGCGGGCACGCTGCGCCTTCACGTATCGAATGATCAAGTCGGTGACCAAACGCATCAGGTGATGGACTTCCTTGGGGTGGGTGTACATCGCCTCCATGAAGGCGCTCGACTGCCATACCAAGTACGCCGTATCGAGCGGCCCCTGCATGTCAGTGATAGCCACCGGGTAGCGGCCACGAGTTTGGGCGACGAAGTAATCGGTAAACGCGAGCATGTCTCCGAGTTGCCCGGCGTCGACCGCGGGCGGAGGAAGGTCGTAGACCTTTTCGGGTGGATCACTCTCGCGGATCACCGCATGAGCCCACGGCAGCGTGTGCTTGAAGAAGTCCACCTTGCAACCAAAGGCCGAAGCAAAGACCGTCACGCCGGCTTGCGGCTGCAGGTGAGGTACGAAGGCGTCGCCGAGATCCGCGGTCTCGCGCCAGGCGAGGAGGGCAAGTTGCGCGTTGAGCTGAACCTCCTTGTCTTGCAGGAGCTGTGGAATGGGAGCCAAGCCGGCCACCGCAGCCGTGAGCACAGGGGATGTTGGGATCAGCCAGAGCGGACATTCAACGTCTTCGAGTGACCACAGGCCGTCCCACGCCCGAATGATGTCAGCGTATTTGCGCTCTTGTGTAACCGACGTGACCAGCGTGACCAGCGTGCTCATCCGTTCATCACCTTTGCGCATCCAACCCGAATATCATATCCGACGTGTCGTCTGCGTCAGACGTCCACGTCGGGTGCGATGGCCTTCTCAACGTGCACTCTGCCGTTTCTAAAGACGATGGTCGTCGCCACCGTTCCCGTATCCGTCCGTATACCATGGATCTGCATGGTGGTGGACGACGCGATCTTCGGAGAAAACAACACAATTCCCGATTTATCAGGACCGGTGGCTGTCCTGAAAATCCTCCTTAGGGAAGTGTTGCAACTTCGAAGGCTGTGACGGAGGACGGCCCGAGCGGAACTGGGCGGCGAAGTCGCAGGCAGCCAGATCGAACAGTTGGTCGATGAACTGATTTTGTTTGCGAACATCATCGTCGCTGACCCACCGCGCCTGGCCCTTCCGGATCATGTGCATAGCCTCGTATCCCTCAATCGTTCGCCGGGCCGCTTGGAATTCGCCAAAGCTCTGCTTGGCCTTCACGCGTCGTTTGATCGCTCGATGATCCTGCTCCAGGATGTTGTTCAAGTATTGGACCGGTCGATGTCGGCAGCGGCGGCGCAGGGTTCCTTCCTCTTTCACTGCTGCAATCGCCGAGCCGTAGAGGCGGGCCTGATCAGTGTCGATGACGCGGTGAGATGGATCGCTGAGAGCCTTGCGGAACAGGCGTTTGGCCGCAGCGGCATCGCGCAACGCCGACAGCAGGAAGTCGATGGTGGCACCGGTGGAATCGATGGCCCGATACAGGTAACACCAACGGCCCTGCACTCGAATATAGGTCTCACCGACCCGCCAGGATTTGTTGGTCGGCTTGAGATGACGGCGCAGCCGCTGTTCCAGTTCGGGACCGTAACGTTGAACCCAGCGCCAGATCGTCGTGTGATCGGTCTGCAGACCGCGCTCGGCGAACAACTCTTCGACATCGCCGAGCGACAGCGAGCACCGAAGATACCAGCGCACGGCACAAAGAATCAGCTCCGGCGCCGTCTGCCGCCACTTGAAGATTGCCGGTCGGGGTGCGTTCTTCACGATCTTTTCAGACTACCAGCCACCCCCGCCAAAGTCGCAACACATCCCAAAAAAGGGCATTTCCGGGCGTTCACGCCCACCAGATGCGAATCCAGCCCTTCTCGGTGCCGCTGGTAACATCGTGGACGAAAATCGGCTAAGACCTTGAGGAGGAAGGGCGTTCAGTCTACAAGGGGAGTTGGAATCGGAGGGTAGAATGCAAATCTCCGATGAAGACTCTTCGCTGTCAATCCACGAGCGCGTTGAGGATCTGCTCGCGCGCATGACGCTCGAAGAGAAGATGGCACAGCTCGGCGCGCTCTGGAGCCGCCAGATGATTCGCGGCGATGGGATCGACGAGGATCGCGCGAGAGAAATGCTCAAGCACGGCATCGGGCACATCTCGCGTCACTCCGCAATGATGGCGCCCGCGCAATCCGCACGCACCATGAATGCGATCCAGCGGATATTGATCGAGGAGAGCAGGCTCGGCATCCCGGCGATATTTCACGAGGAGAGCTGCGCCGGTTTTCTCGCGCAGGACGCTTCCTGCTTTCCGATGCCGCTTGGTCTCGCCGCGACCTTCGCACCCGAACTCGTAGAGAGGATGGGCGGCGTCATTCGCCGCCAGATGATCGCGGTTGGCGCCCGTCACACGCTCGCCCCGGTCGCCGATGTCGCACGCGACGCACGATGGGGTCGATGCGAAGAGACCTTCGGCGAGGACGTTTATCTCGTCTCGCGCATGTCGGTCGCGTACGTGAAAGGTGTGCAGGGCAACGACTGCGCAAGCGGGGTGATTTGTACGGGCAAACACTTCGCCGGCTACAGCTTCTCGGAGGGCGGACTCAATTGGGCGCCGTCGCATATCGCTCGTCGCGAATTGCTCGACACTTTCATTCCGCCCTTCGCTGCGATGATTGGAGAGGCCAACCTGCGCTCAATCATGAACGGGTACCAGGAGATCGACGGCGTTCCTTGCGGCGCGTCGGCGTATCTCCTCGATGACGTGCTGCGCGGCGAGCTCGGCTTCACCGGCACAGTGGTGTCGGACTACTTTACACTCCCGTCGCTGCACAACTATCACAACATCGCCGCCACTTCGCGCGACGCTGCGAAGCTCGGCCTCGAAGCCGGCATCGACGTCGAACTCCCGACACTCGACGTGTTCGGTGCGCCGCTGCGCGAAGCGATCGAGGCCGGCGAAATATCCGGCGAACTCGTGGATCGCGCGGCCCGGCGCGTGCTGCGCGCGAAATTCGAGCTGGGCCTCTTCGAGCATCCCTATGTCGATGCCGGCGCTGCCGCGGTCGCTTTTGACACTAGTGAAGACCGCGCGCTTGCACGCGACATTGCGCGCAGCTCGATAGTGTTGCTCAAGAATGAGAACGCGCTGTTGCCGCTGCGCTCTGAGTTCAAGCGCGTCGCGATGATCGGACCGACTGCGGACTCGAAGCGGTTATTGCAGGGCGATTATCACTACCCGACCCATCATGAGATTCTCTTTGGACCGATCCCCGAGCGGTCCGCGCAGAGCAAGGGCGTCTCAAGCCATAACCTTGAAGGCAGCGCCGCTCCAGTGATGGGAGCTGCGCCGGAATCGGGCGCGGGCGCGATTGCCTCCGCGCGGCGCAGAAACGTGGATTTGAGCGAGCGATTTCCATCGATGGTGACGCCACTGGAAGGATTGCGCGCCGAGTTGGACGGGAGCGTCCAGATTCGCACCGCATACGGGTGCAATGCTTTCGATGAGGACACCTCCGGCTTCGACGAAGCGATCGAAACCGCGCGATGGGCCGACGTCGTCATCCTGTGCGTCGGCGGCAAGTCCGGCCTTGTCGCCGGATGCTCGAGCGGCGAGGCGACCGATCGCGCGACGCTGCACCTTCCCGGAGTTCAGGAACAACTCGTCGCCGCAGTCGCCGCGGTGGGCAACCCGGTGGTGCTCGTCGTGATCGACGGGCGCCCACTCGCGCTCACTACTGCGATCGAGAAAGCGGGGGCCGCGATTCTCGCGTTCCCACCTGGCGAGGAAGGTGGCACTGCCATCGCCGAGGTACTTAGCGGCCGCGTTAATCCTGCAGGACGCCTGCCCGTTTTGCTTCCGCGTGACCAGGGGCAGATGCCGCTCTACTATGCGCACAAGCCCTCGGGCCAGCGCAGTCAGTTCTGGGGCAACTACGCTGACCTGAATTGCAAACCCCTGTTCCCGTTCGGATACGGACTGAGCTATTCGCATTTCAGCTATTCGGAAGGATCTCTCGATGCCGGCGAAGTTCCGGTCGACGGCCGTTTGCGCATATCTGTGGACGTCGCCAACGATGGTCCCTGCGATGGCGCTGAAGTAGTGCAACTTTATCTGCGCGACAAAGCTGGCAGCGTGACGCGCCCCGTCAAAGAGCTGAAGGGATTCGCGCGCGTCTCATTGCGCGCCGGCCAGAAGCGGCGGGTGAGCTTCACACTTGACATGAGCCAGGCGGCGTTCCACGGACGCGACATGAGCTTTGCAGTTGAACCCGGAGAGATGGAGATCCTGATTGGCGCTTCGTCGAGTGATATCCGCTTCAATGCTGACTTCCGTATCGTTGGATCGCGCCGCCGATTGCGCATGCTCGACGTAAAACCCACGAGCACGGAAATTTCCTGACCATGAGAGGTGAGAATGGACGACCTCTATACACCAAGGCCGGAAGATCATTTCACGTTCGGACTCTGGACGGTGGGTAATCGGGGGCGCGATCCGTTCGGAGATCAAGTCCGGCCGCATCTGGAACCGGCGGATGCCGTGGCGCATCTTGCAGAACTTGGCGCCTACGGCGTCAACTTTCACGACAATGATCTCGTCCCGTTCGGCACCTCGGCAGGAGAGCGAGACCAGATTGTCCGAAACTTTCGCAACGCGCTGGAGCGGACGGGGATGAAAGTCCCGATGGCGACGACCAACTTATTTTTTCATCCGGTCTTTAAAGAAGGTGCTTTCACAGCGAATGATCCTGCCGTCCGCCGCTACGCGATCGCGAAGACTCTTGATTCAATTGACCTGGGCGTCGGCCTGGGCGCAAAAATCTACGTGCTCTGGGGTGGGCGCGAGGGCGTCGAGTGTGACGCCGCAAAAGACGCACGCGCCGCGCTTGATCGCTACGCCGAAGCACTCAACATCTTGTGCGAATATGCTCGCGAGCGGAAATACGACGTCAGGTTCGCGCTCGAACCTAAGCCCAACGAGCCTCGCGGCGACCTGTTCCTGCCAACGGTGGGCCATGCGCTTGCGTTTATCGAGCGCTTGGAACACCCCGAAATGGTCGGTCTCAACCCCGAGTTTGCGCACGAGACGATGTCGGGCTTGTCGTTCCATCATGCGGTCGCGCAAACGATTTGGGCCGGCAAGTTGTTCCATATCGACTTGAACGGACAACGCATCGGTAAATTCGATCAGGATTTCCGATTCGGCTCGGAGGGCATTCGCGACGCGTTCTATCTCGTTAAACTGCTCGAGGAATCAAAATGGAACGGCATGCGCCATTTCGACGCTCACGCCTATCGAACTGAAGACCAAAACGGTGTCTGGGAATTCGCGCGCGGCTGCATGCGCAACTATCTCATCTTGCGCGAGAAGGCGCGCCGTTTTGATCAGGATGAAGAGATCATGGCTGCGCTCCGCGAAGCGAAGGCCGGCGGTATCAAGCAGCCGACGATGGCGGGCAGGGTAACGCCCGATTCCATCACGGCGCTGCGCAACGAAAAATTCGACATTGACGCGCTCTCGGCCTACGGCTATGGCCACGAACGACTCGATCAGCTTGTGCTGGAACTGCTTCTCGGCGTGCGATGAGGAGCATGACCCCGTTCTGAACTATCGTCTTTGGAGTGACCCGCATGCCGCTTGTGCTTGGAGTTGATTCTTCAACCCAATCCACGAAGGTCGAGATTCGTGACGCAGAGAGCGGCCGTCTCTTTGGCTTCGGAGCAGGATCACATCCGCCAACCAATCCGCCTCGCAGCGAACAGGATCCGGCTGTGTGGTGGAATGCGCTTGGACAAGCGATCCGGGACGCGGGCCGAGACGCAAAGCTTTCTGAAGTGCGGGCGATATCGGTCGCGGCACAACAACAAGGGATGGTCGTGATCGACACCGCCGGACGCTCGATTCGACCCGCGAAGCTTTGGAACGACACCGAGTCGGCAGCCGACACGGCAGCGATGGTGGCGAGGCTCGGTCCCGAACGGTGGGCCTTGGCGTGTGGCAGCGTCCCCACAGCCTCGTTCATCGCAGGAAAGCTCGCATGGATGAGGCGTCTGGAGCCTGACGCGTTTGCACGCATCGCGCGCGTGCTCTTGCCACACGATTGGCTCACGCTTCAACTGTCCGGCGAATTTGTCACCGATCGCGGCGACGCATCGGGGACGGCCTATTGGTCACCCACCGAAGGGAGATATCGATTCGACTTGCTTGCCGAGGTCGATCCGACTCGAGATTGGGAAGCCCTGCTGCCAGCCGTGCTTGGACCAATCGACGCTGCCGGCAAACTCACGACTGACGCTGCGGACCAGCTCGGTCTTCCCGCGAATGTAGTGGTCGGACCGGGCACCGGTGACAACATGGCAGGGGCGCTGGGAGTCGCGCTCGGAGAAGACTCCGTCGCCGTCTCACTGGGGACCTCAGGCACTGTTTACGCTGTGTCGGCTCACCCAACCGCGGACCGTTCCGGCGCGGTTGCAGGATTTGCCGATGCCGCTGGCGAATTTCTTCCGCTAGTCTGTACGCTAAACGCCACCAAGGTCACCGATACGTTTGCGCGGGTGCTCAATCTGGATCGCGATGCGTTCGACCGCGCCGCTCTCGATGCGCCTGCTGGTGCGGCTGGCGTTGTTCTTGTTCCTTATCTCGACGGCGAGCGCACGCCGAACCGGCCCGAGACCAGAGGCGCAGTTTTCGGAATTCGTACTTCCGTTTCGGGGCCAGTGTTGGCGCGTGCCGCGTTCGAGGGAGTGGTTTGTGGCCTGCTCGAAGGTATCGAGGCGTTGGACCGTGCGGGAGTTCGAATGCGGGAGCGTCATATCGTCCTGCTCGGCGGAGGTTCGCGCTCCGCAGCCTATAGAAGAATCATGGCCGATCTGTCCGCGCGCCAAGTGATGGTGCCCGAGGCTGAACAGCATGTCGCCGCAGGCGCATGCATACAGGCCACAGCCGTTCTAATGACTCGCTCGCCGAGAGATGTAGCAAAACAATGGAATCTGGGACGCGGGTCGGTAATCGATCCCGATCTCAGGGTCGATGCCGTCGCGGTGAGGGCGGCTTATTCGGCTGCTGCCGCCAGGGTCTGAACCGGATTAACGAGCGAGTCGCTGCGCCGCGTCTTATAGTGCCGCGTCGACTACTATCGTCTTTCGCGTACACATCTCTTTCGCTCTCGCGAACGATTTGCCCTGAACCTCGGTGTCGATGCTCATATTGCCGTGTTGTCGATACCGAAACCTGATCCGGGGTGACGGGCCAGTCGGACTGTGATAATCGTTCCGCGATGTGAGTTGCACTCATGCCTAAGCTTGAGGCCGCGAACCTTGTGTCGCTGACCTCGAGGGGGTGGTTTGAAGAGTTGGCCCGGGCAGCGTGCGCTCGTTAGCGGAGATCGCGCGACGCGAGAGCATCGCTGTGCGTTACGTCGAGCGTCTCTCTCGCTTGGCATTCACAGCACCCAACATCGTCGAAGCAATCTGCCGGGGACGTCAGCCGGCTGAGCTCAACGCCGAGACGCTGCCCAACCGGATCGATCTGCCGCTCGAATGGCCGGTGCAGTTGAAGGCGATCGGAATCGACTAGAGCCGCGACCGGCCCCATTTCAGAAAGGCGATGGATTAGCGAATTTGGCTCGAACCGTGAAGCGAACCGGCTTTTCCGCGCCTGGAGACAAACCCGAGAAATTCGCCGAATCGGGTGCAGGACTCGCGCTCTCCGGTTCGCATCAAGCGCACAAGCGCCGCGTCACGCGGGGATTTTCCGCTCACTCCAGATTTTTGGAAGGCACTACAGACTGGGTGGCGGAGAGGGGGGGATTCGAACCCCCGGAGCCACAAGGGCTCACGTGATTTCGAGTCACGCCGGTTAAACCAGACTCCCGAACCTCTCCGCGACAGACGAGCATCGATGTTTGCTCCCGCGCAGTCAAGCTGACCCTGGCTCGGATTCGTTCTCGCGCCGCTCGTCAACCAAATGCCGCGCTTGGAACCTTCTCGATCGGACGACTTTCCGATCGCGGCGAAATTTGATCTAGCCGGAATTCCCGGGTCGCGCGCTACGACCGGCGGAACGCATACAATCCTGCGAAGCCCGGCGGACGCCATCCACCGTTCGCGCACGCGTTGCACACCACGTACTGCTTGTGGCGCCCGTCCTCGACGCCCGTCAGCGCGACTGCGCTTTCTGTGGATACGGGCTTTTTGCAGGCGACGCAGGTCGCCGTCAGCGCCTTGTTCTGCTTGGCCTTATCACTTGGCATCGCGGCCGCACCACTTTTCTGAAGATGTCATTTGCATTCGAGCACCAATGAGTTCTTTCATATATTTCTCGCCGCGTCATCCACCGCGCTTATGCTCCACCGCGGCGCGCGCGAAAGAACTCGCGCATTATCGCGGCGCACTCCGCCTCCATCACCCCGGCTACTACCTCGAATCGATGGTTCAAGCGGCCGTCTCTGCCGATATCGTACACCGAGCCGAGCGCGCCCGCCTTTTCGTCCCGCGCCCCGTATATAACCCGCGCGACTCGCGCGTTTACCATCGCACCGACGCACATCACGCATGGCTCGAGCGTGACGTATAGCGACACCGCCGTCAGCCGGTACGTTTTGAGCGTCGATGCGGCTGCGCGGATTGCGATGATTTCGGCGTGTGCCGTCGGGTCGCCGAGCCCAATTGGCTGGTTATGCCCCGCGCCGACGATTTGCCCATCGGCAACTGCGATCGCGCCGACCGGGACCTCACCATCCGCCTCGCTGCGACGGGCTTGCGCAATAGCATCGGCCATAAACTGAATGTATTCAGCGGTCGCCATGTGACTCCTGCTATACGGTTCAAATAGTAGATTGACATTGGCGAGGCCCCGCACCAAGATCGACCGATGGGGTCGTTGATATGAAAAAGCTAATCGCAATCGCGGCTCTTCTCGCTTTCGGTGCAGTCGGCGCCGCGTTTGCCGGCACTCGCGTCGAGATCAAAGACAGCGATCAGGCACGCGCGCAAGCGACCATGCACACCACCTACGATCATCCGAAGACCCAGGTAGTCCCCAACGAACAACTCCAGGTGGTAGTCACCGACGACCTGATTATGCGTTCGTGTTGCATGCCGCCGCACCTGATCGTCGGGGGCAAAATCACCAATGTCAGCGACCGGCCGATAGACTACGTCCACCTGCACTTCGCGTTCGAGGACCGCAACGGCAAAGTCATTCACGGCGAAAGCCTCTACAACCATCATGCCGAAAGCCTGTCTGATGATGCGTACATACAGAAAATCCTGAATGAGAAGCCGCATTTCGAACCGATCCGGCCCGGTCAGAGCGACACGTTCCGATTTTCGATTCCATGCATCGAGCTGCCGAGGTTCTCGAAGGTCGAGCTGTTTTCGAACGACATCAAACAGTAGCGCGGCGCTCTCCCCGGTCGCCTGATGCCTGATATCGGCGCAATCGAACCGACGGCGCTCAAGGCCCGCCTCGATCGAGGCGATCGTGTCTTGATCCTGGACGTCCGCGAACCCGCCGAAATTGCGGTCGCGCCCTTCCCTGGCGCGAGTCACATCCCGATGGGCGACATCCCCTCGCGTCTGACCGAGCTCGATCCCGACCGCGAGACCGTCGTCGTATGCCATCATGGGGTCCGCAGCGCGCAGGTCGCGATGTACCTGGCGCGGATGGGTTTCGAACGCGTGCTCAATCTGTCAGGTGGAATCGACGCGTGGTCCGAGACCGCGGATCCGACCACCCCCCGCTACTGACACGAAAGCCGTTCACTCATTGAATGTGGAACCCACCGTGGGTTCCCACCTGCTTGGGCAGGGGTGTGACCCTGCACCCGATGTTGAGATGAAACATGCGGGACTTCGTCCCGGTTAGAAGGGTGAAGATTTTAGATAGCTAAATGTGTCGCGAGCAACTTCTCGACTAGGTTGGCGATCGATGTGCAGAACCCATCTTTAAAATTTGACTTAAGTTTGGCGCAATGCTACCTAATGCGCCGAAATCTGCGACTAGTCCAGCCTTGGCTCGCTTCTGAACGCTACGAAGGGGGAATGCGCGACTAGTCGAGGGGGGCATTCGATTGAAGCATAAGAGCCTGACAGCAACGATGGTGCTGCTCGCAGTGGGGATTGCGCTTTCGGTGTGGGGCGATCCCACCACTCTGAGTATCTCGAACGGCAGCGTGACGGTGACCAGCAGCGCGCCGACGACACTCAATTTTCCGATCTCGCGCAGCGGCGATACCAGCTACGACGCCTTCGTTCAATACCAGACCCAGGACGGCACTGCGATCGCGGGGACCGACTACACGGCGGCCAGCGGCTCGATTGTGATTCCGGCCGGTGCGACCGGCGCAACGATTCCGGTGACGATCGCCGGCAGCAGCAGCAATCAATCCGCCAAAACTTTCGAGATGGCATTGCTGGGCGGCGGGGGTGCAGCGAGGACCTTCACGCCCAGCTTCGCCACCCAGCAGGCCTTCGCCGCGGGCAACCAGCCGATCTCGGTGACGGCGGCCGACATCAATGGCGACGGCAAACCCGACCTGATCGTCGCGAACGCTACCGAGGGCTACAGCGGCACGGTGTCGGTGCTGCTCAACACTACCGCCCCGGGCGCCACCGCTCCCAGCTTCGCCACCCAGCAGAGCTTCGCTACGGGCGACGGCCCGTTCTCCGTTACGGTCGCCGACATCAACGGTGACGGCAAGCCCGACCTGATCGTTGCGAATTGGCGCGACGGCACGGTGTCGGTGCTGCTCAACACCACGGTGCCGGGCGCGACCACCCCAAGTTTCGCCACCCAGCAGACCTTCGCCGTTGGCAACGGCCCGTACTCGGTGACGGCGACCGATGTCAACGGCGACGGCAAGCCCGACCTGATCGTGGCGAATCATGACGACAACACGGTCTCGGTGCTGCTCAACACCACCGCCCCGGGCGCCGCCACGCCCAGCTTTGCCGCGGAGCAGACTTTCGCCACTGGCGGCGGTCCAATCTCGGTAACTGCAACCGATGTCAACGGCGACGACAAGCCCGACCTGATCGTAGCGAATTACTTCGACAACACGGTCTCGGTGCTGCTCAACATCACGGTCCCGGGCGCCGTCACCCCCAGCTTCGCCACTCAGCAAACCTTCGCTACCGGTAGCGGCCCGTTCTCGGTAACGGCGTCCGACGTCAACGGGGACGGCAAGCGCGACTTGATCGTCGCCAATAACAACGGTGGAGTCTCGGTACTGCTCAACACTACCGCCCCGGGCGCCACCACCCCGAGCTTCGGCGCCCAGCAGACCTTTGCAGCGGGCAGCGGGCCGTTCTCGGTGGCGGCGGCCGACATCAACGGCGATGGCAAACCCGACCTGATCGTCGCGAATGAGGACAGCAACACGGTCTCGGTGTTACTTAACACCACCGCACCGGGCGCCACTACGCCCAGCTTCGCGACCCAGCAGACCTTCGCCACAGGCAGCGCGCCAATTTCGGTTACAGCGGCCGACGTCAACGGCGACGGCAAGCCCGACCTGATCGTCGCGAATTACGACGTATCCGGCACGGTGTCTGTACTGCTCAACGCCACACCGACGCCGACGACGACGTTCGACAGCAATAGCTTCGCCAACCAGCAGAACTTTGGTACGAGCAGCGAGCCTATCTCGGTGAGGGCGGCCGATGTCAACGGCGACGGCAAGCCCGACCTGATCGTCGCGAATTACACCAGCAACACGGTCTCGGTGCTGCTCAACACCACCGCGCCCGGCGCCGCCACCCCTAGTTTCGCCGCCCAGCAGACCTTCGCCGTGGGCGTCAACCCGCACTCGGTGGCGGCGGCCGACATTAACGGCGACGGCAAGCCCGACCTGATCGTTGCAAATTACGGCAGCGACACGGTTTCCGTGCTACTCAACACCACCGCTCCAGGTGCCACCACGCCCACCTTCGCTACCCAGCAGACCTTTAATACCGCCCACGAGCCGATCTCGGTGACGGCGGCCGACGTCAACGGCGACGGCAAGCCCGACCTGATCGTGGCGAATTACGACAGCAGCATCGTCTCGGTGCTGCTCAACACCACCGCCCCGGGCGCCACCACCCCCAGCTTCGCCACCCAGGAGACTTTCCAAACGGGCCTCTACTCTGCGTCAGTGACAGTCGCCGACGTCAACGGCGACGGCAAGCCCGACCTGATCGTCACGGACGGGTACAGCGGTTATGTCTCGGTGCTGCTGAACACTACCGCCCCGGGCGCCACCACCCCCAGCTTCGCCACTCAGCAGGCCTTCGCCGTGGGCAGCAACCCGTGGTCGGTGACGGCGGTCGATGTCAACGGCGACGGCAAGCCCGACCTGGTTGTCGCGAATATCGACAGCAACACGGTCTCGGTGTTGCTAAACACCACCGCCCCGGGCGCCACCACCCCCAGCTTCGCCACCCAGCAGACCTTCGCCGTGGGCAGCGAGCCAAGCTTGGTGACGGCGGCCGACGTCAACGGCGACGGCAAGCCCGACCTAATCGTGGCGAACGAGGGCGGCACCACGATCTCGGTGCTACTCAACACCACTGCGCCGGGGGCCGCCACGCCCAGCTTCGCGGCCCAACAGACCTTTGCCGTGGGCAGCAACCCGTACTCGGTGACGGCGGCCGACGTCAACGGCGATAGCAAGCCCGACCTAGTCGCAGCGAATATCGACAGCAACACGGTCTCGGTGCTGCTCAACACGCTGTACGCGACCACCCTATCCGGCAGCGCGGCAACCGGAACAATCCACTACAACGTCCCAACGCCGACGCCGACCGCTACAGCCACCGCGACACCGACCGCAACCGCAACTGCCACAGCGACAGCTACGGCCACCGCGACCGCAACCGCAACGCCGACAGCAACTTCGACACCTAGTGCAACTGTCAACACTCTCAGCGATACCAGCACGTCCGGCGATGGCATGTGCAGCCTTCGCGAAATGATCAACAACGCGAACAGCCCGGGAGTGGACACGACGGGCGGGGACTGCGTAGTTGGCACCAGCAATGACACGATCACTTTCAGCGTCAGCGGCACTATCACACTAAGCAGCACGCTTCCTGCAATCGCGAACACGTCACCAGGCAGTTTGACGATTGATGGGACCGGACAGACCATCATTGTCGACGGCGCGAACTCTTTTCAGGTGCTGGAGGTGAACACGGGCGCAACGCTCAACCTGAACAGTCTCACAATTGCCCACGGCAACACGTCAATCGGCGGCGGCATTCTCAACAGCGGTACGCTGATGGTCAGCACCGTCACTTTCTCAGGCAACTCGGGCTACGACGGCGGCGGCATTTTCAATGAGGGAACACTAACAGCGACCAATAGCATCTTCTCCGACAACTCAGCGGCCAGAGGCGGCGGGATCGAGAACTTTAGCACTTTGACGGTCACCAACAGTACATTCTCCGACAACTCGGTGACTAGCAGCGGGGGCGGGATTTATTTTGAGGGCGGCGGCATGTATGCGGCTGCTGTCACCAACTGCACTTTTTCCGGTAACTCGGCGGTCTTCGGCGGCGGCATCGAAACCAATAGTCCCTCTGTTACAGTGAATGTCACGAACTGCACTTTCTCGGGTAACTCTGCAACCGAGGAGGGTAGCAGTCTCTTCAACAGCAGCGGCACGCTGACTTCCTCCAACAGCATATTGGCCAAAACCCTCACGAGTGGTAATTGCTCAGGTACCGTCATCGATGGCGGCTACAACATCTCCAACGACCACAACTGTGGTTTCACTGGCACCGGCGCCAATGGTCAATCCTTAGGCGATGGCATCGATCCGTTGCTCGATCCTAACGGGCTGCAGAATAACGGCGGTCCCACGGAAACCATCGCTCTTCTGTCTACCAGCCCTGCTATCAGTGCGATTCCGCCGGCACAGTGCCCAGCCACCGACCAGCGCGGCGATACACGACCAGCGGCCGGCCAGAACGCCTGCGACATCGGAGCCTTCGAGGGATCCATACCTGCTCCGACACCGACGGCTACAGCGACCGCGACTGCGACCGCAACTGTGACGGCGACTGCAACCGCCACAGCAACCGCAACTCCAACGGCGACGGCAACGGACACTGCGACTGCTACGGCAACATCCTCGGCCACCGCAACTGACACTGCCACGGCGACGGCGACAGCTACACCGACTGCAACCTCCACCGCAACTGCGACTGATACAGCGACGGCGACAGCTACACCGACTGCAACGGCGACCGCTACGGCCACTGCAACTGCAACCGCGACCGCCACGGCGACGGCGACAGCTACACCGACTGCAACGGCGACCGCTACGGCCACTGCAACTGCAACCGCGACCGCTACGGCCACGCCGACAGCGACGCCGACGACTTCGATTTCAGTGCCGGCTTCGCTCGCGATGGGCAACTCGCCGGTGGGGGACACGGCCACCAAGAACATCACGGTCAGAAACACCGGCACGAACTTGCTGTTCATAGGCAGCGTGACCTCGAACAACCCGGCAGAATTCGCGGCCACGGGCGCCACCACCTGCCCGCCGGGCGGACTGGCGCATTTGGCCACCTGCACGATCGCGATCGGCTTCACGCCGAGCGCGCTCGGCGCTCGCAGCGCGACGCTCTCGGTTTACGACAACACCTCAACCAGCCCGCAGAGCGTGGCGGCCAGCGGCACCGGCACGGTGGACATGACGGTCACGCCCGCCAGCTACGGATTCGGCAGCGTGAAGGACGGCTCCAAGGCGGTCAAGGTGATCGTCGTGCACAATTATCAGACCAATCCGGTTTCACTGAGCGAAGGCTTCAGCGGGCCCAACGCCGGCGATTTCAGCGTGACGGGCGGCACCTGCACATCGACGCTGGCGAAAACGTCGGTTTGTACGCTGATCGTGACCTTCGCTCCGACCGCGGTGGGCACCGAATCGGGGTCCATGACGGTTACCGACAGCCCCGACCCGCTCAGTCCGTCCGGGTACCCGGTTTCATTCAGCGCGCTGGCAACGATACCGGAATCCGTCTCTCCGACCAGCCTGCACTACGCAAACGTTTACCAGACGGCGTCCAAGACGCTGAGCGTCACGGTTACCAACAAGGCCACCAGCGGGCCGATCACCCTGACCGGAACCAGCATCGGCGGCGCCAACGCGGGCGACTTCGCGGTGACGGGCGGGAACTGCGGGGGGTCGCTGGCGGCGTCGTCGAGCTGCACCTACGCGGTGACGTTCACGCCCACCACCGAGGCGGCGGAGAGTGGCTCGCTTTCGATTTTCGTTGCGGAAGATCCCAATGGTGGTCCGGCGATCGCGCTTAGCGGAACCGGGTTGGTGCCGGTCAGGGTAGTTCCGGCGAGCATCGCTTTCGGCACCATCGCGGGGGGCCATTCCTCACCAAACAGGACCGTGACAGTGATCAACGACGGTGGCGCGGCGGTTTCGCTGAGCGATAGCATCACCGGAATCAACTTCGCCGACTTCGTGGTGACGGGCGGGACGTGCACCACGCTGGTTTCGCTGGCGGGCGCCGGCGCATCGTGCACCTACACGCTGAAGTTCACGCCGAGCATCGATGGAGCGGAGAGCGCCACGATCGGAGTCAGCGCGGTTGGTGATGCGGCCAGCCCGCACAACGTGAGCCTCAGCGGTAGCGGGCTGGTAGCAACACCGACTGCGACTCCGAGCGCCACTGCGACATCCACGGCGACAGCCACGGCGACTGCAACCGCGACTGCGACGGACACTGCCACATCTACGCCGACAAGCACTCCGACTCCTGAGCCGCCAACGTGAGCCTCAGCGGTAGCGGGATGTAGTCGGGCTGCCCGAATTACGAAACCGCCGGGGCGAATCAATCGCTCCGGCGGTCTGGCTCTATACGGCGATTCGCGGACGCGCTACTAACCGGCTGCGCA
>CAWCTG010000029.1:0-16048 GCA_963798375.1 Binataceae bacterium (SeqCode)
GCTGTCTTAATTCGGCCTTGAGTTTCTGAATTTGAAACCGTGAGTGGCTTATTTTGCGCGAGTGTTGAGTAGCTGTTCGCATTTTATTCGTTCGGGTATCCGCGCCTCGATATAAGCGTAAAGGCTCAAGTGCTGGTGCGGCAACGGAAATCTCGCCACCGTTACCTCCCTGAAAAGGTGGCGAATCAGTGTGAGGATTTCGGACGCCGAATTCGCGTGTTCGTGGCGCATGACGACGCCATAGTCGAGGCGATTCCTGAGCCAATAGCTGACGCCAGTGGTGCAACGCCAGCCCAGCCACCAAAGGAATCCGCCCTCGCTGGGAATGCCAGCCTGAAACAAGCCCTCCGGTTTAAGTAAAAGTCCGGCGCGCGCCAGTTCACGTGGCAAATCAGTCATGTGCTCAAGAACCGCGATCGAGATAATGCGCTGATAAGTAGGTCGAAGCGAAATCTCACTTTGGCTTGCGTATACCCGCCGAATCCGTTGCCGCAAGGGACTACCAGAAAACAATTCGGTGAACGGCTCAACCACATCGTAGTCGCTTACTGAGGGCTCGTATCTCAAGTGATTAAGAGTCCCGGCGCCAAGCTCAAGCGTGGGGGATTTGCCTGCACCCGCGGCCACGCGGCGATGCATCCAAGCTTCGACGCGCTGTGCAAGCCCCTCAACCGCCCCAGCGCCCTCACGGTTCAAACGGTACTCTGCGGCAAAGATGCGCTCATGCTCTGCGGTTAAAGGTGGCCGCGCCCTCGGATAAGAGGATAACAATTCCATCATGTTCTGCATGGCTTGAAAGGGGGCCGTGTAAGCGCGAGCGCGGCAGCGTGGCGCGGCTTACGGGTAGGCGCTGAGCGCCTGCATCACGAGGTCAGGCAACTCGGAGCCACCGGCCAACCAGTTACTCGTCCTATTCGACCAATCGGTAACGACCGGGCCCATCGTTCCCTGTGCGCTGACTACGGCCACGATATACGGCCCTGAGGGTTCGCCACCGTACGGCCCATCCGCCCACCATCCGAAGACGGGCCCGCCAGAGTCGCCGTGGTTGAGGCTGGCGAACGTCTCGATGTCCAACCCCGATCCCGTTTCGAAAAATCCTGGGGACCACGAATTCGCGATGCTGAACCATAGCTCCCACGCCGGTTGGGTTCCTCCGCCGACATCGCCCGGATAACCGACGTGGCTCCAGTAGGAGCCGCTGTCCCAGCTGCCGTCGTAGGTCGTGGTTCCAAACCATGACAGCTGATCCCCGAGGCGATCCTGCAGGACGCACACGACGTAGTCCTCCGCCACGCTGTATTCTCCTGTTGGGTTGCCGCTCACCTTTTCGTAGGAGTACACCACCTGGGAGTATGAGGAGGGGAACACGTCGCCGTCGTAGTAGTCAGGCTGGAACAACAGCCAGCCAGCGTCCGACGCCGTCCATCCGACGACATGGCTGGCGGTCAGGAGGTGACGCGGACCAACGAGCGCGCCGGCGCCTTGTCCGGTATTGGTGGTGACGCGGCCGCACGCGCGCCATGGGTAAGTAGTGTCTTGAAAGACGTGGCGTCCGTCCGGGGGATACACGAACAGCGGATCGACTGGTTGTCCCGCGGCGCGAAGCGTGCGGCGAGGAAGGACCAGATGAGGCACGACCGTAATGTCGCCCGTTTTGGGTAGCCCCGGCGCGGTGAAATGTCGGGCTGGATGTCCGGTGGTTTTGCGACGCGGTTTCGGTCGCATCACGACTTTGCTCTTTGCCCGTGGCGGCTGCGGAAAGGCGAACTGCTTGATCGCGTCCCGCGACCAAAGTCGCTGCGCCTGCAAGTTTGTTAGAGGATCTTTTGGCATGGTTTCCTCCTCACTCTGCGGATTTCCATATCACACTCCCCAGATGACCGGGAATGTGCCAAACGTGTATCATCCACCGCTGCCACAAGCTGATCGAAATTGGCCGCACTGGCGGGGATTTCGATCGTTCGTGACCAAACCGTAAACGGAGAAGGACTCGGTGGCGGGGGCGGTAGGATTCGACCCTACGAGACTTTCCCCCTCTCTTCGCGGCGGCAAAAACCGCGCTTACCCCTTGGCGCGGATCAACTCCGCGAACCTGTCGAGCTCCTGCTGATTCAAATCCGACACCACCCAGCAGTTCATCCCCGCGACCGTCAGTTGCTCCACATGGTATCCATGTTCCGTCTCGATTCTCTCCGCGCTCGTCGTGTCGCCTGCCGTCGGCCACATGAAAACATTGATCACGTGCTTGCCATGCTGATACACGAGCGCCGCAACCGGCCGGCCATCGATATAGTCCAGGCGCCCGCCCACCAGCGGAAATCCGTCTTTCGCGAAATCGTTCACCGGTGGCGAGAAATCCAGCTTGCCATTGAACCACGGCTTGACCGTGTGCTGATCGGTCGAGGCCACGTCCATCAGGTGCGCCGCCATCAGCGATCTGACGTGACTGGCGACCACTTCGCTCGCCAGCCGCTGATTGAGTGCTGGACCAATCGTGCGCGGTGCGACGATCAGCGCGAGCATCGCGCCAATCGCCATCGGTACCGCGAACCGGACCGCACGCGGCACCCATGTTCCGCGCCGCGATGGATACGCACCCGCCCGCGACGGCGGCGACGCGGGGATTGCGCGGCGAATTTTTTCCTTCAATGCCGCCGGCGCCTCGAACCGAAACGCCGCATCTTTGAGCCGCGTGCGCATCGCGCGCATCGCGGCGTATTCGCTCGCGCATCGCGGGCATTGCTCGATATGCTGCTGAACCTCCAGGTCGCCGGCGAGGTCTAGTTCGCCGTCGAGATGCCCGTGCATCAGCACCCGCGCGTCGTCACAGGTCACGTCATCGCTCCTTCGGGATTCGCTCTTGCGCGATTCGCTCCTGGAGCGAACGCGCGAGCTTGCCGCGGGCTCGCGCCAGCCGCGACATCACGGTCCCAATCGGTACCTCGGCTGCGTCGGCGATTTCCTTGTACGAAAGTCCCTCGATGTCCCGCATCACGATCACCTCGCGAAACTCGTCCGTCAGCTCGTCGAGCGCCGCGCGAATCATCGCGCCGTCGGCCTTGCGAACGGCGTCGGCTTCCAGACCGCTTTCCTCGCTGGACCCGCCATGCACCTTTTCATCAAATTCAGTTGGCGAATCGGATCCCCGGTTGCGTTTGAGCCACGTGAACGCCGCGTTGCGCACGATCGCGAGAATCCAGGCGCGCGGATCGCCGCCGCGAAATCCTCCCGCAAACCTGAACGCGCGCAGGTAGGCCTCCTGCACCACGTCCTGCGCGTCGTGGTCGTCACGCACCAGCCATCGCGCGAGGTTGTACGCAGCATCCATATGCGGGATGAACGTGCGATCGAAATCGACGGCTTTGCTTTCGTCCGGCAATCGCGTTTCTCGCCCGCCCGTCCGTTTAGTACCAGACCGCGAGCGCGCCGATTTTATTCCCGACTGCCTTTGCGCCTCAATCGCGGGAATTTTCCCTCACTCGCTGAGTCTTGTTCGGTGAAAGCGCTCATCAGCGCGAGGTGATTCGTCATCTCGGTTGTTGCACGCCGACGTAAGGCGCGGATCTCAGTCAGTCGGGGCGGACCAATCCGGACAGACCGGCGAACAGCAGTGGCGTGATCGTCCATCCCGCGAGGATGTGCATCCACAGGTAGCATCGCAGCAGTCGGCCCGGAATCGAACTTGGATCGGGCAGCGGGCTGCCGGGCTTCGCTTTGGCGGACACGCGGTGGCGCGGATTGGGCCGCCAGTATTTGTCCTGATGCAACTCGACGACGGGCAGAAAATTCTCGAGCGAGTAGACGAGCGGATTGAAGACCGGATAGTGCGGCGGCGCTTCTCCGCCGGTGACAAACTCGCGGTAGGCGGCTTCCTCGGTAGGCGTGATGATGCGCATTCGATAGCCCCATCCGAATAGAATCGTGCCGAGGCTGACGAAGCCCGCGATCCACCAAAGCGCTCGCAGCGGCTGGTAGCCGAAGCCGATCGTATATTGCAGCATCAGGCTCCACGCTCGCTGAGGGAGGCTCTCATGGCCGAATCGGCGCTGTGCGATTTCCTTGGCAATGCGCACTTGAGTCGCGCCATCGTCGCGCCCCATCTCGCTCAAGGCCTTTGCCAATTGACGAAACGGCTGTGGATGGTATTCCGGCGGCTGCAACCCGAGCCATCGCAGACGCGACGGCCCGTCGCTCGGACCGCCGGCGATGTCGCCGTAGACGAAGCCGTTGATCATCAGATTGCCGGGCGCTGGCCAACTAGCCTCGTCGTCCCAGATTGAACCGGCGTGTGCATCTTCCAGGTCAAGCACGGTCTTCGGCGTATGCTTCACGTCGACCCAGTAGAAGGTGCCATCGATGGCGGCGCGCTCGGCGTCGAGTTCTCCGTCGCCCTTGAACTCGGCTCCGTGAACGCTCAGGTCGTGCCCGATCTTTGCCAGTCGCGCGTACACGATACGGTCGGCGGTGAAGCCGTCATGAAACAGCACGTCGCCGGCGACGTTCGCCTCGACGAGGTTGACCGCGTCCTCACCGGCGTTGAGGATTCGCGCGCCCGTGAAGTCGAGGGTGCCGTCGATTCGCGCGCGCATAAAACTCACCGGGCCGAAGTCACCCATCAGAAAAGACGCGTCGCCGTTGATGATCGCCAGGTTGCCGAACACCGGTCCGATGCGCGAGCGCCGCACGGTGATGTCCCCCAGATGGGCAGACAACAGGTTGATTCCTTCGGGGACGTAACAGCGGATGAGCGTCAGCGGCTTGTCGACGGTGTCGTAGGAGAGATCCAGGCTGCCGGTTATGTGCGCGCCAGCCAGTGCGAGTCCACTGGGATGAATGAATCGTGCGGGCTGAGGGTCGCTGAGGAGCCATTCGATGAATTCCGCGCGCACGCTGCGCTCCGCGCCCCAATTCTCGCCATGCGCGGTGTCGTTGGCGGCGCTGTCTGGATCGTCGTCGGGACCGAACCACGGCACTGCGCGCAGCGGCGCGAAATGAAGGAGCTTTCGTTCAGCCGCGTTCAGCGAAGGTCCGAACTTCTGCTGCGCCATTGTGTCAAGCGCGGTATCGGGGGCCGCGGAGGCCTCAAACGCGCGGTGATTTGCGCCATGCGCTCTCGCGGCGTAGGACGGCGACACAGCGAGGGTCAATGCAATCGCGATCGCGGCAACGATTGCTCTTCGCTTTGTGAACGTTGCGTTGACCGTTTGCAGTTCACGCTTTTGATAAACGGCGGACCTCCCCGCTGGAGCGAACGTTGCGCTGTCGATGTTTCTCAGCCGCACCCGAGACCGGGACTTGCGGCTCAGGACGATCACCTGCTGCCGCAGCACCAGTAATTCAGCCTCGAGTCTCGCCCGTGACCTCAGTCGGGATCGTACGACGAGCAGGAACTTGATCAGAAAATCGACCATAGGGCGCTCGATTATCACAGTCCGACTGGTCCGTCACCACGGATCAGGTTTTCGGTATCGACAGGAACGTGCGATCGAAATCGACGGCTTTGCTTTCGTCCGGCAATCGCGTTTCTCGCCCGCCCGTCCGTTTAGTACCAGACCGCGAGCGCGCCGATTTTATTCCCGACTGCCTTTGCGCCTCAATCGCGGGAATTTTCCCTCACTCGCTGAGTCTTGTTCGGTGAAAGCGCTCATCAGCGCGAGGTGATTCTTGATGGAAACCAGATTTGATCGTCGATCGTTCCTGCGCGTCACGGGAACCGCCCTCAGCATCGGCGCGCTCTACAGCGTTTTTCCAGCGCTCACACGCAGCGCCGGCGCCGAAGGGATCGCGCGCACTCTCGCCGAGCTCAACGGCGAACCGCCCGCGCCGTTCTCGTTCATTCAACTGAGCGACACGCACGTCGGATTCAACGGACCGCCCGACCCTCTCGGCACCAAGGCGTTCGAAAGCGCGGTCGCTACCATCAACGGGCTGAAAAATCGCCCCGAGCTGGTCATCGTCACCGGCGATCTGACCCACGATGCCGACTCTCCCGACGAACACGCCAAGCGCTTCAAGCTGTTCAAGCAGATCTCGAGCAAGATTGGCGGCGCACAAATCAAGGTCGTGCCGGGCGAGAATGACGCCGCGCTCGACGGTGGCGACATGTTCCGCGAGTTCATGGGCCCTACCCACTATTCGTTCGACCATCGCGGCGTTCATTTCGTCGCGCTCGACAACGTCTCCGCCGGACGGCCCGAGGTCGGCGCCGCGCAGCTCGCCTGGATGAAATCCGATCTCGCCCGCTTTCCGAAAACCGCGCCCATCATCGTGTTTACGCATCGGCCGCTGTTCGACCTCAAGCCCGAATGGGAATGGTTCACGAGCGACGGCGCCGATGTGATGAACGCGCTCGCGCCCTATGAGAACGTGACCGTGCTCTACGGCCATATTCATCGCGAGAACTTTCACCAGGCTGGCACCACGAAAATGTACGCGGCCCGCTCGCTGATCTTCGCTTTCCCCGACCCTGCAATGACGCCGGTGAAAAAACCGCTGCCCTTCGACAAGGCGCACCCGTTCAAGGACCTGGGAATCCGGCGCGTCAACGGCAAAGCCGATGGCAGCGATTTGCAGATCGAGGAAGTGGAGCTCGCGACCGCCGAGTTCTCGGGCACCGTCGGAATGGATCAGATGCTCAAACATGGCAGCACAGACGCAAAGGACGAATGAAAAATGAAAACGACAATGTTCAAAAACAAGATCGTCAATATCGCACTTTTGGCGGGCGCGCTCGGGATCGCGCTTGCCGCAATCACCCCGAAAACCAATCTCGCCCGCGCCGCCGTCAATCCGAATACCAAGGTGATCGAGATCACCGCGAAGAAATTCGAGTTCACGCCGAGCGAGATCACGCTTAAGAAAGGCGAGCCCGTGATCCTGCGGCTGACCAGCGCCGATCGCGTGCACGGCTTCATGTCGAAGCCGCTCAAAATCGATACCGATATCCCCCCCGACAAAACCACCGATGTCGCCGTCACGCCCGACAGCGCTGGCGGCTTCACGGTCATCTGCGACCACTACTGCGGCACCGGCCACGGCAACATGAAGATGAAAGTCACCGTCGTCGAGTAAGTGTGAGTTCATGTTTGCGCAACTGGTCAGCACCTATCATCTCCATCCAATCGTCGATCACTTCACCATCGCGCTGCTGACCTTCGGGATCGCCGCGGAAATCCTCTCCGCCGCGGCGATCCTGCTTTCTCGCGGCCAGTCGGGCTTCGCATCAGTTTGGGGCCACAAGCTCCGGAGCACGTCGCTCCTGCTGATGATCGGCGGAGCGGCCGCCAGCGTCCTGTCATATTTCACCGGTGACGCGGAAGCCGATCGGCTCTGGGACACAATGTCACCCGCCGCGCAGCAGATTCTTTCATCCTCGAACGGCGGTTCCGATTACCTGTCGCACGCGGTTCTTGGGCAGTACCTCATGTACGCGTTTTTGATTCTTGCCGCCTGGCGCGTGATGCTGGAGTGGTCGAGCCGCCTTGAACGCACCCGAATCGCCTTTTTGATTGTGGCAATGGTCGCGGCCGGCGCGCTTCTCTACCAGGGCAAGACCGGCGGGGAACTCGTTTACGAACACGGCGTCGGAGCTTCGCAGTCTCACTTTCAGAATTGACAGTGTCAGTCGTCGAATAGGCGAAGCCCGCATCTTTCTTCATCCTTACTAAGGTGCAGGGACCGGGGCCCCGCCCTACCCCTCCTCGCCATGCTGGAACAGGCGCATCAACTCCTCGAGCGTCGCCGGCGGCTTGCGCGCCGTCTCGAGCGTGTCGCGAACGTGATCGACCGACTTCATTCCGACCAGCGCCACGTCCACCCCGGGCGTCGAGCGGGTAAACTGAATCGATCGCTGCGCATCGGTGGCGAAACCGCTGAACGCATTCGCGACGATTGGCGGCAGCCCGCGCGATAACTGCCCCTGCAGCAGCGTCGCGCTCGCCGCAACCGCGACTCCAAGCGCCTTCGCCGCAGCCAGCGTGGTCGCCTTGCCGCCGTGCACGATTTGGTTCGATCGCGTGACAGCCTCCGGCATCGCGAGGTTGTACGGCAGCTGGATTGCGCGAAAATGATGCGCGTCGCCGCCAACCTCGCGCGCGATTCGCATCAGCTCGTCGAGCGAGAGCCATCCGCGCTCCGTTTGCGCCGCCCGGTAGCCGTTCCACGTCGCGGTCCCATACACGCCGATCTTTCCGTCGGCCACCGCGCGTTCCAGGAACTCGAAAATCGTCGCCATTCGCGCCAGGAACTCTTTGCGCTCGACGGCTTCGAGCTGCGTCTCGGGATTGTGGATGTAATAGATGTCGATCGTCTCGAGATTGAGATTCTTGCGCGACAACTCCAGCATCGTGCCGATGTACTTCGGCGTCATGCAATGCGAGCCGTCCACCAAATCGGCGGGCGCGACGATTCCCGTCTTCACGTAATGTTCTTCGAACCACGCGCGCGGATTGGCCGGCACGCCCCCGTCAAACGTGATGTAACCGCCCTTGGTCGCGACGACGACTTGCTCGCGCGCGATTTCGCCAGTTTCTGCCATCTCGGCAATCGCTTTGCCGATATTCCGTTCGCTGCGCTGGAAGCGGTAATTCACCGCCGTGTCGATCAGATTGATCCCGCCGCGAAGACTCGCCTTGATCGCCGTTTCGTAGGCCCGGTCGGTCTCGTCGTCGGGATCGCCCAGGTATGTGCCGATTCCGATCGATGAAACCGACAGCCCGAGCACCGGCCGGAAATTTCCCGGCAGCTCCGGGAACCGGCTCGCGTATGCGGCCGTAGCTTCGGCAGTCGCACGCCCCTTAAGCATCATCCCGTTTCTCCCGCGCGCCGTCGCGCCTGTTGCCTGGTTGCCTTGTACCCGGCCACCGCCCAAACCGAATCCGGCGGCGGCGCGGCCGGCGCGCTCCGGTCGATGAAATCCATATTCTCAAACGCGCCGCTCTCCATAAAGCTAGTCATCAGGTCGAGGAGCGCGCCGCGCGATTGAGATTGTGGATGACGATCCCGCCGACCTTCGCGAATCCACCATCGTCGAGATGTACGACGAGCCGCGGAGCCGAGTAAAATACCTCATCATCGTCGTCGTCGATGCGCCTGAAGAAATCGGCGGGAAGTTGTCCGGGCATGGTGAAATCCTGTTTTGCGGCTCTGTTGATAGATTACTTTTATCGTTAAATTTCAGCTAGTTAGTGCAACTTTAGGAGAATTTCAGGAGCATCGTTGACACGGTTCGAGCGCGTCATCTAAAGTAAAACACTTTTACAAACCGCGCTCCGCCAGTATTGAGAACCGCCAGCGCGGTAGCGGAAAGCCGATGGTCAGACGCGACAAAACCAACTACGTCATCCAATCCGTCGCGCACGCGCTCGATGTGCTCGAACAGTTCTTCGGCGACGTCGATGAACTCGGCGTAACTGAACTTTCCAAGCGGCTCAAGCTGCATAAGAACAACGTCTTTCGAATCCTCGCGACGCTCGAAGCGCGCGGCTATATCGAACAAAACAAAGCCACCGAGAACTACCGCCTCGGCATCAAGTGTCTGCATCTCGGACGCCGTTACATCCATCATATGGGCCTGGTGAGGCAAGCGCGCCCCATCCTCGCCGATGTCGCCCGCAAATGCCGCGAGAGCGCTTACGTCGCGATCGTCCGGCGCGACGGCGTCGTGCCGCTCGAAGCGGCCGAGGCCGAAGATCGCGCCGTGCGTATCACGCCGCCGATCGGAATTACCCTGCCGCTTCATTGTACGGCGGCCGGCAAGGCGCATCTTGCCTTCGACGCCGAGGAGCAGCTCAAGTCGGCGTTGCCCGAGACGCTGCGCCGCTTCACGGGTAGCACGATCGTCGATCGCGCCGCGCTGTTCGCGCAGCTGGAAGCAGTCGCGCGCGACGGTTACGCGGTGGATTCGGGCGAGTTCATCGAAGAAGTGTCGTCGGTCGCGGTGCCGATTCGCGACTACACGCGCTCAGTGGTGGGATCGGTCGCGGTGGCAGGCCCGACCTATCGCATCGGGCCGGAGCGAATCACCGCCGAGATCGCGCCGAGCCTGCTCGACGCGGGGCGCGAACTTTCGCGTCGCCTCGGCTACAACGAATAGGCAGGGGGTGACCCCTGCACCCAATGTTAAAACAAAGATGCGGGCTTCGGCATCGGCGACACGCGCTTGCGTGCGCCGCGAACGCAGTGGGGAAGGGAAAATCATTTTATTTTATGTGAAACCCGCGGTGGGTTTCACACTTCCTTCGGCAGGGGTGACCCCTTCGGTTCGCCAGGACAGGCTCTGCACCCAGTGTTAAGAGATCGGCACCCGACTCGGAAGATGCGGGACTTCGCCCTGTTAGAAAGGGTTAAGGGGAAGATTGGGTTGTCGTTGGCAGTCGTGTTTTGTGTCATCCCGAGCGAAGTCTGCGTAGTCGAGGGACCCCGGAACGCTGAAATCGCGCCGAGCCTGTACTCGGCGCGCGCCGCGAACTGTCGCGTCGCCTCGGCTGCAACGAATAATTCTTTATCCCCACAGATGCGGAACCCACCGTGGGTTCCGCACCTCCTTGGGCAGGGGTGACCCCTGCCCCCAGTGTTAATAGGAGGAAGCGGGAATTCGTTCCTGTTAGAATAGGTTGAGGAGCAGATGCGTTTCATCGCGTGGCTCGAAGGGCGGCGGTAGGCTGAGAGCGCACTTGCGCTTAAGATCCAGAGCGACAAGGGGATCAATCGTGGCGGACTACGACTTCAGATCGCTGTCGAGTTATGACTTTGAGTTGTTGGCTCGCGATCTATTGCAGGCTGCTCTAGAAGTACGGCTTGAATCCTTTTCCCAAGGTCCAGATTCAGGTATCGACTTTCGCTATCGCGCTGGAATCACGAACTTGATCGTACAATGCAAGCATTACACGGACTCTGGCTTCAGCGCATTGACGAGTATCCTACGGCGAAAGGAGCGCCAGAAGATCGACGCCCTCGCGCCGACTCGTTACGTTCTCGCCACCTCCGTACCTCTGAGCCCGAATCGAAAAAAAGAAATAAAGAAAATCCTAGGACCACGTTGCCTCGAATTGTCTGACATTCTCGGACGTGAGGATCTGAATAATCTACTCGGCGAAAATCCCGACATCGAGCGTCGTCACTTCAAACTGTGGCTGACAAGCGAGCCCGTACTCCGACGAGTGTTGGACGCTGGCATTATTGGAGATTCGGAAGCGCACATCGACCGAGTTCGGTTGCGCCTACGTAGGTACGTTCAGAACCCCAGCTTTGATAGGGCGCGCGATCTTCTAGAGAGATCGCACTATTGCGTAATCGCGGGAATTCCGGGCATCGGGAAGACAACGCTAGCGGAGGTGCTGCTCGCTGATTTGGTGGATCGTCAGGGCTTTGAGATGTTCCGTATAGCTCACGATCTGAGCGAAATTAGACCGGTCAAAAACTCGAAACGCAAACAGGTATTCTACTTCGACGACTTTCTCGGCAAGACCGCCTTAGAAAAGCTACAGAAGAACGAGGACCAGCGCCTGATGGAACTGATGGAGGAAGTCGCCGCGAATCCGAATTGGCGATTCATTCTCACGACGAGGGAGTACATTCTCAACAGCGCGCGACTTCGTTACGAAGCGTTCGCGCATCCGTCGATTGCTTTCATGCTTTGCGTGATTAATCTGGCCGACTACACAAGGCCGATTCGGGGCCGGATTCTTTATAACCACCTCTACTTTTCAGATCTACCTAAGGCCCATAAGCTGGCCCTACTTCGGAATCGTGCATATGAGAACATCCTCAGCCATCGCAATTACAGTCCTCGCGTGATTGAGTACATGACACAAGCCCGTCACGCTTGCACGGTCGCTCCGTCACTGTATCTTGCCGAATTTACTAACAGTTTGGAAAATCCTGCGAGGATTTGGGACCACGCGTTCAGATATCAAATCTCGGAGGCCTCGAGGCACGCCTTGCTCGTATTGAGCACGTTACCAGATACCGTAATGCTGGCGGACTTTGAAGCTGCGTTCTGGTCATTTTATCGCTTCAGACAAGGTCGATTTGGATTTTCAACGAGCAGCGGTGATTGGCAAGACGCATTGAAACAGCTTGACGGGAACTTCATCAGAACGCGAGCCATTGGCAAAGACATTGAGGTCTCGTTTCACAGCCCTTCCGTTCGCGATTTCATCGAAGGATTCTTGGCCGATTCGGAGGGCGATGTTGCCGATCTAATGAGTGGCGCTCACTTTTATGAGCAATATACTTCGTTGTGGACGGGGCGCGGCGGGCACCGCTATCCTGGCGTCGATAACCACAGGAACGAGTTCCTTAGCCAGCTTGGGAAGCGCCTTTTCGGACCAAGTGCCGGCGCAATCCGTATCGTTAATACCAAGGGTGAAGCGACAGGGTTGGATCATAATCCACCCTCGAATGAGAGCAGAGCCGAATTCGCAGCGCGAGTTGCCAACGATCTCAAGAGCGACGCGGGAGACCGGTTCCTTAATGCGGTTATCGCGCAGCTGAAGACGCTATGGGACGGCGGCCATGCCGACAAAGAAGATCTGGTCAGACTACTCGACACACTCACGAAGCGGGGGCTCACGCCTGAAGACACGACCTTCATAGCTGCCCAAGAGTGCTTGTTCAGGGACCTCGAGGAAATCGACGACTTCAGCGCAGTGGCAGTTTTTGTTGAAAAATTCCCCGCTGTAATCGCTCTGAGGGAGTTTGAAAATCTCAAGCAAGAGTTCCTCGAATTCGCTTCCGACTATTCAGACCAATGGACCGATGATGATCCCGATTGGCTGCGACAAATGGCCACTGACCTTGAATTTATCGGCGAGAAACTCGAGACAGATGTTGAGCGATTCACCACTCCACTACGCGAGAGGGCGGATGAGATCGAGATTGAGAGAGGCGAGAACGAACCGGACGAATACGACCGCGAGGATTGGGAGCCTCCGTCTGACCGAGACGATGTAAGCGACATGTTTCAAAGCTTGAAGGAGGAGCTTGAGGGCTGAATCTCGGGTTCATGCGCCTTGTACCGGGTGCCAAGATTCACCTGCTGCACAAGCGGCACTCGACGAGGCTCGGGCAGTTTACTCGAAGAGGGCGACCTCTCTTGTTGCCACGGACTTTTGCGCCGCCGCGGGCATTAGCGTGATTTGACTAACTGGCGGGGCGCTGTTAGAGATTTTTACGTTTCTCGGCTCTATTCCCGGGCAACCTCGTGTGTTTCGGATTCAACCGATGCATCAATGAATGCGTGGAGTTTGTGCTTTGAAGATTCTAGTACCAATCAAGCGAGTTCCCGATCCCGCCACCACCATCCGCGTCCTCCCCGACGGCACCGGCATCGCCACCGACAACGTGAAATGGGTCATCAACCCGTTTTGCGAAATCGCGATCGAAGAAGCGCTCCGCATCAAGGAGAAACAGACCGGCGAGGTGGTGCTGGTCACGGTCGGCCAGTCCACCTGGCAGGAGCAATTGCGCACCGGGCTGGCGATGGGCGCCGATCGCGCAATCCTGGTCAAGACCGACACCGCACTCGACTCGTTCGCAATCGCGAAAATCCTCGCGAAAATTGCCGGCGACGAGAAGCCCGAGCTCATCATACTGGGCAAGCAGGCGATCGACGACGACGCGAGCCAGGTCGGGCAGATGCTTGCCGAGATGCTGGGATGGCCGCAGGCGACGTTCGCATCCAAGATTGAGATTGCGGCTGACAAGGTCTCGGTGGTGCGCGAAGTTGACGGCGGTCTGGAGACAATCGCGTTCAAAATGCCCGCCGTGATCACCGCCGATCTGCGCCTCAACGAGCCGCGCTATGCCTCGCTGCCCGGAATCATGAAGGCGCGCAAGAAAGAACTGAAAGAGATTGCGGCCGACAGCCTCGGCGTCGATCTCGCGCCCAAGCTCAAGATAAAGACGCTCGCCGCTCCGCCCAAGCGCCAGGGCGGGCGTAAGGTCGCGTCGGTGCAGGAGCTGGTGTCGGTGCTTCACACCGAAGCAAAGGTTATTTGATCGCGACTTTTACGAGCGCGAACGCCGGAGTGAATTGACATGGGTGACGTTCTGATTTTCGCGGAGCATCAGGAGGGACATTTCCCCAAGAGCACGCTGACCGCGGTTCACGCGGGCCTCGAGCTTGCGAAAAAGCGCGGCGGCAAGGCGATCGCGGTGGTGGCGGGCGACGCGCCGGAGGCGGCCGCGGGCGAGATCGCCAAGTACGGTGTCGCCAAGGTAATCGCGCTGGCGCATCCCGCGTTGAAGAACTATCTCGCCGACGCGCACGCGCAGGCACTTGCCGCACTTGCGAAAAAGGAAGGCGCGGAGTTTGTAATCGCGACGGCAACTGCGATGGGCAAGGACTTGTTTCCGCGGCTGGCCGCCCGCCTCGGCGCCGGGATGGCGTCGGAAATCACCGCAATCAACGACGACCAGACCTTCGTGCGCCCCACCTATGCGGGCAACGTGATGGCGACGGTCGAAATCGACGGACCGATCAAAGTATTGACGGTGCGCGGCACCGCGTTCGACGCCGCCAAGCCGGGCGACAGCGCCGCGCCGGTCGAAAAGCAGAATGCCGAGATCGACGCGGGCGCTCTCAAGATGGAGTTCGTTTCGTTCAACGCGACCAAGAGCGATCGCCCGCAACTGACCGAGGCGCGGATAATCGTTTCGGGCGGTCGCGGCCTCAAGGCGGGTGAAAACTTCAAGACCGTGCTCGAGCCGCTGGTCGACGAGATGGGCGCGGCGATGGGCGCGTCGCGTGCGGCGGTCGATGCGGGCTTCGTGCCCAACGATCTGCAAGTTGGACAGACGGGCAAGGTGGTTGCGCCAGAACTTTACATCGCAGTCGGGATTTCAGGCGCGATACAGCATCTGGCGGGGATGAAGGACTCGAAGGTCATCTGCGCGATCAACAAGGACGAAGAGGCGCCGATTTTCGCGGTCGCCGACTACGGCCTGGTCGCCGATCTGTTCAAGGCAGTGCCCGAGATGACCGAGGAAATCAAAAAGCTCAAGCATTCATAGTCCGCGCGCGCGGCGAGGAGCGTTTTCGATGCCCGAACTGCAGCACAAATTCGCCGCCAGCAACGGCATCCGGATGCACTACGTCGAGCTGGGCGCGGGCCCGCTGGTGATCCTGTGCCACGGATGGCCCGAATCGTGGTACTCGTGGCGCCATCAGATTCCCGCGCTCGCGGCGGCGGGCTTCCGCGTCGTCGCGCCCGATCAGCGCGGCTACGGGCATACCGACGCGCCCGAGCCGATCGAGTCGTACAACATATTCAACCTGGTCGGCGATATCGTCGGGCTGGTCAACAGCCTCGGCGTCGAGACGGCGGTGATCGTCGGCCATGATTGGGGCGCGCCGGTGGCGTGGAACTCGGCGCTTCTGCGCCCCGACATCTTTCGCGCGATCGCACTGCTCAGCGTTCCTTATTTTCCGCGCAGTCCGATGCGTCCGACCGACGCGATGAAGGCGATGGCCGGCGACCAGAATTTCTACCAGCTCTATTTCCAGGAGCCGGGCAAGGTCGAGAAGGAACTCGACGCCGATCCGCGCCGCTCGATGGCGATGATCCTCTACTCGGCGTCGGGCGATGCGCCGCGGACCGGCGAGTTCTCGTTCCTGTTCCCCAAGACGAAAAAGTTTATCGAGACCGGCGTCGTGCCGGACAAGCTGCCGCGGTGGCTGACGGAAGCCGACCTGGATTTCTTTGCCGGCGAGTTCAAGCGGGCGGGCTTTCGCGGCGGCGTCAACTGGTACCGCAATTTCGATCGCAACTGGGAGCTGACCGCTTTCCTCGACGGCGCGAAGCTGCGCCAGCCGGCGCTGTTCGCCGCCGGTGAGCATGACCTGGTGGGGAAAATGATTCCCGGCGGGTACGAGATGGCGGGTGCGTTCACTCCGAATCTGAAAAAGAAAGTGATAATCCCCGGCGCCGGCCATTGGGTGCAGCAGGAACGCCCCAAAGAGATCAATGAGGTTCTGATCGGGTTTCTAAAGGGCCTGTAGCAGGGGCGCGTCGGCGCGATTGACTCCGCAGCTGCGAAACCC
>CAWCTG010000030.1:0-95000 GCA_963798375.1 Binataceae bacterium (SeqCode)
AAGTCTACGGGGAACACCGGTCGCTTCATTTCTTGCTCTACCGGTTGAAGGCTGCTGCCAGATTGCGGCTGCGGTTCTTCGATGCCATCACTTGTTCGAGCCTGGAAAGGCGCTCCTCGAAAGTGGTCCTCATCGCCAGCTCCCGTTCGCGGCTCGCCTTCAACTCGGCGGCCTGCCGCCACATCGAGGCTTTCATCTGCCATCTGTGCGGCCTGCTTCTCAAGCTCGTTGAGTAGTATCGAGGCGTCCACCTCTTTGGACGATCCGCACCCGAGCTGCCGTCGCTGTCAACCAATACAGGGCAGTGCTTGGTTCCGACCTTTTCTTTGTAGATGCCAGCGATGTAGGTGGCGGTCTGCAAACTGGCGGCTTGGTTGCCGATCCGAATGGTGCCGGACTCGGCCGCGATGCCGTAGTTGCCGATGTCGATATTGTTGCTTCCGGTGAGACGAGCCTCCACCAGCGCCGATGCCGATGTTGTTGGAACCGCTTTTATTGTAGTCGAGGGCGGATACCCCAATGGCGGTATTCCCTTCGCCCGTGGTGTTCTCCCCGAGGGCGGAGGCCCCAATGGCGGTATTCTCGCTGCCCGTGGTGTTCTGCAGGAGGGCTGAGTCCCCGGCGGCGGTATTGGTGTCCCCCGTAGTGTCGCTGGAGAGGGCCTCGTATCCGAACGCAGAATTACCGCCCGTGTCGCTTGAGTAGGAACCGAGCGCGCCTGTCCCGAAGCACACGTTGTCTCCCAAGCTTTCATCGCCCGAGCACGTCACCGCGCTCGCGGTGCACGCGCTGGAGAGCACCAACAGCAAAGCCGCCGCCATGCAAGCATAAAAACTCGCGGCCGTGTTCATTAGATTATTCCTCCTCCCGAATGTTATGAATCTTGCGTTCGCCGCCCGCTTACCGAACGAAACCCGAAAGGCCGATCCGCTCAGAAGACTCGCCTTATAAATCCAGAAGAGTCCCAAACCCATACTTGTTGAAGATTCGGCGGCAATCTGTCGCTTCGACGAGCTATGATATCTTGAGTCCTTCTGGCTCCTTCGTCTCGCGGCAGATCCCGAAAGGCACGGCTAGAGTTGTCGTAGATTACCAGCCAGTAGAGAGGATAGTCCGTCCGCAGGTGCTTCTTTATGGTCTGCCCAAGTGTTGGTACGCGCCAAATCTAGCGGGATCATCAATGTAAACGTCAGTCGCGCCCGAATCTTCGGTGCACGGTTCTTCTTTCCACGTGTTCGGTCTTTCCCCGACGGAGGCCAACTCCAAGTCGCAAAGGAGGCCCCTGTTCTCATCGAAAACGGTATAGTCCGCGTGCCCGCTCCGGGCGGGATTTCTGACTGCGTACATCAGCTGTGGCTTGTTGCCGTCATTGTATTTCAGCGCGAAACCGCCAAGCTCTAGCCCCTCTTTGACTTTCTTAAGCTCATCATCATCGACATGTTCATCGGAATGGAGCTTCTTTAGAAACCCGCGCCCCATTCTATCGGCAAGCCGGTTCGCTTCCTCGTAGATTTCAGAGATTAACTTCATAACCCGATTAGGCGCGACTCGCTGAATAATACCAGCAAGGGCCGCTTCCGCCATCTTGCCCGCCATAGGCCCAAAATCACGCCGCATCGGGCTCCGCCACACCGCCGCCGCCTTCTCGCGCGCCATCGTCGCCGAATCGCGTGCGCGCCGCCCGCCATCCGGCCGCCATTTGTCGGTCGCGTGCCGCTCTGCTATTTCACGGCCATGAACCCCCGACACGCTGCCGCGTCGCGCTTGTTGCATTAAGGGAGCGCCGGGCTAAAATCAGGCCACAAGTGGAGGATAGAGCGATATGAAGCTTAGCATTTTCACATTGACCGCACTGGCGGCGGCCCTGTTTGGTGGTGTACTAGCGGCGTCGGCATTTGCGGAGAGCGCGGCTCAACCATCAGCGGCGGCCTCGATCGCCGCTCCCACTGTTCCGGCTGCTCCGGCTGCTCCGGCTAACGCCGCGGCGTTGGACAAGTCATCTCCGAAGCTGTTCGGCCTTGCGGTCTCTGACCCAGGGGCACCGAGCAACCCGAGCAATCCGAAAAAAAAAAAAAAATAATAAGCCCCTCGTTGGTCGCTTCGCTCTAGTCCCCCTTAGTCCCGGCTGATCCGGTGAATTAAGACACTCCAACTTTGAAATTCAGACACTCAGCCCCGAATTAAGACAGTACCTTACGCCGCCCCACCCCAGCCGCCTTCTGGCGCGCCAGCCCCCGTAATCGCGCCGCATTCCCGCCACGCAGAGGATTACAAATCCCTTGCTGCCATTTGTCCCGCGATTCACGCGGCTAACCTTGGCCTGACTTGGCCTGAAACGAGCGCCAAAATCGCCCACCTCAGCCGCACGCTCGCGCCAACCGATGTGCGCGTAATTTTCGGCGCGATTTGCGCCCGAGAGCCGAGATGCGAAGGCCCGTCGCTGGGGCGCACGCCTTCAGCGGACTCGACGATCCCCACTTCGCGTCGGCGTTAGCATCCTTCCGTCTGCCGTTTGTCGGGCGCTTGCCGCTCTGCTAGAGCGTTGCCGGTGGGGGAATTTATGCAGTCACGAATCTTTCAGATGGGGGCGGCAATCGCCGCGGTGGTGCTGATTCTCATGGTGGCTCGAACCGCCGCGTTCGCGGGCGACAGCGAGTCATGCTCGGAGACAGACATGAACGTCGGCCCGCTGGTGTCGTCCGACGGCACTTCGGTCGAATGCTATGCTGCAACCGGCCCACCCAACAAGGCGACGGCCCACGCCTCGCAGCAAGGCGTGGCGGTATCAGACGCGGAAGACGGCAGCAAGGCCGTCAGTTCCGCGTCGGGAACGGGCGCCATGGGCAGTGCGTTCTCCTTGGCAGAAAGCGGCTGGAGCACCAAGGCGACCGCCAGCGGCGAGGACAGCGAGGCAATGGCGGCGGCGGAAGATGACAGCAACGCGACAGCAAGCGCGTCGAGAACGGGCGCCATGGGCGGAGCGACATCCATCGCAGAAGGCGGCGCGAGCACCAAGGCGACCGCCAGCGGCGAGGACAGCGATGCAGAGGCATTGATTCAGGTAAGCGGCGGAGGCAAAGCCACTTCGACCGCCACCGACGGCGCTATGGCCACGGCGGAGATTACTGGGGCAGGGGGCGGTGACGCAGTCGCGACGGCGACCGACGTCGGTGAAGCAGAATCCGAAGTATTTGGTGAAGGTGGGACGGCGGATAGCGTTTCAAGCGGAGAAGGAAGCGAGGCGAAGGCCCATGCAGCAAACGGCGGGGCGGCGAAGGCTACTGCGCGCGAAGGCGCGAGCGATGTCGCGGCACTCGCCGAGGCGGTCTGCAAGGCGACCGCTACCGGGTCGGGTGCCGGTGGCGAAGCGTTCGCGCGGTGTGAGAAGGCCGGGAGCGTTATAACGGCAGTCGAGACTAAAGGCTCTACCGCCTTCGGCAGCGATACCGCTCCGCCGACTTGCACCAAAGCGCCCGGGGGGACCGCCAAGGTCACGAGCCCGATGGGAGACTGCCATTGAGCGCCGCGCCGCCTCGGAGTGAACCACGTTTATTTCCTGGGGCGGAAAGCCGCGAGACCGGCAACATCGATCAAGTCCGGCTTCGTATCGTCGACGGGATCGCCGAAGGAGTCGTGCGCACCCAAGCCAAGCGCCTCGGGGGACTCTCCTGATTCCCGTTTCCGCTGTTTGCCGCGTCTCACTGTTTACGCCCGCTCGGCCCCGTAAACATTGAGCGTCGCCTTGAGTGCTTCGATGGCCGCCCCTTTGCCCGGCGCAATAGGCTGCCCGAAACTATCGCGCTCGACTGGCACACAATCGTAAGGGTGGACGTACCTGTGTGTGGCGAATTGCTAATTCTGGCACAGGACGGTCGCGTAGCGCAGGCTTGCGAATCGGTGGGAGAGCGTTAAACTCCGGCGCCGCATGAGGTTGTGGTTCAGGCTGATTGCTCACCTGCTAGTGACCCTGGCGCGGCTGGCCAGTCCCGGCGGCGTTCGTGCGGTCGCGGCCGAGTCGCTGGCGATCAAGCACCAATTGCTCATCATGAAGCGTTCGCAGCGCCGGAGTCCGAATCTGACCGCGTGGGATCGGCTGATTCTGGGATTTTGTACATTGTTGGTGTCGCCCGGACGCTTGGCCAAGATAGCCGTGGTGCTGAAGACCTCGACTCTCCTGCGTCTTCATCGAGTTTTGGTCAAGGGCAAATATCGTCTGCTCTACAACTCCAGACCACGCCGTCGCCCAGGACCGAGAGGCCCGTCACGAGAGCTGATCGACGCGGTGGTCGAGATGAAACGGCGCAACCCGTACTTCGGCTGCCGCAAGATCGCCGAGCAAATCTCGAACGCCTTCGGCATTGAGCTCAACAAGGATGTCGTCCGGCGTATTCTCATCCGATACTATCGACCGGGAGCCGACGGCGGTGGCCCCTCCTGGCTCGCGGCAATCGGACACGCCAGAGACCGCCTGTGGAGTGTCGATCTCTTCCGCACTGAATCAATTTTGCTCAAGAGCTATTGGGTCATGGTGGTGATGGATGTATTCACCCGCGCCGAATCATCGGCTTCGGAGTCGCTGTAGCCGATCTCGACGGTATCCGGGTCTGCCAGATGTTCAACCGCGCGATCGCAAGGCAGACTCTGCCCAGGCACCTTTCCTCGGACCACGATCCGCTGTTTCGCTTTCAGCGCTGGCGAGCGAACCTTCGGGTGCTCGAAGTCGATGAGATCAAGACCATTCCCGGCACCCCACGTTCGCACGCTTTCGTCGAGCGACTGATCGGAACCATCCGGCGCGAGTATCTGGATCGGATTTGGTTTTGGAACCAGACCGATCTCGAACGGAAGCTCGAGGACTACAAGGTGTTTTACAACCAATTTCGCTGTCATACCGGACTGACGGGGGTGACTCCGGCGCAGCGGAGTGGCGCACCCCCGTCCCCGCTCGCACACCTTAACTCGTATCGCTGGCGACAGCACTGCAATGGCTTGTTTCAGACCCCGGCCGCCGCGTGAGTCGAAATTCGCCACCTACCGGCTGCCGTCTGCGCAAAGGTTTGGGAACGCGTTCTGCCGAATCTGCGGCAGTCCGATGCCGCGCGCCGTTCCGGCGCGCTATTTCATCGTCGTGCCCGCGGGCGTGCTCGACGGCGATCCGGGCGTCCGCGCGACGTACCACATCTTCGTGGGCTCGAAGGCGCCTTGGCACGAGATCACTGACGATCTGCCGCAGTACGTCGAATACCCGCCGCCTCGCGATTGAGCGGCTTGAGTCTCAGCCGCACCTCGTTGGCGCGGAAGCGATGGCAGCTAAGCCACGTCATCGCAACCGCTTGCTTACCCTCTTTGATCCACTGCTCGGCTGTCCCGCGCTTGTATGGTCCGATCGATTTGATGCTGCAGCATTTGGCGCGTTTTGAACCGCTGTCCAGGTTCGCGTCTATGAATTAGTCCGTCCGGGCGCGATACTTGGACATTCGCTGCAAGCTCGGCCACTCTCATCTGCGAAAGCTCGAGCGAGAGGGTCGCGTGGTGGAGCATGAAAAGCGCTGGAGTTTCAGCTAGCAAAGCGCGGGTGCATCGCGCTTTGGACGCATCACTCGCCGCGATCCTGCTCGTTCTGCTCGCGAGCACGCCCGCGCGGTCGGGTGCCGAAACGGCCGCGTCTGAGACGTGGAAGACCGAAGCCGCATCAGCCGCCGCGTCGGCGTCAACCGGCGCTAGCGCTCCGACCGCGGAAGCTCCTGCGCCTTCGCCCCCGCTCACGTCCGCCGCGCCATCTGCCGATCGCGCGACGACCGCCGGCGCGGCGAACTTGGTTGCGGCACCGCCCGATCTGGATGGCGCGCAGCCCGGCACCGTGGAGATTCCGCCCGTCGATTCTGTCGGCACATCGCAACAGCAGCAACCGAGCGCTGCGATCGAATCGCAGCCATCCGACGAGGGCAGCGACGTCGCGCGGTATCTGGAGGATGAGAGGGAGCAGTTGGAGAGCGAAGGCGAGCTTTCGACTCTATTCGGAATGCAATTGCGCGAAGCGCGGCGCACGCTCAAATCCGGGGAGGAGGCTAACGGCTTGCTGATTACGGCGGTCGAAAAAAACAGCCCTGCCGCGGCGGTCGGGTTGCACGCCTATAGTCACGGCGTCCATGATGCGCTTACGGGTGTTGGGATAGTGGCCGCATTGGTTCTTTTCATCGTTCCGGGAGGGCAATTCGCGATTCTGCTGATACCGGCGCTTGCTTCCATGCAAGTTGGCGAAAGCTACGATATGATCATTGGCGTCGACGGCACGCGCGTGACCAACTTTCTCGACTTCCAGGACTCGCTGCACGACCTTCAGCCTGGCGAGGTGATCTACTTAAGCATCGTGCGCAACGGCAAACGCGTCCAGGTGACGATGCCGGTGCCGGCCAACGCTTTGCAGGCCAACAACTGATCAAACCTCTTCATAGCCGGACTACCCTGGTACGCTGGCACCGACTGAATCGTCGCCAAATGGCGCTTCAGCGCCTTATGCGGTCCGCACTTCCCGCGAGGCAATTCTTATCGCGCCAGCGGGAGCCAATCCGAACGGTCTAGCAAGCCTGCCCTCGGACACCTCAGGATTGATGCATGCCTAACTCCAAGCAAATTGCGGGCCTTGTCGGTCCCACTATTATAGCGATGGTCATGTCGGAATTTCCGCTCGTGCAGCCGCATCTATACGATGCGCAAATTCCGCCCGTGGTCTACCTCTCAGGTGTTTTGTTGTTTGTAGCGGGCCTCGCTATCGTCCGGGCGCACAATCACTGGGCGCGTGATTGGACTGTGCTCATCACACTGTCCGGTTGGCTCGGCCTCGTACTTGGTTTGTTCCGAATGTTTGCTGCGGACCTGTATCAACGGGGTGCCGCGGGCACGAGCGCGACAGTGTTTATGGTCTTAGAAGGCGTTCTGCTTCTCTGTGGCCTCATCATGACGTTCAAGGCGTACCGCCGCAACGGCGCCTAGAACTTGTTCTGCGACCTGTGTGTGGCGAATTACTGATTTCCCCAAGAATCCGCAATTCACCACACACAGGGTAACGCGAAAGAAAAAGGGACCGAGCATCTGAGCGCCCGATCCCTCGATACACCTCTTGGTACTATTTCTTGACTCTCACCTTCTTAGTCTGCGCTGCCGATCCATAGCGTTTGCTGAAACATGTCCGACACCGACGATCGCGTCGTTTGATGAAGCTCGGAGCCAGGTCGTCAGAGCCGCAGTAGCGGCACACGAGCTTCTCTGCTTTCGGCTTAGGCCCGGTCTTCTTCATCGGCGTTCTTGCGGACTTGGTGTTTACTGGCCCGGACTTCTTACCGTTTGCCAATTTCGCGCGTTCCATTCTTTTTGATTCTCCTTCAGCCTTATCGGCTGGCCACGGATGGTTGCTCTGTTGCGCCGACAAAGCGAGCGATGAGCGTTCATTTGGCTAGACCCGCTGAACGATGGAAGGCGATGGGAAGGCGAACGGGGTGTGAACACGTTGACTGGCTTCGGAGGCGAACCAGAGCAATGTGTGTGTGTACCCGCCAGGAAGCCGGGCACACATGCAGGACCAGAGATTTCCTAAGTCGCCGGAAACGATCCGGCTGCGACTCGCTTCGCTGAAGGCGTGTTCGATCAGCGAGCTTAAACAGCAGTGGCGGACGCTCTATAACTGCGCGCCACCGCATCGCATCAGCCGCGAACTGGTGACCCGTGCGGTGGCGTACCGCATCCAGGAGCAAGTCCACGGCGGGCTTAAACCCTCCACCCGAAGACTTCTGATCCGTCTAGCCAACGATGCGCGCTCAGGACGGCCGCTAAGACCTGAGCCTGCTGCCGGAGCGCCGGCAGGGACTGTGTTAATGCGCGAGTGGCACGGCGTGACGCACGAAGTGCGAGTGCTCGATCGGGGAGTGCTGTACAAACGAAAGCGCTACCGGTCACTCACCGAGGTCGCCAAGGTAATCACCAGCGCGCACTGGAACGGGCCACAGTTCTTCGGTCTGCGGGGCAGGCAAAAGCAGGAGGCGAGTAATGGCTCGAAGTGACAGCACTCCCAAACGCTGCGCAATCTACACCCGCAAGTCTTCCGAGGAAGGGCTGAAACAGAACTTCAATTCGCTGCACGCACAGCGCCAGGCGTGCGAGGCATTCGTCAAGAGCCAGGCCGGCGAGGGCTGGCGCCTGGTTAAAACGGGGTACGACGACGGCGGATTTTCCGGCGCGACTATGGAGCGACCGGCCCTCAAAGCCCTTCTCGCCCACGTAAAGGAAAAGCGCATCGACGTGGTCGTGGTCTATAAGGTAGACCGCCTCACTCGGTCGCTGGCCGACTTCGCCAAGATCGTCGAAATCTTCGATGCCGAAGGGGTCTCGTTCGTCGCGGTCACGCAACAGTTCAATACCACTACGTCAATGGGCCGACTGACCCTCAACGTCCTGCTCTCTTTCGCGCAGTTCGAACGAGAGGTAACAGGCGAACGCATCCGCGACAAGATTGCGGCTTCGAAGCAGAAGGGTATGTGGATGGGAGGCACGCCACCGCTGGGCTACGACCTGCGCGATCGTCGTCTGGTGGTAAACAAGGCCGAAGCCGAGACGGTACGTTTGATATTCCGGCTTTATATTGAACACAAGACCTTGCGCAAGGTCAGACAAGAACTGGACCGCAGGTCGGTTACCTCCAAGCAATGGATGTCGAGAGGAAATGTGCGGCATGGGGGCTTCCCGTTCGGACGCGGTGCGCTCTATCACCTGCTCGCCAATCCGGTCTACATGGGCGAGGTCCGGCACAAGAGCATGACCTATCCGGGTCAGCACGAAGCGATTGTCGAAAGAGCGACTTGGCAGCGGGTTCAGGAGATGCTGAGCCAGAAAGCCGCTCACCCTCGGGGACGAACGGTCAGAAGAAGCCCTGGCCTCCTCATGGGTAAACTATTCGATCAGAGCGGCGAGCCGCTATATTCCTGCTGGGCGAAGAAGGGACAGCGGCGCTACAGGTACTTCGTCTCGAAGAGACTGGTCAGGGGTACCACCAAGCCGGATGACCGTGGGTGGCGCCTGCCTGCCGAACGAACTGAACTGGCGGTAATGGCCGGCACAAGACAGATGCTCTCGGATCGCAGGGCGCTGGCCTCAACCCTCAGAGCTTTTGGCTTCGCTGCTGCGGAACTCAAGCAGGCGGTCGAGGCAATCGATTCGAAGGTCAAATCTCATCAGCGGGTCGAGATGGCAGAGGACACGGGCACGCTCGTAGAGCGAGTGGAGCTGAAGCGGGACGGAATGCAGATCACATTCAATCTACGATTGCTTCTGCCACCCGAACGGTTCCCCGGCGGCGGAGCCAACCTTCGAATGACCCGTCTTGTTCCGCTGCAGATCAGGCGTCGTGGCGTCGAAACGCGTCTGGTGCTCCCAGGCGAAGCGGTTGGAGCTCCGCGGACAGATCCCGCGCTACTTCGAGCATTGGCCCGCGGGTACCAGTGGTTCGGCGAACTGGCGGCGGGAACTACGGTGTCCACCAAGCAGATCGCAGCCCGAGAAGGTGTCAGCGACAGCTATGTCCGCCATCTGGTGCCGCTCGCGCTGCTCGCTCCAGCAATCGTGGAATCCATCTGTGCAGGGCGGCAAGGCGTCTGCCTCTCCGCCGAGCGTCTGAAGACTCAGGCCGGTGTTCCGATCGAATGGGACGCGCAGCAGCGGCTCCTTGCGGATTAGAGGGCCGGGCCTCTTCGCTTCTGACCCACTAAGGACCTTCGATCTAGCGAACGGAGAAGCGCCAGGGCGCGATCGGACAGAATCCGCTCGTGGCACCGAATCTCTTCTGAACAGAGAGGAACCGCGGCGAATTGGCGATTTGCAAGATTGCTCGCTCTCTCTGCTGCCACGAGCTGAGCGAATAAGCCCGCCCACGCGCGAATTTGCCGCTATCTCCGCTCTGTAGTGGAACAGTACATACTGTGTGGCGGAGAGGGAGGGATTCGAACCCTCGGTACCGGTTACCCAGTACGCCAGATTAGCAATCTGGTGCCTTCGACCACTCGGCCACCTCTCCGCGCGAAAGAGCGAAAAAAGCGATTGTTCAACATCGATCGCCGGCGCGCAAGCCGGTGAAACAGTGAAAGAGTGAAAAAGTTAAAGAGTTGCAGAGTTGCTTGCGCTCCTTCAATCCGGGCCGACCGATAGACCGCGCGCCCATATCGCGGCATGATTCTCAACCGGAGCGATGCGCCGAAGTACAGCCACACGGGGGGAGGCGAGCCACATGACCGAGAACTTCCTCGTCGAGAAAGACGGCCCGATCACGATCATCACGTTCAATCGGCCCGAGCGCCGCAATTGCCTCGATGAAGGAGTCATCCTAGACTTCGAGCGTCATCTGGAAGCCGTGCGCGACGATCGCGATTGCCGAGCGCTGATCGTGACCGGAAGAGGAACCGCCTTCTGCGCCGGCGCGGACAACGCGATGTTCAAGAACCCGGCCGGCACCGTCATCGATCCCGCCGAGCGCCGCCGCCGCATGGGCGAGTTCGGCAAACGATGGCCGCGGCTGATAGGCCGGGCGTTCGACGTGCTCGCGCATCTGGATCAAATCACGATTGGCGCGATCAACGGCTACGCAGTGGGCGGCGGATGGTCATTCGTGCTTGCATTCGATTTTGCGATCGCAGTCGAGGGTGCGGAGTTCTGGGTGCCGGAGGTGGATCTCGACGTGCCGTATCGCGGCGCTCCCGCCAGCGTACTCGCCGCCAGGCTCGGGCCGTGGCGCGCGAAGGAAGCAATCCTGATGTGCCGCCATTACCGGGCGGAGGAATTGCTCGCGATGGGCACGCTGAACCGGGTCGTCAAACATGATGAGTTGATGCCGTCCGCCCGGGAGCTGGCGAAAACGATGGCGGCGAAATCGCGCGACGCACTCGCGGCGTCCAAGCGCGACATAAATGCCGTGTTCTTCGGCCACCGTCCGTTCTAGAGCGCATCAGCAGCCGCTGCCTGACTCCGATCGCTCAGTCGTCGCGACGGGGGCCGGCCTGCATGAACGCAATCGCTACTCCATCGAGCGGCTCGACGATTCGCGCGATCTGTCCACCCTGAATCGCGAGCTTGGGCTCCGTCGCTTGCAAGCCACCCGCACGCGCCGTTGCAACTGCTCGTGCGATGTCCGAGCACATCAGCGCAAGGCCCCAGCATCCTGGACGTCCACGCGCCGGTCCCACGATTTCGAGCACGGTCTGCTCGAGCTTGAAGAACGCCTGTCTGGCGCCATTGCCGACTTCACGGATTCGCTTGCACGGTACGCCGATCGCCTCGTTCGCGGCGATCGCGTCCTCCAGCGCGGGAGTCATCACGACGATATGCTCGAGATAGTCAACGCTGTTTGCGTTGCTCCCGCAAAGCCGGCTGAGCGACTGGCGGCGCGACTCGAGGTCGAGAATAGTTGGAGCGGCAGCCGTAACGACCCCCGGCAATCCGGACGAAAGCATCGCAGCACTGGTCGTAGGCTCCGATAGCCCCGGCAGCAGGATTGATTCTCGAGCTCGGGCCGTCCCCGACTCAGGCTTATCTGCGGTGGCCGCACCTTTCACACCCCAGACCCATCCCATGATGCCGCCGCCATTGTCATTCTCAATCGATCCGCGCAAATGTTCAGTCAGAGGCGACTCAGATTCGGTGGAGTGCATTGCGCACAGATCGATTTCCACAGCACCCGCGGCCATCCGAGCGATACGGACACCGGCGCCGTCGAATTCGCTTTCGTTGTTCGCGACGGCGAACCCGGCCCGTCGCCAGTTCTCGCACGACGCCGCCAAATCGCGCACGGCGACAATGACTCTTTCAAAACAAATGATGCCCACGATCTGTAACCTTGGTCCGACGGTATCGTCACTCACCCTCGGATGCCACCGGGCGCAAATCACCCGCCGCCACATCTGCAAGGTACTTTCTTTGCGTCGTTTTAGTCGCGATAATCGACGCTCAGATATCTACTTATGTCGCAATAGGTTGTAGCTTTCTTATGACAGTTACGGATTCAAGGGAAGGGGGAACTCAATGAGAATCTCCTGGCAGGCAATTCAGCAGGAGGCGCTCGATTGTCTGTGCGAGCTGGTCAGGCTCGACACCACCAATCCGCCCGGCAACGAACGAATCGCCGCCGATTACCTGGCTGACGCCTTGGGCGCTCATGGCATCGATTCCGTGATCCGCGAAAGCGCTCCAACCCGGGCTAATCTGATTGCGCGCTATCCGGGCACCGATTCATCCGCCGGCGCCCTGCTGCTCTCGTCGCATACCGACGTCGTTCCCGTCGAGCGATCGGGATGGACGCGCGAGCCGTTCAGCGGCGAAATCGCGCAAGGATGCGTATGGGGCCGCGGCTCGATCGACATGAAGTCAAAATGCGCGATGGACCTCGTGATGATGACCGCGATGAAGCGCGCCGGGGCGAAGCCGAATCGCGACGTCATACTGGCGGCGGTCGCGGACGAGGAGGCCGGCTCGGATTTTGGCGCGAAATTCCTCGTCGAGCGCCATCCCGAACTTGTCCGCGCGGGTTACGTATTAAACGAAGTCGGCGGCTTCACAGTTCATCTCAAGAACCGCCGCTTCTACCCGATCCAGGTGGCAGAGAAGGGCTTCGTCACGATCAAGATGAAGGTCACCGCGATGCCGGGGCATGGATCGATGCCGCGCTCGGACACTGCGATCTCCCGAATTTCCGAGTTGATCACCAGGATCGTGAGAACGCCGATGCGCAGGAATGTCTCGCCGCTTATGCGCCGGACGCTCGAGGTGATGGGCGTGCCGATCGAATCGCCCGGGCCGCTGTTCGCGCCGATGCTTGCCAACACGGTGTCGCCGACGATTCTGCGCGCCGGCTACAAGGACAACGTGATTCCCGGCGAGGCGACGATCGTGCTGGACGGCCGCACCCTGCCCGGCGAAGATCCCGAGAGCTTCATGGCCGAGCTGCGTCAGATAGTCGGTCCCGAGCCGACTTTCGAGCTGCTCAAGACCGCACCACCGGCGGAGACGAGTCCTGACACTCCGCTCTTTGAGTTGATCAAGCAGACTGTCGAGGCGGCCGATCCCGGCGCGCGTGCGATTGCCTGGATGATCCCCGGTGCGACTGACAGCAAGTTCTACTCGAAGCTCGGGGCCGCGTGTTACGGATTCTCGCCGGTCAAGCTCGATCCGCACATGCCGTTCGGCGCGCTTTATCACGGCAACGACGAGCGATTGCCAATCGAGGGCTTTTACTGGGGACTGAAGGTTTACGCCGAGGTGGTGCTCAAATTCCTCGGCATCAGGTTCGACGAAGTCTTCGCGTGATCGGCCGCCGCGCCGCGGCTCGCGCGCCCGGCTTGCGCAGCTCAGTTCGCCGCGCTGGTCTTCAGGGTTCCCGCCTGCGGCGTAAACGTCATCAGCAAGCGCGGCGGCCCCTCCAGCGGCACGACCGCAAAATGCGCGACCGGCTGCATGTTCAAGGTCACGGTCGTTCCCGACGAGCTGCTCGAGACGCTGCAATCCTTGAAAATCGATTTGTCGAATACCAGATGAGTCTGCAGTGCCGAGTCGGGCGTAACGTCCTTGAGTACAACCGTCGCGGTCGAACCGCCGGAATTGCTCTGGAGGTTTTTGTTGAAGCTGACGGGCCCGCTGAGTTCAAGAATCACCGACAGCGGCGGATCGTTCGATGACAACCTGATCGTCTTGAGGGTCGCGGGACCGGCCGCGGGCGGCTCGCTTAACGACAACGGCGCAGACGCCGGCGCGCCCGCGCCCGACTGCATCTGATGCAGCGACGGCTCCGGCGCCGAGCCGGCGGCGCCCGTCATCGCGCGCGCCTGGGCGTTGGCGGCGCCGGCGATACTGCCGGTGGGCGCTGGCAGGATAGGCGCAGGCGCGCGCATCATGTCCGGCCCGCCGGGCTTTCGGCTGGGAAGATCGGGCTGCGACGATGGCGCGCCCAGGATTGGCAGTCCGTCGGATCCGTATGCCGACGCGCCAGCGGCCGACGCGACATCGGAGCGCTGGCGCACGACCACTTTGTCCGCATTCGAATCATCGGGATTTCCGCCGTAGCCGGTCTCGGCGAGCACCAGTGGAAGCGGATCTTCTTCGGTATCGATCGGTTCGTGGAGCTTGGCCAGCTCGGCCTGGGCTTTTTTCGCGTAGCCGGAGTTCGGAAAATGCTTCTTGACGGCGGCGAAAGCCTGCGCCGCCGAGTATCGCTTGCCTTCCTTCTCCAGCGAAATTCCGAGCTCGAACAGCGCGTCCGGGGCGACGGGAGTCTCCGGATATTTCTGCATCAGTTCGGCAAATCGCGACTCCGCCGCGCGAAAGTTCGCGCGCTTGTAGTAATAGTCGCCGACGATCATCTCGTTACGCGCCAGCATCTCGCGGCATACCAGGACCTTGTCGTGCGCCAGTTCGGCGAAGTCGCCTTCCGGAAAACGCTGTTCCAATTCCTGGAAGCGTTTGAGCGCCGCCATGGTCTTGCCTTGATCCTGGTCCTCGCGCCCCATCTGATCGTAGTAACTCATCCCGATGTAGTAGGTGACGAGCTCGAGGTTTTTGCTGGTCGGATGCATCCGCTGGAAATCGTCGAGCGCGCCGATCGCTTCGGCGTAATCCTTTTGCTGGTAATGGGCGAGGCCGATTTTCAGCTCGGCATCCTCGGCGTACGGACTGAACGGGAACTTGTCGATCAGCTCCTGATAGTTTTCGATGGCGGCCTTGTACTCCTTGGTCGCGAAATCAAGCTGGCCTTGCGCGTAGTAGTTCTCGCCGGTGGGCTTCTGGCGCAGACTGCATGCGGTCGCAGGCAGCAGAGCAAAAGCCACCAATATCAACAGCAATCGTTTCATCTTAGAGAGACGCAAAAAGGTTAAACAACGCTGTTCCGCATTGCAATCCGCGCCCCGGCCCCGATTCGGGGCATCGCGGCGATAACCGAGCAGATTCAGCGACTTGTTGAATTGCGCGGCTTGCGAAACGAGGCCGAAAACACCGCTTTTCCCGCCGCCACGTACTTGCGCGCGAACCCGGTTCGATCCGCGCCGGGCGCGAGCTTCGACCGCGCGGATGAACCCCGCCGCGAGCATCATCGGGAAGATCTCGCCCGCGTAATCGCGCACGTCGGTTGCGACGTAGGCGGTAGCGCCCGGCTCTACCGTGCGAAACAGACTGGCGACGAGCGTCGGCGTGAACAGCCGATGCTTGACGTGGCGCTCCTTGGGCCACGGGTCCGGATAGTAGATATGGTACGCGCTCACGCTCGCTTCCGGCAGCATCAGATTGACCAGCGTGCGCGCGTCCATTCTCACGACGCGCAAATTGTCGAGCCCCGCGCGGCCGCATCTCACCGCCAGCACCCGCGCGATCGTCGCGGAGAGTTCCACCGCGATAAAGTCGCGCTCGGGAAATTCCGCGGCGCGCTCGATAATGAATTCGCCCTTGCCCGCGCCGATCTCAATTTCGACGGGCGCGCGACGGCCGAAAATCGCCGGCGGATCGATCGTGAACACGCGCTCGTCAGGCGCGATCAGTACGCGCTCGCCAATTTCGCGTGCCTTGGGATTTCCCCAGATTCGCGCTGCCTTTCTCAGTCTCGCCATCAGGATAGCTGAGCATGACGATACCGCGTCGCCGCCCTGCCCCGCCACCCGCGCCGCGGCGAGATGCAACGCGCGGCTCAGTCGGCGCGCTTCAGGAAAGCCCGCACCCGATCGGCCAGCGGCTTCAGGTCGGTACTATCGACCAGCGCACTCGCCATCCTGACCGGATCGCCGAAGAAAAAGCGCTCATAAAGAACTTGCCGGCCACCGAATGCGCTGCACGCGACCTCCCACGCCAATCGATAAAGCGCGACGCGCTCCTGGGCGGGCGCATCCGCGGCTGCGAAGTAGCGCTCGATATCCGGCAGCTCGGCGGGATTCGCGAAGTCGCTCGCCGCCGGTGTCGCCATCAGCGAGCTCGAGCTGTTGAGCTGGATAATCTCGACCAATCGCGGATACAGCCGCGGGAAAAGATTGCGCGCGGTATCGAGCGGCGCTCGCGCCGGCGCGAACACGCCCCACTTGTCGGGCGCGGCGTCAGCTTCGGCGGCGCGCAAGCAGGCGCGCATCGTTTCGGTGGTCATGATCATCTCGGCCAGCCGCTCGCGAACGTGCTGCAATGGCATCGCGTCGCTGGCCTCGGCGATTCGCGCCGCCAGTCCGAGCATGAACTCGCTCTTTGCGACATTTTTCACCACCACCTGGTGCATCATGTGGACGACCGCGCCGGTCCCCGCATACAGCGCGTTGCATCGCGCGACGTCACCGCACAGGAACACGCGCTCCCACGGGATCAGCACGTTGTCGAACACGACCACCGCATCCATTTCGTCAAAGCGCGACGCGAGCGGATTGTCGAAGCGCGAACGGCCCACGTCGTACGCGTCGCGGCAGATGAACTTCAGGCCCTTGGCGTTGCACTGGATTGCAAACGACAGCGCAAACGGCTCCGCCGCCGGCTCGGCCTTCAACACGGTCGAGGGAAACACGAGGAGTTCCTCGGATAGCGGCGCCAGCGTCGCCAGCATCCGGCAGCCGTTGACGATAATGCCGTCGCTGGTCTTTTCGACGAGCTTGAGCGCGAGGCCGGCGTCGGTATGTCCCGCCCATCCTGCGGCGCGGCTCGCGCGCGGGTTTACCAACGTATGCGTGGCGCACCAATCGTGATGGCGCGCTTCGATAAAATAATTCCAGATGTTGTCGCCGTGGCGCGGATCGCTCCCGGCAAAGAAATCGCGCGCCGCCGCCATCGCCGCCAGACTCACGTTGAGGTAATCCGGCGTGCGCCCGAGCATCCCGCATCCGAAGTCCGCCCAGGTTTTCATCATCCGTGTTCGCTTGCGCAGCGTCGTCGGCGCTTTTCGGGATTATGAACGACATCCCCGCGCGCCCGCCGTCGTCGGTGCGAAACGTCATCGTTTCGGGATGCTCCATCTGCATGTCGTAGAGCGACGCGACCGAGCGCGCACAGTTGGCAAACGCGGGATGGACGGTAACGTCGCCGGCACGTGCGCCGCCGATCCAGATTTCCGCGCCGAGTTTTTTCAGCGACGACAGATAGTTGTTGCCCGAGCGCGCGCCCATCTCAGATGACCTCGTTGAACAACGGCGTCACCAGCATCGCCAGCATTCCGTGTGCAAGTTTCAACGCGCACCTCCGGCTGAGTCGCGCTAGGCAGCGGCGCGCTCGGCTCCGCTGATGGACGGTTGAAAGAAAAAGATCGCCTGGCCGGTTCCGATCGCGGCCTCGTACTTTCCGAACTGCTCGCCGCGCCAGGTCCAGGCCTCGCCACCCATCGCACCGGCCATCGTGATGTAGTGCGAGAAGCGGCCCTCGGGCGAGCAATGCGCGCGGTAGTCGTCGGCGGCGGCGAGCACCGCGTCATGCCGCCCGGACTTGAACCATTCCATGATTCGTTCGTCGTAAAGGCGATTGGCCGTTGAAGCGATGTCGTCGGGGGACGCTGATGCGCGGTCGAGAATTCGATCGTAGTCCCAGAGCTTGTGCGACATCCCGCCCGACGCCACGATTACAACCCGGCGATTCGATTTCCAAATAGCCTGTCCGATCGCGGCGCCATAAGCCAAATCGTTTTTGACCGACGCCGTTTGACACACGCTGACCGAGAGCACCCGGCGGCGCGCCTCGTGATTCAAATAGTGCATCACGTTGAGCGTGGGATAGTGCACCGGCAAGTTGCGATGCGCCGACGCAATCGCGCGAATCCCGCGCTCGCGCGCCTCGGTCTCAACTCCGCGCGCAAGCTCAGGGTCGCCACGGTAGTCATATTCGAGGTCATGCAGCATCGCCGGCAGTTCTTCCGAGGTAAACACACCCGCCAGCCGCTCGTGCGCATTGAGTACATACTCCAAAGTAGAGAACCAGTGAGTATCGATCAGTAAGAAAGTGTCGAATTCGAGATGACGCAGGCGCTCGCGCTCGAGCTTCGGCATCGCCTCGTAAAAGGTCGTCACGTGACGGCCCATGTACGCCCGGCGCGCCACCGGATCGGCGATCATCAGCCGGGGTACGTGCGTGGTGAACACGGCAGCGACGACCTTACCCATCGTGCTCCTCCTCAAAGTCGCGGATCGTCTGACTGAAACATAGCAAAACCGCGCGCCGGTGGTATCTCCGCCGCGGCCAGACCGCCGCCGCGACGCTTTCCTTGACGCTGGATCGTAACGGCCCTAACCTGACCAACAGGCGCCGACCACGAACGTGGCTGCATTACCCACTATCATTCCGATCTTTCCGTTGCCCAACCTCGTGTTGTTTCCCGGGTTGAGCGTACCGCTGCATATTTTCGAGCCGCGCTATCGCGAGATGATCGCCGACGTCGCCGACTCGCACGGGATGGTCGGGATGGCGCTGCTCAAGGGCGACCGGCTACACGACTACCACGCCTTTCCGGACATTTTCGAAGTCGGATGCGCTGGAAAAATCGGCGGTCTCATCAAGCTCGCCGACGGACGCTACAACCTGGTCCTCGAGGGCGTTGGCGAGTTTCGCATCGTGCGTGAAATTCGCGATCGCTCGTATCGGCAAGCGGAGGTGAATTGGTGCCCGGTTCGGCCCGACGCGCTCGATTGCGACGCCGAGACGATGGACGCGCTGCGCGAGATGCTGTTCAGCTATCTGGGCGAGGCCGCGCATGAGGCTTGGCGCGCGATCGTTGAGCAACGCGGCCTGCGCGGCGCCGCACTGATCAACTTCCTGTGCTTTCATCTCGACGTCACGCCGCTCGAGAAACAAACGATGCTCGAGGCGCTCACCGATCGTGTTGATTGCCTGCTCGACGTACTGACCTTCAAGCTCGAGGAGCGCAAGCGTGGGCCTGCAGGCACCAGCGGCGGCCCCGACACCGTCCAATAGCGTATTGCGCGGAACTGAATTGGTCTTATCTGCCTATCGGGTTATGATTCCGGCTTTCCAAATTCGCTCATTGTGCCTTAAAATCCCGGGAATGAGGGGGTAGCCTGCTTATGGCACCTGAGTGACAAATGACGGGCGGTCTGTGGCCAAATCGTAACGCATGTCGCAAATGAGTCAGCCTGCGGCCAGAGGCCGGACAATTCGCATAATGCGGAGCGATTTGCGAAAAAATCGCCGATACCTTGAATTTCTCAATAACTGCAAATCCGACTTAGCGTTCATGATGCCTTAAGCTGTTAGCTAAACTAGTATTAGGGCACTTGCCTATGAATTCGGCATGATCATTGCGTGTCTTGCTGTCGAACAATACAAAAGTCGGAATCCCGACGCCGATCGCCTGGCCTGCTTTGCGGCGCAGGCGTTTCGGTTGAGGACGGTTGAGGACAAAGTACGATGGAATGGGAAAATAGCGCTCTTGGAAATCTCTTCGTGCCAGACGTTCTGACGCCTGAGCAGTTTTACGACAGCCGACGCGACGACAGTAACATCCGGCCCGTCAAGAAGCTGATGATGGCTATTCTGGAGGATGCCCTTCGGTGCTTCCAGAATAACGCCGACGCCAAGGGCGGACCTCGCAAGCGTCTGTTCAGCGAGGCTGAGCAGTGGCTAATCGGGGAAGGCGGAGAGGGTCCCTTCTCGTTCGAGACGGTCTGTGAAACGCTCGGGATCGAACCGCAGTTTCTGCGCAGGGGTCTGCGCGACTGGCGCGGTCAGCAGCTTGCGGGCGTGTCCACGCGGCGCTTGGCAAGGCGCTCGCCGGTGGTCCGCAGCGGCCGTATAAGTGCACCCGGACGTCGCGATGCGAAACGCACGGCGACGGCCCACGCTCGCTAGAAACCTTACTCCGGCGAGATTCGCGTCGGAGCGAAATACTGAAATTACGCAAAATAGAAAGGCGCCGCCGCATCTCTAGCAAGATGCCGCGCCGCCTCGGCTTTTTCATGCCGACGTGCTCAGACGCGCGCGATTTGCGCGAACCAGCCCGCCGCCTTCAGACGTATTACTGCTGCGTCGGAGCCGGAGCACCGCCTGCAGGAGCTTTCGCTGCCATCGGGGTTCCCGGAGGCGGAGGAGGCACATAACCTTTGGGCTGCGCCTGAACCCATTGCTCGCAGGCAGGAATGTCCTGTTCTTCGACCGATTCCTGCTGCATAATCTGCTGATTCGACCAGCCCTTTGTCTTTAAGTAGTGCACGCCGGGACACTTGACCGCCAAGTTGAAATTTCTTGCCGTTGTCTCTGTCGGCGCCGCCGAACCAGGGGCCGCGTTGCCGCCGCTGCTACTTTGACTCGCGCAACCGGCGACCAACAATGCCAGCCCCGAAGCCAGCGCCAATCCGATCTTCCGTTTCATGGCATCCTCCTTCAATCTAGGGACCCCTCCACTAATCGAGCTAACATGGTTATCCGCCGTTCGCTCAAGCAGGGCCAAAATACACCGTCTGGAAAATTTAGCAAACCCCCCGTAATTCGCTCATAACGCCTGGAACACAGTTCGTTCACCCCGCTCCGACCGGCGAGCCCGGCCTTCAAAACAGGCGAGTTCCAGGTGCGCAAGGGTTTCGAACGTCGCCGCCATCACGTGGAATATCGGCCGTTCTTCGCCACCAAATACTTGTTGCGCGATCTCGAACGCCGTCTGCGGTGCCTTGCGCGTCAAATCGAGCATTTCGGCCTCTCGATACCGGTGATGCTCTATCAATTGATTGGCGCGATGACGGTGGTCGTGATACACGCCGCCGTGCGCCGGCAATACCAGGTCAACCTCGAACTTCTGGACCTTCCGCTGCGAACTGATGAAGTCGCCGAGCGGGTTGGTTCCCGCCGCGTCCGGATAGATCCCCACGTGTGGCGTTATTTTAGGCAGTAGGTGATCGCCGACGATCATCACTTTCTCTTTGCGGATGTAGATCACGTTGTGACCCGGGGAATGGCCCGGCGTCCAGATCACTTCGAGTTCGCGGTCGCCGATTTTGATTACGTCGTGATCGTCGATGAACCTGTCGGGTTGCGTGACCGGCCCGTACATCGACGTCCCCATCCACGTAGGGCGCATTCCGGTCGGCGCGAATTGATCGATCGGAAATCCGTGGCGTTTGAAAAACGCGCGCGACTCGGGCCGATCGTGAGGGCTCATCTTTCCGAACTCGATCATCCTGGCGGCGCGCTCGGCTTCGAGGCGATGAATGTGCGTCGTCGCATGACTGCGGCGGCGAATCTCGCCCGACGCGCCGAAATGATCGATATGGTGATGCGTGGCGATGATCGCATCGAGATCCTCGATCTTGATCCCGACTTCCGCCACCGCCTCCTCGAGTGCGGCGATGCTTTCGGGCGAGTTCATCCCGGTATCGACAAGCGTCCATGCGCCGTGACAGTCGAGCAAATAAACGTTGATGATTGTCGGCCGCATCGGCAGCGGCAGAAAGATCTCGTAGATACCCGGATGAACCTCAACTATTTTCGTCGCCAATCGATCACTCTCAGCGGCAGTTTGCGCATGACCGGCAGGTCCTTGCGCTCCGCCGCCTTCCTTCGTGGCCGCAGCTCACCGGATCAACCCTCGCGAGTGCAATCCGGATACTCGCGCGAGTTACTCACTCGTGCAGCTCGTCTTTCACCTGGAAAGTCACTTTGACTCGAACCTTCCATCGCACCACTTGGTTGGCCTCGACCATCGCGGCGATGTCCTCGACGTGAGCGCTGTGGATGCCTTCGATCGTGACGCCTGCGCGCGAGATTGCCAGTTGCACGGCCTCTTCGACCGAGTTGGCCGAGATGCCCGTGAGCTCGATCGTTTTTTCAACCATGACGCTCAGCCGCTCCTGGGGACGCCATTGGCCCGCGATGGTTTGACGTTCTCACTCGCGCGGCGCTACGCTCGCCCCTGCGTAGTGGTTAGCGCACGGAGAGATCGGAAACAAGGCGACATCGCGCCGCTGTGCTATCCGGCAACCTGAATGGAAGCGCGCGATTTGTCGGCCCGTCGGGAGAGTCTCCAGGTGTCAGTCAAAATCGAGTCGCCCTCGGGCGAAGAAGCCCTTACCGAGTTCGTTCTTTTTCAACATCGGGTTTACGAATACCGCAGCGCGCGATGGCCCGCGATGGTTCCGGTGCAGTTGCCGATCCTGATGGGCGAGGGACCGTTCGCCGCCGGGCGCAAGATCCGGCCGTTCGCCGCCCGCGTCGATGGCGACATAGTTGCGCGCGCCGTCGCGATAATCGACGGCCGCTATCAACACCACTGGAACGAAACGCTCGGACATATCGTGATGTTCGAGGCGATGCCCGGCACGCGCGACGCCGTCAATCCGATGATGGACGCGGCGTCTGCGTGGCTGAAGGCGAATGGCGCGACGGCGGCGCGAGCCGGCTGCGGATTCCTCGAATTTCCGTTCGTGATCGACGACTATGAAACCCTGCCACCCGACTTCGCGCGCCAGAATCCCGCGTACTATCACGCGCTGCTCAAGGACGCGGGATTCGAAACCGAGCGCGGATGGGTTGATTATAAGATTGAGGTGACGCCGGAACTGGTCGCGCGCTATGAAAGCGCATTCGAAGCGAGCCGCCGCGCTGGCTTCCAAATCGTCGCTCTCAAGGATCTGCCTGCCGCGCGCCGAATCCGCGATTTCGAGCACACCTGGAACACCGCCTTCGCGCGTCATTGGGGCGTGACTCCCTTTTCCACCGGCGAACTCGCATTCCTGTTCGATTTCTTCGCGATGTCCGGCGCGCTCGAGACCTCGGTGATTGCGTATCGCGACGAACAGCCGGTCGGCGTTCTGATGGTTGCTCCCCCCAATCCGGAAGGCGCTATTCTCAAGCCCGGCCGCACGCTCGCCGACAACGAGAAGCTCAACATTCTCGGCATCGGCGTGCTCGAGAATGCGCGCGGCCGCGGGGTAAATCTCGCGATGGCCTCGTATTCGTTCCTGCACCTGATCCGTCAGGGCTCGAAGTTTCTCAGCTACACGCTCGTGCTCGACGACAACTGGCCGTCGCGCCGCACCGCGGAAAAGCTGGGCGCCAAGGTCTGCGCCAGCTACCTAACCTACCGCCGCAACTTCTGAGACAAGCCGATGGTCGTCCAGATTTACAGCATGACCTCTGTGTCCGACGCGGTTGCAACCGCCGACGCCGGCGCCGATCTGATTGGCCTCGTCATTGCCGAGCCGGGGGTCGTTGCCGAAGCAATCGGCGCGGAATTGGCGCGCTCGATTCTTGCGGCGATCCGCCCGCGCTCGCGCGGTGTAGCGCTGTCGCTGTCCGATGATCGAGACGAGATTTGCGCGATGGTTGACGCGGTGCGGCCCGACATCCTGCACGTGGCGGCGCGCGAGATCGAGCCCGAAGACTGCGCCTGGATTCGCAGCCGCATCGCGCCCGTCATGCTCCTGCGCGCGATTGCCGTGCGCGCCGGTGAAACGCTCACCGAGGCCGACGCGCATCAGGACTGCGTCGATTACCTGATGCTGGATTCAGGCGCCAAGGGCCGGCCGTTTGCCGGCGCAACCGGCGAGACTCACGATTGGTCGACTAGCCGCACCGTCGTCGAACGCTCGCGCATCCCGGTGATCCTCGCGGGCGGACTCTCCGCCGACAACGTCGCCGATGCGATCGCCACCGTCAGGCCCTGGGGCGTCGATTCGTTTACGCACACTGATATTCCCGGCCAACGCGGGAAAAAGGATCCGGCTCGCGTGCGCGCATTCGTCGCCGCCGCCAGGCGCGCCTTCGCTTCAGTCCAGACGCCGACCCATTAGTTTTTTCTCGTGGAAATTTTGAAGGACTAAATCCGGAGGACGCAATGAATGGCAAGCAGCTCGCACTTTCAGCCCTCCTGATCGCTTTCCTCGCGGATGAGGCGTACGCGGTTTACCTGTACGGCTATCTCGGCTTTTTTCGCATGATGTTCGCGAACTTCGCCAGCTTCACCGGCTTGGTCGATCTCATTATCGCACTGGTTCTCATCCTGGTCTGGATGGGCGATGACGCCCGCAAGCGCAACGTCTCCGCGCTGCCCTTTCTCCTGCTCACGCTCGCGCTCGGCAGTGTAGGCCCGCTGCTCTATCTGATTCGTCGCTTCGGCGATCGAACGGATCGCAGCGCATCTCTGGCGCCGGACGCACTCCGCAACTAAACGGCCCGGCGACTGCGCGCCGGGATTCGCGGCTTCCTTCTCGACGCGGGTCCCGTACGTTCAAACTGACCAACTACCCGACGCGGCGCCCTCTAGGCTCACGCGCGGCGACAGTTTAGAATCCATCCCTTTCCGGACCAGGCAATTTCCGATCTACCCGGCATGATTTCCGGGGAGGGGCAAATTGATCCCGCTTCGATACAACTTGCGCAGCCTGATGGTTCGCCGCGCGACCAGCCTGATGACCGCGTCGGTGGTCGCGCTCGTCGTGATGCTCCTGTTCATCTTGTCGGGCTTCGTTGCGGGCCTGCGCGCGACCGTGATGGCCAACGCGCTCACCGACAACTGGATCGTGCTCAGCCGCGGCACGGCCAACGAGGGCGGCAGTTTCATCTCGCGCGAGCAATACGAGATCATCAAGAGCCGGCCTCAAATCGCGGCCACTCCCGACGGCCAGGCACTGGTCTCGCCCGAGGTGATCACGGGTTCAAATCCCGTCGGGGACGCCAAGGTTTCTTTCCTTTTTCAGGGCGTTTGACAGCCACATTTGACAGCCACGGGATCGCAGGCAGAACATGACGTCGCGAATGCTCACGGTTGAGGCAGCCGATCAAGACATGGCCTTCCACCGGGTGCGGACCGCCCCCGACAACCGCTGAATTCCGGGATCACCTTCCCCAGACGCGGCCTCCGACGCCTTGGCGCAACAACCTGTCCCTGACGAGCCCGCAAGCTGGCACGTTGGCGCAGAAAACGGCCTGCTCAGGTCGGCCTCCCGGACGCATATTGGCCTGATGGAAATGTGATAGTCGATTGCGGCAGATGGCGGCGAGATGAGGGCGATTTTGGTTCCATCTCATTTGATCTCACCAGCGCCAATAAGTCCCGTGTTTGCGCGGCTAGTCCGGGAGCATAGCAGGGAGAATCCTTTGTCCTACCCGATTGAGGCGCGATCACGACGAGGTTGCGCGCTGCAAGGCGGCAGCGTCATTTCTGGCTGGCTCTGTTAGTGGCCCGTTGGTTGCGCTCACGCTATAGATTGCAGGATCCCCTTGGATACCAGAATGGAACCTCCGAAAGCCGAAAAGGGACGAGACACTGACTGTTCCCCGTCAGCACAAGTTGGACAGTTTAAGGCGATTGAGTAAGAGAGAGTTTTTGGCTCATCTTTAACCGCGGAAGGAGCGGGAGATGAGATCGAAAATCGATACGCAGTCGGAAGAGGCGGAGAAGGCGGTACGCGATATCAGGCGGGCAACCCGGCGGCACTTCTCGGCTGAGGACAAGGTCAGGATCGTGATCGCGGGCCTGCGCGGCGAGGACAGCGTGGCCGAGCTGTGCCGCAAGGAGGGGATTAACCAGAACCTCTACTATCGCTGGTCCAAGGACTTCCTGGAGGCGGGCAAAAAGCGACTGGCAGGCGATACCGCACGCGAAGCGACCAGCGATGAAGTCAAGGGCCTGCGAGCGGATAGCCATCAGCTCAAGGAGCTGTTGGCCGAGCTGATGATGGAGAACCGCCTGCTTAAAAAAAGCGTGCTGAGCGATGGGGAGTCCGATACATGAGGTACGCGGCCGCCGAGAAGCTGGAGATCATCCGGCTGGTCGAGCAGTCGTCGTTGCCGGTGCGGCGCACCTTGGACCAGCTCGGAATCCCGAGCTCCACGTTCTATTGCTGGTACGATCGTTATCGCGCCGGTCAGGCTGAGGGGCTGCAGGATCGCCCACCGGCGCCGCGGCGGGTGTGGAACAAGCTCCCGGCCGCAGTGACCCAAAAGATGCTCGAACTCGCGCTCAAGGAGCCGCAGCTGTCACCGCGAGAGTTGGCCGTCTCGTTCGTCGACCAGCAGCAGTACTTCGTCTCGGAAGCCTCGGTTTACCGGCTTCTGAAAGCGCACGACCTGATCACCAGTCCGGCCTTCATCCTGCTCAAGGCCGCCGACCATTTCGCCCAGCCAACCACCGCACCCAATCAACTCTGGCAGACCGACTTTACCTACCTGCGGGTGATTGGCTGGGGCTGGTTCTATCTGTCGACCGTGCTTGATGACTTCTCGCGCTACATCCTGGCCTGGAAGCTGTGCACCACCATGACCGCCACCGATGTCTCCGACACGCTGGCGATGGCGCTGCGCAATTCCGGCTTGGAGCGGGTCCGCGTTCGTCACCGTCCGCGTCTGCTGAGCGATAATGGGCCGTCGTACGTGTCGGCCCAGCTCGGCTCCTGGCTCGCGGAGCACGGCATGACCCATACCCGCGGCAAGCCCTATCACCCGATGACCCAAGGCAAGATCGAACGCTACCACCGCTCGATGAAGAACCAGATCCTGCTCGAGAACTATTACCTGCCCGGTCAACTCGAAGCGCGTCTAGCTGAGTTCGTCGATTACTACAACTCGCGCCGCTACCACGAAAGTCTCAACAACCTTACCCCGGCTGATGTCTACTTCGGCCGTGGTCCAACGATTCTGTCCCGGAGGGAAAATGTCAAACTGAAAACCATCGAAGGCCGACGCCGGCTGCATCACTCAATCGCAGCCAAAGCTTCAACCCAGATGGACCAGATCCTCTCTTAATTCCGATGCCAACTTGTCCAATAGGTTCTGACGACGTACAATGCGAGAGCTGGTGCGTGAACAACGGCCCGGCGTAAAGGTATTCATATCCGTAACAGTGTTCCCACCGATAAGTCGAAATCCAGGCGACGTAGGAGACCTCGGGCAGCGGATGAGTGGGCGAGCCCATCCCCAGGACGTACAACAGCATCGTTTCGTCGTAGCCTTCCCAACGGTATTTGAGGAATCCGTTCTCGGGCTTCCAGCCGTGGGTAAGCGTTGCGCCACCGTTTTGCACCCATTGCCAATCCGCGCGGCGATAGAGCCGGTCAGCGAGGGTGCGAATTTCACGCTCGTCGGCGGTATCCGCGTTGAAATAAACTCCCGCCGTCAAAGCACCCGCGAGCAAAAAAGCGCTATCTACCGTTGACAGTTCACATTGCCAGGCGCGCCGGCCGGTTCGCATGTCGAGAAAGTGATAGTACAGGCCCTGGTACCCGGTGGCGTCGGGCTCGGGGCCTTGTGGGCTGTTCCAGAAAAAACGCAGCGTGGTTAGCGTTCGTTCTACCGCTGCGGCGCGCGGCATAAATCCGCGCTCGACGGCCACCGGGTAAGCCGCCAACGCGAAGCCGGTAGCGGCAATACTGGCAGGCCAATTCGCTGCGGTCTCGTCGATCACCAGCCCGTTGTCTGTATTCGTCTCATGCAGAAAGTAGCTGAATGATTGGTGCTGAAGCCTTTCCAGCTCATCATCGCCGATTGATTGCCCGCCGCTCATAGATTCACTTGGATGTAGTCTCGGTGAGCTCATCTATCGCGACCAATTCGAGGTTCGGGTGGCAGCCGCGGTCCGAGAAAGCATCCAGCCTTTGCGGCCAAAGCCGTTGATCGCGATCCTGGCTGACTTTTGTAAGTCCTGCGGATTCGAGAGTGGACCGGAATCCGAATCAGTTCCCCAACACCTTGAGCTAAAAGTGCTTGGTGCAGGTACAAACAACATATTTAAATCTCATCTTAGCAAATTTGGATTTAGGGTCATTCCAGCAATCGGCACGATTTGTTCTTCAGATTACAAACTGCACATTACGTTACGGTGAACTTGTACGCATACTCCGTCCAGGGGGGTTAACGGGAACTCGTCAGGTTGGTGAACAGATTCACCACCTTATCAAGAACAGCATTGTCTAGAATTGCTGAATTCTTCGTCGGAGAGAGCCGACGCAAGAAAAACAATCCAGCGCATCGTGATCGAAATCGATCCGAAAAGAAAACAGGAGTCCAGGTCATGACGAAAACTAACTCCGGTGTGGCCATCTACGACACTCACTCCCAGGCAGAAGAGGCCGTAAAGAACCTGCCATCGTCGGGAAGGACTATCACACCGAAGAGGATGTCACGGAGCCGGTCAGCCCAGTATCTTCAGCAGGGCAAAATAAATGCCCAGCATGGCGATTCCCATCGGCACGCCGATCTTCGCCCATTCTTGGCTGCCGATTCGAAGGCGACTTGTAGCGACGATGTTGGCGATATTGCCAGGGACAAGCATTCCGCCACTGATTAGCAAGCCGAGCAATGCAGCCCGCTGCTGAATCACGTTGAGCGTAGGCCCGATCTCCACTACTGCCAGAGTCGAATTGTTGACGACTGCGGAAATCGTATTGAGCCAAAATAGCGATCCACTCGGGAGCCGGGGGACGTACGCATCGAGCAAGGGCCTGAGGCCTCCCGATAGTGCGACTAGTCCGGCGATAAAGACATACACTTTGCCCGGTCGAGCGAGGAGGACAACCCACCACGAATCCCGCGGTGCGATTACCACGGTTTGATCCAAGTCGATCGAGCCAATCCGCAAAAGCAACGTCGGTAGCGCGCAGAGCACGATTCCGGCCACAACGAAGGGGCCAAGCAGTCGGGTCAGGTACCAAAAGTCCGCATGAAGGGTGTGCAGAACCACCGCGATTCCGGGCATGCCCACAGGCGTGAGGCCCGCGCCAAGACCGATAGCGAAACATGCAGATACCGTCACGAAAATCTCGGCCGGCCGCTCAAGACGAAGTACAGAAATCGCCTCCACGAATACCAAAGCAGAAACAACCGGAGTTATGATTGCCGCGAGAAACCCAAGAATGATCGTTAGCAAAAAACAGATCGCCTTTGCGTCGAGCACTTGAACTACAGAGGCAAACAGTTCATCGAGAAAGTCGCGCAGAAGGCGAAAACCTGCGCCAAACACCAGAACCGCCAGGGTGAATGACAAGGGCTCGAGCAGGGCTGCCCAGATGAGCGCCGAGCTGAATTGTCCCATGAGACAGGCGGTCGCCACTCCGGCCGCCAGAAAAAAAAGCTCAACGTTGCGTTTGATCGGCCCGATTAGGACGGGGCCGATCAGAACTGCGAAGACCATTAGCGCGGCAAGGACCATCGTCAGCATCTTCCCGCAACTAGTGCATTAATCCGGCGTTCGTGTAATCTGGAATTTCCATACTGAATCCTGATTCAGACCCGCATCAAGACCAGGTGATTTGCAAACGCGAATTTCGAGCCAGATTTTGACTCCAAAAAGCTCTCCACGGCGCCGCAACCAGCCAGTTCTGCCTCACGTTGGCATGAAACACGCGAAACCAGCGCTTTCCTTCCCTATCTGAATCACCGGAATTTGGGTACTGGTTCAGTTTACCAGCGCGATTAAAGCCAGAGGGAGATTCGTATGGCAAAGCGAGGCGCAGCGTTGTCGGTCTTTGCGATACTGTTCGTACTGCTGGCAGTTTCGAATTTCATAAAGCCATTCAGCCATGATCCTTCGACAGCGTTCATCTTTCTGGGGTCGCGCACGCGTGGAGCGGCGCAAGCAATTCTAGCTTGGCTGTTCGGTCTTTATCTTATGAGCTACGCGTTTGGAATCTGGCGGATGCGCCGATGGGTTCTGCCTATGGCATACGGATATGCGGGCTGGGTCATCCTGAACATGATCCTGTTTGGGGCGAGAAACACCCTGACGCCGCTTATTCTAAATGTCTTGGCGATGGTTATCGGCATCGGCGTATCGTCCGGCGCTGCGATTCTGCTTGGTAGGCGCAGAGCGCAACTCATCTAGCCGAGCACGGACCAGTCCGGCAAACTGAACCAGTACTGGAATCTGCTCCACCCTTTACACCGCGCCACCGCAGCTACCCGAAGTCGGCGTGCAGCGCGGCCAGGCCCAGGGTACTGGCTGGGCATCCCCAGGGGCGTCGTGACCGCAATGTGCGCGCACGGCCTCCGCACCGGAATGCTGCTTCTCATTTTGTGTTTCGGAGTTTGGGCCTCATGGTTGCTTGCTAAGAGCCTTTTCCAGCGATCGTTCCCTCAAAGATGAATGTATTCAGTTTTACTTGCCACGGGAGTGGATCGGCACTATAAAATAATGAATGGATTCATCTTTAGAAACGCGGCCAGTTGGACTTCGCGACCGGCAGAAGCGGGAGCGCGGGCAGCGTATCGTTAAGGCCGCTGAGCGGCTATTTGCCAGGAAGGGCTACGTCGAAGTCGCTATGGAAGATGTAGCGGCCCGAGCAGGCCTCGCGGTCGGCACAATCTACAACTACTTCCCGTCCAAGTCCGCCCTGCTGCTCGCGATCGTGAGGCGCGAAACGGAATCGCTGCTGGCGAGCGGACGGAACATCCTCGAAGACCCGCCGCGCGACCCGGTCGCGGGGGTTTCCGCGTTCACCGAGATTTTTCTCGACGATTTCACACGTGACGACCGGCGGCTGTGGCGCGAACTTTTCGGCGCTGCGATCGCGGAGCCGGCCACGGTGGGACGGCGCTTGTTCGAAGGTGACACGCAACTGGTGACGCAGCTCGCCGCTCTGCTCGAGCGATACGGCTGTGACGGGATTCTCGCATCCGACATAGAACCCATGCCCGCGGCGACCGTCCTTTACGGCGTCTGCTTCACCTGGATGACCGCTTATCTGATGAACGACGCGATCAGCGCCGAGATGGTGCGCAACGAGATTCGCCGCGGCACCGCGATCGCAATGCGCGGGTTGTTTCGCGACGCCGACGCAATCTCAACTATTACCGGAGGTGCTGAACTATGATCGAGATTATCGAAGGCCTTCCCGACAATGTAGTGGGAATCCTGGCAAAGGGCGAAGTGACGAGAAAGGACTACCTTGAGGTGGTAATACCGGCGATAGAAAAGTCGCTGAAGCGAAATGCCAAGCTGCGGCTTTACTACGATCTGGGTTCCCAATTCACCGGATTCGATTTCGGCGCCGAATGGGAAGATTTCAAACTCGGAATTGAGCATCTTTCCCGTTGGGAACGGGCGGCCGTCGTGACCGACGTCGCCTGGATCAGGCATCTGGTCGGAGCTTTTCGCTTTCTGATGCCCGGAAAGATGAGAATCTTCACGACCGCCCAGGCATCAGAGGCCCGCAAATGGATCGTCGCGCCGTGAGAGGGAGCAATCCATGAGAATCTTCGGGGATCCTTTCTTTTGGGCACTGGTCAGCATGTTCGCATTGGCTGGCGCCACGGCCGGGGTGGGCAGCACCAGGCTGGGGAAATTTAGATCACTCGGATTGGTAACCGTGGGAATGTTCACCTTGGGGCGAGTGGTGCTGGTCCTGCCCGCGCTATCTCAGCCGAGACTCGCGGCGGGTGACTGGAGCTGGGTTGTCGGAGGCGTGATCTTTGCAGCAGGAATAGTTTTCGCGCTTCCTGCGTTCGCGATCAGGCCGTTCACAGGGCCCGAGGCTGGTGTGAGCCTGAGGACCGGCGGATTTTACCGTATCGTCAGGAATCCTCTCTATCTTTCAGATGTGTTGTGGTGCCTCGGTTGGGCCGTGATGTTCCGCTCCGAGATCGGCATCGCTCTGGTTCCCGTGTGGTGGGCGGGTCTGTGGCTGCTAACGATAATCGAGGAGGAGAGCCTCGAGCGGAAACTCGGCCAGCCGTACATTGAGTACAGGCGACGAATCCGTGGACGTATCCTCCCCGGCCTGCCGCTATGATCGATCAAGCCTCGCGCCGCTGCCGCCGAGTGATACGGTCGGTAAGGCAATGGTGAAGTTTGCGACGCTGGTGTGGAGGAATCTACGTCGCAGTCCGCGACGCACGATCCTCACCATGCTGGCGATTGCACTAGCGGCGTTCACGTACTCGTCGCTATCGAGCCTTCCAAATGTCGCCCGCCGGATCCTGAACACGCCCGATTCCGCGCGTCGCATCGTGGTGATGAGCGACTCGGGATTTTTCAATCGTTTGCCCGATTCGTACGAGCCCAAAATTCTTGCGGCGCCGCACGTCGTCGCAGCTTCGGGATTGGTGTACTTCGGCGGAGTCTACCACAGTCCGAGCGACCAGCTCGGAATCGCGGTCGACGCCGACCAGGCAGAGTTGATGTGGCCCGATTGGGGCGTCACCCCGGTCCGAGCTGGCGAGTTCCGCGCCAGCGCCACGGCGTGCCTCGTGCCGGTTGCGATGATGCGAAAGTACGGCTGGCACGTTGGCGAGCAGATCATCCTCAAAGGCACCATTGTGCCGGTGGACGTTACCCTGCGCATTGCCGACACGTTGGGCGCCGGTGCGCCGCCTGACTCCTTGCTATTTCGCCGCGATTACCTGGAACGGTCGCTGGGTGGGAGCCCGACCGTGAATGCGTATCACGTCATGCTCGATCGCGCCGATTCGGTGCCCTCGGCGATCGCCACAATCGATGAAATATTCTCGAACTCGGCGGGGGAGACTCGCAGCGAATCCGAGGCGGAGTGGTTTTCAACCTTCATCAACCTCGACACGCTCTTCGCTATGCTCCGTGCGATGGCAATCCTGGTCGTGGCCGCGGTCGCCCTGGTAGCGCTCAACAGCGTCGTGATCGCGGTTCGCGAGAGGCGTACTGAAATCGCGGTCATGCGCGCGATAGGTTTCAGTCCGGGATTGATCCTGTACCTGACGGTCGCTGAATCTGCACTCCTGGGTGTTGTGGGAGGGGCGCTTGGGTGCGCGGCCACTCTTCTTATTACCAAGGTTCTACCGTTCGCATTTCTGCCGTTGGGACCCATAGATCTGCTCGCGATCGTTTCGCCAGGAGTGATCGTGCAGGCCTTTGTCTTATCGATTGCGATTGGAGCGGCGGCTGGACTGGTCCCCGCGCTTGGTTCCGTGCGCCGTTCGGTGGTCGAATCGATCCGCGCGACAGCCTAGTCCGCGAGAACTTGATTGCGCACTCCGCCGTTCAGGGCGATGATCTCGCGCGAAGAACCGGGCTAGATTCGACGGCGGCTGTGTCACCCATGCCGATCAGATCGGGAGCGATGCAGCGGCCTCGTGGCTGCAGGTACGGCAACACGTTGCGCCAGAGATGCGACGAGGTGGAATTAGCTCATGCCGCACCCAAAGACGTGGCTCTGTTATAGATTCGGGTGGAAACAGTTCAACTCTCATTACTCTTGCTCCATGCCTTAACTCTGTGCGGTCAGCCGCGAAGAATGGGAGCTCCGAACGGGGCACCCGTGGCTCCGCCATCCACCATCAGCTCGACGGCGTTGACGTATGAGGAATCGTCCGAAGCAAGAAAGAGCACGGCTTTGGCAGGGTCTTCTGGCCTGCCCCCCGATGCCCGTCAGATCATAAGTAGAGTCGGTCGTTGTTTGATCCGCCCCGCGAAACTAGGACGACCGGGAGTTGAGAAATCGACCTGGGGCGGTTGGTCTTCCGGTCTGTTAAGCATCGCGAACTCGGTCGGTGTCAAGGCGCCGAGGCTGCCGTGTGGTCGCAGGTGATTGTAATCCTGACGCCATGCTGCGAAGACCGCGTTCCCGCCAGCCCGAACCAGAATTTCGGCGCCCCGGCGGCCTGGGGCTGACCACCCTTAAACGGAACGATCCCGTTCATACCGCATCCATGCCGGCGCTGTAGCCACCCGCGATTTCATAGACGATAACATGCTTTATCGTCTAGCAAAGAGAGATTGAACACCCTCCGCGTCCGCAGCGGGAAATTCCATTCGCTCGCTGAGGTAATCGCGACACGATCAACCCCACGGGACTCTACCTCATTTCGGCGGAGTTTTCGGGGTGCAGGCCAGCGGAGAGCAACTCCGCGGCTTCAACTCGACGGGCTTTGCCTGACTCTCACTAATGGAACTTCCTGTGTTCGCAAGTCTCTTATCTGGAATTCCCGTTCGGAACTCGGCACGTTCAATTCGAGCATTTCAACAAAGGCTACTTTGACTTCCGCTCCAACTTTTGCCGTCCCGCGTCCGATTCGCTCTTGCGTTTCTCGACTTGTTGGAGAAGGAAGACCAGCCCCTCGGACATTGTCGGGTGAGCGAAGATCGCGTCGCGCAACACGGTGTACGGCAGTCGCCCAACCATCGCCGTCTGAACCGCCGACATCAGCTCGCTTGCCTCGATACCAAACGCGGTGAAGCCAACAATTTCGTCGCGCTCTTTGCCGATCAGCATCTTCATGAAGCCGCGCGGCTCGGCGATTGTCTCCGTGCGGAGCACACTCGCCATCGGCAGTTTCGCGACGCGATATTCGATTTTGTCGCGCTTCGCCTCGGTCTCGTTGCGGCGGACGCGCGCCAGTTCCGGATCGGTGAACATGCAGAACGGCACGATGCGATCCTTCGTAGTTCGATTGCCGCCCTTCAAGTTGTCGCGTACGACGCGGAAGTCGTGGTACGCGACGTGTGTGAATTGCGGACTGCCCGAGCAATCGCCCATCGCCCACACATTGGATGCCGTCGTTTCCAGCCGGTCGTTGACCTTGATATAGCCACGCTCGTCGAGCTCGACGCCGACTTGCTCCAGTCCGATTCCCCGCGTATTAGGCGTCCGACCGACGGTGACGAGTAGATGGGTCCCTTCGATGATCCGTTCACCGGCGCCGTTTTTTGCGTGGACCCGAACCTCTTTGCCTGAAAGTCCTTCAACCTGAGACACGTGGGTGCCGAGCAACACTTCGATTCCTTCGTCGTGAAACAAATCAAGGAGAGCCGCGCCAACGTCAGGATCTTCCCGCTCGGCAAGCTGCGCGCCTTGTTCGATCACGGTCACATCCGATCCGAACCGCCGTACCGCCTGCGCGAGTTCAAGGCCTATGTAGCCGCCGCCAATCACTGTGAGATGACGTGGCAGGCGATCTGAGCTCGAGCGCTTCGATATGGGTCATCGGATTCGCCGCGTTCAGCCCGGGAACATTGGGCATCGCCGAGTGCGAACCCAGGTCGAGGAACACACGCTCGCCAACAATCCGCCGACTGCCGCCATCGTTGAGCGCGATCTCGACCGTTTTCGGAGCAACGAAGCGGCCTTCACCCATGATCAATTCTATTCCGGCGTCCTTGGTACGCTTGGCATGGAACTGATGTTCCGCTTCGACCATCTTGCGTTTGCGCTGCTGGACGCCGGCCATGTTGATTCGGAGTTTGTCCATTTCTAGTCCGAATTCGGCGCCGCGCCGCGCCAGCGATGCTATTCGCGCGGAGTAGATCACGTTCTTGCTCGGCAAGCACGCGATATTCGGGCACGAACCACCGAGCCATTTCCGCTCGACCATCGCAGTGCGATGACCCTCATCGGCCATCGTCCAGGCCGTCCACTTACCAGCCTCTCCGCTTCCTACAACTAGAATTTCGTATTTTTCTGCGTCAGCCATTGGCCCATCTCCTTAAGAATGACCATGGGTTTGTCAGACGCTGATCGCTTCCGCAATGGCCTCGCGTATGATGTCGACGACCAGGCCAGGCGCGGTAACGATCGGCGCGTGGTCGACAGGATGCGATCGCACCCGGGCGTGCATCCGCTCCGCCATAAAGCGCTGTGTGTCGAGTACGATCATGCGGTCCCGCTCCGCCATGAGAAACCAGGTTGGGAGGTCTTTCCAGCGTGGACGATTCACTGGCACCGTGATGCATGCAGGCGAAATCGGCCGCTGAACCGCGGAGAGCAGCGCCAATTCATCGGCGGAAGAATTCTGCGCGAATGCCGCGGCGAATGACTCGTCCGGCAGATAGATCAGCCCATGACTGTCCGGCGTCAACTTTGGAGCCAACGGATGAGGCTTGGCACGATAGAAGACATCGGCGACAGTCTCGCCTTCGTCAGGAGCAAGCGCGGCGACGTACACAAGCGCCTTCACCTTCTCACTCCGTGCAGCCGCGATCACGGCCCCAGCGTAAGCGTGACCGACAAGAACGACCGGCCCAGGAACTCGTTCCAGCGTGCGCTCAACAGCCGCCGTATCCTCAGCAAACGAGGTCAGGGGCAATGGAGCCGCGAGCACCCTGACGCCTTCAGCAGCTAGCGGCGCGATGACTTTGGCCCAGCTCGATCCGTCAGCCCAAGCGCCGTGCGCCAGCACAACGCTGACATTCTCACGGGACATTGGTTCTCCCCCTGTGCTGCGCGATCAGCTGATCGGCGACGTCGTTCAAGTTTGCACCGACGATCTGCGGCTGCGGGCCGACTGCCAGGACGTCGTTGCCCACCCGCTTGATCAAGGAAGCATCCCAGCCCGAAGCGACCGCGCCCAGGGTGTCCCATGTATGGCAAGCAATAAGACAAAGCTGAGACGGCTCAACCCCGAGTTCCCTCTCGACATAGGCGTAGGCATGCCGAGAGGGCTTGTGATGCTTAGCGCCGTCTGCACTGAAACGCCGCTCGAATAAATTGACAATCCCACCGTGTTCGAGCTGGCGCGTCTGCACCTCAAGCAGATTGTCTGTCAACGTGAATAGCCGGAATCTTGCGTCGCGGAGCTTTTGAAGAGCTGCTGGCACCTCCGGATGAGGAGGCATCGTCGAGACATTTTCGACGAGTTCCTTATTATCCGCGTCCTGGATCCTTATACCGCGCGTGTCGGCCAGCATCTTCATCACAGCCGAACCGATATCCGTGAAAGGCACATAGCATCCGGCCGCCGTCAGAGCTGAGGAATACAAAATCAGGTTAGCGAACCAAAAGCGCATGGCGCCTTTGTCGTGGAAGATACGCTCAAACGTCGGCTCCATGGCGGTGAGATCAAGTAGCGTCTCATTAACATCGAAGACAATTAGAGGAAGAGCGTTCATCTGAACTACACTCCAATGTGTTTCTCGTCATAGAGCCGCATTTCTGAGTATCAGAGGCGGCGACGTTAGGCGCGAACGACTACCATCTTTCCAACAGCCTCATTGGCCTCCATGACGCGATGAGCCTCGCGAATTTCATCGAAGCCGAAGATACTTGCCGGCCTGACGTCAAGCCGTCCGGCAGCGGCGTCTTCGGCAATCTTTTGGAGAGGTACGTCCGACAGCGGATAGCCGGGAGTTCGGAATGCAAAACTCGCAAAGAAAGTCAGATAGACGCCGCTTGCCATTTGCAGCAACGGATTAAAGTCGGGAATCGGATCGAGGCCGCCGAGCCAGCCGGCAAGACAAGAACGGCCACCTCGGCGAAGCATGGCCAGAGAGTCGAGCACGACGCTGTTACCGACCAAGTCGAGTATTGCATCGATCTTCTTTGCCTCGGCTATCTGCTTTGAGAGATCGCGGCGTTCGATCTCGCATCGCTCGGCACCGAGCTTTTCCAGCATGGAGAAGCGCTCGCGATTACGGGTCGTTGCAATCACGCGAACACCGGCATTCACCGACATCTTGAGCGCGGCCTGGCCGAACGATGATGTCGCGCCCCGAATAAGGAGCAGCTGACCCTTTTTGATTTCGAGATTACGAAACAAACATGTCCAGGCGGTCGCGTAGCTTGCCGGGATCGCCGCCAGCTCTGCCCAAGGGAGATTGGATTCAATAAGCGCGACATTTGAGGCGGGGGCCCGCGTGTACTCGGCATAGCTGCCATTGATCGTTCGACCAAGCCCGCCCATCAGTGCCGCAACCTTTGCCCCGGCAGGAAACTCGCCCCCCGGGCAGGATTTCACGAGGCCGACACATTCGATGCCGCTGACTGGCGCGGCCTCCGCCCACTCACCCCGCCGCATGTGCATTTCGGCGTGGTTGATCCCAAAGGCCTTGATCTCGATCACAACATGACCTGCTTTGGGTTCGGGCTCAGGAATCTCCTTATAAACGAGGCTGTCCAACCCGCCGAACTTCTCGAGAACGATTGCACGCATAATGGTTCTCCGACTGATCCGGTGCCCACCATCTAGTGCGAGAAGCGGGCGCACTCAGTTACGAAACTAACTAACGAGAAAATCGCGGATCGCCGCCGCGATCTCGGCGGCGTGCGTCTCCAGCGCGAAGTGCCCGGTATCGAAGAAGCGCACGAGTGCGCCGGGAATATCTCGCTTGAACGCTTCCGCGCCCGGCGGCAGGAAGAACGGGTCATTCTTTCCCCACACCGCCAGCAGAGGCGGCTTGTGCTCTCGGAAATACTTCTGGAAGGTCGGATAAAGGGCAACGTTAGTCTTGTAGTCGCCGAACAAGTCGAGCTGTGGCTCATCTGCGCCCGGCCGGGCCAGATAGAATTTATCGAGCGAATATCCATCGGGCGAAACCGTCGTCGCATCAGAGACGCCGTGTGTGTATTGCCAGACGGTCGTCTCGGGCTTAAGGAAAGCGCGGAGAGCGTCGCGGTTCGCTTGCGATGGCTTCTCCCAATAGGCCCGGATCGGGTTCCAACCGTCGCTCAAACCTTCCTCGTAGGCGTTGCCGTTCTGGGAAACGATCGCGGATATGCGTTCGGGATGTTTTAGAGCAATCCTCAATCCCACGGGAGCGCCGTAATCAAAGATGTAGATTGCGAACCGTTTCAACCCGACCACATCGGTAAAGCGATCGATTACTTCGGCAAGATTTTCGAAGCTGTACTTAAACGTGTGGCGTGGGGGCAGATCCGATTGACCGAAGCCCGGAAGGTCAGGCGCTACGAGGTGAAAGCTATCCGCGAGAAGTGGAATCAAGTCGCGGAACATATGCCCTGCGGTCGGAAAGCCGTGCAGCAAGAGCAATGTCGGAGCGTCTACCGGGCCGGCTTCGCGATAGGAAATCTTGAGACCATTAACATCGGCAGCGCGGTAGTGGATCGTTTCCATTGACACTTTTCCTCTTACGATGTTCGGTAACAAATGTTAGGCCGCTTATCGTGAACAAGTTTCCCGAGAAAAAGGTTCCTCCAACCCGCGTCATTCTTTTGTCTAACGGTCGTGGAGATGCGGAGTCCCAGAGTCTGTCAGCTGAACAAATCGCGCAGTTGAGTGGATCGATGACCGATCGCGGCTGATTGCCCTATCGACGAATTGTCTCAGAAGAAAATCGACACTCAGCCATCCGGCGCCTGAAAAAAACAGCCAAACAAACGACAGCGCATACAGCGGTTCATCGAGCTCGACGAAGTCGTCGAGGCCGCTGACGTTCTTCAGTTTCACCGTCAAGACCGCAACGATCATATTGATGATCATCGGAATCGAAACGAAGCGCATTCCCAACCCGAGAATTGTCAGCGCACCGCCGAAGAACTCCGTGTACGCTGAAAGGGCGGCGTTGAACGCGGGGTAGGGAATTCCCCACTGCGCGAACCTCGTTGCGAACGCGTCGAGGTTGTGAATCTTTCCCCATCCGGTCTCCATGAAGAAGTAGCCGACAAACAGTCGCATCAGGAGGACTGGAATCCACCCTGCAGCCGACAGCCGGTTGGAGAGTTCAGCCGCCGCCATTAAGAGCTTTTTCGGGTTCACGCCGCTAACGCCTCCGTTCCGTGCAAATTAGATGCGATATGGCGAACGAAGTTACAAAACCCTGTCGGCAGAACGATGTCGCAAGTTAGCGGTGAAACTTTTTTCCCGCTGCGGCATCAAAGCACCATATTCCAACTCTCAGGAGGAGAAGAAATGAACGCGAAGAGTCTGCTGGTCGCCAGTGCGGTGGCGATGCTGTTTGTCACCGGTGCAGTGAACGCGCGCGCCGATCAGAGCGCGCGCACCGATCAAGTGAAGTGCGTCGGTGCCAACAGCTGCAAGGGAAAGTCGGCCTGCAAATCTGCCCAAAATGACTGCAAGGGCAAGAACGCCTGCAAAGGACAAGGTTTCGTCCAGACGTCCGCGCAGGATTGCAAAGACAAGGGCGGTACCGTCGCACCTCCGGACAGCAAGTAGATCAGCGGGGGGACCTCGGCGTCGCCGCCGGGGTCCTACCAAATCCATGAGCTTCTTACCCCATCTAGGGCACGGTGTCGGTCTTCGGACCGTTCACTACCCGCACGTTCTGGACAAGACGGCTCGTGCGGACTGGTTCGAAGTAATCTCGGAAAACTTCATGATTGCGGGTGGGCGGCCTCTACAGATATTAGAGAAGGCCCGGGAGCAGGCGCCGGTCGTCCTTCATGGCGTGTCGCTCAATATCGGAGGAACCGATCCTCTGAGACAGGAATATCTCTCTGAACTGGAATCGTTGATTCGGCGCTTCGCTCCCGCCTGGGTTTCCGATCATCTTTGCTGGGGAGCAATCGGCGGTCGCTTTGCCCATGATCTTCTTCCGCTTCCCTACACGGAAGAGGCTGTCAGGCACGTCGCCGCCAGGATTCGTCACGTTCAGGACCGGCTCGGACGCCGCATTCTGATGGAGAATGTTTCCAGCTACCTGACCTATTCGATCTCGTCGATGCCGGAATGGATCTTCCTTTCCGCGGTCGCTCAAGAAGCTGACTGCGGAATTCTGCTGGACGTCAACAACATCTACGTCAGCGCCGTCAATCACGGCTTCTCCCCGATGGAATATCTTTCGGGAGTTCCTGCTGAGCGCGTCGGTCAGATTCACCTTGCTGGCCACAGCAGCTCGGGAGATTTGCTGATCGATACACATGATCATCCTGTGCCAACTCCTGTGTGGCGGCTCTATCGCGAGGCAGTGCGAAGGTTCGGCGCGGTATCAACCCTGGTGGAATGGGACGATCAGATACCTTCTTTTGAAGAACTTATTGCTGAAGCCAATCGGGCGCGTGAAATCGAGAGTGAGGTACTCTGTGCCAACTCCGTCTCTCCATGAAGTACAGCGCCTGTTCTGGGAGTCTGTCGCTGTTCGGCCCGGGCGGGATTCGATTGATCCCGCCTTAGTCAGGTTGGTGCGCGGCGTCGACGACGGCGATCGAAAAACCCGAATCCGCGTTTACTCAGATGCTTATTACTTGCGGCTGCGCTACGTCCTACGCGAAGACTTCCCTAAAGTTACCGCGCTGCTCGGCGACCGATTCGACGAGGTTGTCGCAGGCTATCTCGAAACCTTTCCCTCGGAGCAGCCGTCGGTCCGTCATTTGGGCCGCGCGCTGGCTAAATTTCTCCGGTGCCGCGAAGACATTCCAAAGTGCCTACCCGATCTAGCGGAACTCGAATGGGCTCGGGTCGAGGTCTTTGACGCCACCGACTCTGAATGCGTGACGATCGAAGAGCTTGCCTCGATTCTCCCCGACGCCTGGCCGGCCCTACGTTTCTCGACGATTCCCGCCATCCAAACTCTCCGCGTTCAATACCCCGCGCATCAGCTCTGGTCCGATAGCCAGTCTTTGCAGGTGTCGGCCGCTGAGACCTCCCTTCGTATTTGGCGCAAAAATGACTTCCTGGTCCTTCATGCGGCGATGGACGAGCGAGAGTCGGCGGCCCTCCATAAGATGATTTCGGGCGAAAAGTTCGCCACAATCTGTGAAACATTCGCAGACCTGCCCGAGATGGATGCGGCGCAAGAAGCGACTGCGCTCCTCGGGCGGTGGCTCGAAGACGGGATTATCGCTCGAATTGGCGGGGCGGCTTAGACTACGAGCCACTCTGCAGCTTCTGTCTGACGCTCAGAATCCTGTTGACAAGAGACTTCGGCATTATCGTTTCGCCGGAATCGCGCGAGTCTTCCGCTATCCGCTTGGCCGCGCTAATTGTCAGCTCATATCCTTTCAGATACTCCGAGCATCGGGCGCACTCCCCGCGGTGCTGCAAGAACGATCGACGATCAACAGCGCTCAATTCATCGTCTCGGAATCTACTGATCAGGCCGACGAACTCGCGGCAAGTCAATTCACTACGCTGCACGGTTTGCTTCCCTCTCATCAGAGCCTTTCGATGCCGTCGTGCTCAAAGGATGTCTGGCGGTCACGCATGCAAAATCCTTCGCGAAACACAGATCCAGTGTCCAATCGAGAGCGACCCTCATCTTCTTTTCGAGCCGCGGGAGCTTGAACAAGTAAATTGTGCGCCAAAGCCACCATGCAGGAAATCCCGAGAAGGTGAGGCCGAAAACATTCGCCACCCCGGAGCGCCGGCCGATTGCGGCGAGCCGGCCTAACGTCGAGAAGCGAAACGGTCTTTTCCTTCCTCTCAGGATATCCGCGGCGATGTTGCGTGCGGCGCATCTGCCTTCGCGAATCGCGTGCTGAGCGGTAGGTGGATGGAATCCTCCGGTCTTGTGGTCGGGAATCGAAGCGCAGTCGCCCAGCGCCCACACGCCGGGAAATTCTTTAACTTCGAGATACTCATCGACGAGGATGCGTCCACCGCTTTTTGGTGTCGGCAGTGCAGCAACCAGAGGATTCGGCGCATTGCCGGCAGCCCAAATCAGCGTGGTGGCGGGGATCGTCCGCCCATCTGAGAGCTCGACGATACCATCGCGTACGCCGGTGACTCGAGCGCGCGTGATTATCTCGACACCGCGCGCAGCGAGTTTCCGTTGCGCATAGGCTCCGAGCTTGCTGCCCAATTCCGGCAGTATGAACTCTTCGGACGATATGAGGATCGTGCGGACAAGTTCCGGCGTCAGGTTTGGATAAAAACGGATCGCCTCGCGGACGAAATCATTGATTCCGCCCAGCGTTTCGACTCCCGCGAAACCAGCCCCCACCACCACGAACGTGAGCAGAGGCTGACGCTGCCCGGCCGCGCACTCCGAGTTCGCTTCCTCGAGATGCGTGATCAGACGGTTCCTTAATTCGAGCGCGTCGTCCAGTGTCTTGATAGTCAGCGCCGCATCCTGTACCCCCGGCAGTCCGAAGAAATTCGTGCTCGAACCGAGCGCGATTACCAGATGGTCGTATGGAAGTTCGTGAACATGGCGATCGAAACCGTGGGTGACTGCAACGCATCGTCGTTCGAGATTTATGGTTTCTATATTTCCCGTGAAGGTCTTTACTCGCCGAAGCATCTTGCGAAGAGGATTGACGATGGTGTTCATTTCGAGATCGCTCGCCGCGACCTCGTGCAGCATCGGCGTGAATAGAAAGTAGTTGTCGCGCGTCACCAGTGTGATGCTTATGTCGGGGCGGGCGCGCAGCGCCCGTTCCAGTTCAATCGCGGCGTATATGCCACCGAACCCGCCACCGAGGATGAGAACGCGGCTGGCGCAATCTGTGCTGCTTGCAGACTCCTCAGGACCCCCGCATCCAACGTCATGATTTTCGCCCTGATTCATTGGACTCGTCCGTGCTGAAACCTCCGCAGCTAGCGGATTGTTCCATACCTTAGATGCGTCTCAGGCGGCGCGGTTTCACCATTCCATTGGAATAAAGGCGGATTGGCACTAGAATCGATGAGTAAGTAATTCTTGCCTATCGAGGCGGACTTCTCTCTGATGGGTGCGAAGCAATTCACTGGCCAGACCCTTTCCGATGACGCGGCGCTGCGCGAGATCGTCGAGGGCGTGGAATCGGAAACGGGGGATCGTTTCTTCTACTCGCTCGTCAAACACCTCGCATCAGCACTCGAATGTCAGTACGCCTTCGTCTCCGAGCTCCTGGAAGACCGTTCGCGGTTTCGGACGCACGCGGTGTGGGGACGCGGAAATTTCCTGGATAACTTCGAAACATCCCTCTACGGCACTCCGTGCGAAGCAGTGCTGAACGGCAACTCCTCTCATTATCCGGAACGGATCTGCCAGCTCTTCCCTAATGACGACGCTCTTAAGCGGTGGGGCGTCGAGAGCTATTGCGGCGTTCCACTGACCGATTCGTCCGGGACCGTCGCTGGGCACTTGGCGATCCTTTCGGAGCGGCCGATGTTGGACGGACCTCGCGGGCTTGCGATCATGCGGATCTTCGCCGCGCGAGCACGCGCCGAACTGGAGCGCCTGCGCACCGAGGATGCACTGCGCCATGCAAACGAGGCGTTGGCACGGAGCGAAGAGCGCTTTCGCGACCTGTTCGACGAGGCTCCGATAGCTTACGTGCATGAGGGCCTCGACTCCCGGTTTATCGAGGCTAACCACGCTGCGATGAGGACTCTCGGCCTGAAGGCCGAACAGATCGCCGGAACGACCGGGAAGTCTTTGGTGCCCGATGCTCCCGAGGCCCAGCGCCGCCTAAGGGAATGGCTCGACTCAATGGGACGCGGCACCGCTACCACCGGCACCGTCCTTGAGCTGCGCCGCAAGGATGACGGCAAGCCGGTTTGGATCCAGTGCTGGTCCAGGCCGGCCCGCGACGGCACTTACACGCGAACTATGTTCATCGATGTGACGGACCGCGTGCTGATGGAGCGGGAGAAGGCACGCCTCGAGGCTCAAAACACCTACCTGATTGAAGAGATCAAGGAAGCGCACAACTTCGAGGAGATCGTCGGACAGAGCCGCCCTCTCGCCGAGGTGATCGAAAAGGTAAAGCTCGTCGCGAGCACGGATTCGTCGGTGCTGATCCTGGGTGAAACAGGCACCGGCAAGGAACTGGTGGCGCGCGCAGTGCACTCGAACAGCGATCGTAAGAATCGGCCGCTGGTCAAGGTCAACTGCGCTGCGCTTCCTGCTGGTTTAATCGAAAGCGAATTGTTTGGTCACGAGAAGGGTGCGTTCACCGGCGCGACCGATCGCCGAATCGGCCGCTTTGAGCTGGCGCACGGAGGAACGATCTTTTTGGACGAGATCGGCGACATGCCGGCCGATGTGCAGGCGAAGCTGCTGCGCGTTCTCCAAGAGCACGAGTTCGAGCGGGTCGGCGGCTCGAGTCTGATCAAGGTCGACGTGCGTGTGATCGCCGCGACCAACCGGGAACTTCTGCGATCAGTTTCTGAGGGTACTTTCCGGCAGGATTTGTACTACCGTCTCAACGTTTTTCCGGTTCAACTGCCGCCACTGCGCGAACGCCGGGACGATATTCCGCCACTAGTGCACTACTTCGTCCGCCGCTTCAGCTTGAAAATCGGGCGCAAGATAGCCCGCATCCATCGGAACACGATGGAACGGCTGACAAACTACGGCTGGCCGGGAAATGTGCGCGAGCTTGAGAATGTGATCGAACGCGCGATAATCCTGTCGCGGGGGACCGAACTTGAAGTCGCTCCCGACGTTTTACCGGAGACGGCGGCTGTCGCTCACCGGCAATCACCCGGGCCGCGAGCAGCGCAGGACGAAAAGCGGTCCGAGGTTTCTTCGCCGCAAAGCATCGACCAGGTGGAACGCAATCACATTCTCGAGGTTCTGATTCGAACCAACTGGCGAATCGAAGGAACCGACGGAGCGGCGGCGTTGCTGAACCTCAATCCCAGCACATTGCGCAGCCGGATGAAGAAGCTCGGCGTTAAGCGAAGCGCGCAAGCAGTTTCGTAGATCCGCGAGATATCGCGGGCGACCGTCGCGGCTCGCGATCTTCGAAGAGCTTAACTCCCCGGAATCGTTGCAATTCCGGTCGTGGCTTGGGCCTTGCTCTCAACAAGCCCATGATCAGAATCACTGTCGTTCCCCGTCCGGGCGCCGAGACTCGAATTAATGTTGAGGGGCGCTTAACCAAAGGTTCATCGGTCGAATTGGCCGGCGCGTGCCTCGAGCATCTGGCGCAGGGAAATAGCCTTGTACTCGATCTATCGGGAGTGACGTTCGCTGACGGTGACGGCGTAGGCTTAGTACGCAACCTTATCAAGCGAGGCTGTATACTCGAGGAATGCTCGGAGTTGGTGCGCACTCTTGTCGAGGATCACTCAGCGCAGTCGCCAAAGTCGAATTACGCGGGCAACGAAAACGAAAGGGGGTTGCTCTCGCGGCTACGCGCCGGCGATGAGGACGCCGCCGGCATCGTGGTTCAGCGATACGGTGGCCGCATGCTGGCGACGGCGCGCAGATTTCTGAACAACGAACACGACGCGCAAGATGCCGTTCAGGAGGCACTCGCTTCCGCATTTCGCGCGCTCGACACGTTCAAAGGCGACGCGATGCTCTCCACCTGGTTTCATCGCATCGTCGTAAACGCGGCGCTCCTACAATTGCGGGCCAAGAGACGCCGGGGCGAGCAGCCGATTGAAAAGTTACTACCGCGCTTTGACCATGAAGGCGCGTGGGTCGACGATCCGGTGACTTGGACCGATGGCAGTCAGACGATTTTGGAACGGCGCGACTCACGTCAGATGGTCCGGCGCTGCATTGCGAGACTTCCCGAGATATACCGTTCGGTCCTTCTGCTGCGCGATATCGAGGAATTAGATACCGACGAGACTGCGCGATCCCTTGCGATCACTGCGAACACAGTCAAAGTGCGGCTCCATCGGGCCCGCCAGGCACTAAAGACGCTCATCGAGCGAGAGTCTGCGCTCCGATTGCATATTTCGAACCGTGCCCAGTCATCTGATCGCAATTGCGCCACGTCACTCTAGCGTTAGCGCAAATGCCCAAGACCCTGTGTGTGGCGAATTACGGATTTTCCCAGAATAAGCAATTCGCAACACGCAGGCGCGGGCGAGGCATGCGTGCAGGTAGGAGCCCATCCAGGCTCGACCGCCGATTCCGTAAGCGTTCTGGAGCTCGAAGATGCTATCTAACGCCAGTGCAGATCGAACGTATTGCCTCAACCTCGCGACCTGGCTGCGAGTTCACGCTTGAGAGGTACAGTCACTATGCAAAACTTCCTTGGGCGATTCGGTCTTGTTCCCTGGATTGTCAGTGTCGCAACCGTTGCCGCGATCGGATTCGGTCTCTTTCATAAAGCGGTCGCGTTCTCGGAGACGAACGGAGCGGCAGATGGCGCGCCAGTCGTGCTGGAATTGTTCACATCAGAGGGATGTTCGAGTTGTCCACCCGCCGATGCGCTGCTTAGTGAACTCGGCTCCTCGACAAAATCCGTGGTCCCGCTTGCGTATCATGTCGATTACTGGAATCACCTCGGGTGGTCGGACCCGTTCTCGTCGCATCAATGGTCTGAGCGACAAAGTGGATACGTTCAGGCGCTGAACCTGGACGGCGAGTACACGCCACAAATGGTGATCGGTGGGCGGTGGCAGTGCGCCGGTTCTGACGGGGGAAGTATTGAGCACGCGGTGGCCTCTGCGCGTTCGACCTTGCCGCTGGGTCGCACAAGCATTCAAACGAGCCTCGCTGCTGCGGGGTCTCGAAAACTTCAGGTCAAAGTTAACGCGCAATTGTTGAGCACCGCGGGGGCCGGACGGCTCGTGGTAATGCTGGCGATTTACGAGAACGGTCTTGTCAGCAAGATTGGCGGAGGTGAGAACGGCGGCCGCGAAATCACCTACGACTACACGGTGAGGAAATTACTGCCGGTATTCGAACTGGACGCGACGCAGCCCGGGTCTTTCGCCCAGGAGATGACCATTGACCTCGACCGTGCGTGGTCACCGGATCATCTTGGTGTCGCGGCGTTCATTCAGGATCCTACGTCGCTCAGAATTGAGGGTGCTAGCTCGGAGTACCCAATCGCCAAGAACTGATGCTTCGATACCAAGGATCATGCACTGAGATATCACTCATCTTTTCGGGTCTGGCAGGAGCAGAACCGGCTCGGCCGGATGATCTCACTTGGGATTAGCCACCAGGTTTGTAACCCTTCCGACAATCACGGCATCAAAAGGTATGAGCGCTTGTTCGTCGTGGCGAACTAGCGCGACTAACGAGGAACTTTCTGCGCCGATGCGATTTTCGTCTGCGTGAGGCTTTGTAGTGTAGGTACAGGCCGCGGTGTCTGACATCGGTAACATCCCCACATCGAGCGAAATCACCCCCGAGAGAGTGTACCTTCAGCGGCGCGAGTTCATAAAGAGCTCATTGCTCTTCGCGGCAACGAGCAGTGGCGTGGGCAGCACTCTGCTCTGGCTTATGCGAGGCTTTCGGGCAAAGGACCACGAGAAGACGACCGCGACCTTAACGCAGGGGGATTCCACCGCGCTCACCATTTCGCGGTACTCCGACTATTCCTCCTGCGAGAAGAAGGCTTCTTACAACGGCATAACCAACTACAACAACTTCTATGAGTTCGGCACCGACAAAAGTGATCCCGCAGCAAACGCATACACCCTGAGACCGCGTCCCTGGCAGGTGGCGATCGATGGCGAGGTGGCGCGCCCGCAAGTTTTCGAGGTTGACCAGCTCATCAAATCATTCCCCCTTGAGGAACGCATCTACCGGATGCGTTGCGTCGAAGCCTGGTCTATGGTTATCCCGTGGGTCGGCTTTCCATTAGGAGATCTGCTGAGGCGTGTCGAGCCCACCTCGCGCGCGAAATACGTTGCCTTCAGATCGCTCCTCGATCCCCAACAAATGCCGGGTCAGCGCACCGATCTTCTACAATGGCCCTACGTCGAAGGTCTGCGCATCGACGAAGCGATGCATCCGTTGACAATCCTGGCGGTTGGCTTCTACGGTAAGCGGCTTCCGAACCAGGACGGGGCGCCAATTCGCCTTGTGGTTCCCTGGAAATACGGCTTCAAGGGAATCAAATCGATCGTGAATATTCGTCTGACCGCGGAACAGCCGCCTACTTCCTGGAATCTAGTGGCGCCGGACGAGTATGGCTTTTATGCGAACGTGAATCCCGCAGTCGATCATCCGCGCTGGAGGCAGGCGACCGAAAGGCGGATCGGCGAGTATCACCGTCGCCCGACCCTGCCGTTTAATGGCTACGGGGACCAGGTGGCGGCCCTATATACGGGAATGGACCTTCGGACGTTCTTCTAGCCATGGGAGCTCGGACCACATCGCCGATGCAGTGGCTCAAGCCGGCTGTGCTCACAGGGTCGCTCGTCCCGATCGCGGCTATTCTACAGCGGGCCTGGCGTGACGATCTCGGCCCCGATCCAATTGCGCAAGCTTTGAACCAGCTCGGCCTGATCGCCCTCGTCTTCTTGGTTGCGGCTCTCGGCTGCACGCCGCTTAAAACCATGTTCGGTTGGACGTGGCCGATGCGTATCCGGCGGATGCTCGGCCTGCTCGCTTTCTTCTATGCTCTGCTGCACGTCATCACCTATATGGTGCTCGATCAGGGCCTGGACTGGAACGCGATCGTGGACGATGTTGTCAAGCGGAAGTTTATCTTTTTGGGGTTTTCTACTTTCGTGCTATTGATTCCATTGGCCGCGACATCGACAAATTCGGCACTCAGACGCCTCGGGTACGTTCGGTGGAAGCAGCTCCATCGGCTCGCCTATCTGGCACCAGGACTTGCGGTTCTTCATTTCACTTTGAGGGTCAAACGTGACGAACGCGAGCCAGTCACCTATGGGCTCGTGCTTGGGGCGCTGCTGACCGTGCGACTCGTCGAATACATGCGTGCCCACAAACCTCTATTCACGCGAGAAATGTGAATTCGCGATCCCACTTTGATATCAAGAGTACTATTGTTGCTACTGATAACTCCAAAAGCAGTAACAAATCGAGACTTTCCGCCTGGCGCTACAGAAAATAAGAACCGAATCGTGAATTCCCAAATCCATGAGAATTCATATCGAATTGACGCGCTTAGCGAGGCGGCCTGCAATTTCAACGCCGAAGCGGTAGGGACCTGATCTGCCAGTCGTCCGGATCGCGGTCATTCCAATCCTTGTGTCAATGCAATGTTCATAGAGCGAAAAGCAATCGTCGCCACGATCGCGATGGGATTGCTGACCCTTGCCGTGTCGCCGTCCTACGCCGCAGGAGCGCACGGCTCAAATGCCCGCGCGTTTGACGCCTCTGCGGCCCCCAATGCCGCGCTTGACGCGATGGCGCAACAAAAGTTCGGACCTTCGCTGAACGCGGCTGAACGAAAGCTCCTTCATTTCGCGCCGCTGCGCGAGGTGCCGTGGTTAGGTCCCAACGACGATCCCGACAGCGGTGCCAATGACACCGCGCACGGCGAGAATTGGGGCGCCGAGCGCAGTGTGCGCGCGGAATTCATCGAATGGCTCGTAAGCGACCCTCAGCCCGCGCGATTCATTCATCCCAGCGGACTCGCACTCGCTGGCGCGCACATCACCGGCAGCCTGGATCTCTCCTACGCCACCGTCGACAAGCCGCTGACGCTCATCCGCTGTTACGTCCCCGAAGGAATCAACCTGTTGTCTGCCCATCTGGAGGACATCAGCGTGCGGCGCTCGCGCGCCGGACCGGTATTAGGCAACATGGCGACCATCCACGGCGACGCGTCTTTTCTGATGGGTGACTTCGGCCCGGTGAGTTTTATGCGCGCGCGGATCGACGGCACCCTCGACTTCACGGGCGCGCGAATCCTCAACGCCGGTGAGGACGCGGTCAACCTCGTCGAGGCGAATGTCGCCGGCGACGTGCTGTTTCATGACGGCTTCACCACCGACCGTATCGTGTACGCGCGACTGGCGAAGATCGGGCACGACGTGAGCATTCACGGCGCCGAGTTCAGCGGCGATGGAGAATTCGACGCCGAGCGCGCCACCATTGATGGCACGTTTTACTGGGTCGACGTGAAGCATACGCCGAAGACGGTGCTCGACCTCGAAGACGTACACGCCAGTTCAATCTGGGACGACGAGGCTAGTTGGCCTGCACCCGGCAATCTGGTGATCAACGGCTTCGTATACGGCAGCATAGCCGGCGGTCCGAGCGACGGGCCGTCGCGTCTGCGATGGCTCACGTTGCAGCCGCCGGAATACCATTCTCAGCCGTTTCGTCAGTTGGCAAAGGTCTTGAGCGAGATGGGGCGCGACGATGGCGCGACTCAAGTGCACATCGCCAAGGAAATCGCGCAGCGCCGATTCGGCCATGAGAGCCTCCCACAGCGCGCCTGGAGCCTGATGCTGCAATATACGATCGGCTTCGGCTACCAGCCGCTACGAGCGCTTTGGTGGATCGCGGCCTTCGTCAGCCTCGGCACAATTCTATTCGGATGGGGCTATCGAATGCGCATCATCACGCCCACCGAGGAAGCAGCCTACCGCGAGTTTGTCGCGGGCGGAGAAGCGCCGCCGCACTATCCGGTCTTCAATCCGCTCGTCTACTCGCTCGAGAATTTTCTGCCCGTCGTCGAGTTGCATCAAGACAAATACTGGCGGCCTAATCCGCGCCACCGAGTGTCCGCCAAGGCGAAACCCGGCAGCCCGCCGACAGATCCAAGTTCAGTTCCGGGCCGGCTGCTGCGATGCTACCTGTGGCTGCACATCCTCGCGGGATGGACGATCACGCCGCTGTTATTCGCCGGTCTGTCCGGATTGGTCCGCCCCGACTGACTGAGATCCGCGCCTTACTTCTCGAACGCGGTCTTTCCCGCAGATTTTTTCATCCGCCGAGTTGGCGCGAGCGCGTAGGAGGTTCCCGCAAGATGTTGGCCGGTTCTCATATGGACCTACCGAAATCGCGAACAGAGAATTTTGCGCGAATTTTGCGCTCAGCCGCGGCGGATGGCATTCTCCGGGTCCACGGCCGCGCGTGAATCGCGTGTGCTCCGCAAAAACATTTCGCTCTTGGCATGAAACTGATTTCCCCAGAATCAGCAATTCGCCGCATGCAGGGCATTCGAACCGTCGATAGCGATAGCTGGTACACGAGATCGAAAATCTGATGTGTTCGTGCGCCAAGTTTTTGACAGCCAATTTGACAGCCACGGGCTTGGACAAGGGCGGATGAGGGGTACACGGGCGGAAATAAAACCCCGCAGTTTCGTTTGATCTGGACACGCGCGGACGCCTTTCCCGCCACCTTTCACGTCGGTAACACGGGTTTCAATCCCGTCCCCGACGCTCCGCCTTCCAGCGCGATCTTCACGCTCCTTCGCGGCGTCTATCCAATCGCTTACCAGGTCCATCGCGACATGCGCTTGGAAAGCGGGCGCTGGCCAAATCGCGGCACGGCCGAGATGGTCGTCGGCCGTAAGCTGGCCGCGCGTTTTCATAACCTCGCGGTCGGAAGCGATTTCAAATTTGGACGGCGCACTTACGAAATTGTCGGCATCTTCTCCGATCACGACAGCGCACGCGAGTCGGAAGTGCTGACCGATCTCGACATCCTCACCCAGGATATCCACGTCGCCAACGGCTTCGAGGTGCTTCACGTCGTCCTCAAGCCCGGCACGCAGGCCGATTTCGCCAAGTCGCTGACCACCGATTCGCGGGTCAAAGTCGACACGATGTCGGAGCAGGAGTTTTACGCGAAACAAACCGAGTTCGTCGATCAGTTGCGCGCGCTCGGCCTGGTCGTCGCGCTGATTCTTGCGATTGGTTCGGTGTTCGGTGCGATGAACACGATGTACTCCGCGGTCGCGCGCCGCACCAGTGAGATCGGCGTGCTGCGAGTGCTGGGCTTCAGCCGCTTCAACGTGCTCGCCAGTTTCGTAATCGAGAGTATCGTGCTCGCGCTCGCCGGCGGCGTGCTCGGCGAGATACTCGGAGTGTTGGTCGCGTACTCGACCGGCCTCGCCAGCCAGCTCATGAACGTCGGCGAGTTCATCTTCAGGTTTCGGCTGACTGCCGGCGCGTTCGTGTCGGGAATGATCGCCGCAATTGCGATTGGCGCGCTCGGCGGATTGCTGCCCGCCTGGCGCGCCTCGCGCATCGGTCTGGTCGAATCGCTGCGCTCGGTCTGAACGGGAATCGTCGTGTTCAACTGGATCAAATTGGTCGAGCGCAATATGCGCCGAAATTTGCGCCGCACGATTCTGACTATCCTCACGATCGCGCTGGCCACCTTCATCTACACCGTCCTGGTGTCGGTGCCGGCTTCGATGGATCGCGTCGTCAAGGACGCGTCCGGCACGCTCCGTCTCATAATCAGCAACAAGACCGCGCCGTGGGAGGATCTACCCGCACGCTACTGCGACGACATCAATAAAATGCCCGGCGTCGCTGCGTGCGTCGCGATCACGGGATGGTTCGCGACATGGCGCGACGTCAGCGAGCCGGTCTTCGGCGTCGGTGCCGGCCCGGAGATAGGCGACGTGTTTCCCGACTACGCGTTGACCGGCCGGCAGCGCGAGGCGAGCGCCAAAGAAAAGCGCTCCGCCATCGTCGGCGAAATTCTCATGCGCAAATACGGCTGGAAGATCGGCGATACCGTAACCCTGCGCGGTACCGACTCAGACCATATGGAGATGACCTTCATCATCCTCGGCCAGATGGCGTCCAAGCGCTATCCCAACACCTTTCTCATGCGGCGCGACTATCTGATGGCGGCGCGTAAAGCGCACGGGCTGCCCGATGAAGACATCGCCTGGAACATCATCGTGCGCGCCGCCAGCGCCGACGCGATGGGCCCGCTCGCCAAACAGATCGACGAGCACTTCGCCAATTCCGACGCCGAAACGCGCACCATGACCGAAAGCGACGCGCTCTCCTCCGGCCTCTCCGCCATCGGCAACATCAGGGCTATCGTGTTCGCGCTATGCCTCGTGGTGTTGCTGACCGTCCTGCTCATCGCCGCCAACTCCACCGTCATGATGGTCCGCGAACAAATCAGCGACGTCGCCGTGATGCGCGCGCTCGGCTTCAGCCGCACCGCTGTCGCCTTTCTGTTATTCGGCGAATGCGGTGCGATCGGATTTCTCGGCGGCATCATCGGCGCCGGCGCCGCGCTCTGGATGTTCTCCGGCGGCATCACGCTCGGCGCCGCACTTGGCGGCAACGGCGCGCTGTGGGTCACTCCCGCGCAAACGCTCAATGCACTGATCGCTGCGCTAGCCGTCAGCATAGTGAGCGGCGTAGTCCCGATTTTCGAGGCCGTCCGACTTCCGCCCGCCCTCGCCTTCCGCAAAGTAGTCTAGTCGGGTCGGTTAAATCGTGTCCGACACGCCGGGGATGAACAGCGGCTCCATCGCGTAGCGCGCCACGTCAGCTTCCATCTCCGAGCGCGCCGGTGCCGTCGCTTTCACGCTGGCCGCATCCAGAATATCGCGGATGAGGGTCGCGTCGCTCGACGTATTCAGGAACAGCCCCGGACGGCTCAGCACGAAGTGAACGCTCCTGCGGATCGCGTCACGATCGCGAAGCGGCTCGTACCAGCTGAATTTCGGGCCGTCGCCATTTTGCCATCGCCGCCGCGCAACCGACTTGATCGTCTGCGTCGCGACTCCCCGCTCGCGGCAAACTTTCAGCACCGCTTCGACGTCGGCAGCATACTGGCCGATATCCAGCATGGTGAAATTGTATGGAAACAAGACCGAGTCGAACGCGAACCGCTCCAGGCTGCGGCGATGCATCGCGGCGACCTGCGAGCCGTGACCCGTAACTCCGATGAACCGCACCAGCCCATGCGCACGCGCCTCCACCAGTGCTTCGAGCGCGCCGTGCGCTCCCAGAGCCGTTCCCCATTCATTTTCCGCGACCAGGTCGTGCATCTGGATCAGGTCAACCTGATCGACCCGCAGCCTCTCCAGCGATCGATGGAGGCTCGCACGCGCGCCTTCATACGTGCGCTCGGCGGTCTTGGTGGCGAGAAAAAACCGCTTGCGATGCTCCCGCATCCACGGACCGATCCGCAATTCCGAATCGCCGTACGACGCCGCCGTGTCGATGTGATTGATGCCGTATTCGAGCAGCACCTCGAGCACCCGGTCGGCCTTGTCCTGCTTCATCCCGCCCAACGCGGCGGCGCCGAAAATAACTCGCGTGCTCTGATGACCCGTATTTCCAAAAGGATTCGTTTCGATCACGATTCACCTCGGCGAAATTCTATGAGCCATCATCTTACCGCTTCACCGAACATTGTTCACGAGCGGATCATCGACGCGCAACCTCGCAAAACGCTTGCGCTTGCTCTATGTAAATGAAGAAATCGAATCGAGGGACAAAAGTAGATGGGTCCAATAGGCAAAGGTATTTTTCTGACCAAGGGCGTCGGCAGGCACCGCGAGAAACTCACCTCCTTCGAGCTCGCGCTTCGCGACGCGCGGATCGCCGAGTTCAATCTCGTTCGAGTCAGCTCAATTTTCCCACCCGGCTGCAAAGTCGTTTCCATCCAGGACGGACTGAAGACCCTGACTCCCGGCCAGATCGTTTACACCGTCATGTACGACAACTCCACCGACGAACCGCATCGCTTGATGGCCTCGTCGGTCGGCCTCGCAATTCCGGCCGACAAGGATCAATACGGCTATCTGTCCGAGCACAAGAGTTTCGGGCAAACCGACGAGAAGGCCGGCGACTACGCCGAAGATCTCGCCGCCACGATGCTCGCGACCGCGCTCGGCGTGGACTTCGATCCCAACGTCAGCTACGACGAACGCAAGGACGTATGGAAGCTGTCCGATAAAATCGTTCAGACGCGAAACATCACGCAATCCGCAATCGGCGATCGCGACGGTCTATGGACTACGGTCGTTACGGCCGCGGTGTTTGTCAATCTACCGACGGACAAATAGCGATTAGGCCGTTATCTTGAACTGAATAGCTCGAGCCGCGAACCAACCACTTCTTTCACAGCCTCGACCGCGGCCGCCAGAATCTTGTAGGGCGCCACCTGGTTCGGCTCCGCTGCCAGCCCCGCTTCGACTCCCCTTCGCCATGCCAGCCGCAGTTCGGTGTTGACGTGGACGATAGTCATGCCGGACTTGATCGCCTTCTTGAAATCGTCGTCGTTGGTGCCCGACCCGCCGTGCAATGTCATGAAGATCCGGACCGCGGCTTTGATCTCTGCGATTCTCTGGATATTCAGCCGTTTCTGCACGCCGCCGTGAACCATGCTTGCGAGCATTCCGTGCATGTTGCCGACCGCCGGGGCCAACACGTCAATTGAAGTAGCATCGACGAATTGCTTCGCCTCCTGCGGCGTGGTCAAAACGCCGACGCCCTCCGGAATCTTGTCGAGTACAGCTGACGACGCGCCGATCCAGCCGATCTCGCCCTCGACAAGAATCGCAGGGTTGATCGATTTGATCGCCTCGATCGCTTTCTTCGTCTGGGCGATGTTTTCCTCGAAGGGGAGCGCCGACCCGTCGAAGATGATTTCGTCGAATCCCGCTTTCGCCGCCACCTCAGCTTTGGCGATCGAGTGAGTGTGGTCGGCGTTCAGAAAAATTGGATAGTCGTACTCGTCACGAACCGCCTTCACCAACGCCGCGGCCTGTCGGACGCCGGTGAACTCGCGCTCGCCCTCCGACAGACCCACCATCACGGGTAGTCGCCGGTCGCGCGCGGCGGCAACGATCGCGTTGAATGCGACCAGGTCCGAAAAATTAAAATGACCGACGGCAACTTTGTCCGCTTCCGCCCGCTTCAATACTTCACGCAGGGATGTCATATTCCGTCTTCTCTCCACATCGTAGGTACCCTTCTAGGCTTTCTTCTCCAGGTGTCCGCCGAACTCGTAGCGCATCGCAGACAGGAGCTTGTCCGCAAAGTCGGCCGCGCCGCGCGAGCCGAAGCGTTCATAGAGCGCGGCGGTTAGCACATGGGCGGGAACGCCTTCATCGATCGCCGCGTCGATCGTCCATCGACCCTCGCCCGAATCCGATACCCGCCCGGCAAATTTCTTCAGCTCCGGATCGCCGAGCAGCGCGTTGGCGGTCAGGTCCAGCAGCCACGACGCGATCACGCTGCCGCGCCGCCACACCTCGGCGACGTCGGTGAGATTAAGGTCGTACTGATACAGCTTGGGGTTGCGCAGCGGCGTGGTCTCCGCATCCACCGCGTGCGTCTGCTTCCCTACGTTGGCGTTGCGCAGAATGTTCATCCCTTCCGCATACGCCGCCATGATCCCGTACTCGATTCCGTTGTGAACCATTTTCACGAAGTGACCCGCGCCGTTCGGTCCGCAATGCAGATAGCCGTGCTCCGCGGTGCTGCCTTTCACTTTTTCGCGGCCCGGAGTGCGCGGGGCGGAATCGATCGACGGCGCGAGCGTGGCAAAAATCGAATCGAGATGCTTCACGACTTGCGGCTCGCCGCCGATCATCTGGCAAAAGCCACGCTCGAGTCCCCAGACGCCACCGCTGGTGCCTGAATCGACATAGTGAATCCCTTTCGCCTGGAGGGATTCGGCGCGCCGGATGTCGTCGATGTAATACGAATTGCCGCCGTCAACGATGATGTCGCCGCGCTGGAATCGGCGCGACAGGTCGTCCACCGTCTGCTCGACGACCGCCGCCGGCACCATCATCCACGCCACGCGCGGCTGCTTTAGCTTGGCGGCGAAGTCGTCGAGCGACGACGCGCCAATGGCGCCGTCCTTTGCCAATTCCTTGACCGCAGCGGCGCTCACATCAAACACGACGCATTCGTGACCGCCGCGCAGCAGGCGCCGAACCATGTTGGCGCCCATTCGGCCGAGCCCGACCATTCCCATTTGCATTTTATTCCGCTCCTTGTTGAACCGGACCTGTATTGAAACAGTGTATAGCATTGCGGATGCTATGGCTTCCGTGAGCGTCGCTTAAAAGGAATCGGGTTTTGAGCGCCAGGAGCTTGATGGTAATGGGCACGGCGTCGGACGTCGGCAAGAGCGTGGTTGTCACCGCGCTGTGCCGTGTATTCGCGCGCGCCGGCGTCCGCGTAGCGCCGTTCAAATCGCAAAACATGTCGAACAACGCGGCGGTTTGCCCCGGTGGCGGCGAGATCGGACGCGCGCAGGCCGTGCAGGCCCAGGCGTGCGGGCTCGAACCGAGCCCCGACATGAATCCGGTGCTGTTGAAAACGGGATCCGGCATGCTTTGCCAAGTAGTGATTCGGGGCCGGGCGCGGTTTCAGATGGGGGTAAATGACTATGAGCGGTATCGTACTGAGGCATGGCCTGAGATAGTCAGTAGCTATAACAATCTGGCGCGGGATTTTGAGCTGATCGTTATCGAAGGCGCGGGCAGTGCGGCGGAGATCAATCTGCGGCATCGCGACATCGTCAACTGGGAAATCGCCGAATTGGCCGACGCACCCGTCCTGTTGGTCGCGGACATCGACAAGGGCGGAGTCTTTGCCTCGATCGTCGGCACGATCGAGCTCCTCGCGCCCAAGGAACGGCGTCGCGTCAAGGGAGTGCTGATTAACAAGTTCCGCGGCGATCAAAAGCTGTTGGAACCCGGCCTTCGCTTTCTCGAGCAGCGCACCGGCATCCCGGTAATCGGAGTGATCCCCTGGCAGCAGGGCCTGGGACTACCGCAAGAGGATGCCGCCATGCTGGACGGGATCGCGATGCGTCGCGGCGACAAGCCAATGACTATCGGAGTGATACACCTGCCGAGCATCTCCAACTATACGGATTTCGAAGCGCTCGAGGACGAACCGGATGTCGCCGTTCACTATTTGAGCGATCCAGGCATGGCGCCACGCCTCGACGTTCTGATCATTCCGGGGACCAAGAGCACCGTCGCCGATCTGAAATGGCTGCGCGCATCCGGCTGGGAGAACTTCATCGTCCGGCACCGTCGCACGGGCGGATGGGTGCTTGGAATCTGCGGAGGGTACCAGATGCTCGGTCGGCGCGTCATCGACGCCGACCGGGTCGAGAGCGCCACGCCTGAAACGATCGGGTTGGGATTGCTCGAAATGGAAACCACCTTTCAGGCCGAGAAAATCACCGATCGAATCCGAGCAATTCATCTGACGACAAGCCTGCCCGTTTCCGGCTACGAGATTCACTCCGGGCGCATGACCGGCATCGCGGCTTCCCGGGCGCTGTTCAGGTTGACGCACCGGGACTCCAGCGCGGTGAACGAATTGGAGGGTGTCCGATCAGACGATGGACGAGTGATCGGCACTTCGATTCACGGAATGTTCGATTCCGCGGGCTTTCGACGAAACTTCCTCGACGAGATACGGACTTCGAAAGGACTCGCCCCGCTCGAATTCGCCGCGCAGGATGATGCCGACGCCAATCGCCGCACGGCGTTCGATCGAATTGCCGACGTGCTGGAACAGTGCGTGGATATGTCGCAGGTCGCGGCGCTTTGCGCCCTTGAAGGCACGTTCACTTAGTTGAATGTGAAACCCCACCGTGGGTTGCAGGGGTGAGCAGGGCTGAGCCCTGCACCCAGTGTTAAGGCCGCCCGCCGTTGCCGCGGCTCGCGGCTGCCAAGCGGCGATGTTGGCGTGGCGCTTTGTGCTGCCGACCCTGCATCCATCGGACATAGATGAGTTGCCAATGTATCGATCGGCGCGATCGCCGACCTGTGCGGCACTCCTTAGGACAACTGGACACCAGCGCAGGTCAGCGTAGAGTAAACTAAGGCATGGGTATAATTATTGCTCAATTTCAGACAATAAATTGTTAGATTCGTTTAGGTCGTGCTGGCTGGTTCCCCTTAAACATGGGGAAAAGCAAATGAACAAGTCCTCGGGAAAAGCACGGATCGGCGTGATCGCGCTGCTGGCCGCGGTCGCGTTTGTGCTCGTCGGGCTTCATAGTTCTTCGAGCCGAGCAGACCCCACTCCGACGCCGATCCCGCTGCTTTATGTTACGGACGGGAACACTAACGCCGTGACGGCTTATCCCGCCGCGAGCACCGGCGACAACGCCCCGAACGCCACCATCACCGGCCTGAACTCCCCACAGGGCGTTGCGCAGGATTCCAGTGGTAACATCTACGTGGCGAATGACAGCCCTCCCAGCGTGGTTGTCTATCCGGCCGGCAGCAACGGCGATGCCACCCCTAGCGCCATCATCAGCGGGGGCAGCACCGGCCTGAGCACGCCCTTGGGCATCGCGGTGGATTCCAGCGACAACATCTATGTAACGGACCCCGGTAGCAGTTCATGCGATGGCCACGCCAAGGTGTTCGTTTACCCGGCTGGGAGCACCGGCAACGCCTCCCCTAGCGCCACCGTCAGCAGCTCGTCGATGTGCTACCCAATGGCCATTACGCTGGATTCCAGCAGCGACATGTATGTGGCTGACCCAAACGGCGTGCTTGTCTATCCGGCCGGGAGCAACGGTGATGTCGCCCCGAGCGCCACCATCCCCGCCAATGGGGAAAACGACGACCTCTCGTACCCAATGGGTATCGCGCTGGATTCCAGCGGCAATATCTATGTGACCGACTATTTGTACTCCGACGTGCTTGTCTATGGGAGCACCGGCGACATCGCCCCAATCGCCAGGATCCCCGGCTATGGGGCCAAAGACGGCCTGCTCGAGGCATACGGCATTGCGCTGGATTCCAGCGGCAACATTTATGTGGCGGACTATTACGCCGCCAGCGTGTTTGTCTATTCGGCCGGGAGCGACGGCGACGTCGCGCCGATTCAGACCATAAGCGGTCCGCAAACAGGACTGTCTGCACCTATGTACATCGGCCTTCAGCCGGGGGCTGCCGTGCCGACAGTAGTTCCCACGCCCACACCGACGCCGACCACCTCAGTGTCGGTGCATACTTCGCTCGCATTCGGCGACCAACCGGTCGGCATCACGGTCACAAAGAGCCTGACGCTCAAGAACACCGGCCACGCGCCGCTGTTCGTGATCAGCGTGTCGTCCAACAACCCCGGCGAGCTCACTGCGGGAACCTCGACCTGTCCGTCGGGCGGGAGCGGTCTGGCGCCAGGCCTGAGTTGCACGACCCCGATCGGCTTCACGCCCACAGGATTGGGCGCGCGCAAAGCAACGCTCACGTTCCACGATAACGCGGGCAGAGGCGTGCAGCACGTGGCGGTGTCGGGGACGGGATTGACCGACGTGATGGTATCGCCCCACCACATCGCTTACGGCAAGGTGAAGTTGAGCGCGACGAAGAGCAAGACGGTGAAGGTGGATAATGCGCAGCCAATGGAAGTGACGCTGAGCAACAGCATCACGGGATCCAACGCGGGCGACTTTGCGGTGACGGGCGGGACGTGCAGCGGCACACTCGCGGCCAAGGGGAGCTGCACCTATATCGTGACGTTCACGCCGGCCGCGGATGGCGCGCGCGCGGCGAGACTCAGCGTCACGGCAAGCCCCGACCTGCAAAGCCCGCACAATGTGAGCCTCAGCGGCACCGGCTCATAGGCGGAGCGATCGGGCGCATCGTCGCGGCGCTCGCCGGCCTTAAGAGCACGTTCACGTAATTGAACGCGGAACCCACCGTGGGTTCCGCACCTCCATGGGCAGGGGTGACCTCCTTCGGCTTCGCTCAGGACAGGGTCTGCACCCGATGATAGGAAAGGACGCGGGCGGAGTTTACCCTGAGCGAAGTCGAAGGGCCCTGTTAGAAGGTAATAGGGAAGAGGCGGTTGTTCTGGGTCCGAGATACCTCGCCCGTTATTTTCGTGGTCGCGCCTGTTTGTCTTGCCCCGACCCAATCCGGGCTGCACGCGAACGGTAATACGACCACGGCTAACAACGCCACCGACCCACCAGGCCAGTCAGGCAACGGGTTCTGCACGCTGGGCGAGGCGATCAACAACGCCAACAGCCGTGGTGGCGGTCGCGCCAATGCCCTCGGTTGGATCGCGCGAAGTGCCGTAGTATGGTCAAACGAATCCAAGCACCCAGGAGGGATGCTGCGTGGGGTCATCCATAGCCGTCTCGGGTCCGCTGCTTGGCATAGCGTTCGTAGCGGGAATCGTCGTTGGATGGATGCTCGCGAACGTGACGCGCACCAAGGAGACGATTCAGCTTGCCGCCCTGCCACCGGGGACAGACCTGAGCACCGGCGGCCGGCGGGTCGCGAAGACAAAGGTTCGCACCATGGAGCTGAAATGCAAATGCGGCTCGGTGTTGAAGTTTCGCGATCCCGTGGAACCGGGCTACCAGCCATACCCGAGCGGCGACTCCTTTACCTGCTCAGGCTGCGGAAAGGTTTTTGACCTTAGGGAGATCCACAACCTGGAAAAGGGTGCGCAGACTTAATTGAGCGGGATTTCCCTTTTTAGCAGGGCTGAGCCCTGCACCCAGTGTTAAGGCCGCCCGCCGTTGGCGGGCGCGCCCCGTGTCAACAGCTTAATACTGCGCTGCCGTCACCACGGGCAGGGGCTACCCCTGCTCAAGTGAACGTGCCTTTAAGGGCGGCGCGTCATGCAATCGCGCCGCGCAAATGTCCCTCACCCTAACCCTCTCCCGACAAACGGGCGAGGGAATCAGTGTGCGTGAGCGCGCGATCTGATCATAAGTGTGCCGGGCAATTTGGCCGGACTAGTGCGGACCAGTCCGGACGTGGGCGGATGGCGCCCCGGAAATAAGCGCGGCGGGGCGCGGGGTTGCGGGCTATTTATGAAGCCTTCGAAGCGCCGTCGAGCGCCAAGGAATACGACTTCCAGCGTCGCCGGAAAATGATCATCTCGGTGTCCGGCTGCCGTGGTTATAGATGCCTACGCGCGCTGCATTGGGCGACGCTGGAAGCGACGCTGGAAATATGATCACAACGGCTGTCCGATAGTTCCAGCGTCGTCAGTTTCGTTAATAATATCAATCACTTAGATAGTCTTGAAGCGGGGGAGAGCGTTTGATTTCGCTTATTCCGGAGATGCGACGCTGGAAATCATTGGGAACGATTTTCGGCGCTGAATGGCCCGGTTGCTCGGGCCGTTGGCGCATCCTGACAAATTAGCAGGGCTTACGACTGCAACCGAGGAGCATTTCGGCTCATGGCACCGTGCTGCCTTTCCAAATCACGCGCCCGATGACGCCGAATATTCTCTTTTCGTCAGACACGATCGCAACCAGGTCACCGCCGACCACGCCCTTGCGCTTCGCAGAGCGGACCGTCTGACCAGGCAGTGATTCAAAATCTTTGTTGTCACAAAACAGCCGGAAGTTTCCGCCGCCTTCGGCGCGAATCCGGCGAAGCAAAATCCGTGGGATGCCTGATAATGAGATTTCGGTCAAGCCGGCGATAGGTGCCATGAGCGCCCATACACCGTCGCGGAGATCGCGATCGCTTGTGTTGATTAAAATGAGATCGCCACTTTGAATGTACGGCGCCATTGCATCGCCATCAGCTTCCATCAGAAAAAGTGCATCCGCGATCGGCGATCCTGGCAGCGATTGAATCCAATCTTTTTTCAGCGCGAGGAAATCGACGCCGTGGTACTCGACTCCGCTCTCACCCTTGTAGCGGCGAACCAGGGCGTATCCTTCGGGAAGAAGATCGGCGCGCATTGGACCGCGGCCGGCCGCCAGCCAATCGACCGTGACGCCGGCGGCGTCGGCCAACCTGACCAACTTTTCTCGGCTCGGTTCGGAACCGCCGAGCCATAGATGGACCGAGCTGTCCGACACTTCAGCGGCCTGAGCTAGCGCTAGAACGCTTCCAGAGCGCCCGACCAGAATCCTAAGTCGGTCCGCAAAGGATGCCTGGCGAACGTCGGCCTCGTCGGCGATCGCTGATTTCGGTTGTCTGCGTACCCTTCGTTTCATTTCCAGTATGCTGCGAACGCCGTTGCACAAAATCTAGGATTGTGGAAAACTAATTCCCGACATGTCGCGAAGCAAGCGAACCACGAAAGCCGCAGCATCGTCAACGAGAAGCGATTGGCCTCCCGCCGACGTGGTCGCCGGTTTGTGGAATCGCGGCATCACCTTACGCGCTCTTTCTCGCGCACATGGCTTTCAACCGGGCACGCTGTCCGATGCGCTTCGGCAAAACTGGCCGAAGGCCGAAGCTATCATCGCTGCCGCGATCGGGCTCTTACCCGAAACGATCTGGCCGTCAAGATATTTGCGTCGCCGAGAGCGGGCGCGGCGAAAGGCGGCAGCGCGATGATCGTCAGCGTCGTGAAGATCGCCGCCGTGCTTGGCGTTACGACGCGCCGCGTCAATCAGTTAGCAGCCGCGGCCGGCTTGCCACAACGCAAAATGCCTGGGCGTGGCGGCGCGAATGGGTACGACGAGAGTATCGTGCCGCTGGTAACGCCCGCGCAGCGGGCGAACGTCGCGCCGCTGTTTTCCGGCGCCGCGCCGACACCGCTTCCGGACGAGGTTGTGCCCGCGGCGCCGATTGATACTGCTCAGAACTTAGAAGTGCGCGCGCTTTGGGCCGCATTCGAAAACGCGCCGGATAATAAAAAGCGCGAGGCGACGAAGCAGGCGGAAGTGGCGCGCGCCGTCGCGGATCGCGCGGAGGCGACGAACTGGACTGAGGCTTACAGGCACGTCGCCGGCGAGCGAAACATTCCGATCCCGACCGTGCGTAGATGGTCAGAAAACTGCCGTGCTTTTGACCGCGCCGATTATCCCGCCGCGCTGCTCCCGCGTAATCACGGCGCGCCGCGCGATCCGGATTACGATGAGCGAATCTGGGCCTGGTTCTACGCCGATTATGGCCGCCAGGAAGAGCCCGCAGCTATGGCGTCATATCGTCGCGTCGCCGGGATCGCTGAGGTGGAAAAGCTTTCCATGCCGCATCTTGTCACGCTGATGCGCCGATGGAAAAAGCAGCCTCACGCGGTGCGGACGTTGCTCCGCAAAGGGCCGCGCGCCGCTGCCGCGAGTTATCCGCACCAAACGCGGAGCGTCGCGCACTTGCGCGCGATGCAGGCGTGCAATGCCGACGGCCACATTTTTGATGTCTTCGTCCGCTTCCCCGACGGCGAAGTCGGCCGCCCGATTCTCGCCGCGATTCAGGATTTGTATTCGCGGATGATCGTCGCCTGGCGCCTGGGCAAGACCGAGTCCGGGGATCTCGTCCGGATGACCTACTTCGACGCGATCGAAAAGTTCGGCGTATTCGACAAGGTCTATCTCGACAACGGCCGCGCCTGGATGACCAAGGAGCTGACCGCCGGGATGGATCATCGGTACAGATTCCGCCGGCGCAACGCGCTCGAGGATTTCAAGGGCGTGCTGACTTTCCTCGATATTCATCCGATCGCGGTCAAGCCCTTCCACGGCCAATCGAAACCGATCGAGCGATCGTTCGGTGATATCTGCACCGAGAAAATCGCGCGTCACCCGCTATGCGCCGGCGCGTACACCGGCAACTCGCCCGGCAACAAGCCGGAAAACTACGGCAGCAAGGCGATCCCGCTCGCCGAGTTCCAGGCGCTCGTCGATCAGCAGATCGCGCTGCACAACCGCCAGCCCAATCGCCGGACCGAGATATGCCGAGGCGTTCTGAGTTTCGAGCAGGCGTTCATGGAATCGTGGAAGCAAAGCGCCCCGCGGATGCTCGCGCCGTCGCAGAAGTTCCTGTTCCTGCTCAAGACCGAGCCGGTGACGGTCCGAAAGCCGGTCGGCGAGATCGAGCTGTTCGGGAATCGTTTCACCAGCGCTGCGGTCGCCGAGCTGGCCGGGCAGAAAGTCGTCGCGCGTTTCGACCCGCAGCACATCCAGAAGGGCATCCGCGTCTATCGGCTCGACGGCGCGTTCGTCGGCGAGGCCGAATGTATCGAGCCGGTCGGATACGACGATCTCGATGCGGCGCGCGACCACAATCGCGCCGTGCGCGCGCACGTCAAGGCGGCTCGCGATTATGCCGCGGCCGAGGCACGCATCACCGACGCCGAGTTCCGCCGTTTGAACGGCGCGCCGCCACAACCGCCGACGCGGCCGCGGCCGGCCGTCACCCGCATCATCCCGGACGCGCCGCGCGTCGAGCGCGAGCTGCCGAAAGCCAACACCGAAAGCGTCGCGAGGCTCAAGCGTCTCGCCGCCGCCGCAACCGAGCAAAGCAACCAGCGCCGCCAGAGCGGCGGTTATTAACAAAATGCAAGAGGCGACCAAAATAATTTCAATCGCGGTGCGCGATCGCGTCGAAGAGGCGATCGCACGCGACGCCTTGTCGCAGACGCTCGTCGCCCGCGAATCCGGCCTGAGCGGCAGCGCCGTCAGCCAGTACCTGGCCGGCACATATAAAGGAAACGTCGCCGCGGTCGAGCGCAAACTCGAAAAATGGCTTCAGTCGCGCGATCGCCGCAAGCTGACCGCCACGATGCTCCCCGACGAGGCGCCGTTCTTCGAAGGTCCGGCCGCCGCCAGGATACTCGCCGCGCTCGAATACGCGCAGCAGGCCGGCGACATGGCGCAGGTCATCGGCGGCCCCGGCGTCGGCAAGACCTGCGCCGCGCGCGAGTTCGCCCGCCGCAATCCGAATTGTTGGATCGCCACGATGGCGCCGGATTGCTCCGCGGTCGCGATGGCGCTCAACGAAATCTGCGACGCGCTCCGCGTGGTCCCCGAATATGGCCGCGGCTCGCGCGCGATGGCGCAGGCGATTCGCTCGCGCGTACGCGGCACGCACGGGCTGCTGATTATCGACGAAGTGCAGCATCTCGGGCTGCCGGCGATCGAGGAAGTCCGCTCGATTCACGACGCCACCGAAATCGGCATCGCGTTCCTCGGTTCATATTCATTTCAGGCCAGAGTCGCGGCTGAAAAAATCACGGCGCGCACCGCGCAGATCATGTCGCGCTTCGGGATGCGCGTGTCGATCGCGCGGCCCTCGGAGGACGACGTGGACGCGATGCTCGACGCGTGGAAAATCACCGGGCGCAAAGAGCGCGATTTCCTCAAACGGCTGGCAACGGGCGCCGGCGCGCTGCGCATCGTCGCCAAGACGATCCGCCTGGCGGGTTTGTCGGCATCGGCGGCGAAAGAGCCGCTGCAATTCAAGCATCTCGAGGACGCCCGCGCCGCCCTCGATGGGGAATGAGACACGATGATGCCGCCGCTTAACATTTCGACTGCAATTCGAGAAGTCATCGAGCAATTTTTGGTAGCACATAATTTCTCGCGCTACCGGGAGTTGTCGGAGCTGCTGCGAGATCAGCACGGGGTCTCGATCTCGAAGTCATGGCTGCACCGACACACTGCGACCTTTCGACAGGAATACCGAGCCGCAGAGCGTCTGGCAATTCGTTCGCGTGCGCTTGCGGCAGCCGGCGTCGGCAGCGGTTCCCCACTTTTCAACCGGGCGCTCGATCAGTTTGCCGCAGAGCTGGAAGCTGAGGTGGCTGACTCTCATAACGGAACAAAGAGTCGCCACGCGAAGCGGCGAGGGGTTGCAGCGTGAATAGTACGATGCCACGCGCGAAGAACATATTAAATGCCGACGAGCTGCGGGAGCAAATCCGCGCGATGCTTCTGCCTGATTGGATCACCATAGGCGCCATCGCATTCGCGATCCCGGTCTCGCCGGGCGATCTGACGCGCTGGCTGGAAGGACACTCCATCAAGGCCGACCAGGTGCGCTTCGAAAAAGAAATCGCGGCATACCTGGAAACGCGCGCGGCATGGCTCGCCGCCGTGAAGAGTGCCGATTCGCACGGGCGCCGAGAACTCCGGCTCGCAAAAGCGCTGGAGATCGGCCGGTTGAGCGAAAAGATCGAGGATGAGCCGGCGCATAGTCCATATAGGGAGTTGTTGCACGATAGCGTTCTCTTTGGCCTCTGCGATCTACTCGCGCTATTCGATGATGAAAGCTGCTGGCGATGCGGCGCATCGTACAACAATCCGCCAGCGGCGACCGTCGAAACTCAAATTGAAATCAGCCTGCGCAACGCCGCCTGGGCAGGATGGCCCGAAGATGTTTTCCGAGAGCGGATGCGCGCCGTGATGGTTGATGGCGAACGCATCATGGCGGTGAACCCAGGCCGCATTTGGATTCGGCGGCCGGATGGCAGCGTCTATCGGGCGCTGAGGGGCGCGCCCGTCAACGGCGGCGGTATCGAGGAAGGATGACGATGGAACTACAGCGGCCGCATGGGGCGGCCTCTTTATTCTCGACCGGAGAGACGATAATGCCCGCGACAAAAACAGAGAGGACAAAACTACGGCTCGCTTCCAGTAGTAAACCTGGACTTTAGGAACAGATCGCGAGGAGAGAACTTTACGACCTGGTTTCCTTATTTCAAGGAACGATTGAGGACGCCGCGCGCCGGGCGTTTATTTGCTTCGAGCTTAGACGCGGACTTATCGCCGGGCAGCGCGAGAACCTGTTGACTCAAGAGTCGCACATGCTTCCAGGCGCATTCGAAGAACAGCAAGCCGCGCTGCTCGAAGAAACGAACCGCTTACGCGAACTTCTCGCCTACCTCGCAGCAAACTCTACCTCTCCAAAGCCCGAGGAAGCGTTGCGCTTGATGATGGCTCTGAAAGATTGCGCGGGCGGATCAGACGATTACAAGGACGCTCGGTATCGGGCCGGCGCCGATCCATTTCTGATTGCTGCGCAAATCATGTTCGCCTGGAATCAGCTCTTGCGGCTCTGCGATTTGGACGACCTATCGGCGCCCGTATTCTCATCGGATACGCCCGATCTGGTCGTAGCCGCGGCGGCCCGCGCGGTTCCCTCTGAGGAACGCATCAAATCGATCATCGCGGCCGGCGCCACGACAATCAGCCTGTTAAAGGTCTTCTGCAGTTATCGCGGGATTGCGACGAGATGACTTCGGCCAGAAAAAACGCGCGGCGGGATTCGCTGGCAACGGCGGCGCGGCGCGTGGTTGCGATTTTTGAGCGGACGCCCAAAACAATTCACTACGGATTCCCGGCCGCGCTCTATCCGGCGATGCGGCTATTGAAAAGTGTGCTCGATAAGTCACGACCACGACGCCCGCGATCGAAAAGGAAGGTGAGAAAATGAAAATCGAAGATGGCGGCGGCGGCGGTAACGACGCTCTGGCATTGCTGAAGATGGAGATGACGCCCGGCGAGCTGCGGATTGTGAACGCGGCGGGCGAGGCCATCGAAGCGATCATGAACGCGAGCCCGCAAGCGCGGGTGAAACGCGCGATCGAGCGGGCTGCGTTAATCGAATGCGCGAGCGAGGAAGGGCGAATCGACCTAGCGAACCAGATCGTTGGCTTCGCCCGCAGAGCCCCGGAGTTCCTCGAGCGCGGCGATTATCACGGCTTGGAACAGATCTGCGGCCAGTTCGAGCGCGCCGTCATCCGGGCGGCGCAGACCACGCCGCCGCGGCCGGCATTGATGCCCGCTGGTGAGACCTTTCGTCATTTCGGCTGGTCAAGCGAGGACCGGCAATGTTTGCAGACCGTGCTCTTGACGCCGATGCTCGGCGCAAAGAGGGGCGATGTGGTCGCTTCTATCGATGAGGAAGGCGTCACGTTCAGCAGCGGCCTCAAGCTGACAAAAGGGGCGATCGTCGCGGCGTGCCGGCCCGCGTCGCAGGCGGGGCGATAATTATGCGGCTCATCAGCACACCGGCCCCGATGAACACGCCCAGGACGCTTCACACGCTGACTCGGTTCGCAGGCGGTTTTATGTTGGCCTGCGGCGGTCTTGACGCCGATGGGAACGTGCTCGCCACCGCGGAGCTTTACAATCCGGCGACCGGAACCTGGACCATGCTTTCCGGGCAACTGAATACTCCGCGATATGGCGCGGCGGCGGTTGCAACCGCAAATTCCGCGCTGCTGATTATTGGCGGCCAAACAACGGGCGGCGGATTCCTAGCCAGCGTCGAAGTGTTTACGCTTCCCTTCGGCGGCCCGGCGATCGCTGGGACGTTCACGCCGGCTGCAAATGGGCTTTCAAGCGCGCGCGCGAACTGCGCGGCCGAACTTTTGCCCGATGGTACTATCCTGATAACCGGCGGCGCGAATGGCGGTGCGGCCGCGATCGCGCTCGCTGAAGTGTACCGAATCTAAACGCCCGCACTGTCCGTGGATGGGTTTGCAGTGAGGAAAGACAGCGGAGCGGACCGAACGATCGACAAACTTCTCGGGCTTGGCGGCCAATTTGCGGCGGCGTTGTCACACGCGCCGGCGGTGACGGATTTTGCGCTGTGTGCTCGCCTGATGCAGCTCCACAACCGAATAGCGTTGCGCTCGATCAGCGGCCGTTCGGTCGCGCTGCCGCAGGATGGAAGCGCGCCGGAGTGGATCGAAATTCTGCCGCTGGGCACGTTCACGGCTTCCGACGGGCGCGGCCCGTTTCACGCCGATGGGCCGGCGATAATTGCGGCGACGAAAGCCCACGGCCTGAATAAAGGTCTTCCGGTCGATTACGACCACGGTACTTATACCCGCGACGATTCGCGCGCCGCCGGCTGGATTCACGCACTCAAAATTGCTGGCGGCAAACTGCTGGCGCGCGTCGATTGGACGCCCAAGGGCGCATCTACCATCGCGGCGAGAGAATACCGCTTTGTCTCACCGGTGTTCGAATTTGATCCGGACGATCCCAACCTTCCACGAGACAAGCAATCCGGCCGCGTGCTTTATCTAACCGGCGCGGGACTCGTTAACGATCCGGCTCTGAAAATGACGGCGCTCGCGGCCTGAGTATCGAAAATCCAAAAAGGCAAGAGGTAGCAAAATGGAACTAACACCGGACCAGAGACGACTTCTGACATTTGGCCGCGATCCAGGCAAGTTCGACGCGGCGGTCGCCCGCAACCGTAACAGGTTCCTCGGCCGCAATGTGGTGATGGCGCAAGTGGGGCCTGGCGGGCGCCTCGAAAGCGACGATGACGACACCGGGCTGTTCGACGCAATCGATGATAACGCGACGGCCGCGGATATTGCCAAAGCCGGGCGCGAGCATCTCGATCGCTATCTCGCGGCCCCGGATGAAAAAGACGCGCATGAGCATCTCGCGCGGGCCAGCGCGATGATGTCCGCTGCGCTTTCGCGCTGCGCTCGCGATAACGCGAACGTGTCGAGAATCAGCCGCGGGCGCGGTCTGGCTGCATAGCCTCGACGCTGGCGAAGTTTGTTTGTTGAAGACGCTAATAAAATTGGTCGGAAACGGCGCGCGTGCCCGTTCACTCACGCGCGCTGCGGCGGTCTGCCGAGGACCGCAACGCTCTAGGTCTGGTAAAGCGGAGTTCACGGTCTAACCATGAAACCACCAACAGTATTAGACGCGAGTGCGGTCTGGACGATCACGAGCACTGCGGCGGTATCTTCTCATGACCCGCCACTACGACCACGGAGGAATGAACGACGATGAAAAGCATCCCAGAAATTCAGCACGATAACCGCATGACCTCGCGCGACTTCGGCGGTATGTGCGAGTGGTTCGTTTTCAACGCGGGCGATTTGCTCGGCTGCTTCGTCCACGAAGACGACGCTCGCGAGTTTGCGTCGAACTGCCAATTCGAGGGACAGACCGAAATCACGATCACGCGAGCCGAGCCATGACCCGCCACTACGACACCGCCGCATTCGTCCGCAGCCCACGCCGCATCCCGCGCCGCCGCCAATTCCTCTTTTGTTGCCTTCCCATCCGCGAACCGGCGCGATACTTCAATTTCCGACCATTTGCGGCCGCGGGCCGGCACGGGATCCCTCGTCCTGGGTGCCGCGGCCGGCGCACGGCGGATGACCGATCTGCCGTTGCCGGCCCGCGCCGCAGTCCGTTCGGCGGTGACGAGGGCGCCGGTATGAAGGGCCGCGCATTATGCCCAAAGTGCGGGAGAACTTTTTCGTTCGACGCAGAGGTTTGCCCCGATTGTCGGACCTCGCGAGTTCCCGGCAGAGGCTACGAGGTCTCGCTGTGGCACGTGACGCGCTCACAATTCGGGAACGTATTTCATCCGCCAGGCGCGCTGAATTGCCAGACCAGGCGCGCATCGCCTTTGCGATTTGAGGTAATAAGCCGATGAAAGTTGTTCCGAGCGCGGCGGCCGAGCTGATCAAGGAATTGGAAGCACTCGCGAAGCCCCTACTGGCGGCGATCGCGACCGCGCGGCGCCTTCCTGAAATTGCCGTGCCGACAAGCGAAGACGGCCGCATCGGCGCCGGGCTGTTCAGTATGGCGCACGGCTTTAACAAGGCAAACCGCGCGCCGATTGATTCAATCGAGAAGTTCGCGCGAAATCTTTCCGGCCTCGAAGCATCGCTGCAAAAGCTCGCGGATCGCGTGCCTTGGCATCAGCGCGAAGGGGTTTGACGACGATGGCGCGCGATTTTCTTTTCGGGTTCAAGTTCCTCGCGACTGACTACGTCAGTCCGATCCTCAAGAACATCGAGACCCGGATCGAGTCGGTCAATGCGCAGGTAAAGAACACTGCGCGATGGCGCGAGGCGGGAACCAACCTCGCGATCGCCGGCGGCGCGATGGTGGCGGCCGGCGGCGCAGTGGCGCTTGCGATACGCTCGACCGTCACCGCGGCGGCCGAGATGCAGACCGAGATGAGCCACGTCGCGACGGCGATAAACGACGGCGCGGCGAGCCATGTTCATCTCGCGCAGGCGCAGGCGATGTCGGAGAAGCTGGCGATCGCGTCCGGGCTCGCGGCCAAGCAGGAAGCGGACGCTTATTACATCGCGCGTTCCAACATGCTCGACCACGCCCAGGCGATGGCAGCGGTGGACGTCGCGACCAAGCTGACGATCGGCACGACGGCGTCACTGGCGGACGCGCAGGCGCAGCTCGAACCGACGACCAGGTTGCTTACGACGGTCTTTCAGAACTTCGGCCAGAAGGGCGGCGACGCCAATAAGCAGATCGCCGGCTTCGCGGACACGATGGCGAAGTTGCAGACGCAATATGCGTTCAAGGGGATCGACGAAGTCAATTACGCGATGCAGTACTCGGTGCCGCTCGCGAAGGCCGCCGGGATCGCATTCAACGATATGTCCGCGGCGCTCGCGCTACTGAGCGAATCGGGGCTGCATGGTGCCGAGGCTGGCACGGCGTTCTCAGAACTCGTTTCAAAACTCCAGGCTGGCGGCAAGCTGAAGGGCTATACCGTCCTGACCGCGCAAGGCGGCATAGACCTGGAAAAGACGATGGAGAGGCTACGCTCCATCACCGCCGGAATGGCGCCGGCGCAGGAATCGCTCTGGCTGCATCAGATTGGATTCACGGAGCGCTCGATGCGCGGCGTGGCGCTGCTGATCGACAAGACTGCGCAATACCGCACGACGATGATTGACCTGGACAGTTCGCAGGGCGCCAACGCCGCCGCGTTTGCGAAGCGTCAGGCAACGATGGAAGTCGCGACTGGCCGCCTCTCCGCGGCGTGGGACGTTTTCAAATCAAAGATCGGCGATCAACTGCTCGGCCCGATGACGAGCGTCGCGACCGGGCTCACGGCGATCATTTCGCGGATGGCCGCCTTCGTGGACCATCATCCGCAGATCGTCAAGTTCGCCGTGACTTTCGCCGCGGTCGGAGCGGCAATCGCGATTGTAGCCGGCGGCGTGATCGCGCTGGTAGGTGGGTTTCTGGCGCTTGCCAGCCTCGCGCCGGCGATCGCGGCAGTCATCCTTCCGATCGCCGGGATCGGCACCGCAATAGCTTTCGTCGTTGCTGCGGTCGCAACTTGGGGCTCGCAGATGTATGCGGCCGGCGTGAACTTGGTCAAGGCAATCGGCTCCGGGATCGCCGCCGGCGTCATGTACCCAGTCCACGCGATCGAAAGTGTGATGACGAAAGTTCGCGCCTATCTACCGTTTTCGCCGGCGCGCGAAGGTCCGCTGCGCTATCTGAACCGGCTGCAAATCGTCGAGACGATCGCCGACACGATCCGGCCAGGCCCCGCGTTGAACGCAATCAGGCGCACGGCCGCGGCGGTCGCGATCGCCGCGCCGATGACGCTCGCGCCGATGATGGTCGCGCCGGCGATGGCGGGCGCGGCACGGGGCGCCCCTGGCGGCGGAGCGCCTATCGTTCTGAACCTGACGGTGAATTGGAACGGCGCGGCAGCAACACCGGAGCTGAAGAATCAAGTGCGCGAGATGGCAAACACTATTTACGACGAAATCGAGCGCGTAAAAACGCATCGCGAGCGCCGCGAGTTCTAAAGACCGCAGTCCCGAAACCGCGGGGTCCGAAGATGGGGATGATCGATAGCGTCCGGGAAGCCATCGGCGACCAGGCGGCGGCGATGCTCGTCAAATCATTCGGCGGTCGGAAAGTCTACGTTCCGCTCGCCGCGTCCGAGCGACACTCGATCGGACGCGCGATCGGGGCGAAAGCTGCGGCGGCGCTGTCGCGCCGATTCGGCGGCGAGTACATAGAGGTTCCCAATCTTCAGCGTCGCGGCGGCCGCAACCGCTCCGTGCTCGAGCGCGAGATTCGAGCGCTGGCCGCCCAGGATATTGCCCATGCGGAGATCGCGCGGCAGCTTGGCTGCTCGCGCCAGTGGGTCGGCAAGGTCATGCGCCGTGACGCCTGAAAACCGGCTTCAACGGGCATTTGAAGGGCGCTCGGGTAGCCTTTTAAGCGCCGCTAAAAAGGCGGGGATATATTAGCCGTGCTGATAGGTTTGTGTCTTTTGCGATTGGCCTGCCTGCGTCTCTGGAAAATGATCACTTCTACTGCACAAAATGATCACTTCAACAGTCCGGCTACAATCAGAAGGAGAGCGCGCAGAACCAGGACCATCGTGCGCTCTACTTTGCCGCTAACCCCTTCTAACAGGGCCCTTCGACTTCGCTCAGGGTAAACTCCGCCCGCATCCCGCGGCGGTGCCGATTCTCCTTTCACTGGGTGCAGGGCCCGCGCGCGACAACGGAGCGCAGCTTCAATACTGGGTGCAGGGCTCAGCCCTGCTCACCCCTGCACAAGGAAGTGTGAAACCCACGGCGGGTTTCACATTCAAATAGTGAACGCGCCTTTGCGCCGCTGCCTATGCGCAGTGCGCTGGCGGGTGGCGAGCCGATGTTTCTCCATCGTGACCGAGGACATATCCCGTGATAGCCTTCGTGCAGCCGACCGGGAGGAACGCCCACTATGCCCGACAAAAAAGCGTGGACCGCCGATGACATGCCGGATCTTTCCGGCAAGACGATTGTCGTAACCGGTGGCAACAGTGGCATCGGCTATGAAGCCGCTTTGGAGTTCGCGCGCAAGCGAGCCGATGTCATTCTAGCCTGCCGCGACCTGGGGAAGGCTCGAACCGCCGCCGCTCAGATCTCCGCATCGTCGCCCGGCGCCAAGGTCGAGGTCATGGAACTCGACCTCTCGAGCCTCGCGTCGGTGCGCGGCTTCGCCGACGCGTTCCATCAGGGACGTCCCGCGCTGCATGTGCTGTGCAACAACGCCGGCGTAATGGCGATTCCGTACCGCACCACGGCGGACGGCTTCGAGATGCAATTCGGCACCAATCACCTGGGCCATTTCGCGCTGACCGGCCTGCTGCTCGATCGGTTGCTCGCCACCGAAGGCGGGCGAGTCGTCAACGTCAGCAGCGGCGGCCATCGCATGGGCAGCATTCGTTTCGACGATCTGCAATGGCAGAAGGGCTACCGCAAGTGGTTCGCATACGCGCAGAGCAAGCTCGCCAACCTGTTGTTCACCTTCGAGTTGCAGCGGCGAGCCGACGCAGCCGGCGCAAAACTGCTCAGCGTCGCGTGTCATCCCGGCTATGCGGCGACCAATCTGCAAGCGGCGGGACCGCGGATGCAGGGCTCGTCGATGATGGAATCTCTTTTCTCGGTCGGCAACAGCCTGTTCGCGCAAAGCGCGGCGATGGGCGCGCTGCCTACCGAGTATGCGGCCGTCGCGCCCGACGTCCACGGCGGCGATTACATCGGCCCTGACGGTATCGGCGAGCTGTGGGGGCATCCGGTCAAAGTCGGTTGTAGTGCGGCTGCTCGCGACACTGCGGCCGCCGCCCGGCTTTGGGAAGTGTCCGAGCAACTGACCAATGTGCACTACAGGCTATGATGCGTTTGTGAGCTGCACAGGAATTCTGCGAGAATCCCCGCAACTCTCGCATCGAGGTTCATCCACATGAGCGCGACTGTATCGATCCATCAAGGCAAGCTCGAAGGTGACGACCAGGGCGGACTATTCGTCTTCAAAGGAGTGCCGTTTGCGGCTCCCCCGGTAGGTGCGCGCCGATGGCTCGCGCCCGAGAAGCCCGAGTCGTGGACGGGGGTGCGCGACGCGCGTCGCTTTGGCGCGGTGGCGCATCAGAACCAGGTGATGCTTAGCGCGCTATCCGCGATGGTGGTTGGTGGTGAACAATCCGAGGATTGCCTCTACCTCAACGTCTGGACTCCCGCGCTCGACGGCAAGCGCCGGCCCGTGATGGTCTGGATTCACGGCGGCGCCTTCAGCATCGGCTCCGGCTCGCAGCCTCTTTACGACGGTTCAGTTCTCGCACGGCGCGGCGACGTGGTCGTCGTCACCGTCAACTATCGCCTCGGCCCGCTGGGCTTTATCCGGCTGGCCGACGTGACCAACGGCAAGATTCCGGCGACCGGCAGCGAAGGAATTCTCGATCAAGTAGCGGCGCTCCGGTGGGTCCGCGACAATATCGCCGAGTTCGGCGGCGACCCCGGCAACGTCACCATCTTCGGTGAATCAGCCGGCGGCATGAGCGTCGGAACTATCCTGGCGATGCCGTCTGCGCGCGGGCTGTTCCACAAAGCCATACCGCAAAGCGGAGCGAGCCACACCGGTGCTCCGATCGCGCGCGCGAATCGCACCGCCGAGAGGGTCTTGTCGAAGCTCGGTGTGCACCCCGGCGACGCCGGCGCAATCCGCGCGTTGACGCCTGCGCAATTGCTCACCGGCACTCTGCTCGACGACGGCAGAACGCCCGATCCCGAACTGGGGATGGCGTATCAGCCGGTAGCTGACGGTACTTTCGTGCCGCGCGCCGCGATCGAGATGGTGGCAGATGGCTCGGCGTCGGGCGTGGCCGTGATGGCCGGTTCTAACCTCGAGGAGTGGAAATTGTTTTCCTTGATGGATCCTTCGTTGCACAAGCTCGACCGCGCCGGCCTGGGCGCGCGCATCAGCAGGCACTTGACCGCTCCTGCCGCCGATGCCCTCATCGGCGCTTACGAAAAGGCTCGCGCCGCGCGTGGCGAGTCCGTCACGCCCGCCGAGCTGTTCACCGCAATCGAGACTGACCGAGTTTTCCGCATCCCCGGCGTGCGCCTCGCGCAAGTTCAGGGACGCCACGATGCGCGCGTTTTCAGTTATCTCTTCACGTGGCCGTCGCCCGCGATGCACGGTGCGCTCGGATGCTGCCACGCACTCGAGCTTGGCTTCGTCTTCGGCACCAATCACTTGCCCGGGATGACCGCATTCGCAGGCACCGGCCCGGCCGCCGAAAAGCTGGCAGTTCAGATGCAGGACGCATGGCTGGCATTCGCACGATCAGGCGATCCAGGCTGCGCGAGTGTCGGTACCTGGACGGGTTATACCGAGGCGCGCCGGGCAACGATGGTCTTCGGCGAGAATACCAACCTCGAAGATGCGCCTCGCGACCAGGAGCGCCGCGTCTGGGACGCGATCCCCGATCGGATCTTCGGCTCGCTCTAGCTATCGCCTGGACCAGATCACTCGAGCGATAGATCGACGCGCGTCGTCTTGCCCTGATCCTTGATTCCGCTGGCGTCCAGCTTCGGCGCAATCACGAACATCCGGGCCGCATCCACTTGTTTCGTATTCAGATAGGCGCGCACCGCATTTGCGCGCGCGTCAGCAAGATGCTGCAGGTCCTGATCGCTCACCGGAGTGTTGGCGAGGATTAGCTTCTTCATTTCGTTCGGCGGCTGCGTCTTTGCAAACCCGATGACGTCGCGCGGCTTCTTAAATTTCCCCGCGCTATAAACTCGCGCCAGATATTTGTTGTAATCCGCCGTCGACAACGGCGCGGCTTTGGTATTCGCGTCCGCGCTCTCTCCCTGGTCTTTGTTTCTGAGCGCCTCGATGCTGTGCTCCAGTGAGGCTTCGCGGTAGCCGGCCTTGTCGAATTGCGGATCGACACGCCCCGAAATATTCAGCTTCAAAGCAGTTCGATCCGCCAGCGCCGTCGCGACCGTATCCAGTTTCTTCTGACTATCCGGCGTCAGCGTCGCGTAGCCCGGCGCAAACTCTATATAGCCAAGATCTTGCTGCGCGCCGCTGCCACCGAACGCCGACGCTATCAGCGTGAATGGCGATGTCACGGCCTTGATGAGGAGGTTCATGAACGCGCTCAGGATGACGCTGCCGATGCTGAATTGCGGATCGGAAAGCGACCCCGACACGGGCACTCGCAGGTCGATTTGTCCCTTCGAATTCTTGAGCAGTGAGATAGCGAATCGAATCGGCAGATTCGTCGCGTCCGGGCTGGCCACGTGATCGCCGAACGTCAGTTGATCGATGAAAATATGGTTGTCGGCCGTCAGCTTTCCCTGGTCCAGCAGATAATGAACATCGACCGTCAGCGTGCCTTTGACGATCGGATAGCCTGTGTATTTGGTCGTGTACGGGGACAGGCCCGTCAGTTCGATACCGTCCGCCTTAGCCTTGATGTCGATGAACGCGGTCGGCGCGAGCGGGTTTATGGAACCATCGATGTTGATCGGCGAGCTCCCGTTGATTTTTCCATCGAGTGAAACGTCTGCCGGCGATGTCGATTTCGTTCCGAACGCCCCGACCTTGCCCTCCATGTCGCTCAGGTTCGCCGTGTAGTTGGGCTTGATGAAGTTGTCCGTGTAATCGACTTTGCCGCCTTTGAGCGTGATCTTGCCCAACGCGACGTCGGCGTTCATCGGCTGCCCCGCGTAAGGCTTTGCAGGACTCGGCGATGCCGCCGGAGCCGCTCCAGGAGCCGTTGCGGCTATGGGACTCGGCGCGGCAGCCGGAGTCGGCGTCGATGTCGGCGCAACTGGAACCGCACCCTTCGAGCCCGGTGCTCCCGCGGCTCGCGTAAGCGACGTAGGCGCTTCCTGCGGGCTCGCGGTGATGTCCTTCAGATTCAACTTGCCGGTGCTGTTGAGAATGACCCGCGAATAAAAATTCGACAGCGTAAGCGCTCCCACGTGTACCTTCGGCGGACCCTTCCCGAGAGCGAAATCGATTTTGTTCGCGTTGAGCGCATTCATTCTGAAAAACAGATCGTTGGTCAGCTTGTCGAGCATCCGCACGCTGCCAAGCGATGCGTCGCCGCGATAGCTGACCAGAAAATCGTTGCGCGCCTGCTCAAGGCCAACCGCGCCGTCCATCGTCAGGTTCGCACTCGTGATCGTCGCGTTCAGCCTGCTGCTCACGTACGGATCCGCAAATGCCAGGTCCAGGCGCTTTGTTGCGACGCGCAGATCGGCCTTCAGCGGCGCGATCGCGGCGGTGCCGGTGACTTTGAAAGTGCCCTTGCGATTCAGCGTGCCGTCAACATCGACTGCAAAAGGCTTGCTGAAGTCGCTCGACACATCTTTCAGATGCAGATTCAGCGGCGCCACGGCCGCCTTGACCGGTTGCGGCGCATTGTCGTCCTCGAAGGTGGCGTCGGTCTGTTCCATCGCGACCGACGCGATCTGATATTGCCAACTCTGCGACGGCGGCGCCGCAGCCTGCACCGGTTTGCGAGGCATTCGGCCGGTCTCGCGCGGCATTCGCCTCGTTTCGCGCGCGGTCGCACGCTTGCTGCGTGGCGGCGGCGCCGGGCCGCCGCGCATCAGCGAGGAGAGACTCAATTTCCCGCCGCGCTCGCGGCGAACGAAAAGATGCATCCCGTCACTGCGCACTTCGGTGACCGTCGCCTGATGCGCCGCCAGGTCGAACTGTCCAATCGAGGCGCTCAGACTTTTCCACTGCACAGGTTTTTCGCGTTCGCGCGGCACATCCATCTCGAAATTTTCGATCGCGACGGTCGCCGGCTCCGCGTGGACGTTGAAATGATCGCTCGCGAAATGAGTCTGTAGGTTGGCCTTCGCACTCAGCTTGCCCGACGCGATCGTGGCCGCAAGAACCGACTGAGCGAATGGCTGCAGCGCCGGCAAGTCGATCTGATCGATCGACACGTCCGTCGTAACCTGCGAATCCGCCAGATCGAGCGCGCCTTTGACCGCGATCGCGCCGCCGCTGCGAATCTTACCGTTGACGGTGACGGACGCGGGCACTCCCCCTACCGTCCGAAAATTCTTAAGCCCGACCTCGAGCGCATCCACCGCCACCGCCGCCGGCGTCGCGCCGCTGTTATCCTGGACCTCCACCGCGCTGTTCGTGAGATCGAACGAGTCCAACGAAAAATCGGTTGGCGATTTCGCCGTGGATTTTCCCGCCACAGGCGCCGCCGCCTGCGTCACGTTGCCCGCCGGCGCCGCTTGCGCTGAAGGACTCGCCGGCGCCGCGTTGCCGCTCGCAATCGACGTGAGATTGTTGGTCCCGTCGGGATTGAGCCTGACATGCGCGAGCAATCCATCGATCCAGATAGATCGCAGATAGAACACGGCGCCCAGCGGCTCGACGTCGGTCAGTTTCACCTCGGCGTGTTTGAGCGCGGCGATCGGCGCATCGGCCGTGTCGCGAACGTCGAGCTGATCCAGCGCTATCGTTCCGTTCAAGCGAATCAGCGGTTGCGATTCCGCCTGCACGAAATGCACGTACACGTCCGCCGACAACGTTCCATCCGGAATTTTAACCGGCAGTTTCATCGGCGCGTAGCTGACGTAAAGCGGCAGGTTGAGCCGATGCAGTTTCAGGTCAACCACCGAGTCGTGCGTCGCCCCGAACGGCTTGGCCACGCCAGCAATCCGGAACGGGCTGCCGTCGATCACCATTTGCAGCAGCGGTTCGACGGACACGTCCACGTCGGAGGGCAGGTTCGCGACAAACGGCACGTTGATCTGAATCTTCTCGATCTTGTGTTGCTTGCCGAGCAGCTGATCGTCGATTGTCACTTCGCCATCGCGCAGTTGAATATTCGAAACCGCGAATCGCATCGGCGCGCTGGGCGCAGCTGGTTTCGATTTTTCCGGCGGCTGCCCGCTTGCGAGCAGATCGGAAAAGTTGAAGCGCTGCTGCGACTCGCGAACGATATGTATCGCCGGCCGCTCGACTACGACTTCGCCGACTACCGGCGCAAATCTGAAAATCGACGTCCACGAAACCTTCACTCTCAGATGCCCGATATCGACAAACGGTTGCGGACTGTCGCGCTCGCCGACGTGCAGCTGGTCCACGTCGAGCCTCAGCGCATAAAGATTGAATCGGATTTTGCCCACGCTCACTTGGCGATGGATGCTGCCCGCGACGGGGCCGGTCAGCACGTGCCGTAACACCGGCGGAACCGCCAGGTAAGCGGCGAGGCCCAGAAACAGCACGACCGCGACGACGATCACGCCGATTTTCCGCGCCCGGCGCGAACGGCCCAACTCCCGCGCGCGCGCAATCCATGGCCTCGAGGGGTGAAACGCCGACCTTACATGTCTGAGCGCGGTTTTTAAGTACTCGATCGCGCTGTTGAGGAAATTGGCCATGAGTCTTAACTCAACGGTACGCCGCCAGCGTGAGCCGTCGTCGCCAAATAGTCAATTCATCGCAGACAACTTAGACGGTAGCTATCGATTGTGGATACCCAGCCATCGCCGGCGGTCTTCGATGATCGGCCGCTGGCTCTTTAGCAGCGCGTATGCTTCGTCAAGCGTCTTGCCGCGCTTTGTTTTCAGGAACCATGCCACCACCAGCGGCGCGCGCTCGCATCCCTCCTCGCAATGGACCAACACGCGACGCCCCAGCGCGAGTTCCTCCTCTATCAGCTCCGCCGTCCTGTCGAGCGACCCGACCCCATCTGCCAGAAACGGCATGTGGATCGCCTGCGGCGGTTCGATTTCCGGCACGTCGGGAAGCACGCTGATAATCGTCCCCTCGAACTCGAGCGCATCCTGAAGATCGCCGACGAACAGGCTCGGAATTATCTCGCTCTCTCGCCAACTCGCGGCCATATGCTTGTGCAGCTTGACGGACGGACGGACATTGCGTCAACCTCGCGCCACGGAGTGAATCGAATGCCGAAGACTAGCTTGCCGCGGCTGCACATCGAAGGACGATGGTTCCTCGACGAACACGGGCGCCGCGTCATTTTGCGCGGCGTCAATCTGGGCGGTGATTGCAAGGTCCCCTACCCCGACGGAGGCACCAATTTTCCCTCCGACTTTTCCAGCCATCGCGAGGTCTCGTTCATCGGCCGTCCGTTTCCGATTAGCGAGGCCGGCGAACACTTCTCGCGCCTGCGCGCGTGGGGCTTCAATTGCCTGCGCTTGCTGACCACCTGGGAAGCCGTCGAGCATCGCGGCCCGCGCGACTACGACGCCGCGTACCTCGACTACTTCGCCGAGTTGTGCCGGCTCGCCGGTGACTACGGCTTCTACGTATTCGTGGATTTTCACCAGGATGTCTGGAGCCGAATGACCGGTGGCGACGGCGCGCCCTGCTGGCTATTCGAAAAAGTTGGAATTGACTATCGCCGGCTCGCCGAGTCGGGATGCGCTCACGTAATGCAACATCTATATGACTATGCGCGCGGCGGCCGCCAGGAGGATCGCTACCCGACGATGAGCTGGCCGCAGAATGCGCGTCGTCCGGCCAACGGCATCATGTGGACCTTGTTTTTCGCCGGCCGCGATTTCGCCCCCGGACTGACTATCGACGGCATCAACGTGCAGGACTACATGCTCGAGCACTACCTCGGAGCGCAGCGCGAGATCGCGCGCCGCATCCGCGACTTGTCCAACGTGATGGGCTTCGACTCGCTCAATGAACCGGCCCCCGGATGGATCGGACAGTCACTCACCTATCGCCATCTCGGGCCAAGCGATGCCAACCCCGACCGTGCGATGCCGGGTCTGGCGTGGTCGCCGCTCGACGGCTTGCTGGTGTCGCATGGAGTTACACGCTCGATACCGGAGCTCGAGTTCGATCCGGCAGCGAAAGCGGTGGTCCACAAACAAGATCGGACAATCAATCCCAAATGCGTCTCGATCTGGACCGGCGATCGAAGCGATCCGTTCGAGGATGCGGGCGCGTGGCGGCTCAATAACGACGGCAGTTTCGACGTTTTGCGCGACGACTTCTTCCAACGCGTCGGCGATCGCAAGGTCAACTTCATCGAAGACTACATGGGACCCTTTTTCGCGCGCGTCGCCCAAAATATTCGCCGGATTAATCCCGATTGGATCCTGTTCGCCGAGCTCGATCCGCTCTCAGGCTTTTTCGCACCGCGTTTCCCGGCCGACACACCGCCCAACACCGTCAACGCCGGCCATTGGTACGACGTGGTCACGCTCGCGATTAAGGCGTTCAGTCCGGATTTCAGCCTCGACGTGATGACCGGCGAGATTGCGACCGCCGCCGAACAGATCCAGGCGCGCTACGAACGCCAGCTCGGCAAGATGGCCCGGATGTCAGAGACAATGAATGGCGGCGCGCCCACCCTCATCGGCGAATGCGGAATTCCATTCGATTTGAACGGCGCCGGCGCCTACCGCGCCTTTCACGCCGGCGATCGCAGCGATGCGCCATGGACTGCTCACATCATCGCGCTCGATCTGATGTATAATGCTCTCGATACTCTGCTCATCAATAGTACGCAATGGAACTATACTGCATCCAATAGCAACGATCTGGCTATTGGCGACGGGTGGAATCAGGAGGATCTGAGTATCTTCTCACGCGACCAGCAGACCGATCCGGCGGACATCAATAGCGGCGGCCGCGCGCTCGCCGGCTTCGTTAGACCTTACGCGCGGGCGACACAGGGTATTCCGCGCGCGATGAAATTCGATCGTATCAGCGGCACTTTCGAGTTCATGTTCGAATGCGATCCTTCCGCTGCCCGCTCAACCGAGATCTTTGTGCCGCGCATTCAGTACCCGCGCGGATGCGTGCTTGAAGTGTCCGGCAGCAACGGCAACGCCGAGCTTGACCTCGACGGCCAGCGCGCCGTCGTCAAGATCGAGCACCCCGGCGAAGTCCGCGTCGTCATCCGCCGCAAACCTGGGGCTCCTTAGCTGTACTTGCGCTCCTGCCACCACGGAAAGTACGCGGGCATGTCGCTGGAAATCTTGTCCGGAAATTTTGCCGGACGTTTCTCCAGAAATGACGCGACACCCTCCTTCGCATCCGCCGAAGGGCCGCGCGCAAAGATTCCGCGGCTGTCCACCTTGTGCGCTTCCATCGGATGGTCCGCGCCGGCCATCCGCCACAACATCTGGCGAATCAATGCAACCGACACTTGCGACGTGTTGTCCGCTATCTCGCGAGCGAGCGCGCGCGCCGCTGGAATAAGTTGATCGGGTTTATAGATCCTTTTGACCAGCCCGCCTTCGAGCGCCTCCTCGGCCGCGAAAACTCGCCCCGTAAATGTCCATTCCAGCGCCTGCGAGATGCCGACAATCTTCGGCAGGAACCAGCTCGAACACGCCTCCGGCACGATCCCGCGCCGCGCGAACACGAACCCGAAACGCGCGTTCTCCGACGCCAGCCGCACATCCATCGCGAGTTGCATCGTCACGCCGACGCCCACCGCCGCTCCGTTCACCGCCGCGATCACCGGTTTCAGACACTCGAAGATGCGCAGCGTCAGCCGTCCGCCGCCATCGCGAATCGCCTCGTTGCTCCAATCCACAGTGCCGTCGGCTCTGATCGCCGAGCGCCGTTTCGGACGATCCTCGCGCGTCGAGCTGAACGTGCCGGCGCGCGCCGACAGGTCCGCGCCCGCACAGAACGCGCGCCCGGCGCCTGTCACGATGATCGCGCGCACGTTGTCGTCCGCGTCGGCCTTGTCGAACGCGTCGATCATCTCGTTCATCATGATGTCGGTGAATGCGTTGAGCTTCTCCGGCCGGTTGAGCGTGATCGTCGCGATATTGTCCGCGACCTCGTAAATGATCTGTTCATACGCCATGCGCTGCTCTCCGTCGCCGCCTGCAACTTCTACTTCACGAACAGCATCAGTGCTTCGTACACTACCGCCGGCTTCTGCTGACCGACGACCTGGATTTCCGTCTCCCGCGTGAACATCGTGCCCAGCGGCCGCGGCTCGACCGCGATCAGCCGCGAGCGCGCGTGGACGCTGGCGCCCGCCGGCACCGGCGCAACGAAGCGCAGCTTGTTCGCGCCGTAATTTACCACGTTGCGAAATCCCGTGATCGTGTAATCCTCTTTGCTCTTGAACGCCGGCAGCAGGCTCAGAGTCAGAAACCCGTGCGCCACCGGTCCGCCGAATGGACTCTCTTTCTTGCACCGCTCGATGTCGATATGAATCCACTGGCGGTCGCCGGTCACGTCGGCGAACTGATTGATTTTTTCCTGCGTCACTTGAATCGGCTCGCTCCACGGACCGAATTCCTTGCCGATCTTCGCCGTGAGCGCCGCTATATCGTCAAACTTGATCGTCTCCATATTTCTTCTCCGTTTTTCGATTGGCTACCGCGGATTCTCGCCCTTACGCCTCGCTTTTACCAGAGCGCGATCGTAGCCCGCACCCGCATCATCGATGCAATGATGCCAACCGCCTATTCGCGAACAACGAACAACTAGATTGGAGGATGCTTGTCCCGCCAGGGGCGGGCGCGTTCGAACTCGGCCGCCAGCGCGATTATGCCCGCTTCATCGCCGGGACGGCCGACAAGTTGAATCGCCAGCGGTAGTCCCGCCTTGTTGAATCCGTTGGGGAGCGAGATGGCCGGCTGACCGGTCGAGTTGAACGGGAAGGTGAACGCGATCCATCCGTAAATTTCATCGGCGGCGGTGGCGGGATTCGACGGCAAGGTGCCTAGCCGCACCGCGGGCCGGGTGAGCGTCGGGCTGAGCAGCGCGTCGTAGGGCATGAGCGCGTGGATGATTTCGCGCGACGTATTGTGCATCCCGGTTACCGCGCGGATGTAGTCGGCCGCGGAAATTTTGGCGCCCAACTCGTAACTTCCGCGCACCAGGGGATCGAGCAGGTCCAAGTTGGGGATGTTGAGCGTCGAAGCCGACGCGGTGACGATCACGCGCGCGTACTTGCCGAGCTGCGCGCCGGGATCGAGCGTCAGCGGCTCGACGCGATGCCCCATCTCGCGGAACACGCCGCATGCGAACTCGAGCGCGCCGAGAGTTTCAGCGTCCACCGGGCCGAGCGCGCTATGGTTGATAACGGCGAGCCGAAGTTTTTTTGGATGCGCCGAAACTTCCTCGACGAATGGACGCGACGGCGGCCGCGCCGCGTACGGATCGCCGGGCAGCATCCCCGCCATCGCATCGAGCATCAACGCCGCGTCGCGGACGGTGCGCGCGATCGGGCCGGTAGTGGAAAGTCCGCTCCATGCTTCGCCCTCCTGCGGCGCGCGCGTGATTCGCCCACGCGACGGTTTGATTCCGACCACGCCGCAGCATGCCGACGGTATGCGAATCGATCCACCGCCGTCGCTGCCCTGCGCCACGGGATGCAGTCCGGACGCGACGGCAGAGGCGGAACCGCCGCTGGAGCCGCCGGCGGTGTGTTCGAGGTTCCAGGGATTCCGCGCGGGCGGACAGAGACCGCCCTCGGTGGTCGGACGCAGGCCGAATTCGGGGGTGGTCGTTTTGCCGAGCAGAATTCCACCGGAGTTGGCGAGCCGCACGGCCAGTTCCGCGTCGGCGGGCGCGTGCCAATTCTCGTAGTTCTTCGAGCCGAAGGTGGTGCGAATGTCCCTGGTCCAGAGCAGGTCCTTGAGCGAATACGCGACGCCGAACAGCGGCAGCATGGCAGCATCCGAAGCGTTGATCTTTTCGAGCCGCGATGCGTCCGCGAGGGCGCGATCGGCGGTCACGGTCATGAATGCGCCGAGCCTGGGATTGAGCTGCTCGACGCGCGCGAGAAAAAATTCCGCGACCTCGCGCGGGCGGACTTCCTTTTTGCGGACAAGCTCGCGCAGCTGGTATGCCTCGATGTATGGATTGAGCGTCACGTTCACCTCCGCGGATGGCGCGCCGATTCAAAGGTAATCGATCCAAAAATTCTAGTTAGCCCAAAACGACGCCGCCCGCCAATGCCCGGGCGGGGTGTAATCGCGCGAGCGAGCGGGCTAGTCTTTTTGCGATTCAACGGGGAAAGAGGTTCGAATTGTTGGGAACGGCGATTCTGTGGACGCACGCGGCGGCCGGCGCGATTTGGATCGGCGCGTGCGCCTGCTTCGCGATCGCGGGCCTCGCGCTCGGGCCGGGAAGCGCCGAGCAGCGCAATTTTGTGGCGAACGCGGCGCCAAAGATCGATCTGCTCGGCCTCGTCGCCGCGGCGGTGCTGCTCGCGACGGGAGTGATCAGCCTGATAGCGGCGGGAGTTTTGCGGGGCTTCGCATTCTCGACCACATTCATAACGGTGCTCGCCATCAAGATTGCGCTGTTTATCGTGATGCTTGCCGCGATGACGTGGTCGATGAGAGTCGGTGCGGCGGTCAGAGCGGTAATCGCGCGCGGGCGTATCGACGCGGCGGCGGGGGCGATGACTCGAATGGTGAAGGCGCACGCCGCAATCGTCGCGATGGGCGGTATCGCGCTGATACTGGGAACGTGGTTGCTGGGAAGCTGAGGACGCGAGATGGCTGAGACACCACCGAAGATCAAAGTCGGCGCGTTCGAGGTGGCATTCCCTGCCGACGGTTTCTGGCGCAACGACGGCGGATGCATGTTCGGGGTGGTCCCGCGCGAGCTGTGGAAACACAACCATCCTCCTGACGAGCACAACCGTATCCGCCTGAACCTGACGTGTCCGCTGATCATGAAGGGGGCCGACGCGATTCTGGTCGATACGGGAATCGGCAACCGGCTGAGTTCCGTCGAGCGTCAGATCTTCGATCACGGCGACGGATGGATCCCCGGGCATCTCCGCGCACTCGGGATGGAGGCGGGCGACGTCACGCATCTGATCGTGTCGCATCTGCATTTCGATCATTGCGGAGGAATCGTGGGCCGGCGGGATTCCGGCGCGCTGGAAGCTGCGTTTCCACGCGCGCGAATCTTCGTGCAGAAAGGCGAACTCGAAATCGCCGGCAATCCGCGCAACGAACGACTTCACGCCGCGTATCGCCACGCCGCGGAGGTTCTCGCGCCGGTGCGATCGATGCTCGAAGCGATCGATGGCGATACCGACATCGTCGCGGGCGTGCGCGCCGTCGTCACCGGCGGCCATACGCGGGACCATCAGGCGGTGCTGGTCAGCAACGGAGGCGAATGCTTCATGCACCTGGCAGATATAGTGCCGACGCGCTCGCACATCCGCGGTCCGTGGAACCAGGCGTACGATCTGGACGTGCTCCGCACGATGGAACAGAAAGCGCACTACCTCGGGCTCGCGGCGGAGAAGCGGTGGTGGTTGTCGTTCGCGCACGACGACACTGTGTTCGCAGCAATGGTGAGAAACGACCGCGGGCGCATCGTGCTGGGCGACACGGTCCCGGTCTCCGAGCGGTTATTTCAATAAGGCGCAAATTAAATCGTGCACACCTGTTGACACCAACGCGGTGTGAGATCGGCCCAATTTTGTCGAGTATCTATCGGCGGGCTTATGTGTTAGACGACGGTCAGGAAGCAGGCTGCGTCGAACAACCGAGGCATATTAGGCTCTGTAAAAGGAGAGCCGGGAACCTCGGGCGCACAACCTGCTTTTTCATATTCGGATTGCAGCCCACCAGCGGGTAGTGTCCTAATTTCAGAAAAGACCGTACTTCTTCGCGAGTTGCTGAAGAATCGATCCGTCACGCCAGCGGCCATTGCGGGTGTGTTGCTTGTTGCGGATCAATGGCTCCGTTATACTCGAAATCAGGATGGGCGCCAGAAATAGTACGGCCCGACCGTATCCCGCTTTCCCAGGCAGTATTCCTGCACAACATTCCATAACCCGAAGGAGATAGCCGATGGCGGATCTCAATAACTTCGAGCGAGTGATCAAAGAAGACCGCGCGGCACGCGAGTCGAAGCAATGGCGCGGCACGCTGCTCGCATATCTAGAGGTCGTGAAGGCCGACCCGATCATAACCAAGCTCGCGCACGCGCGAATCTACGACTTGATCATTTCGTCGGGCCTTCATTCGTTGCACGATACCGACGATCCGCGCACCAAGCGGCTGTACAAGGATGAGCCGCTGAAGGTGTTCAATTTCTTCGCGGAGGAATTTTTCGGGATCGAGCGCACGATCGCGCAGATCGTCCGCTACTTCCATTCCGCGTCGTTGAAGGGCGAAGAGAGCCGGCAGGTTCTGTACCTGATGGGCCCGGTAGGTTCGGGCAAGAGTTCGCTAGTCGAGCGGATCCAGCGCGGGCTCGAGCAGATCGGATTCATCTTCGCGATCGAAGGATGCCCGATGAACGAAGAGCCGCTGCATCTGGTCCCGCGCCATCTGCGGCGCGAGTTCGAGAAGATGCTTGGCGTGCACATCGAGGGCGACCTGTGCCCGGTATGCCGCTATCGGCTCAAGTCCGAGTTCAACAATCGCTACGAGGAATTTCCGGTCATCGCGCGCAACTTCTCCAAGCGCAACCGCGTGGGAGTCGGCGTGGTGCCGCCGGTCGATCCGAATAACCAGGACACTTCGGTGCTGATCGGATCGGAAGACATCTCGAAGCTCGACCAATACTCGGAGGGCGACCCGCGCGTGCTCGAACTGAACGGCGCGCTGAACGTCGGCAACCGCGGAATCGTCGAGTTCATCGAGGTCTTCAAGAACGAGACCGAGTACCTGCACGCGATGATCACGGCGACGCAGGAGAAAGTGATTCCGGCGCCCGGGCGGCACGGAATGGTGTACGTCGACACCTGCATCGTCGCGCATTCGAACGAGGCCGAGTGGCAGAAGTTCAAGGCCGATCACACCAACGAGGCGATCCTCGATCGTATCGTCGTCGTGAAAGTGCCGTACAATCTGCGCCTGTCCGAAGAGGTGAAAATCTACCAGAAGATCATCCGGAACTCGGATTTCCGCGCGCACGTGGCGCCGCACACGCTCGAGCTCGCCTCGATGTACGCGATTTTGTCGCGCCTGGAGCCGACCGCGAAGTGCGACCTGATGACCAAGCTGCGGCTCTACAACGGCGAGGAAGTCGTCGAGAAAGGACGCACCAAGAAGATCGACGTGCAGGAGCTGAAAGAAGACACCAAGCGCGAGGGAATGTCGGGGATCTCGACGCGGTTCATCATGAAGGCGCTCGACAACGCGCTGTCGGACAACGTCATGGGCAACTGCATCAATCCGATCAACGTGCGCGAGGCGCTGATCTCGATGACCAAGGAGGGCGACCTGCCCGACGACACGCGCAAGCAGTATCTGGAGTTCCTGCAGGACACGCTGCACAAGGAATATCTCGACCTGCTCGAAAAGGAGATCACGCGCGCGTTCGTCTATTCATATCAGGAGCAGGCGGAGTCGCTGTTCCAGAACTACCTCGATCACGCCGAGGCGTACGTCAACAAGACCCGCGTGCGCGATCGCAACACCAACGAAGAACTGGCGCCCGACGAGGGCTTCCTGAAGTCGATCGAGGAGCAAATAGCGATCATCGGATCGGCGGCCGACGGATTTCGCCAGGAAGTGATCGCGTACCTGTGGGCAACGTCGCGGCGCGGCGAAAAGATCAGCTACAAGAGCTACGAGCCGCTCAAGGAAGCGATCGAGAAAAAGCTGATGACGTCGGTGCGCGACATTTCACGCATCATCACCAAGGCGCGCACCCGCGACGAGGAACAGGGCGAGAAGTACAGCTCGATGGTGAAGAACCTGCTCGAGAACGGGTACTGCGAATCGTGCGTGGACGTCGTGCTCAAGTATGCAGCGAATAATCTGTGGAAGGACTGATTTCTTGTGTAATTCTGCGCGAAATACAATTTTGACGGAACGAACCCTACCGTTAGAGGATTTGAGCTTGAATCTGAGGAATATCAGGATTCTTCGCTTCGCTCAGAATGACATGGAGATATAGGAAGGCGTGGGTAGCCGGATGAGCATACGATGAGCGGCGGCGATACTATCTTCCGCGAATACCGGATCTCCGACGCCGAACGCTCCGACCGCTCGGCCGGCGACCGGCTGCGCCATCGCCAGAAAGTTCGCGAATCGATCCGCGAAAATATCGCCGACATCATCGCCGAAGAATCGATCATCGGCAAAGACAAAGATCGCGTGATCAAGGTTCCGCTGCGCGGAATCAAGGAATACCGCTTCGTTTTCGGCGACAACGCTCCCGGTGCGTCGCAGGGGGACGGCGACTCGCGGCCCGGGCAAGTGGTGGGCAAAACCGGCAAGGACGGTCCTGGCAAAGGCGACGAACGCGCCGGCGACCGGCCGGGCGTCGATTACTACGAGACCGACGTCACGCTTGAGGAATTGATCGAGATCATGTTCGAGGATCTCGAACTACCCAACCTCGAGCGGCGCGCGCTGCGCGAAATCCAGGCCGATTACTCCTCGCGGCGCAAAGGCTACCGCAAGGTCGGCATCCGCATCAGGCTGGACAAGCGGCGCACCGCCAAGCAGCGCGTGATGCGCATGCTCGCGTCCGACAAGCGCAACGACGCGGTGGCGCGCGCGCTGCAAGAATCGAAGGCCGACCGCGAACTCGATACCGACGTTGAAGGCGCGCTCGATGAAATCGCGCTCGAAGAAGGCCGGCTTGACGAAGAGGCGCTTGCGGCTTCGACCGGCGCCGCATTGCAGCGCGTGCATCGCCGCTTCCCGTTCCATCAGGACGACTTGCGCTACAAGCACGTCGAGATCGACACCAAAGAGGAGTCCAACGCCGCCGTAATCTGCATCATGGATACGTCGGGCTCGATGGACACGATGAAGAAGTACCTGGCGCGCAGCTTCTTCTTCCTGCTCTACCAGTTCATCTCGACACGCTACCGCAACGTCGAAATCGTTTTCATCGCGCATCACACGGAGGCCAGCGAGGTCACCGAGGAGGAGTTCTTCCACAAGGGCGAATCGGGTGGCACGTTTATCTCATCCGGCTACGCCAAGGCGCTGGAAATAATTGCCGCGCGATATCATCCGTCGCTGTGGAACCTGTACGCGTTCCATTGCTCGGACGGCGACAATTTCGACTCCGACAATCCCGCCGCGCTCAAGGACGCGGAGGAACTCGCCGGGATTTGCAACTTGTTCGGCTACGGCGAGATTAAGCCGCTGGGGTCGCGGTACTACGAATCTTCGATGCTCAACGTGTTCCGCCGAATTCAGGCGCCGAACTTTCACACCGTGCTGATCGAGCGCAAGGAAGACATCTGGCCGTCGTTCAAAGCCTTCCTGGCCAAAGACAGGGTGAAGGAATCATGAGCGCCGCTCAGAACGCGGCCGGATCGCCGCGCATCGCGAAGTGGAATCTCAGCGACCTCGTCGAGTGGGACCGGCGGATTCGCGATAAGTCTGCAGAGTTCGGGCTCGACTGTTATCCGCAGGAGTTCGAGCTTTGCGATCACACCGGGATGCTCGGGTACATGGCGTACTCCGGGATGCCGTCGCATTACCCGCATTGGTCGTACGGCAAGTCGTACGAGAAGCTCAAAACGCTTTACGATCACGGCGTCAGCGGTCTGCCGTACGAGATGGTTATCAACTCCAATCCCGCGATCGCCTACCTGATGCGCGACAACTCGATCCTGCTGCAGGTGCTCACGATCGCGCACGTGTACGGGCACAACGATTTCTTCAAGAACAATTTCACGTTCAAATCGACGCGCGCCGAGCTGACTATCGAGGCTTTCAAAGCGGCTGCGATGCGCGTGCGGCGCTACGTCGAGGACCCGTCGATTGGCGTGGAGCAGGTGGAGCGGATTCTGGACGCGGCGCACGCGCTGTCGTGGCAATGCCGGCGCAATCTTGCGATCAAAAAGCTCACGCCACTGGAACAGATGGCTCGCGCCGAAGACACCGCGCAAGGACAGCCCGATCCGTTTCAGAAAATCCACGCGCGCAAGCAGATCGAGGCGCCCGATTTCCACAAGGTCCCGCTCGAACCGGACGAAGACCTGCTGCTCTTCATTCGCGATCACAACCCGTTTCTCGCCGACTGGGAAAAGGATTTGCTCACCATCGTGGATGAAGAAGCCAAGTACTTCATCTCCATGATGGAGACGAAGATCATGAACGAGGGATGGGCGAGCTACTGGCACAAGAAGATTTTGGAGTCGCTCGAGCTGGAGCAGGGGCTCCATCTCGAATTCATCGTGAACCACAACCAGGTCGTCCGCCCGATTCCCGGCCAGATTAACCCGTATCATCTCGGACTCAAGGTTTGGGAAGACATCTACCGGCGCTTTACAAATCCGACTGCGGAGGAAATCAAGCGCGATGGGCCGCCGGTGAAGTCCGGCACGGAAAAGATCTTCGAGGTCCGCGAGGTCGAGCGTGACGCGTCGTTTATCCGCCGCTATCTGACCGAAGATCTCATGCGCGAGATGGATATTTTCGAATACGAGGCGCGCGGCGAGGAGCTGGTGGTCAGTAAGGTGGCCGACGAGGAGGGTTGGCGCGAAGTCAAGGCGACGTTGATCAACAACGTCGGCACCAACTCGATACCGGTGCTGAAGGTCGAGGACGCCGACTTCGGCCAGAACCGCACGCTCTACGTCAAGCACTATCACGACGGCCGCGATCTGCATATTGAATACGCCGAGAAAAGTCTCAACTACCTGCAGCGGCTATGGGGCCGGGAAGTTGTGCTCGAGACCGTGCTGGACGGCAAGCGCTCGCTGTTATGCAGCAACGATCGGGGCTTTTCCGTGCGCGCGCTCAAGTAGAAACCATCTGCTCGCCGTATCACGTTCGTCGAGTACGGGTTCCGGGGCGATCATGGACGGCTCCATCGGCGCGTCGCGGCACGTTGCTTTAGATTTGTTGGTCGGATAATTTCAGGAATCGACGATGCGGTTCGGGTCGGCTGCAAGGAGGCGCGGATGATGGAGTGGCCGAAGTGCCAAAAATGTAACAATGGAGCGCTGATTCCACTGTCCGACTATGGGCAGGAGGGCGCTTCGGTTCTCTTCAAGGCGTGGGTTTGTACGAATCCCGATTGCGGTTTCAGCCTGCGCGTGGACAAGGGTGAGGTAACTTACGGCAGGCGCATCGAGACCAAGCACTGATTTATTTTCAATTGCCGACCTATATAGGGCAGACCGCGCGGGCTGCCCTTTTTTGTCGTGTGGCCTCATCCGCCTGATACCGCCGGCGGTGCCGAGCCGCCGCCGAGGCGCGAGCGCAGGCATGGTCGCTGTTACCGAATCCCACAATGGCCGCGAATTCACGCCTCGCCGGGCAAAACGCTGGAGATATCGCTGCCTGCGACTTCGGGGACCGGGCACACATGGCAGGCCGCGCCGATAGCCGACGCGTTCGCTTATCGCGTCGCTGCGGCAAGGTGCAGGAACACGAAAAAGTAAGGGGCGGATGCATCGTGCATCCGCCCCTATGAGATTCCCCGGCCGCGTCCTACTCTCCCGTGACGCCTTCGGTCACAGTACCATCGGCGCTGAAGGGCTTAACTGCCGTGTTCGGGATGGGAACGGGTGTTTCACCTTCGCCATGGCGACCGGAAACTCACGGCCGTCGCCGTTAGGCGAAGGCCCAAGCTCCGACAATCTGAATAAGTAGGGTCTGCAAGTGAGGTTTTCGAACCTCGTCTGTGACTCGACCTTTACCGTCCCGTCCGGTTAGCGATTGAAACCCGGACAAGTATGCGGCGACTACAGCAACTGAGTGGTTAGCTCAATTGAAATAGGTAGTGGTCAAGCCTCACGGCCAATTAGTACCAGTCAGCTCCACGCCTTACGGCGCTTCCACCTCTGGCCTATCGACCTCCTGGTCTAGAAGGGGCCTTTAGGATCTTACGATCGGGATACCTAATCTTGGGGTGGGCTTCCCGCTTATATGCTTTCAGCGGTTATCCCGTCCGTACATGGCTACCCGGCGATGCGGCTGGCGCCACAACCGGTACACCAGAGGTACGTCCGTCCCGGTCCTCTCGTACTAAGGACAGCTCCCCTCAAGTATCCTTCGCCCACGGCGGATAGGGACCGAACTGTCTCACGACGTTCTGAACCCAGCTCGCGTGCCACTTTAATCGGCGAACAGCCGAACCCTTGGGAGCTACTCCACCCCCAGGATGTGACGAGCCGACATCGAGGTGCCAAACCTCCCCGTCTATGTGAACTATTGGGGGAGATAAGCCTGTTATCCCCGGCGTACCTTTTGTCCGATTAGCGATGGCCCTTCCATACGGGACCACCGGATCACTATGACCTGCTTTCGCACCTGCTCGAGCCGTCGCTCTCGCAGTTAAGCTCTCTTATGCCATTACACTCAACGGCTGGTTTCCACTCAGCCTGAGAGAACCTTCGCGCGCCTCCGTTACATTTTGGGAGGCGACCGCCCCAGTCAAACTACCCACCATGCAGTGTCCCACACCCGGTAAGAGTGATGGTTAGAAGCCAAGAATCACAAGGGTGGTATTTCAAGGTTGGCTCCATGCGAGCTAGCGCCCACACTTCAAAGCCTCCCACCTATCCTACACATGAAATCCCTAGATTCACTGCAAAGTTATAGTAAAGGTGCACAGGGTCTTTCCGTCCTGCCGCGGGTACCCGGTATCTTCACCGAGAGTGCAGTTTCGCTGTGTTTGTGGTCGAGACAGCTGGGAAGTCGTTACGCCATTCGTGCAGGTCGGAACTTACCCGACAAGGAATTTCGCTACCTTAGGA
>CAWCTG010000030.1:100000-298398 GCA_963798375.1 Binataceae bacterium (SeqCode)
GATCGATTTGTCTTTTTCCTTATCCTTCTCGGCGGGAGCGGCCAGTCTGATGGTGCGAAGGTCCGACGCGAAGAGGATTTTCTCAAACACCTCGCCCACGGTGGCGCGTTCGCGCTCGGAGCCGAGCTTGCGCTGCGTGACCGCCGTCTGGCGGCGTAGATCGCGGACGGTCGCATTCAGGGCCGCCACGCGGCGATTCACATAGTTGGTACGTCGTGCGAGCGAGCCGGCGAGTTCGAATACCACCATAAGTGACGCGAGTGCGATCGCAACAGACATCCCCGCGATCGCCTGCCAGAGCCTGACGCGCTGGAGTCGCGGCGGCCGGCCGACAGACGGCTGTTCGCCGCTTTTACACCGCCCTTGCGGGTTCGCTTCCGGTTCGCCCTCTTCCATCACGACATTCCGCGTCAGGTCCAGGGATTCGATCCGACGGTATTATGCCCAATAGGCAGCGGCTTTGTTAGCCGCGTCCTTTCGGATAAAAATAGGGCCACCTATGCGTCGAATTCAGGACGTCCACGTTCTCGCGACCGAACCGCTGATCGCGCCGAATCTGCTCAAGAGCGAGATGCCGGTGGACGAGGGAATTGCGCGGACCGTGGTCGAGGCGCGCGAGACGATTCGCGAAATCCTGGCGGGACGGGACCGCAGGATGCTGTGCATAGTCGGCCCATGTTCGATACACGACCCCGACGCGGCGATGGATTATGCCCGGCGGCTGGCGAAGCTAAAGGACGCCACCGCGGATCGGCTCTACGTGATCATGCGCGTGTACTTCGAAAAGCCGCGCACGACCGTGGGATGGAAGGGACTCATCAACGATCCGCACATGGACGACAGCTGCGATATGCGTGAAGGACTGCGCATCGCACGCCGGCTGTTGATCGAAATAAATCGGATCGGCCTCGCGGCGGGAACCGAACTGCTCGATCCGATCACGCCGCAGTATATCGCGGACCTGGTCGCGTGGGCCGCGATCGGCGCGCGCACGACCGAGTCGCAGACCCATCGCGAGATGGCAAGCGGGCTCTCGATGCCGGTCGGATTCAAGAACACGACCGAAGGGAATCTGCAGGCTGCGATCAACGCAATTCAATCGGCGCGTCACCCGCATTCTTTTCTCGGCATCACCCAGGACGGAATCTCGGCGGTGATTCGCACCTCGGGAAATCCCGATACGCACGTTGTGCTCCGCGGCGGACGCAAGCCGAACTATGACGCCGCCAGTATCGAGGAATGCCGCCGGATGCTCGCAAGCGCCGCGCTGGAGCCGCGCATGATGGTGGATTGCTCCCATGCGCAGACGAGCAAGGACTTCACCAAACAGGCTGCGGTGCTTCGGACGCTGATTGACCAGGTGCGCGCCGGCAGCCGCGCGATCATGGGCGCGATGCTCGAGAGCAATATCGAAGCGGGCAACCAACCGCCCAGCTCGGATCGCACCAAGCTCAAGTACGGCGTCTCGGTCACCGACCCGTGCATCGATTGGCCGACGACCGAGCAATGCATCCTCGACGCCGCCGCCGCACTGGGCGCCGCAGGCGCGATCGCAGCTGCGAGTCATCGCGCATAGCTTCACGCCCCTCCTGACATAATGGTTCACGTCAATAGCCACTACGGCCGATATGAGCGGACCGCAGCCTTCGTGTTCTTTCTCGCGTTCTCAATTCTTCTCTTTGGGCGCGGTCTCGCAGACCATCTGACGACCGCTTACATCGGGCGCGAAGCCGACCCTCCCATATACATGTGGTTCATGCGATGGTGGCGGTACGCGCTTGATCATCGTGTCAACCCTTTTTTGACTGACTTGTTGTGGGCGCCGCTTGGATTCAATCTCGCATGGTCGGCGTTCATACCGCTTCCGGCATGGATCGCTATTCCGATCGGGCGCTGGTTCGGCGAAACTGCAGCTTACAACATCCTCTGTCTCGTCGCGCTCCCGCTCGCCACGCTTTCGGCATTTCTGCTATGCCGTCGCGTCACCCGCGCCTTCTGGCCGTCAATCCTCGGCGGTTACATCTTCGGCTTCTCGCCGTACATGTTGGGTCAGATGCTGGGGGGCCATTTGAATTTGATATTTGCCTTTCCGGTTCCGCTCGCGGCGTTGGCGGGGCTTCGCCGCCTCGACGGTGAGATTTCAGCGCGTCGTTTCACGCTCGAGATTGCGGCGCTCCTGATAGTGCAATTTCTCTGCGGGATCGAACTCTTCGCGACCATGACCGTCTTCGGCGGATTCACCCTGTTGATCGCCATCGTCTTTTTCGGCGGCGAAGCGCGGACGAGACTATTCGGCCTCATTGGTCCTCTGGCTGCGGCTTACGCGATCTGGATGATCGTCGTCTCGCCATACCTCTACTATCTCTTCGCGCTTGGCTTCCCTCACGATCTGATTTCATCCGGCTATTTCTCCGGCGACCTGCTGAATTTCCTCATTCCCACTGAGACGAATCTCCTTGGCACCTTTGGATTCGCGCGGGCGATAACAGGAACGTTTGGCGCGAACATTTACGAGAACGCAGCTTACATCGGAATCCCGCTGCTCATCGCGCTCGAGACATACCGGCGAGCCACGTGGCGCACATCGGCGGGCAGGTTCCTGATTGCGATACTTGCACTCACTATCGTCGCTTCGTTGGGGCCCGCGCTGCGCGTGGCGGGACGTCCGGCGTTTCCGATGCCGTGGGCGATTGTCGGCCGGCTGCCGGTGATCTCGATCGCGCTGCCGGTGCGCTCCATGATGTACGCGTTCCTGATCTTGGGCGTGATGATTGCGATGTGGTTCGCCACGTCGACCGCGCGTCGGCTGACGAAATGCGTGGCGGCCGCCGCGATCCTGGCGTCAATCGCGCCGAATCCGCATGCGTCGTTCTGGGTCAGCAAGCTCGACATCCCCGCGTTCTTCACCGACCGAACATACGCAAATGAACTTGAACCGCGCGAGATCGTTTTGCCATTGCCGTTCCCGCACACGGGCAAAAGCATGTACTGGCAGGCGCAGAGCGACATGTACTTCCGGATGGCCGGCGGATGGACGAGATTCTTGCCGTTCGAGTTCGGTCGAATGCCGGTGGTCAACTACTTTTACGGCGGTATTGATCTGCCCGAGGCTGCCGATCAACTCAAGGCCTACATCGCCCGCTTCGGCGTGCGGGCCGTAATCGCGGACCCGAAGGAAGCAAATTTTCCGATCTGGCAGCAGACCCTCGCGTCGCTCGGAGTCGCGGCGCTGAACGAAAACGGCGTGTGGATTTACAAAATCCCGCGCGATTCGTTCGCCGCGTACGCCAAACTCTCGGGCGCGCAGCTCGAAGCGCGCGCCAAGGCGTTGCGATTCGATACGATCCTCGAGGCAGCCGGAAAGTATCTCGCCGACGGACACGATCTCTCGAAGCTTTCCGCACGTGAACTCAAACGACTCGACCTCATTCCGCGCGACTGGCTGGTCGATGCGGTGCCCGGCGCCTATATCGACTGGCAAATCGCACCGGCGCCCGGCGGCCAAGTCGGCATCATCATCGTTGGCTCATACGAGGGCGTGAGACCGCTGATAGAGCGCTACCGGGCAATCGCCTCCGAAATCGATTATCCCGCGCCGACGCGATGGACGCCCGATTCGCGTCCTCGCCTGGACCTCATCAAGCTATTGCTCGTGACTTTCGACTCCGCCCATCTGGCCGCCGCCGCGCACAGCCTGCGCGATTCACCGCCGCCAGAGCGGACGACGCCATTCCTCGGACCGGATTCCCGCTGATGACTTCGTCGGATCGCGCGCGATATCGATTCGTGGAGCCCTCCGGGCGGCTGCGGACGTGGTTGTTCGTCCTCTTGGCAGCCGAGCTCATCGCCCTGACCATCATCCGACTTCCCTACGGCTTGGATTTCGATTCGTTCGCGTTCTCCGACATCGGCTCCAACTTCACGATCCAGCACCTGGTATCCCTCGGACTGAGACCCGGATTCGATTTCGGCGACCCCTATGGTCTCTTGCCGATATTAGCGGGGAAAATTTGGTTCTCACTCTTTGGCATGACGCCGATAGCATATGAAGCATCCATGGTCGCATGCGGACTAGTCGTCGTATGGGCTCTCGCGCAGATTGCTGCCTCGCTTCAACTCCGCACCTTTGGTATCGCACTGCTCTTCATCGGACTCGGGTCTGCGGTGCAAGTGACCTATCCGAACCTCGCCGAGATACTGGAATCAGCGTTGTTGGCGCTTGCATTGTCTTCGCAATCACGTGGCTATCGCAACACTGCTTTGGCTTTTGCCTGCGCTGGGCTCTTTTGCAAGCCCAGCATGAGTTACGTGTACGGCTTGGTCTTGGTCATTCTCATCGCGATGGATCTTCGCCGGTCGCGAGCTGGCATTTCCGGCTTTGTGCGCGCATTTGCGCCCGCCGCTATTACCGGGATAGTGCTGATCGTGATATTGGCGATGCTCTATAGCCCTGCTTCGGCGATTCGAACCTTGTTCCCAATCCAAGGAATGAACACCTATCATGACCAGAACTTCGGTTTTTTCAGCTTAGGCCGAGAATTTTGGAATCCGCCCAACGAATCATGGTTTGTCTATTTGATCGATTTTTCCGGTTTCTGGATTGCGGGTTCAATCTTCCTGGTTGCATGCGGCACGATGGCGTGGATTCGTTGGCAGCGGCAGATAGCCGCTACCACCATTGACGCGCACCGCGACGAGATTCTCTGGACCTGTGCGATCCTACATCTCGCTTTCGTCTGTTTCTTTTTTGGAAACAGGTGGTCGTGGATCTTCTATGCTTTCATTCTCGTCCTCGGTATTGCCGCCGCCGCCGATTTGTCGCCGATGAATCGGAGGCTAGCGCTGATCCTTTGCATCCTCGGGCTGACGAGTTGGACCGGTCGCAGCTGGTACATCGCTAGGTATTGGCGCGAACGCTCGCCATCTCCGATGACCGGGGGGCTATGGGCTCCTCCCGACGAAGCCGCTGAGTGGCGAAATGCCCGCGCTATCGCACATGGACGTCGCGCGATCGTTCTTGAGACTAAAGGTGGCGCAGGCCTCATGTTTCCTGAGTTCGCCTCACCGGTTGCGCTCTACCTCGACCCCGGCCTGATGAAGGCCGCGGAAATACAGCGACAAGTCGAGCAGCTGTCAGGCGCCAGCATTGTCGTCGTCTGCGTCTCTGATGACATTGCTCCAGAGTCGCAAGGTATTCCCAAAGCACCCGAAATCGAGCGCGCGATGAAGTCGTTCGAGCGAATATTCGCCGGCAAGTATCTGGACGTTTACCGCCGCCGCGACGATGCGGGGTCTGGCCACTGAGCGCTCCGCTTTCGTCCAACTGTATGCGTCGTAGGCTCGATTGCGGGCACTGGTCAATCCGTCTAGCTTCTTTCGGCGGGGCGGCGCGAAGTGGCAACGAACGCGGTTGAACGCACGGCAATTTATCGGCACGGCAACTGGAGCGCTGCGCTGCTGTACCTTTTTCTCTCCGAACTATTTTTCGCACGCGGACTGATTGGGCATATTTCGACCTTCTACATCGGGCGCGACACCGATCCGCCGCAAACGATGTGGTTCTTCAACTGGTGGCGGTTTTCGCTCGCGCACGGGCTCAACCCGTTCGTCACCGATTTCGTCTGGGCGCCGCTCGGAATCAACCTGGCGTGGACAGCCTTTGTGCCGCTGCCCGCCTGGATCTCGATCCCTCTACAAGTCACGGTGGGTGAACCCGCAACCTACAACATCTTCGCGATGCTGATGCCTCCGCTCGCGGCATTTTCCGCGTTTCTGCTATGCCGGCGCGTGACCGGCGCGTTCTGGCCGTCGGTCCTGGGCGGGTACATTTTTGGGTTCTCGTCCTACATGCTTGGCGAAGTACTCAGCCACCTTAATTTGGTCGCGGTCTTCCCGGTGCCGCTTATCGTGCTGGTGACGCTGAAAAAACTCGATGGCGAGATATCGGCGCGACGTTCCGCGATTCTGCTCGCCGCGCTGCTCACAATTCAGTTCCTTTGTTTCCCGGAGCTTTTCGCGACGGTCACGCTGGTCGGGGGATTCTCACTGTTGCTTGCGTTTGTGCTTTTCGACAGCGACGTTCGCATCCGGCTCCGAAGTCTGGTCATTCCCATCATCGGCGCATACTTGATTTCTACAGCCGTGCTCTCACCTTACTTTTATTACATGCTCGCGTTCGGGCATCCGAGCGGGTCATTCTGGCCGCCGAGCAGGTATTGCGCGGATTTGATTGGATTCCTCGTGCCGCGACAAACCATCTTGTGGGGCTGCGCCGATTTTGCAACCGCGATCTCGGGCCGCTTCGCAGGCACCATCATGGAGAATGGCGACTATCTTGGCGTCGTGTTGATCGTGCTCGTCGAGATATTCCGGCGCCGCTTCTGGCCGACGCCGGCCGGCAAGTTTCTCACAATCTTGTTTCTTGCGATCATCATGGCCGCCATCGGCCCGACTCTGCACATCGCTGGAGTGCAGGGGTTTCCGATGCCCTGGGCAGTCTTCCAACACCTTCCGCTTATCGAAAATATTCTGCCGGTGCGCTTCATGATGTACGCGTTTCTGATCGTGGCAATAATGGCGGCGATGTGGTTCGCCACGTCGACCGCGCGTCGGCTGACGAAATGCGTGGCGGCCGCCGCAATCCTGGCGTCAATCGCGCCGAATCCGCATGCGTCGTTCTGGGTCAGCAGGCTCGACATCCCACGCATTCTTTACGGACCGAACATACGCAAATGAACTTGAACCGCGCGAGATCATTTTGCCGTTGCCGTGGGGGCAGAGGGGCAACAGCATGTACTGGCAAATGCAGAGCGACATGTACTTCCGGATGGCCGGCGGATACACCGGAATCTCGCCGTTCGAATTCCGTCGAATGCCGGTGGCCAACTACTTTTACGGCAGTATCGATCTGCCCGAGCCTGCCGATCAGCTGAAGGCCTACATCGCCCGCTTCGGCGTGCGGGCCGTAATCGCGGACCCGAAGGAAGCAAATTTTCCGATCTGGCAGCGGACCCTCGCGTCGCTCGGAGTCGCGGCGCTGAACGAAAACGGCGTGTGGATTTACAAAATCCCGCGCGATTCGTTTCCCGCGTACGCCAAACTCCCGGCCGCGCAGCTCGAAGCGCGCGCCAACGCGCTGCGATTCGATACGATCCTCGAGGCAGCCGGAAAGTATCTCGCCGAAGGACACGATCTCTCGAAGCTTTCCGCACGTGAACTCAAACGACTCGACCTCATTCCGCGCGACTGGCGGATCGATGCGACGCCCGACGCCTATATCGACTGGCAAATCGCATCGGCGCCCGGCGGCCAGGTCGGCATCATCATCGTTGGCTCGTACGAGGGCGTGAGACCGCTGATAGAGCGCTACCGGGCAATCGCCTCCGAGATCGATTATCCCGCGCCGACGCGATGGACGCCCGATTCCCGTCCTCGCCTGGACCTCATCAAGCCGTTGCTCGTGACCTTCGATTCCGCCCATCTGGCCGCCGCCGCGCACAGCCTGCGCGATTCACCGCCGCCGGAGCGGACGATGCCGTTTGTTGCCGGCGTGTTGTCAGGTTTGGGACCGTCGAATCCGTAGCAGAGCTGCGATCTAATCCTGGCGTTTCTGCGCGCGCAGTTTTTCGCTGATCACCAGCGCGCCGAGCGCCGCAGTCTGTCGCACCGGAAACTCCGCCGGCCGCCGGATCGTCTTGTAGCGGGCATCGAGCGCCGTCAGTCCGTTCATCAGGCGCTCGCGCGCTTCGGCCAGTGTCGGACGGGGCATGATCCGGCGGCCATTGTCAAAAACCGTCTCCATCAGCTGAACCGTTTTCGCCGGAATCGGCTTAAACTCGCGCGCCACGGTGGTCGCACCCTCGTCCACAATTCCGATCAAGTCCGCAAAGAAGGATCTGCTCGGCGCATAAGCGCGGAACAACTGCTTGCGGCCCGGCGTTGAAATTTTTCCGGCCGAGGTCTTGAGCCGGCCGCGATCCTTGTAATCGACGAGCTTGTAGGTGAAGTCACCCGCCGGCGCGTCGTCGCTGACCGCAAGCGCGGTGCCGACCCCGAACGCATCGATCGGCGCACCCGCGTCGACCAGTTCCGCGATTCGGTATTCGTCGAGGTTGCCGCTGGCGACGATTGCGATATCGCCGAAGCCGGCCTGATCGAGAATCCGCCGCGTCTTGCGGCTGAGTTCGTGGAGGTCGCCGCTGTCCAACCGCACGCCCTGGATTTTCACGCCCGCCTCGCGAAATTTCGCGCCGACCGCGGCCGCATTCTCGACGCCATGCACCGTATCGTAGGTGTCAACGAGCAGCGTGCTGAGGGTCGGGAAGCTCGAAACAAAATCGCTGAACGCGTCGCGCTCGTGATCGTGCGCCATCACGAAGCTGTGGCTCATCGTGCCGAAAACAGGAATTCCGTAGCGCTTGCCCGCGAGCACGTTGGCGGTGCCGTGAAAGCCCGACAGGTAGCTCGAGCGCGCCGCGATAAGAGCCGCATCCGCGCCCTGCGCGCGCCGCGGACCGAAGTCCACCAACCGCCTGCCGCCCGCGACGGCGAAGCATCGCGCGGCCTTGGTCGCGACGATCGAGGCGAATCCGAGTTGGTTGAGCGCCAGCGTCTCGATCAGCTGGCCTTCGATCAGCGGCGCGCGGATCTCCATGATCGGTTCGCCGGCGAAATAAATCGTGCCTTCGGGAATCGCCCGGATCGAACCGGTGAAGCGGAGTTTCGAAAGAAATTCGAGAAACTCCGGCTTGAAAAGTTGCAGCGACTCGAGATGCTCGATCGCGGCGGCGTCGAAACGATATTCCTCCAGCGCCTCGGCCAGCCGTTCGACGCCGGCTGCGACCATGAATCCGCGGCCCGGCGGCATCCGGCGCATCGCGACTTCGAACGACGCGGTATCATTGAATCCGTGCTCGAAGAACGCCGCGCTGACTGTAAGCTCGTAGAGATCGGTGAGCAGCGCGACCTCTGCGGAGTCGAGTCGGAGATCTATCGTCATCCGCGATGTCTCCTTCTCACCCGCAAGGAATGCGATGCGCCCATTCTAGCGCGGAGGTTCCGGCGGCGCGGGCGGTTGGGGCGCGCATGGGTTCGGCGCCGGCTCCTGCACCACGCGAGTTTCGCCCAGCGGGCGAGCGCGCAGGATATCAGCCATGCGCTTGAGCTGCTGATCGACGAGATGGTTGATCGTTCCGGGTTCGTCGATCGTTCCCGCGCGCACCCCCGTCAAGGCCTCGATTCCGCGATCGATCGTATCGATCGCATAGATGTGGAATTCGCCCCGCTCGATCGCGCCGGTGGTCTCCGGATCGAGCATGAGGTTCGAGATGTTGGTGCGCGGCACCAGCACGCCCTGCGTGCCGGTCAGCCCGATCGCCTTGCACACGCGATAGAAGCCCTCGACCTTCTCGTTGACGCCGCCAATCGCCTGCACGGCGCCGTATTGATCGACCGACCCCGTCACCGCCAGGTCCTGCCGAAGCGGCATCCCCGACAGCGCCGACAGCAGCGCGTACAGCTCGGTGGAACTGGCGCTGTCGCCGTCGATTCCCGAGTACGATTGCTCGAAGCAGATGCTGGCCGTCATCGCGATCGGATGCTGCTGTCCGAACCGCGCGCGGATAAACCCGCTCAGGATCATGATTCCCTTGTCGTGCGTCGATCCCGACATCCGCGCCTCGCGCTCGATGTTGATCACGCCCGCTTGTCCCAGCGCCACGGTCGCGGTTACGCGCGCCGGCCGCCCGAAACTGTAACCGCCGACGTCCAGCACGGCCAGCCCGTTGATCTGTCCAACGCTGGTGCCGCGAATATGAACGACGAGCGTGCCTTCCCCGATCAGCCGGCGGATTTCCTCCTCGATAAAATTGAGCCGCAGCATCCGCTCGCCAAGCGCCCGCTCGACGTGCGCGCCGGTGACCCGCTGAGCCAGTTCGATCCGCGCGAAGTACGCCGACTCGCGCGCGAGATCGTCTATCGGTTCCAGCATCGCAAGCACTCGCGACCTGTCCCCCGCCATCCGCATGCCGAATTCCACGATCCTGGCCAGTGCGCCCGCCTCGAACGGCGGCAGATTCTCCCTGCGCGCCAGCGTCCCCACGCGCGCGGCATAATGCGCCGCCGCCGCGCCGTCGGCCGCCACCGAGGGCCGCATCTCGGCCTTGACCTTGAACAGGTCCGCGAAGTCCGCCTCGTAAAAGTAAAGCAGGTTATAAAGGTACCCGCCGCCCAGCACCACGACCTTGTTGTGAATCTCGATCGGTTCGGGCTTCAGTCCGCTCATCGAGAAAAACGGCAGCGGCTCGAAAGTCTCCAGCGTCATGCGCCCCGACTTGAGGCTGCGCTTGAGCGTTTTCCAGACCCCCGGCTCGACCGCCGCATCCTCAAGATCGAAGACCAGGAAACCGCCGTGCGATTTCAGAAATGATCCGCCTATGATCCGCGTGAAGTTGGTCCCCGACCGCCCCAGCGGATCGATCCACCGCTCGATCGTGCCGAACAGGTTGCGATACGTGGGCGCATCCTCGAGCACCACCGGCGCTCCGCGGGTGGCCGAGTTATCGACCATCACGTTGACCTGGTAGTCGAACCATCGCGCGCCGTCCTCGATTGCCGCCGCCGGCCTTGGACCCTGCTCAGCCGGCGCTTCGCGGAAGCGATCGAGATTGCCGAGCATGTGCTCCGCGACTTGATTGAGGTAGGCGTCAAGCGCGGGATTGTTAAAGTGATGCTTTAACTCTTCAATTGACGGCGTGATCAGCCGCGCGGCGAACGCGCGCTCGATCGCGCGGATGTCGTCGATCAGCTCGCGCATCATTTCCTGCTGCCTGAGCATCAACGTGCCGAGTTCGTCCTGCAGCTCGCCCTGCACCTTGGCCAGTTGCTCGCGCTCGGCGTCGGTCTTAGCCGCCATCGCTTTGCCGAGCGCTTCGGGCGACTCGGGCATCTTGCCGTCGATCAGCGGGATGAATATCACCTGCCCGGTCGGCGCGCTCTGGATCGCGAAGCCGCGCTCGCGCGCGCGCGTCTCGAGATTTCCGAACAGTTCCTGCGCGCGCTTGTTGTACTTGTCGCGCAGCGCCGCGCGCTCCTGATCGAAGTCCTCGCGCCGAAACGCTTTCGGCAACTGCTCGAGCACAAAGGCGACCAACTCCGTCATCCGCGCGCGAAGCTCAACCCCCTGGCCCGGCTGCAGGTAGATGGCGACCGGAGATTCGGGATTTCGAAAATTGTTTACGTACACCCAATCGCCGGGTGTCGGCATCGTCGCGGCTTTTTCGCTGAGCAGGCGCAGGACCGATTCGCGCTCATGCCGCGAGCGCAGGCCGCTTACGAAGACGTTGTATCCGGCCGCGTCGATTCCGATCGCGAGCCGTATCGCGTCAAGCGCGCGGCTCTGCCCGAACAGCTCGAGGTCGCCGTCGCTGGACGCGGCGCGCTCCAGTGAGACTGCATCGAGCGGCGCCGGTCCCTTGAGTTCGGACGGGTCAAGCTCCGTGGGCGGCGGTGCGTGAATCAGCGCGGCGCTGGCGTCGGTAGCGATGAGGTCGCCCTTGTCAGCCATATTGGTAGCGGTATTCGCGGCGCGCGATTACGAATCCTTGAGCGCGATTCGGCGGCCTTTCTTTTTCGGCAGAGTGATAACCAGCGTGCCTTCGGACCATTTCGCGGTCGAGGCTTCGCCGTCGATCGAGTCGGAGAACGCAAATGAACTCTCGAGCGTCCCGCCGAGTTTGTCCGGCACGCGAACCGCCAGCCGCTGGCCCGAGACTTCGGCCTGGATCTTCGCGGGATCGACGCCGGCTGCCGCGACTCGCACTTCGTAACGATCGCGATGGTCGATGACCTGGCCGCGTTCGAACTCAAGGGCCGGCGTCCCGCATTTCCATCGGTCGATCAGCATTTCGTCGAAGAACTCGTCGAAGGCGCGTTCGAACTCTGCAATCCCGAATCCGCGGCTGGTAGCCATAGAGTCTCAGTTTCCCACGATTTCAGGCAAATTGTAATGCAGCGCGACCGCGTCGGTCGAGTCCGCGCCCGCCGAGCTCCAGTGCTCATTTACGAGGCGGAGTGATCGTCTTCCACTTATTCTGTTCCCAGTCACGGGCCGCATCTTCGGTTGTGGCGCGGCCAACTTGTTTGATGTGGCCTTCGGGCCATCGCTGTTGATGTTCCCGTTCGCGACGGTCAAGGTCCGTCGTGATCCCACTGTGTTTGATCTTGTTTCCGACCTTGAAATCGTACTTGTGCCAATCACGTCCTGGCATGATAAAGCCCTCTGCGACGCTCGCGGAACGCCGCGACGTGGGGGCTTGCAAGACTGGCCTTGAGTCGCTACGATGGCGGTCTGTAATACGTTGCGACTCCGGGCTGGCCCAACAGCCCAGCGTTTATCTCGCGCCGACTAGACCCTTGGCCCCACGCCAGGGGTCTTCTCGTTCTGAAAAGTTTATCACGGTTTGGTTTTACGTGTTCGTCTCGTCTCCCTTTTCTCCTGCGCTGCCCTCGGCCGGCGCTGCGGCCGGAGGCGGGGGCGGCGGCTTCGGTGTCGGACTGACGACAAGCAGCGTCGGCAGCACGAAGGCCGGAAGTCCCAATCGTAGTGTCATCGAATTGTAAATTTCACGAACAAACGGCCAAGAATGATACGCGCCATTTGCGTCCGCAAAGGCGGGAAGGTCATTTTCGTTGATCGGGTCGGTCCCGATGATGTCGTAGATGAGATGCAGGGAGACGTCAATTTCTGTGGCGCGATTGTCTTCGGTTGCGCGCTGTAGGTGATGGCGGCAAAGAACTTGAAGTTTATCCTCGACGCGGCTGACTTCATAAACATCGGTGAGCTGCGGCGTGATCGCGGATTCCGGGTGATCGTGCCTTTTCGCTGATAGTGCAGCTACGTACACGTCGCTGAGTTGGACCCGGCGCGCGACCTTTGCGGCAGCAGCTAAATCTAGTACCCGCTCAGCCATTCGCTCCCCCAGCCATGCACGGTGGGAGTCCGCAATCTGAGAAAACGGGAGCCGCCGAAGCGGCCCCCGTTTCGATCTGCCCGAGGTTTTCGATCATGGGTTCCTTGACCCACCCCCACTGAATTGGCCGGTACTGCCAAGTCAGTTCGTAGCCACAAACCGCCATTGCGCGAGCAAGCGTCCTGACGGTCAAATTGTGACTACCACTCAGCATCTTGGAGATGAACGAACGCGGTCGTTCGAGCCGTGCCGCAAGATCCGCATTGCGTACCTTGCTCTCCTTCATCGCCTTGTGGATGGTAGCCTGCGCGCCAGCGAGCGCCGATTCGACGATCACATCAAGATCGACTTCGGCGAGCCCGTTCGGTGGCAGTTCCCATCGCTTCCCACTTTCCATTGTTCTCCTTTCCTCCTGTACCTAGGTATTCACGGTACAAGGTCATTGCCGTCGCAATTCTGGCTGTTTCCTCCCTAGCTTTGCCGTTCTTTTCTTTCTTCCAACCATTTAGCAACACTGCAACGGCGATTTGTTTCTTGGCGTCTCCTTCGCCAAGGGTAAAAATTTCCCGCGCAGCGTAGATGTGCGGCGCATGTTCTTTAAATTCCCAAAGAGGCTTGGCGTCATCGTGTAGAGGCTTAAACCGATTTGGGATTTCGTAGTCGACCCCCATTTTCGTAAAACGGTCGAATGAACCCTTGATGAATTTTTTCTTATCGCTCTCCTGGCATTGATCCAGAAATTCTTTAGCTGGAATGCGGTTATTGCTTGGCCGAACGAAATAGTAAACTGCTCCCAATTCTCCCCAGACCACCAATTGAAGAGGCTCCATGTCCTCCCCCTATTTTCAATCGTCTAACCATTGCCGTCTGCCCTCCAGCCAGCAGGTTGTTATCTTTTAAGATAACAATTCCTCAGAGTAATGCAAGGGCCTGATCTACGATTTTCGCCAGCGAGCACAGGCGGCCCCTTGCCGTTATCCGACTGTCTCCGACCGGGTGCCCACAGTTAGCGCGGCTTAGTCATCTTTCCGCCCGGAATCGCTCTCAGTTTCAACGGCGTATATCCCGGTCTGAGCGTCGATTGCGGTGTCCGATCCGGCAGCGGTGGCACGTCTTGAGGTTCAAGCGCAGCCCGCATCAGTTCGCCAACCGTCCAGATATGATCCGTCACTCCGAGCGCCATCGCTGGCGTACAGCGCAGCGTTTCGTGAACGCGGCACAGATTGTAGAAGCATACCCGAAGCGAGTTAGACAAGTACCGTCGAGTCCGCGCCCGCCGGGCTCCATCCGCAACCGCGCCCCGGAGGTCCTTGCCACGATTGCCGTCCCGGCGTTATGTTTCCGTTGTGGCAACTTTTTCAAAAATTATCGCCGCGACCGATTTCTCCGAAGACTCGAGCCTCGCGCTTACCTTCGCCCAGGAACTTGCCCTCAAGTTCTCGGCCGAGATCGTGCTGCTGCATGTCGATCAGCCGCTCGCGCCGGTAATGATGACACCGGAACTGGGCCCGGCGATGGACGTTGGCGCGATGGGCCGGATTGCCGAAGAGCAGCGGATGCTCGCGCAGAAGGAGCTCGACAAAATTGCCGGCAAGCTGCGCGAGGGCGGACTCAAGGTCAAGGTCCAGCTCAAGGTCGGTTCTCCGTTCCTGGAAATTCTGCACACCGCCCAGACCGAGAACGCCGATTTGATCGTGCTCGGCACGCACGGACGCACCGGATTGGCGCACGTCCTGATGGGCAGCGTGGCCGAACGCGTCGTGCAGAAGTCGTTCTGCCCGGTGCTTACGATTCGTCATCCCGATCGCAAGTTCAAGCATCCGCTCGACAAGTAGCCGCGGGATCAGGCCGCCGCGCGTTCCCGCGCCTCGCTACTTGCCGGTGAACTTCGGCGCGCGCTTCTCTAAAAACGCCTTCACGCCCTCTTTGAAGTCTTCCGAACGCGTCATCATCTCCATCGAGGCGTCATCGTCGCGCACGCCGGTGGCGAGATCGGTGAACAGATGCTGGTAGATCATCTTCTTCGCCTGCGCGACCCCCAGCGGCGAGCATTTGTTCGCGATCCCCGACGCGATCTCGCGCGCCGTCACCATCAGCTTGTCCTGCGGCACGACGCGACTGACCAACCCGATCTCGAGCGCCTCGTTCGCATCCACCAGCCGGCCGGTAACCGCCAGCTCCATCGCCCGCGCCAAGCCGACGATTCGCGGCAGCATCCAACTGCTGCCGTGCTCGATCGCAAGCCCGCGCTGCGTGAAGATCAATCCCATCCGCGCGTTCTCCGACGCGATCCTGATGTCCTGGTACAGACAGGTGGTGAAGCCCAGCCCCACGCACGCGCCGTTGATCGCGCCAATCACCGGAGTGTTGAGCGCCAGCGGCCACGAGTACGAGGTGCGGTAATCGGCGCGCTGCGCGCCCAGCCATTGATCGGGCGCCTCGGCCGCGCGCGCCGACGCAGCTCCCGCGGCGATATTCGACAGCGCGCCCATGTCGGCGCCCGCGCAGTACGCGCGTCCCGCACCGGTGACGATTATCGCGCCGACGCGCCGGATCGCGCTCGGCATCCAGCATCGCGGTGCGCATCTCCGCACCCATCTTTGGCGTCCACGCGTTCAGCTTCTCGGGCCGGTTCATCGTTACCGTGGCCACACGATCCTTCTTGTCGTAGATGATTTCGGCGAAGTCCATTTTTCCCTCCGGTTCTCTTTTGTTAGGCTGCCGCGTCCAGCGATCAAAGCACTTCCCAATCGTGAAATCTAACCGCCGCGATTCCGTTCGACCGTACTTTCATCCGTCGGCGATGGCTGTTAGTAAAGCCGTGATGCCGATGGCACGCCGGATTCAACTTTGGGCCGATTGCTCGCGCGCGACGGCCGTCTCGCTCGCACTCGCGATCGCGATGTTCGTTGCGGCGCCCTGCTATGCCGCCGCGGCGGCTTCCGATGCCGCCGCGGTCGGCGTCCATGGAATGGTCGTGTCGGAAAGCGAGGACGCCGCACGCGCCGGAGTTGAGATACTCAAACACGGCGGCAACGCCGTCGATTCCGCGGTAGCTACCGCGTTGGCAGTGGGCGTCACCAATCCGGCGGCGTGCGGAATCGGCGGCGGCGGCTTCATGCTGATCTACATCGCGAAGACACATGCTTTCTACGCACTCGATTATCGCGAAACCGCGCCGCTTCAAGCCCGTCCCGACATGTACCTTCGCAACGGCAAACCCAACGAGGACTTGGCGCGCGATGGCGTCCTGGCGGTCGGCGTGCCGGGTGAGATCGCGGGCATCGACGCCGCGCTCAAGCGCTTCGGCACCATGAAGTTTCAGCAAATCGCGGCGCCCGCGGAGAAACTCGCCGACGGCGGTTTCGCCGCGAGTCCGCACCTGGCGGGCGAAATCGCACGGCTCGCCACGAAGCTCAAAAGCGACCCCGGACTGAGCCAGGTTTTCCTGAAATTCGACGGCTCCGCGCCCAAGGCCGGCGACACGATCGTCGAAAAGAATCTCGCCGCGACGCTCAGAAGCCTCGGTGACGATCCGGTCGCGAATTTCTATCACGGCGAAGTCGCAACCGCGCTCGTTGCGTTCATGAAGGCGCACGGCGGACTGATCGGCGCCGCCGACCTCGCCAACTATCGTCCCGTCTGGCGCGACCCGATTCACCGCCGCTACGAGGGCTACGAAGTCTATGCGATGCCGCCGCCGTCGTCGGGCGGCGTGGTGCTCGAGATGCTCGGCGCGCTCGAATCAGGGCATCTGCCCGGCCTCGGCATCAACTCGCCACCGTACCTGGCGCGTTTGATCGAAGTGATGCGCCAGGGTTTTATCGATCGGGAGCAATACGCCGATCCATCTTTCGTAAGCGTCCAGATCGAGCGGCTGCTGACCCCCGCCCACATTCAGGAATTGCGCGAGCATGCGCTGCACAGAAAGTCACCGCCGCCACCGCCAGCGCCTGCGCACGATCATGGCACATCGAATCTGCTCGTCGCGGACAAGGACGGCAACGTCGTGGCGCTGACCACCACCATCAACACCGTGTTCGGCGCCAAGATGAGCGTGCCGGCGCTCGGCCTCATCCTCAACGATGAGATGGACGATTTCGCCGTCGCGCCCGGCGTGCCCAACGCGTACCGCCTCGAAGGCGAGCGCGCCAATGAGGTAAGGCCCGGCAAGCGGCCGCTGTCCTCGATGACGCCGATAATCGTCACCAGGAACGGTCTGCCCGTCATGACGACCGGCGGGTCCGGCGGTCCTACCATCGTCAGCGGCGTGTTGCAGGTCGCGCTCAACATCCTCTCGTTCCATCTTGACCCCGCCAGCGCCGTCGAGGAGCCGCGAATTCATGAGCAGGCGGCGCCCGATGTCGTAATCGTTGAAGAAGCGATGCCGGCGGCGACCCGCAGCGCGCTCGAGCAGATGGGCTACCAACTCAAGGTCGTGCCCGCGCTCGGAGCGGTCGGTGCGATCACTATCGCACCGGCAAATTTCCGTGGCGCGTTCGATCCGCGCAAGGGCGGCGGCGCCGTCGGCTATTAGCCATCGTCCCGGCAGGTTAGACTCAATCCTCGTGTCCGGGATCGCTCGCAACGATAACTCTTCGCCGGCATTCGCCCCACCGCCGGCGCCGCGATGGCATCCGACGCCGATCGCATACGACCTCGGTGCAATCGTCGCGCTCTCGCTTGCGGTCTGCCTGTTTCATCTCGGTTCATTCGGTCTCTGGGAGCCCGACGAGGCGCGCTACGCGGAGATTGCGCGCGAGATGCTGCAAAGCGGCAATCTGCTCGTGCCGCATCTCAACTACGTTGTCTATGTCGAAAAACCGCCGCTGCTCTACTGGCTGACTATGCTCTCTTTCTGGATCTTCGGAGTTTCGGAATTTGCCGCGCGGCTCCCCGTCGCACTGTCCGCAATCGCCGGGATACTCGCGACCTACCTCTTCGCGCTTCGCGCGTTCGGGCGCCGCCACGCGATTCTTGCCGCCGCCATTCTCGCCACGACTCCGCTGTACGCATTGATGGCCCAGGTGCTCACGACCGACATGATGCTCACGACGCTGGTGACGATCGCGACCTTTTCGTTTTATCTCCATCGGGATGAGGGCGGCCGATGGTGCTGGATCGCATACGTGGCGATGGGTCTGGCCGTGATGACCAAGGGGCCTGTGGGTGCAGCGATCCCAATTCTCTCGATGCTGCTTTGGTTGACATTGAATCGTGAACTGGGCGGCGCGATCGCGAAATTCCGCGCGATACCGGGTCTTCTGCTGACGATTCTGATCGCGGCGCCGTGGTTTGTCGCGATGACCATCCGCGAGCCGGGGTACTTCGACTTCTACTTCGTCGGCGAGCATCTCAGACGCGCGTTCGAGACCGACTACAGCCATAGCGAAGCGTTCTACTTCTACGTTCCTGTGCTCGCGGTCGGACTGCTGCCGTGGTCGTTGCTCGTGCCGTTCCTCACCTGGCGCGATCGCCCGCGTAACCCGGCGCGCAGCTTCTGCCTTGTCGCGGCGGGCGTCACGGTGGTCGCTTTCTCGTGCGCGAGTGCGAAGCTGATCCCGTACATCCTGCCGGCCGTCCCTCCCCTGGCCGTGCTGATCGCCGACGGACTCGTGTCATGCGGTTGGCCGGCCGCGGACTCGCGCGCCGCGATTCGGCCGCCGGATTCCCGGATACTCATCGAGAGCGGGCCGATGCTTGCGCTGTTGGGCGCCGGCGTGATCGTCGTGGCGATCGCGGCGCCGCAACTTCGCACTCCGTACGCGATGGCGGCGCGGCCGGCGATGTACGCGATCGGCGCGATCCTGATGGCGGGCGGCGCGGTGACGACGTCGATGTTCGTTGCGCGCCGCAATCCCGCGGGACTCGGGGCGATCGTCGTCACGCTCGCGTTAGCGTTGATTGCGGGCGGATGGGCCCGGCTGGAGACGGAGCCGATGCGTTCGTACGCCGGACTCAGCCGCGCGATCGCCGAGACGGCGCCCGACGCCGCCATCATCTGTTACCATCGCTACGTTCAGTCGCTATCGTTCTACAATCGCCGCCGCGTCGTCCTGGTCGGCGGGCTCGCGGAACTCGACTTCGGCGCGCGCCTGGACCCGGACGCGCGCGAGTGGTTCCTGAAAAGTGACGAGCAGATGTTTCGGCGATGGGAGCAGCCGGGCCGTGTCGTGATCGTGCTCGACGCCGGCGATCTCGCGCGAATGAAGGAGCGCTTGGGCGACTTCGACGTGATCGCAATCGAAGGAAGAAAGCGCGCAATTATCCGACGTGAACGAATCTCGCGCCGTGAACCAATCACCCTCAACTGAGCAGGACGCATCGACGCTCGCGGTTGCATCTGCCGCCCGCCCGGCGCATCCGTATCGCGCGTTTGCGATGCGGGCGGGGTTGGGAGTGGCGGTGGTTGCCGTGTTGTTGTGGCATTTCGACGCGCGGCCGATTTTTAGAATCCTCAGCCGTGAGCGTCCGGCCTACTTTGCCGCAGCCGTCGCACTCTACCTCGCAGGTCAGGCGTTGTCGGCGTATCGATGGCAAATTCTGGCCGCTCTTCTGAAAGTTCACGGCCGCTATTACGAGTTTCTCGCCTACACATTCGTTTGCATGTTCACCAATCTGTTCGTGCCGGGATTGCTCGGCGGCGATGCGGCGCGATCCGTCTATCTCGGACGGCGCCATGGCAGGATGGGCGAGGCGATCGCGTCGGTAGTGGCGGATCGCGGGGTGGGATTGATCAGCTTGTTCTGGCTGGCGGCGATCGCGGCGATGTTCCTGAACTTCGCGCCGCTCCCGCGCTCGGTCATCACGCCGACGGTCGTGGTCGGTGCGATCGCGATGGCGGGATTTCTTGCCTCGCCGCTGGTCGCGCGCCTGATTCATCTGATGCCGCGATCTGTCCGCCGCGCGGGCGGCCTGGTCGCGCCGTATCTGCATAATCCCGCGGCGCTTATTCCGGCGATCGCATTGTCGATCGTGCTGCAACTCGATCTGGCGGTGTGCCAGTACATTCTGGCGGCCGGCCTTGGCCTGGCAATGCCGCTCTCTTTGTTTATCCTTTGCGTTCCGATTGTGAACGTGTTTGCGAGTCTGCCGCTGACGTTGAATGGATTGGGGATTCGCGAGTCGGCCTACCTGGTGCTGTTCGGGATGGCCGGGATGCGAAAAGAGGACGCGATCGCGCTGGGGCTGTTGTGGTTTGCGGCGACGATGGTGGGCGGTCTGACCGGTGCGATCGCATTCGTGACGACGCCCGCGCCCGCGGTGTTGCCATCGAGCGGCGTGGAGTCCGCGCAGGTTAGCTGAGATCCTTTGCTGCGCGACTTCTTCTCGCCGTGTAGGGGGCTGTTCCCCGGAGACCAAACTGTTGCCGAGGACTGCTTCTGCACTGAAAAATGCACGTAAGTATTGTTCCACCTGTCACCATTTCGAGCGACCAACACTATGAACCGCTTGACCATTGACCGACGGGTGGCGGACTATTGCGGACAGGGTAAGACGATCATGATTGAAAAGCTTGTTGTGTTGATTCTCGCGGCGACGTTGCTGGCGGGCTGCTTCAGTTTCGAAACTCCCCCACAGACCACGACGACGACCACCACTTCGTGCCCGGCTGGGACGCAGCTTCAGAACGATGGGATGTGTCGGTGAGCGGCGGGACAAAGCTGGTGATCGTTGATTTCCGTAGGCCAACGGGCTAGGAAACGGGCGCGAGCTTGGCGTCTGAAGTAGGGTTGCTCAAGAAAAAGACTTAGCGCTTGGCGTCAGACTATTCTGTCGTTACCGTAGTTCCCACAGACTTGATCGATAAGACGGTGCGGAACGAGAGGCCGCAGGCGTTGAGAATTACGTATCGCCAAGGATTTTGTTTGCTTTGGCGTCAATCTTCTTTTTTTCCGATTTAGATAGCTTGCCTTTCTCGACCATCTGAGTGGCGCGAGCCTCCGAGAGGTTTGTAGGTGCGATCAAGGAGATCCCACCTACAACTGCTGCTTATCAGTGAGCGGCGGGCTGCTGTTCCTTGGGAACAGAAGCCTCGCCGGTATAAGAGATATCCACGGCACCACCGGCCTCGAAGATGATTACCTCCCGCTATCGGTTTCAAAGTACATGACTGAGCACGAACCATACTACGAGGACCGATACCGGAACTCCCAATAGCCACGCGATTCCATAACGCATTTGCCTTACCTCCAGATTCCTGAATAGCTACCTCACGGTATGAGCGCGCTTGGCTGATCGCCACAAGCCGGCTTTAGCGCCGAATGGTCGAGAATTAATTACATCTTGCTACTGAGGTAGTCAGTTGCTATTCGGCACAGCTTCACATTAGCACGACGAGCAATAGGAATACCTTCCAGTAATGGGAAAGGATGTTGTGATCGTTGCTTAGGGTTACTGATATAACCAAAGGGCCGTACATTTCGGTCAATTAGTCAATCGTCGCGCGCCAGTGGAGAAAGATTGCCGGGGCGGAGCGAGTCGGGCGGGCGTTGGACCTCTCGCGGCGCTCACGTCGTTTCACTAAGCCTGCGCCAACTTCTGCTTTCGGCAAGGAAGTGCCGCTGGCGCGCGGCACGGAAAAAGATCCGGGGTCCCTCGGCTCCGCTCGGGATGACAGAGTGAGAGGGAATGGCAGGTGGTCGGGATGACGCAAAAGATAATGCGCTGGCGGGTGCCGCGGAGTGTTTTGCTGCGCCAAAAATTAGGGCATATTATTTGCCGCATGCTGTTTGTTCTGAAACCGCCGAGCTTTGGGGAGATGTCGAATTAAATCATCAGAAGTCCGTTCAACGGATCGCATTCGTGTGTTCTTGTGCTGCGCGATCGTGGTGGCCGCGATCGCAGGTTACCAGCCGAATGCGGGGGCGGTATCGCAACCCCGCGCTCTGATCACGGAGACGATAAGCGAGACCGAAATGGTCACGCTCGCGGGCAATACGCGTCCCGAAGCGACGGCGGCCAACGATCGCGGCCCGGTCGCCGACAGCTTTCCGCTGGAGCATCTGTGGCTCCAGTTGCGGCGCTCGCCCGAACGCGAACAGGCGCTCGAACGTTACATCGATCAGTTGAGCGATCTACAGTCGCCGAATTTCCATCACTGGCTCACCGCAAAGCAGTTTGGAGAGCGCTACGGCCTGGCGCAGGAGGACCTGGCGGCGATCACGCGATGGCTCGAATCGCACGGCTTTACCGTCAACCTGGTCTATCCCAGCGGGGTGCTGATCGACTTTTCGGGGACGGCCGGCCAGGTGCGCGAGGCCTTCCATACCGAGGTTCACAATCTCGAGGTGAACGGTGAGCAACACATCGCCAACATGAGCGACCCGCGGATTCCGGCCGCGCTGGCGCCGGCGGTGGTTGGCGTCGTGTCGCTGAACAACTTCATGCCGCGTCCGATGATCAAGCCGCGCAGCAACTACACCGCTGGTGACGGCTATTATCTCGTTGTACCCGCGGACCTAGCCACCATCTACAATCTGAATCCGCTGTTCGCGGCGGGTTATTCGGGCCAGGGGCAGACGATCGTAGTCGTCGAAGACAGCGACGTTTACAGCACCAGCGATTGGAGCACCTTCCGTACAAAACTCGGCCTTGCAAGCGCCTACCCTGACGGCTCTCTCACGCAGGTCCATCCGAAACCCGGCACTGGCGGCAGCTGTAAGGACCCAGGCCACAATGGCGACGATGCCGAGGCGGCCATCGATGTGGAATGGGCGAGCGCTACGGCTCCCAACGCCGCGATCGAACTGGCCTCGTGCGCCGACACCGCCACCAACTTCGGAGGTTTCATCGCCCTGCAAAACATTCTGAGCAACGGCGGCCCGGTCCCGGCGATCGTCAGTATCAGCTATGGCGAGTCCGAGTCGTACCTCGGCGCGGCGGCGAACTCGTACATCAACGGCTTGTACCAGGATGCGGTGACGGCGGGCGTGTCGGTGTTCGTGTCGGCGGGCGATCAGGGCGCGGCCAGCACCGACTACGATGAGAGCTATGCGACCCATGGCATAACAGTCAGCGGATTCACCTCGACGCCATATAACGTGTCGGTGGGCGGCACCGATTTCGGCGACACGTACGCGGGCACGAACAGCACTTACTGGAGTTCGACGAACGGGACGACTGATGGCTCGGCGCTCTCTTACATTCCGGAAATTCCCTGGAACGACTCGTGCGCCAGCGAGCTGATCGCCGACTACGTGGGCTACAGTCAAACCTATGGCTCGAGCGGCTTCTGCAACAGCTCGACCGGCGACGTTTTCCTGAATGACGTCGCGGGCAGCGGCGGCCCGAGCGGCTGCGCCACCGGGACGGCATCGACGCTCGGCGTTGTCAGCGGGAGCTGCAAGGGATATCCCAAGCCTTCATGGCAATCCGGTCTGTTGGGCAACCCGAGCGACAGCGTGCGGGACATTCCGGACGTCTCGCTGTTCGCCGCCAACGGCGTTTGGGGTCATTACTACGTGGTCTGCTTTTCAGACCCGAGCAATGGCGGGGTTTCCTGCTCGGGTGCGCCCTACACGTGGGCGGGATTCGGCGGGACGTCGGTCTCCTCGCCGATAATGGCGGGCATTCAATCGCTCGTGAATCAGTATAGTGGCGGCAACCAAGGTTATCCAAATCCCACCTACTACTCAATTGCCAAAACCCAGTATGGCGCAAGCGGCGACGCCTCTTGCAACTCAACGCTGGGTAACGCCGTCGGCAGCTCGTGCACCTTTTATGACGTCACCGAGGGCGACATGGATGTGCCCTGCATGGGCATCGACTGTTACGACGACCCATCGGGCACGTATGGCGTCCTGTCCACGACGACTTCGGCCTACGAGCCGGCGTACGCAGCGCAGCCCGGCTGGGACTTTGCGTCCGGAATCGGGACGGTAAATGCCTATAACCTTGTAAAGACATTCGGCGGGAGCCCGACATCTGTCGATGCCAAGCTGGAGATTTTACCCAAGTCCGGGGTGAAGTTTGGCAAATCGACTGCCGTCGATACGGTCAGCAAGCCCAAGACGGTGACGATCAAGAACGGCAGCTCCAAGAAATCGGCGATTACGGTATCAGTCAGCGGCGAGTCGGCGGACCCGCCATTCGCGGTCAGCAGCGAATGCATCATATCGTTGGAGCCTGGAAAGAGCTGTAAAGTTTCGGTGACCTTCAGTCCGACGAATACCATGGAGCAAACCGGAACATTGATCATCAATGACAACGAGGCGGGAGCACCGCAGATGATCCCGCTGTCCGGGACCGGCAAGGAGCCAAAGACAAAGAAATAGACGGCCGGCTCGCACTTAACCGCGCGCGCAACGAAGCGGCGGGCCAAGGCGGCCCGCCGCTTTATGTCCAGGCTGGCTTCGGATCATCAATCTGATTGGAGCGAGTCAGGCTATGGCATCAACAATGCTTCGAGCAGGGAATATGAAAGCAGATGATCCGATCGCGCGATTTACGCGATGGTTTCGCGAGGAAGTGGCCGCCGGCACCAACCATCCGGAGGCGATGGCGCTGGCTACTTGCGGAAGCGACGGTATGCCCAGCGTGCGCTACATCCTGCTCAAGCAAGCGGATGCGCGAGGGTTTTCCTTCTACACAGATATCCGCAGTCCCAAGGGCCGACAAATGGCGCAAAATCCGCGCGCCGCGATAGTTTTTTATTGGCCGCGGAAGGGACGCCAGGTCAGGATCGATGGCTCGGTCGAGCGGATGACTGCGGATGAAGCGGACGAGTATTGGGTTACCCGGCCGATAGCCAGCAGGATTTCGGGCAGCGTCTCGCATCAGAGCGATCGGCTGAAAAGCCGCCATGAGCTGATCGCGCGGGTCGCCAAGCTGCGACGGGAATTGAGGGGCAAAGCGCCAGTGCGGCCGAATTACTGGCTCGGACTCCGGGTGGTGCCGAATCGGATCGAATTCTGGGTGCAAGCTCCCTTCCGATTGCATCACCGCGAATTGTTCGTGCGCCGCGGAGGGCGATGGCGCAAGACACTGCTCCAGCCCTGAGTGGGACTGCCTCCAAAGGAAACAGTCCTGCATCGAAACGATGCACTTTCGGATAATTCCAGCCGAGCTATGCATGCAGAAAGACCTTGTTATAGGGAAAGAACGTTGTACGGAACGATATTTGCTGCTAGCCTCGCGAGATCATGACTTATAACTTTCCGGCGCTGTACTTCGAGGCTACTCGTCTATGCAACCTGCAATGCCCTTTGTGCATGACTGGCAGCAACGATGCGCACAAGGTTCGAGACAAACGTCGAAGCGAGCTCAGCTTCGATGAGATTCGCGAACTGGTATTGCTTCCAGCCAAGCGCCTTGGGGTTATAGCTGTAGGATGGAGCGGTGGCGAGTTCCTGTTGCGCAAGGATGCGCTGGAGCTTCTCCGGCTTACGGTGGAGCTGGGTTATCAATGCAAGGTTTGCAGCAACGGCGAGGTACTCGATCGGACCAAGCTGCAGGAAATCAAGGAAGCAACCAGCGGCAAGGTAACTATATCGGTGGGGCTGAACTCGATTGACGAGCGCAACGAGTGGACCCGCGACGCCAAACCCGATCGTACCTTGGAGGTGCTCGCCCTGTGCGACGAGCTCAAGATTGACCGCCACGTTATCGTCACGATCTCCAAGGACAATACCGAGACCTTCGCCAACACCATCAAGTATCTGACCGATCGGCGGATTTCATACAACCGCTCGCCCTACGTGGCGCGAGGGTCGGGCTGCGATTTGTTCAGCAAGCTCGCGTTCGATCGCAACGATCTCGAAGCTCACTTCCATCCCGAGTTGCGCAGCCACGTCAATGGCTACGTGAGCTACACCCCGTTCTTCCTGTCGCCGGAGTTGCACGCCCAGGTTTCCGGCGGAGCCGCCAATGGCGACGTGCCGCAGAATCCGCCGATCGGATGCTGGGTCGGGACCTGGCTGGCGCTCAACGCGGAAGGCGACCTTTCGGTCTGTCCGGTTCTGCTCGATCAGCTCAAGGCGGGCAACGTGCGCGAAAAACCACTGGACGAGCTGGTTGCTTCCAGCCAGCTGTTCGCCGACGTGCTCGATCGCAGCAAGCTCAAAGGCAAGTGCGGCGACTGCCGTTATCAGTACACATGCGGCGGATGCCGTGCGATGGCCTACTACCACAACGGCGACTACATGGCCGAGGATCCCACCTGCTTCTTTGACCCCGAAGACCGGAACACGGTAAGCCCGCACGAAGAGCAGACCAACCGCTTGTTCAAGAAGTACCTGATCGTGGCGCGCTATGTCGGCTTGTTTACTCGTCCTCAGCGCCCGGTGTGACCGATCGGCCAGGTTGTCAGTTCAAATCGAGCCGCAAGCAATATCCCGCCTTGTACACGAGCGGATCCACGTCAGTGGACCTGCGGTTATCGCTGGTCCCAAGGTCGGCTGGACGCAAGCGCGGGATCCAGCGCGGCACCGATCGGCAGTAGTCCTGGTAGTCGCGGCCAAATGTCCGCCTGAGGGTCGGTTCCTCGTAGAGAGTCACGAACAAGTGGAATCCGATCGCAACCGCTAATGCGTACTCGAGCACGCCTAAGTTACCGAAGAAGAGTGCCTGGCCGACCAGCATCGCGATCACCGCGATATAGGCGGGGTTGCGCACGCGGCGGTAAACTCCACCCACTACAAGCCGCCGCGTCGGCGCAATCGGAGCCGGAGTCCCATGTCCCTCGCGCACGAAGCGTGCGAGAAAATCGGCAAACGCCGGAATCGCGATAACGAACATCCCAACGCCGATCCATCGGGTTGGCCCGAGCCCGAACAATGGCGGCCTCAGCTCCCATCGTGAAATCAGGTAGGGGCCAAGGCCGACCACCGAACCCGGCACGACCACGGTGAACACGACCGTGCCGAGATACGCCCAAAGCGGGGGCCGCGTTGTGTGAGCCTGCTGCATAACCGTGGCCAGCATCGTCGAGCGATCATGTCGCGTTCGTTCGAGTGAGCTGGATCATCTCGCGACTTTGATTCGTCCGCCTTTTATCGCCTTCAACAAAGCACTGTAGTCGCTCTCAGTTTGATCGGCATAGCCTTTGGCGAATTTCACTATTGCGTCATCGAAGGCATCACTCGAGCCTAGATAGCCGGCGATCATCGCAGGGTCTCCCGTGCGCGCATGCGCTCGAGCTAGAGCCCAGCCACACGCGTCGGCGAAATAGGCGAGGTCGGTGGGATCCTCGGTGTCGACAGGCATCGGAATCTTCATATCGCGCAACTGGCGGACGCAAAAGTCGCGACCAGGCTCCAACCCGACCGTCCAACCCAGGAATATGTCGCTGGCTGCCTGCATCAAGTGCTGACCATCGACCACTCGCTGCCCGTGCCTCGAAAATACACTGCGGCCGACGTATGGCTCCAACACTGAGGCGCGAGCTTCCTTGATCTGCAGAAACAGCGGCGCGCCCTGCGCATCGCTGAACAACGCCACCTCGCAGAAGGTTCCGACACTTCCAACGCCGACGACTTTGAACGCGACGTCCAGCAGCTCAAACCGATCGAAGAGCACTCGATATGACTCAGGAAGGGAGGTCCGGTATCGCTTGAAGATTGATACGGCCCGCCGTAGATAGGCCGCGGTCCGTTGAATTGGCAAATGATAGATGAGCGGTGGCTCGTCCTTGATCCTGGTAGTGTCTCCGGCGGCCATCGAAGGAAGCAAATTGTTCGGTACCGTCTTTCGCCGAGCCCTCTCGGAAACTCTTCTGTCGCGCCGGCGGATCTTGGGCCCCGGAACTCTATCGAGGAGTTCCTGGAAATCGGTTCGCTGATACCACACCTCGAGCGACGGCATTGCCGCACACTTGCCCATATGCTCGCGGTAGGAACGAACCGCCGCTCGAACAGCGTGCTCCCGATACCGGGATCTAATGCCCGCGGAGCGCCCCGCGACTTCGATACTCACGGTCAAGCGCTTGACGTCCCATTCCCAGGGAGCTGGGATCGTTTCGTCGAAATCGATGATATCGAAAACCAAGTTGCGCTCAGGCGTCGCGAACGCTCCGAAGTTCATTATGTGGCAGTCGCCGCACGCCTGGACGCGCAGTCCTGTCCGCGGAGTCTCGGCCAAATCGAATGCCATTAGGGCTGCCGCACCGCGGAGAAAGAGGAACGGCGACTGCTGCATCCGCCCGTAGCGAATGGGAAGCAGCTTGGGAATCCGCCACGCGTCGGATTCGATCAGTAACTGGATCGGATCGGGCCGATTGGTGGGCGCCTTCCAGGGCGCATGGCTCTTGCGCGGCACTTTCTCTCGAAGGCCGCGGCCGGCTCTCAGCCGTTCTGCGATTGGAGCGCGAGCGAAAGTACGCATCAAGATCAGTCCACGGCGTGCATCTTAGGAAAGTGGCGGCGACTTCGGCAACTCAGCGACTCGGCGCACACCGGCTCGATTCTCCGCGCGAGCGTTTTTGAGCTATGCTCGCGCAAAGCTCAACTTCGGATGAAACAAGAGCGGACAAAATCGCCGAAGATGCGGCGCCGGGACTTTATCGGACTCATGGTCGCGGCGGCCGCGACGGCGGCAACGAGAGTGAGCCTCGCGCAGGAGGACAAATCTATGCGGAAAGAGGAAAGCACCGCGGTTTATCGTGCTGACAGCAGCGGGCTGCCGCAAATCACCAGGATTATCGACACGACCAGCGGTCCAGTGCGAGGCCTGATCAACGATGGCGTGCACACGTTCAAGGGTATCCGCTACGGCGCGCCGCCGGTGGGTCCTATCCGCTGGATGCCGCCGCAAAGGCCGACGCCCTCGAAAGTGGTGCTGGACTGCTCCGACTACGGAGCGCCCGCGATGCAGATGGCGTCGGGCGCGACCGCGGCTCCGGCCGGCGATTACGGCATGCTGATGGCGCGGGTGTTCACGACTCCATCTGAGCTGAAGATTCAGAACGAGGACTGCCTATTCCTGAACGTGTGGACGCCCGCGACCGACAACCGGAAGCGGCCCGTGATGTTCTGGATTCACGGTGGCATCTTCGCCTACGGCTCGGGCGGTCAGCCGGTCTATTGCATGGAAGACCTCGCCCGCGATCACGACGTGGTGGCCGTCAACGTGAATCATCGCCTCAACGTTTTCGGCTATCTCCACCTGGGCGACCTGATGGGCGATGCCTACAAATCGTCCGGCACGGTCGGCATGCAGGACCTGGTGCTCGCCTTGCGGTGGGTGAGAGACAACATCGCGAATTTCGGCGGCGACCCCGACAACGTAACCATCATGGGCCAGTCGGGCGGTGGTGCGAAAGTCTCGATTCTGATGTCGATGGACTCGGCGAAGGGATTATTCCACAAGGCGTCGATTCAGTCGGGTCCGGGGCTGATAGTCGGGCGCAGAGATCCCGCCACCGCAGCCGCCAAAGCGCTCCTCATGGAACTCGGCATCCAGCCCGGCGACATCAAGTCGCTCCAGGGAATGCCCGCCCAGACAATCATCGCCGCCGCCTTCGGGCGGACGCGAAGAGCAACGCCGGGCCGCGCGTACCCGGCATGCGCCGGCCTGGTGGCATTGGCTACATCCCGATCATCGACGGGGTCGCAATCACGCGCGATCCATTCATGCACGATGCGCCTGCGGTGTCCCGCGACGTTCCGGTGCTGGTAGGCTACGTGAAGGACGAGGTCACCATCTTCACTGCGGGCGAGCCGTGGTTCCGGGAAATGACCGAGGCCGAACTCCAACAGCGCATCGCGATGCTTGGCCCCATGGGCAAGCCGCTGGTTGAGGCATGGCGCAAGATCAGACCCGACTATTCGCCGACCTACCTGTTCACTGCTGCGATGAGCTCGATGTTCGCGATGGGCGGATCGATCACGCTCGCCGAGCGCAAGGCGGCGCAAGCTGGCGCGCCGGCATACATGTGGTATCTGACTTGGGAAACTCCGGTCGCAAACGGGCTATTCAAGACCCCGCACACAATGGAGATTCCGTTCATGCTCGATTCCTACCGCCGGGTGCGCGCCTTTGCCGGTCCGGACCCTGGAGCCGCGCGGATGGAACAGCAGATAGGGGCAGCGTGGGTCGCGTTTGCTCGCACCGGCAGGCCCGATTGTCCCGAAATTCCGCATTGGCCGCCCTACGATGCCGGCAAGCGGTCCACGATGGTGTTCAATCTTGAAAGCCAGGTCGTGAATGATCCGAATTCCGAGGTACGAAAGATAATTCAGGGCGCGTGATAGCGCGGTGCGGCGAGAATCGTGAGTGCGACACTGCGGCAGTTCGGTTCAAATTTCTGGATCGCCGAAGGCCCGATCGTCGATTTCTACTCGTTCCCCTATCCCACCCGGATGGCGGTGGCGCGACTCGCCGTTGGCGCGCTTTGGATCTGGTCGCCCATTCCGCTGACCGATTCGCTCCGGGCGGAACTCGCAGCACTCGGCCGTCCGGCGCATCTTGTCTCTCCCAACAAGATCCATCATCTGTTCATGGGTGAGTGGGCGTCAGAGTTCCCCGGTGCGAGGCTGTGGGGCCTGCCGTCGGTGATTCGCAAGCGCGCCGACCTGAAATTCAGCGGCGTGCTATCCGACGATCCGCCCGAGGATTGGCGCGGCGAGATCGACCAGGCGCTCTTCCGCGGCAGCCTGATCATGGATGAGATAGTTTTCTTTCATCGCGCGTCGCGCACTGCGCTGTTCGCCGATCTGATCGAGAACTTCTCGATGGAGTTTATCCGCAACACCCCCGGATGGCAGGGATGGAAGACGACCTACGCGCGCCTGGGGGGAATCACCGAGCCAGTCGGGCGCGCTCCGCTGGAATGGCGCCTCAGCTTCGTTCGGCGCGCCTCGGCGCGCGCCGCGCTCGGGCGCGTGCTTGCGTGGGACCCGGTCAACGTCGTGATGGCGCACGGGACGATTGCGCGCGGCGACGCTACCGCGTTCATCCGCGAGTCATTCGCATGGCTGTAGGCGCGTTTTCGAGCCGCCCAGAGCTTTGATAAATTCGAACAACGTAATCCCTGTTAAAGTAGCTGCTCCCGAAGTGTTGGCCCCAGCCGCCAGCCCGTTCAGATTAGATCTATCAGTAATCGCATCGTGCTTGACGCACGAATTGCGCGACCGTAGCCTTTCTGGCGATGCTCCCCACGGCCAGAGTTGAACCTTTCGCAGCGAGGCTGCACTTCATCCCTCGCAGGATGCGGATCGTCAGCGAGCACCCATTCGCGCCCTTTGCTCCCTTCGAGATGGTTCACGCGATCGCCCTGACTGCTGCGCGTCCATTGCTGGTGGCTTTCCTGCGCCGCTGGGTCGCCTCACGCCCGGTAGTGGTTATCCGCACCTGAAGCGAGAACCCGCACCGCTTGAGAGAGACGCGATGGCATCGCAAGGCTCTGCCTGGTACGTGGACTTTTTTCGCGCCGACTACCTGAACGTCTATGGCCACACGTTCACCGAAGAGCGGGCTGAAAAAGAGAGCGCCTTCGTCGCGGGCGCGCTCGAGCTCAAGCCGGGCGCGTCGGTGCTCGACTTGTGCTGTGGCCAGGGGCGGCATTCGATCCAGTTGGCGAAACGTGGATTGCGAGTAACGAGTCTCGATCTGAATCCCGAGTACCTCGAACTCGCGAAGCAGGCGGCCGAAGCGAGCAAGGTCACAATCGAGACGGTGGCCGCCGACATGCGCGAGATCCCGTTCGAAAACAACTTTGACGCGATCGTCAATATGTACTCCTCGTTCGGCTACCTGGAGTCCGAAGCCGAGGATTTGAAAGTGCTGGAATCGGCGGCCAGGGCGCTGAAAGCCGGCGGACGGCTGCTGCTCGACATGCTGAACCGCGAGTGGGCGATCGATAACTATATCCAGAACGACTGGCATACCGGCGCGGACGGAACTTTGTACGTCGAGCGGCGCGACCTGGATCTCGCGACCAGCCGCATGCACGTGCATTTCATCGTGGTGGACCCGAAGGGAAGCCGCCGCGAGTCGATCGGACATATCATCCGGCTCTACACGCTGACCGAGATCACCCGCCTCCTGGAACGCGTGGGGCTGCACGTGACGGCGGTGTTCGGGGGATTCGACAGCGAGGCGTATGCGATAGGTACGCGGCGGATGATCGTCGTCGCGCGCAAGTAGGGGCCAGCCGCGCCGTGATCGGCGAAAAAAGCCGCGAAAATGCACGGTTTTGTGGGGTCGAGAGAATAGCGATGACCCGGACGCAATTTAAATTGCGCGCATTGTTGCCTTCGGTTGTCGCGGTTTGTATAGTCGCTGACTAACCAATCGGACAGGCGTGGAGTATGCTTTGCCTATGGATGTGATGAAGACGCTTTTTCTGAATCCGCCCTCGTACGACGACTTCGACGGGGGAGCGGGCTCGCGCTACCAAGCGACGCGCGAGGTCTGGTCGTTCTGGTACCCGACGTGGCTGGCTTATCCGGCGGGGATGATCCCGGGCGCACGCCTGCTCGACGCGCCGCCGCATAACTACACGGTCGAGATGACGATCAACGAGGCAAAGAACTACGACCTGGTCGTGATTCACACCTCGACGCCGTCGTTGCGGATGGACGCGCGCACTGCGGAAGCAATCAAGGCGGCGAATCCGGATGCAATCATCGCGATGGTCGGGGGGCATCCGACGGCGCGGCCCGACGAAACGCTGAAACTGTCGCCGGCGATCGATATCGCGGCGCGTAAGGAATTCGACTACTCGATGCTCGAGGTGGCGCAAGGCCGCGACTGGAGCACGATCGGCGGAATCAGCTATCAGAAAAACGGCGCGCTGCATCACAATCCCGATCGTGCGGCGCTCACCGACGAGGAACTCGACAAGTTGCCATTCGTCACCGAGGTATATGAAAAGAACCTCGACTACCTGAAGTACAACAGCCCGTACTGCCAATATCCGTACGTGTCGATGTACACCGGGCGCGGATGCCCGGCGCGATGCACGTTCTGCCTGTGGCCGCAGGTCACCCAGGGGCATCGCTATCGCGTGCGGAGCCCGGAGAATGTGTACGAGGAAGTGGCGGCGATGAAGTCGAAGTTCCCGAAGATGAAGGAACTGTTCTTCGACGACGACACCTTCACCGCCGACCCTGCCCGCGCGCGCAAAATCGCGCAGCTGCTGAAGCCGCTGGGAATCACGTGGTCCACCAATTCACGCGCCAACGTTGACTATGAAACGCTGAAGATCATGAAGGACGGCGGGCTCAGGCTGTTCGTGGTCGGCTACGAGTCAGGCAACGCGCAGATTTTGAAGAATATCAAGAAGGGCGTCGGAATCGATCGCGCGCGGCGCTTCACCAAGGATTGCCACGAACTGGGGATTTTGATTCACGGGACTTTTATCCTGGGACTTCCCGGCGAGACCAAGGATACGATCGAGGAATCGATCCGCTTTGCGCGCGAGATGGACTGCGAGACGATCCAGGTGTCGCTCGCGTCGCCGTACCCGGGCACGGAGCTGTTCGACTACGTGACCAGGAACGGATTTCTGGCGGTCGATCCGCTGCTCGATGAATCCGGCTATCAGAAGTGCACGATCACCTATCCTGGCCTGACCAACGACGAGATTTACGGCGCGGTCGAGCGCTTTTATCGCAGCTTCTATTTCCGCCCGAAGTACATCTTCAAATCGGTCAAGAAGATGATGACGTCGATGGAAGAGACCAGGCGGATGCTGAACGAGGGGCGGCAGTTTCTTTCGACGATGCGCCAGCGGCGGCATCAGACGGCTCAGCAGGCTCCCGCCTGACGGCGAATTCCAGGCGCGAGTAAGGGCAGGCGCGAGGTCCGCAGCAAGCTGTCTGTGGCGCCATCGGTCGCGCCGGGTCAGGTTGCCGCGCGGAAATCATTCGATGACAATCTGGATGGCTTTACCGGCGGCGGCCGTGTGCGTGTCGCTGCTCTATTACGCCACCGCGACGGTCGCTGCGATCAGGTTTGCGCGCCGCACGACTTCTCCGCTGCTCCCGTTGCCCAAGATTGCACCGCGCGTGGCAGTGCTGAAGCCACTGCATGGGACCAGCAATTCGCTGGCGGCCAACCTGATCAGCTTTCTGGAAATCATGTACCCGCGGGCCGACTTTTATTTTGCCGTCGAGAACTACGAGGATGCGGCCGCCGAAGTTCCGGTCGCAATCCGCCAACGCTACCAGTACGCGAGCATCACGCTGGTCGTCGGCGAAGAGCCCGACTGCAGCAATCACAAGGTCGCGAAGCTGATCAAGATGGCGGATCGGGCCGAGAAGGCCGAAGTGTTCGTACTGAGTGACGCCGATGTCTCGGTCGAGCGCGACTACCTCAAGCGGATTGTCGGCGAACTGATCTCCGACGAGAAGATCGGGATCGTGACCTGCGCGTATCGGGCGCGCCCGGGCGGCTCGTTCGCGTCGCGGCTGGAGGCGCTCTACGTCAACACCGATTTTCTACCGCAGATTCTGCTCGCGGAAATGATCGAGCCGATGCATTATGCACTCGGCGCGACGATCGCCATCAAACGCCGGGTGCTGGAGGCCGCGGGCGGATTCCGCGCGGTCAAGAACATGCTCGCCGACGACTTCTACCTGGGCAACTTCACCAACGCGCAGGGCTACGAGATCAAACTGTCCGATTCGCTGGTCACCTTGACGTGCGAGGAGAAGAGCTTCGCTGAATTCTGGCATCATCAGCTCCGCTGGGCGCGCACCTACCGCTCCGTGCGCCCGATCAGCATCGCGACAATCCTGACCCACGGCCCGTTCTGGGCGCTGATGCTGCTGGCGATCTCACGCGGCAGCGCCGCGGCTTTTGCGGCATTGGTGCTGGTAATTGCGGCGCGGCTCGCGATGTCGGCGGCAATCGTCGGCCGCGTGCTCAAGATGCCCGAGATGCTGACCGAGCTCTGGATGGTTCCGATCAAGGACCTGATAATGACCGGGGTCTGGTTTGCCAGCCTGCTCAGCAACAAAGTGATGTGGGCCGGACGCCAGTTCAAGGTGATCCGGGGCGGCACGATGCTCGAAGTGAAGAACTGAACGCGGTGATCCTCTACCTGTCCATCGCGATCGTTGCCAGCTCGCTGATGGCGCTCGGCCTGCTGATGATGAAGAGCCGCTCGGCGCATCTGCCAATGGCGGCCGGCGCGAATGCGCTCGGCGCGATCGTCGCCTGGATTCGCGATCCCATGTGGATCGGCGGACTCGGCGTGCAGACCGTGGGCTGGGCGCTCTACGTCATTGCGGTGTCGAGGGCGCCGGTATCGATGGTGGCGGTGATGATGCAGGGCGGAATCGCGCTGTTCGTAATCGCGTCGGTGGTGATTCTTGGCGAGCGCGCGAATCGCCGCGAATGGGTCGGCATCGGCGCGGTCGTGCTCGGGATGCTGATGCTTACGCTGTCGCTTCAGGCCGGCGAGACCGAAAGTGGGTTCGAACCCGGAACGCTGCTGACGTTTTCCGCGCTGTTGATGATCGCAGGGCTCGCGCCGATGGCCGTCGCACGGCTGAACGCCAGCGGCGCCGCGGCGGCGATTCTATCCGGCGTCGCGTTCGGCCTGGGGGGATTGTTCACCAAGGCGATGACCGAAGAGTTCACCGCCAGCGCCGCCGCTTCGCTCGCGCTTCGAATCGTATCTAATCCCTACGTGTACGGCCTGATCGTTGCCAACATCGTCGGGATCGTCCTGCTGCAGAACTCGTTTCATTCGGCGCGCGGGATAATAGCGATGCCGCTGTCGGGGGCGCTGTCGAACATCGTACCGATCGCCGGCGGGATGATCGTGTTCGGCGAACGATTGCCGGCGGGTTCGATGGCGGCCGCGATGCGGGTTGGCGCATTCGCACTGACGATCGCGGCGGGCGCGCTGCTGGCTGGATCGCGCGCGCAGTCGTCAGAAGATCGGATCGCGGCCCGGGCTGCGGTCGAGACTTAAAGAGTGAAAAACTAAAAGTTCGCCTTCGGCACAGGCAGGCCGGGCACCTCGGCGCGCGCGCGGAAAATCGTTCCCTTGCGATTTGGATCGTCGGTGTTGTCTGCCGTCACGACGTAGAGATCCCGCATGTCGCGGCCTCCGAAGACCAGGCTGGTCACCGTCGTGGCCGGCACCTTGATTCGCGTGGCTACGGCGCCGTCTTTCGAGAAATGGACGACCTCGCCGGCGCGGAAAGCCGCAACCCACACTCCCCCTTGCGCATCGACCGCCAGTCCGTCCGGCCATCCCGCGGGCATCTTGGCAAAGATGCGCCGGTCCTTGACGCCGCGCTCATGAGTAACGTCGTAAACCCACACCGCGCCGGTGGGGGAATCCGAGTGATACAGATGTTTTCTGTCGGGGCTGAGTCCGAGCCCGTTGCTGACCTCGATGCCGTCCCACAACTTCACCGCGCGGCCGGGAGGATCGATGCGGAGCAGGCTGCCCGGAATCGACTGGTCGTTGCTCAACGGATCGAAGTTGACGGTTCCGGTGTAAATGCTGCCGTGATCGTCGGTGGTAAGATCGTTCATGCTGACGGGCTTGCCTCCGAAAGCGACGAACAGATCGCGGCTGTGGCCGGTCTTCTCATCCCAATGAATCAAGCCGCGGCCGGTGAGCACGAGGCCGCCGCTGGCGTTGAAAATCATTCCGCCGACGCCCTTGCGCTTGGGGATCAGCGTTTCGACGTTGCCGCCGGGATTACGCCGGTAGACGCCGCCGTTGGGAATGTCACTGAAGTAGAGACGGCCGAGATCATCGACGCGCGGCGCTTCGAGCAGGCCGTAGCCGCTCGCGAGCATCTCGAATTCCATCGCCCGGTTCCTCCTAGCGCCCTTTACCACGGTTCGCGGCGCGCCGCGAGGCTTGGCGGATGCGCGGGCGCAGCGGTTCGCCGTATCAGTCCGGAAGATCGACTTCGAAAGGCTGCGTCAGGGACGGGCGGTCCTGATCGGCAAGGCGCAGCCGGCGATGGCACAGGAAGATCAACACCGGCTGCAGAATTCGCGTCAGCAGCATGATCGCCAGCGCGCCTCCGATAACGACGATCGCCAGCGGCCGCTGCGTCTGCGCGCCGATTCGTGTCGAAATCGCCGCGGGCAGCAGGCCGAGTGCGTCAACCAGGTCGGTCATCATCGTGGCGCGCAGACGACGGTCGGAGCCGGTGATGATCGACTCGACGAATGGATGCCCTTCCTCCCACAAGCGGCGGATGTAGAAGCTCAGCAGAATACCGTCCATCACGGCGATTCCGAAAATCGAAATGAAGCCCACGCCCGCCGACACGCTGAACGATGTGCCGGTGATAATCAACGCAAGGATGCCGCCGAGGCACGCGACCGGAATCTGCGCCATGATGATGAAGGTGTCGACGAGCGATTGCGTGGCGCCGTAGAGGACACCGGCGATGAGCAACAGTGCGAACGGCACGACGATCATGAGGCGGCGATTGGCGGCCTGAAGCTCGCCGTACTCGCCTGACCATTCGAGATGCACGCCTTCGGGGAGATGGACTTCCTTCGCGATTCGGCGCTTGGCCTGTTCGACGGTGCTCTGCAGATCGCGGTTGCGGACGGAAAACCTGACCGGCACGTAACGTTGCAGAGCCTGACGGTAGATGAATGACGCGCCTTCGGCGGTCTCGATTTTGGAGATCTGGTCGAGTGGAATCTGACCGCCGGACGGGAGGTTGACGCGGATCTGGCGGACCGCGTCGAGGCTCTGGCGGTACTCCGGCTTCCATCGCACGACCAGGTCGAAGCGCCGGTCGCCATCGAGTACTTGGGTGACGGCCTGGCCGCCAATCGCGGCCTGCACGACGGCGCCGACATCGCCGACATTGAGTCCATAACGCGCGCAGGCGGCGCGGTCCGGAGTGATTTGCAGATTGGGCTGACCCATCGAACGCAGCACCACTCCATCCACGACTCCGGGAACCCCGCCCAGGGATTCTCTGATGTCGTTGGCGATACGCTCGTCGGTCGCCAGGTCTGGCCCGAAAACCTTGATCGCGTTTTCCCCGGCCTTTACTCCCGAGATCGCTTCGTCGATGTTGTCTTCGATGTTTTGCGAGTAGCTGAAACTTACACCCGGAAACGTCCGGGTCAGCTTGTCGTCGATCAATTTAACGAGCTTTTCCTTGTCGATTCCTGCGGGCCATTCGGTGTCGGGTTTGAGATCGACCGCGAATTCAATGTTGAAAAACCCCGTGGTCTCGGTGCCGTCGTCGGGGCGACCGAGCTGCGACACAACCGAGGCGACCTCGGGGAAGCTCTTGAAGATGGCGCGCATCCGATTGCACAGCTTGGCGCCATGGTCGAGTGAGATCGTCAGCGGCATCGTCGCGTGCGCCCAGATGTTTCCTTCCTCGAGCTTGGGCAGAAACTGCCCGCCCAGCAGCGGGAACAGCGACAGCACGCCCGCCACCATCACGACAATTACGGTCAACGTCAACCGCGGCCAGCGCAGGACCCGCTCGAACAGTCCGTGGTAGAAGGCTGCGATCGCCGTCCAGATGGGATTGTGAATCGTCCGCATCCCGCGCGCGAAGAAATACGAAGACAGCACCGGCGACAATGTGACCGCGAGCAGAATCGCGGTGGCCAGCGCGAACGCGTAGGTGTGCGACATCGGTGAGAAGATGGCGCCTTCGACGCCGCGCATCGTGAACAGCGGCAGGAATGCGATCACGAAAATGATCGTCGAAAACAACATCGGGCCGCCAACCTCCTGCGCGGCGGCCAGAATTCGAAGCCGATAACTCTCGGTCGAGTGTTCGGGCGCAGTGAGGTGGCGCTCGATATTTTCCATCACGATAACAGTGGTATCGATGATGATGCCGAAGTCGATCGCGCCCAGAGAAATGAGATTGGCGGGCGTATCCGTCGCGTGCATCAGCGCGAACGCCCCGCATAGCGCAAGCGGGATGTTCACCGCGGCGATGATTGCGGCGCGCAAGTTGCCGAGAAAGAAAATCAGCACCAGAAAGACCAGCACCATCCCGATGGTGAGATTCTCGATCACCGTGCGGAGCGTGGTCTCGACCAGTTGCGTGCGGTCGTAATACGGCACGACCTTGTAGCCTTTGGGCAGGATGCCCGAGGTGTTGAGTTCGTTGACCTTGGCCTCGACACCCTTGAGCGTTTCAATCGTGTTGCCGTACTTGCGCATCAGGACGATGCCGGTGACGACCTCGTTCTGATTGTCCTTGCCGACGATTCCGAGCCGCGGCGCGTAGCCGACATCGACGTTGGCGACGTTCGATACCTTGATCGGAGTGGACTTGTTGGCGTTGAGCACGACGTTGCGGATGTCCTCGAGACTGCGGAAAAAGCCCAGCCCGCGGACGTCGAAAGCCTGCTCGCCGACGCTCATATAGTTGCCGCCCGAATTGGTGTTCGAGTTCTGCAGCGCCGCGATCAATGTGGATAGCGGAATCTGGTAGTAGTTGAGCTTGTGCGGATCGACTTCGACCTGGAACTGTTTCGTCAATCCGCCGAAACCCGAAACGTCCTCGACGCCCGGCACCGTGCGGATCTGCTTTTCGAGTACCCAGTCCTCGATTGTCTTCTCGTCTAGTCAGATCGTGATCGGGACTCTCGACCGTGTATCGGTAAATTTCGCCGATAGGATTCTCGGGCGAAATTCCGGGCGTCACGCCCTGCGGCAGGGTGAGAAACGAGAGCCGATTGATGGTCTCGATACGGTCCCAGTAGTAGTCACTCTCCCACGAGAAGTAGCAGCGAATGTCCGACAGACCGTACAGCGAGATCGAGCGCATCGCCTGGAGATTGCGCATACCGCCCAGACCGTATTCGGTCGGCACCGTGACGAGCTTTTCAACTTCTTCGGCGCTGAGACCGTTGGGCAGCGTCAGAACCTCGATCAGCGGCTGAACCGGATCCGGATAGGCCTCGATATCCAATTGCGAGAACGAAAAGGCGCCGGCCAGCAGCAGCATCAGCGCGATGCCGATTACAACTACTCGCTCGCGCAACGCCAGCGCCATCAACGATTGAATCATCGCTTAGCCAAAGATTCCTGTTGCCACCGGCAATGTCGCCTGGTCTAGGAACTTTCCCCGTGAGCCTCGTGCCATAGCGCGTTCACCTGGAGGGTCTCGCCGCTGACCACGCGGTCGCCGGCCTTGAGCCCGGAGACTACGCGCGCATAGCCGACGCGGCTCCACGACGCGATCGAGACCTTGCGATGCTCGAACATGCCGGGGCTCACCTCGACGAATGCATAATAGTTGTCAATGTCGAATACGAGAGCGTCCTGAGGAATTACCAGCACCTGGCCGGGCCGCGTAACGATGGTCACCTTCGCGAGCATCTGCGGTTTGAGCCTGCCGCCGGGATTTCTCACTTCGCAGCGCATTTGGAGCGTGTGCGTGGTGGGATCGATATTTGGACTGATGCGCGCAATCACACCCTTAAACACTTCATCGGGAAAAGCGGTCGTTACCGCGGACAGCTGCTGGCCGACGCGCACGCGTGCGAGATCGTCCTCGTAGATATCACCGGTGATCCAGACGTCGTTGAGCGTGCCCAGCGAGAAAAGCACGTCGCCCGGATTGACGGCGGCCCCACGCTGCACCTTGTTGTCCACAACGGTGCCGCTGATCGGCGCGCGCATCCAGACAATAGGATCGGGCGCCTTGATGGCCTGGATGTCGGCATCGCTCATCCCTAAAAACTGCAGTTTGTGTTTGGCAGCCAGCAATAGGGTGCCGGCAAAATCCGACGAACCGCCGACGCCGGGCGCCGCCATTAGATTTGAGGATTCGTGAGCCTGGAGATACTCGGCTTCCGCGGTCATGAAGTCGGGGCTGTAGAGCGCGAGGATTTTTTCGCCGCGCTGAACGTTGTCCCACAGCGAGACGCGAGTTTGCTCGATTCGCCCCTGCACGCGCGAAACGATCGTCGAGACACTGCGATCGTCGTAGGTGATCTGCCCGGACGTTTCCAGGAGGCCCGGCAGCTCGACGTTGCGCACCTCCTCCATCACCAGACCGGGAACGTCGCCGGCATTGAACTGGATCAGCTCGACGCCCTGCTGCCGAACCAGCCGCACCGCGGGGGTTGCTTCAGGAACCGCGGCCGCGCGACCGGCCGAGTCGCCGCGGCATCCGCCGATTGAAATTGCGGCGCCGATGGCGGCTGCCAGGGCGGCGAGCGCGATGAGATTGAAATTACGCCGGCTCATTGATGCAACGGCGCTCCAATCGCCTGCTCGAGCGAAACTTCGCCGGCCAGAAATTGATTTGCTGCTTGCAGGTAACTCACGCGCGCAGCGTACTCGCGTTGCAGTGCACTCGACAGCGTCACGAAATCGATTTTACCAGACTGATAGGCGGTCACCGCGACCCGAAGATCCTGTCGCGCCAGGGGAATCAGCGAATCGCGATAGAGGATGGCGGTTTCGTAGCCGAACTGCGCGCTGCGGTACAAGGTGGCAACCGCGGCGGCGGTCTGGATTTTAATTAGCGCCTGATCGGACCGCGCGGCTTGCAGATTGGCCTTCGCGCGCGCAACGTCCTCGTCCTGCTTGAGCCAGAAAAAGACCGGCAAGTTGAAACCGACGAAGCCGACCCAATCGCGCGGCTGACTCGGGCTTGGGGCGAAGCTGGGAACCAGGTAATCGTCGTACTGAACGCCCGCGGTGAAGTCCGGCAGGTATTCCATCTTCGCAAGATAGAGAGCGGTATTCGCGTTGCGCTCCGCGAGCGCTGCTTCGAGGATTTCCTGCCGGACTGCGTAGGCGCGATCGGTAAGCGCGTCGAGCGGCGCGGTGAGGGCTTCCAGTTTGAGGGTTCGATCCACGTACAACGGCGAGCCCACCGGGCGATAGAGTTGCAGATTCAAAGCGGTCTCATCGTTTGCAACCGCCGTCATGTATTGGCGTTGAAGCTGGCGCGCCGCGGCGAGGTCGAACTCGGAGCTGATCACGTCGGTCTGCGGCACCGCCGAGGTCGAGTAAGCCGTCTCGGTGACTCTGACCACCTGGTCGAGGTTGCGGACGTTCTCGTCGTTGACGCCGGCCAGGGCCTCGTCGAGCACCAACTGATAATAGCCGGTCTCGGTCGCAGCACGGACGTCACGAACCGTCGCCGCGAGTGCAAGATGCGCAATCTCCGCGGCAAACTCCGCTTGGTCGCGCTGATGGAGCGCTTTGCCGGGGAATTGAAACGTCTCGGTGAAGTTGAATTCGCGGACAGACGCGCGCCCGACCGGATTCTTGGGACTGTCGCCGTTGGTGTAAGTGAAGATGGGATCGTTCGGTGCGAGGGTCTGCTTGATCGAATGGACCGCGGAGTCCCATCGGTAGCGCGCCGACTTGACCTGAGGATTCGCTTCGACTGCGATTTCCACGAGTTGCGCTTCAGAAAGCGGAGACTCCGCAGCGCCCGCAAGCGAGGCGACAAATGCGATAGCCGCGATCGCAAGCATCAACGCACCGCCGATCCTTACCGTTGGCATCGCAACTCCTCGATCCACCTCGCCCCATGGCTATACGTCGCCGGCCCGGGAAGGTTCCATCGCCGTGAGCCGGATTTATTTGTGTTTAACCTAAATGAGAATGAGAATCAATCTCTATATTACCCGCCAACTCTGCAACCGAAGCATCAATTAAACCGCTTTTGAATCGACCACCGAAAGCGTCCCGCTCGCAAGCCGCATTGCAAATGGCAGGCGAACCTTGTCGTCGCTCGATTCGGCTGATAGCTTTACCAAGTGATACCCGCCATGGTATGGTATTATACCTGCTGGGGTATCCTATAACGAAACCGAGGCGCGCAGTCAATGGCTCATACCATCAGGGACAAGCAAAAACTCATCAATCGCCTCCGACGCATCCGCGGCCAGCTCGATGCGGCCGAAGGTGCGCTCGAAAAAGAACTCGATTGCACCGTCATCATGCATACCCTCGCGGCGGGCAGAGGCGCTCTCGACAGCCTCATGGCGGAAGTGATGGAGGGACACATCAAGCTTCACCTTGTCGATCCCGACGATCATCCGACTTCAGCCCAGGCCAAGGCCGCGCAGGAACTGATCGATGTGATCAAGACCTATCTCACGTAATCGACGGTCGGTAGCGTCAGTTGCCGGCGAGCTTGGCTTTCGCGGCCGCTGCACGCTGCATCGATCGCAGGTACATCACGACCTGCCAGCGCTGCTCGGCGGGCATTTCTTCAGCGTAGGAGGGACTCGACAGGACGCCGTCGCGGATCGCGCCGTAGATATAGCCGTCGGGACGATCCTTGATGGCGCCAACGAGCAGACTCTTCGGCGGCTTTGCCAGGATGTGCGCGACGGGGCCGTTACCCTGCGCCGATTCTCCGTGACAGGGCGCGCAGTAGGTATTGAACTGATCTTTACCCTTGGCGAGATTTTCCGGCGTCGCCTGCAAGGGGTTGTGCATCTTGATCGTCGCCTGCTCCAGGCTCATCGGCGGTTCTCCGCCATGAACCGGAATTGTGTCCGCCGGAGTGACGCGCGGCGCCTCGGCGAACGGCTGAATTTCCGGCCCGCGGTACATGTCGATACTCCACGGGAAACAAGTAGCCGGCGCCGCCGACGCCGCGATCGCAATCGCGGCGGCGAGCATCAATCCCCCGGCGCGAATCACCCTGACAGGCTGACCAATCACGTTTCTGAAAATCTCCCGGCTCTGCTTCTTTACGACGCTCACCCCTGACCATACCCGCCTTCTCATGCCGAAGGCAAAAGTAGCGCTAGGTGGCGCTGGCCAGCGGCTGGCTGGAGAACCCCAGGCCTCGAGCGCCGGCGTCGACCGTGACCCGCGAACTGTCGCGAATCTCGCCCGCGAGTAATTTCCGCCCCAGCGCCGTCTCGAGCTCGCGCTGGATGAGTCGTTTCAACGGACGCGCTCCGTACGACGGATCGTAGCCATGCTCGGCCAGATAATCGCGCGCTTTGTCGGTCAATTCGAGCTCGATCTTGCGCTCCTCGAGCCGCGCGCGCAGCCGCACCAGTTGCACGTCAACTATTTGGCGCAGCTCTTCGCGGGTCAGCGGATGGAACACGACGACCTCGTCAACCCGGTTGAGAAACTCGGGCCTGAAACTCTGACGCAGGACCTCGAGCGCCTGCGCCTTCATCTTCTCGTAGTCCTGTCCCTTGAACCCGAGAATAATCTGGCTGGCGATATTCGACGTCATGATCACAACCGTGTTGCGGAAATCTACCGTGCGTCCGTGACCGTCGGTAAGCCGGCCGTCGTCGAGCAATTGCAGCAGGACGTTGAACACGTCGGCGTGCGCTTTTTCGATCTCGTCGAACAGGATTACCGAGTACGGACGGCGCCGCACGGCTTCCGTCAGTTGCCCGCCCTCCTCGAAGCCGACATAGCCCGGAGGCGCGCCGACCAGCCGCGAGACGGTGTGCTTCTCCATGTACTCGGACATGTCGATTCGGATCATCGCGGCTTCGCTGTCGAACAGGAATTCGGCCAGCGCGCGCGCCAGTTCGGTCTTGCCCACGCCGGTGGGGCCGAGAAAAATGAAGGACCCGATCGGGCGGTTGGGATCCTTGAGTCCGGAGCGGGCGCGAATTACCGCGTCGGAAACGGCGATCACCGCTTCGTCCTGCCCGATCACGCGTTTGTGTAGATGCTCCTCCAGATGCGCGAGCTTCTGCACCTCGCCTTCGAGCAGCCGCGAGACTGGAATTCCGGTCCATCGCGCGACGACTTCGGCGATATCGTCCTCGTCCACTTCTTCCTTGATCAATCGTTTGCCGCCGGAGTGCTTCTCGATCAGCTTCTGCTCTTCGGCGCCGAGCTCCTTCTCCAGCGACGGCAGCTTGCCGCGCTGCAGCTCGGCGAGCTTTCCGAGGTCGTAGTCGCGTTGCGCTTTTTCGATCGCGAGCCTGGTTTGTTCGATCTCGGCTTTAATTTTTGCGAGTTTCTCCAGCCCGCCCGTTTCGGTTTCCCACTGCGCCTGCAGGCCCGCGCGCTTTTCCTTGATCTCGGCGAGTTCCTTCTCGAGTTTCTGCAGCCGATCGCGCGACGACTGATCGGTCTCGCGCTTGAGCGCCTCGCGCTCGATCTCCAGCTGCATCACGCGCCGATTGACTTCGTCGATCTCGACCGGCATCGACTCCTTCTCGGTGCGCAGCTTGGCCGCCGCTTCGTCCATCAGGTCGATCGCCTTGTCGGGCAGGAATCGATCGGTGATGTAGCGTTTCGACAGCACCGCGGCCGTCACCAGCGCGGCGTCCTTGATTCGAATTCCGTGATGGACTTCGTAGCGCTCCTTCAGCCCGCGCAGAATCGAGATGGTGTCCTCGACGCTCGGCTCCTCGACCATCACCGGCTGAAAGCGCCGCTCCAGCGCCGCGTCCTTCTCGATATGCTTGCGGTACTCGTCGAGCGTGGTCGCGCCAATGCAATGCAGTTCGCCGCGCGCCAGCATGGGCTTGAGCAGGTTCGACGCATCCATCGCGCCTTCAGCGGCGCCCGCGCCGACGACCGTATGCAACTCGTCGATGAACAGAATTATCTCGCCCGCGGCTTCCTGCACTTCCTTCAACACGGCCTTGAGCCGTTCCTCGAACTCGCCGCGGAACTTGGCGCCCGCTATCAGCGCTCCCATGTCGAGCGCGACCAGCTTGCGATTCTTGAGGCCCTCGGGCACGTCGCCCGCAACGATTCGCCGCGCGAGACCCTCGACAATCGCGGTCTTGCCGACCCCCGGCTCGCCGATCAGCACCGGGTTGTTCTTGGTGCGGCGCGACAGCACCTGGATTACGCGTCGAATTTCCTCGTCGCGTCCTATCACCGGATCGATTTTGCCGGCCGACGCGAGCTTGGTCAGGTCGCGGCCGTATTTTTCCAGCGACTGGTAGGTCGCCTCGGGATTCGACGAGGTCACGCGCTGGCTGCCGCGGACCTTCTTGAGCACGGCCATCAGCTTGTCGTGCGTCAAACCTGCTTCGCGCAGGATTTTCGAAGCGGCGCCGGGCTCATCGAGCATCGCGATCAACACGTGCTCGACCGAAACGTACTCGTCCTTGAGCTTGCCCGCCTCCTGTTCGGCGCGCGCCAGCACCCGGCCCAGGCGCTGGGTCGCGTAAATCTGCCCGCTGTCAGAGCCGCCGCCGGTGACTTGCGGGATTTTGGCCAGCTCGGTGCCGAGCTTGCGCCGGATCGCCTCGCGATCGACGCCCGCCAGCTTCACGATCGAGGACGCCAGGCCTTCGTCATCTTCGAGCAGCGACGCCATCAGATGCTCGACGTCGACGGCCTGGTTATGTGCGCTGAGCGCGGCATTTTGCGCGCGCCCGAGCGCCTCCTGGAGTTTTTCGGTGAATCGGTTGGCATTCATTTGATGGTCGGTTTTCCTTGCTGATTAACCTAATCATTTTCTGGTTTTGGGCAAACCGAAATTAACCAGCGGCCGTCGCAGCGACCACCACTGGAGAGAGGATGGGCGACTCTTCCCCTTCTAACAGGGACGAAGTCCCGCATCCCGCGGCGGTGCCGATTCTCTTTTCACTGGGTGCAGAGCCTGTCCTGAGCGAAGCCGAAGGAGGTCACCCCTGCCCAAGGAGGTGCGGAACCCACGCTGGGTTCCGCATACAATGTAAGTTTGCTGGCGGCGACGGGCTAGATATTCACAATCGGCGCCGCGGACCCGCGCACGCTGCGGCGATCCGCGCGCATGCGGCCCGAGGCCGCAGGCGCGGGCTCGAACGCGGGATGGAGGCTGGGTTCGTGCGCGGCGGCGACGGCGTTGGCCGGCTTCTCGGCGGCAATAAGGATATGGCGGCGTCCCTGGCGAACCAGCAACCCCCTCTCAGTCATTTCGGTCAGAAGCTTGCTGACCATCGGGCGTGAACTGCCGATCATCTCGGCGAGTTCTTCCTGCGCGAGTTCGGGTAGCAGCAGCGTTCCGCGCGAGTCGGGCACACCGAATCGCTTCGCCAGCTCGTCCAGAACAATCTCGAGCCGTTCGCGCAGCGACATTCCCAAAAACGTCGTGTAGCGGTAAACGACCGACGACCACATCGAATTGATCGCCTCGGCAATCCGCAGCAGCGCCTCCGGCTCGAGGCCCTTGAGCACCTCGGAAATCTGATGACGCGTGAACAGCGCAACGCAGCAGTTGGTCACTGCGGTCGCCGCGAACAACTGCGAACGGCCGCCGTCGGCGGCGGCAAAATCGGCGTATCCAACCAGGTCGCCGGGACCGGCGAGCTCGACCAACACGGGGTCGCAGCCGGGACGCGAGCTATGAACCTTGACGAGCCCGGTCAGCACGGCGAAGACGACGTCGGCGGGCGAGCCCATCGTGAACAGCTCCGCGCCCTTGGGATAGCGCACCAGCATGTGCCGCTCGAGAAGTGCGGTCGCCGCGGGCCGCGCAATTCCCATCGATGAGAGCTTGGAGAGCAGCTTTTCCTGGGCCTGCGCCGAGACCTGAAGATTCATAGGCATCCCCCTTGCGGCTCTGCCGTCTGGCAGCCGGTGTGTACTTAAACCCTACAAACTGTTAGCTGAGATGCGTGGCTGCGTCAAGCGCCCCCGAAATCCAATCGTGGCTGCTTCCAAAAGAGCCACATGCGCTGAAATCACGCCACTGGTCCCCGCCGTGACGAAGTGGTGGCAATCCGGACAAGCTCGAAAAATTGGCGCACGAAGTAAATCCTGCATGAAGCTCCGCCACACCGCCGCGCTCGCGCTTGTCGGCTGGTATCTGATGGTGCCGCCGTTCATCGGTTCGACGGGAATAGCGGATCAGGAACCCATTTCAGCCTGGCAACGTTTTGGTCCTTACAAGTCGGAGTCTGATTGCACAAAGAGCAAGAGCAAATGGCAAGATTTTCTCAAAGCTCCTTACGCCGATAACGACACAAGCCAGGAGCAAGCCTTGATGGCGTTTCAAAAGGCATTATGCGTGTCGGAAAATGACCCGCGTCTCGAAAAGCCGCCTGAAGAAAAAAAGTAACCGATTGACACGCCAGCCCGAACGCCATCTGGAAGGGGGGGGCAAACCCAGAAGTGAAACAAAATCGCCCCGCCAGCGTCTATTATCTTGTACCCTTCAGTCGCGCAGAATCAGCATGCCTTCGCTTGGCGAATACACTTTTGTCGGGCACAGCCGCACCCGATACGTCTTTGAAGTCTATCCTGTGGACACGAACTTCAAAGACGATTTTGCCGCCGTCTATATCTTCTCGCGCGGAATTAATATCCACACGCAAATACCGGTCTATATTGGCGAAACTGACAAGCTTGGGATTTGTATCCGCAATCATGAAAAGTGGCCTTGCGTGAGGCGCAACGATGCAGCGTTTATCTGCATTCATGGAGACAGCGGCCGAAGATCGAGAAAAGCGAGAGCACAAGACCTTATCAAACATTATGATCCGACCTGCAATCTTGGGCAGATCCTTTGACCGTCCCGGTTCCCCGAAATACCGGCAACAAATTATCGCAAGCGCTCAGGCGCCGGCGATCGTCATCTCGGCTATCTTGATCGTCGGCGCGACCGTCGATGAGCGCCAGTTGAGATCGTTGCCGATCATCTCGACGCCGGCCATCATGTCTTTCAGGTTGCCCGCGATGGTGATTTCATTCACCGGATAGGCGAGTTCGCCGTTCTCAATCCATATTCCGCTCGCGCCCCGCGAATAATCCCCGGTGACCATGTTCACGCCGAAACCGATGATCTCGGTCAGGTACAGTCCCTGCTTTACCGAGCCGATTATCTGCGCGGGCGTATAGCTGCCGGGCTCCAGGTACAGATTGGCGGTCGAGACGCTGGGAGCCTCGCCCACTGAACGCGCGGCGTTGCCGGTGGGAGCCAGACCGAGCTTGCGCGCCGAATAGCAGTCGAGCAGGTAGGTCGCGAGCACACCCTTGTCCACCACCTTCTTGCGGGAGCTGGGCAGCCCCTCGCCGTCGAACGGCTTGGAGCCAAGACCGCCGGGAATCAGCGCGTCGTCGATGATAGTAACGCCGGAGGCGGCAATCGTTTTGCCCAACTGTCCGACCAGAAATGACGCTCCCTTGTACAGCGCAGGCCCTGACGCGGCGCCGGCGATCGATCGAATCAATCCGGCGGCCATGTCGGGATCGAAGACGATCGGCGCGCGCGTCGTCTTGGTCTTCCGCGCTCCGAGCTGGCGTAGCGCCCGCTTGGCAGCGGTTATTCCGACCGACTCCGCATCTTCGAGTTTTCCGAAGCGGCGGTTCGAGGTGTACCAGAATCCCTGCTGCATCGCGTCGCCATCTTGCGCAATCGGCCCCACACCGAGGCTGTACGAGGTGCCGCAATACTCGCCTGAAAAACCCTGGCTGTTGGCCAGCAGGACCTGGTAGCGCCCGGAGCTGAATTCGCCGCCCCCGGAATTCTTAATGCGCGGATCGAATTTCAGCGCCGCCTTCTCGGCGGTGCGCGCGATCTCCAGCGCGCGATCCGCGGTCACTATTCCGCTGTCGGGGTCCGCCAGCGAAAGCTCGGGCAATGACTTCGGATGCATCGAGGGGTCGGGCAATCCCGCCCACGGATCGGCGGCCGACAAGCGCGCAAGCTCGACCGTGTTCGCGATGAAGTCGCCCAGCGAATCGCGCTCCAGTTCGGCCGTCGATGAGGTCGCGGAAGACTGTCCGCAAAACACGCGCAGACCCAGCCGCCGCTCGCGCGAACTCTTGAGTTTCTCGACTTCGCCCAGGCGCACGCCGGCCATCAGAGACTCCGCGGTGACGCACAGAACCTCCGCCGCGCTGGCGCCCTCTGCGCTTGGCCTCGTCGAGCGCCCAATTGGCGAGTTCAATATCAACCGTCGCCATCAGATTATTCTCATTCTCATTCCAATTGTCAGGCGCGGGTGCCGCCGACCGTTATGCCGTCGATTCGAATCGTCGGCAGACCCACCCCCACCGGCACCGATTGGCCGTCCTTGCCGCAAGTCCCGACCCCGGCGTCGAGCGCGAGGTTGTTGCCGACCATCGAGACCCGGGTCAGCACGTCGGGACCGTTGCCGATAAGCGTGGCGCCCTTCACCGGCCGCGTCACCGCGCCGTCCTCGATCAGGTAAGCCTCGCTCGCGGAGAAAACAAATTTGCCGTTGGTAATATCGACCTGTCCGCCGCCGAAGCTGACCGCGTAGAGGCCGTTCTTGACCGACTTGATTATCTCCTCGGGCGTGGATTCGCCGTTGAGCATGAAGGTGTTGGTCATTCGGGGCATCGGCGAATGCGCAAAGCTTTCGCGCCGTCCGTTGCCGGTGGGCGCCATCTTCATGAGCCGCGCGTTCATCCGATCCTGCAGATAGCCGCGCAGGATTCCCTTTTCGATCAGCACCGTGCGCGAAGTGGGCGTGCCTTCGTCGTCAACGTTCAGGCTGCCGCGGCGATTCGGGATGGTGCCGTCGTCGATCACCGTGCAAAGTTCGCTCGCGACTTTCTGGCCGATTCGATTCGCGAATGCCGACACGCCCTTGCGGTTGAAGTCGCCTTCCAGCCCGTGGCCAATCGCTTCGTGAAGCAAAATTCCCGGCCATCCCGGACCGAGCACGACCACCATCTCGCCCGCGGGCGCATCGACGGCGTCGAGATTCACGATCGCTTGCCGCGCCGCTTCGAGCGCGTACTCGCGCCAGCGCTCATTTTCGATGAAGTACTTCCACTCGACGCGCCCGCCGCCGCCGTAGGAGCCCATCTGGCGAGCCTTGCCGTCGTCGGCGATCACGGTGACGTTGAGCCGGCACAGCGGCTGCACGTCGGCGGCGACCTGCCCATCGCTATTCACGACCATCACGATCTTCCGCTCGCACGCGAACGACGCCATCACGTTCTTCACGCGCGGATCCGACGCGCGCACGACGCGATCGATCTCGCTCAGCAGCCGCGCACGCTCCTGCACCGGAACTTCGAGCGGGGTGCTGTCGAGATCGTACAGCGCATGCCGCGCGACCGGAGTGCCGACCTGCACCGCGGCCGCTGTCGTACCGCGCTGATCGGCGATCGCGCGCGCGGCCTCCGCCGCAAGGCGCATCCTGTCGATCGTGACTTCGTCGGAATAGGCGTAGCCGGTGCGATCCTCGGCGCACACGCGCACGCCGACGCCGTGGCTCACGCTCTTGCTGGTGTGATTCACCATCGATTCCTCGAGCCCGAGACCCTCGGCGCTGCGGTACTCGAAGTAGAGATCGGCGTAATCGGCCTTGCGTTCGAGCGCGGTGCCGAGGATTCGCTCGAAATTGCGCTCGCCGACGCCGAAACGGTTGAGAAAAAATTTATCGGGAGCAACCAGTTCGTTGGACATTAAATTTGCCGCCTGTAAATCAAGTTTATCAAAGCGCGCAGCCGCCAAGAAGATCGCTTGCTCGAATCCGCGCAAACAATCGGCTCGACGATAGCGAAGCGGCCGCGAAACGGGTTACGATTTGCTAATGGCGGCGGCAACGCGGGAAACATTGGTGCTCATCGATCGCCTGATGCTCGAAATGATCGCGCTGCAGGAGAGCAAGGTCCTCGCGATGGCGCGCGCGATTCATCCCGGACTCACCGCGGAGGACATCCGCAATCCGAACGATTTCGCCGACTTGATGGCGAGCGGCGAGTGGAACTTCGAGGACGGAATCCTGGCCGGGCTCAAGAGCGCGCACATGGCGCTGCGCGCCAAGTTGCTGGAGAGCATCGAGTGAGAACTCGAAGAGGTTGTACCAGCACGCCGGGAAAAAAGAAGAGGCACGAAGAGATTTTCTTCGTGCCTGTGCGTCGTTGGTGGTGACGTTTGAGTTGGATCAGCCGGCGGCGGCCGCCGCCCGACGAGGCTTCTCGGCGGGCGCGCCTTCCTTTTCCTTCTTCGCAGCCGAACGCTTGCGCGGCTTCTTCGACTTGCTCTGCTCCTCGTTGCCGGTGAACTCGATAACTGAGAGCATGGCAGCATCACCGCGGCGATGACCGAACTTGATCACCCGCGTATAGCCGCCGTTGCGCTCCTTGAAACGCGGCGCGATCTCATCGAACAACTTCTTGACCGCCTCATGCGACTGCATGAACGCAAACGCGCGCCGTCGCGCAGCTAGATCGTTCTGCTTGCCGAGCGTGACCATCCGGTCCGCGATGCGTCGCAGTTCCTTGGCCTTGGGATCGGTCGTCTTGATTCGCTCATGACGAATCAGCGCGAGCACCATATTCTTGAACAGCGCCTTGCGATGCGCCGAGGTGCGATTGAGCTTGCGGCCCGAGTTGAGATGACGCATCAGTTACTCCAAACCGCTATGCCGATTCGCGGCGTTCCTGCTCTTCCCACATGCGATCGAGCTCGCCGCGCGGCGGCAGGTTCTCCAGCCGCATCCCGAGCGATAGCCCCATGTCGGCGAGGACTTCCTTGATCTCGTTGAGGGACTTGCGTCCGAAGTTTTTGATCTTGAGCATGTCCTGCTCGGTGCGCTGCACCAGCTCACCGATGTACTTGATGTCGGCGTTCTGAAGGCCGTTGAACGCGCGCACCGAAATCGGCAGCCCTTCGACCGGCCGATAGAGCAGCTCGCTCATCGAGGGACGGGCCTCGCCGCCCTCGGCGGCGCCGGCGGGTGCTTCTCCCTCTTCCTCGACGCCCGCGAAAATCGTCATCTGATCGCGCATCACGCGCGCCGCGTAGGTAAGCGCCTCGCGCGGGTTGATCGAGCCGTCGGTCCAAATCTCGAGCGCGAGCCGATCGTAGTCGGTGCGCTGGCCGACGCGCGCGTTGGTCACGGTGAAGTTGACCTTGCGAATCGGCGAGAAGATCGCGTCGAGGCGAATCGTCCCGATTGGCTCCTCGTCTTCGCTGCGCTCGCCGGGGACGTAGCCGCGGCCGCGCTTGATGACGAGTTCCATGTCGAGCTCGGCGCCCTTGTCGAGCGACGCGATATGCTTGTCGGGGGTCAGGATTTCCAGGCTCGGTCCGCCGGTGATATCGCGCGCGGTCACCTGCGCCTCGCCCTTGACCTTGAGGGTCGCGGTAATCTGCTCGCCCTCATGCAGCCGCAGGCGGATTTCCTTGAGGTTGAGGACGATGTCGGTCACGTCCTCTTTGACGCCGGCCAGAGTCGAAAACTCGTGAAGCACGTTTTTGATCCTGACTGCGGTAATCGCGTAGCCGGGCAGCGTGGACAGCAGGATGCGCCGCAGCGCGTTGCCAACGGTGATTCCGTAGCCGCGTTCGAGCGGTTCCGCGGAAAACTTGCCGTAGGAAGGAGTGACTTCCTTCTCGTCGAACTCGACAGCCTTGGGTTTGATCAGATCTCGCCAGTCGTTCTGCATAGTCTATGCTCTTTTTCCCGATGGATTTCCCGCGCCCACACAGGTCCACCACGGACCGGGACGCCGATCGGTATGCCTCCGCCCTATCTGGAGTAATGCTCGACGATCAGCTTCTCGCTGATCGGCATCGTCAGTTCAGCGCGCGCCGGCAGCGACCGGAGCGAGCCGCGGAATTGTTCGCGCTCGAGTGCCATCCACGGCGGGACGCCGCGGCGCTGCGCCATCTCGATTGCCTCGACGATCACCTTCTTGGTGCGGCTCGCCTCGGCGACGCTGATTACACTGCCAACCTCGACCAGCGTCGAGGGAATCGTGACTTTCTTGCCGTTGACGTGAATATGCCCGTGGCGAACCACCTGGCGCGCCTGCGCCAGCGAACTGGCGAAGCCGAGCCGATAGACCACGTTGTCAAGCCGCCGCTCGAGCAGCACGAGCAGGTTCTCGCCGGTAATTCCGTCCATCCGCTCGGCAATCTTGAAGTAGGCCGAGAACTGCGTTTCCATCAATCCGTAGATGCGCTTGACCTTCTGCTTTTCACGCAGTCGAATCGCGAATTCCGAAAAACGCGTGCGCGCCTGGCCGTGCGCTCCGGGCGGATAATTGCGCCGCTCGATCGCGCACTTGTCGCTGTAGCATCGCTCTCCCTTGAGGAAGAGTTTCAGTCCTTCGCGCCGGCATAGCCGGCATACCGGACCCAGATTCCTGGCCATCTTTCCTCTCAGTGAATCGGCTTGGTTGCGGGTAATAGGCTGAAAATTTCCTTAGCTGTTCGCGTTTTGTTGCTCCGGTTCAAACCCTGCGCCGCTTCGGAGGACGGCATCCGTTGTGCGGAATCGGCGTGACGTCCTTGATCGAGATGACGCCGAGTCCCGCGGCTTGCAGCGCGCGCACTGCCGATTCGCGTCCTCCGCCCGGGCCTTTGACGTGAACGACCACCGCGCGCATCCCGACTTCCGAGCACTTGCGCGCGCACGCCTCCGCCGCCATCTGTGCTGCGAACGGCGTGCCCTTGCGCGAGCCCTTGAAGCCCACCGAGCCGGCGCTCGACCATGCGATCACCGTGCCCTGCTGATCGGTGATCGTCACGATCGTGTTGTTGAAGGTCGCGTGCACATGCGCGACGCCCTCGGGCACGTTGCGGCGCACTTTCTTGCGCCGCGGCGCAGGCGCAGGTGCTCCAGCTGCGGGGGCCGCGGCGGCAGCGGCGGCGGCCTTCTTTTCGGGTGCGGCTTTCGTCTCTTTGATTTCTTCAGCCATTCTTTTCAGTCAATCCGCTTCCGTGCTGACATCCGAACGGAAATTTCCTTGGTTGTTGGCGTTTTGATCAAGCTCTCCTGACGATCGTGCTAGCCCTTGGGCGGCGCCTGCTTTTTGCCCGCGACCACTTTGCGCGGACCCTTGCGCGTGCGCGCGTTGGTATGCGTGCGTTGGCCGCGCACCGGAAGTCCGCGACGATGCCGAATCCCGCGGTAGCATCCCAGATCCATCAAGCGCTTGATCGACTGCTGAAAGTCGCGCCGCAGATCGCCTTCGACCTCGAAGTCGGTGTCGATCACCTGCCGGATATGGACCTGCTGGTCTGCCGACAGGTCGTCGGTCCTGGTCGCCGGATCGACTTTGGCGGCGGCCAGAATTTTCAGCGCGCTCGGCCGGCCTATTCCGTAGATATAGGTCAGCGCGATATCCATCCGCTTGTTCTTGGGCAGTTCGACTCCAGCTATGCGTGCCATCGCGAAACCTTTCCTAGCCCTGACGCTGCTTGTGGCGCGGGTTCGAGCACAGGATGCGCACGACGCCTTCGCGGCGCACCACTTTGCAGTTCTTACAAATCTTTTTAACCGACGCTCGGACTTTCATATTTCGTCAATCTCTATCCGGCGCGCCCGCTAGCGCATCCGGTACGTAATCCGGCCGCGCGTCAGGTCGTAAGGCGACAACTCAACCGTGACCTTGTCGCCGGCCAGAATCTTGATGTAATGCATCCTCATTTTGCCCGAGATATGAGCCAATACCTTGTGCCCATTGTCGAGCGTTACCCTGAACACCGCGTTGGGCAGCGCTTCCTGAACCGTGCCCTGTACTTCGATCGCGTCGCCCTTAGACATTTTCGAGTTCGCTTAAGATTTCCGGCCCGTTGGAGGTAATCGCGATGGAGTGCTCGAAGTGGGCAGATAGTTTACCGTCCGCCGTCACCGCAGTCCAGCCATCGGAAAGTATCTCCAGATCGGGGCTTCCCTCGTTAACCATCGGTTCAATCGCCAGCGCCATTCCCTCGCGCAGCCGCGGATTAGGCATCCCGGGACGGAAATAATTCGGCACCTGCGGATCCTCATGGAGCCGGCGGCCGATTCCATGTCCCGCAAAGTCGGTCACCACCGAAAACCCCGCCCGCTCGACCGTGTCCTGCACCGCGCGCGCAATATCGCTGATCCGATTGCCCGCGCGAGCCTGCGCGATTCCCGCGTAGAGCGACTCGCGCGTCACCCGCAGCAGTTTCGTCACCCGCTCCGGCACCGCGCCGACCGCGACCGTCCGCGCCGAGTCGCCGTAGAAGCCCTCGTACACCACGCCGAAATCCAGCCCGACAATGTCGCCGGCCTTCAATTTGCGGCTCGACGGGATGCCATGGACGATCTCGTTGTTAACCGACACGCACAGGCACTTGGGGTAAACGACGTCGCCCGGTTTGTAACCCTTGAACGCCGGCTGCGCGCCTTTTTTGTAGGTCAGCTCCTCGGCCAGCTTGTCGAGCTCCTCGGTCATGATTCCGGGCCGCACTGCTGCCGCCAGCGCCTCGAGGATCTCGGCGACGATTCGGTTCGCATGCCGCATCACGGCGATCTCCGCGGGAGTCTTGATAGTAATCAAAGTCGCGCGCGCCCCACGCCTGCTCCGGCCTGACCGGACGCCGCCGGCCCGTCAACTGCGGCCAGAATTCGCTTCTCGACTTGGTCGGTGCTGCCCACTCCGTCAACCTGCGCCAGCAGCCCGAGCCGCCCATAATGATCGAGCAGCGGCCGCGTTTCCGCCTCATAAACCTTGATCCGTTCGCGCACGGTTTCCTCGGCGTCGTCGTCGCGCTGATAAAGAGCGCCGCCGCACTTATCGCACACGCCCGGTTTGGCCGGCGGCTCGAAGACTACGTGATACATTGCCGCGCAATTTCGGCAGGTGCGCCGTCCTGAAATCCGTTTCACGATCTCTTCGTCGGGCACGATCACCGCGACAACTTTGTCGAGCTTCAGCCCCACCCGCTCGAGTCCCGCCGCCAGCGCCTCGGCTTGCATCACGTTGCGCGGGAATCCATCGAGGATAAATCCCTCGCGGGCGTCTTTTTTCCGCAGCCGCTCCGCGATCAACTTCAACACCAGCTCATCGGGAACCAGTTGCCCGCGATCCATGTAGCTGGCCGCCTCGCGGCCAAGCTCCGAGTCTTCGCGCACGACCGCACGCAACAGATCGCCGCTGGCAATTTGCGGGATGCCCCAGCGCGCGGCCAACGCCTGCGCTTGCGTGCCCTTGCCCGCACCCGGCGGGCCCAACAGCACCAACCGCACCAGCTAGGCGCCCCTCTTGGTCTTGACCCGTCCGCGGCGCATGAATCCTTCGTAGTTGCGGGTCAGCAGATGGGTTTCGATTTGCGCAACCGTGTCCAGCGCCACACCCACCACGATCAGCAGCGCGGTGCCGCCGAAGAAAAACGGCACGTTGAAGCGCGCGATCAGAATCGTCGGCAGCACGCACACAGCGCTGACGTAAATCGCGCCGCCGAGCGTGATTCGCGACAGCACGTGATCGATATAGTCGGCGGTGAAGCGCCCGGGCCGGATTCCCGGTATAAAGCCGCCATACTTCTTCAGATTGTCGGCGACGTCCACCGGGTTGAAAGTCACCGACGTGTAGAAGTAACAGAAGAAGACGATCAGCCCGACGTAAACCAGGTCGTAATAGAAGCCACCCGGCGTCAGGTAGCTCGAGTACGGCTTTAGAAATGGAACGAAGGTCGCCAGCGTCGCCGGGAACACCAGCAGCGCCGACGCAAAGATCGGCGGAATGACACCCGAGGTGTTGATCTTCAGCGGCAGATGCGAAGTCTGTCCGCCGTAAACGCGGCGTCCGACCACTCGGCGCGCGTATTGGATCGGGATGCGCCGTTGCGCCGTCTCGATATAGACGATACCGGCGATCACCGCGGCTGCGACTGCCAGGATGAAGATGAGCAAAAAGATGCTCATTTCGCCCTCGCGCACGAACTGCGCCGTGGTGCCGATAGCGCTGGGCAGACGCGCCACGATTCCCGCCATGATGATCAGCGAGATGCCGTTGCCGATTCCGCGCTCGGTAATCTGCTCGCCGATCCACATCAGGAACATCGTGCCCGCCGTGACGGTGAGCACCGTCATCACGATAAACCCCGGTCCGGGATTGTAAACGATACTGCCGCCGCCGGGCGCCTGAATCTTTTCGAGCGAGAACGCGATCATCGTGCCCTGAAACAGCGCCAGAGCCACCGTGCCGTAGCGCGTGTACTGGGTTATCTTGCGGCGCCCCGCCTCGCCTTCCTTGTAGAGCTCGTCGAGATAGGGCGACGCGATTTTCAGCAGGTCAAGGACGATCGCGACCGAGATGTACGGCATGATGCCGAGCGCGAGCACCGAGAAGCGCTCAAGCGCCCCGCCCGAAAACAGGTTGACCCATCCGAACAGCGTGCCGCTGGCCGCGTCGAAAAACGACGCGAGCGCCTGCCCGTCGATGCCGGGGGTAGGCACGGCCACGCCGATGCGGTAAACGGCCAGCATAAAAGCCGTGAATACCAGCCGTCGGCGCAACTCCGGGATGCGCGAGGCGTTTGAAAACCCATCCAGCATCTAGTTTTCGGCCGCGCGTTACCAACTCCGCGACGCCGCCCGCGGCGGCGATTTTGTCCAGCGCGCTTTTCGAGAACGCATCGGCGCGCACTTTAATCTTACTCTTCAGATCGCCGTCGCCTAAAACCTTGACCTTGCGCCCGGCCGGAACCAGTCCGCGCGCCGCCAGCGCGGCGGCATCGATGGTGACGCCGTCGGCGAAATCGCCCAGCCGCGACAGGTTCACAATCGCGAATTCGTCGCGGCGGGCTTGCGCCCTCAGCGTGCGTCGAAACCCCTGCTTGGGCAAGCGTCGCTGCAGCGGCATCTGGCCGCCTTCGTAACTCGGCGGCGTGTTGCCGTGCGAACGCGCGCCCAGTCCCTTATGCCCGCGGCCGGCGGTCTTGCCGTGGCCGGAGCCGATTCCCCTGCCGACGCGGCGTTTGCGATGCGTCGAGCCGGGAGACGGTTTTAAATCCTTCAAATCCATGAATCCGCTTAATCCTTGAGCTCGACTACCAGATGCTTAAGACGCTTGACCATCCCTTCGACCGCGGCGCTGCGCTTGAGCTCGCGCACGGTGCCGACTTTGCCCAGCCCGAGCCCCTTGACCGTCTCGCGCACGCGCCGAGTGGTGCTGATCGGACTGCCGACGAGTTTCACGCGAATTTTATCGGACATCGTATTCCTCGATCACGGTAAACTCGATCACGCGGCCGCTTCGGGATGATTGGGCGTGCGTCCGCGAAGTCGATTGATATCCTGCACGCTGCGCAGTTCGGCCAGCGCCTCGAGCGTCGCCTTCACCAGGTTGTGAGGATTCGACGAGCCCAGCCGCTTGGTCAAAATATTGCGGATTCCCGCCAGCTCGACCACCGCGCGCACTCCGCCGGCGGCGATCACTCCGGTGCCCTCGGCCGCCGGCCGCAGCACCACGCGGCCCGCACCGAAACGTCCGACCACTTCGTGCGGGATCGTACCGTCCTGAATCGGCACGCGCACCAGGCTTTTCTTGGCGCGATCGACGCCCTTGCGAATCGCCTCGGGCACTTCGTTGGCCTTGCCCAGGCCAAATCCCACCAGCCCGTTATGATCGCCCGCGACCACCAGCGCACTGAAGCTGAAGCGCCGTCCGCCCTTCACGACTTTCGCGACCCGGTTGATATGCACGACCTTCTCTTTGATCTCGAGGCCCTGCGGATCGATTCGCTGCGTGACAGTGCCTTCTCTTAGCGTTCGTTGCCTGCCGTTCAAAATTTTAACCCCGCTTCGCGCGCCGCATCGGCCAGCGCCTTGACGCGGCCGTGATAGAGAAATCCGTTTCGGTCGAACACGACGGTCGAAATCCCGCTCTTAAGGCATCGCTCGGCAATCGCCTTGCCCACCGCCTTGGCGGCCGCCAGGTTGCGCTTGCTCTTGAGCCCCTCGCGCACCCCGGCGCTGGCGGTCGAAGCCGCGGCGAGCGTGCGTCCGCTCTCGTCGGAGATAACCTGGACGTAAATATGATGCAGCGAGCGGAAGACCGAGAGCCGCGGGCGCTGATCGACCCCGACTGCCTTGCGCCGCACCCGGTTCTGGCGCAGCTTGCGTTTTTCTGATCGCTCTACAGCCATAATCGCAACTAACCTTTATGCCCAACTAACCTTTATGCCGAGGTGGAGCCCGCCGCGGCCTTGCCGGCCTTGCGGCGAATTGTCTCGGTCGCGTACTTGATTCCCTTGCCCTTGTACGGTTCGGGCGGCCTGAGTTCGCGAATCTGCGCCGCAACCGTCCCGAGCAGTTGGCGGTCGGCGCTCTCCAGCGTAATGGTCACCTGTTTCTCGACTTTGGCAGTGACTCCGGGCGGAAGCTGATAGACGATCGGATGCGAATAGCCGAGCGTCAGGTTGACTTGATTGGCCTTGGCTTCCGCGCGGTAGCCGACGCCGTTTATCTCGAGCACGCGGGTAAACCCCTTGCCGACGCCCTCGACCATGTTGGCGATCAACTTGCGCATGAGGCCATGGATGGCGCGCTCTTCGGTGGTATCGCCCGGCCGCTTCACGACGATTTGCGAGTCCTTGATCTCGGCGGTGAAGCCGGGATGAAGCCTGAGCTCGAGCTTGCCCTTGGGGCCCTCGACCTTAAGCGTCCCGCCGGCGACGGAAGCCTTGACGCTCTTATCGAGATGAATCGGCAGTCTTCCTATCCGCGACATCGCTGATTACCAAACCCTGCAGAGGATTTCGCCGCCGACTTTTCTGCGCCGCGCCTCGCGTCCGGTCATCACGCCGAGCGGTGTCGATACGATTTGCACGCCCATCGCGCCCCGCACCTTGCCGATCTCCACGGCGCCCGCGTAACGCCGATTGCTCGGCTTGCTGATGCGGTCGATTCCGCGAATCACCGATTCGCGCGTCGGCGAGTAACGAAGTTTGAGCGCCAGCATCTTCTTGGGCGCTTCGCCGCCGACTTCGACGCCGCCGAGGAAACCTTCGGCCATCAGCACGCGGCAAATTGCTTCGCGCAGCCGTGAATGGGGCACCGTGAGTTCGTTGTACCGCGCGCGCATCGCGTTGCGGATTCGCGTAAGCAGTTCTGCAATCGGATCGGTCTGCGACATAATTCGTCTCTCTTACCAGCTCGCCTTGATCACGCCCGGCAACTTGCCGTCGAGCGCGAGTTTGCGCAGGCAAAGGCGGCACATTTTGAACCGCCGATAGTACGCGCGCGAGCGGCCGCATAGCGGGCAGCGGTTGTACTGGCGCACTTTGAACTTTTGTTTACGGGTTGCCTTAACCCGCAGGCACATTTTCGCCATTTAACTAAATCCTTATGTCTCCTGCGCCGGAGCCGACGCCGCCGGCGCGGCGGCTGCCGCCTTGGCGGCGGCCGCGGCCGCGTGGGCCTGCGCGGCGGCTGCCGCCTTGGCCGCGTCCGCCTCGCGCTCTGCTGCGCCGCGCATCGGCATCCCGAGCGCGCGGAGCAGAGTCAGCCCCTCGAAGTCGCTGCGCGCCGTGGTCGTGATCGAAATCGTCAATCCCTTCACCTTCTCGACCTTGTCGAGGTTGAGTTCCGGGAAAATCGTATGTTCCTTCAGGCCGAGCGAGTAGTTGCCCCGGCCGTCGAACGCCTTGTCGCTGACGCCGCGGAAGTCGCGCACGCGCGGCAGCGAGATATTCACCAGCCGGTCGAAAAATTCCCACATCTTTTCGCGCCGCAGCGTTACCATCACGCCAATCGGCATCCCCTGGCGCAGCTTGAAGTTCGAAATCGCCTTGCGCGCGCGGGTCAGCACCGGCTTCTGCCCGGCGATCACCTTGAGCTCTTCGAGCGCGGAGTCGAGAATCTTGACGTTGTCGCGCGCTTCCTGGAGCGCCATGTTAATCGTGATCTTCTCAAGCCGCGGCACCCGCATCCGGTTGTCTATTTTGAGCTCGCGCATCAGGGCCGGCGCGATCTCATTGTCGAACCGAACGCGCAGGCGCGCCGGCAGCTTGGGCTCGGGCGGCAGCGGCGCCGCAGCCGCGGCCTTGGCTTCTTCGGCCGCCTGCTTGTGCTGAGCCTGGCGGGCCTTGCCTTCGCGCTTGGCCTTGGCCGCCTGATCGGACTTGGCGGTCTGTTCGGCCTTGGCGGCCTGCTCGGCCTTGTCGGGCTTTTCCTTTTTGTCGGCCATCAGTCGTTACCTATCACTTCGCCGCAGCGGCGGCAGACCCGGCTCTTGGCGCCGTCATCGGCAACCTTGACCCCGACCCTGACCGGAGCGTTGCAGCGATCGCAAAAAATCATGACGTTCGAGATGGCGATGGGCGCTTCCTTCTCGACGATACCGCCGGGGCTTTGCGCGCCGCGCGGCTTGCTGTGACGCTTGACGATATTGAGCCGCTCGACGACGACGCGTCCGCGCTCCGGCAGCACGCGCATCACCTTGCCGGTCTTGCCGCGGTCGCGGCCGGTGACGACCATCACGGTGTCATTCTTCTTGATCTTGTATTTCGCCGACGCCATCACAGCACCTCCGGCGCGAGCGAGATGATCTTCAGAAACTTTTTCGCGCGCAGCTCGCGGGCCACCGGTCCAAAGATGCGGGTGCCGACCGGTTCGTGATCCTTGTCGAGCAGCACCGCCGAGTTGCCGTCAAAGCGGATGTAACTGCCGTCGTCGCGGCTGATTTCCTTGGCCGTTCGCACGATAACCGCGCGCGACACGTCGCCCTTTTTGACCTTGGCGTTGGGAATCGCCTCTTTGACCGCCACCACGATCACGTCGCCCACCGACGCGTAGCGGCGCTTGGAGCCGCCGAGCACCTTGATGCACATCACTTTGCGGGCGCCCGAGTTATCGGCGACGTCCAGAACCGTTTGTACCTGTACCATCGCGCCCTACCCCGCGGCCTTTTTGAGAACGCGGCTGACGCGCCAGCGCTTGTTCCTGGAGAGCGGCCGCGACTCGATAATCTGCACGCGATCGCCCTCCTTGCACTCGCCGCGTTCGTCGTGCGCCATGAAGCGGGTGCTGCGGCGCACGCGCTTGCCGTACAAGGCATGCTCGACCATGCGGTCCACCTTGACCACGACGGTTTTGGCCATCTTGGCGGACACCACAGTGCCCTCGCGCCGCTTAATTCGTTCCCGCATTGACCACCTTCTTGCCCGCCGCGGCCGCGCTGCGCGCCTCCTCGCCGAGCAAAGTCATGATGAGCGCCAGCTCGCGGCGCGCGCGCCGATAGCCGGCGTGATTATCCAGCTGATTGGTGCGCAGCTTGAGCCGCAGCCGGAAAATTTCCTCGCGCGCCTCGCGCTCCTTGACGCGCAAATCGGGCGCGGTCATCTGCCTTAGTTCATCAAGCTCCAAGGCCGCCCTCCTCGCGCTGGATCATAATTGTTTTTACCGGCAGCTTGTGCGCCGCCAGGCGCATCGCTTCTTTTGCGGTGGCGTAATCGACGCCTTCCATCTCGAACAGAATCCTGCCGGGCCTGACGCACGCGACCCATCCCTCGGGCGAGCCCTTGCCTTTGCCCATGCGGGTTTCGGCCGGTTTTTTGGTGAAGGGCTTGTCGGGGAAGACGCGAATCCAGACGCGGCCGCCGCGCTTGATATGGCGGGTCAGCGCGATACGAGCGGCTTCGAGCGCGCGGGTATCGATGCGGCAAGTCTCGAGCGACTTGAGTCCGTAGTCGCCGAACGCGAGCTTAAGGCCGCGCGACTCGGCGCCGCGGACGCGGCCCTTCATCATTTTGCGCCATTTAACTTTTTTTGGTGCGAGCATCTTGGTTCGTCAATTCGCCTGCGCAGGCGCGCCTGCGCGTTTCGCGTCCGCATCCTTGCGGGTGAGGACTTCGCCGCGGAAAATCCAGACCTTCACGCCGATCTGGCCGTAGGTCGTGCGCGCTTCGGCAAATCCGTAAGCTACGTCCGCGCGCAGCGTCTGCAGGGGCACGCGACCCTCGCGGTACCATTCCTGACGCGCGATTTCCGCGCCGCCCAGGCGTCCGGCGACGTGGACCTTGACGCCCTGCGCGCCCATCCGCATCGCGCGCGTGACGGCTTCCTTCATCGCGCGGCGAAAGGCGACGCGGCGCTCGAGCTGCAGCGCGATATTCTCGGCGACCAGTTGCGGGTCGAGGTCGGGGCGGCGCACCTCGTGGATATTGATAAACGAGTCGCGCCCTTTCATCAGCTTCTGAATATCGGTCTTGAGCTTGTCGATTTCGGCGCCCTTCTTGCCGATGACGATGCCGGGGCGCGCCGTGTAAATATTTATTTTGGCCTTGTTGGCCATCCGCTCGATCTCAATCCGCGAGATGCCGGCGTGGTAGAGCCGCTTCTTGATGAAATCGCGCAGCTTCAAATCCTCGTGCAGCAATTTGGCGTAGTCGTGGCTGGCGTACCATCTGGAGTCCCAGCTTTCGATGATGCCGAGGCGAAACCCGCGCGGATGTACTTTCTGTCCCATCGAAGACCTCAGGACGCCCGCTCGTCCACGATTACCGTGAGATGGCTGGTGCGTTTGTGGATTGGCGTCGCATGCATATGTGCCCGCATGAGCGATCGCTTCCAGGTCGGCCCGGTGTCGGCGGTCGCGCGTTTTACGAACAACTTGTCCTCGTCCACGTTCTGCTGATCGCGCGCGTTGGCGATCGCGGCAAGCAGAGTTTTAGAGACGAACCTGGCCGCCTTCTTGGGCGTGAACTCGAGGATCGAAAGCGCCTGATCGACTTTCTTGCCCGCGATCAGCTCGCATACCAGCTTGAGCTTGCGCGGCGAGATTCTGATGAAGCGGGTTCGCGATACGGATTCCATGACTGTTACAACTTCCCCGCTTACGCGCCCTTGGCCGCGGCCGGAGCCGGTGCGGCGGGAGCGGCGGCGGCGGCCGGCTTCACTTCGCCCTTGCGATCGCCGGCATGACCGTGGAAGGTCCGGGTCGGCGCGAATTCGCCGAGCTTGTGGCCGACCATGTTCTCGGTGCAGTACACGGGGATGAACTTGTGCCCGTTGTGGACGGCGAACGTCAGCGCGATCATGTCCGGCGTTATCATCGAGCGCCGCGACCAGGTCTTGATGATTCGCTTGTCGCCCGAGGCGGACGCGGCGGTGACTTTTTTCTGCAGATGCCCGTCAACGAACGGACCTTTTTTCAGTGACCTGGCCATAACGATTAATGCTTCCCGCGCGGCCGGCGGCTGACGATCAGATTGTCCGACGGCTGCTTCTTGCGCGTCTTGTATCCCTTGGCGGGCTGGCCCCACGGCGACTGGGGATGGTTTCCCTTCGACTTGCCCTCGCCACCGCCGTGCGGATGGTCAACCGGGTTCATCGCGACTCCACGCACATGACTGCGCTTGCCGAGCCATCGCGAGCGTCCAGCCTTGCCTACAGAAATATTTTCATGGTCGAGATTGCCGACTTGGCCGATGGTGGCGCGGCAATCGGCCTGCACCATCCGCTGCTCGCCCGAGGGCAGCTTGAGCAGCGCCATCTTGCCCTCTTTCGCCATCAACTGAGCCTGCACGCCCGCGCCGCGCGCGAGCTTCGCGCCGGCGCCCGGTTTCATCTCGATGGCATGAACGATGGTGCCGAGCGGGATGTTCTTGAGCATGAGCGCGTTGCCCGGCTTGATGTCGGCGTTCTCGCCCGACTCGACTTTGGCGCCGACCTTGAGCCCGTCGGGGGCCAGGATGTAGGTCTTGACGCCGTCGGCATAGTGGAGCAGCGCGATATTGGCGGAGCGATTGGGATCGTATTCGAGCGCGAAGACGACGGCCGAAATACCGTCGCGGTTGCGCTTGAAATCGATCAGGCGAAGGCGGCGCTTGTGTCCGCCGCCGCGATGACGCGAGGTCATGCGGCCGCGATTGTTGCGCCCGCCGGTGCGCTGGAGCGGGACCAGCAGGCTTTTCTCCGGCTCTTTGTTGGTGAGCTCGGAGAAATCCGCTATCTGCATAAAGCGCTGGCCGGGAGTGCGCGGATTTAATTGTATGACTGCCATTTTTCTTTCTTCAGTATCGCTTCTGTCCAGCTACCAGCTCTCGTCCAGGCATCGCGCTGCGCGCCTATAGCCCTTCGAAGAATTCGATCTTGTCGCCTTCCTTGAGGGTTACGTAGGCCTTCTTCCAGTCCATCTGGCGGCCCTTGATTGCGCCCTTTTTCCGTTCCTTGCCCATGAAGTTCGAAGTGCGGACCTTGAGGACGGTGACATTGAACAGATGCTCGACCGCCTCGCGAATCTTGTCCTTGCTCGCTCCGGCGCGCACGCGGAACAGCACCTGGCCGGCCTGTTCGCTGACCATGGTGCCCTTCTCGGTGATGATGGGCGCGAGAATCAGACTCTCGGGGCTGCTCATTTCGCTGCTCCGGCGAATCGGGCTTCGATCGCCTTGGCGGTCTGACTCGTCATCACGAGTTCCCGGTGATTGAGCACGTCATAAACGTTAAGCCCTTCCAGCGCGAGCACCTTGTGCGCGGCGAGGTTGCGCGCGGCGAGAAAAAACTTGCCATCGCCTTCGCCCAGCACTATCAGCGCGTGCTCGAGGCCGAGCTTGTCGAGCGCGGCCTTGGCGGCTTTGGTTTTCGGCTCGGACAGATCGAGCGACTCGACGACAAACAGCCTGCCGTTTTTGGCGCGATCGGAAATCGCGATGCAGAGCGCGGCGCGCCACGCCTTTTTCGGCATCTTGTACGAATAGTCGCGCGGCTGAGGGCCGAAGATGGTTCCGCCGTGACGCCACAGCGGCGATCGCGTTGACCCTGCGCGCGCGCGTCCGGTTCCCTTCTGCCGCCACGGCTTGCGGCCGCCGCCGGAGATGAGTCCCTTGGTCTTGGTGGACGCCGTTCCGGAGCGGCGATTGGCAAGCTGCATCCGGACCGCCTCGTGCAGCAGCGACAGATCGCCGTCGCGGCCGAAAACTGCGCCGGCGACTTCGAGCTCGCCGACTTTTTCATGGGCGGCCGAGTACAGCGGCAGCTTGACCGGCGATAGATTTTCTTTCCGCTCAGGCATCGACCGTCACCTTCACATTGGCGCGGCGGCGCGGGCGGGCCGCGTGATGGACGACGAGCAAAGCGCCGTCGGCTCCGGGCACCGCGCCCGACACGACGACTGCGTTGTCGTCGGCGAGTATCTCGATCACCTCGAGATTCAGGATCGAGGCGGTCTCATTGCCCATCTGTCCCGCCATCCTCATCCCTTTGCGCACCCGCCCGGGATACGAGCGGTTACCGATCGATCCGCCGTGGCGGAAATACTCGTGGGTGCCGTGCGAGCCGGGGAAGCCGGAGAAATGGTGGCGCTTGATGACGCCGGCGTAGCCGTGGCCCTTCGAGATGCCGGTTACATCGACCTGATCGCCGACCTTGAACACGTCGGCAGCCGCAATCGGCTGTCCGAGCTTCAACTCGCCCTCGCCGCGGCGCTCGAACTCGCCCGACTTGACTCCTGCTCCGATGTTGGCCCTGGCGAAATGGCCGCGCTCGCCGCCAGTCACGCGGCTGAGCTTTTTTTTGCCGAAGGTGACCTGCACGGCTTCGTAGCCGTCAGTCGCCGCGGTCTTTAACTGGGAGATGGTGCACGGACCGAGCGTCAAGACGGTGGCGGCGCGCACGCGGCCGGCGGCGTCGGTCATCTGGGTCATCCCGATTTTCTTTCCAATCAATCCGGTCAGCATCGGCCCCTACTCGAGCTTGATTTCGACGTCCACGCCCGCGGCCAGATCGAGCTTGCCCAGCGCGTCGATGGTCTGCTGGGTCGGCTCAAGGACGTCGAGCAGACGTTTATGGGTACGAATTTCAAAATGCTCGCGCGACTTTTTGTCCACGTGCGGCGAGCGGTTGACGGTGAAGCGCTCTATGCGGGTCGGCAGCGGAATCGGGCCGGCCACGCGGCCGCCGGTGCGCCGGATGGTGTCCACGATTTCGCGAACCGACTGATCGAGCAGGCGGTAGTCGTACGCCTTGAGGCGTATCCGTATCTTGTCGTTCATCCAGGTGTACCGCGCCCGATTCGTTCAGCGCTCCGCTCCATCTCCGCTCGATTGCGCACCATGCTTCGGTGTCCGTTACTTCAAAATTTTCGAAACCACGCCGGCGCCGACCGTTTTGCCGCCCTCGCGGATGGCGAAGCGCAGCCCTTCGTCCATCGCGACCGGCGTGATCAGCTCGCCAAGAATCTTGATGTTGTCGCCCGGCATCACCATCTCGGTGCCCTCGGGCAGCGTGAGCACTCCGGTCACGTCGGTGGTGCGAAAGTAGAACTGCGGACGATAGCCGGAGAAGAACGGAGTATGGCGGCCGCCCTCGTCCTTGGTCAGGATGTACGCCGACGCCTCGAAGTTGGTGTGCGGGGTTATCGAGCCGGGCTTCGCGAGCACCTGTCCGCGCTCGACGTCTTCGCGCTTGAGGCCGCGCAACAGCACGCCGATATTGTCGCCGGCCTGGCCCTCGTCGAGCAGCTTGCGGAACATCTCGACGCCGGTGACCACCGTCTTTTGGGTGTCCTTGAAGCCGACAATTTCTACTTCCTCGCCGACCTTGATCTTGCCCTTGTCGACGCGGCCGGTGACGACGGTGCCACGGCCCGAGATGGAGAACACGTCTTCAACCGGCATCAGGAACGGCTTTTCGGTCTCGCGCTTGGGTTGCGGGATGTAGGCGTCGACGGCGTCCATGAGATCGAGAATCGGCTTGCAGTTGGGGCAGTCGGCCTTGCCGCATCCGCAGTTGAGCGCGTTGAGAGCGCTGCCGCGAATGACGGGCACCTCGTCGCCCTTGTAATTGTACTTGGTGAGCAGGTCGCGGACTTCGAGCTCGACCAGGTCGAGCAATTCGGGGTCGTCAACCATGTCCACCTTGTTCATGAAGACGACGATCGACGGCACCCCGACCTGGTACGCGAGCAGGATATGCTCGCGCGTCTGGGGCATCGGGCCGTCGTTGGCGCCGACCACCAGAATTGCGCCGTCCATCTGCGCGGCGCCGGTGATCATGTTCTTGATGTAGTCGGCATGTCCGGGGCAGTCGACGTGCGCATAGTGGCGCTTGGTCGTTTCGTATTCGATGTGGGCGATGGAAATCGTGATGCCGCGCTCTTTCTCTTCGGGCGCCTTGTCGATCTGATCGAAAGCGGTGAAGGTGGCGAGCTTCCTTGACGCCAGCACCTTGGTAATCGCAGCCGTCAGCGTGGTCTTGCCGTGATCGATATGGCCAATGGTGCCGACGTTCGCGTGCGGCTTGGTGCGTTCGAATTTAGCCTTGCCCATTTAAGTAACCTCCGATTGAGACGCTTGCTCGCAAGTCCCTATGATGCGCGCTTGAGCGCCGTCAATTCTTCGAAAATATTTTTCGGCACGGGTTCATACGCGCCGAACTGCATGGTGTAAGTTGCGCGGCCCTGAGTCATCGAGCGCAGCCGCGTGGCGTAACCGAACATGGTGGCGAGCGGGACGCGGGCCTCGATGACCTGCGCGCCGGCGCGATTTTCCATGTCGAGAATCTTGCCGCGCCGCCCGCTGAGATCGCCGATCACCTCGCCCATGAATTCCTGCGGGGTGACGACCTCGACATCCATAACGGGCTCGAGCAGAATCGGGTCGGCCTTTTCGCAGCATTCCTTGAACGCCATCGAGCCGGCGATTTTAAACGCGAGTTCCGACGAGTCCACTTCGTGGTACTTGCCGTCGAGCACGATGGCCTTGATATCGACCATCGGATAGCCGGCGACAACGCCGTTTTCCATCGCCTCTACGACGCCGTCTTCGATCGACGGAATGAAATTACGCGGAATCGATCCGCCCTTGGTGCCGTCCTCGAACTCGAAGCCGGAGCCCTTGGCGAGCGGCTCGATGCGCAGCTCGACGACGCCATATTGGCCGTGGCCGCCGCTCTGGCGGACGAACTTGCCCTCGGCTTCAGAGGCGCGCTTGATGGTCTCGCGATAGGCGACCTGCGGCTTGCCGATATTGGCGTCAACTTTGAACTCGCGCAGCATGCGATCGACGATGATCTCGAGATGCAACTCGCCCATCCCCGAAATCAGGGTTTGCGAAGTTTCCTTGTTGACGCTGACGCGGAACGAGGGGTCTTCCTTGGCGAGCTTCTGGAGCGCCTCGGCGAGCTTCTCCTGGTCGGCCTTGGTCTTGGGCTCGATGGCAATCTGGATAACGGGCGCGGGAAACTCGATGGACTCGAGCACGATCGGCGCGGCCGGATCGCACAGCGTGTCGCCGGTGTTAGTATCGCGCAGGCCGACGGCACAAATCTCGCCGGCGTAAACCTCGTTGAGCTCCTCGCGCTTGTTCGCATGCATCTTGAACATGCGGCCGACGCGTTCGCGCTTGCTGCGCGTCGAGTTGAGCACCGAGGTGCCGGTCTCGAGCTTGCCCGAGTACAGGCGCAGGAAGGTCAGCGTGCCGAGGTACGGGTCGGTCATTATCTTGAAGGCGAGCGCGGAGAACGGCGCGTCGTCGCGCGGCCATCGCTCTTCGATCTTGTCTCCCGCCTTGCCCACGACCGGCGGCAGGTCCAGCGGCGACGGCAGATAGTCGACCACCGCGTCGAGCATCGGCTGCACGCCCTTGTTGCGGAAAGCGGAGCCGAGAATCACCGGCGTAATCGCCATCTTGAGCGTGGCGGCGCGAATCGCGGCGCGAATCTGGTCGGGCTCGGGCGCCTTGCCCTCGAGATAAAGCTCCATGATGCGCTCGTTGTGATCGGCGAGCGTCTCGATCATCTTGTCGCGGTATCCCGCGGCTTGTTCTTTCAAATCGGCGGGAATATCCGTGACGCGGTACTCCGCGCCGAGCCGATCCTCGTCCCAAATCAGCGCCTTGCGATCGATCAGATCGACCAGCCCGGTGAACTTTTCCTCGGCGCCAATCGGCAGATGCAACAGCAGCGGCGTGGCCTTCAGCTTGTCGCGCATCTCCTGCACGACGCGCTCGAACTCCGCGCCGACGCGATCCATCTTGTTGATAAATGCGACCCGCGGCACGCGGTACTTGTCGGCCTGGCGCCAGACGGTTTCCGACTGCGGCTCGACGCCGCCAACCGCGCAGAACACCGCGACCGCGCCGTCGAGCACGCGCAGCGAGCGCTCGACCTCGATTGTGAAATCGACGTGTCCCGGCGTGTCGATAATATTGATGCGGTTGTCGCGCCAGAAACAGGTGGTCGCCGCCGACGTGATCGTGATGCCGCGCTCCTGCTCCTGCACCATCCAGTCCATCGTCGCGGTGCCTTCGTGCACCTCGCCGATCTTGTAGTTGATGCCGGTATAAAAGAGCACGCGCTCGGTGGTGGTGGTCTTGCCGGCATCGATGTGCGCCATGATGCCGATATTGCGCACCCGTTCTATTGGTGTCTGACGAGCCATCTAAAAAACCCGGCAATTACCAGCGGTAGTGGGCGAACGCCTTGTTGGCGTCGGCCATTCGATGTGTGTCTTCGCGCTTCTTGACCCCGCCGCCGCGATTGGCGGCTGCGTCGAGGATTTCGGCGGCCAGCCGCTCTTCCATCGACTTCTCGCCGCGCGCGCGCGCCGCCGCAACCAGCCATCGCATCGCCAGCGAATTGCGCCGCGCGGGGCGCACTTCGCTCGGCACCTGGTAGTTGGCGCCGCCGACCCGGCGCGAGCGAACCTCGACCGCCGGACGAACATTGTCGAGCGCGCGTTTGAAGACGACCAGGCCGTCTTCCTTCGAGCGTTCCGCCACGAGATCGAGCGCGTGATAAAAGATCTGCTCGGCGAGCGACTTCTTGCCGCGTTCCATCACGACGTTCATGAACTTCGCGACGGTGCGGTCGTGATACTTGGGATCCGCCGGAACTTCGCGGACGCGAATTTGTCCTTTGCGAGACATATAACTCTACTTGGGTTTCTTCGACCCGTACTTGGAACGGCCCTTGCGCCGCTCCTGCACGCCGATCGAGTCGAGGGTGCCGCGAATCACGTGATAGCGAACGCCCGGCAGATCGCGCACGCGACCGCCGCGAATCAGCACCACCGAATGCTCCTGCAGGTTGTGTCCGACGCCCGGGATATAGGTATTCACCTCGATCCCGTTGGACAGCCGCACGCGCGCGACCTTGCGCAGCGCCGAGTTGGGCTTCTTGGGTGTCGTGGTCTTCACCTGCGTGCATACGCCGCGCTTCTGAGGCGAGCCTTCGAGCGCGCGCGCCTTTACCTTGAAGCGCTTTTTCACGCGCGCCTGTCGGATCAACTGGTTTATCGTCGGCACGTTATAATTCTCGTTCGCTTCATTTCTCTTCCGTTTCGACCAGCGTACCCATCGGACGTTTGCCGACTCTCGAGACCGCTCGGCGCTCGCATCGCGCCGGCCCGGTTCGCCGGATGCCTCTAGTGGGACGCGGTGTTCAAACAAACCCCCCAAGGACACTTATGCCCTTGGGGGAAACATCATTATGTACGGGACCAGACCCGCCGTGTCAATCTCCGCCCGGTGCGGGAACGACAGCCAGCTCCGGTTTCCCCACCTCTTCTTCTTCGGCCGCGGCGCCTTCGACCTTGACCACCATCCGATTGTACAAGTTCATGCCCGTGCCGGCCGGAATCAAGCGTCCCATGATCACGTTTTCCTTCAGCCCGACCAGCCGATCGACCTTGCCGTTGATGGCCGACTCGGTGAGCACGCGGGTGGTTTCCTGGAACGACGCCGCCGAGATGAAACTCTCGGTGGAGAGAGACGCCTTGGTGATTCCGAGCAGCAGCGGCTCCGCGATGGCCGGCTCTCCGCCGCGCGTGAGCACGCGGCCGTTCTCCTCGTCGAAGCGCCATTTCTCGACCTGATCGCCGACCAGGAACGGCGTGTCGCCGACTTCCTTGATGCGCACGCGGCGCAGCATCTGGCGCACGATCACCTCGATGTGCTTGTCGTTGATACGCACGCCCTGGAGCCGGTAGATTTCCTGGATTTCGTCAACCAGGTATTTTGCCAGCGCCTTTTCGCCGAGGATGGTCAGGATGTCGTGCGGATTGGATGAGCCTTCCATCAGCGGCTCGCCGGCCTTGACGATATCGCCCTCGTGGACCGCGATATGCTTGCCCTTGGGGATCAGGTATTCGCGCTTCTCGCCGATTTCGGGAGTGACTTCGACCTTGCGCTTGCCCTTGGTGTCCTTGCCGAACGAAACCTGGCCGTCGATTTCCGAAATGACGGCGAATTCCTTGGGCTTGCGCGCTTCGAACAGCTCCGCGACGCGCGGCAGACCGCCGGTGATGTCCTTGGTCTTGGTCGTCTCGCGCGGGATCTTCGCGATCACGTCGCCGGGCTCGACCGCGGTGCCTTCGGGCACGTTGATATAGGCGCCCACCGGCAGGAAGTAGCGCGCGACGTTATTCGAGCTGGGCAGCTTGGCGGTCTTGCCCGACGCGTCCTTGATCGAGATACGCGGGCGCACGTCGAGGTCCTTGAACTCGACGATAACGTTGGAGCGCGCGCCGGTTCGTTCATCGACCCGCTCCTCCATCGTTTTGCCTTCGATGATATCGCCGTACTTAACCGTGCCGCCGACCTCGGTGATGATCGGCGTGGTGTACGGATCCCATTCCGCGATCAGCTCGCCGGGCCTGACCTTGTCGCCCTCGGCCTTGCGCAGCTTGGCGCCGTACACCAGCGGATAGCGCTCGCGTTCGCGCTCGCGGACGCGGCCGCCTTCATCGGTGACCTGCGCCGCAATAACGACCTCGCCGTGGCGGGTCATGACGACCAGGCTGCCGTCGCGGCTCTTGACCGTGTTGACGCCGTGCAGGCGCATCACGCCCTCGTTGCGGACCTCGAGCGTGGTGTCCGCGGCGCGCCGGCTGGCGGTGCCGCCGATGTGGAAGGTGCGCATCGTGAGCTGCGTGCCAGGCTCGCCGATGGACTGGGCGGCGATAATTCCGATCGATTCGCCGAGATTCACCAGATGCCCGCGGCCGAGATCGCGTCCGTAACACTTCACGCACACGCCCTGGCGCGACTGGCAGGTCAGCACCGAGCGAATCTTGATTCGCTCGACGCCGGCGTCTTCGATTCTCTTTACCTTGTCCTCGTCGATCATCTCGTTGGCGCGCACCAGCACTTCGTTGGTGAACGCGTCGCGGATGTCTTCGAGCGCGACGCGTCCGAGCACGCGATCGCCGAGTCCCTCGATTATCTCGCCGCCTTCGACCAGCGGCGACATCTCGATTCCGTCCAGCGTGCCGCAATCGTCCTCGCTGATGATCGAGTCCTGCGCCACGTCAACCAGGCGCCGGGTCAGATAGCCGGAGTTCGCCGTCTTGAGCGCGGTGTCGGCCAGCCCCTTGCGCGCGCCGTGGGTCGAGATGAAGTACTGCAGCACCGTGAGCCCCTCGCGGAAGTTCGCGGTGATCGGAGTCTCGATGATTTCGCCCGACGGCTTCGCCATCAGGCCGCGCAGTCCCGCCAGCTGGCGAATCTGCTGCTCGGAACCGCGCGCGCCCGAGTCGGCCATGATGAAGATCGGATTGAACGACGGGCCGGTGATGGTCTCGCCCTTGTCGTTCTTGCCGAAGACCTGGGTCGAGAGCCCCTTGATAACGGCGCTGCCTATCTGGTCCTGAACTTCGGCCCAGATATCGACGACCTTGTTGTAGCGCTCGCCGTCGGTGATGACGCCGTTGTTGTACTGTTGCTGAATCTCGTTGACCTGCTTCTGCGCGCCGTCGAGCAGATGCGCCTTTTGCGGCGGAATGGTCATGTCTTTGATCGAGATCGAGATTCCCGCCTTGGTGGCGAATTCAAAGCCGATGTCCTTCAGCCGGTCGGCGAAGATAACCGTCGCCTTGTCGCCGGCGCGGCGATATACAAAGTCGATAAGGTTGCCGAGCTCCTTTTTCTTCATCGTCTTGTTGAGCTCGGTGAACGGAATCTCGAGCGGCACGATTTCGTACAACAGCACCCGGCCGACCGTGGTGGCCACGCGCTCATAGCGCGGCATCGCGGCTGCGGCGGCGGCAGCGCGCTCCTTGGCCTTGCCGCGAGGATGCGCGCTGGTCTCGGGCGCCGCGGGCGCGATTCCGGTCGCGACCTGCGGCGACATCCGCACCGTGATTTTCGCGTGCAGATCGACTTCCTCGTGATCGTACGCGATTCGCACTTCCTCGACGTTGGCGAAGTTCTTGCCCTCGCCGCGCGCCAGCGGACGCTCACGCGTCATGTAGTAAAGACCCAGCACCATGTCCTGGGTCGGCACGATTACCGGCTTGCCCGACGCCGGCGACAGGATGTTGTTGGTGGACATCATGAGCGCGCGCGATTCGACCTGCGCCTCGATCGACAGTGGCACGTGCACTGCCATCTGATCGCCGTCGAAATCGGCGTTGTACGCCACGCATACCAGAGGATGGAGCTGAATGGCCTTGCCTTCGATCAACACCGGCTCGAACGCCTGGATGCCGAGCCGATGCAGGGTAGGCGCGCGATTGAGCAGCACCGGATGCTCGCGGATGACCTCGTCGAGGATATCCCAAACGTCCTTGCCCTCTTTCTCGACCATCTTTTTGGCGCTCTTGATGGTCGTGACGTAGCCCTTTTCTTCGAGCTTGCTGTAGATGAACGGCTTGAACAGCTCGAGCGCCATCTTCTTGGGCAGCCCGCACTGATGCAGCCTGAGCTCGGGGCCGACCACGATTACCGAGCGGCCCGAGTAATCGACTCGCTTGCCGAGCAGGTTCTGCCGGAAGCGTCCCGACTTGCCCTTGAGCATGTCGGACAGCGACTTGAGCGGACGCTTGGACGGTCCGGTGATCGCGCGGCCGCGCCGTCCGTTGTCAAACAACGCATCGACGGCTTCCTGGAGCATCCGCTTTTCATTGCGAATAATGATGTCCGGGGCGTTGAGCTCGATGAGCCGCTTCAACCGGTTGTTGCGGTTGATCACGCGGCGGTAGAGATCGTTCAGGTCCGAAGTGGCGAAGCGGCCGCCGTCCAGCGGCACCAGCGGACGGAGATCGGGAGGAATGACCGGCAGGATGGTAAGAATCATCCACTCGGGCTTGTTGCCCGAGTCGCGAAACGCGTTGACGACCTTCAGGCGCTTGGAAACTTTCTTACGCCGCGCCTCGCTGGCGGTCGCTTTCATCTCGGCGCGCAGCTCTTCGGCCAGCTTGTCGAGCGTGAGTTGTCCCAGGAGCGAGCGAACCGCCTCGGCGCCCATCTCGGCCTTGAAGCCGCCGGCGTATTGCTCGCGCGCTTCGCGATATTTGCGCTCGGTCAGCAGCTCCTTGTACTGGAGCGGGGTCTCGCCGGCGTCGGTGACGATGTAGCACTCGAAGTAGAGGACCTTCTCGAGTTCCTTGAGCGTCATGTCGAGCAGCGTGCCGATGCGCGAGGGCAGCGAGCGCAGGAACCAGATGTGCGCGACCGGAGCGGCCAGATCGATATGACCCATGCGCTCGCGGCGGACCTTGGACTGAATGACTTCGACGCCGCACTTTTCGCAGACCACGCCGCGATGACGCATCCGCTTGTACTTGCCGCAGTTGCACTCGTAGTCCTTGGTCGGCCCGAAAATCTTGGCGCAGAACAGCCCGTCGCGCTCCGGCTTGAAGGTCCGGTAGTTGATCGTTTCGGGCTTCTTGACCTCGCCGTGCGACCACGAGCGGATCATTTCCGGCGACGCGATCGAAATCCGGATCGCGTTGAACGCCAGTGGATTCTTGGGCTTCTCGAAAATGCCGAAGAGATCTTCCATCTCTTTATAACTCCCTGGCCTTAAGCCCTTTGCGGCTGCTCAAGCAGCTCCATGTTCAGGCACAGCGACTGAAGCTCCTTGACCATAACGTTGAACGACTCGGGCAGTCCGGGCTCGAGCGTGTTCTCGCCCTTGACGATCGCTTCGTACATCCGCGTTCGTCCCGCCACGTCGTCGGATTTAACCGTTAGCATCTCCTGCAACGTGTAGGCGGCGCCGTAAGCCTCGAGCGCCCACACTTCCATTTCTCCCAGCCGCTGGCCGCCGAACTGAGCCTTGCCGCCCAGCGGCTGCTGCGTGACCAGGCTGTAGGGACCGGTCGAACGCGCGTGAATCTTGTCTTCGACCAGATGATGCAGCTTCATCATGTACATGACGCCGACGGTGACCGGCTGCTCGAACGGCAAGCCGGTGCGTCCGTCGTGCAGAATGGCCTGTCCCGTCTCGGGCAGGTCGGCGCGCTTGAGCAGCTGGAATATTTCCTCTTCGCGCGCGCCGTCGAACACCGGAGACGCCACGTGCACGCCTGCCAGCGCCTTGGCCGCGAGCTTGAAGATATCGGGCTCGGCCAGCTCGTCGATAAACTCGTGGCTTTCCTTTTCGGGGTAGATTTCCTTGAGCCGCCGCTTGAGCTGCGCGGCGCTGACGCCGGCGCGGAGGTCTTCCTCGATTTTGTGGCCGAGTTCGCGCGCCGCCCATCCCAGATGGGTCTCCAAAATCTGGCCGACGTTCATGCGCGACGGCACGCCGAGCGGATTGAGCACGATATCGACCGGGGTCCCGTCGGCCAGGCACGGCATGTCTTCCTCGGGCAGGATGCGCGAGAGCACGCCCTTGTTGCCGTGGCGCCCCGCCATCTTGTCGCCGACCTGGAGGCGGCGCTTGCTGGCGACGAAGACCTTGATCATCTTGATGACGCCCGGCGCGAGTTCGTCGCCCCCTTTTAAGCGCTCGACCTTGGCGCCGTAATGATTCTGCACGGCCTCGACGTTGGCGTTCATCGCCGCGATCGCCTGCGCCGCTTCCTCCTGCGCCGATTCGTTCTCGACGCGGACCTGGCCCCATAGCGTCGGCGGCAATTCCTCGAGTTCCTCGGCGCTGAGCGTGTCGCCCTTCTTGAGCAGCTCCTTGCGCTCGTCGGACATCACGCGTCCCGCGAGCTTCTTGCCGGCCAGCGAGCGCTTGAGCTTGCGCAGGGTTTCCTGGCGGATGATTCGGACTTCCTCGGCTTCGTCCTGCTTGAGCCGTTCGGCCTCGAGCACTTCGATTTCCTGGGTGCGCTCGTCCTTCGACACGTCCGCGCCGCGAGAACACGCGGCCGTCGATAACCGTGCCTTCGACGCCCGGCGGCATCCGCAGGCTGGTGTCGCGGACCTCGCCGGCCTTTTCGCCGAAGATGGCGCGCAGCAGTTTCTCTTCGGGAGAAAGCTGGGTCTCGCCCTTGGGCGTTATCTTGCCGACCAGGATGTCCTGCGGGCGGACTTCGGCGCCGATGCGGATGATGCCGCTGGAGTCGAGGTCCTTGAGCGCCTCTTCGCCGACGTTGGGAATGTCGCGGGTGATCTCCTCGGGTCCGAGCTTGGTGTCGCGCGCGATGCATTCGTATTCCTCGATATGCACCGAGGTGAACAGGTCTTCCTTGACCACCCGCTCGGAGATCAGGATCGAATCCTCGAAGTTGTAACCGCCCCACGGCATGAACGCGACCAGCACGTTGCGGCCTAGCGCCAACTCGCCCATGTCGGTGGACGGTCCGTCGGCCAGCACGTCGCCCGACTTGACGCGCTCGCCCTTGACCACGATCGGGCGCTGGTTGATGCAGGTGTTCTGATTGGAGCGCTGATACTTGATCAGATTGTAGATATCGACGCCGGCGTCGCGCAGGTCCTTGGTCTGCTTGTCGGCGCGCACGACTATCCGTTCGGCATCGACGCTTTCGACGGTGCCGTCGCGCTTGCCGATCACCGTGACGCCCGAGTCGCGGCCGACCGTGCCCTCCAGGCCGGTGCCGACCAGCGGCGCGTCGGGCTTCAGCAGAGGAACGGCCTGGCGCTGCATGTTCGATCCCATCAGGGCGCGGTTGGCGTCGTCGTTTTCAAGAAACGGAATCAAGGACGCGGCCACCGAGACGAGCTGGTTGGGCGACACGTCCATGTACTGGACATCCTCGGCGCGGACCACGGTGGACTCGCCGCCGATGCGCGCCGAGACCAGGTCGGCGGTGAAGCGGCCGTGCGAGTCGAGCTGCGCGTTGGCCTGCGCGATCACCTTGTCTTCCTCGTCGAGCGCGGACAGATAGACGATTCGGTCGGTGACGCGATTGTTTTCGACTTCGCGGTACGGCGTCTCGATAAAGCCGTATTCGTTGACGCGCGCGTAGGTCGAGAGCGCCGCGATAAGTCCGATATTGGGGCCCTCGGGCGTTTCAATCGGGCAGACGCGGCCGTAATGGGTCGGGTGAACGTCGCGGACCTCGAATCCGGCGCGCTCGCGGGTAAGACCGCCCGGACCAAGCGCGGACAGCCGGCGCTTGTGCGCGATTTCGCTGAGCGGATTGGTCTGATCCATGAACTGCGACAATTGCGACGAGCCGAAGAACTCCTTGATCACGGCCGAAGCCGGCTTGTAGTTGACCAGCTCCTGCGGCATCAGGGTCTCGATATCCTGCAGGCTCATCCGCTCTTTGATCGCGCGCTCCATCCGGACCAGCCCGATGCGGAACTGGTTCTCGACCAGCTCTCCGACCGCGCGCACGCGGCGATTGCCAAGATGGTCGATATCGTCAACCTGGCCGTTGCCGTTCTTGAGCTCCATCAGGTAGCGGACGACTTCGAGGATGTCTTCGCGGCGCAGCGTGCCCTGCTCGAGCGGCACGTCAATCTTGAGCTTGTGATTGAGCTTCAAGCGCCCGACTTTCGACAGGTCGTAGCGCTCGGCGTTGAAGAACAGGTTGTTGAAGAAGGTGGTCGCCGTTTCCTGGGTCGGCGGATCGCCGGGACGCAGGCGCCGGTAGATCTCGATTACGGCTTCTTCGGGCGTGCCGAGCTTGTCCTGCGCGAGCGTCAGGCGCAGCGGACCGCCGCCGGGCGCGTCTTCGGTGAACAGCACTTCGATTTTTTTTACGCCGTGCGCCTTGAGCTTCTCGAGGGTTTCCTCGGTCAGCTCCTCGTTGGTGCCAATCAGCACCTCGCCGGTGGTCGAATCGACGATATCGTGCGCCGAGACGCGGCCGACAATCTCGTCGAGTGCGATCGGAACTTCGCTTAACTTCGCCTGCTCCATCGCGCGCACAATGGCCTTGTTGAACTTGCGGCCCTCGCGCGCGATAACCTCGCCCGACTTGGGATCCTTGACGTCGCGGCTGACCCGCGAGCCGAGCAGATGGTCGGCGACGAACTGCTTGGTGTACTGCTTGCTGTCGAGGACGATTACGTCCTTGCGGTAGTAGTAGTTGAGGAGATCCTCGGTGGTCATGCCGAGCGCGCGCAGCAGCACGGTCGCGGGAAACTTGCGGCGCCGATCGATGCGCACGTAGAGCACGTCGCGGGGGTCGAATTCGAAATCGATCCAGCTGCCGCGATACGGAATGATTCGCGCCGAGTACAAAAGCTTGCCGGTGGAATGGGTGCGGCCCTTGTCGTGCTCGAAAAATACTCCGGGCGAGCGATGCAACTGCGACACGATGACGCGCTCGGTGCCGTTGACCATGAAGGTGCCGTTGCCGGTCATGAGCGGAATCTCGCCGAAGTAAACTTCCTGCTCCTTGACGTTCTTGATCGAGCGGCGGCCGTTCTCGACGTCCCAGATGACGAGCTGAATCTTGACCTTCAGCGGCGCCGCGTAGGTCATGCCGCGCTGATGGCATTCCTCGACGTCGTACTTGGGGGTGCCGAGCTCGTACGAGACGAACTCGAGCGACGCGGTCTCGTTGAAATCCTTGATCGGAAAGACCGACTTGAAGACCGCCTGCAGACCAACGTCCGCGCGGTCGTCGGTCGAAACGCCGACCTGCAGGAAATCGTCATACGAGCGCTTCTGAATCTCGATCAGATTCGGAATCTCGATGATCTTCTTGATCTTGCCGAAGGAGCGGCGAATGCGGAGATTGCTCGTTACATGAACCTGGGCCATCAGCTACCTCACCGTGCGTGCGCCACATACTTCGGCGCGCCGTGAAGCAATAGAGGACGCGGGCGCGGAGGTCTCCCCCGTGCCCACGGCTTCATCGATAAAGACCGTTTGAATTCCGCGCGCGCCTGAAAGTCCCGCGCCTCGTGAATTCCCCGACCCTTTGTTGTGCGTCAAAAGGACTAAATCCTTCCTACTTCAGCTCCACGCTGCCACCGGCGGCTTCGAGCTTCTTCTTGATCTCTTCGGCCTCGGCTTTGTTGACGCCTTCCTTGACCGCCTTCGGCGCTCCATCGACCAGGTCCTTGGCCTCCTTGAGGCCGAGTCCGGTCAATTCGCGCACGACCTTGATCACCTGGATCTTCTTGTCGCCCGAGCCCGTCAGCACGACGTTGAACTCTTCCTTCTCGGGCGCCGCTGCGGCCGCACCACCGGCTGCCGGAGCGGCAGCCACCGCGACCGGAGCCGCAGCCGATACGCCGAGCTCGGCCTCGAGTTCCTTAACCAGCGCCGCCGCATCGATCAGGCTGAGGTTCTTCAGATAATCCTTCACCTGATCGCGGCTGAGTTGTGCTTCTGCCATGTTACCTTCTCTCCTTGTTCACGCATCCGGGGAGATGTGGGAGCGCCCGGATTTTTTTTTGGTCGAACTACTTAACGTCATCGTCACGCGTGCAACGTGCGCACGCGAGCATCAAAATCGCCAATCCTGTCAACCCTCAGACGCCGGCGCCGCCGCTGCGGGCGGAGTTTCGGACGATGCGGCGGGCGCAGCCGCCGCGCCGGCACCGTTCTTTTTTCCAATCGCGTCGATCACGCGCGCCAGGTAAGAGCCCGGCTCGTTCAGCAAGCGGACCAACTGCGTCGCCGGCGCATTCAACAGACCGAGCAACTGGCCGAAAATCACCGCGCGCGGCGGCAACGCCGCCAGCGCCTGGACCTCGGCGGGCGTGAGCGCCTTGCCGTCGAGCACCGCACCGCGAAGCTTGAGCTTGTCGCCCAGCGGTCCGAACGAGGTGAAGGTCTTGGCCAGTACGACCGGATCCTCGTAACTGAGGATCAGCCCGACCTGTCCGCCGAGGTTGCCGTCGAGCGCCTCGTAGGCCGTGCCCTTGATCGCGCGGCGGACCAGCGTGTTCTTGGCCACCCGCATCTCGCCGCGCACGGCGCGCAAGCGCTTGCGCATCTCGGTCGATTCCGCCGCCGTCATCCCGCGGTATTCGGACACGAGCGCGATACTGGCGCGGCCGAAACTCTGCGTGAGATCTTCGACCAGCGCGGTTTTCTCTGATTTCTTCATTTAATTATACCGACCCAGCTCCAACGAACGAAAACCCGCCATCCCCCCGCCCCGACCTTACGCGGCCGCCGCGAGCGCCTTGGGCGCCGCCTGCGCCGTGTCAACGCGCACCCCCGGACCCATCGTCGAGGAAATCGCGACGCTGCGAACGTAATTTCCCTTGGCGCTGGCGGGCTTGGAGCGAACGATCGCGCCGAGGATCGCGCGCACGTTGTCGAGCAGCTTCGACTCGCCGAAACTCATCTTGCCCACGCGCGCATGCACGACGCCCGCTTTGTCCACGCGGTAGTCCACCTTGCCGGCCTTGATCTCGGCGACCGCCTTGGCGACATCGAACGTGACGGTGCCGACCTTGGGATTGGGCATCAGGCCGCGGGGTCCAAGGATTTTGCCGATTCGTCCGACCTGGCCCATCATGTCAGGGGTCGCGATGACGCGGTCGAAGTCGAGCCAGTTCTCTTCCTGGATCTTCTTTATGATCTCGTCGCCGCCGACGAAGTCCGCACCCGCCTCGCGCGCCTCGCGCTCCTTCTCGCCCTTGGCGACCACCAGCACGCGCGCAACCGCACCGGTTCCATGCGGAAGCACGATAGTGCCGCGCACGTTCTGGTCGGCCTGGCGCGGATCGACGCCGAGCCGCACTGCTATCTCGACCGTCTCGTCGAACTTGGCGACCTTGTTATCGACGACCAGCTTGACCGCTTCTTCGAGCGTGTAGCGCTTTTCGCGATCGATCTTCTTGGCCGCTTCCTTGTATTTCTTGCCTGCCATCTTGTTCAGCCTTAATCCGTGACGTCGATGCCCATGCTGCGCGCGGTGCCCGAAACGGTGTTGACCGCGGCAGCCAGGTCGGCCGCGGTCAGGTCCTTGAGCTTGCTCTTGGCGATTTCCTCGACCTGCGCGCGGGTGACCTTGCCGACCTTGTTCTTGTTGGGCATCGGCGAGCCCTTTTCGATTCCCGCCGCGCGCAGCAGCAGAATCGACGCGGGCGGGCTCTTGGTGACGAAGGTAAACGAACGGTCGGCGTAAACGGTGACTATCACGGGGATCACCAGGCCCTGCATGTTCTGGGTCTGGGCGTTGAAGGCCTTGCAGAACTCCATGATATTGACGCCGCGCTGGCCGAGCGCCGGCCCCACCGGCGGCGAGGGATTCGCCGCGCCGGCCGGAATCTGCAGCTTGATCGATCCGACTACTTTCTTGGCCACTTTAAAATCGTCCCTGGTTGCTCAGTCGCGAACGCCGCTTGCGCGCGCATCGGCTGCGCGCATCCGGCGAATCGAGTGTTTTTTGTCGTTTCAGGCCTTCTCTACCTGCACAAAGTCGAGTTCGACCGGGGTTGCGCGGCCGAAGATCGAGATCAGAACGCGGACCTTGCCCTTTTCCGGCTTGACTTCCTCGACGGTGCCGTTGAAATCCTGGAAGGGGCCATCGACGACTTTGATCGCCTCTCCCACCTCGAACAGCACCTTGGGCTTGGGCCTGAGCGCCCCTTCTTCCATCTGCTGCTCGATCTCTTCCACTTCGGACATCGGAACTTCGGGCGGATTGGTGGAATGCCCGACGAAGCCGGTAATTTTCGGCGTGTTCTTGATGACGTGCCAGGTCTCGTCGTCGAGCACCATCTGCACGAAGATGTAGCCGGGGAAAAACTTACGGCTCGAAACCTTGCGCGCGCCGCCCTTGCCGAGTTCCTGCACCCGTTCAATCGGCACCAGCACCTTGCCGATCTTGTCTTCCTTGTGAAGCGAGCGCACCCGCTCCTCGAGCGCGGCCTTGGCCTTGTGCTCGTAGCCCGAGTAGGTATGGACGACATACCATTTCATCGCGGGCTTGGCGGTTTCGGTCATCGGTTCGGTCATTTCAATGAGCAGTTCCGCGTCCGGTCGTTGGTCCTAGCGGAGCAGCATCTGCACGCCGCGAACCGCGAAAAAGTCGATCACTCCGAGCCACAAAGCCATCACAAACGCCAGACCGAGGACCACAATCGTGGCCTGCATGGTTTCCTTGGGCGAGGGGTAATGGACCTTCGAAAGCTCCGTCCATGCTTCGGTGACGAAACTTACGCCCTGATTGAAGTAACTTTTCAGACTATCCATTTTTCGTGCCTAAATCAAGAACCGCGTGATTTTTTCGGTTTAAACCGCTCTTATTTTTGGCGGGCCAGCCAGGATTCGAACCTGGAACCCTCGGATTTGGAGTCCGATGCTCTGCCAATTAGAGCTACTGACCCTCGCAACCGTTTGCGCCGGCGCGCGCCGGAGGCGCAACTCGAACGCCGGGCGCGCCATCATATCGCTTTTCCTTTTCATTTTTGCCGTCCCGCCGGACGCGCTGCGGGACAAAAAAACCATCGCTCAAGAAATTTTGCCTTCCTTGTGCACCGTGTGCGCGCGGCACTTCGGACAGAATTTCTTGATTGAAAATTTGTCGGTCTGCGTCTTCTTGTTCTTGGTCGTCGTGTAGTTGCGTGATTTGCAACCATCGCATGAAAGCGAAATCAGATCTCTCATTGTCGTCCGCCTCGAAAAACTTTTCCGCCGCCTGGCCGGCGCAAATTTGGAAAGCCCACGACGGGATTCGAACCCGTGACCTCTTCCTTACCAAGGAAGTGCTCTACCGACTGAGCTACATGGGCATTCGTGCACTGCTCAACCGGAACAATCGATTGCCCAAAAAACTTTCGTCAAAAAAACGCGTCGCCTCGACCCGCCGCGGATGGTTTTTTTGGAGCGGGAAACGGGACTCGAACCCGCGACCCCGAGCTTGGAAGGCTCGCGCTCTACCAACTGAGCTATTCCCGCTCTCTCCGTCGAACTCATTATCATACTGGTGGAGAGGGGAGGATTCGAACCTCCGTAGGCATAAGCCGGCAGATTTACAGTCTGCTCCCTTTGGCCACTCGGGAACCTCTCCTCCCAAGGCTATCGTGCCGACCAAGCCGATGGCGAGAATCGAACTCGCAACCACCTGATTACAAATCAGGTGCTCTACCGTTGAGCTACATCGGCAAACGACGTTAAGAGGAAAAAGCTATTCGCCGCCGCCTCCACTGTCAAGCTGAACGGCGTTTCAGGGTCTGCGTCTTGCCTTCGGGCGGCCGCGGGCAGGGAAACAATGGCAGCGCCGGGGACGCGCTCTGTGCGCGTCCGGCGCGGGGGCGGCAGGTCAAATTCGACAATTGCGGCGCTAAAACCGAGCCGCGCGGTTCCCCAAGTGACAGCGCGATACTTGCGATTGCTGGTCTCGACGGGGACAGTGTTCGGCATGACGAAACTCAAGCCACCTGCCAGCAGCGCCCTGATCGATCTCGAATGGGCCAGGGTTTACGCCGACCGTATCAAGGGCGAACTGAAGCTGCTTGCCAAGACGCTGTCCGAACTCAACGTGCATGGGATGCATCCGCATCTCGCCAAGGGCGCCACGCTTCTGAAAGCCCAGATGAAGGAAGCCAGCCACCAGATTGGCGGGATGAGAAAAATCGCGGACCAGTTCGAATCCAACTGGGTGAACACTATAAAGAAGGCGCTGGCCAGGAAGTATCCCGCTCTCGCCAAGCGCAAATCGAGCCGAGCCAGGACGACGGCAAAAAAGACCGCCCCGAGCAAATCGCAGCCGGCTCGAAGCTCTTAGATTTAATCTCGTCAACAGCAGCCATACCGGAAAGACCCACAGTTTTCGGACTGTGAAATCTCAGGGATGATTCGGCGTGCATGCTACGCGCCGGAAAACTCGGCGGAAATCGCCGACGAGACCGAGGGGGCCGTATGAATTGCAACGTCTGGTCAGGCAAACGTCGAGAGTCGCATTGGGTGGGGTCCAAAGCGGTGGCTGCAGCCGCATTTCTCAGTTATATCGCGGTCGCATTTTTTCCGAACGTCGCTTCGGCGCAAGCGATCAAGGCGTGCGTCACCAAAGCAGGGGCAATCACAATCCTGGTCAAGAGCGCGTGCAAAAAAAATCAGACGTTGTTGACGTGGAACACTACTGGGCCAGCAGGGCCAATAGGTGCAACAGGTCCAACAGGCGCAACGGGTCCAGCAGGTGCAACAGGGCCGGCAGGTCCGACAGGGTCGGCAGGTCCAGCAGGGCCAACAGGCGCAACGGGTCCAGCAGGTGCAACGGGTCCAGCAGGTGCAACAGGGCCGGCAGGGCCAGCAGGTCCCGCAGGTCCAACAGGGCCGGCAGGAACAGGTGCAGCAGGTCCGGCCGGTCCGGCAGGTCCGGCTGGTCCGCCAGGTCCGGCAGGGCCAGCAGGTGCAACAGGGCCAACAGGGCCGACAGGCCCGGCCGGGACGCTGGGTTCAGTTGCGAACGTGCAAACGCTCAACCTGGTCAACGGAAGTAGCCAGGTTCTCGCCACACTTGGAGCCGCCCCTAGCGGAGGCGGGAGCTTGACCTTTTTCGACAGCAACGGAGCGCGATTGATACTGGTCGGCGTGGGTGACACTGGCAACCAGGCAGGAATTGACGGATTTGATGGCAACACAATCGCTCCAGGCAACGGGGTAGAGCGTACTGGATACGGGATCGCTGGCTCCACCTTTAACAACCCTGGATTCGGCATGGGAGTTTATGGCGCAAACGGCCAGGAGCTTGATGATCGACGTATGGAAATCGGCTCTACGCTCGACGGCACGACTGTCCCATCAGAGGTGTGGTTATACGACAGCGCCGCAACTCTGCGCACCGGTGTCGAAGTAGATCCGTCGACCGACTTCGTAGGGTTCTTCTCGGGGATCTATACAGAGAGTGCTGATGCGATTGTTACCGGAACTCCCGAATCGCTCATAGGCAATGCATCCGACAATTCCGCTTCTTACGCCTGGCTGTACGACTCGTCCGGCAACCTGCGCGACGGTATCCAATACAATCCATCTGTCAACTTCAACGGATTCTTCAGTCAGGACGCAGCCGGTGACGCTCTTTCGTCCGTGGGTAATTTTCTGACCACCGTCCCTGCAGCATCAGAACAAGCGAATGAGTCGTTCATGCATCTCTCCGACACGACCGGCGCTCTGCGTCTGTTCGAATTCCAGAACAGCACGAACGAGGGCGGTGTTGATTTCAACCCCGGCAGTACGACTATTCAGGGTTCTTGGGGCAACCCCTAATTCTTCGAGCCGGCGCGGTCTGACGGCCGCGCCGGCCGGTCTCGCCCGACGTTAAGCAATGTCTATAACGACTTAGGCGCTAACCCGTCTGCTTCGCGGCGGAGCGGCGGCGGGCGATTTCGAACAGCGCCACCGCGGCGGCGACCGACACGTTGAGCGAGCCGACTTTCCCGCGCATCGGGATGCCCACGACAAAATCCGCACCCTTCTTCACGATGTCGCGAACGCCGCGCCCCTCGGAGCCGACGATGATCGCGAGCTTGCGCGAGGTGTCGAGCGCGTAGATCGACGTATCGCCGCCCGGCGCGAGCGCCGCAGTCCAGTAGCCCGCCTCTTTGAGCTGCTCGATGGTGCGCGCGACGTTGCCGCATCGCGCGATCTTAAGATGTATCCACGCACCGGCCGACGACTTGACCGCCGCGGGCGTGATGCCCGCTGTGCGGTCCTTCGCGATGACGATCGCGCCGACGCCGGCGCCTTCCGCCGAGCGCATCAGGGCGCCCAGGTTGCGCGGATCGGTGACGCCGTCCACCAGCACGATCGGATCGGGCTGGTCGATGAGAATCTGCTCGAGCGGCGTGTACTCGTACTCGCGCATCAGGGCCGCAATCCCCTGATGGCGGGCGGCCGGTCCCGCCAATCGCTCCAATCCTGCATCATCGGCGAATTCGACGCGGCCTCCGCCGGTTCTGACGAGATCGACCTCAGCCGAGAAGCGCCGCTCGTCGCCGGATTTCACGTAGAGCACTCGAATCGAGGCGGGCGCCGCGGCGACCAGCTCGCGGATTGGTTCGACGCCATAAACTATTTCGCGGTCGTTGCCGCTTGCGCGCCGAGTCTCGCGCTCGCCCGCATCCGCACGGCGATAGTCGCGGCTCGAAGGCGGCGCCGCGGCAGGTTTGGGATTGGACGCGGGCGAATCCCGGCGCGGCGGACTCGGCGCGTTGCGGTTGAAGCGGGGATTGCGGCCCTTGTCGCGAAAGTCTCTCATCGAGGGCGATACTATCAGAGCGCCGCGCAAGTAGCTGTCGCGGTCCGGGAGAAGAAAGTCGAACCGCAAGTTTCAATCGCGCGCCGGGATGTCTAAACTTGGAGACGACTCCTTGCCGGGACGGCAGGGATCGAACAATGAGACTCGCAATCCCGGGATTTGCCATTATCGACCGCTACGTCGCGCGCGAGGTGCTGGCGCCGTTCGCGGTCGACGTCGGCCTGCTGACCTTCGCGCTGGTCACGGGCAAGTTGCTGAAGCTGATGGACATGGTCGTCAATCACGGCGTCAGCCTCGGCGAGGTGATGGGGATCATGGGGTACATCATGCCGGCCTTTTTGGAACTCACGTTTCCGATGGCGGTGCTGCTCGGAGTGCTGATGGGATTCGGGCGGATGTCGAGCGACCAGGAGATGACCGCGGCGCGCGCCTGCGGCGTGAGTCTGTATCGGCTGGCGGTGCCCGTGATGATGGTGGCGCTGGCCGTGTACGCGCTTTCGAGCTACTTCGCGTTCTCGCTGAGGCCGTGGGCGAATTCTAATCTGCGCAACAAGCTCTACGAACTCAGCCAGACTCGGACCAGCGCCGGGCTGAAGGAAAAAATCTTCAACAGCAATTTCCCCGGGCTGGTCGTCTATGTCGACGAGATGTCCGAAACCGACTCCAGTTTGAAGGGCGTCATGATCTCGGACGCGCGCGATCCGCGCAACCAGAACACGATAATCGCCAAGCATGGAATGATGCTGCCCGACGCGCAGCAAAAGTCGATCACGCTGCGGCTGTTCGACGGCTCGATCTTCGGCGCCGAGCCCGCCAACAACGCGACTCACGTGACCAGCTTCAAGACCTACGATCTCAGCGTCAGCCCCGAGTCGGCGCTCGCCGTCAGCGAGCAGGATCCGGGCGAAATGACGTACTCGGCACTGCGCGCCGACATCAAGGCGGCGCGCGCCCAGGGTAAACCGGACTACGCCGCCGAGACCGAGATGGCGGGCAAGTTTACCGTCCCGTTCGCCACGATGCTGTTCGCGCTGCTCGGCATCTCGCTCGGGCTCAAACCGGCGCGCGGCGGCCATTCGGAGCGCTTCGGCGTGAGCGTCGGGCTGTTCTTTTTCTATTACTCACTGATGCGCGTGGGCGAGACGCTGGCGCAGCGCGGCAAGCTCGACGCGTGGGCCGCGATGAGCATCCCCGACATCGTATTCATGGCGTTGGCGTTCTGGTTCTTCTATCGCGCGGCGTCCGACAAGGGCGACCAGGGCCGCGGCGCCGGCGACTTCATCTGGGATCTCGTCGAGCGCTACGAACGCAGCAGGCAGGCCGCATGAGACTTAAACGCCTGTCGCCGGTGATGGACCGCTTCATCGCGGGCCAGTTCTTCGGCCCGTTCATGGTTTGCCTGGCGGCTTTCACGGCGGCCTATCTGCTCGGCGATATGTTCGATCGATTCGACGACTTGATCCGCTACGGCGGGCTGGGGTTATTGGGCCTCGAGTACTTCGGGCTCAAGCTGCCGCTGATCGTCTCGCAGGTTCTGCCGGTGGCGAGTCTGGCCGGCGTGTTGCTCGGCTTCGCGCTGCTCAATCGATCGGGAGAGGTGCTGGCCTGCCAGCAACTCGGCATCAGCCGGTTCGGGATGGCGATGCCGGTGCTGATAGTCGCGGTGCTGATTTCGGGTTTTGATTTTTTCATCAGCGAAACAGTGGTTCCCGCCGCCACGCGCCAGGCGAAGTATATCTACGCGGTGGAACTCAAGAAGCATCAGCTCAAGGCGGTCTTCGCCAACCGGCGCATCTGGGTGCGCGTGCGCGACGGATTCATTTCGGTCGACAGCTACGACAAGGAAACCGCGCAGCTCGACGGAATTACCCACTACCAACTCGACGACGCATTCGGACTCAAAGACCTCGAGCATGCGGCGAGCGCGAAATGGAACGGTCACGACTGGGTCGAGAGCGGATTGAATTCGTTTCAGATCGCCGAGGGCGGCGCGGTGACCAAAACTGACGCGACGCGCCTCGAGCTTGGACTGACTCCCGCCGACTTCGGCCTGCTGCGCTTCGACCCGGAGGAGTTCAGCTTGTGGGAACTCGACCGCTACATCGCGGACCTGCGCAGCAAGGGGCTCGACCCGGGCGGCTACGTAGTCGATCGCGACCTGAAGTACGCGATGCCGCTGGCGTGCCTGATAATGGCCGCGCTCGGGATGGCGCTGAGCCTCGATCCGCTGCCACGCAACCTGAGTCTGGGCCGCAGCTTCGGGCTGGCAATCGTGATCGGCTTCGCCTACTGGACCTCGCTCGGAATCACGTCCGCGCTGGGCCGTTCGGGGCTGCTGCCGGCGGTGATCGCCGCGTGGATTCCGAATTTCATGTTCGCGATGATCGCGGTCTCGATATTCCTGTTCGGCGAAGAACGCTGACCGTCGTTTCGGTGCGGGCGGGCTGACTCAGCCGCCGATCTTCGGGCCGGTGGCTGTCGAAAGTGGCTGTCAGACATCGCGCCGCTGCGTCTCGTGGACCTGAACTGGCGTCGAACCTTGCTGGCGAAGGCCATTTAATCTATAAGGCGAGTTGGAAGCGGAGAGGCAAAACGGAAATCCCGGCTAAAGGGATTCAGCTAGATCAAGTATTTCAGATTATCCGAGGGCTGAAGTGGAAAGAAGGAGAATGCGATGACCCTTAGATTCTTGTTGGTTGTAGAATTGCTATTGGTTCTGGCCGGTGGGCTTACGATGCAGGCCTATGGAGCTTCTTGCGCGGAAGCGCAGCGAATCCGGAACGTCTATTGGAACGATCGCAACACCGGGCATCCCTCCGCCGCGGCTGACATCAGGCGTCAAAACGAGTGGGCGTTCAGCGGCACTTGTGGGTCCTACGAGATGTCCCGCTATGGTGACTACGACCACGATCGCCATTGGCACGACTCGGACTGGTGGATCGGCCATGATCGCGGTTGGGTCCAGCAGCATCATCCGGCCTGGATCAAGCAACAACCCGAGCATCACGATAAAGGCCCCGGCCAGGTTCACAACCCGGGCTATGGTCACGATAACCATTAGTTTTCCCGCGATCTGAATTGGGGAACCTGGTTCGCCCGAATCCCAGTTCAAATCTTGCAGTTACGGGCGCCGTCTTTGATAGAGCTGGGTATCGATCGTGTTCTGGCGCCACTGGGCAACGTCATTGTGAAATTTACCAGCTAGCCGCCGATCTGGTACATCGAACGATCCTGGGTCGAGCGGCCCTCGAGCAGGTGATGGCCGGTCGGCTTGAGCTCGACCGCGCGTTTGAGGATTCGCGCGACGTCGGCGATCACGTCGGCTGAATTCGAGCGCAACGCCTTGCGCACGTCGAGTTCGTCGTCATTGAGCAGACACAGGTGGAATTTGCCGTCCGCCGTCAGCCGCATCCGGTTGCAGGTCCCGCAGTAAGGCTCGCTGACCGGGCTGATGAAGCCGACCACGCCGCGCGCGCCCGCAAGCCGGAAGTTGCGCGATTCGTCGGCCAGATTTTCCGACGGGATTTCAGTGAGCGCGCCGAGCGCGGCCTCGATTCTGCGCCGCGTCTCGATGTTGGAAACGTAGCGCTTCATCGATAGCCGGGCGCATTCGCCGCCGCCCAGCGGCATCAGCTCAATGAATCGCACGTGCCAATCGCGCGCGAGCGTCAGGCGCGCCAGCTCGACGACGTCGGATTCGTTGTAGCCAGCGGTCACGACCGAGTTGAGCTTGATTGGCGTGAGTCCCGCCGCTTCGGCCGCGACGATCCCGCGCCAGATTTTCTCGAAGCTGCCCCATCGCATTTGCCGCTCCACGGTCGCGGGGTCCAGGCTGTCGAGATGCACGTTGATTCGATTCAGCCCCGCGCGTTTCAGCGCCGGCCCAAGCTCGGTGAGCAGGATCGCGTTGGTGGTCAGCGCCAGGCCGTCCACTCCGGGCACGCGCGCCATTCGCTCGACGATCTCCACGAGGTCGAGCCGTAGAGTAGGCTCGCCGCCGGTCAGCCGGAATTTTCGAAAGCCCACCCCGACGGCGGCGCGCGCGACGGTTTCGAACTCCGCCGGGGTCAGCAACTCGTTTTTGGGGAGAAAGCGCAGTCCCTCCAGCGGCATGCAGTAAACGCATCGCAGGTTGCATGTGTCGATTACCGATAACCGCAGGTAATCTATCTCACGATTGAACGAGTCGCGGGGCACGAACCATAGCTATCGGAGCAGCCCGCGCGAAACAACTGAAGACTGGGCCGGGCCGGCCGGGGGCTCAATCTTGCCAATTTGTACGCAGCGCCTATTATCATTGCGCAGAATATCGAGCAGGGAGAAAGCAAAGGCGTGCGAAGAGGGCGGGGCTACGTGGGAATATCGCGCCGCTAGTTTGCGGCTCAATCTTCTTTCGCAAGATGACGTTTCCTGAAATGTCTCTTAAGCCCCTTCAAGGATTGGAACGAGATGTCCTCACAGTATGGACAGTGAAATGGAGCGGGATTGCGGTCGCTCTCCGAATCGATGATGTCTGCCTCAATTAGCATGACCCCCAGGTGTTTTCGTTCGGTCATTCGTTTAAGCCCGCACTCAGCCGCTGGACGCCCCTCAGGAGGTCGCCCCCCGCGAGCGCTGAAATCCCGCTGCAAACAGACGCGCGCGACGCTTGAGGCTCGTCTGAGCGCTGACCACCAGCACGTTTGAAGCGAGCACGCAGCCGAGAGCACATGCGGTCGCACAGTTTCCGCGCGCCCACTTCGAGCGTACAATTGCAAGCGATATGTGGCTAATTCGTCGCGGCGATAGATGCACGGATGGCGCCTTCGAGAAATTCGCACAAGCGACTGAGTAAAGTAAGTAAAATGGCAAAAGGATCTAGTTCAAATTCGCGACCCACTGTTCCGCCGTCAGTTACTCCAAAGCAAGGCATTGATCTGCTGAAGCGTCAGCAACAAAGAGCGAAAGAGCTTTTAGGGAAGCGCCCGGTCCAGAAGACGGACTATGAAAACTGGTGCAATACGACCAGGGGGTTCCTCGTGAAATGCTTTGGTTCGGACACCAAGATTGAGGTTGCTGTAATGCGTTCCGACGGTACACGAGCGAGGCGGGGGGATGAATCCGACGCGGATTTAGAGCAGGATCGAGCAGAGAGGTTGCAGGACAAAAGTGCTCGCCTGACGAGTGCTATCGAGCAGTTGGAAGTCGACGCAGAAGTTGAACTGAAACCCGTTCCCGCCGCCGTGCCACATTTTGAAGCGACCGGGAGGAATGTGTTTTTGGTGCACGGCAGAGATACGGGCCCCCGCGAATCTTGCGCCAGATTTTTAAGTCAACTCGGCTTGGAGGTGGTGATCCTACATGAGCAACCAGATCAGGGTCAGACAGTAATAGAGAAATTCGAGAAGCACGCAAATGTCCGCTTTGCAGTGGTTTTGTTAACGGCAGATGATCGGGGAGGCGAACGCCACATTCCATTCGATGGCCAAAAGCCAAGAGCGAGGCAGAACGTCATCTTTGAACTCGGATTTTTCTTGGGGAGTCTCGGGAGAGCTCGTGTATGCGCCCTATACGAAGAAGGCGTCGAGCTCCCATCAGACTATCGCGGGGTGATTTACGTACCTATCGACGGGGGCGAGGCGTGGAAGTATCGCTTGGCGAAGGAGCTGAAGGCCGCAGGTCTCGAAGTGGACATGAACAAAGCGCTTTAACCCCCGCCACGCCGCCGCGCTCGCGCTTGTGGGCTGGTATCTCCGCTGCCGCGAGAATGTAAATTGAAATGAACGCGATCGCATCGCTTTCAAGGGACACGACGCTCGGCCTGCTCGACGTTGCCCAGATTGCCGTATTTGTATTCGGTTTCTTCTTCTTGGTTGGCTGGATCGCCGAAGAGACGACTAAAGACCATCCGTGGAAAAAAATGTGTTGATTTGCTCGCTGAATAGTTGTGAATCTTGTCGCGCGGATTATCATTGGCACTGGGGTGAATGGTGGCGTGAACATGGTTTATCGATTGCGCGGCAACTCGCGATTGAGTCCGGTTTTGATTCTCGCCATCGCGATCGCCGCATTGGGAGTGCTCGCGATCGCGGCTTCGAGCTATGCGGCCGACGCGAATCGCGCCGCATCCGACGCGGTCGTTGCCGGGGCGGAAAAGCTGATCATGCAGGCCGGCCAGTCCGATCCCGTCGATACAAAGAAAATCCACCAGGCGATGGACCAGCTGCATCAGGCGCTGCGCATCGATCCTCGAAACGATTCAGCGTACGTGGATCTCGGCTTCTGCTACGGGGTGCTGCGCGACGGCGATAGCGCGATCGGCATGTACCGCACGGCGACCGAGCTGAATCCGTCGGGCAGCAACTTCATCGAGCTGGCCGACGTGTATCTGCGCGTCGGCGACGCTGAGGACGCGCTGCTCGCGGCTAACGCCGGAATAATCAAGGATCCTCGCAACGCGCGGCTCTACAACGCGCAGGGCATGGCGCTGAACGATTTGCAGCGTTTCGGCGAAGCGGAAGAAGCCTGGGAGAAGGCCCTCAAGCTCAATCCCAAGCTGAGAGTCGCGCAGGTAAATCTCGACGCACTCAACGGCGGCCCCAGCGGCCGCGGCAGTATCGTCAAGCATCCGCAGCAACCGCCGGCAAGCACCTCGCCCTAGCCGCCGGTGATCGGACGGTCGGGCTCCGCCACGCAATATGCGCATCGGCAGAGATTCCTGAGTTGGGGCATCGTGTAGATGGTCTCGTGGCCGTCAACCCATCCGATAAACACCGCCGCTTCGCCCAGCCGCGAAAGCTGCCGCATGCGGAGGCTCGCGGGCGGCAGGTCGCCGTTGAGGTTGCCCTGGCACGCGTCGCACGGACATCCGCGGCGCAAATTCTCCAGCGGAAAAATGCTGTCGTGACCGTCAACCCATTGCACGCCGACGGCGTAGCGCCCCACTTCGTGGAGCCCTTTGATCTTCGGAGTCTTTGACTTGATAAGCGCCATCGGTACAGTCTCTGCGCAAGTATATCTCCCGCGCCGCCGGCTGTGGAGACGTTATTTTTGCCGCCAGCTTTTGTAAAGCATGATGAACTAAGCCGCGCGCTCGAGCGCCTGGCCGCGAGCGCCAGCCGCGAACTGCTCGCCAAGCAGCCTCATTGGGGCGACGCGATTCTGTGCGACGGCCTCGTTTACGCCGCGCGCGCGCTCAAGACCAGCGCCCCGGTCGAGGCGGCAGAGCGATGGTTCGCGCCGAAGCTCGCGGCGGGTCCGCGCACCAACGGATGGTTCTGGTTCTGGGCGGCCGAAGCGCTCCCGGCGCTCGACCTGCACCTGAAGACGAACGATCCGCGCTACCTGGAATACGCACGCGCGATCGCCGGCTTCATGGAAAATTCAGCCGCGCGAACCCCCGACGGCGCTTTCGTCCCGCATCCACCGGCGCTCGAAGTGTGGATCGACGTCTGCTACTTCACCGCACCCGCAATCGCATTGCTCGGCCGAATCTCGGGCGACGCCGCAATGATCGAGCGCGCGGCGGATCAGATGATCGTTCATCGCGATCATCTAGCCGACCCGGGCAGCGGACTTTTCTGGCATGTCGCATACGTTGACCGCAACTCGCATTCGCCGTGTTTGTGGGCGCGCGGCAACAGCTGGTTTTCGATCGCGGCACCGCAAGTGATCGCCGAAATCGAGGCGGCGGGCCTGCTTCGACCGCTTGCTGCGAAGGTTGACAAGATAAAGGCGGCGCTGGCGCTTCAGCTCAACAAAGTCGCGTCGTTGCAGGACGAGTCCGGCCTGTGGCACACCGTGATCGATCGCGACGATTCGTACCTCGAGGCGTCGGCGGCGGCCGGATTCGCGCTCGCGCTCGGCCGCGCGATTCGGACCCGGCTGCGCGGCCTCGACGAGGCGCGCGCGCGCGACGCGTACTGGCGCGCGCTTGGGGCGATTTGCGCGAAGATCGAATCGCACGGCGCGTTCACGGGCGTCTCGCAACAAACGCCGCCGGGGGATTTTGCCTTCTACAATTCGATCGAAGTCGGGACTGCGCCGTTCGCGACCGGCGTGTGCCTGATGGCGCTCAGCGAGGCGGTCGCTTCGTAGCATTCGATCGCGCCGGATTGGGACTGTCCAAACCGATGGACAATATCGATACATATATGTATCGTATATTGCCGGATGGAACCGTTTGAGAACAAGGTCGCGATCGTCACCGGTGGCGGCATGGGTCTGGGAAAGGCCCTTTGCGAGGAGCTGGCGCGGCGAGGGTCGATCGTCGTTGTCGCGGACATCGACGACAATGCCGCCGGACAGGCGGCTTCCCGTATCGCACAGGACGGCGCACAAGCTCGCGCGGTACAGGTTGACGTTTCCAAGCAAGAAGACGTTGCGCGACTGATCGAAGCGACGGTCTCCGAATTCGGACGCCTCGATTACATCTTCAACAACGCAGCGGTCTTTATCGGCGGCGATGCGCGCGACCTCTCGGTGGAACAATGGGACCGCGTCCTCAACGTCAACCTGCGTGGCGTCGTCTATGGGACGATCGACGCGTATCAAGTCATGGTGAAACAGGGCCACGGGCACATCGTCAACATCTCCTCAGCCAGCGGCCTGATTCCGCAGCCCGGCAACTCACCCTATTGCACCTGCAAGCACGGGATAGTCGGGCTCTCGCTCTCCATGCGATTTGAAGGAGCTGACTTAGGAGTGAAGGTAAGCGCCGTTTGTCCGGGCGACATGAAGACCAGCGTCTATGAGAACCTGGTCGTTATGAATATGCCGCATGACGAGGTGGTCCGGGTAAGCAGGCGATCTCATTTCCCAGTCCGCCAGATGAGTGCTGAAGATGCCGCGCGCGAGATCCTGCGCGGAGTGTCCCGTAACCAGGCTCTGATCGTCTTTCCGGCGGCAGTTCGATGGATATGGCGCGTGTATCGCGCGTTCCCGCGCTTGATCTATTGGATAAGCATTCGCCGGATGAGGATGTTTCGCAAGCTTCGGATTAACCCGTGAGTTTGGCTGGAAGCGGCGCACCGGATGGGCAGTCGAATTCATCTCAGAAGCAGCCGCGCTGCGATGTGAATACCGCGCGACGCCAAGCCAAGGCCGGCCGTGGGCGACCGCGCGACCCAGGCGCAGACAAGGCCATCTTGCGCGCGGCGCTGGAACTGTTTGTTGAGCACGGCATCGAGGGCGCGAGCTTCGAGCAGATTGCGAGACGGGCCGGGGTTGCGCGGACGACCGTTTACCGTCGCTGGTCGGGTAGGGAGGACCTTCTCGCTCAAGCGATGGAAGTGGCCAGGGAAGCCCCGGAGCGATCTTTGACCGCGACGGCCCGTGTTCCGCCGAAGCGGATGGTGGACGAGCTGATTAACGCGCTCTCCGAGATGGTTACCAGGCGCGACTATCTCAGGACGGTCGCAAAACTAGTCGGCTCGGTACCGGACTCGCCGAAGCTGATGTCGGTCTATTGGAAGACCTATTTGATCCCACGGCGCGCGATGGTCGCCGAGATCATCGGTCGAGCGCGCGAGCGTGGCGCAATTCCGAAAGAGGCCGATTCAGAGACTTTGCAGGACATGATCGGCGGCGCGATCATGTATCACCTGCTGATTCGCCCGGGCCGCAAGAATCGGAAAGAAATGCGCGCTTACATCCGCCGTTTGCTGCATCATGCCGGCTTAACGGAAGGCTAATGCAGGCTCCCGGCAACAATCGCAGCGGCCGGCCTGCTCAGTCACATACGCAGTTCGAACACAGCCGTTGCTGCTGTGCGCTGGAATAACTCAGCCCTGCCGAAGGCCCGCCGAACGAATTGGCCCCTCCTATACCTTGCGCCGCCCCGGGGAGTGAGCCGAGCGAGCTGGACGACCCCGAACTCTGCGCCACTCCGGGGAAGCCGAAGGAATTGGCGGCACCTGCGTTCTGCGCCGCCCCAGGCAGCGACCCGAAAAAATTGCCGGCACCAATGCCGCCGGCCGTTCCGTAGGAAGGAGGCTTCCCTTGGTTGTGGGAGACGCAGGCACCGCTCGCGCTCTGGCTGGCGCTATGGTACCCGGCGGCGGTCACTTGGCCCATCCAGTGGACCGGCTCACCAGGACCCCAACAGCTGCAGTTGAACACTCGCGCTGCGGGGGTCGAATAGGCGGCGGGCAGCGATGGCACCGGAATTGGGATTGGCGCAATCGCGGTGCTAGCAGGGGCCGGCAGTTGGGCTGGAGGGCCGGGCGGCAGCGGAGGTACCACCAGCGGATTGGTTGCAGGTAGCTGAGCCCATGCGACCGAGCCCAGCATCAGAGCCAGTGCGAGCACCGCGATAGGCTTAAGTGCAGTCATAGCTCTGTTTGCCGGCGCGGTCATCGGCTCGGCTTCAAAAGCGCGAGTACCATGGCGACTGACGGGGGTTCTGCACCTGGAAGTCGATGTTGAACTGCCCGAGCAGCGTGCCTTCAGCATGCCACAAGGCCAGGCGCGCGTTCTCCAAGCCCACATCGGCCTGAACCTCGTTGCCCTGCGCGGTCACCAGATTGCTTTGGTACTGTAGAAGTGTGTTGGTGGTTGCCGTGCCGACGCGGAATTGCGCCTGAGTATCGTGCAGACTCTGTGCCGCGTAAGTGGTAGCCTCCCGCGTGGACTCGACTTGCTCCTGGTAAGCGCGCAAATTGGCGAGCGCGCTTTTGACCAGCAAAACCGCCTGGTAGAGCGCCTGGCGATACTGCATCCGGCTCTGGTCATACGCGACATGAGCCTGCGCCAGAGCGGCTTTCGCGGCGGCATTGTCCAGCGGCATCGAAAAGCCCAGAACCGCGGCATAGTCGTAAAATTTGAAATCGAACAGGTTATTCAACGCCGTGCCGTAGTCGCCGCCAAAGGGAAGCTCGGCCGCATTGGGTTTTCCCCCCGATGGGGGTCCGCTCGGGTCGAAGCAATTGGCGTAGGCGGGTATCGAGATGCCGGAGGGGGTACATTTGGAGTTGCCGGCCTCTGATGTGATGCCGAACTGCACGCCCAGATTGAGTGTTGGCAAGGTCTGATTTTCCGCGTATTTGACCTGGATCAACGCGCTGCGAATCGCTTCGCGCAGGCCGGCCAGCGCGGGACTGTCTTCGAGCATGTTCTTGAACGCGACATCGTCGGTCTGGAGTGGTCCGAACTGGGTGTCGGGTTGCTGCAGCGGCTCGATTTCGGCGGCGAGCATCGCGCCGGCGTTGTTAAGCGCCACGTCCTGGCGAAGCGTAGTGCGGGCGATCTCGAGGCCGGCCCGGGCTGCGGATACATTTGCCCGCGCGGTGGCCTCGGCCGACAAAGCCTCCGTCAGATTTACCGCAGCCATCATACCGAGCCGGACGTTGTTCCCATTAACCCGAACCAGATCCGCGTTGAACTTCAAGGCTGAATCAGCGACCTGCAAGTTCTCCTCGGCCATCACCACACCCCAATAGTCGTTACCGATGCGCTGAACGAAGTCGTTGACCGATGACGCATAGTTCCATTGTGAAGAGCGTTGCGCCGACTCGGCCAAGCGGACATTGATCGTGGCAAACTGCCAGCCAAAATTCTGCAACAGCGGCTGCGACAGCGACATTACCATGGTGGGCGTATATACGGGATTGACCGGGCTGAATGCGGTATTGGTCAGCTCGCGGTCGTTGTTGAAGGTAACGCCCAGAGTGCCGTTGCTCCCGGAAAGCACTTTGCTCATCCCAAAGTTCCAATCGTAGAACTTCTCCGCGATGGCAACGGAACCTGGATTTTGAAACGGCGAAGAGACCGGTGTGGCCTCCTTTTCAGTGTCTATTTGCGAGCTTAACTGGGGGTCGAACACGGCGTTCGAGGCCTTGACGCTCTCGGTCGCCGCAACCGGGTCCAACGATACCGACTCCAGTCCGGGATTATTCTCAAGCGCCAGGTAGATGGTCTCTTTGAGACTGAGCTTATGCTCCTGGTTGTCCTCGATCAGGGGGAAGTAGTCGCCGGCTAAATCCTCGCGGCCGGGAGTCCATTGGCGAGCGAGAATGGCAGGCAGCGAAAGGATGGGATTAGTTTCATACTTGCGCGCCGCTTGGGAAGAAACACTGACATTGACGGGCGGCGCCGGGTTTTGTGCTCCCACCGAGCTGGTTTGATTCCCGGCGCTCCCGTTTGCACTTATCGGCTGCGCCTGGGCATACACGAGCGGGATCGTCGTCGCCATCAGGCCGGCGGCTACAAGGGCAAATGACCCGGCGATACCTGCCTGCAACCGCCAAAAGCTGGGTGAAGCTTTGGCGACGACGGCAGCGTCGCGTCGCTGCATCTCCCCCGTGCGAAAGCGCGTCAAGGCGATCGTCGCCCGCGCCCGCGCTCGCGCGCCCAGATTGCCGATAACGATGGCCAAGCGTGAAACGGCGGGAACATACAGCAGCATCGCCAACGGCCACAGCAGCGGCGAGGCCGAAGCGATTCGCCGGATTGCACAGATGGCAGCAAGCGGCGCCGCACCTACGGAAGCAGAGTGCAATTTCTTCATTTGGTTAGGCTCGCGAGAACTTGCCGACCTCATCCAAGGGAGCGCGCAAGGTAACAGCTTCGCGGAATTCTAGCAGGCTTGATGCATTTGACGAGCGCCGCGATGCCAGATCGCAGCAGTTGCGGATTTCGCCCCCGTACCCTCAACATACAGCCTCACGAATCCGGCTTAATTAGAGACGTGCCACCTCGGCAAAGGTTACACCGGTTTCCCATGCGCGCTCCAGCGCGAGGACGCGGATAGCGTCTAGTAGAAGCTGGGTTTTTCGGGGTTGTACGCCCACCAGTCGCGAAGACCTTGCCGGGGGAGGCCGTTTGAGACTACAAAGCGAGTTGAAATCGGATTGGGAGAAACGAGCGTGGGCAGCATCAGCGCGGTGGACAAAAAGACCGGTCGCAAGTTCTATCTTGACGATCCAGACGATCTTCAGCCCGGCGACAAGGTGGTGTTCCTCTTGAGCCTGCATGGGGGCGGTTCGGTCGGCGCCTGGCAGCGCGCCTACTTCCCGGCTTTCCAATACAAGGAAAAGTATCGCCTGGTTATCGCGACGCCGTCTGCGGCCACCAAGGAGCCGGTGCGGCGCTGGGTGGGAGAGGCGGATGACGCCCATCTGCGCAATATAGTGGACTATGTGTTTGACAGGTATGGGAAGGACAACATCGCCTCGTTCTGGCTCATTGGCCATTCCCAAGGCGGCATGACGGCGAACCGCCTGCTCGGTGACGACTTCTTCAAGGACCGAGTGGACGGCTGGCTCAGCCTTTCTGGCGGGCGGATCGGGCCGATCGAGCTTCCGGCGTCCTTCTTCGTTCCCGTGCGTGGGCCGCTGCCCCCGATGCCGTCCCAAGGGGGCGACACACCCCGCCCAGGCCGCGCCTCGCCGCCTGACTGTGACATCTCCTTCATCTTCGCGACCGGCGAGCATGAGATGGTCGCGCTGCCATCGACTTCGCCATGGGCCGACAAATACGGCGCCGGTCCACGGGTGAGGTTGGCCGATGTAGTCGATGACGAGCCAGGCCAAATCTATGACATCATCCGCGAAGGGAAATCGACCCCAGCCTGGGGTCTGTCGCCTCGGCCGGGCACGGCTCAGGTATATCTCTACCCCAAAGCCCGAGACGGACGCCTGATCGCCGACGTCGTGCGCCTTGATAAGGGCCACACCGAGGGACTGGAGCCGAGGATCACCGAAGAGCTTATCAAGATGATGGTCGCGGCACCCGGTGGGAAAGCCCAGCGGAGCAATCAGGAGACGGCGCGATAACTGAGGTGACTTGCAAGCAACCAGGGCCATAGTCCTGGTGACTTAGCACAGGCCGTTCCCGGTGTTCGCCAACCTTACTTTGCCTCTTCTGCAAATCGAGTGGGTAAATTTTGACGATTCCGCGCGTTGAAGACGGGGCGGGGGCGGCGCGGGCCGGTAACGAGCCGCCGTTAACAGCGACGCCACTTCCTCCGTGCTGAGCACGCAGGGCAAACTCTTGGGCTTCTTGCCGTAGGGAATGAGTGGCATCTGCTCTGAGCGACAAAGCGTGGTGGCGTACAGAGAGCGCAAGGCGCAGACCACTTGATTGAATCGGGACCAGGAAGCCTTTTGGTGGATCAGATGCAGTTGGTAGCTGCGGATGTCTTCGCTGCCGAGCTGTTCGGGACAGCGATCGAAATGCTTGGCGAAGCAGCCGCTGACCGCTTCGGTAAGGTGCTCGCGAAAATCGACGCCGATGGACCGGCTAACCACGAACCGCCGGGATAAGGCTAGTCTTTCCGGACCGCGATGCACTCGATTTCAATATCAAACGGGCCCGTCCATACCGGCACACAGAAGAAAATGCGGGCTGGCGGATTTTTGGGAAAGTAGCGCTTGTAAATTTCGTTGAATGCCTTGAAGCGCTCCGGGCTTACACAGAGTACGTTGACCTTCAGGACGTGCTCGAGGTCGGATCCCGCCGCCTCAAGTGCCGTCTTCAACTCTTCCAGGCAGCGTTCGGCCTGCTGTTCAAAAGGCGCGTGGACGAGAAGTTCTCCGGACTTGGGATCAAATGGCGGCAGACCCGAGACGAAGATCATGTCGCCCGCGCGAGTGCAGACCGAGACCGGCACACCCCATTTCTGAAAATTGCTGTCAAACGGTTCGACGCGGATAATTTCCCTCTTCACGATCTGTCTCCTTGTACGATTTGGTTGTTTCCGTCGACGTCCATGAAGACGTTGTCCTGCCCGAAGTGAGCCTTGAACCGATCAAGAATTCGGCCGGCGATTCATGATTTCTCCTTGATGGCTGGCCGATCAACTATGATGACCGTTATACGAAATAGACGAACGCGGTCCTGCCCTGCGGCTTATTCCAACCTGTTCGAAAGCGGCCGTGTCTAACCATATCTCCGGTGACGAGCATTCGGCACTAGCTCGCACGCTTGGCAGCGGAGATGGGGGGGACGTTACCAAAGAGGAGGATAAGCCCTTCCGGCATGGTGGGATGAGCGATGACCGCGTCGCGTATCGCGGTGTACGGCAATCCGCCAAGCATCGCCATCTGCACGGCTGCCATGACGTCTCCAGCGCCGGTGCCAAACATGGTGAATCCGAGGATGCGGTCGCTTTCCGCTTCGATCAACACCTTCATAAATCCGCGCGTTTCCGAAATCGTCATCGCGCGAAGGACGGCAGCCACGGGTAACTTGGCAACGCGATAAGGGATGCCGCGCCGTTTGGCCTCCGTTTCGCTGAGTCCGATACGGGCCAACTCCGGGTCGGTGAACATGCAGAACGGGACCTGGCGGCCGGTCGTCACGCGATTGCCGCCGGCGAGGTTGTCACTCACAACCCTGAAATCATCGGTTGAGATATGTGTGAATTGTGGGCTTCCGGCGCAATCTCCGATGGCCCAAACACCCTCGGCGGTCGTCTGCAAACGCTCGTTCACCTTCACATAGCCGCGGTCGGTCGTCTCCACGCCCGCCTTTTCGAGGCCGATGCCGCTCGTATTGGGCGTACGTCCTGCGGCTACCAGCAGGTGGGTGCCTTTCAGAGAAAGGTCGGCTCCGTCGCGCGAGCCGAGGAGTCTGATCCAATCGCCGGGGTTGCCCTCGACGCGGGATATTTTTGCATTCGTGACGACGGTGATGCCTTCGTCACGGCACAATTCTTCCAGTGCCTGAGAGGCATCTTCGTCTTCGTGGTGCGCGAGGCGGCCATTGCGGTCGATCAGCGTGACCTCGGCGCCGAAACGGCGGAAGGCCTGGGCAAGTTCGAGTCCGACATAACCAGCGCCCAGAACCAGGAGGTGTTTCGGGATGTGATCAAGTTCAAGTGCCTCGATGTGGGTCAGCGGCTTCGCCTCGGCCAATCCCGGAATTGGCTCAAGCGTGGCGCGCGAGCCGGTATTGATGGCTACATTTTTACCCCGGAATGTGCGTGTCCCGCCGTCGTTCAAGGCAACTTCGATGGTTTTCGGGCCAATGAAGCATCCTGTGCCCATCACCAGTTCCGCGCCGCTCTTGGTAAAGTAGTGGTCGCGAAAAATGTCGACAACGTTCACCACCATCTTGCGCTTGCGCTCACGCACGGCTGCCATGTTGATGCGAACATTCTCTTTGCTGATGCCGAATTCGTTGCTGCGATAAAAGAACGAGGCAACCTTGGCGCTGTGGATGATGTTCTTGCTGGGCAGGCACGCGATGTTCGGGCACGAACCGGCCACGTATTTGCGCTCGATCGCAATCACGCGTTGTCCCTTTTGTGCGAATGTTCCGGCAAGAATTTTGCCGCCGGTGCCGCTGCCCAACACGAGGAGATCGCATTCTTCCATGGTTTTCTTCCCTTTTATGAGTTTTTAGCCTCTACCGCAAATTTGACGATTCCGCGCATTGAAGACGGGGCGGGGGCGGCGCATTCTGCAGTCGTCGTCGCTTGCGCATCGCCATTTCATGCCAAATTTCGCCGTTTTAAACAAAAGCTCCCAAACCTTTGTCCCGCGCGGCTTAGCACCGCGCGACCAGGCATTTTTCACCCACTCGAAATGCAGAAGACCCCTTACTTTAACGATCTCTATCTAGTAGAAGCGGGATTCGCCGGGCGGGCGGGTTTTCCAGCGGCGGTGAATCCAGTTCCAATGATCGGGATGCGCGCGGATCATCTGCTCGATCGTGTCGGTGTAGCGCTGCGTGTACTCGCGCACGGCAGCCTGGCGGTTGCGAGTCTTCTCGGCGTAAATGGCGGGCAGAATTTTGATCTTGTGATGAACCGTGTCGCCCTCGCGCACCATGAACGCCGGCAGCACGGGCGCACCGGTGGCGATCGACATCCGCGCCATGCCGTCGCTGGTGGAGGCGGGCAGCCCGAAGAAATCGACGAACACGCCCTTGCGCACGTCGAGGTCGAGCGCGATTGCGAGCATCCAGTTGTGCCGCAGCATCCGCATCATCTCGCGTCCGCCCGCCTTGCGCTCGATGAGTCTGTTCCCATGGCGGATTCGCGCGGCGCATATGGCGGCGTCAACCAGTGGATTGCGCAGCGGACGATGAACGATGGCGAGGTGGTAGCCGTAGATGGAGTGGGCTATCGGCAGGAGCTCGAAATTTCCGTAGTGTGCGGTCATCACCAATATGCCGCGGCCGTTGGAGCGTCGCTCCGCCTCGTCCCAATTTTCCTTGTCCTCGTAGGTGGCGACCTGCTCGATGTTGGCGCGGCTAAGTTCGGGCAAGTGGGTCCATTCGGCAAGCACGCGGCCCCAACTGCGATACATCCTGCGCAGGATTCCCAGGCGGGCCGCCGGGGTCATCTCGGGGAAAGCGATCTCGAGGTTTTTGAGCGCGATCGGCCGGTTGGGGCGATCGAAATTCATCGCCCATCCTCCCAGCCGCGCACCCGCGCGCACCGCACGTTCTAACGGCATCGCACGCAACGCCGCCGTGACGGCGGTTATGCCCGTGTATTCGATTCGGGCCTGAACGGGACCGATTTGCCTGGCCATCCGGGATCGAGAATGTTCAGAGAGGACCGGTGCGCGCAAGCAGCGGGAAGAGATCCCTTCCCGCTGCGTTAGGGGTCGATGCCGGGGGTTACGCCTGCGGCCGCGCCGGCCTTGGATGCGTCGAGCGCGCTTGACGAGGCGGCGAAGCCGGTGGCGTCGGGCGCTGGAGCAGCGGAGACTTTGCCGGCGCCGGCATCGAGCGGGACGGCAGGCCCGCTGGTGACGAATCGTGCGGACGAGGGCGAGTACGGCGGGGCGCTGGTCGCGGTGGCCGAAGTCGCCGTCGAGTAGCCGCTGGTGGACTTGTTCATCGAGGTCGGACCGATCTCGGTGGTATTGAAGGGAGTTTCGCTTTCGTTGCCGGGGGGCGCGGAGCCGATTGCGGCGCCCGGATTTTCGGGACCCGGAGGAGCCGGAGGAGCACCGTAGGGCGCGTTGAGGTCGTCGCTGGGAGAAACCGGGATCGAGAAGCTCGGCTTGTAGATTTGTTGAATCTGCGAGACCGGCATGTCGTGAATTTCCTTGCGGCCGAGCGAGTTGACGAACTGCTGGCGTTGGTCGAGGGCGAGTTCGCGCAGCTGGCTCTTGTTGCGGATTATATGCGGAGTCAGGAACACGATGAGGTTGTCCTTCTGCTTGTCGGTGCTCTTGTTGCTGAACAGGTTGCCGAGTACCGGGATGTCGGAGATGAACGGAACGCCCTGATTATCGATCGTATCCTGGCTGGCGAGCAGGCCGCCGATAACCGCGGTGCGATGGTTCTGGATCATGACGCTGGTCGAGGCGGAGCGGATGGTGGTGGTCGGACCGAGGGTGTTGTTGGCGGTGCCGTTGACGACGTTGGAAACTTCCTCATACATGTCGAGCTTGACGTAGTCGCCCTCGGAGACCTGCGGCACGATATCGAGCGTGATGCCGACGTTCTGGCGCTCGACCGAGTTGAAGATTTGTCCGGGCAATCCGGCGTTGGCGGAGGCCGAGCCGACGAACGGCAGGTTCTCGCCGATGACGATCATCGCTTCTTCATTGTCGGCGGTGAGCAGCGTCGGCGCGGAGAGCACGTCGGCGTGAGTGTCGGTCTCCAGCGCCATGATGAGCGCGACATCGCAGGGGAGGTTCAAGTTGCCGCTAGTGGTGGTGGTGGTCGTAGTGGTGGTGGCGGTAGCCGCCGCCAGCGCCGCGGCAGAAATCGTACACATGCTTTTGGAGGCGAGGCCGAGGCCCAGGCCGGTCACCCCGAGCGGGTTGCTGAGTCGTATTCTGGAGCTGTCCGATAATCAACCGTGCCGAAGCCGAACACGCTGCCGCCACCCGTCGAGGCGTTGAAATTGACGCCCATCTGGCGCTGGCGCTCGGCGGTGACCTCGACGATGATGGCCTGCACGAAAATCTGGACGCGCGGGGTGTCGAGGTCGTCGATAATCTGCCGCAGCGTCTGCCAATCCTGCGGCGACGCGCTGATAACCATCGCGTTGGTCGCGGGGTCGGCGGTGATATTTACCGGATAAGAGAAATCGACGTTCTTGCCGGCCGAGCTGGCCGACGCCGACCCGCCGCCGCCCGACGAGCCGCCGCGGCTCATCCCCCCGCCGCCGCCGCCACTGCCGCCGCCGAAGCCACCGGAGCCGTTGGTGCCGCCGAAGCCGCCGCCGCCGCTGGAACCACCGAAGCTGGCGCTACTGGACATCCCGCCCATGCCGCCCATCCCGCCCATCCCGCCACCGCCGCTCATCCCGCCAAAGCCCGAGCTGCCGCCATTAGAGTTGAAGCTGGCGCGGCCGAGCGATCCCTTGCCGGTGGTCGGCGACAGCGTGCTCGGCCCGCCGCCGCCGTTGAGCAGGTTGTTGAGCACCTGCACCATCTCGAGCGCCTGCGCGTTCTTGAGCCGATAGACGTGGATTCGCGAGGTGGTCAGCGGCGGATTAACGTCGAGCTTGGCGACGATGTCCTGAATCTCACGCATCTGAAGCGGCGGCGCCATCACGATAAGACAATTGGTGCGCTCGTCGGGGATGACCTTGTAACCCATCCCGGCGCCGCCGGTGGCCGACGGCGCGACCCCCATCTGGGTCCGCGGCATCTGGGGGGTGGCGCTGGCGCCTTGCATCTTGGCCGTCATCAGCTGATCGATCTCGGGCGCAAGCTCGGTGGCAAACGCGAGCTTGAGCGGAATGACGACGATGCTCTGCTGTTCGCCGCGCACGTCGAGGCTGCCGATTATCTGCAGCAGCCGCTCGACGTTGTAGGCGTCGTCGGTCACGATGACGGTGTTGTCCATCGGAAACGCGGCGACCAGCCCGTCGTGCGAGATCATCGGCTGGATCACGCCGATGACCGAAGCGGCGTCGATATTCTTAAGCCGCACCATCCGGGTGACATACTCGTCGCCCTTGGTCTCGGCGGGAATTTGCGATTCGGTAAGCGCGGCCGACGAGCGCACGTTGCGCGCCGGCACGATCTTGATGATCTTGCCGGCCTGTACGGTGGTGAAGCCTTTTACCTGGAGCACCGATTGAAAGATCGAGTAGGCCTGTTCGGGCGTGACCTTGCTCGGCGAGATGATAGTCACCTTGCCGCGCACCGATTCGTCGATGATGAAGTTGCGGCCGGTGATCTCGCTGATGAACTTGGCCAGCACCGGAATATCCACGTTCTGGAAGTTCATCGTAATCGTATTCTGGGCCGGCAGACCCGTCGACTCGGCGCCCATCGCGGCGCCGAAAAGGCTGCCAACGCCAACCAGCATCGCGGCGCTAAACGCCCCGACCAAAAAACGGTTCATGCGTGCATCCTCCGCATCTCGGGCCAAAACGTCGTCAGCTTATTTCACCGCCGCTGCGCAGCGCAACCCGCTATCGTTGCAAATGCCACAGCGCTCGGCGACTATGACGATCACCAACCCATTTTGATTCAATCGAACACGAAAAAGGGGAAAATTTGGCGTATCGGCGGATGTGCGCGGGCGGGCCGAACCCAGTAAAACAGTAAAAAAGCTAAACGCAATGGCATAGCTAAAGGCAATGGCATAGGTGACGAGTTGCGCTACGAATTCCTGATTGGGCTGCGATATTTGCGGGCACGGCGGCGCGAGCGATTCGTGTCGCTCATCGCGATCATCTCGCTGGCCGGGATAACGATTGGGACGTTCACCTTGTCGGTCGCGTTGTCGGTGATGAGCGGATTCGAGAAAGATCTGCGCAAACTATTGCTCACGTTTACGCCGCAGATAACGATCGAGCGCAGCGACGGTGGAGTGTGGAATCCGGCCGCGCTCGAGAAGAAGATCGCCGCGATACCGGGGGTGGCGGCGTCGGCGCCGTTCGTCACGTCGCAGGTGATGGCGGTCTCGAGCACGGACTCGGGCGCCGCGGGGCTGGTGTCGGGCGGAATTATCCGCGGGGTCCAGCCGCACGACAATCCGGTGCTCAAGGAATTAAGCGACACGCTGGAGAACGGTACGCTCGCGGACCTCGAGACGACGCATCCGGTGACGATTGTGGACAAAGGCGTCAAGCGGCAGGTCGAGCTGCCCGGTGCGATCATCGGCAAGTCGCTGGCGTTCGAGCTTGGGGTGAGGCCGGGCGACGCGGTGATACTGATTTCGCCGGCGAGCTTGGGAGCAGGAATCGGGCCGCCGCGCCTCAAGCGATTCGTGGTGACGGGGTTCTTTCACTCGGGCATGTACGAGTTCGATTCGACGCTGATCTTCGTCGCGTTGAAGGACGGGCGCGCGCTGCTGGCCGACGATGCGTCGCTCGAAAGCGGGCTCGAGTTGCGGCTGGTCAACATGTTCGACGCGCCGGCGATGCGCGACCGGATCGCGGCGATGGCGGGGCCTGATTTCGAGGTGTCGGCCTGGACGACGGCCAACGCGCCGCTGTTCTCCGCGCTCGCGCTGGAGAAGTTCACCTACTTCATGGTGCTGCTGCTGATCGTGCTGGTGGCGGCCTTCAACATAATTGCGACCCTGGTGATGGTGGTGATGGAGCGGCGCAAGGAGATTGCGATCGTGCGCACGATGGGCGCGCGGGCGGCGTCGGTGGCGTCGATCTTTCTGTGCGAAGGCGCGGCGCTGGGCGTGATCGGCACGGTTTTGGGCGTGGGCGCGGGGTTCGTGACGGCATACCTGATAGGCAAGTACCATTTGATTAGTCTGCCGGCCGACATGTTCATGGTGAGTGCGGTGCCGGTGACGCTCAACGCCTGGAACTTCATCGCGGTTGCGGCGGCGACGATCGTGCTGTGCCTGCTGGCCTCGATTTACCCGGCATTGCAAGCGGCGAGGCTCTCGCCGGTCGAGGTGATTCGCTATGAGTGAGGCGCGCGCGGGGGCGGCGGCGAAACCGAAACCTGCGAAGGGGCGTCTAATCGAGGTGCGCGGCCTCGACAAGACATTCTATGACGCCGATCGCGAGATTCGCGTGCTGCGCGGTCTCGATCTGACGGTCCAGGCGGGCGAGGAGATCGCGATCGTGGGGCAATCGGGAACCGGCAAGTCCACGCTGCTCCATATCATGGGGAGCCTGGAAGAGCCGACCGCGGGCAAGGTTTATTTCGAGGGCGAGGATTTGTTCGCGCTCGATCAGAAATCGCTGGCGGAGTTCCGCAACTTGAAGCTGGGCTTCGTTTTCCAGTTCCATTACCTGCTGGCGGACTTCACGGCGCTGGAAAACGTGATGATGCCGGCGTTGATCGGCCGCATCAACGACGCCGAAGCGAGCCGGCGGGCAACCGAGATGCTGGAGATCGTCGGGCTGGGCGACAAGCTGGGGCGACGGCCGGCGGAACTGTCGGGGGGCGAACAGCAGCGCGTCGCGGTGGCGCGCGCGGTGGTGCTGCGGCCCAAGCTGCTGCTCGCGGACGAGCCGACGGGCAACCTCGATCCGCATACGGCGGAAGAAGTGCACCAGCTGTTTCACAAGCTCAATCGCGAGCTTGGGATCACGCTGGTGATCGCAACGCATAACGAGCGGCTGACGCGTAGCGTGGGGCGCGCGCTGCGGCTCAACGAAGGAAGGCTGCTCGACGAACGGCAGAGGCCAGCCCCTGCACCCGAGTAAGGAGACCAAACCGTAACCGGTTCCCATGTGGGACGGCGAGCAATCGAGTTTAGCCGCTTGGGGGACATTCGGTTTACATGCGGGGAGCGATTGGCTAGTTTGGGCGCCGTTTTTGGTGTGGTTGAGTGACATCCGGAAAATTCAACGCGCGCACGCCGCGCGCGCCGTCATTTTGCGGGCTGCATCGTCCGCACCGCGGGTTATTGGCGGCCGGCCGCGCAACGCGGACGCCGGGCGGCGCGCTAATCCTGGTGGTGCTGGCGGCGTTTTCGTTTTCATTGTTGGCGACCGTCGCTTGGGCGCAGGGGCCGGCGCCGATAATCTCGAAGGTTGAGATCGCCGGCAATCAACGCGTCGAACAGGACGCGATTCTGATCCACATCACGCAGCAGACCGGCCAGCCGCTCGATCAGACGGCGGTCGATGCGGACATCAAGTCGATTTACCGGATGGGTTTTTTCGAATCGGTGACCGCTCACGTAGAGCAGCGGGGCAGCCACAGCGTGCTGGTGTACCGGGTGAAGGAACGCCCGCAGATCACCGACGTCAAGTTCTACGGGATGAAGGCGATTCGGTCGGACGACGACAAGATAGTCGAGGCGCTGAAGGTGCATCCGGGGTCGATCCTCGATCCGATCGCGGTAAAGGAGACGATCGCCGGCGTGACGCAGGTTTACGCGGACAAGGGCTACACGGACGCCAAAGTAGTCTTCAAACCGATACCGCAGCCCGACAACACGGCGTTCGGCGAATTCGACGTGACCGAGGGGTCGAAGGTCGAGATCACGAAGATCGAGTTCGTGGGCAACAAGGCGTTTTCATCGTCCATTTTGAAAGGCCAGATGGAGACGGGAACCTACAGCAAATTGCTGAGCTGGTTGACGGGATGGGGCGCGCTCGATCAGAAGAAATTGCAGGAGGACGTCGATCGGCTGACGGCGTTTTACTACGACAACGGCTACCTCAACGTGCAGGTTGCGCCGCCGCAGCTGGTGCGCAGCGGCGGGCAGATTACGATCATAATAACGATCGACGAGGGCACGCCGTACCGGGTCGGCCGAATCAACATCGAAGGCAACCTGAAGTTTCCGCGCCGCGAACTGCGCAGGCTGCTGACGATGAAGAGCGGACAACTGTTCCGCGGCTCGAGCTTGCAGCGCCAGGTGCTCGCGCTGTCGGATTTCTACTCGAACCGGGGTTACGCGTACGTCAACATCGATCCGCGCACGCAACTGGTCCACACCATCAAGCGAGTCAACGTGGTGTTCGTGATCAATCCGGGTCACGAAGTGCTAATCGACCGCGTCAATATCAGCGGCAACACCAAGACCTCGGACAAGGTAATCCGCCGCGAGATCCAGATTCAGGAGCAGGAGCCGTACAGCGCCGAAGAGATCCGGGATTCGAAGGTGCGGCTGGACCGGCTGGGATTCTTCACCGACACGCGCATCACGACCTCGCCGGCGGCGCAGCCCGACAAGATAAACCTCGACGTGAACGTGACCGAGGGCAACACCGCGTCGTTCCAGGTGGCGGGCGGATTCGACAGCTATCAATCGCTGTTCGGCAACTTTACGCTGGGCAACACCAACCTGTTCGGCGGCGGCGAATCGCTGATCCTCAACGCGCAGGTCGGCTTCCTGTTCCAGAACTACAGCATCAGTTACACGGAGCCGTGGTTCCTGGACATCCCGCTCGCCGTGGGCATGCAGTTGTTCGACAACAAAACTTACCTGCTGAGCTTCAACCAGTCGGCGGCAGGCTTCACCCTGACCACGACATATCCGCTGACCGAGCTCGGCTTCAAGAAGCTGGGGCCGTTCTCGCTCAAGGACGTGCAGGCGGGACTGGGCTACTCGTTTCAGAGCATAGGAATCACGGGGCTGGACCAGTATACGACTTACCAAATCGCGCGCTACAAGGGCTACACGCAGACCTCTGAACTTACGCCGACGATACGCCGCTTCACGGTGGATAATCCGGTCGATCCGCGCACCGGCACCGTCGAGAGTCTCAGCATGCAGTTGGGCGGAATCGGCGGCGGCAACGAATTCGTCAAGGGCGTCGCGCACTTCCGATATTTCTACCCGTTCCTGAAAAGCCAGTCGCTGGGAACGTTCGTGGTGTCACAGGGAATCACGTTCGGCATCGGGACCAACCTGCAAAGCGGGACCGGCGGCGAGTTGCCACTGTACGAGCGATTCTTCCCCGGCGGTGTCGGCGGTCCCGGCGACGTGCGCGGCTATCAGCTCTATTCGTTGGGACCGCAGGTGACGATTTACAACCAGGGCGGCGCTCCGATAAGCGTTCAGGACATCGGCGGCAGCAAGGAATTGTTGCTGAGCAACGAAATCACGTTTCCGATCCTGTCGGGATTGGGAATCCGCGGGGTGGTATTCAGCGACGCGGGGCAATCGTTCCTGCTCAAGGATTCGATCAATATCGACCAGCTGCAGGCGTCGTTTGGATTCGGCGTGCGCTGGAAATCGCCATTCGGACCGCTGGCGGTGGATATCGCTTTCCCGATCAACCCGCGGCCGGCCGACCAGAAAACCGTCTTCGAAATCGGCGCCGGCTCCCCGCTCTAGCGTCGGTCGATTTTTCGACATCGGGCGACGATGAGGGCGTGGGCAACTGGATTTGATGCTCGGTGAAGGACTATTGTGTATATTTCCCAAGCACGAGTGATGCGCCGTGATGAGGACGCGTCCCAGGTGGGTAGTCAAAAGGAGGCTCTCCGGGCTGTATGAGGCAACGGTTATTCATCGGTGCGTTGTTCGGTGCGTTCCTGGCGGTGACGTCCGCGGCAGTTCCCGCGCACGCCGACCTGAAGTTCGCGTATGTTGACGTGCAGCGAGCGCTCAATGAGTGCGACGCCGGCAAGCGGGCCAAGGCCGAATTCCAGGGCCGTGTCACATCGGTGGAGGCGAAACTGCAGCGGCAGCAAAATGAGGTCCAGTCGCTCAAGGACGAGATGGAAAAGAAGGGCATGCTGATGAACCCGGATCAGCGCCAGAGTCTGCAGGACCAGTACGTGGAAAAGCTCAAGAACTTCGAGCGTGACTACAAGGACTCGAAGGACGAGTTGCAGGCCAAGGACCAGGAGGTCACGGCGAAAATCGTGCATGACCTTGCGCAAGTCATCCGCACGCTTGGAGAGCGGGACAACTACACAATGGTGTTCGAGAAGGGATCGATCCTGTGGGGTGCTCCGGGCATCGATATTACCGACCAGGTAATCCGCAGTTACAACGCGATGCATGTGACGATAGGCTCGGTCGGCGAAGGCGCCGGCGGCGGGGTATCGCGCGCGAGCGTTCGGGCCGAGCAGGCCGGCGCGTCGGCTCCGTCGGATTTCGGCTCGGATGCGGCCAAGAAGTCGACCATCTCGAAGTAGGCCGCTCGAAACCAGGTGCGCGAAGTAAATCCCGGTGCCTGACGACGCAAAAGTCGCGGAGCTTGGGCGGGTGTTGGGACTGCTGCCCCATCGCTATCCCTTTCTGCTGGTCGATCGCATCGTAGAACTCGTCAAGGGCCGCGTCGTAACCATCAAGAACGTCACCTTCAACGAACCGTACTTCGCCGGGCATTTTCCGGGTCATCCTGTGATGCCGGGGGTGTTGATCGTCGAGGCGCTGGCGCAGTCGGGGGCGATCCTGGCGCTCAATGAAGTGGACGGAGACCCGGCACGTCTGTTCATGCTGACAGGACTGGACAAAGTGCGCTTTCGCCGCCGCGTAATCCCGGGCGATCAGCTGCGGATGGAAGTAAAAATTCTGAAATTTCATCGTCCACTGTGGCGGATGCAGGCGGTGGCGCGGGTCGGCGACGAATTGGCGGCCCAGGCGGAATTGTCCGCGATGGAAGTCGAGGAGCAAGTCCGATAGCGGGCCGAATCCATTCCTCCGCGGTCATCGACAAGCGGGCCGAACTCGACACAAGCGTCGAAGTCGGTCCAGGCGCGGTGATCGGACCGGACGTCAAGATAGGGGCCGGCAGCGTGGTCGGGCCTTGCGCGATGATCGAGCGTAATACCACGATTGGCAAGCGCAATCGCATCTGGCAGTTCGCCGCCATCGGCGCGGAACCGCAAGACCTCAAATTCAAGGGCGAGCCGTCAGTCGTCGAAATCGGCGACGACAACATGATTCGCGAGTTCGCGACCATTCACCGCGGCACCAAAGGCGGCGGGATGATCACAAAAATTGGCAGTCACACGCTGGTGATGACGTACGCGCACGTGGCGCACGACTGCATCATCGGCGACTACGCGATCCTGGCGGCATGCACGGGGCTGGCCGGCCACTGCGTTATCGAGGAGTACGCGATTTGCGAGGGCCAGGTCGGGGTGCATCAGTTCAGCCGCATCGGCACTCACGCGATCGTGGCGGCGGGCGCGAAGGTGGCGCAGGACGTGCCGCCGTACTCGATGGTGGCGGGAACCGAGCGCGCGCGGCTGGCGGGCGTCAACGAAGTCGGCCTGCAGCGGCGCGGCTTCAAGCCCGAAACGATTGCGGCGCTGAAGTCGGCGATCCGCACGCTGTTCTTTTCGAAGATGCTGCGCGAGGAAGCCGTGAAGCAGGTCCTGGAGGAGTACGGTACGGTCGCCGAAGTCGTGCGGCTGGTTGATTTCATAAACAACTCGAAGCGCGGAGTCGTCGGCCGCGAGCGTGAATAAGCTCGGGCTCATCGCGGGCAACGGCGTCTTCCCGCTCGAAGTGGCGCGCGCCGCACGCGAGCGCGGAATAAAAGTCATCGCCGTCGCGCACCTGAATGAAAGCGATCGCGCGCTTGACTCGGTGGCCGGCGAAGTCACCTGGATCAAAGTCGGCGAGCTGCAGAAAATAATCGACGTTTTCAAAAACGCCGGAGTCTCGGAAGCCGCGATGGCCGGCGGCATCTCACGCGCGCGGCTGAAAGATTCTTTCGCGCCCGACGCGCGCGCGCTCAAGATGCTGGCGGGAATCGGACGCTTCAGCGACGACGCTGTGCTCCGCGGCGTCGCGCGTGAAGTCGAAACCGAAGGAATCAAAATGATCGATCCGATCCCGATGATCGAGCATTGGCTCGCGCGCGCCGGCGTCGGCGCCGGACCCGAGCCGACTCCCGCGCAGATCCGCGATCTCGAGCTCGCATTCGCGGTCGCGCGCCGGCTCGGCAGCTACGATATCGGCCAGACGGTCGCGGTCCGCGACGGGATGGTCGCTGCGGTGGAAGCGCTGGAGGGAACGGACGCCGCGCTGCGCCGCGCAGCCGCGCTGGTGGGCGCGGGCCTGGTGGTGGCCAAGGCGGCCAAACCGGGCCAGGACATGCGCTTCGATCGCCCCGCGATTGGCCCGGCTACGGTGCAATTGCTCGCCGAGATCGGCGCGGCGATGCTGGGCGTCGAAGCTGAGGTCGCGCTGATTCTGGAGCGCGAGCGTACGCTGGAACTCGCGCGCGCGAAAAACGTGACGTTATACGGTTATGCGGAAACCAGTGGTTGAGCTGCGCGCCGCAGTGATTGGCGCGGGGCGCCTCGGCACGCTGCACGCGCGCAAGTACGCCGCCATTTCGGGAATCAAGCTCGCACACGTCGTCGATATCGACGCCGCGCGGGCGCGAGCCGTAGCGATGGAAGTGGGCGCGACGCCGCTGGCCGACTACCGGACGTTGGCGGGCAAGGTGGACCTCGTGACGGTCGCGTCGCCCGGCGTGACGCATCATGAGATCGCATCCGCGATGCTGAAATCGGGCATCGACGTGCTGCTGGAAAAGCCGATGGCCGAGACGCTGGTCCAGGCGCGTGAACTGGCCGGGCTGGCGTCGACGAGCGGCCGCATTCTTCAGATTGGCCTGCTCGAGCGGTTCAATCCGGCGGTCGTTCATCTGCATTCGATCGTGAAAAATCCACGCTTCGTGGAATGCCATCGGCTCGCGCCGTTCACCGAGCGCGGCACCGACGTAGATGTGGTGCTCGATCTGATGGTGCACGACCTGGACGTGATCCTGTCGGTGGCGCCGTCGGAAGTCGCGTCGCTCGAAGCGGTCGGTGTCGCGATCCTTACCGATCGAATCGACCTCGCCAACGCGCGCATCCGCTTCCAGAGCGGTCTCATCGCAAATCTGGTCTCCAGCCGCGTGTCGCCGCGGCGCGAACGCAAGATTCGCTTCTTCCAGCCCGACGCGTACCTCTCAGTTGATTACGAGGCGCGCAGCATCCAGGTGTATCGCAAAACTCCGCCGGCGCGCGGCGCGCAGTTCCCCACCATCTCGGCGGAGCAGATCGATTTCGGCGAAGGCGATCCGCTCGCCGACGAAGTCAATGCGTTCGTCGCGGCAGTTCGCAGCAGGTCCGCGCCGGCCGTCAGCGCCAAGGACGGACTTCGCGTGATGGAACTGACCGAGAGAATCAAGGAAGTGATGCTGACGGATTCGGTCGCGCCTTGACGCTCGCGGTCGGCTGCGACAGCATTGATTTGTGGTACGTTCGACCAGGCTCAAGATTCTCGGCGGTCTGGTGCTCGCGGCCGGCGCCGCGGCGTCTCTCATCTTCATCGCGACCTCGAATTGCACAACGGTGACCGGCACCGACGAAGTCGCCGTCAACGTGTCCGCGATGCGTCCCGGTAGCGCGCGGCTTTTCTGTTACACCGATGACGCGGGCAAGCGGCTGCGCTTCGTGCTCGCGCGCGGCCACGACGGCAAGGTGCGCTCGGTGTTCGACGCATGCCGCCAGTGCTTCGCGTTCCATCGCGGCTACCGGCTGGTTGGGGGCGAACTGATTTGCCGGGAATGCGGCAATCACTACTCAATCGATCGGATGACCGAAGGCAAAGCGTCGTGCGTGCCCGTCAGCTTGCCGCACGAAGACGATTCCGGAATCGTACACATCAAGACTGCAGATCTTAAAGCCGGACACGGGCTCTTCTGACTACCTGAATAGCTATAGCAAGATCATGGTTGATATTCGCGTCACCAGGCACTATGGCCGCCTCCTGGGGATAGTCACTCTCGCGGCACTTCTTACTCTATCGGCGTGCGGCGATCGCGAAGCCAAGGGCGACTATCCGGCCGCCAACGGGAATAATTGCCTGCCCGACGCGAGTCTGATCGATCAGCACGGGAGCGCGGTCTCGCTCGCGTCGCTAAAGGGCAAGCCGGTGCTGATCGATTTTATTTACACCTCCTGCACATCGACCTGCCCGATGCTGACGGCAAAGATGGCGGCGATCGCGCATGAGCTTGGTCCCGCTCTGGGAGCTGACGTCACCATCGTGTCGATCACGCTCGATCCCGAGCATGACAGTCCCGCGGAACTCGCAAAGTACGCGAAGGATCACGACGCAACCGGGAGCGGCTGGATTTTCCTGACCGGCCCGCCCGCGCAAATCGACCAGGTCCTCGCGTTGTTCAACCTGCGCCGGGTGCGCGAGAGCGATGGATCGATCACGCATTCCGTTGCTGCATTCCTGCTCGGCCCGGATGGCCATCAGATTCGACAATACGACGCGCTCGATGTGAGCCCCGAAGCAGTAGTCGCCGACGTTGTTCGCGCGCGCGGAAAAGTTTAGCCAGTACGGATGTAATATGAGTATTCACTGTAATCTCAGATCTCTCGCTTTTATCGTAGTAATGACGTCGAGCCTGTTCGCGGCTGCTGGATGCCACCGCGACTCGGAGGGCGGTGCCGCCTCGAGCTGTCTCACCGACACCAAGCTCGTCGATCAGAATGGCGACACGGTCTCTCTAACGTCGCTCAAGGGCAAACCGCTGGTGGTGGATTTCATCTATACCTCGTGCCGGGGGGAGTGCCTGATGGAGACGGCGAAGTTGACAAACGTCGCGATCCGGCTGGGGCCCGACCTCGGTTCGAAGGTCACGATCGTTTCGATCAGCGTCGATCCCGAGCATGACGGCCCCAAGCAGTTGCTCGATTACGCGCGTCAGCAGGGGGCGGACGAGAAAGGATGGTATTTCCTGACCGGAGGTCCCGGGGACATCGATAAAGCGCTGGCGGGCTTCAAGCTCAGCCGGCAAATCATGCCGGACGGTTCGGTCGGCCACCTGGTCGATATGATGCTGATCGGACCGGATGGGAAGTTGGTGCGCGAATACAATGGCGAAATCGTAAAAGCCCAGGATATCGTCGATGACGTCAGAAAGACTCTGAACAAGGGTTGAGAGAAGCAGCATGCGACGAGCAATCATTTTCGGCTCCTCGGTTGCGGCGCTTCTGGCGCTGGCCTATCTGTGGCCAACGTTCGGCGGTTCATCGGTGGAGAATGGCGGCGCGCGCGGGCCGATGTGCATCGCGGGTCATTGCTGCTGCGCGGGGCTGGCGGAGGCACAGACCGTGGCAGCCAACGCGGCGCAGGAGCGTTTGACGCTCGACCCCAACCAGTTCATCGGTCCGGTAAAGGAAGCGTACAAATTTGCGGAGAAGAATCCGGCGCTGCTGGCGGAACTGCATTGCTATTGCGGATGTGACAGGACGGAGGGTCATCAGAATCTGCTCGATTGTTATCGCGGCCGCCATGGCGCGACCTGCGAAATCTGCACCGAGGAGGCCTTGCTGGCGGAACGGATGTCGGAGCAGCATTCACCGGTCGATCAAATACGCGACGCGATCCGCAAGCGGTTCGCTCCCGGCAACTGAATCGCACGGGCAAGCCTATTTGCGGCGTCGTGTTTTTCAATCACAATCCCTTCGATGCCGCTCAATGCCGAAGCGCCGCCGCCGCTTGGAGAGCGCCTGAAAGAGACCGCACGCGGGAGCCGCATCATGATCGTTGCGGGCGAGGCGTCGGGCGATCTTCATGGCGGCGATTTGGCGCGGGAAATTCTCGCGCGCGATCCGTCGTGCGACCTGTTCGGAATTGCGGGCGAGAAGATGCGCGCGGCGGGGGTGCGGGCGATCGTCGCGACGGAGGACATCCACGGGCTGGGACTTTCGGAACTGGCATCCACGATTGGGCGCACGATTGGCGCGTTTCGCGCGCTGCGTCGAATCATCAGGCGGGAGAAGCCCGACCTTGTGATCCTGATTGACTACGCGGAGTTCAACCTGATTCTCTCCGGCACGGCCAGGCGCGCGGGCGTGCCGGTGCTCTACTACATCACGCCGCAAGTCTGGGCGTGGCGGCGCGGCCGCATCGACAAGCTGGTGGATCGCGCGGACCGCCTCGCGGTGGTGCTGCCGTTCGAGGCCGAACTATTCCATCGCGCAGGCGAGCGCGTTTCTTTCGTAGGGCATCCGCTGCTCGATCGGATCGCCACCGTCCAGAGCCGGGACGAGACGCTGAAGCGCCATGGATTCCCGCCGCGCGCGCGAATCATCTCGATCCTGCCGGGCAGCCGCCGCGCCGAAGTTCGCTACCTGCTGGATCCGATGGTCAAGGCGGCGCGGATTGTCGCGCGCGATCATGGCCTTGAAATAGCGCTCGCGCTGGCGCCGACCCTGACCCAGGCCGAACTCGCCGAGGTTGGACGCACGGACCTGGCGGGAATCAGGATTGTCGAGCGCGACACATACAACATTGTCGCGGCGAGCGAACTCGCGCTGGTCGCGTCGGGGACCGCCACGCTGGAGACGGCGCTGCTCGGATGCCCCGAAGTTATCGCCTACAAAGTGTCGCCACTTACCTATATCCTAGGGCGGATGCTGGTGACGGGAGTGGATTTTATCGGGATGCCGAATATCCTGGCGGGACGGCAAATCGTGCCGGAACTGATCCAGGGTGACGTGACTGCGGAGAAGCTCGTACGCGCCGCCGAGCCGCTGCTGAGCGACACGATACGCGTGGAAACGGTGGCCGCGCTGAAGGCATTGCGCGAGAAGCTCGGATCACCGGGAGCGGCGGCGCGAGTCGCGACGATCGCGCTCGAGATGATCGCGTCCAGGATGACCGCATGAAGCTGCTTACCCCGTTGCAATGGCGACTGTTACGCTACCTCCGGCCATACCTGTTCCCGTACGTGCTGTTGCTGGGCGTGGCGATGGGCGTGCTGTCGGCGGCTAGCGCCGGAATCCCGTTCATCATGAAGTTGGTGGTCGATCTCGTCACCAATCTGAGAGTCGGTCATCAGCTCGATGCGCACGGCGCCTTGAAGCTGCGTGAATACTCGCTGTTGCTCGCGGGATTATTTTTGCTGCGCGCGCTCGCCAATTTTTCCGACGACTACTTGAGCGCATATATATCGCAGAAGCTGACGATGGATATCCGGGCCGATCTGAACGAGAGCCTGCAACGCCAATCGCTGAGTTTTTTCAACCGCACGCCGACGGGCGTGATGGTTTCGCGAATCATCAACGACGTCAGCTTGGTGGTGTTGAGTCTGAGCAGCGGCGTGTTTTCGATCTTCGGCGACGGCATGTCGCTGATCGCGCTGCTGGTGACGGCTTTCTGGCTCGACTGGCAGCTCGCGATCATCGCCTTCTTCGGTTTTCCGATCATCGTTCTGCCGATCGCCAGTCTTTCGAAGAAAGTTCGCCGGGAGACCAAGAATCAGCAAAAGCAATTGAGCGGCTTGCAGTCGCTGCTGCATGAAACCTTCCAGGGAAACCGCGTGGTCAAGGCGTTCGGGATGGAAGATTACGAGCGCGCGCGTTTCAATCGGGAGCTCAAGCGGCTGTTCCGAATCTTCATGCGCGTGGCGCGGATCAAGGCGTTTACGGGACCGGTGATCGAGGCGATGGGCGCGATCGCGGTCGTCGCGGTGGTCTGGTGGGCGGTGGGATCGCTGCAAGCAGGCACGCGCACGCTGGGTCAATTCGCCGGATTCTTTACGACTATGATCCTCGTGTACCGGCCGTTTAAGGCGCTGGGCAAGACCAACAACAGCATTCAGCAGGGGCTGGCCGCGGCCGAACGCGTCTTCGAGATGATGGATCATCCGAGCGAGGTTCCCGACGATCCCAACGGAATCGATTTGTTGCCCGGCCCGCACAGCGTCGCGTTCGAGAACGTCAGTTTCCGGTACGGCGACGAATGGGTGTTGCACGATATCAACCTGGAGATCGGGGTGGGCAAAGTCGTCGCGCTGGTGGGGATGAGCGGCGGCGGCAAATCCACGATGGCGGATTTGATTCCGCGCTTTTACGACGTGCAGCAAGGACGCATCACGGTTGACGGGATCGACATACGCAAGCTGCGGCTTAAGTCGCTGCGCGCGGAAATCGGTCTGGTCACGCAGAGCACGTTTCTGTTCGACGACACGATTCGCGCCAATATCGCGTACGGCAGCAGCGACAAGCATCTCGAGCGCGTAGTCGCGGCCGCCAAGCTCGCCAACGCTCACGACTTCATCTCGCGGCTGCCTGACGGTTACGAGACGATGGTGGGCGAACTGGGCGTGCGCATGTCGGGCGGAGAACGGCAGCGAATCGCGATCGCGCGGGCGCTGCTCAAAGACGCGCCGATTCTGATTCTGGACGAGGCAACCTCGTCGCTGGATTCGGCGGCCGAACGATCCGTGCAGGAAGCGCTCGAGCATCTGATGGCAAACCGCACGACGCTGGTGATCGCGCATCGGCTGTCCACGGTGCGCCGGGCAGACCGGATCTTCGTAGTCGTTCACGGCCGGATAGTCGAAGATGGAACGCACGACGAATTGTTTGCGCGCGGACAGGAGTACCGAAAGCTCTACGACCTTCAATTCATGTCCCCCGAAGACCTGGCCGGTAATGGCGGTCTCGTTAACTGATACTCACTGATCGTAAATTCGACTCGTCAGGTGTGCGGATCCACGGGGCTTCGATGCTAAGCGCGCTGTACAATTTGTTGTGGTATCCGGCGCTGCCGTTTGCGCTGCTGGCCGCGCATCCGGCGAACATGCGGGACTATCGCGAGCGGATGGGGCACGGCGATTTTCCGGATACCGCGGGCGCACCGCGAATCTGGATTCATGCGGCTTCGGTCGGCGAGATCGAAGCGATTCGGCCGGTCGCCAACGGTCTGCTCGAACACTATCCGGGCGCGATCGTGGCAATCACCGCGATGACAGCGGCGGGACGTGAGGCGGCCAGGCGCCGAATCCCGGGGGCGGCGGCCTGGATGCTTGCGCCGCTGGACAATCAGCACGCGGTGCGATCCTTTCTGGAGTGCGTGCAGCCGAGCGTGGTGCTGATCACCGAAACCGAAATCTGGCCGAACTACTTCATCGAATCCGCGCGGGCGGGCGCGACGATCGCGGTGGTCAACGGCCGGATGTCGGAGCGATCGTTGCGTCGCTACCTGCGCGCGCGCGGCCTGTTTGAAAATGCGCTCGGCCGGTCAAGCTTGATTCTGACGCAGAGCCGCGAAGACGCGCGGCGTTACGCGAAGTTCAATCTCGCGGCAAAAGTGGTAGTCACCGGCAACACCAAAATCGAAGCGGCGCAGACGCAGATGGCGAATGAAGAACCAATTCGTCCCGAGTTGATGGCGTTTGCACCCGGGCGGAAAATTTTTATCGCGGGATCGACGGCGGGGGGCGAGGACGCCGTGATTGCGGGGGCTTACCGTGAACTGCGCAAGGACTTTCCGCAGCTCGCGCTGACGATAGCGCCGCGCCATCTGGAGCGCACGCCGGAGATCGAAAAGGCGCTGGATGCGGCTTCGCTCGATTACGTGAAGGCGTCAGAACTCAATTCACCGGGCGCGGCGCGCGACGCGGACGTTTTGATCCTCGACACCATGGGCGAGCTGCGCAGCTTCTATCGTCGCGGATCGATCGCGTTCGTCGGCGGCAGCCTCGCGCCGGGACGTGGCGGGCAAAACCCGGCCGAGCCCGCGTTGGCCGATGTCCCGGTCCTGATCGGTCCGTATCACGACAACCAGCAGCAGATAGTGTCGTCGCTGGTCAGTTCCGGCGGCGCACGTATCGTCAAAAACGCGCGCGACGTAGTCAGCGAAACTTCGCAATGGCTCGCCGACGATGAGGCGCGGCAACGTGCGGGCCACCGCGCGCGCGCTGCAGTGACCAGAGGAGCGGGCGGCGCGCGGTTCGCCTTGAAGCAGCTCGAAGGGCTCATTAATCTCGGCTGACCGATGCCCTCAAGCGAGCCGAGTCCGAATCGCCCACGAATCGAGCGATTGTGGCAGCGAAATCTTTCCGCTCCACTTCTTCCACTTTGGGCCGGGCTCGCGGCGGCGGCGGGATTCTACCGAGTCGGCGTGGCCGCGCGTCATTTGTACTGGCGGATGATGAAGCGGCGGGCGCCAGTGATGACGGTGAGCGTGGGCAATCTGACGGTCGGCGGAAACGGCAAGACGCCGTTCACGTTGTTTCTCGCCAAGCGCTTGCAGAGCCACGGTCTGCGCGTCGGAGTCGTGAGTCGGGGCTACCGACGCCCGCGATCCAAAGCGCGCGCGGAACTGGTGGCGGACGGCGGCACATTGAAAATCTCACCGGAAGATGCGGGCGACGAACCGGCGATGATGGCGAAGTCGTTCACCGGTCCGATCGCGGTTGCCCGCCGGCGCATCGACGGCGTCGAGCTGCTGAGCAAGCTCGGTCCGCTCGACGCGGTGATCCTGGACGACGGCTTTCAGCACGTGCGCTTGAATCGCGACGTGGACCTCGTGCTGGTGAGCAACGAGCGCGGCTTCGGCAATGGCTGGATGATTCCGGCCGGACCGATGCGCGAACCGATCCGCGCGGTTGGCCGCGCAGACGCGATCGTACTGATGAACTTCGGAATTGGCGCGTCGGCGATTCGACCGTCGCAGATGAAGAAACTAACCGCGCGCAACATACTTCACGCGTCGGTGCGGCCACGCGCGTTGCTCGTCGCAGAGAATGGGGTGTGGCGTGAAACCCCGCTGGGACTGGGCGGACGACGCGTGCTGGCGGTGAGCGGTCTGGCGGATTCAAGCGGGTTCTACGCGATGCTGCGTGAACTGGACGCGGACCTGGTCGGCGTTTTTGAATATCCGGACCATCACGCCTACACGCTCGCTGATTGGCAGGCTATGGTGAATGCGATGCGCGACGCCGACGTGATCGTCACGACCGAGAAGGACCTGGTCAAGCTGGAGCGGTTTCCGTTCCCGCGCGATTCGCTATACGCTCTCAGGCTCGAAGTAGCGATGGACGCGGCCGATACGCGCGCGCTCGACGAGTTGATACTAGGTCGCATGACCGCAGCGGCGGCGCATGCATAGAAGACGAAAGAAAATGCCGGGAGGATTTCCGAGATGGCGCTGAGTCAAGAATTGCTCGACATCCTGGCGTGCCCGAAATGCAAGGGCGACCTGCATCTCAACGACAAGCAGGACGGCCTGGTCTGCAGCGCTTGCAGACTGGAGTATCCGGTGCGCGATGACATTCCAATCATGCTGATCGAGGAAGCCAAACCGATCGCGTGACCACTGCGCAGCGCGCGGCCAGCCTGCCTTCCGCGATGAGCACGATCGACTCCCCGCGCGCCCGCCGGTTCGCATGGCTCGCGATTGGCATCTACATCGTCGGGCTCGGCATCTCGGCAACGCTTCGGGCGCAGGGCGATTTCAACGTTTACTATCGCGCGGGCGATCGCGTACTTCACGGCCTCGCGATCTATCCGCCGGCCGACTCCGATCGTTTTCTCTACGCACCGATCTTTGCGATCGGGTTCGCGCCGCTCGCGGCGCTGCCACGCCATGTTGCGCAATTTGTTTTCTTCGCAGTCAACGCTTTTTCGTTGATCGAGTTGATTATCGGCGCGAGCGTGATTCTGTTCGGCCGTGAGCGGCGCTTGCCGGCCGCGCTGATCGTTGTCCCGGTGTTGCTGTCATTCCGGTTCATAGACAACAACATCGAGCACGGCCAGATAAATCTTCCGACCCTGGCGTTGATCGGGTGGGCGATCATTTACGCCGACGAGTCTCGCGATGCGTGGGCGGGCCTGATGCTGGCGGCGGCGATACTGATCAAGCCGTTCGGATTGCTGGCCGCGCTTCATCTTGCGATTCGCCGGCATTTCGCCGCGCTCGGATGGACGGTGGCGGCGGGGATCGCGTTGCTCGTCGTGCCAATCGTGGTCTTTGGACCGCACGGATGGATCGATCAAACCGGCGCGTACCTGAACGCGATCATTTCGATGACGAATCGATATCGCACGATGCTCACCAACCAGTCGGCCGTGGCGGCGGTCGCGCGCCTGATGAGTCTTCGCGGCGGGGCTGACGTGGAAGCGTCGCCTGCCGCCACGATTGCCGCAATGGGGCTCGAGATACTGCTCGTCGCGGCAGTCTCGCTCTGGGACGCGATGAGCCATGAGCGCGGAAATTTCGCGAGCCGCCTTGCGCTGTGCGGCATGTTCTGCCTGATGCCCTCGTTAACGCCGATTTCGTGGAAAAGCTACTACGCGGCGATGCTCGTGCCGTACATGGCTCTGACCGCGGCGCTGTGGACCGATCGAGACCACGGCGAGAGCGCGCCGATTTCGGTGTGGACGTTGTTCGCGCTTTCCGTATTCCTCAATCTTGCGACCGGAAACTATTTGAATCGCATCGCGCTTTTCTACTCGGCGCATTTCCTTTCGTCGTTGCTCGCGCTTGCCGCCATGTTCGCATTGTGGCGTCGAAGCGGGAACGAGGTACCCCAAGCGTGAGACCGCCTTCGCAAATGAAGTGGCTCTCCGATCCAAACTTTTCCGCGTTCAAGGTCGGACGCCGAGAGCTCGTCATTCATCGCGAGATCGCTCCTCATGCCGCGGAGATCATGCAAAAGCTCGGCGAGCTGGCATCGGCGGCGCAAGCGGGCGCGGGAAATCGCCAGAGCGCATTTCGGCTGAACCTCGCGAGCGGGCTCGAACTGTTCGCGCGCCGGAGCCGTCGCGGCGGAATGATCGGATCGATCCTCAGCGACGTTTACGTGGGCATGACGCCGCGCCCGCTGATTGAACTCGGCCTGACGGTTGAAGCGATGAGGCGCGGAATTCCAGTGGCGGAGCCGATGGGCGCAATGATCGAATGGATCGGTCCGGCTCTTTATCGAGGATTTTTTCTGACTCGTGCGGTGCGCGGAATGACGCTGTGGGAGTTCATGAAGACGGACGACGATCAGATAGTTCGCAGTCACGTCCTCGGGCAGGCGCGCGCAGCGATCGACACGATGCACAACCGGGGGCTCTTTCACGCCGATCTCAATCTGCACAACCTGCTGGTTACGCAAGCGCGCGAGAGTTTCACCGTGATTATTATCGACCTCGACAAGGCGCGGCTGTTCGATGCGCCATTGCCGGCTGCGATGCGCCGGGCGAACGCGGCGCGGTTGATGAGGTCGGCGCGCAAGCTCGATCCGTCCGGGCAATTTATCGACGCAGCCGCGCTGTCGATTCTGCAGGGGTGACCCCTGCACCCAATGTTAAGGCCGCCCGCCGTTCGCGGGCGCGACCCCTGCCGCGGGCTCGGTTTCTTAATACTGGCCAGCCGTGCCACCGGCGTGATGGCGTCGAAGAACAGGAGCCGCAATCTGGCGGCAGCCTTCAACCGGTAGCAGGAGAAATGAAGACGACCTAACTTCAATAGGTTGTCCTCACTGGTAGCAACCTATTGAAACATTGCACCTAACCCATCCGCCGCCGCGCCGGGTTGGCGCACGCTCACCTAAGAGCTGGACCGTTGCAGCGCGATCGCGTCGATCTCGATTCGCGCGTTTCGCGGCAGCGCCGCCACCTGCACGGTCGACCGCGCCGGATAGGGCGGAACGAAATGCTCTCCGTACACGCGGTTGACGATTTCAAACTCGGCGAGATCGATCATGAAGATGGTGGTCTTGACCACATCGACGAAATCCAGTCCCGCACCCGCAAGCACTTCGCCGAGGTTCTGGAGCACGCGCCGGGTCTCGAACTCGATCCCGCCTTCGACGAGAGCGCCCGACGCCGGGTCGAGACCTATTTGCCCCGAGCAGAAGACCATCCCGCGTTGCTCGACCGCCTGCGAATAGGGACCGATCGCGGCCGGCGCGTGCCTGGTGTGAATCGAGTTTTTCACTTCTGGAATCTCGCGAGGAGTCGCTGCGCGCCGCTCGAGATCATTGGCGATTGCCGTTTTGCTGGCCGAGGCGCGACACGCGCATGACGCCGTCGATCGCGCCGATCGAGTTCATCAGGTTGTTCAATTGACGGGCGCTGGTCACGCTGACCTCGAAGACCGCCAGCGCGCGTCCGTCGGCGCCGTGGGTCTTCACTTCGGCGGTCGATATATTCACGCCCGCCGAGGCGATCGCCTTGGTCATCGCGGCGAGCAAGCCCGGCTGATCGGCGCATAGCACTTCGAGCCGAATCGAGCGCGGCGCCTCCTCGCCGTCCTTCCATACCACCGGCACGCGCCGCTGAGGATCGGTGTTGAGCGCATGCGGGCATCCCGCGACGTGTACGGTGACGCCGCGTCCGCGCGTGATGAAGCCGGTGATCGCCTCGCCCGGTAGCGGATTGCAGCATCGCGCGAATCGCACCAGCATGTCGCCGACGCCCGAGACCACGACCGCACCGCTGGCGGATTTGCGCGCTTCCTTGGCGGCGCGCTCCCGCTGCGCAGGCCCCAGCGGCGTAGGTGGCTTCTCGGGACGATAGAGTTTCAGTTCGTCGGGCGTCAGCAGTTTCGCAAGCAACTGCGCAGGCGTGATTATTCCGTAGCCGACCGCGGCGAGCAGGCCGTCCACGTCGCGCTGCGAGAATTCCGCGAGGACTGCGTCGAGACGCTTGCCCGATCTAAGCTGCGTGACACTGAGCTTGACGGGTTCGAGCTCGCGATCGAGCAGCGATATTCCAAGGTCGCGGGAGCGTTCCGCTTGTTGATTGCGCAGCCATTGACGGATGCGCGATTTCGCGCGCGCGGTGGCTGCGTAGTTGGTCCAATCCTTGCCCGGCACCTGCTTTTCGGAAGTCAGCACCTCGACCGTATCGCCCGATCGAAGCCGGTAGCGCAGCGGCACCATGCGTCCGTTGACGCGCGCGCCGGCGAGATGGTTGCCGACCTGGGAGTGGATTCGGTAGGCGAAGTCGATCACGGTCGAGCCGAGCGGAAAATCGAAGACGTCGCCCTTGGGCGTGAAGACGAAAACTTCCTCGGGAAACAGATCGTCCTTGACGGTGGAGAGAAATTCCTGGGGGTCCTTGAGATTCTGCTGCCATTCGATCAGGCGCCGCAGCCATGCAAAGCGCTCGGTGTCCTTGACCTCCTTGGAGTTGCCATCCTTGTAGCTCCAGTGCGCCGCGATTCCTTCCTCGGCCACCTTGTGCATCTCGCGCGTACGAATCTGCACTTCCATCCGCTGGCCGCGCGGACCGATCACGGTGGTGTGCAGCGACTGATACATGTTGGCCTTGGGCAGCGCGATGTAATCCTTGAAGCGGCCGGGTACAGGCTTCCAATTGGCGTGCACGACGCCGAGCGCCTCGTAACATTCGCGCAGCGAGTTCACGATGATGCGGAACGCGACCAGGTCGTAGATTTCTTCGAAGCTGAGCCCCATCTCCTGCATCTTGGAGTGAATCGAAAAGAAATGTTTGGGCCGGCCGGTGACTTCAGCCGTAACCCCGCTGTCGGACAGGCGGCGCGACAGGATGTCGATGACGGCGGCGATGTACTCCTCGCGCTCTTTTCGTTTGGCCGCGACGAAGGCCTTCAGCGCCTGGTAGGCAGTTGGATTGAGATAGCGAAACGAGAGGTCCTCGAGCTCCGACTTGAGCCAGTAGATTCCGAGGCGATGAGCGATCGGTGCGTAAATTTCCATCGTCTCGCGCGCGATCTCCTGCTGCCGGTCGGCGGCGAGATGGTCGAGCGTGCGCATGTTGTGCAGGCGGTCGGCGAGCTTGATCAGCACGACGCGGATGTCGTGCGCCATCGCGATGATCATCTTGCGGAAATTCTCGGCCTGCTTTTCCTCGCGGCTCTGGAACGTGATCTTCGAGACCTTGGTCACGCCGTCGACGAGCTGCGCGACCTCGGCGCCGAAATCCGTCTGCACCTCCGCGAGCGACGCCTCGGTATCCTCGACGACGTCGTGCAGCAAGCCGGTGACGATCGAAGGCACGTCGAGCTTGAGCTGCGCGATGATCATCGCGACGTTCAGGGGATGCGTGACGTAGGGCTCGCCCGATTCGCGCTTCTGATCGAGATGCATCCGCGCCGAGTAATCGTACGCGCGCCGGATCAGCCCGATGTCGGCCTGCGGGTTGTAGGTCTGCACCCGCCCGATGAGGCCGGCGAGTTGGTCGGGGCTACTTTGCGCTAACTCTTCCACGGCGCGAATTCGCCGCGCAGGCGGCCGACCTTGAGCCGCTCCGCGTTTACGATCGTTTCGAGCCGCGCGACGGATTCATGAATCTCGGCGTTGACGATCAGATAGTCGTATTCGGGATAGGCTTGGGCTTCGTCGCGCGCTTTGCGAAGCCGGTGCTGAATCGTCGGTTCGTCCTCGGTGGCGCGCCCGCGCAGACGCCCCTCGAGCTCGGCGAAGGTCGGTGGCAGAACAAATACGCCAACCGCATCGCGGGGATAGATGGCGCGAATCTGCCGAGCGCCCTGGATGTCGATGTCGAGCAGGATGTCGCGGCCCGAGGCGATCGCGGCGTCGAGCGGCGCGCGCGGCGTGCCGTAGGAAGATTCGAACACACGGGCCCATTCGGCGAGTTCGCCGGATGATTGCCTGCGTTTGAACTCTTCTTCGCTCACAAAGCTGTAATCGACTCCGTCCGCCTCGCCTTCTCGCGGCGCGCGCGTGGTCAAGGATACCGAAAACTCCAGACCCGCGATGGCCTTGAGCGCCGCGCGCCAAATCGTGGTCTTGCCGGCCCCCGAAGGCGCCGAAAGGATAAAGATTACACCGCGCCTCGGCGGCAAAGAATCAGGTGATTTCAACGGTATAGAAGCCATTAACCGGGTGCAAAGGCGCCTCTACTATATCTTATTCGACGTTCTGGACCTGCTCGCGCATCTTTTCCGCTTCCGCCTTTACTTCAACCGTTACTTGAGAAAGTGCCGCGTTCTGCGACTTTGAACCCATCGTATTCACTTCGCGGTTGATTTCCTGGAGCAGAAATTCAATTGACTTCCCGACCTGCCCCTGGCGCTTGAGCAATGCCTTGAGGCCGTCAAGATGCGTGCGCAGACGCGTGATCTCCTCGCTGATATCGCCGTGCTGCGAGGCGGACGACGCCTCCTCATAGAGGCGTTTCTCGTCGACCGGCAAGTCTGCCAGGAGTTCGCGAATGCGCTTGTGAAAATTTTCCATTATTTCCGCGCGCGTCTGCTCGGCTAGCCGTTCAATTTTCGGCACCGCCGCTTCGATATTGCGGACCCGCACCGCGAAATCCTTGTGCAGGCTGCGCCCTTCGCGCACACGCTCGGCATCCAGCGCTTTCAACGCGCGAACCAACGCCTTGTGGCCAAGCCTGAATGCCGCGCCCGAGTCGTGCTCCTCCTCAACGACGTGAAAAATTTCAGGCCGGTTGAGGATCGATCCAATGTCCGGATTGCCGTTGAGATGAAGCTGCTTGCCGAGACGGCGCAGTTCGGCAACGTACAAATTCGCCAGCCGGTCGTTCACCTCGAGCCGCACCGGCGGAGCTTTCAATGCAACCGACTTGATAAAAATTTCGACTCGTCCGCGCGCCACGACATTTTGCACGGTTTTGCGAATCTCGGCCTCATGCTCGCCCCATCCACGCGGCACCGCCAGCTTGAGCTCGAAAAATCGCTGGTTGAGCGCGCGCACTTCGGCAATCACGCGAGTGCCGTCCTGCTCGGCGATAGCCCTGCCGAAGCCGGTCATGCTTTTCATTTGAATCGGTCCCTTTCTTCCTTTTCTGCCCGCGTTTTTCTCACACACGCGCGATAGAGCGCGAGTGTCCGCGCGGCCATCGTCGCCATCGAATAATTTTCCACGGCGTGCGCCCGCGCCGCCGCGCTCATCTGCGATCTCAGCCCGGTCGATTGCGCCAGGCGGCTAATCGCCAACGCAATTGCTTCAGGATTCGCCGGCGGCACGACGATTCCGGTGCGATCGTGTTTCACCACTTCGCGGAGGCCGCCAACGTCGCTGGCAATCACGGGGAGCGCGCTCGCCATGGCTTCCAGAGCGGCCACGCCGAGCCCTTCTTTCAGCGACGGCATCGCGAAGACATCCGACGCCCACAGCAGTTCGCGCGGGTCGTCGATTCTGCCAAGCAGCTTGACGCTTTCAGCGCATCCCAGTTGCGCGATTGCGCGTTCGAGTTCTCTGCGAATCGATCCCTGACCTGCGATGAAACATCTCAGCTTGACGGACGCCGCGGTTGACGTCAGCGATCCGACGGCTTCGATTAGATAGCGATGGCCCTTGCGCGGCTCGAGTGCGCCGACCGCGGATATCACGAACTCGCCATCGGATATTCCGAGCGCGCTGCGGGCATCGGCGCGTTGCGGAGGAGTTGGCGGGCGGAAGCAGTCGCAATCCACGCCGCTATGGACGACCGTGACGCGCCGGCGATCGACGCCCGCCGCCGCCAGCGAATCGGCAACGCCGCCGGAGATCGCGACCACGCCATCGACCGCGCGATTGTACAGGTACGGCGCGAAAACGCGGTTGGGCCTGTAGTCCATCCGCCGCGTAACGACCAGCGCACGCGCGAAGCCGCGCGCCAACGGCGCCATCGAATGCCCGCGCGAGGTGTGGAAATGAACGACGTCATAGCGTTCGCGTTTGAGAATCGCGCGCAGCCGGATGCCGGCTGACAGGTCGATAGCGTTGCGGATGCGCAGCGGATGGCATCTTATGCCCGCGGCGATGGCCCGCTCCCAGAGCCGTCCCGCGGGATCGCAAATCAACTCCGCGCGATGGCCGCCGCCGGCCAGCGCAATCGTCAAGCCAAGCACCTGGGTCTCGCCCCCGGCGAAGCCGAGTTCGGGATCGACGCCGGCGATGCTCAGCGCCGGAGCGTCAACCGTGTTGCTGTTGGGATGCACTTGGATGGCGTCGTCATGTTGAACTGTCTGCGTCATATTACAGTTTGAGCGCATCAATCGAAGAATCTGTAATACAGGATCGCGCACACCGCGGTCAGCGCGTCGCGAATGCCGATCTTCTTGCCCTCTTCGTAGGTCCGTCCCGCGTACGACACCGGCACCTCGTAGATTCGCCATCGCGCGCGCGCCGCTTTGGCGGTGATCTCGGGCTCGAAGGTGAAGCGATTGGCGCTGAGCTTGAGCATCATCAATTTCTCGCGCGCGAAACCCTTCATCCCGGTTTCCATGTCGGTCAGATTGAGATCGCTTATCATGTCGGAGAGCAGCGTCACCGCGCGGTTCGCCACGTAGTGCCAGAAGAACATGACGCGATGCGGACCGGAGAGAAAGCGCGAGCCGTAAACCATGTCGGCACGGCCGTCGAGCAGCGGCCCAATCATGGCGGCGTAGTCCCTGGGATCGTATTCGAGGTCGGCGTCCTGCACGAAGACGTAAGGATTTTTCGCCGCCGCAAAGCCGAGCCGGAGCGCGGCGCCTTTGCCACGATTGACGGAATGATAGAAACATTGAACGCGCGGATGGCTGAACTCACGCAGAAACTTGGTAGTGCCGTCGGTCGAAGCGTCATCGACGACGATGACCTCGGGGTCGAAGCCGCAATCGAGCACGCGCTCGATTACGCGGCCGATCGTCGCGGCTTCGTTGTACACCGGAATCACCACGGAAATTTTGGTCGGCTCGGCCATCAGCTCCCGCTCGCCTCCCGATGCTGCCCCACAGACGCCGATGCGCCGGCGGCGACGCCTGGGCCCATCCGGTCGTCCGCAATTCTGGCCGCAAGCATCGCGGCAACGCGGCGGCGTTGCGCCCGCCGGCGTCGCGCGGAAAACGCGGCGGCGTAGCCGCACCACACGCGCATCCGATCCGTATTCGTGACGCCGCCGAGTTGGAGACGCCCCAGCTGAACGAGATTGCGCATCCGCGGCCGATCGAAGCGGCTCAGAATCGTGCGCCGGGTGCGTTCATGATCGATGAAAACGAATTGCGGCGGCTCCAGTCCGGTGACGAAGATGTTGTACGGCGTCAGGTCGCCGTGGATATATCCGGCGCGATGCAATCGCGCGACCTCCGCGCCGAGCGCGCTCAACATAACGCGCCTGGACGCGAGCTTCGCACGCTTCAAATAGCGCGCAACAGTAGACCCGTCAACGCGCGCGGTTACTATGATCTCGCGTCCGCCGCGGCGCTCGGCGCCGAGCAGCAGAATTTCCGGGACTCCCATACCGTCGGCGCGCAGATGCTCCAATATCGACGCAACGTGCGCGGCGCGCATCCGCTTGAATATCCACCTGATTCGATTCAGGCTGCGGATCGGGTCGAGCACTTTGAAAAACGCGTCCGGACCCCCAACATGATCGAAATGCTCGAGCCACGTCTCGGCATGACGCGAGCGGCGTATGCGATTCGCCAACCTGCCGTCGATGGCAGCGAATGCGGAATCGATCAGGCTTTCGCGAAGCGGCTCTGAAAATCGCGCGTCGGAGCCCGTGATGAAGAAAGTCCATCCTCCGCGAGTCAACCGCACCCCGTCAAAGCCCGTCATGCGCCAGGTCATCTGGCCGCTCCGCGCATCGCGAGCGCGCGCCCGACGTTCGCCATGACTTCTTCGGGGGATATTCGCCGCATGCATTCGCGCCCGATGGGGCATTGACGAAGATAGCAGGGATGACACGGGATCGCGCCGCTGATTGCGAGCTCGGCGAAGCCCCACGGCGCGGAGCGCTCGGCGGCAGTGGCGCCCCACAGCGATACCACAGGGCATCCCACCGCAGCCGCGATATGCATCGGGCCGGAGTCGGGTCCGAACGCGACGGCGCATTGGGGAAAGATCGCGATCAGATCGCGGATCGAGGTGCGTCCGGCCAGATTGAGCGCGGGAACGCCGTCGAGATGGCGCATGACTTCGCCGGCGAGTTTCGTTTCGCCGGGACCGCCGAGCAACACGGGAAATAGCGCCGAGCTGCCGGCGCCGGGGCGCGCGAGCTTCCGAATTACTGCGGCGGTGGATTCAGGAAAGTAGATGCGGCTTGGCCACGACGAGCCAAGGATCACAGCCAGGATCGGACGCGGCGCATCGCGCAGCATCTCGAGCGCGCGAGCGCGTTCATCGTCCGTCGCGGCGAGTCCGAATTCGATCGGTGATTGTGCAATGCCGAGCGCATCGCCGAACGCCTGGTATTGCAGGAGCTTCAGGCGCATGTTCGGCTGCGGCGCGATCCGATGATTCGAAAAGAGATGGTTGAACTCCTTGGTGTTCGGCGCGGCGAAGCCAAAACGATCCGTGGCGCCCGAGATTCGCGACGTGAAACCGCTTTTGAGATGACGCTGAAGATCTATCGCCAGATCGAAATGCCCCTTGCGAATTCGCATCAGAAACGGGATGAACGTCCACGGCGCGTGCGTGCGATCGTACACGATCGCTTCGTCCAGCCAGCGATGGTGGTCGAGTAACCCGCTGGAGTTGGGTTCCACCGCCCACGCGATGTGCGCGCCGGGCCACGCAATCCGAATGCGCCCGAGCAAAGGAAGCGCGCGAACCACGTCGCCGATTGCGCCGAGCAGCACTATCAGCACACGACGCGGCGGCGGCGCGATTTGCGTGGCGATGGCTTCAGGAGAGGACATTTTGAGACTGGCCGAGGGCGGCGTCAGCTCCAGCGCTCGATGATAACGACGCGGATCGGCGCCGGCCCGCTAGCGATCGCACTCTCCGCCGATCATGTTGATCATCCCGAACGTCGTGATGATGTCCGGGATCATGCGGCCTATGAGCATCTTGTTGAGCGCGCCCATGCCGAGAAAGCACGGCGGCCGCACGCGCACGCGATATGGCCGGCCGCTGCCGTCGCTCACGACGTAAAAGCCCAACTCGCCGTTGGCGCCCTCGACTGCCTGGTAAACCTCGCCGACGGGCACGTGGATGCCCTCCATGATCAGCTTGAAGTGGTTCATCAGGCCTTCGATCGAGTTGTACACCTTCTCTTTGTCGGGCAGCACGATCTTGGGATCGGTGATCGTGACGGGACCTTCTGGCAGCGCCGCGAGCGCCTGCTCGATGATACGCTTGGACTGGTACATCTCCTGAAAGCGCACGTTGAAGCGATCGTAGTTGTCGCCGCGGTCACCCACCGGCACCTCGAACTCCATCCGGTCGTAAACCAGATACGGATGCGCCTTGCGAACGTCGTACGACACGCCAACCGCGCGCAGCAGCGGACCGCTCAGCCCGTAGGAGATCACCTCTTCCTTCGACAACTTCCCGACGCCCGCCATCCGGTCGATGAATACGCGATTGCGCGATAGCAGCTTGTCACAGTCGCCGAGAACCTGATCGAGGCACACGAACGAAGCTTTCATCCGATCGGTGAAGTCCGCCGGCAGGTCATGGGTCGCGCCGCCGACCCGGCACCATGTCACGGTGACGCGCGCGCCGGTCACGGCCTCGATCAAGTCGTAGAGAAACTCGCGCGCCTCCAGCATGTAGAACGCGACGGTCGTCGCGCCGACTTCCTCCGCCGCCATCCCCAGGCACGTCAGGTGGTCGGCGATGCGCGAAACTTCGCTCATGATCAGGCGCACGTACTTGCATCGCTCAGTCGTGTCGACGCCGAGCAGGCGTTCGACGGCGAGCGCGAAGCCGACGTTGTTGATGCACGGCGAGGCGTAATTGAGGCGGTCGGTGTAAGGGAAGCATTGCGTCCAGGTCCCCTGCTCGCACATCTTTTCGAATCCGCGATGCAGGAATCCGACCTCGACGTCGCAATCGACGATCCGCTCGCCGTCGAGCTTGAGGTTGAACTTGATGGTGCCGTGGGAGGCGGGATGCGACGGCCCCATCTGCAGTTCCATGATCTCGTCGGAGGGGTCCGACGGTACGATTTTATCCTTCCAGCGCGCCGGTAGTGCCATGGCTTGTATCGGGTCGTGTCTTCAGCGCGAGGAGCGAATCGGATTCACGACCGGGTCGATCTCCGGGACGATCGGTTGGCGTTTGTTGTAGTGGTAATCCTTGCGCAGCGGATAACCCTCGAACGAATCGTACATCAGGATACGGCGCAAATCGGGATGACCCTTGAAGACGATTCCGAACATGTCGAAGCATTCGCGCTCGAGCCAGTCGGCCGAGCCCCACACGCCAACGACGCTGTGGACACACGGATCGGCGCCGTCCACGCCAATCTTGACGCGGATGCGATGGCCGCGGGTAAGCGAGTTCAGTTGATAGACGACCTCGAAGCGCGGCTTGCGCTCGGGCCAATCGACGGCGGTCAAGTCGGTCAGGAAATTGAATTCGAAGTCAGGCTCGTCGCGCAGGGCGCGGAAAAAATCGTACGCGCGTTCGCGATCGATCGTGAAAGTTTCCTCGTCGCGTGCATTTTGCGCGTCGAGAATTTCCCCGCCAAAGCGTGCTTTTATTTTTTCAGTCAACATCGATCGCCGCTAGTCCCAATCGAGCGCGCCGCGCTGCCAGGCGTAGAGCAGGCCGACGCAGAGAATCGCGATGAAGATCAGCGCCTCGACGAAGCCGAACATTCCCATATAGCGCAGCTCGACCGCCCACGGATACAGAAAAATCACCTCGACGTCGAAGATCAAAAACAGGATCGCCGTCAGGTAGAAGCGCACCGAGAACCGCCCCCACGCCGAGCCGCTCGGCGGGTTGCCGCATTCGAAAGCTTCGCTCTTGATCGCACCGGGACGCTTGGGCCCGATCAGCATGTTGATGGTGCACATGACGCCGACGATCACGCCGGCGACAAACAGGGTCACAGCCACGGGATACCAGGTTGTCATTCTCGATCCGCCTGCAAGCACTTCTTATCTTGATATCAATACCTGATGAGCGGGTCTTTTGGAACGGTCGCCGATTTTTACGTACAGGTGACCGCCGCCGGCCAGCGCGAATCGGGCCATTAGACCTCCAAAGCCCTCCAACCGCTTGCGATCATTAGTGCTATTGACGATTCCAGGCGGCAGGACTAATTACACACAATGTTAGGGGATTGTTGCGGAACCAAATTCCAAGCATCGGCAACCACTTGCCGAAAGAGGGAGTCAACATGAATCGCGCAATCGGATGGGGAGCCTGGTGCGGCGGAGTCCTGACTGCTTTGATGCTTGCGGTCGGGATTACCAGCGCGCCGGCATCGGCCCAGGTAAAGCCAGGAGATCTCATCACCGCGGACAACGCGTCCAAGGTCAAAGACCTGCTCCCACCAGGCACCTACTTGCGCGTCCTGCACGGTATGCAGATGAAGATCGAGCCAACCGAGCGCATCGACTGGCCTCAGCCCTACACCGAGGCGACCGAAAAGTACTCGAGCCAGACCAGGCTGACGCCCGACCATCGCAGCCTGGTTGGCTACGTCGCGGGTCAGCCGTTTCCTGATCATCGACGCCAACGATCCGCAGGCAGCCGAGAAGGTGATGTGGAACGAAGTCTTCCGGCCAATATCTACCGATGACTACGATCTGCGCTGGTTCGATTGCGACAGCGTGTACTGGGGCCGCAACAAGCCGTTTTTCGAGATCACTGACATCGAGATCGGCCACTATGCGGGCTACAACGAAGTCGGACGCACCGAAGTGGAACCGCTGCCGATCGATCCCGATTTCAATACAACTGGACGCTTTTACGAGGCGCTGCTCTATCCGGTTCTCGCTCCGGCACAAGGTCGCGGCACCGGGCTCCTAAAGTTCCGCTACGCCGATCCGAGACGCGATGACGACACTTGGACCTGGACGCCCGGCACGCGCCGGCTCCGGCGTCTGAGCTACACGTTGAGTGACAACCCTTCAGGCGGCGCGCAGTCTTACGATCCCAACCACTACGAGGGCTGGAGCGGCAAGCCCGAGGACTACGATTTCAAGTTCCTGGGGGAGAAGACGATGCTCGCCGCAATCGACGTGCATCATGGCGTCGATCCGCGCTGCCCAACCGACGGCGGCGCAAGCCATTGCCCGGACCCGTGGCAACTCAGGCGGATCTACCTGATTGAGGCCAAGGCACGGCCGGGACGCTACGCCAGCCCCCTTTACAGCCGCGAAATTATCTACATCGACTCGGAGGCCGACTTCCCGATGTTCGTGGACATGTATGACAACCACGACCAGTTGTGGTTCAACTACACCTCGTGGTTGAACTATTCCGATCGGGCGCGCAGCGACTCGCGCATCGCGATTTACCCCTTCAAGCGCCAGTTCCAGGTCGGCTCCTCGTCGGTTGACGTGCAAGGTGGGCTTTCCACGTTTGCTACCATCCGTCGATGAACGCTCCGTCACCCGAGGGCTGGTTCATCAACATGGGCGCCGTGGATCGCGAGTGGTTCACTCCCGAGGCGATGGCGCGCGCGGCGGAGGGCGGACACGGGATATCAGGCGACTGACGGCCGGCGCGATCGAGTGAAAAATAAACCGGCGCGGCCACCAACGGCCGCGCCGGTTTTTCGTTTCTCGCTTTTTACTTTTCACTGGCGCTGCTCATACTCGCGCAAGCGCGAATCCGCCGGTAAAATCCATCACTGTGCAACACGACGGCGCGTTCGAAACATGGGCGGCAGAGGCGGTCGCGCGGCGATGGCCGCGCGACCGCGTCGACAAGATCGCCGCTCTCCGCGGCGATCTCTCAACGCGCCGTTTCTGGCGCGTATCGATTGCGCAGCACAAGAACAGCATCGCCTCGCACGACGAAACCGCCGCGCCGCCCACCGCTATCCTCGTCGATCTCGGCCCCGACGACTTTCCCCGCTACGTTCGCGTGCTGAATCTTCTACATCGCCCCCGCGCCGAGCCGCCGTGGATCGACGTGCATCGCTCGCTGGAGTCGATCGGTGCTCCCGTTCCCGCACTCTACGATGCGGACCTCGCCCGGCGCGCGATACTGGTCGAAGATGTCGGCGAACTCTCCCTGCTCGACGCCGTCCGCCGTCCCGGCGCCGACGCCGCGGACCTGTTCCGGCTCGCCGCCTCCGAACTGATTCGCTTGCACGTTGACGGCACCGGTCAAATCGGCCGTCGATGCGTCGCGCGGGAGATCGCCTACAGCGGCCGCCTGTTCGAATGGGAGATGAAAGAATTTGCGGAAGTTGGCCTCACCGCCGTCGCACCGGGCGCCGACTTTTCACCCATCGCACCCGAGCTGAAGCGGCTGGCCGCGCGGCTCGATCGCTTCCCACGTGTGTTCTCGCATCGCGACTATCACGGCCACAACCTGTTCATCCAGGACGGCCCGCGAATTCGAATCATAGATTTTCAGGATGCGCTCATGGCGCCGGCCGCGCAGGACCTCGCCGTGCTCCTGACGACCCGCGACACCGATGAATTCATTACGCCCGCAATCGAGCGCCGCATCCTCGACTTCTACTGCGCGGGACTCGTGCGGCGCGGCCTCCCCACCACGCTCGACGCGGCGGAATTCATGAGCAGCTATCGCATGTGCGTTTTGCAACACGCACTCAAGATGATCGGACGCTTCGAGATGTTCGAGCGCGGCGGTAAAAGCGGATACCGTCCCTACATTCCGCATGCGCTCGCACAGGCGCGCCGGATGCTTGCTGAGATGCGCGCCGAGTTTCCTGAACTTTGCGCGGCGCTCAGCGCATAGCAGGGTTTCTATTCGATGAAGGCATTGGTACTGGCAGCCGGGATGGGCGAGCGGCTTCGCCCGCTGACTGACGTGACGCCGAAACCGATGCTCGAAGTCGGCGGTCGGCCGTTGATCCATTATCCGCTCGCGATGCTGCGGCGCGGCGGCGTCACCGAGGTCGCAATCAACGTCCATCATCTGGCGTCCGTTATTCGGCGCGGACTCGGCGACGGATCGGGGCTCGGACTGCGCATCACGTATGCGCCCGAGCCGGTTTTGCTCGGCACCGGCGGCCCGCTCAACAGCCTCCGGGAGTTCATGGGCGGAATCGAAAACGAAAATACATTCGTAATCGCCAACAGCGACACGATCCTCGATCTCGACCTGCGCGCGATGCTCGCGTTCCATCGCGACCGCGCCGCACTAGCCACCGTCGCGCTGTTCCGGCCCGCCAACCTCGATTACTACAGCCGCCTCGAAATCGACGCCGGCCAAAAACTCCGCCGGATGCGCCTGCTGGCGCGCCGCGACCCGCTTCGATACGACGACTACCCGGCCGGCCTCGATGACAGCGTCGCCGGATCTCTATCGCCGTTCATGTATTGCGGCGTGATCGTCGCGGATCAGGCGGTATTTGACCTGATGCCGCCGGCGCCGCCCTGGAGCATCATGGCCGGCCTGTTCGCGCCGATGGTCGCCAACGCAATGCCGGTGTTCGGCTATGTCCATCGCGGCTACTTCCGCACGATCGACGACCTCAAGAGTTACGACGCGCTCAAAGCGGAGTTCGCCTCCTCCCCTCCCGCCGGAATCTTCACCAGCTGAATTTCGCAAGGCGCGCAGCCCTTCCCCGTAACCCCAGCGGGTTAAGACTCGGTCCAAGCCATTACTCACTTCGCCCATTCTAACAGGCCGTCAGGCCGCATCTTTTCTTAACCAACCGGATGTCCGAAACCGGCGTAAGGTTTCGGGGGAATTCTGGTCCGACTCTGCTTGCGCCCCATGACTAGATCAGCACCTTCGCTTCCTTGAGCCGCGCGATTTCCGCCGCGCTGTAGCCGAGCAGCTCGCTCAGCACCTCATCGGTATGCTCGCCGATCATCGGCGCGCCGCGATATTCGAGATCGATCGCGCCGAACCCCACCGGAAGTCCCGGCACGACGCGCTCGCCGACCTCGGAATGCTTCAACTTCACGAGCATGCTCGAGCGGGAGAAGACCGGATCCTTCATCAATTCGGGAGTGCTATAGACCGGTCCCGCGGCCAGACCGCGCGCGCGAAGTTTCGCCACCAGTTCATCGCGCGGGTGGACGCGCGTGCGCGCCGCGATTTCGCGCTCGAGCTCTTCGACGTTCGCGAGGCGGGCGAAGAGTCGGGTGAACTTCGGATCGGACGCCATCGAAGGCGCTCCGAGCGCCTCGCACAGCTTGGCGAACTCGTCGTCGGTGGCGATCGCAATCGCGATCCATTTGTCGTCGCCGGCCGCCGGGAATACGCCATGCGGCGCCATCGACTCGTCGCGATTCCCAATCGCGGCCTGGTCGCGCCCGTTCATCAGAAAATCCATCATCGCTTCGGGCATCATGGTCGTAACCATCTCGGCCATCGACAGGTCGAGGTACTGCCCCTCGCCGGTCCGATCGCGATAGTGCAGCGCCGCGAGCAGAAAGAACACCATGCCGGTGCCCACCGCGAAGTCCGGCCACGTTCCGCCGATCCCGCACGGAAACGAATCGGGATAACCCGTGATATGGCACAGCCCGGCGAAGGCCTGCGTCGTCGGCCCAAAGCCTACGCTACCCGCGAGCGGACCGTCCTGCCCCAGCGGAGTGCCGCTCAGCATGATTATGTCGGGTTTGATTTTCACGAGATCGTCGTAGGCAAGATTGTATTTCGCCATGTTGCCGACGGTGAAATTTTCGGTGACGAAATCGCTCCGCCGGATAATCTCGCGCGCGATTTCCTGCGCCTCCGGCGTCGCAAGATTCAGCGCGATGCTGCGGCGCGAGGAATTGATCGCGTGGAAAATTCCGCTGCGGTTGGCGCCAATCGATCCGTCGGTGCCGGTCAGAAATCGCACCAGGTCCGGCGCGCCCGACGTCTCGATCCTGATTACGTCGGCGCCCAGCGCGCCCAGCCATGCGGTCGCGTGCGGGACGGCGTAGATCCATCCGAAATCCGCGACCCGGATTCCTTCCAGCGGCCGGGTTGCCATCAGATGATCCCCGCCGCGGCGAGTTCCGCGAGCTCCGCCGCCGACCGCCCGATTCTCTGGCCAAGAATCTTTTGATTGTGCTCGCCCAGCATCGGCGCGCCGCGCACGATTCGCCACGGCGTGCGCGCGAACTTGCACGGCGCACCGGGCATCCGCACTTCGCGGGCCGCGGGATGCTCGAGATCGATGAAAAATTTCCGTGCCTTGTATTGCTCGTTGCCCGCGACTTCGGCCGGCGAATACACCGGGAAGCACGGCACGTGTTCCGCCTGCGCCTTCTCGAACGCTTCGGTGCGAGTCTGCGTAGATAGCCAGTCGATTACTCCGGCTTCGATCGCGTCGATATGCGCGGTGCGGCCCACGATATTGTCGAACAGCTCGCTATCCATCCATTCGGGATTACCCATCGCCTTCTTGGCGCCGCGCCAGAAGCGATCGGTGCCGGCGCTGAAGCTCACCCATCCATCCTTGCACGGATAGACCCACTGCCCGGCCACTTTGCGGCGGGTCGAGAGCCGCTGGAACGAGGCAGAATCAGGCGTCTCGTGAGAGTAAAACCCGATATTGGGGCGAATCATGCTGATCATCGAGAGCCACTGACCGACGTCGACATGCTGCCCCGCGCCATTAGTCTTTCGGCTGTATAGCGCGCACATCGCGGCGGCCGCCGCTGTATAGCCAGTCAAATAGTCAGACTGCCTGCCGCCGAGCTTCAGCGGCGGTTGATTCGATGGATCGGTTACCTGATGCCACGGCGTCTCGTAGCCGACGCCGCTCATGTGCGTGGCGACCAGGTCGCCGCCGCGGATATTCCGGTAAGGCGACTCGGCGCCAAAAAAAGTTATCGACACGACGATCAGCTTCGGAAATCGGGCCGTGAGCGTGCGCCAGTCAATCCCCAGCTTCTCGTTCAGTTCCGGACGATTCGGATTGAAAACAATGTCCGCCGGCGCGAGCAAATCGAGCGCAAGCTCGCGCCCGCGCCGGTTTTCCAGGTCGATCGTCACGCCGAGCTTGTTGGTGTTGAGGTAGAGATGCAGCCCGCCGGTTTCGGGGTCGGGCATCTCATCGCGAAACGGCCCCAGCGCGCGTTCCTGCGATCCTGTTCGCGGCGGCTCGACCTTGACGACCTCGGCGCCGAAATCGGCGAACGACTTCGCGGCCATCGATGCGGCCAGAAAAGGCATCGTGTCGAGGCACGGCAGCTCGACGACCTTGAGGCCATCGAGCGCGCGCGGCGGTTCCTGGAAGGGCTCGAAACGCGTCATCGCTACTCGAGCATTTCCGCTTTCAGATTGTCGATGAGGTCGATCAGCTCCGCCATCGAGCGAATCACGTGGTCGGGTTTGAAATACGGATGGGTCTGCAGGTATTTGAACGACGCCGCGCCGGTGGCGACCGCGACCGACGCGCCGTAGCCCGCGCCCAGCGCGGCCATGCTGTCGCGCGGCTCATCGCCAACGTACATACAGGCTCGAGGATGAATCGCGGCCTTGAGCGCGGTCTGTTTGAGGCTCTGCGTCTTGTCCAGCGCACGCAGTGAGCTCGTGGGCTGCGTGACGACCTGGTCCAGGTACGAGGCGAGCCCGACCATCGCGAGCTTCTCGACCAGCCGCTGCGAATCACCCGGACGGCTGGTAATCACGCCGGTCGCATATCCGCGCCGTTTCAGTTCCGCCAGCGTATCCTGCACGTGCGGCAGCACCTCGAGACGCTCGGTCTTGTCGATTTCAGCCAGGAAGTATGCGTACGCGAGCTTCACGTACTCAGGCCTGAGATGCTCCGGCACTCCGAGCCATACGTCATCACTGGAAAGCGCCTCGCGATAGCGCTCATGGGTGAGCGGCGGATCGTGGCCGAGCTCGTCGAGCGCGTTTTTCGCGGCGATATACAACGGGCCGTGAATATCGACCAGCGTGCCGTCGAGATCGAAAAAGACCGCCTTGAATTCGCGCGATGCCAACAGAATTCCTCGAGCTTCCCAACCGGAGTGTGTAGAGATGCCGAGCGGGCTGTCAAGCGGGGTCGCTAAGGACTCCGCTGATACAGCAGCCGATACTCGCGCCGCCCTCCGATCACTTTCTTTACGTACTCGCGTGTCTCTTTGTACGCGATATTTTCGACCCACTCGTCATCAGCGCCGGAAAAATCGGCCACCCACTTCGCAACCGCGTGCTCGCCCGCGTTGTACGCCGCGACGGCCCGAAACGCGTTGCCGCCGAACATCTCCAGCAGGTTTTTCAAATACGCCGTCCCCAGCTCGACGTTAACCGAGGGATCGTAGAGACGGATCGCCTCGCTATCCATGCCGTGCTCGGATGCCATCTTCTCCGCCGTCGACGGAATCAACTGCATCAGGCCGCGTGCGTTCGAACTCGACGTGGCATCCGGGTTAAACAAGCTTTCCTGCCGCGCCAACGCGAGCACCAGGTAAGGGTCCAGCGCGAGCCGGGTGGACGCGGACTGAAAGAGATCCCAGTATGCGCGGGGATAGCGAACCCTCTCGGCGACGGCGTGGCTCATCTGCCCGTTTTTTTCCATGCGCGTCGCAGCCACGATCGCGTCATACCACGCATCGGCGCTCGCGAATCCGGCCAGCACGAAACGCCGCATCTCGACGGTGCCGCCGGCATGTTCCTCGAGTGCCTTCAACTCGCCGGGCTCAAGTTCCTTGAGTCCCATCGCGCGGATCGTTTGAAGCCGCGCCATGTGGTACTCGGCGACACCGGTGACGGCAGGCGCCGCGCCGTATTCCGGGTCCGGCGCCGACGCGGCCGGAAGATCGGGTCGGGCAGCCGCGACGCGCCGGCTGGCGAGCTCGGGATAGTAGTTGGTGTCGGTGCTATCGGCGAGTTTTGCGAAAATCGCGCGAGCATCGGTGGCCTCGCCCGCATTTTCCAGCGCGCGCGCACGCCAGTACTCGCACATGTCAAGATTAGTTGCATCTTTCGCGCGGGCGCCGGCGGCCTGGAATCCCGCCGCCGCGCTGCGGTAGTTGCGCGCCAGATACAACGTCCATGGTATGCGAAACCGCGCGTCCTGGGCGGCGTCGCTCCCGGGATAGCGCGCGGCCAGGCGTCGATATTGCGCACGGGCGGAATCAAGCCGGTGCTGTTCTTCGAAGATTCTACCGATACGGAGCATCGCACCGGGCGCGAGCGCGCTGGCCGGAAAATTCGCGACGAGTCTGTTCAGCGTCGCACGTGCGAGGTCGTCTTGATCGTCGTGCCAGTAGATAAGCGCCAGAGCTTCAAGCGCAGCCGGCGCGTCCGGTCCGCGGGGCGCGATTCGCAGATACTCGAGTATCGCACCCCTGGCGCGGTCGGGTTCCGGCTTGAGCGCTCGCGCGGTCACCCAAACCAGTTCCGCGCGAACCGATTGCTCCGGCTCCATCGCAAGCCCCGCGCTGGCCTGCTCCTCGGCTGCGGACAAATCGCCCTCGCGGAGCAGCAACTCGGATTCGTCGCGATGATAAGCAAGTGAAGCCGTGTCGGCGAGCTCGGGGTTCGACGCGAGGAGCGAATGAACAATCATGCGCGCTTCGCCGTCCGAGTCGGAGCGCGGATACTTGTCTCGCAGCTCCATCAACTGCGCATAGGCCGACTTTTGATTGCCGAGCGCGATCAGCGCCCTGGCTTCGGCGATGCGCGCGCGCTGCTCGATAGACGCTTCGGGCGTCCGCGCAATCAGCCGCGACGCGACGGCAGAGGCCTCGGCGTTGCGCCCGAGCTTGAGCAGATTGTCCGCCAGGATAATCTCGCCGCGATCGATCGTCACGCTATCCGGGTACGACCTGACGAGGCGATCGAGAGTGTCTGCCGAGGCGTTCAGATCGCCCTGGTCGTGCTGAGCGAGTGCAAGGTAGAAGAGCGCATAGTCGCCGAGCGCGGGAAAATTGTCGGCCGCGAATTTGAGACGATCTATCGCACGTGAATTGTCGTGGTCGCGGTACGCGCGATAGCCGTCGAGGAACGCCGTCTGTGCGTCGGACGGCGGCTCGTTGGGCGCGGTCGCGGCAGCGGCAGGCAACGACAACGGCACAGGCGCGGTTTGGGCCGGCGGCGCAACTTGCGAGGACGCGGCCGCTGAATCGGCACGCGCGGGAGCCGACGCGCATCCGGCGAGCAGCATCGCGCAGAACATCGCAAGCGTCCCCTCGCGCCACCATTTCGCTTCCATGCGATCTGGGTTAGCGCATGCTCGACGCGGCTTCAATTGGGCGCCGGCTTTGGCGAGACTTGCAGGGGCGCGCGGCGTCTGGCAACAGTCGGTAACCCGATTCGTGAAGCGTGCGCGTAAATCCTTGATGGGCGATTCAAGCAAAGTGATTCTTGCCTCGGCGTCGCCGCGGCGCCGTCAACTATTGGCGGCAGCGGGAATTTCGTTCGAGGTGATCGAAAGCCTGGTGCCCGAGCGGCACCTCGCGGGCGAGCCGGCGCGCGACTACGCAGTCAGGATGGCGCGGGAAAAGGCCGGCGCGGTTTCATCGCGGTTCCCGGAAGCGATTGTGATCGGAGCCGACACCATTGTGTTGTGCGAGACTCAAATTCTGGAAAAGCCCGCCCATCCCGGCGATGCGCGCCGGATGCTCGAGATGCTCTCGGGGCGCACTCACACGGTCGTGACTGCGTTTGCATTGGCGCGAAGCGGCAGCATCCTGGAGAGTTCGCCGGTCGAGAGCCGGGTCACTTTTCGTAAACTGGCCGAGGCCGAAATCGACGACTACATCGCCACCGAAGAACCCTTCGACAAGGCCGGGGCTTACGGAATTCAGGGCGTTGGCGGTGGATTTATTTCCCACGTCGAAGGGTCGCGCGACAACGTGATGGGTCTGCCGACAGAACGCGTCGTCGTGGCGCTCGCGCGATGGGGCGTGAAGCCCGCTTAGCCAAGGTCGCGGGAATGTCGATCGGCAATGAAATTGAACGGCGGCTGGAGACCGTGCGAGCGCGGGTCGCCGCGGCTGCCCGCCGCGCCGGCCGCAATCCCGCCTCGATTCGTGTCGTGCTCGCGAGCAAGACGCAGCCAAGCGAGGCGATTCGCGCCGCATCGCGGGCAGGCGCGCGCGATTTCGGCGAGAATTATGTCCAGGAAGCGATCGCGAAGCGCGCCGAGCTGGCGGACTTGACCGAAATTCGATGGCATCTGATCGGCCATCTCCAAACCAACAAGGCAAAGGCTGCTGCGCGCGCATTCGCGCTCATCCACAGCGTCGATTCCGTGCGCCTGGCCGAAGCGCTGGGGCGGGCACAACCGTCGCCGCGCGTCCGTGCGCTCATCGAAGTAAATCTCGGCGCCGAGGCGAGCAAGAGCGGAGTCGCTCCGGACGGAGTCGCCGCGCTCCTGGACGCGGCTCGCGGCAAGATCGAAATCGAAGGGCTGATGACGATTCCGCCCCCCGCCGCCAGCGCCGAGACGACGCGTCCCTACTTCGCGCGGCTGCGCGAGATGCGCGATCGCCTTGCAGTGCAATCGGGCCTTGCGCTAAGCGAACTCTCGATGGGCATGACCGACGACTTCGAAATCGCCATTGAGGAAGGCGCGACGATTGTGCGGATAGGACGCGCGGTCTTCGGCGAACGCACGGCGTGAAAGCGTGAAGAGATGAAAAAACTCGGATTCATCGGCGGCGGTAACATGGCCGAGGCCCTCGCGCACGGCCTTATCGCGCACAAGGTTTTCAAGCCGGGCGAAATTATTGTGTCCGACGTTGTGCCGGAGCGCCGGCGTAAACTCGCCCGCGCGCTCAAGGTCGCGACGACGGACGACAATGCCGAGGTCGTGCGCGAGGCCGGGGCGGTACTGCTGGCAGTCAAGCCGCAGACGATCGATGCAGTGATGGCGGAACTCGCGGCTGAATTGGCAAAAACTGGCGGAAAAGCTGCCGGCAAGGGCAAGCTGTTCATTTCGATTGCCGCCGGCGTGACGATCGCGCGGCTGACCCGCGGGCTCGGGATGCGCGCGCGAGTGATCCGCGTGATGCCGAACGCGCCCGCGATGGTGGGTCATGGGATGGCGGCGATGGTGCGTGCGCGCGGAGCGTCGGCGGGAGATGAGGCGTTCGCGCTGCGCATTTTCAGGGCGGTTGGCGACGCCGTCGCGCTCAAGGACGAAAAACTCCTGGACGTGGTCACGGCGCTCTCGGGCAGCGGCCCGGCTTACGTTTACCTGTTCGCCAAGGCGATGGCGGATGCTGCGGTGAGCGAGGGAATCCCGCGCGGACTGGCAATCCGGATGGCGCTGAAGACGATTCGTGGCGCCGAACACCTGATGCGCGAGTCCAAGCGCGAGGTCTCCGACTTGATTGCGGCGGTCGCCTCGCCGGGCGGCACAACCGAGGCCGCGCTGCGCCGGTTCGCCGAGCATGGCTTTTCTGATATCGTGGCCGCCGCATTGCACGCCGCCAGCGATCGCTCACGCGAACTTGGCCGCGGAATCAACTAGCGAGAGCGTTGCCGCGTGTACGCCTGGACCAACCTGATTATCTTCATCGCGCAGACCCTCGACGGTTTGCTGACGCTCTATCTGTATGTCGTGATCATTTCCGCGCTGATGACGTGGATCGAGCCGAATCCGTACAATCCGATCGTCCGCTTCATCTATTCGATCACGGAGCCGGTCTTCGAATGGTTCCGCGAACATATTCCGGTGGTGTTCGGCGGAATCGATTTTTCACCGCTGATCGTGATTATCGTCATCCAGCTCATCCAGCGCGTCGTCATTCCGAGCGTGGTGCACGCGCTGATTCCCGCATACGCGTGAGTCCGGGCGGCAATCCGCCGGCGGCAGACACGCCGTGGATGCGAGTGGCCGACGAGGAGGTAACGATCGAGGTCACGGCGCGGCCGGGCGCCTCGCGCCGCGGCGTCATCGGCACGAGTGGAGAGCGCCTCGTCGTCGGCATCCATTCAGGGCCACAAAAAGGCAAAGCGAACGACGAACTGATCGCATATCTCGCCGGTGAGCTGCGCGTGCCGCGATCGGCGATGCTGATCGTTCGCGGGGCAACCTCGCGTCGCAAGACGATCCGAATCGTGACGCATGAGCCGGCCAAGGCGGCAGCGCGACTGCGGCAGATTGGCAGACCAAAGTAGCGTCTCCTAGTGAGACCGAGGCGAATTGAAAGCGAAAGGCCGGCGTTTCGGTTGACTGCGTTGCTTTTCGTGGTTACTTAAAGGGGTGGACGGTGAGACTTTTCGATTAGCGGTCCTGGTTTTGCGATGCCAATCTACGAATACAAGTGCAACAAGTGCGGTGTGTTCGAGGCGATGCAGGGAATCAAAGAATCCCCGCTCAAGAAATGTCCGACCTGCAACAGCAAGGTGGAGCGGCAGATGTCGCGTGGCTCGTTCATCCTGAAGGGCAGCGGATGGTACGCGAGCGACTACGCCAAGAAGAGCAGCCCGAGCATCACGGAGTCGGATTCAACGGGGTCGCCGGCCACGCCCGCGATCAATGGTAGTACGGCGTCGTCGAGCGATTCGTCGGCGAAGGGGGCAGGCGAGTCGAAGCTGGCGTCGGAATCCAAATCGTCGTCATCCGAGTCGAAAACGTCTTCGTCCAAAACATCTTCGGCGTCCAAATCCCCGTCTGAAAAGTCTGCGTCGGCCAAAGCCGCCGACTGATTCTCTTCCGCACTAAAAAATCAAGCGCATCCAGCCGTGGCGACCCTGCGGCTTTTTTGTTTGAATCGTTCGATCCTTATGCGCGCGCTGGTATTCGATCGCAATCTGGAATTTCGCGGCGACTATCCCGATCCCGTTGCGGCGCCGGGCGAGAGTATCGTCCGAGTCGGAGTCGCCGGCATCTGCGGAACCGACCTGGAGATCGCCCGCGGCTACATGCAATATCGGGGAGTGCCGGGTCATGAATTCGCCGGGCGGGTGGTCGAATCGAAAAACGCCTCGCTCGCCGGACGACGCGTCGTTGGCGAGATCAACGCGGGATGCGGGCGATGCGCGATGTGCGCCGGCGGTCTCGCGCGCCATTGTCCCAATCGCACAGTGCTCGGAATCCTCGGCCGCGACGGCGCCTTTGCAGAATTCCTTCGCCTTCCCGACACCAACCTGAATCCGATTCCCGATTCGATTCCGGACGAGGTTGCGGTATTCACCGAACCGGTCGCGGCCGCATACGAGATCTTCGAGCAGGTTCATCTATCGCGCAATCAGACGATTGCGGTGATAGGCGACGGCAGGCTCGGCGCGATCGTCGCGTTGGCGCTCAAGGGCGAGAAGTACCAGCCGTTGGTAGCGGGCCATCATCGGGAGAAACTCGCGCGGCTGGCTGAACTCGGACTCGATACGGCCGAGGAATCTTCTGTGCGGGACAAATTCGACGTTGCGATCGATTGCAGTGGAAGTGAATCCGGTTTTCGGCGCGCGATTGAACTGGTCCGGCCGCGCGGAAAGATCATACTGAAGAGCACCGCGGCAGCGGCGGCTGAAATTAATCTGGCGCCAATCGTGGTGAATGAAATCACCGTGATCGGTTCGCGATGCGGCCGCTTTCAGCCAGCGCTCGACGCACTCGCGGCCGGAAAAATCGACCCTCGCCCGCTGATCGATGGCGCCTTCAGGCTCGACGAGGGCCTGGCGGGCTTCGAAGCCGCGAAGAATCCGCTCAATTTCAAAATACTACTGAGAGCGCCGTGAAACGGCGGAGCTCCCGGCCGTTTATCAGCGGCCGAATAGCGGTCGGAATAGATACGGGCGGCACGTTCACCGATCTGGTCGCGATCGCCGGCGGTGAAATCCGCGTACACAAAGTGCTCTCGACGCCGGCGGACCCTGCCGACGCCGTCATCCGTGGCCTGCGCGAGATGCTCGCGGGCAACGAAACGGCGCCGGAGTCCGTCACCTACAGTTCCACCGTCGCGACCAATGCGCTGCTCGAGAAGAAAGGCGCGCGCGTCGCGCTGTTTACCAACGCGGGGTTCGAAGACCTTATCGAGATCGGCCGGCAGAACCGCGACGACCTGTACGCGCTGGCGCCTTCGCGACCCGAGCCGCTCGTCGGCCGCGCGATGCGCTTCGGCGTAGCCGAGCGCACGCTGTTCGACGGGATCGTCATCAGCCGGATCAGCCGCGCGGAGCTGGCGCGAATTCGGCGCCTTGCGGCGCGCAGCGGCGCCGACGCATTCGCCATCTGCCTGCTTCACTCGTACGCCAATCCGAAAGGCGAGGAATCGATCGCCCGCGCGCTGGCGCCGCTCGGACGCCCGCTGTCAGTTTCAAATCGGATTCTCGCCGAGTATCGCGAATATGAGCGCTTCTCGACCGCGGTCGTGAATGCGTACGTCGCGCCGCGGATGTCATCGCATCTGAAAAACCTGGAGACCCGGCTCGAAGGGGCGCGGCTTCGAGTCATGCAATCCAACGGCAGCGCGATCGGCCCGGAGCTGGCGCGGGCAGAGCCGGTGCGAACGATTCTCTCCGGTCCCGCGGCGGGCGTGATTGGAGCGGCGAGCCTGGCGCGCGCATTCGGCACCGATCGTTTCATCACGTTCGACATGGGCGGGACCTCGACGGACGTATCGCTGTTCGATCGCCGCGCGCGAATCCGCACGCTGAGTCATCCCGACGGATACGCGGTGCGCACGCCGGTTATCGACATTCACAGCGTCGGCGCAGGCGGCGGATCGATCGCGCGGATTGACGCCGGCGGTTCGCTCCGAGTCGGGCCGAATAGCGCGGGCGCAGACCCCGGGCCCGCGTGCTATGGACGCGGGGAGTCGTGCACCGTGACCGACGCCGACCTGGTCGCGGGCAGATTGGTCGCGGAGAATTTCCTGGGCGGCCAAATGAAGCTTTATCCGGATCGGGCCCGGCGCGCGTTGTCGCGGCTCGCGCGCGAGATGAAAACGAACCCGCTTGCGGCGGCGCGCGGGATTATTCGCGTCGTCAACGCGAACATGGAGCGTGCGATTCGCGTGATCACAGTCGAGCGCGGCTACGATCCGCGCGACTTCGCGTTGCTGGCGTTCGGCGGCGCCGGCCCGATGCACGCGTGCGAACTGGCGCTCGATCTGGGTATCCGGCGAATCGTGATGCCGCGAAATCCCGGCCTGCTGTGTGCGTGGGGGGCATCGAGCGCTCCTTTGGGCCGCGAGTATTCGCTCACGGTGCGCGAGACGAATCCGAACTATCGGGGCCTGCTCGCGCGCGCCTCGGGGCTGGTCCGCCGCGCACACGCCGAGCTCGGGGCTGAAGGAGCGGCCGCGATTCGTCACGAACTGTGGGCCGACATGCGCTATCGCGGGCAGTCGTACGAACTCGAAATCGCGCTCACGCCCCGATTCGTCGCCGACTTTCATTCGACGCATCGCAGAACTTTCGGCCATTCCTCCGCCGGTGCCGCCGTCGAAGTGGTGAATATCCGTATCCGCGCGGTCGCAGGGAAGCCGGTCGCCGGGTCGAAGCGAATAGCACGCCAGATCGGGAAGCCAACTCCGGTTTCAAGCGGAAGAGTGCTGGTTGGCGGCCGGGAACGTGCGGTGCCGATCTACGATCGAGGCTCATTGGGCGCGGGCGCGCGCGTACGCGGGCCGATCGTCGTCGTCGAGCTGAGCTCCACCGCCTACGTCGCGCCGGAATTCGTTTTGCGGGTGGACGACTTCGGCAATCTGCAGCTGGAGGCGGCGCGATGAAGCTCGATTCGATCACGCTGGCCGTGATGAACAGCCGTCTTGCGGCGATTGCCGACGAGATGGGCGTTGTGCTCGGGCAGACGGCGTTCTCGCCCAACATCAAGGAGCGGCACGATTTTTCGTGTGCGATTTTCGACGCGCGCGGCGAGCTGGTCGCACAGGCCGCGCATATTCCGGTGCATCTCGGCTCGACGCCGCTCTCGGTGCGCGCGGCAATCGAGAACCTGGAGCTCGAGCGCGGCGATGTCGCCGCGCTGAACGATCCCTTCGCCGGCGGGACGCATCTGCCCGACTTGACGCTGGTCGCGCCGGTGTTTATCGGCGATGAGCGCCGCCCGTTCGCGTACGCCGCCAACCGGGCGCATCACGCGGATATGGGCGGAATCGCGCCGGGCTCGATGGCGCTGGCGACGGAGATTTACCAGGAAGGTTTCCGATTGCCGCCGGTGAAAATTTTGAGCGGCGGCGAGATCGCTCGCGACGTGATGACGCTGTTTCTGGCCAACACGAGAGTCCGCGAGGAGCGCGAGGGCGACCTGCGCGCGCAGATTGCCGCGTTGTCGGTCGGCGCCGAGCGACTGCTCGCGATCGTAAAAACGTCGGGACGGAAAACGGTCGAAGCTGCGATGGACGGGCTCAAGGATTACGCGGAGCGCCTGATGATCGCGGCGCTTGCCGAGCTTCGGCCGGGAACCTATCGGGCGGAGGATTTTCTCGACGACGACGGATTCGGCACGGGTCCGATTCCAATTCGCGCCGCAATCAAAATAGGCGGCGGCAAGGCGCTCGTCGATTTCACCGGCTCCGCGCCGCAGGTGCGCGGTTCGGTCAACGCAAATTTCGCGATCACCCTGTCCGCGACTTTCTATGTCATGAAATGCCTCGCGGCAGAGGCCGTGCCCGCCAACGAGGGCCTGATGCGCCCGATCCGTCTGCTCGCGCCGCCGGGCTCGATCGTCAACGCGCTGGCTCCAGCAGCGGTCGCGGGCGGAAACGTCGAGACCTCGCAGCGGATTGTTGACGTTCTGTTTCGTGCGCTCGCCAAGGCGGCGCCGAATCGGATCCCGGCGGCGAGTTCGGGCTCGATGTCGAATATCACGGTCGGCGGCTTCGACCGATTTCGCGCGCGCCATTTTTCTTACTACGAAACGATCGCCGGCGGCGCGGGCGCCGCAAAGGGCCGGCCCGGCGCGTCCGGCATCCACACTCACATGACCAACACGCTCAACACGCCGATCGAGGCGCTCGAGGCCTACTACCCGATGCGGATCACCGAGTATCGAATCCGGCGCGGCTCGGGCGGCCGTGGCCGCGCGCGTGGCGGCGACGGGCTGATTCGTGAACTCGAGTGCCTCGTCGATTCGAACGTAAGCTTGCTCACCGAACGGCGGACCATCGCGCCATACGGACTCGCCGGCGGAGGACCGGGCGCGACGGGGATAAACATCCTGATGCGCGGCACGCGGCGCACCAGGTTACCCGGCAAAACGAATATCGACCTCAAAGCGCGCGAGCGCATTCGAATCGAGACACCCGGCGGCGGCGCCTGGGGCCGTCGCTAGACGCGGAAGTGGCGCTCGTTCCGTCTCCAGTCGGATTCGATCATTCCCCGCGGCGCGCGCCGCCTAGAGTGCGCCCACGCGATACCGCCGCCACATCTCACCCGCGATCCGGTTGCCGTTAGCGGGGATTCCATATTTTTCGAAGTGCCCGCATATCTTCTCGACGTCGCGAAATAACAGTTCCCGCGCGTTCGGATTGAGCCGCGCATCCACCGCCTGGGGAAAATCGATCGCCACGACGCGCCCTTCCCAGTACAGGAGATTGTACGGAGACAGGTCGCCGTGGACGCGATCGTTACGCAGCCACAGTCCGACGTTACTCAGAATCGTGCGCAAGCATGCCGTCGCGGTTTCCTCGGTTAGGTCGGCTCTTATCAACATCGGCGCCGCCCCGTTCTCGTCGCCGAAGTACTCCATCAGCAACGCGTGTTCGCGGCGCGCGATCGGCTCCGGCACGTCCGCGCCGGCCCGCTTCAGCAGCGCCAGGGTTTCGTATTCAGCACCGATCCACGTCGCATATTGAACGCCGCGCCCGAACTGCGACTTGTTTGTGAAAGCGCGCCGCGATCTGCTGTCCCACGCCGCGCCGCGCCCGACGTGATACATCGAGTCGTCGCGGAAAGCGCGCCGCTCCAGTGACCGGTACACCTTCGCCGCCACCAGCGCAGGCCCTGCGGTCTCGGCGCCGCGGCAGCAATACACAGTCGCTTCCTTGCCGCTGCGAACCAGGTACAGGACTTCAGTTATCGATCCATCGCCAAGGAACGCGTCGAGCGCGTCCTCCATTTCCATTGCGTACTTGGTCATCTGTTGCTCCGATGGTTAGAGGTTGATGCCTGATCAGTTCCGTCATTGTTCGGTCCTCCATCTTCGATTGGTGATTTCGCCCGCGCGCACGAACCGAGATCGCGCACACCCCGTGGCGCGCGTCCCGATGCGGCGGACGCAAAAAAACCACGGAGCGGATAACGCCTCCGTGGCCGGATGCTCTAAATCTGGGTGATTACTACCGGCGCAGCTTCATCGGAGGCGCACTCGGGCGCGATTCGACACGATCATTTCTATGGCCAGTCATCGCATGTGCACCTCCCTGCGAAAAGATGGGACCTACTATGCGTCGCCACATTGCGGAAGTCAAATCTCGCAGATGCGAAGTCGCTAAACGCGGAAGTGGCGCATCGACTGCCGGCCCGCTAGCTTGAGCACGATGGCGGAGCAGCAATTCTATGTGGGCATCCATGGCGTCATCGCCAGTCGCGGGCGAATACTCGTGCTCAAGCGCGCGTCGGTGATGCCGTATCGGCCGGGAAGCTGGGACCTTCCCGGCGGCCATCTTGCGCTCGGCGAGAGTTTCGAGGATTGCCTGTTGCGAGAGGTCAAGGAGGAAACCGGGCTTGATGCCGCGATCGACCGCCTGCTCGGATTGCACAGCATGGTTTCAGAGCCCTATCTGCAGGCGCTCTACTCGTGTCGGTTGACAGTTTTTCAGAAAGTGCAGCTGCGTCCCGACGAACACGTCGAGCATCGATGGGTCACGCCGGCCGAGCTCGCGAGCCTCGAGCTGATTCCTTATCTCGCGGCGATTCTAAAGCGCGGTATGCTGAGTTACGTGAGGTGATCGAGGCGAGGCGGCGCTATCTCGCGATCAGGCGGCCGCGCCAGTAACCGAGGAAGTTGGCGCATTCGAGTTCGTGATAAATCGCGCGCTCCGGATCGCCGCGCATCGCGGCAACTGCCATTCGCACGCCGTTGCGGACCAGCTTGTCGAGGCGATTGTGGTTTTGCAGTCCCGCAAATGCGGTGCCCATGCCAAAGGCGAAGCTCTTGCGCCGCAGATACGCGAGTGTCATCCTCTCGGGCGGAATCAGATGATGCACGATCGCGCGCGGTGCAAAACCCATCGCGCCGCCGCGCGCCACTATCCGCGCGAACAGTTCGGTGTCCTCGCCTGAGATAGGATTGCCGCCGACCACGCCGAGGTCCTCGCGGAATTTCCCGAAACGCGCGAATGCAGAGCGCTTGAATCCGACATTGGCGCTGAAATAATTATCCAACCGCTCGGCAGATGACGCCGGCGCCGACTCGATCGTACGCCGGTCGTGAACTGCGAGCTTGACCCACAGGCTCGGCCCGAGCCACTTGGGCGGCGGCGACGACCACTGCGGGATAACCATGCCGCACGCGGCGTCCAGGTCGCGCCGCCGGATGTCATCGAGCAGTTCGGCGGCCCAATCGGGCTCGGCCAGTGCGTCGTCGTCGATGAAGAAGATGAAGTCCGACGCGGTTTCGTCCACCGCACGATTTCGCGCAAAGCTCGAACCCAGGCGCGGTTCGAACACGCGCCGCATCGCAAGCGCCGCGCAACGCGCGGATTCATCGATTACCGCGGCGGTATCGTCAGTCGATCCATTGTCGATGACGAGGCAGTCGGCCTCGACGTCCGCCGGTATCGCGAGCGACATGACACTCGCCAACGTCTCGCGCACCAGAGCCGCGCGATTATGCGTGGGAATCGCAATTGTGAGTTTGACTGTCAATGCGTTCGTGCGCGCGCGCCGAGCGAATCCGTCGCCGCTTCATGCCGCGCCCGGTCTCCATAATAGCCGAACCGCGACCGGATAACCCGGTACGGACGCACCGCTCGGCGCCGCCGCGCCGGGCCGCGTCAGTTCTTCGTCGGCGCTGCCGCCGCCGCGGCGGGCGCGGAAGCTGCTGAAGCGGCCGCCGCGGGCGAAGCTCCCGGCGACGGCGATGGCGCCGCGGGCTTGGGCAGCGGCGCGCCCGATTGCGTGAACACGATCGACGTAACTGTCAGGTCGGGCGTCGCCTTTTGCTGGATGTCGGTCGGGGCCGTCAGGCGGAAACCGAAGTTGCGCGTCTCGCCCGGCACGAACGGCAGCACCGGACGCCCGAAGTTGGTGAACTCGAGCGGCGTCGCGACCGGAATGTGAACCTCGCTGAAGACTTCCTTTTTGGTTTTCCCTTTGCCCTCGGCGTAAGTGACCGTGAACTGAACCTCGTCGATAGCTTTGTCGCCGCTGTTCGTCATCTTGCCGAAGATTCCCGGCACTCGCGACGCTGACATCTTCATGTCCACATCGCTCAGCACGATTTTCGGTATGTACGCCTGCGCGTCGGGGAGCTGCTTCTGTGCGTTTTGTATGTCCGCCAACTCGCGCCCGTACTGGAACTTGAGGCCCGCGTTGCCGGTCGCCTGCTCTTTGTCCAGCTCGTCGAGGATTTTCTGATAAGCGGCGATCGCCTTGTCGTAGTCGTGCTTGTGGTAGAGATCGACGGCGTCGTTGTGTTCCTTGATGATATTTTCTTTGAACGGGAAATCGACGAACAGCCGCCATTCGCCGCCCTGATTCACCATCACCATATTGTCGTCGTAGGTGACCTTGGGGTACGTATTTTCTGCCAAGTTCTTTTGCGCGGTCGAGTCGGGGGTCTGATCTCCGCTAAGTGAAGCATCCACCGTCCGCTCCCAGAGCGCGAGATCAGGGCGCGTCACGCTGACCGTGACTATGGCCTTGTCGCCATCGGTCTTCGAGTCGCCAACCTTGTAATCACAAGTGCGCACCACGCCCTTGAACCAGTCCTTGCTCACTTCGGGCGCCATCGGGATTTCGCCGAGGAACTGATCCATCGTGCGATCGAGCTGGTCCTGATGCGACAGCGCCTCGTAGCAGGCCGGATAATTGTAAAATTTCAAGTTGCTCAGATAGGTTTCCGCCGCGCGCTGGGGCGTATGACCCTGGCATCCCGCCACGAGAAACGTACAAACCACCGCAGCCGCAAGCATCGCACCCTTGGCCTGAATTCTGCTTATTGTCATCGTCGAAATCCCTCTTCACGCGAGCCGCAAACGGTTCGATTCTAATGTCGCTCCCATCAAAAACAAGCTCGGCTCAGGGGGCAATTTCCACCCGTTGGCCGCCGTCTTGGGAGGCGACAGTCCTGCTTATCAGAAAAAAGGCGCGCTATGCGAACGGCCGCGGATCCGCCGCAGCCACTTGCGTAGTCTCCGACGGAAACCAAAAACGCTCGACTTCGGTGGCGCGGATCGCATCGTCGATCATCCGCGGGATATCGAATCGCGATTCCGCCGCCTCGACTTCCTCGATTCGCGCCCGCGTCTCGGGATGCGCCGGCACGAACAGCGTGCAGCAGTCCTGGTCGGGCAATATCGATGTCTCGAACGTGCGCAGCCGGCGCGCCTGATCGATAATCTCGTTTTTGTCCATTCCGACCAGCGGCCGCATGACCGGAAACGCCGCCGCCTTCTCGATCACCGCCATGTTTTCCAGCGTTTGCGAGGCGACCTGTCCCAGGCTTTCGCCCGTTACCAGCACCGTCGCGTGTGAACGCTCTGCCAGCGCGCTCGCGATTCGCAGCATGAAGCGCCGGTATAGCACCACGCGCAGCGGACGCAGAGTGTTCGCCACGATCTCGCGCTGCAAGTTTCCAAACGGCACCAGCATCAACGTCGATCGCGCTTGCCATCGTGTCAGATGAGCGGCAAGCTCCGCCGCCTTCTCCCGGCTCGCCGCCGAAACGATCGGATGCGCGTGAAAATGTACGAAGTCCAGCCTAAGCCCGCGCCTCATCATTCGATGCGCCGCGACCGGCGAATCGATCCCGCCCGACAGCAGCGCCAATCCACGCCCCGTCACGCCTACCGGAAGTCCGCCCGCACCCGGCATCTTACCCGCCGACACGTAGGCGGCATCGTTCATTATCTCGATCGATATCGTGAGCTCGGGCGCGTCAAGATTCACTTCGAAGCCAAGCGCCTCCTGCACTTCGCCGCCAACTGCACGATCTATTTCCACCGAATTCATCGCGAACCGTTTGTCCTCGCGCTTGGTCCGCACCGCAAATGTCCTGGCATTGCTTCCGCCGGCACGATTGATCGCTTCGCGCGCGATCGATTCGATGTCGCGAGGGGTCGCACGGCTTATCGAGAAGTTCTGCAGCCCGAAAATCAACGCCGCGCGCTCGGCTGCGGTTTCGTCGCTAAGCTCGTCGGGGATTTGCACCAGCAGGCGCGGCCCCACACTGCGGACATTGCCCAGCCGGTAATCGCCGAATATATCGCGCAGATTTTGCTTGACCTGATCCACGAATCGCCACTGATTGCGCCCCTTGAGCGCGATCTCGTGGTACCTGCCGATCAAATATCGCATGTTATGAAGTCACTCGCGTGCAGCCACCGAACTTGAGGTTAGCCTACGCACCGGCAGCATTGAAAACCGGCCGCGCGCTTGCAAGAGGGGCGCTGCGCGCGATTATCTGTAGCTATGAGTGACGTGACTGCGTTTGCCCGCCAGGTCGATCTCATCCGACGCAAGCTCTCCACCGTCACTCCCGCCCCGCGCGCGGCGCTGGCGAACAAATCGAACGCCGCGGCGGTGCTGATGCCGCTGTTCGAGCGCGACGGCGGCCTTCACGTCGTCTATATCCGCCGCTCTGACCATGTCGCGAGCCATCGCGGCCAGGTGGCGTTTCCCGGCGGACGCGTCGATCCCGTGGATGCGACCCTGCTCGACGCCGCTCTGCGCGAGGCTCACGAAGAAGTCGGCATCCATCCTTCGACCGTAGAGGTGGTCGGCGCTTTCCCCACCATGCAAACGACGACCAGCGGAATTGTCGTCGCGCCATTCGTCGGTGTGATTCCGTCCGACGCGCCGCTCAAGCCTCAAATATCCGAAGTCGCCGAAATCTTCGACGTGCCTCTGACCGCGCTTCGCGATCCGAAGTTTCGCGGCGACTATGAATGGAAGAGCGACGGGCCGGCCAGTCGTTCCTCGAAATTCCCGGCGATTCTTTATGGCGGCCAGGTAATCTGGGGCCTCACCCTGCGCATCACGCTGAACCTGATCGAGCTTCTCGAGCGATGAAAAGCGCGCGACGATCGCCGCGCTCGACGTTGCTACTTGCTGGGTTGCGTGGGAGCAGATGCGCCGGCATCAGGGGCTTTCCGAAACCGAGGCGCGAGGCGTGATGGCGACGACCATCCACGCGCTGCTGACAACGGGAAACGTGAAAGAGTGAAAAAGTAAAATTTCTACACGGGAGTCGAATCCAATGGGACGCAACATTCTTTTCATCACCACCGATCAGCAGCGCTACGACTCGCTGGGATGCAACGGCGGTACGATCGCGAAGACGCCGGTCGCCGACCGGCTCGCCACCAGCGGAATCAACTATCGGCGCGCGCACAATCAAAATGTCGTCTGCATGCCGGCCCGCTCCACGATGATTACCGGCCAATACGTGCGCACCCACGGCGTCGTCGCTAACGGCGTTGCACTTCCGCCCGATTCGCCGAGCGTCGCGGCCTGGCTTCACGAGAAGGCCGGCTACCGCACCGCGCTGCTGGGCAAGGCGCATTTCGAGCCCGGTTTCGATTTGCAGGGGCGATGGTTCGAGAACCAGATGGCGCGCAAAAATTCAACCGGCCCGTATCGCGGCTTCGATCGGATGGAACTGGCGATGCATTCGCCGATCGGCGGATGGCATTATTCGCTGTGGTTGCAGAAAAACTATCCCGACGAAATAGCCGGCTTCGCGCCGCTTCTCACTGCGCAGCCCGGCGGCGACACCGGCGCGCCCGAAGTGAAGTACAATCCGATTCCGCGCGAGCATTACCACACCGACTGGGTGGCCGCGCGAACGATCGCATACCTGGATTCGCTCGATCCCGACGACAACTGGTTCGTGTGGATGAGTTTCCCCGACCCGCATCATCCATGGGACCCGCCGCAGGACGAGGCGCGGCGAATCAATTGGCGCGATCTCGATCTGCCCGCCGGCTATCCGGGCTCGCGCGAGAAAATTGAAAAAATACTGGCCGGCAAACCGCGCCATTGGCTCGATTGGTACCAGGGCCGTTTCGGCAACTTCGAGGGCGGTCCCGCCAGCTTCGTCCCGTGCCAACTCACCGAGGATCAGATTCGCGAAGTCAACGCGATGATCCACGTCGAAAACGAATTGATCGACCAGGCTTGCGGCCGCGTGCTCGCCCGAATCGCGGAGCGGAGATGGGAACCGCGCACGGACGTTTTTTTCACCACCGACCACGGCGAGCTGCAAGGCGACTTCGGCTTGCTCTACAAGGGGCCGTATCACGTTGACGCGCTGATGCGGCTGCCGATGATCTGGCGCCCCGCGCCGTCGGCCAAGATCACGCGCAACGAAATCGCGGAGCCGGTCGGGCATCTCGATCTCGCGCCGACGTTCTGCCAAATCGCGGGCGTCCCGGTTCCCGATTGGATGCAGGGAAAGCCGCTTCCCATCGCGCCGGGCTCGGGCCGCGAGCGCGTGATCACCGAATGGGACAGCCAGTTCGCCGCAATCGGGATGCATCTGCGCAGTATCTATCGCGACGGTTACACGCTCACCGTTTACGAGAAATCGACTCGCGAGTATGGATTCGACCTGGCCAATATTCCGCCAATGCTGGCGCCGCGCCGTCCGATTGCCGATATCCGCTACGACGGCACCGAGGGCGAGCTTTACAATCTGCGCGAGGATCCGATGCAATGGCGCAATCTGTGGAACGATCCCGCCTGCGCGAAGCTGAAGTCCGATCTGCGCGCCGACCTGTACGACAATCTTCCTCCCGAGCGCAATCCGAAGCTCCCCGTAGAGGCGCCGGCGTGAGGGGTCGATTGACGAGCACTGTAACGAGAGGGACCAAACGATGACGGCATTGAAACTGGTCGGCGGCTTCGGCTCCCCCTACTCGCGCAAAATGCGCGCCGTGATGCGCTTTCGGCGGATTCCCTTCACGTGGATAATGCGCGGCTCATCGGAAGACGTCGATATTCCTTCGGTCCCGGTCGCTCTAATCCCGGTGCTCGTTTTCCCCGGCGAAGGAGGGCGCGCCGACGAGGCGATGATCGACTCGACGTTTCAGATCCGGCGGCTCGAAAAGCTGTTCCCCGCGCGTTCAATTATTCCGCCCGATCCCGCGCTCGCGTTTATCGACGCGCTACTCGAGGACTACGCCGACGAATGGCTCACCAAGCCGATGTTCCACTATCGATGGAAATACGCGGCCGACATCGACAAGGCGTCGCACGTGCTCGCGCTCGACCGCAATCCGGGCATGAGCCGTGACGCGCTGGCCAAGGCGTCGCGCTATTTTGCCGATCGTCAAATCGAACGGCTGCGCGTGGTCGGCTCCAACGACGTGACGACGCCGGTTATCGAGGCGAGCTACCGACGCTCGCTCGGGTTGCTCGATTCGCATCTGGTCGCCGGAAATCGATTTCTCATGGGCGCGCGGCCCGGCGCCAGCGACTTCGGCTTCTTCGGCCAGTTGAGCCAGCTTGCGCACTTCGATCCCACGCCCGCGGCAATTGCGGCCGCCGAGACTCCGCGCGTGGTTTCATGGGTCACCCATCTCGACGACCTCTCGTCGCTCGAGGTCGAAGACGCTCGATGGCTCCCGCGCGCGGACGCCGTCGCCGCGATCCGCCCGTTTTTGATCGAGATCGGCCGCGTCTATGCGCCCTTTCTACTCGCCAACGCGCGCGCGCTTGCCTCGCGCGCAAGTGAAGTGCGATGCGAGATCGACGGGCGCGCGTGGGTGCAGCAGCCCTTTCCCTACCAGGGTAAATGCCTGGGATGGCTGCGCGAAGCCCGCCTGGCGCTCAGCGCCGCCGATCGCGAATTCGTGGACTCTGCGCTGAAGTCCACCGGCGCAGACACCATCTTCAGCGCTCCGGTCTGAGCGGTCCCCCCCTCGACCGGCGATCGGGACAGCCGGGCGGGACGCGCAGTTGAGAGTTAAGTGACGCTCGAATCGAAATCGCTCGAAGCACCAAATCGCGCGGCGCGCGCAGTCACCTGGACGATCCTCGGCCTCAACGCCCTGCTGCTGATTATCTCCATCCCCGACTACCGCGTGAGTATCGACTCCGGCTATCACATCTCGCTCGCGCGATGGTACGCGGCGCACGGCACCGCGTGGTGGGACCATATCAATTACGGCCCCGGCGGACGGCCAAACCTGCAGGGGCCTGCGCTCCACGTCGCGATCGCAATACTCGGACTAATTCTTGGCGGCAGGCCCGATTCATTCATTCTCGCCAACGCGATTCTCGGCCTCGCGCAATGGGGCGCGGCGATGCTCACCGTGCTCTATTTTGCACGCCGGCTCGGCGGCGATATCGCCGCGATGTTCGCAGTTGCGTTGCTTGCGGGCAGCGCTTTTGCCGCAGCTTCGTTTTATGTCGGGATTCCTTCGGGATGGCTCTTCATTTCGATACCGTGGGCGATCTATTTTTTTCTCGAAGATCGGCTCGTAGTTGCGACGCTGATCGCATCCGCCGCCTGTTACATTCACCTTGGTGGATTTCTCACGGCGCCGCTCGGCATTCTGGTTGCCGCGATTTTGGAACGACGCTGGCGTGCGCTGATCATCGTCGGCGTCGCCACCGTTATACTCACTTCGCCCTACTCGATTCACTTTCTGACGAATCTCGCGTGGTATCGCGGCCGCCATGGCCATGAAGCGACGCACCTCGATCCGCTGACCGACATCCTGGCGATCGCGGGCGCGATCTGGCTTTTCCGCCATCCGACGCGCCACGCATTCCTGCTCGCATGGGCCGCCGCGCCTATTTCGTGGCTGATTCAGGATCCCAGCCGCTTCGTCTTGCAATCTGAGCTGGCCGGTTCCGTGATCGCCGGCTTGTTCCTTGCAGCGATGATGGATCGTATGGCAGTCCGCGCCGTCCGTGTTGCCTTCGCCACGGTTCTGGTCGCCCTCGCAACGATCTTTCCGCTTGGCACCCCGAGTCTCATCGCCGAGGCATCATGGGACGCGGGACTTCATTTTCCTTTGCTCGAGGATTGGGACCAGGCGCGCGAATTGGCTCGCGTGATCGACGACCATCACCTCAATAATCGTCTGCTCGCGATGTATTCGTCGTCAGCCGGGCCGGGAATCGCGGTATTCACTCCCGTCGTGCTGCGCAAGGGACATTGGGTCGAGGTGCAGCCGCGCCACGATCCCGGCGACGATCTCTCTGCGGCCGCTCAGACTTACGTTGTGCCGCTCGCGCCTGACGATCCCGTGCTGTCGTCGATGTCACAAGCCGGTCTCGTTCAGATTTACGGCGGCACTTCGGATTGCGCCGTGATCGATCTGCTGAAGCCTGCGGATCCCAAAACGATTGCGCCTGTCGTTGCGCAAATTGTCGGCGATAACGCGGACTGGCTCGGCGACAATGCGATCAACAACAAGATGCCGCCGCGCGCCGATCTCGTGAAGCTGGGGTTGAAAAAAGGGCTCGACGCACGCCGGGTCAGGATGGATCAGCAACGATTTCGCGCGGGCAGAATGGAAATAGCGTGCCTCGTTTACGCCTACGCAATCGAGAATCACTCGCCGAAACTTGCCGGTCAATTTCGCGGCATCGCGCGGGGATTCGGTGAGATGGCGAGTTTTATCAGCGACGGCTCCCCGGTCGGCTTCATGAGCGACGCGCAGTTCGAACTATTCAAACGCAACATGCTCGCGTTCGCCGCCGCCGTTAAGGCGGCTGGATCAGACCCCTTCGGAGCGCCCGCGGTGCACAGCGCCACCGGCAAATTGTTCGACGACTTCTTTGGCCGCTATGCGTATCCGGCGGGCTAGGGCTTCGCGAGCAGCTCGAAGTAAGACACATCGATCAGATCGGCGTGTCCCACTCCGAGCGTTGCCAAAATTTCATCCACCGCACCACGGCTCCGCTCGGGGTCGTCGCCGTCTGCTATCACCGCCTCGATCTCGCCGAACTGTCCAAGGTTCGCGACCCGATCGAGATGTAGCCGCACGTTATCGCGCGTCATCAGAATTCGCACTTTTTCAACCACTGCAATCGCGCCGAGCGCATCATCGAAAATTCGCAGCATCCGCGCCGCGTCGGCGACCGGCATGATCTCGTAGTCGCTAATCATCAGTGGGCCGCTTTCGCCATTTCGTCGCCGGTAGAAGATCAGAACGGCGCCGCCGTTCTCCTCGCGCAGTTTCAGCTTGCCGTTTGCGACGCGAAAAAAAGTGTCGCGCTGATTGAGTATCGCGCGCCGCACGTATCCAAGCGCGGCCGCGCGCGCCTGGGCCTCAGCATGATTGAGGAGCCGGAACTTCGCTTCGAGGTTTTTCATTTCTTCGTTTTTTCGTTTTTCGATTTTTCGTTGATCGCCACCGCCTTGGCGTGAAAAACTTGACACTTCGGGAAGCGCGCGCATAGGCTCCCACGACTCGCAGTCTTTATCGCACGGAAATCCGCGCACGCACGGCATTCATTTGAGTATTTTACCGAAAACCAATCTTGACGATGCGAAATTGATCGAGGCCGGCTTCGACCCCGCCCTCGCGCCCGCCGATGCGATCGCGAAACTTCGCGAGCTCAAGGGCAATCCCGGCATCGCGGACCTCGCAATCGCGCGCGCGCTCGGGATGATCGCGGACCCACGCGCCGCCGCGATGCTCACTGAGATGGAAGCCGGCGCATCCGGCGCCCTCCGGCGCGAAGTCCGCCGCGCGCTGTACAAGCTGAAGCAGCGCGGAATCGGCGCGCCCGCGGTCATTGCTCCAGCGGCCAGCGCGGTGCACGCCATCGCCACTGAAAAAACTGAAATGGCCGCGATGCTCTCGCCGATCGACAGCGAAGGCGCGCGCATCGTCTGGATCGTCAAGCCGCGCGTGCAGGGCGGCGTGATCCGACTGTGGGCGCTGATCTCCGAGCGCGAGGGGCTAGTCGGCGCGCAGAACACGGGGCTGTCGCGGCGCGAGCTGAAATCCGAACGCGAGGAACTCGAGCGCCGCGCACAGGTCAAGCTGGTTGACGCGGACTGGCGCGTCGCGGACTTTATCGCGTGCGAGGCCTGGCGCAACACGCCCGAGTCGCGGCGCGGCCAGGTCGGAAACTTTCTCACGCTCCGCTCCGAGTTGATCGCGTCGCCGCCGCCGACCGCGCTGCTTCATCCGGTCTATGCCGAGCTTGCCGCCGAGGCGGCCGGTGAGCCGTCAGTCGAGCTGCTCAAGGAACCGGAATTGCTCGAATGGCGGATCCCCGACGCGATCCTCAAACCCTACGTCGACGAGATTGGCCGCGCCGGCGAAAGCGTGATCGTCTTGAATCCGCTCCACAAGCAGGAGCGGGTCAATGCCGTGATCGATCGCGCGACTGTTGAACTGCTGACGGGCGACAACGGGCGCGCAGTCCAGCGGCGGCTCGAAGACATCGCGTACTACATGACGCGGGTCGGGCGCCGCACGCAGGCGGGATGGGCCGCGGCGGCATCGGCGCGTCTGCGCGACGGAGTCACCGTGACGAGAGTACCCTTCTTTCAGGCCTTCATCCGCACCCAGCTCGGCACGGTGGCGGCGGCCGAGCAGCAGAAGGCGGAGCAAGAGCCGCGGCTGATCATGACTCCGGCCGAGGCGATGCGCGCGCGCGAAGCTCAAGAAGCAAGGACCCGCCGCCGCTAGCCGCAAGGTCGAGTCACCACTGTTTCGATTCGCTCGGATACCGGTGCGCACTCATCTCACGAGAGCACGCTCACTCCTGGCGGAGGGGGGAGGGAGTCGAACCCTCCGGCGACAATATTAGCCGCCAAGCCGGTTTTGAAGACCGGTGGGGCCACCGGGCCCCTTCCTCCTCCAGCGCTTATTCATTAGGTACTTACTCCGATTTGCACAACCCGTGGATCGGCCTGAGTGCCCACTTACTGCCCACTTCTTTTGAAAACGGGTTCCATGCGGCCGGTGCAAGCGAGGATACGCGAGGAGTTTCGAGGCCGCGTTACAGAGAAGCCATTTGCAATTTACACAACTCGGGTCTAGTGATACGGTCCGTGTGTCGCGTTTTGACCTGTTGTTGAAACATACGACAGGATGGCGCAAACCGCCGTTGCGAATTGACTATCGCACTGCGCCCAGCAGGGGGGTCTCAGTGGCAAAATCGCACCGTGAGCCCGGATTAATCTTCTCCAAACGCGATCTCCTCAGCTCAGCGATTTGCGAACTATTTTCCCAATTGTGGTGATTTTGATCCCGCTGGTTACCGACGCTTAAAAGACATTTTACCAATTCGTAATCGTGCCCCGCGGCTTAACAAAGCAAACGGTTAACAATTCCCCAGGAGGGAAACGACAATGACTGGAAACATAACGAAGGCCAGCGACACTCGGATGAAGAGGCACGACGAACTGGTCACGGGGATACCCGACGATCTGATTGCGCTGCGCGACAAGCTTGACCAGATGACGAACGCATTCACTCAGATTCACTACCAAACCGAGCAAAGTTCAAGTCTCGCCTTCGAAAACGCGGCTAAAGGCGTTGAAGGAGCGCATGCAGGGCGCATCGATGCGAATAGCTTGTCCGACCATCTTGCCGCAATTCTCAAACACGCGCAGAACCTGGCCGCCTCCACTCGCGGCGCGCGACACGCCATGACTTCGGCCGAAGTGACAACTCAGCACGACAACATTCAAGAGATTCGCCTTCAAATAGACAAGGCCAGGGAACTTGCCGCCGGTGTGCACGGAGACTTAGACAGCCTCCATAGTAAGCTAATTCAACTTGAGGAAATGTACAAAACAGACTGAATCGCTGCGCGGAGGGGCTCCGAGCAGCTGCGCCTGGCGTGACAATTACACAGCCTGAGCCATGAGCGACTTAAAGCCATCGGTACCACTCCTGAAGAAAGGCACGCGGGGAACCTTCGTTGGGCGCGTGCGCGAGCGGGCGGAGGTTCGTTCAGGGCTGGAGGATCTCGTATCAGGCCGGGGACGCTTGTTCCTGTTCGCCGGGGAAGCGGGTATCGGTAAGACGAGGCTGGCCGACGAGCTCGCGGCCGAAGCAACTTCGCTTGGCGTACAAGTTGCTTGGGGTCGATGCTGGGAGAGTGAGGACGCTCCCGCTTACTGGCCCTGGATACAGGTCCTTAGATCAACCATCCGCGGGCGGGATGCTGCGACGATCGCTTCGTACATCGGCTCCGGCGCGAATACCATCCTGAACCTGGTGCCTGAATTTCGCATCGCTACTTCTGCACCTTCGCGATCAGACACGGCCGACGCAAGTATTTTAGATGTTTCCGCAGGCCCGCACGTACCGGAGATGGAGCGCTTTCGCCTCTTCGATTCGATCACTAATTTTTTTCGCGAGCTGGCGCTCGACAACCCCCTGCTAATCATTCTTGACGATGCGCATCTAGCCGACATCGATTCGCTCTTGCTACTGCGCTTTCTGGCTCGCGACTTGCGTTCCTCACGAATCATGCTCGTAGTGATTTATCGTGACAGCGAAATTCGACTTGATCTCCGCCGCTCCAAGTTGCTGAACGACACCCGTGGCGAAGGTGAATGCATTGTGCTGCGGGGATTGAGCGAATCCGACACCGCTGAATTGGTGGAACAAACCACCGGACCAGATCCGAAGTCGAAGCTCGTTGCCGCTCTTCATAGCACGACGGACGGCAATCCTTTCTTTCTCGGCGAGATGATCAAGCTGCTGGCAAGTGAAGGGCACACGCAATCGTGGGCTTCCAGTCCGAACCCAGGATTCGAGATTCCCGATGGAGTTCGCTCGGTCATCCGCCGGCGCGTACAGCAGGTTTCTGAAGCTACAAGAGAAACGGTGGCATTGGCCTCTACCATAGGGCGCGAGTTTGACGTGAGCATCTTGCGCGAACTGTCAACTCTTACCGACGAGCAACTTCACGTCGCACTGGACGAAGCGGTTCAGTCCGGCCTGCTTGGCTTGGTTCGAGGTCCCCTGCTTCGGTATCGATACAGCCACGCGCTCGTACCTGAGACGCTGTACGCCGAGTTGCCCGCGATCACAAGGCAGAACCTACATGTAAAGATCGCACAAACGCTCGAGCGTTTGACACCTGGCGTCGAGAAGCCGCGGTTCTCCGAGATAGCTCATCACTACATTCGTGCTCTACCCGCAGGACCGATTCACAAAGCGATAGAATATGCCAAGTCCGGGGCGGAGCATGCACTAGCAATACGTGCGTATGAGGAAGCGGTCCGGCTTTATCGTACAACGCTAGAGATACTGCCGCTGCAATCGGCTCCCGACGAGCAACTCCGTTTCGAAGTGACCCTGTCGCTCGGAGACGCGCTGAATCGTGCCGGTCTGTTCGACCAATGCCGCGCAACTTTTGAATCAGCGGCCGAAATCGCGCGCAAGCTCGGCAAGCCGGATTATCTGATCCGCGCCGCGCTGGGGCGTGGAATGCCTATCACCGAATCCGGCGTCGTGGACTGGACATTGATCGCGCTGCTTGAAGAAGCTTTGGCAGTCGCGGAAGAAGACGACCTTGCACGACGCGCGATGCTGATGAGCCGCCTCGCCTCGGAACTCTACTGGAGCGATGAAAGCGAACCTGGAACAGCTCTAGCAAGGGAAGCGATCGATATCGCACGGCGCTTAGGCGACATTCCGACGCTGATTTACGTGCTCCATTACGGGCACCTGGCGCTTTGGGTTCCTGACAATCTCGAAGATCGATTAGCAGCCATTGACGAGCTCATATCGCTCGCCGAGGAAACCAACAGCAATCATTGGGCGCTCAGAGGTCACTATCTGCGCTTCGTCAGCCTGCTAGAAATGGGTAATCTTCAAGCGGCACGCGACGAACTTGCAGCGTACCGCGACTTGACGGTGGAATTGCAGCAACCGTTCGGACTGCAAGAGTTTTGTGAAGCGTCGATGTCTTTGCTCGAAGGGAACCTGGACGAAACCCTTCGCAATGCAGAACGCGCGTTGGCGATCGGCGAGGGTCTTGAAGGCAGGACGGGGCAGTTTCGGCAGACCTTCTATGTGATCGATCTTGCGGTTCGCTGGCAGCGGGGACGTCTGGGGGATCTCCAGAATGTGCTCAAGGAGATTGTGGATCGCTCGTCAGGCGCGGCGTTCCGCGCTTCGGACACGGTTGCCGCGCGTTGCGCCCTGGCGCTTTGCTACTGTGAATCCGGAAAGAGAGATGAAGCTGCTCGTGAATTCGAGCGGCTCGCGTCTGATGACTTCAAATCCATTCCACGCAGAATGACATGGCTTGCGTGCATTATTCTGTTGTCGGAAGTCTGTGCTCAACTGGGAGATACGCGTCGCGCCGCCTTACTTTACGAGCTGCTCTCTCCGCATGCATCAAGGAATCCGCTGCTCACCTGGCATGTATGTTTCGGATCGGCCCAACACTACCTGGGCCGGTTGGCGGTCACCATGTCGCGTTACGACGAGGCAATCGAACACTTCGAGGCCGCGCTGCTCTGCAACCAGCAAATGGGTGCACGTCTGTGGGCGCTTCACAACCAGTACTTTCTTGGTGAAGCGCTGCTGCTTCGCAATCGTAAGGCCGATCGCCAGCGCGCCCAGAGCCTTCTGCAAGAATGCCAGAGAATTGCAACGAAACTCGGCGTCTCAACAGTTCAGCAAAGGGCAGAAGCGAAAATAGGCCTATCCGTCCAAACGGAGGCCGAAGGTCTCAAAAAAATACCTCCGGCGGACCTCAATGAGTTTCATTGCGAAGGTGACTTTTGGACCATCAGGTTCGGCGGGCGAGTCTTTCGCCTCAGAGACTCCAAGGGCCTGAGCTACATCGCGCGATTGCTTGGCAATCCGGGGGTTGAGCTACATTCGCTCGATCTAATCGGCGCGGGCGAGCTTGTCGATTCAGCCCAGAATCCGGCAACGACCCGAGCAAGTGTTCTGCAGAGCGAGGGTATGCAGATTGGCTTTTCTACCGACGCAGGCGAGATGCTGGATGCTACCGCCAAGACGTCGTACAAGCGACGTCTTGACGAGCTGAATCAGGAGCTCGAAGAGGCGCGGGAGTTTGGAGACGCAGATCGCGCAGGCGGAATCCAGGAGGAAATTGACGCCTTGGCTCGAGAGCTCAGTCGCGCAATCGGGATCGGCGGACGCGACCGCCGGGCCGGTTCGGTATCGGAACGCGCCCGGCTCAACGTCACTCGCGCGATGAAGGCTGCGATTGACCGCATCGGCAGGAATGATCCCGCGCTGGGCCAGTTGCTGAATAAATCGATTAAAACCGGAACGTTCTGCTCATACGCGCCCGACCCAGCCGCGGTCGTGTCATGGAGTTTTTGAACGAACGATGGGGCCAGGGCGCAGACAACTGACAAACTGAACCCGGGTGAACCGAAAAAGCGCTTAGGTTAACCCAGCATAGTGAGGGACACGCTTCATGGGCAAAGGAATCACAGTTTCTATTCTGAACAGAAGTGACAAGAAGATCGTAACAGACGCTGCCCTCGAGGATTTCGTAAAAAGCGCGCTACAGAAGCAAGTATCTGACGATTTTTTCCCAGCTTGGAACGTCGATGCGCAGGTTACTTTTGAGCAAAATCCGCGGCCTGGCTCTTGGTGGCTAGTAATACTTGACTACACCGACCAATCGAATTGGTTTGGCTATCATGTAACGGAAGCCGGGTTACCCCTTGCCAAGGTCTTCGCTCAAACAATTGAGCGCGGGGGTTGCAAGTGGACGGTAAGCGTGAGTCACGAACTGCTGGAGATGCTCGCTGACCCTGACATCAACAGGATGGTCTGTGATTGTTCGTTCGAACCAACCAGGCTTCCAACGCCGGGCGAGAAGTCTGCGCGCTTCTACGCTTTGGAAGTTTGCGATCCATGCGCTTCTGACAACGACGGCTATCCGATAGGCCCGCACAAGGTGTCGGATTTCATTCTGCCGTCCTGGTACCAAAAGGAAAGCAAGGGACCGTTTGACAAGAACAATAAAATATTGCAGCCATTTGCTCTTTCAGATGGCGGGTACGTGGGTCGTTATAGTAACGAAGATGGTTGGCAGCTGATTGCCAGAGGAAAGATGGCGTCCTATCGCGACGATATTAAGCTGAGGGGCCGGACCTGGCTGCGGACCTCAAATCGCTGGCTATGGAAGCCGGTCCCCAATGGAGTGATTTGAGCCGCAGTACGCTTGGACTGTCGGGGGCGACGTGGGCGGCGAAATGTGCCGGGTTGCCATGTCCCCCAGTATGAAAATTCCGGCCGTACTACGGACGCTCGATCTCTCCGTGCACTCGGCTCCAATCCAGCCCTAGCCAACACTCTGGCGCCGCGAAGTAAACGAGGGCGCCGTTCGCACTGATTCAGGTTCTTCGCCGTTGGCAGGTCCTCCTGTGCCAGCTTCCACGATCTGTCAGCTGGTGCAAATTTCTTCAGGCAGATCGGGGCAAATACGTGAGGACGGCCGTACTCCGCCGCCTTGCCGCTTTCGGGCGGCGCCGATTTTGCTGAACCTCGAAATCTGAATTTTGTTCAATTCGATGGAACGAAAGTGTTCGGCGCCGGCGAACGCCTTTGTTTTGCAAGCTCAAAAGCAACGGAGGATCAGAAAGATGGATAACACGAATCAACAGGCGCTCGCAGAAGCCACGCTGGCAGATGTGTCCGAGACCCAAATGCCTGACAACGTCGATGAAGGGGTCCGGCTGCATCAGCGCGCGATTCTCGACGAATTGCCGGGCGCTGCCTTTGCGGCGATGACGCTGCTCTGGATATTCGCATCGTTCAACAAGCTGATCTGGTAGCGCCGGTCAGACGATTCGCGGAGAGTTGCGGGACGGCGGCTATAGGAGGGCCGCCGCCCCTTTTCGCGAATCTTAATCGCTCCAAATGTCACTGTAACCGGCAAATGCCGCGTACGAAAGGCGCGCTATAGGGAAATGATTATGTCCGATCGCAATTTTCAGTCGGTTTCAGCTGCGTATTTCGTTGGGGGGCTGACCAGCTTCGGAGGGTGGAAGCCTCCTTCGAACGAGACCGTATCAGCGGCCTTGGGCTTAGCGATCACCGCATGTGTGGCATTACGCCTGGCACTCGAGGCTCCGAGAAACGGCAATATCTTGGGCGGGCTCATCTCGAGCGGGAACGTCCAAACGGCGGCGGCCATTCTGATCTCGCATTTTCGACCGTCGTGACGACCAGCAAGCTTAGCATCGCCGCGTCTAGTTTCGGGCTTCTGCTTCGGCAACCAATACTTCGGCAACTTGGCCGGGTCGGCCGTGACGATTGTCTCGAATCGGAAGAGTGCCGTTCTAGCCTGCGCCAGATACGATTTGAAAACCGGTAAGGCCACCGGGCCCCTTCCTCCTCCAGCGCTTGATTCCTACTTGGTTTTCTCCGCGCGGGTCAGCGAGAGTTAGAATAGTGGGCGTTGGGCGCAGGCGGCGACCGGCCAGAACGAGCGCCGATGAATCGGCGAGGGGCCGAGCTTGGCGAGCGACTGCATATGCTCGCTGGTGCAATAGCCCTTGTGTTGCGCGAAGCCGTAGCCGGGGTAGATCGCGTCGAGATCGACCATCATGCGATCGCGCGTAACTTTGGCGACGATGGAGGCGGCCGCGATGCAGAAACTTTTGCGATCGCCGCCTACGATTCGGGTCTGCGGAAGTTGGAGGCCCGCAATCAGGCGGCCATCAACCAGCACGTGGCCGGGCGCCAGATTCAATGCGGACAACGCGCGGCGGCTCGCGGACATCGTGGCCCAATAGATATTGAGGCGATCGATTTCGTTGACCTCGGCGATGCCGACGCCGACCGCAATGGCGCGGTCGCGGATCGGCGTGAACAGTTCCTCGCGCTGTTCGTGGGTCAACTGTTTGGAATCGTGCACGCCGCTGATGAATATCTCGGGTGCGAAGACCACCGCGGCTGCGACGACGGGACCGGCCATCGGACCGACGCCGGCTTCGTCAACACCGGCGACGGCGTCGACGCCGAGTTTCCACAGGCGCCGCTCGTAGCGCAGGTCGGGCCGCTTACTCATCGTGATAGTCGATGCTCGTCAGGCACAGCATGTGTGTCTTGGTTTACGCCATCCGTTTCAGGCGCGCCTTGCGAATCGTCTCAGCGGTTTCATCGGGAGCGCCGATGTCGTTGAGACGGATCGCGTAGTCGGCGCTGGCGGCAGACGCGATCGTGACGTCGCCAAGTCCGATCATCCGTTGAAGGACGCGCTTGTTGACCTCGACCGAGCGGATGTCGGCCAGTTCCATCTCGCGCCGGCGTGACGCGACCAGCCCGCGCTTTTCGATCAAGCGATCGGAAGTGAGACTCCAGCTGATGGTCCTGGCACGAATCATGGTGACGATGAACGTCAGCGCGCCGACGCCTATTACAGCGAAACCGGCCTGAATCGGTTCGCGCTTGAGGTACAGCCAAACGGCGCCGATCGCGATCAGCACTCCACCGAAGAGGAAGCCGTTGGCGTAGTACCATAGCGAGGGACGGAATTGGGCGAGCGCGTACTCGCGCACGGCGGCGGGCTTGGGCGCGTACATCCGCGCACCGCATCGCGAACAAAAGGCAGCGCCTTGCTGGGTGTCGTTACCGCACTGGGGACATCTCATCGCGCCGCCTCAAGCCGCCGCATCGGGAACAGTGTTCGCCGCTGCGATTATGATGATGCCTGGCGCGTCGCGTCAATTGAAACCGCGTCGACGCCGGAGCAAGGAGAAGACGCGGATTCCAGACGCCGAGATCTGAACTCCGCATCTTAGTTGGCCCAAGGGTGGCCCCAGGTGCGGGCGCAACTGAGGATGTCGATCGGGGTTCCATCCTGGACCGCGCGGTATTTGTCCCAGAAGCTGGAATCGATTTGTTTGAGCGCAGGCGGCTCCCGCCGACGCCATCGATTGCACGCGCCCGGACCGCCGTTGTAGGCCGCGTACGCCGATCGGGCCAGATGGCCGGCGACGGGCACGGGATCGAACCTCTGCTGAGCGGAAGCATAGCGCATCATGCGCGCGAGAATCTCGCAGCCCGCGCCCGCATTGTAGAGAACGTCCCACTTAAGGCGATCGATATCGTAAAACCCGCGCCAGACGTGCTTATTCACCTGCATCACCCCGATGTCACCGGTCGCAGATTCAAGCCATCGGATGCCCGCCCCGGCCATCACGAACTGTCGCCAGCAGCTTTCCTGCCACGCCGCACTGCGCACGAGCATCACATAGGTGGTGGCGTCGTCGGCATCAACGGCGCTTTCGCCGAGTTGGCGCTCGGCGCTGAGATCGAGCAGGAGCTCCATGTCGCGGCGATAAGTCTGAGCGTTGTCTTCGGTGACGACGAGACGGTAGAGGCGATCAGCGACCTCCTGGAGGCGGGGGAGCATCGCGGGGCCGTCGTCCTTCTCCTTCTGGGCGGCGGCGGCCTCTCGTGGCGACAGGACGGAGAGCATTGGCAGGAGGAGAGGCGCAAGGCGGGCGATTTGGCGCGACGCTCGACGGCTGGCGCCGGGTCCGGGCGACGGGACAGGGATGGAGCCGCCCGACGGCGACCCATCCGGCGCAGCGGTGCTCGCGCCACCCGAGCTCGGCGATGCGCCGGGGGCGGAAGGCGGCACGTCCTCTTCTTCGATTGGGTGGCGGCTTGCGGGCGGCTCGGGGACGGCGAAAAGTTTTTTCAGGTCACGATCTTCGCGGTAGTTGAATTGAAGCGGATCGCCGGGCGCGTCGGGCGCCATGATATGCGCGAGGCGGCGAAGGTCGGCGGCCGAAATGCGCATCCCAAGCGCGGGCGCCGCCTGATCGAGCGCAAACAACGCGTCGCCGGCCGAGATGAACGACATGAATTCGAGCGCGTGCGCCCCGAGCATTCCGCGCCGGGCGGCGGCGCGCACCGCATCGTGCAACTGACGCCATTCGTCGAGGAACAGAGCGCGCACCGGATCGGGCTCAGCGGCAGCGGGCGGATTATTCAGCGCCTGGACGAGGCGGTAGCGGCTGTCGAGCAGGATTTGCAGCAGCTGGTCGCGGAACTGTTCGTCGCCGACCGCGTCGCCGAGCTGCTTGATCGAAAAAACCAGAAACGCGTCCCACTGGTCGAGCGTGTCCTGAAAGGCTTTGAGCTCGGCGGGCGTGGGCGAGGCGGAGTCGCCACCGGTGCGGTCGGCACCGCCGCGGGCGCCGGGAATCGCGGTTGGAGTCGAGATGTCGGGGACGGTCATCACGAGCGTCACTCGCATGCCGTCGTCGAGTGCGACGATGTTGGGCTCGGCGGCGAGCGATGCGATTGCGGCGTGGACGCGGTCGGCGGCCTCGGGCGTGATCGAATCGGCGACCATCGCGCCGAGCTGCTGAACGGCGGGTTTGAGATCGTAAGAAAAGTCGTCGAGCCGCGGAATGAGATAGCTCTTGATCAGGTCGAAGGCCTGACTTACGAGCTGCGTTTTCTGATGAGCGGAGTCGTAGAGATTCAAATCGGTGAAATGAAATTTAAGCTGGAGGCCGGGCGCTATGTATGGGACGCCGAGCGCCTCGACGATGCCGCTCCATTGGATAGCGTTAAGGCATTGAGAACCCATCGAGACGCCCAAGCCGAGGCTGTTGGCGGTTTCGAGCTTTACGGTAGCCGGGCCGCCCGCGGTGGCGCGTGAGAACTCGGGATTTTCAGCGTAAAGAAACTGGCAATCGTCGATGCCGTTCCAAAGCTGAGCGCGTCCGCCGGGCGCGGTATAAAGTTTGCGCTTGAGCGCTTCGCGCAGTGCGATGTAGTCGATGGTGAGCGGAATCCTGACCTGGGTGGCGCGGGCGGGATCGGGCCGGGCGAGGAAGATTGCGATGGCGGCCGCGACGATTATCAACAACCTAACCGCAAAGCGGGGAAGGAGAAGAGCGAACAATCGGGGAGAGCGGGCGAGTGTGGTCATGAATTACCGGTTTTGGCGATGATTGCGATTATGTCGCGCGCGCATCGTCAGCGCACGCGAGTCACGAGTCAACCATTATGGCAAGTCCATTCGTCCTTGAAAGCCGCGGTGTCGCTAATGATAATCAAAGTGGAAGTATCACCGGAAATTGCGGGTAAGCCCGATGAGCACTGAACGTCAGGCAGACTTTTACGAAGCGGAACTGCCGCAGGCGTCGCTCGAACTGGCCAAGCTGCGCGCCTCGAGCGACTACGCGGCGCCGTTCGAGATCGTGCGGCGGCGTGTGATCGACGATGTCAACGAAGGCAGGATGACCGTCGATGCAACGGTGGTAATCCGAATTGGCAACTTCGAGGAAACCGAAGCGGCCTCGGGCGTCGGCGTGTTGCATGCGCTCGACGTGGCGCTGCGCAAGGCGCTGCTGAAATATTTTCCGTACCTCGAGCCGGTCAAGGTGATCGAAACCTACCAGCATGCGACCGGCGCCTCGACCGAGGCGGACGTCGTATCGGTGAAGAAATTTTCCGACGGCCAACTGCTGTGGACGACGCTGGCTAAGTCGTCGAACACGATCGAATCGGCATGGGTGTCGCTGCTCGACGGTTACGAATGGCGAATCATCCACGAGAACGCGAGGCAGCGCCGGATGAATGCGAATCCGAGGTTGTCGAGGCGCTGACCCCCAAGGGGCGAGGCGATCGCGATGAGCGCGGGCGAGAGAGCAGCTGGCATCGGCAAGGCGTCGCCGGGCAAGCTTAGTATTTTGTACGACGGCTCGTGCGAGATGTGCCGCGCGAGTCTGGACGGAATCAGGCAATTCGACAACTCGGGAGCGATCGAGCCGCTCGATCTTCATCGCGAAGAAGTGCGCGCGCAGTTTCCCGAGTTGAAGCTGGAAAATCTGCTCGAGGAATTGCACGCGGTGGACGAGAGCGGGCGCGTGTACCGCGGCGCGCGTGCGATCAACGAAATACTGCGGCGCCAGCGCGGGCTGCGGGGCTACCTCGCGTACCTGTGGTACATCCCGCCGTACGCGTGGCTCGCGGATTGGCAGTACAAGCGGATCGCGGCGTCGCGATACGCGCGCGATGCGCGCGGCAAGTCGAAGGGGCAGGCGGTCCCGGAGCGTTAGCGGGGCGCGCCTTGTTCGAGATCGCGAGCGCACGCTAAGCTGAACGCTCGCACTCGTGAAACCATTTTACATTTTCAATTCGCTGAACCGCGCGGTCGAGGAATTCCAGGCGCTCAAGCCGCCCGAGGTGACGCTGTATTCATGCGGGCCGACGGTCTATCTGCCGCAGCATCTTGGGAATCTGCGCGCGTACGTGTTCGTGGACAGTCTGCGCAGGGCGCTGGAGTTCAACGGCTACCGGGTGCGCCACGTGATGAACGTGACGGACGTGGGCCACATGACGGGAGACGTGGACGAAGGCGAGGACAAAGTCGAGAAAACCGCACGCGCGCAAGGGAAGTCGCCACTCGAAGTCGCGAACTATTATTTCGAGCAATTCCGGCGCGATTGCGCCGCGCTCAATCTCGAACCGCCGCAGGTGTGGTCGCGCGCGACCGATCATATCGGCGACATGATCGCGCTTAGCGCGAGAATCATCGACGCGGGATTCGCGTACGTCACGAAAAGCGGCGTGTACTTCGACGTCGAGAAGTATCGCGGGAGCAACCGGGCCGGGCGGCTCTCGCGCCAGAGCCTCGACGAGCAGAACGCCACGCAGCGCCTCGAGCATTCGGCCGACAAGCACAGCCCGCACGATTTCGCGCTGTGGGTGCTCGACCAGCCGGACCATCTGATGCAATGGGAGAGTCCGTGGGGACGCGGCTATCCGGGCTGGCATATCGAATGCTCGGCGATGGCGATGAAATACCTGGGCGAGACTATCGACATCCACACCGGCGGAATCGATCACATCCCGGTGCATCACGAGAACGAGATCGCGCAATCCGAAAGCGCCACGCACAAGCCGTTCGCGCGGTACTTCGTGCACAACGCGTTCCTGGTCGGCAAAGAGGGCACCAAGATCAGCAAGAGCGCGGGCAAGTTCCCGCTGCTGAGCGATCTCGGGCCGGCGGGGATCGATCCGCAGGCATTTCGGATTTTCTGTTACGGCGCGAAGTACCGTTCCGAAATCGTATTCAACGACGATGCGATCCGCGCGGCGCAGAGCAATCTCGATTATCTTCAGGAGTACGCGCGCAGCGTGCCGGACGACGCGGCGGCGGACGGGGTTGAGGCGGCGGGATGGGCGGCGGAGTACTACGAGCGCTTCCACGGCGCGATTAACAACGATCTGAACACGCCGCAGGCGCTGGCGGTGGCTCTGGAACTGATCGCGGAATCGTACCGGCGCAAGGATTTCCGCGCGTGGCCGACACTGCGAGCGCTCGACGCGGTGCTGGGTCTCGACCTGGAAAAGCATCGCGAATCGTCGCACGCGGGCTTGATCGCAGCGGACGTGCAGCAATTGATCGACAATCGAACGGCGGCTCGCAAGGCGAAAGACTTTCAACTCGCCGATGAACTGCGCAAGGAAATCGAGCGGCGCGGGTACGAAGTCAAGGATAATCGCGACGGCACGGCGAGCTATCAGCAGCGTCACGCCTGAGCGATTGCCAGCGAGGGGCGATTCGGGGCGCAGGTTTGCCTTGAATGGTTGCGCAAAAGTCTCTTAGAATCGCGCCTTGACGAGTCAAATCGCCTGCCCAGAAGGAAGCGATGGGGATTGAGCTAAAGAAGTTCGACACCAGGCTGCAGGCCGAAGGACCCGAGGTACGCCATCTCGATCCGGCCGCGGCGCCGTTTTACCTGCCGATTGACGACGAAGTGGAAATCTTCACCGCCGCGTACAAAGCCCGCCTGCCCGTGCTGCTCAAAGGACCGACAGGGTGCGGCAAGACGCGCTTCGTCGAGCACATGGCGCATCAACTGGCCTCGCTGCCCGACGGCCCCAATGAGCTGATAACAGTTGCGTGCCACGAGGATCTGACCGGCAGCGACCTGGTCGGCCGCTTCCTGATCCAGGCGGACGAAACGGTGTGGGTTGACGGTCCGCTGACGCAGGCGGTGCGGCGCGGCGCGATTTGTTACCTGGATGAAGTGGTGGAAGCGCGCAAGGACACGACGGTGCTGATTCATCCGCTGTCGGATCATCGGCGGATTCTGCCGATCGAAAAGCGCGGCGAGACGATCGCGGCGCACGACGGATTTCTGCTGGTGATTTCGTACAATCCCGGCTACCAGAGCATCCAGAAAAACCTGAAGCATTCGACGCGCCAGCGCTTCGTGACGATCGAGTTCACCTATCCGCCGGCGGACAAGGAAGTCGAGATTATCGCGCACGAGGCGGGACTCGAGCAGGATATCGCGCTGCAGCTCGCGGTGCTGGGCGAGAAGGTGCGTCACCTGAAGGCGTCGGGATTGGAAGAGGGCGTTTCGACGCGCCTGTTGATCTACGCCGGGGAGCTGATCCGGCAGGGAATTGCGCCACGGCGCGCCGCGACCGTCGCGGTCACGTGGTCGCTGACCGACGAAGCCGACAGCAAGCGCGCGATCGACGAAGTGGTAAAGGCGATCTTTCCATAAGTTGCGGCAAGATTCGTGAATCGACGCGAATGGCCGGCGGGCAACAAATTTAGCGAGGTCGCGTACATGACAGTCTCGGCAGCTTACTTCAAGGCGATTTTGGTTTCGGTTTCAGCCGCGATGCTCGCGATGCTGGGCGTGGGCGCATCCGCCATGGCGCAAGAGCCGATGGCCGGGCTCCAGGCACAGTCGGGACCGAGGCTGGATTTTCCGGCCGGGCTGGCGACCGACGGCCGCGCGATTTACGTATCGAACAGCCGCAACAATACGATCGAGGCGATCGATGCGGCGTCGAAATCGCTCCGAATCGTGGCCGGCAAGCTTTTCCAGCAAGGCAGCAACGACGGCACTGGCGATTCGGCGCGCTTCAACAGCCCGGACGGGATGACGATCTCCGGGCAGGATCTTTATCTTTGCGACACCAACAATTCCGACATCCGCAAGATCAATGTCGGCAGCGGGACGGTCACCACGATTGCGGGGACGGCGAATATCTCGGGCACTGAAGACGGCACCGGCTCGGCGGCGCACTTCAACCTGCCCACCCAGATCGCGACCGACGGCACCTCGCTGTACGTAGCCGACAGCGGCAACAGCTCGATCCGGCGCATCACGCTTGCCGACATGAAGGTCAAGACCATTGGGGGACAGCCGGGCACGCCGGGCAAGACCGAGGGTAATCAAGACAAGTCACAGTTCAGCGGCCCGCGTGGAATCGCGGTGGACAAGAAAGCCATCTACGTCGCGGATACCGGCAATGACGTGATCCGCAAGATCGATATCTCGACGCTGCAGACCAGCACGATTGCAGGCACCGGCGAGGAAGGGGACAAAGACGGTCCCGCCCTGCAAGCGCAGTTCAACGATCCCGGCGCGATCTGCACAGACGGAACGATGCTCTACGTGCTGGACGCCGACAATCATTCGATTCGCAAGATCGATCTCACTGCCAACACCGTAACCAAACTGACGCTGGTCAACGGGCATATCGGTTCGGGCTGCGCGCTGACCAGCGACGGCAAGCAGCTGTACTTCTCCGACACCACGGAAAACGCCGTGGAGGTCGTCGATACGACCAGCGGCAACTTCACCACGCTCTATCCTCCGGGGCAGTAGGGCACGCGCGACGGGCATCGCGTCTTGATCGATCTGCGCAGCGACACGGTTACGTTGCCGACGCCCGAGATGCGCGAGGCGATCGCGCGCGCCGAGCTGGGTGACGACGTTTACGGCGAAGACCCGAGCGTGAACCGGCTCGAAGCGATGGCGGCGTCGATGATGGGGAAAGAGGCGGCGTTGCTCGTGCCGAGCGGCACGATGGGCAATCTGGCCGCGATGCTGACGCATTGCGCGCGCGGGAGCAAGGCGATCGTCGGCTCGCAGTCGCACACCAATCTTTACGAGGCGGGCGGCGCGTCGGCTCTGGGAGGCATCGTGCTAGGCGCGGTTGCCAACACCGACGACGGCGAGCTCGACGCGGACGAGCTCGCGCGCGAGCTTGGGACGCCGGCCGACGTTCATTTCGCGCAGCCGTCGCTGGTCGTCATCGAGAACACTCACAACCGATGCGGCGGCGCGCCGATCAAGCTATCGCACATGGCGGAAGTTTCCGACGCGGCGCATCGCCGAAAAATCCGGCTTCATCTTGACGGCGCGCGAATCTTCAACGCGGCGCTGGCGCTGGAAACGACGCCCGGGGAAATCGCGAGCGTCGCGGATACGGTTTCGTTTTGCCTGTCGAAGGGGCTTGGATGTCCGGTGGGCTCGATTCTGTGCGGGAGCCGCGAATTTATCTCGGCTGCGCGCCGGACCCGCAAAGTGCTGGGGGGAGGAATGCGGCAAGCGGGAATAATCGCGGCGGCCGGAATCGTCGCGCTGACCACGATGGTCGATCGGCTGGCCGAGGATCATCAGAATGCGCGCGCGCTGGCGCAGGGATTTGCGCTGGTCGCGGGACTGAACGTCCGTCCGGTCAAGAATCGGACCAACATGGTCGTGTTCGACGTGGACGGCGACGCGGGAGCATCGCGGCGTTTCGCGGCGGCGATGCAACAGCGGGGGGTGCTGATATCGCCGCGCGAGGCAACGTCCTTCCGCACCGTGACGCATCATGGAATTTCGCGCGCCGATGTCGATCGAACGGTCGCAGCGGCCGCACAAGCGGCCGGCGAAGTCTTCGGCGACTGAATCCTTCGATCGCGCGCATGGGAAATCACGAGATGGATTCGCTCGATTCGCTGTTCTCTCTGCGCGGGCATCGCGGATTGGTAACCGGCGCGTCGTCCGGGTTGGGAGTGGAATGCGCAAAGGCGCTGGCGATTGCGGGCGCCGACGTTGCGCTGGTCGCGCGGCGCAAGGACCGCGTCATGCAAATTGCTGCCGAGCTTGCGAAGACGCACGGCGTCAAGACGATCGGAATCGGCGCCGACGTGACGCGCGAGGCGGACCTCGATCGCGTGATGGCCGAGACGTCGGCGGCTCTTGGCGACGTGGACATCCTGGTGAACAACGCGGGCGTGTCGCCGACGGGGCGCGCCGAGAATTTCAAGCGCGATGCGTGGGACGAAGCGATCGCTGTGAATCTGACCGCGCCGATGATGCTTGCACAGCGCGTCGCGCGCCGGCTCATCGAGACCGGTCAACCGGGCCGAATCATCAACATGGTTTCGATCTATGCGTCGGTGGCGAGTTCGGTGTACCGGCTGTCGGCATACGCGGCGACCAAGGCGGCGTTGGCGAATTTGACGCGTCAGCTGGCGGTCGAATGGGCCGGCTATGGAATTCTGGTCAATGCAATCGCGCCGGGATGGATCCCCACCGAGGCCACCGAAGGCGGAATGGCGAAGCCCGCGAACAAGGAACGGATGGAGGCGTTTACGCCGATGAAGCGGCTGGGGCTCCCGCAGGAGATTCGCGGCGCGGTGATCTTCCTTGCCAGCGCGGCTTCAAGCTACGTTACGGGTTCGGTAATTTCGGTGGACGGCGGATACCAGGCGTGGTGAAAGCGGCGCGTGTCGGATCGCAAAGCTTGCGAGTCGCGCCGCCGCAATCTCTGGGCAGTCGTTAGACCAGGAGTGGGGATGAACGGCACCGGGCTTCGGGCGCAACTTTTCCGTCGCAAGCCGGCGGCGGCTTTGATGGCGGAAGCCGAGTCGCGCTCGGGCGGCCTCAAGCGGGCTCTGGGAGCGCTCGATCTCACGCTGCTGGGGATAGGCGCGATCGTCGGTGCGGGGATTTTCGTGCTGACCGGTGTCGCCGCGGCAAGATACGCCGGACCCGCGATCGTGCTCTCGTTCGTGGTCTCGGGATTCGCGTGTGCGATGGCGGCGCTGTGCTACGCGGAGTTCGCAGCGATGATCCCGGTGGCGGGCAGCGCGTATTCATATTCGTACGCGACGATGGGCGAGCTGGTCGGCTGGATCATCGGATGGGACCTCGTGCTCGAGTACGCGGTCGGCGCGGCGGCCGTTGCGGTGGGATGGTCGGGGTACCTTACCGTCATCCTGCACGGCGTCGGGATTCATTTGCCGGTCGCGATAACGAATGCGCCCGGGTCGGTTCGCGGCGCGATCATCAACCTGCCCGCGCTGCTGATCGTGATGCTGATCACCTACGTGCTGTACATCGGAATATCGGAGAGCGCGCGAATCAATTCGGTCATCGTGGCGGTGAAACTGTGCGTGATCGGCGCCGTGATCGTCGTCGGCGCGTTCTTCGTGAGGCCGGAGAACTGGAGTCCGTTCGCGCCGATGGGATGGGCCGGAGTGATGAAAGGCGCGGCGGTGATCTTCTTCGCGTACATCGGGTTCGACGCGGTCTCGACGGCCGCGGAGGAAGTCGTCGATCCGAATCGCGACCTGCCGCTTGGCATCCTCGGTTCGCTGTTGATGTGCACGATCCTTTATATCCTGGTCGCGGGCGTGTTGACCGGGATGGTGCCGGCGCGATCGATCGACGTGAACGCGCCGCTGGCGTCGGCCTTCGTGCTGCGCGGGATGCATGCCTTGTCGGGATTTATCTCGCTGGGCGCGGTTGCAGGGCTGACCTCGGTGCTGCTGGTGTTGATGCTCGGGCAGTCGCGGGTATTTTTCGCCGTGTCGCGCGACGGCCTGCTGCCGCCAGCCTTCAGCCGGATTCATCCGAAGTATCGCACGCCGTACATACCGACCACGCTGACCGGAATCGCAGTCGGAATCACCGCGGCGCTGCTGCCGATCCAGGAAATCGCGGAACTGACGAATATCGGGACGCTGTTCGCGTTCGTGCTGGTATGCTTCGGCGTCTGGATCCTGCGCCACGCCGAGCCGGAATTGAAGCGCCCGTTCCGCACGCCGCTGGTGCCGCTGGTGCCGATTTTGGGCGTCGTCTTCTGCCTTTACCTGATGGCGAGTCTGCCGCTGGTCACGTGGATTCGTTTTTTCGTGTGGATGGGAATCGGGCTGGTTATCTACTTCAGTTACGGCCGCTTCCACAGCCGGGTGCAGAACAACGCCGTCGAGCGCGCCGCCGCGTCGGGAAGATAGGCAGGATTCAAGACGGCTATTGGCCGGAGCGGTCGGCGGCCTTCTGCGCGGCCGCGGCGGCGGCGGAGGCGGCGGCGCGGGTCTGGGCGGCCTTTTCCATCGCGGCCTTGCGCTGCTCGCCGCGAGCGAGGTTCTGGTTCAATTGCTTGGCGCCCGCGACGCCGAGGTTCTGCGATTCCCACTTGGGCTTCGCGACGGAGACCCATTGTTTTCCGTCAAGCGCGTAGGTGAAGACCAGGTACTTGAGCTTGCCGGTGGCGAGGCCCTTGGCTGTTCCCGGCTTGGCAGGATCGTACTCGACACCGCCGAGCTTGCAGCTCACGACCAAATGATTATGCGGGCCGTAGGTCGGCAGGTACTCGAACTTTTGCTGCAAATCGATGTACTGCTGGCCCTTGGCCTTTTTTTCATCCTGCTCGGAAAAATACGGCTCGGCGACATCGGAAAGTTTGTCCTGAAGCGACTGCTGGAGGGCAGGCGAGAGGTCCTTTTGCGCACGCGCGTGCTGCAAGTCCATCGCATGTGCACGCGAGGCATGCAGCGAAAACGAAAGCGCGGCCGCAAGGGCGACCGCGCTGAGCATCTTGAGATTCTTCATGGCGTCCCGGCCACCATCATAGTGGACGATTGGCCAGGCCGAAACATTTTACGGGCTCGGATTGTTGAGCCCGCGGCCGAAGGCCCCGACCTGCGCCTGCCATTGCTCGCCGAAGGCCAGGATCAGCACCTGCTGATTGATGTGCGCGTCCTTGGTCAGCGACTTCATCGAGCCGCCACCTGCGGTAGCCAGCACCTTATACGCCGCCTGCGTCTGTCGGTAGAACTCCGGCAGCGGCGAAATCTTCGGCGGCTCCTCGCGATGCACCTTGAGCCAGAACTCGCGCTCGAAGCGCTCGTGCTCCTCGGCCGCCACGTCCACCGTGTTGAAGGTGCCGTTGTTGGATTTGAACTGCCGGATCAGCGCGAGCAGCGGTGCGAAGTCCTCCTTCTCCGGGGGCGAATCGCCGACCAGCACGACCACCTTTTTGGCGTACGGCTTCCAGTCCATCTTGTTCATCGCCGTCTCGCACGCGCCAAACGTATCCTCTTCCCACTCGCCGCCACCCATCGCCTGGATGCCGTTGAGGAAGTCGCTGAGCTTTTGCGGCGACAGCGTCAGCGGCTGGATATTCCGCTTCTCGCCCTTGCCGCCGAACACGATTATTCCGATTCGCGCGATCGGCACCAGCCGGTGAATCGACTGCACCAGCTGCTGCATCTTGGCCTTGACGTCGTCGATGATCAGTTTCATCGAGCCGGTCCCGTCAATCACCAGCACCACGTCCAGTCCCTTGCGCCGCAACTCGCCGATGAACCCGCCGAAGCCCGAGCCGATGCCGTGACCGTAGCCTGAGCCCATGCCGCCGCCGCGACCGATGCCGATGCCGCCGCCGCCGGCTGCGCGCACGTAGTCATTGGCGAGTCCAACGGCCTGCGAGGTGTCGACCGCGGTCGGCTGCTCCATCTGCTGCGGCGCCGTGTCGGGCATCGGCACTTCGGGCATGTCGAGATCCTGCATCTCGTTGCCGCCACCGCCGCCGCCGCCCGCTTCCAGGTTCACCATGATCAACTCGCGCCCGCGCTGCTCGTGGACCGTTATGATCAGGAAGAGCAGGGCGAGTACGTGAAGGGCGACCGACAGCGGAAAGGGGCCGATCAGCAGACCGAGCGCATCTTTCATCTTCTGAAGACGGGTCGCGTCGGCTTCGTCTTCTTCGCGGCGCGCCTCGGCCTCGAGCTCTCGTTTGCCGATGATGCGGTAGAAGATGAATGCGACGACGAACGTCGAGAGGACAAGCAAAACAATGATTACTGCGATCATATAAAAGCGTGCTCCCCGCTTGGGCCACGCCCGGCGCGGCCGAGGCCGAGATCCTCATTCACTAGACTTAAAGCCGCGCAATCGTCGCGGCGACGCGTGGGCCGTTCGAAAGTCAAATTCCTACGCTCCGCCTCCCGGCGCTCCGGCAGCGGCGCCCCCAGGAGGGAGAGAAGACACGGCGATAGCGATCGCCTCCGCGCCCGCCGACTTGGCCATATCCAGAATACGAACCATATCACCAAGTATAACCTTTGGGTCGCCCTGGAAAATCACAATTTTGTCGGTCGAGTTCGCAAGCGCGTCATGAAGCTGGGGCACCAACTCGGGCTCGGTGACCTGCTTGTCGCCCAGATAGATCAGATGGTCGGCGGTGTAAGTAACGATGATACCCTTGGGCTTTTCGTTTGGGTTGGTCTGAGCTTCAGCTTTGGGCAAATCGACGTGGGCCGCGGACTCAATTGTCACCGCCGTGGTCACCATAAAGATGATCAGCAGGACCAGAAAGATATCGGTCAACGGGGTGATGTTGATATCGGCGAACACCCCGCCGCCTTTGTTACTGCTCATTGCCATGGGCAAATACCTCTGCGGGTATCGATGCTCAGGTCAGCCACCGGGGCCGGCCCGATCAACCTCCACCACCTGAGGAGTTGGCTAGTTGCGCACCGGTAACCCGCTTGGCTGCGATTGCAATTTGTTCGGCGCCGGCGGCCTTGGCGATATTCAGGATTCGCACCATGTCGCCGAGCAGCACTTTGCGATCACCCTGGAACACGACGACCTTCTGGTCCACTTTGCTCAGCGCCTCGCTCAGGCTCGAGCGGAGTTCCCGCTCGGGAACGTCCTTCGAGTTCACGAACAACTCGTGCTGGGCGGTATATGTCACGATCACGCCCTTGTTCTCCGGCGCGGTATTGGTCGCGTTGGGTAGATCGACATGCGCGGCAGATTCGATCGTGACGGAAGTCGTCACCATGAAGATGATGAGCAGAACCAGGAAGATATCGGTCAGCGGGGTGATATTGATGTCGGCGAAAACGCCGCCACCGCCGCCCTGATGTGGTCCGCTAATTGCCACGCGCCTGTCTCCCCTGGAGTGTGGCGTCGATCAGGCGGTCGTCGTTGATGTGCTGGATGGCGCTGATGTTCTCAATCTTGACCGAGAAATAGTTGTAGAAGATAACCGCGACGATCGCGACGGCGAGTCCAAGCGCGGTCGAAATCAACGCTTCCGAAATGCCGGCCGCGACGACCGAGAAACCGCCGGTGCCCATGATTGCCATCGATTGGAACGCCACGAGGATACCAACGACCGTGCCGAACAGCCCAATGAACGGAGCCGATGCGCCCGCGGTCGCGAGCACCCAGATGTAGCGCTTGAACTCGAGGCCTTCCTGGTAACGGCGCTCGTCGTCGAGCTCGAGCAGATGATCCCTGTCCATCGTCTGCGAACCCGAGATGAGGGTGTGATAGATGCGCTCGGCCGCCGTGGCGCGCGCCTGCGTGGCCTGCAACGCTTCGTTGAACTTGCCCTGCCGCAGTTGCGGGATCAGCGAGTCAGCCAGCTTCGCCGTCTTGGGTCCGACACCCCACAGCGCCCATACGCGTTCAAAAATTATCGCCAGACAGACGACCGAAATGAACAGCAGCGGGTACGTTGCATAGTAGCCCTGCTGAATCATCGACAAAATACCAAAGTTGCTTTGCATCTCTAATCCTCTCGAGTTTGAAATAGATCTGAGCGGCGAGATTCTGGTCCCGCCCGAACTGTTAACGTAACTGTCCCAAACTGCCTTTGCGATTCTCCCTTGAACCGGTCGCTAGCCCGATTTTCACAGATTGGGCTCCCACCAGCCGGTCAAAGTCGTCTGTGATGGCGCGGAAAGTCTGAATGCAACAATAGAAAGTATTTGTCAAGAGTCGCCGCGCGGACGTAAAAATATTGAGCGATTTGCCCCACAGTCGCGAATGAGCATATCCCACGCTGCGCAACGCTCGCACCACGCTCGCTTATCGGGTCCGCGTGCCATTTACTCTACGCCATTGGCCATGCTGGCGACTACCATAAACTGGTCGCCCGCGGCACCACCAAGTCTCTTGTCGCCTTGACTTCTTGGCCCCTCACGTCTATCCAGAAGCTTGCCAGAACACGCCGTAGATTGACCGCGAAGCGGTCATTGTTTTTTTTGGTCGATTGACGCCTTTGAGAAATCTGAATCCACCATTGATTGAGACGGTGCATCTGGCCGTTTTGTTCAGGCGGGCTGCGCTAGCCGCCACCTGCATGTTCGGGTTTGCGGCTTGCAAAACCGCGCCGGTAGCCGCTCCCTTCGCACTCCCTGCCGTGCAGGCCTCGACGACCGCGCCCGACGAGCCCAGCCGGGCGTTGCCGCCGGACCTGTACAAGTCGATGCCGATATATCCGGGCGCCAAGATCGAACACGTCCGCAAACCCAAGGGTGCGATGCGCGAAATCCTGTTCAGCGCCGACGCGCAGATGCCCCAGATGGTTGCGTTTTACAAGGACGAGCTGAAGAAGAACGACTTTCACATCTCCTCGTCGCTGATCATGCCGGCGCGCAGAACCTGGTCGTGCGATTTCCACTACAACGGGCGTCCCGGCAGCATCATGCTGTTCCCGAGCGACCAGGATAAGTCGAAGATGACAATCGACCTCATCTACGAGCTGCCCGCGCACCTGGACGAATCCCTGATCGAACCCAAAGAAGACTTCGACGTAGAAGGACCGGGCGAAATCGCCCAAAAAGCTCCAAATCCCAGCGAGAAAGAGAAGAGGAATTAGGAAGATGGCACTATTAACAGGCAAAGTTGCAGCTATTACCGGCGCCGGCCGCGGCATCGGGCGCGAAGAGGCGTTGTTGCTGGCCAAGCATGGAGCCAAGGTCGTGGTCAACGATCTTGGCGGCCACTTCGACGGGACAGGGCAGTCGCGTTCCCCGGCCGAGGACGTGGTCAAGGAAATCCGTTCCGCCGGCGGCGAGGCAGTCGCCAACTTCGAGAGCGTGACCGACTTCAAGGCCGCCAAGCGGATCATCGATTGCGCAATCGACAACTTCGGCAAGCTCAACATCGTCGTCAACAACGCGGGCATCCTGCGCGACCGCATGATGTTCAACATGAGCGAAGAAGACTGGGACGCGGTCGTTTCAGTCCATCTGAAAGGCTCGTTCAACGTCGCCCGCCACGCGACCGCCTACTGGCGCGAACAGCACAAGGCCGGCAACGTGCTCAATGGCCGGCTCATCAACACCAGCTCCGACTCGGGCATCCTGGGCAATGCCGGACAGAGCAACTACGGCTCGGCAAAGGCGGCGGTCGCCGCGATGGCGATAATCGTGGATCGCGAGATGAGCCGCTACGGCGTCACCGCAAATGCGATCGCGCCGATAGCGCGTTCGCGGCTTACCGTCGACGCGACCCCGCAGACTGCCGCCGGCATGGCGCAGAGGCCGGGAGAATGGGACGCGTTCACGCCTGCTCACGTGGCGCCGCTGGTCGTGTGGCTGTCGAGCGACGATGCCAAAGACGTTCACGGCGAAGTGTTCCGCGTCGGCATGGGCAACGTGTGGCTGATGCGCGGATGGCATACCGGCGCCAAGGTCTCGAAGAAGGGCTCGATGTGGGAGCCGGCGGAACTAGGCGCCAAGCTCAAGGAAGAGCTCGCCAAGGGCGTGACCAAGAAAGAGAGCATGGGCGAGGTGATGGGCGGGGGCGCGTAGATTTTTGACGGTTGAGACGAAACCGAAGAGCGCGGCTCGTCGCGAGCCGCGCTTTCGTTACATCCTGTTCATTTGCGCCGCCAACACCGCGCGCAGCGTGATGGCCGAGCATATCCTGCGGCGCGAACTCGACGCGCTCGGCTTCGACCATCGGATCACGATCACATCGGCGGGAATCGCGCCCTACGCCCGCGATGGGGCGTTGGTTTCGCTCGATACGCGGATGGCGCTGCGCGAGGTCGGTATCGATATCGGCGACGAAGCGACTTCAACCGACCTGAAACGGCATCCCGAGATGCTCGAGCAGACCGATCTGATCATCGCGATGACCGAGCAGCAGGCGCGCGAGCTGGTCGAGCGATTTCCCGGCGCGGCGGGGCGGCCGGTGTTCACGCTGCGTTCGTTCGCGGGCGAGGTGGGCGATATCGACGACCCTTACGAAAAGGGCGACCTGGTATTCGCCGAATGCCGTGAGGAGATTCATCGGCTCGTCCCGACGATCATCGAACGCCTTTTTCATCGCTAGCGCGGGGCCGCGTCGCGCGAGATCATATGACTATGGTGACTATGGAATTCAGCAATCCGCCGGACGCCGAGCTTCGCGCGATTTTAGCGCGGCCGGCCACGGTCGCGGTCGTGGGATGCTCCGACAATCCGGCTCGCGACTCGCTTCGAATTGCAAAATTGCTCAAAAGCCGCGGTTTCAAGGTAATTCCGGTCAATCCGCAGCTCGACGCCGACGCACTGCGCGGCGCTCTCGGAGAGAAGTGCTATCCCGATCTGGCGTCGATTCCGGAGCCGATCGAGATGGTGGACGTGTTTCGGCGATCGGAGTTCGTGCCGGAAATCGTCGAAGACGCGATCGCCAAAGGTGCGCGCGTGCTGTGGTGTCAGCTCGGCGTAGTCAACCTCGACGCGGCCCGCCGCGCGCAGCAAGCCGGGATGACGGTGGTGATGGATCGATGCCCGGCGATCGAATACGCGCGATTGTTCTAAGGCATGGCCGCGGTGGCGAATATTATGGCGCGCTGGGAAAGAGAGAGCAGAACCTTTTACGTCTACATCATGGGCAGCAAGGCGGGCGTTCTCTATATCGGGGTCACGAACGACTTGGAACGGCGCGTGAATCAGCATCGCGAAGGACTGATTGCGGGCTTTACAAAGACATATCGCGTCCGGCGCCTCCTATATTTCGAAGAGTTCGACAGACCAGGGGATGCAATCTCTCGCGAGAAACAGATCAAGGGTTGGACGAGGCCAAGAAAACTCGGACTGATCCATTCCACGAATCTGCCAATGGACGATCTTAGCGCGTGCTGGCGCACGCGAGATTCTTCGCTACGCTCAGAATGACGGAAGTGGCTTCAGTGCAATGAAAGAAGTGGCTTGCCTGCGATGCATGCCGCTCCGCGCGGGTTCCCTTTTCCGTCATCCTGAGCGGAGTCTGCGCAGCGAAGGATCTCGCCCGCGACGCAGCGGCGGCGGCGGAATTTTCCGATGAAGCCGCGCAAGTGGAGGACGCTCAAGAGCGATATCGCCTACCGGACGCCGATTTTCGATCTCCATCGACGCCGCTCGACCCATTCGCGGCGCGGCGAACGCGACTTCTTCATTCTCGACGCGCCCAACTGGGTGAATATCATTCCCATCGCGATCGGTGGCGATGTCGTGATGATTCGCCAATGGCGCCACGGCATCTCTGACTTCACGCTCGAGGTGCCCGGCGGGATGGTCGATCCCGAGGATCCGTCGCCGATGCATGCGGCGCGGCGCGAGATGATCGAGGAGACGGGATTCGATTCGGACACGATCGTGGAACTTGGCAAGGTGCATCCGAATCCCGCAATCCAGGGCAACATCTGTTTCTCGTTTCTTGCGGACAAGGTGCGCCAGGTCGAAAGGGTGGTCTTGATCGGCGACGAAGAGACCGAGGTCGTGCTGGTGCCGATGCGCGAAATACGCGGCCTGATCGCGTCGGGCAAGGTCATGCATGCGCTGACCATCGCCGCATTTTCGTTCCTGCACGTGTACAACCCGCCGCCGAAGGGCAGCCGCAAGAAGTAGCCGTGCGGCCGCATTGACAGGCGTGGGAGTGTGCCCTAGCCTTGGCAGTTTGCTAGACTATCGAACTCACCCGACGGAGCCGCTTACCTCGACCTGCCACAACCGGGTTTTTACCCATGTTTGATACGCTCAGCGACCGCCTCGAAGGGGTCTTCAAAAAACTCAAAGGCCACGGGCGCATAACCGAGCGCAATATCGAGGAAGCGCTGCGCGAAGTCCGGCTCGCGCTGCTCGAAGCCGACGTCAATATCAAGGTCGTTCGCGATTTTATCGAGCACGTCAAGACCAAGGCGCTCGGCGAGGAAGTGCTCCGCTCGCTCACGCCCGAGCAGCATCTAATCAAGTTCGTCGCGACCGAGCTGCAAAACGCGATGGGCGGTTCGGCGCGCGAGCTCGATCTCAAGGTCAAGCCGCCCGTCAAGATCATGCTGGTGGGCCTGCAGGGCTCGGGCAAGACGACTTCGATTGCGAAGCTGGCGCTATGGCTCAAGTCGGAACGCAAGCGCCATCCGATTCTGGCGTCCACCGACGTTTATCGGCCGGCCGCGATGGAGCAACTGCGCGTGCTCGGGGCGCAGGCGCAAATTCCGGTCGTCGAGAGCCGCGAGGATCAGAATCCGATCGAGATTGCATCGCGCGCACTGGCCCGGGCCGAGACCGGCGGGCATGACGCGGTGCTCATAGACACCGCCGGCCGCTTGCAGATCGACGAAGAGCTGATGGACGAGCTGGCGCGCCTGAAGGCCGCGCTGAACCCGCATCACATCATATTCGTCGCCGACGCGATGACCGGGCAGGAAGCCGCGAACGTGGCGGCTGGATTTCACGAGCGGTTGGGAATTTCGGGCGTGATTCTGACCAAGCTCGACTCCGACGCTCGGGGCGGCGCGGCGCTTTCGGTGCGGACTATAACCGGGGCGCCGATTCTGTTTGCAGCCACGGGCGAGAAACTCGACGCGTTCGAGATTTTCTATCCGGACCGGCTGACCTCGCGCATCCTCGGGATGGGCGACGTGCTGACGCTGATCGAAAAGGCGCAGCAGAACTACGATCAGACCAAGGCCAAGGAGCTCGAGCGCAAGTTCAAGAAGAACGAATTCACGATCAAGGACTTCGCCGAGCAGATCAAAGCAATCAAGAAGATGGGATCGCTTGGCGATCTGATGGGAATGATCCCCGGGCTCAAGAAAGTGGCGGGCGCGGCGGATTCCGAAGAGGCGAAACGCGAGCTGGGGCGCATCCAGGCGATTATCGACTCGATGACGCTGCAGGAGCGCGGCAACCATCTGATTATCAACGGGCGCCGGCGCGCGCGAATCGCCACCGGCAGCGGCACGTCGGTGCAGGACGTGAATCGTTTTCTCAAACAGTTCGAGCAGACGCGCAAAATGATGAAGAAAATCACCCGCATGGGCGCGGGAAAAATGATGATGCGCGGACTGGGCCTCGGCAGCTAGAATAAGCAACAGGAGAATTGCATGGCACTTGTAATCCGCTTGCGCCGTCATGGCGGCCGCAAGAAACCCTTCTACCGCATCGTGGTGGCAGACTCGCGCTCGCCGCGTGACGGACGCTTCGTCGCTCAGGTCGGGACCTACGATCCGGCCTTCGATCCGCCCCGCGTCACGATCAAAAAGGACGTGGCGGACCGCTGGCTCAAAGCTGGCGCTAAGCCGAGCGACACGGTAAGAAAGCTAATTAAACGGGCCGAAACAGCAACGGTCTCCGCCTGATGCGACCCGCTGCAACGGAGCCATCCCATGAAGGAGCTCGTTCAGTTCCTCGCACAACAGCTGGTAAACAATCCTGACGCGGTGGACGTGAAGGAGACCCAGGGCGATACCGCCTCGGTAATTGAACTGCGGGTGGCGAAGGAAGATTTGGGGCGTGTGATCGGCAAGCAGGGGCGAACCGCGAAGTCGATCCGCACGATTCTCAATGCGGTCGCCTCGCGCACCAACCGCAAGGTTGTTCTCGAAATCGTCGAGGACAAATGATCGGAGGGCGAGAATCGATCGACATTTTTCGTGGACCGGGCGTGAACTGAGCCGGTCAGCGCCTGCACGGTGGCACGAGTCAAGTTACACCAGCGATGCTCCGCGTCGGCCGCATAACCGGCGCCCACGGCCTCAAGGGCGCGCTGCGATTGCGGCCCGACAATCCCGACTCCGACACATTGGAACAGGTCGCGCGCGTGTTCCTGGAAAGCGCGGGAGAAGCACGCGAGTTTCGGCTGACTGGAATGACGCGGCTGAACGCGACGACGCGGCGAATCACGCTCGAGGGCGTCACCGACGTAAACGCGGCAGAGTCGCTCAAAGGCGCGGTCGTGATGCTCGCGACGGAGGACGTCCCGGCGGCCAAGCCGGGCGAGTTCTACTATTACGAGGCGATCGGATGCGAAGTATTTCTGACCGACGGCAGCCGCATCGGCACGATCGAAGAAATCTTCTCCAACGGCGCGCACGACATCTGGGTGGTGCGAGACAGCGGGCGCGAAGTGCTGGTTCCGGTTATCGAGGATGTCGTCAAGGCGATGGATTTCGCCGCCCGGCGCGTCACCATCGAGCCGATCCCCGGCCTGCTCGACTGAAATCGACCGGCGCCGTCTGGCCCGAAGCGGCGCACCCGGATAGATTTGGATTTACGACGCATCCGCACTTCGGCTCGCCGCGATGGAATTCCACGTAATCACACTGTTCCCCGAGATGTTCGAATCGCCGTTTCGCGGCGGCATGATCGGACGCGCTATCGAGCAGGGATTGATCGCGATCAAGACGCATCCGCTGCGCGAGCACGGTCTGGGCAATTACCGGCAAGTCGATGATGCGCCGTACGGGGGAGGCAGTGGGATGGTGATGCGGCCGGAGCCGATCGCGGCCGCGATCGACGCGGTCAATGCGGAGCGCCCGGGATTGTGGCGCATCCTGATGACGCCGCAGGGCGAAGTGTTCGACAATTCGATGGTGCGTGAGCTGGCCACGCGCGCACCCGGCCTGATGATCGTCGCCGGGCGCTACGAAGGAATCGACGAGCGCGTGCGTTCGCTGGTGGACCAGGAAATTTCTATCGGCGACTACGTGCTGAGCGGCGGCGAAATACCGGCGATGGCGGTGATCGAGGCGGTGGGCAGGATGATACCGGGCGTGCTCGGGAATCCCGAGTCACTCGACGAGGAATCGTTCGCTGCCGGGATGCTGGAGTACCCGCAATACACGCGGCCCGAGGAGTTCCGCGGGATGAAGGTGCCGGAAATTCTGCTTAGCGGCGACCACGGCAAGATTCGCGCCTGGCGCGAGGCCGAAGCAAAACGGCGAACCGCGCGGCGGCGCCCCAACCTGTCCGCAAGTTCTGAGCGTGTCCGATCTTTTCGTAGCGCTGATTCATCATCCGGTCGTCGACCGAAACGCAAAGACCGTCACGGCGGCGATAACCAGCCTGGACATTCACGATATCGCGCGCGCGTCGCGAACCTACGACGTGCGTGGCGTGTTCATCGTCCATCCGATTCCCGAGCAGCGGAAATTCGCGGCGAGCGTGATCGATCATTGGCGTTTCGACTTCGGCCGGACCCACGATTCGCGCCGGCGCGAGGCGCTCGAGCGCGTGCAAATCGTCGCGGAACTCGACGACGCGATCGCCGCGGCAACGCGAATCTCCGGGGCACGCCCGCTCGTCGTGCACACCTCCGCGCGCACCGAGGGCGGTACCAGCTACGCCGATTTGCGAACTCGGATCGAGGCCCCGGATGCGCCGCCGATGATGATTCTGCTCGGGACCGGATTTGGAATGTCGCCCGAGGTTGCCGAACGTGCCGACGTCGTGCTTGCGCCCATCGTTGGCCCCGGCGACTACAACCATCTGTCGGTGCGCTCGGCGGCGGGAATTATCCTCGATCGCCTTCGCGGCAAGTGACGCGCTTACCCCCCCACCCATTGAGTGGCCGCGCGCATTTCGGTAGGTTTAGGGGCTCGACCCGAGGTCTGTCTTCCCATGAATACCGTTATCCAGAAGCTCGAAGAGCGGGGCCTGCGCAAGGACCTGCCCGAATTCCGCGTGGGCGACACAGTTCGCGTTCACGTCAAAGTCGTCGAAGGCGAAAAAGAGCGCATTCAATCCTTCGAAGGCATCGTGATCAAAATCAACCGGGGCGCCAACCGCGCGACCTTTACCGTCCGCAAAGTTTCATACGGGGTCGGGGTCGAGCGAATATTCCCGATGCATTCGCCGCGGATCGACAGGCTGCAGGTGCTGACGCGAAGCCGCGTGCGGCGTGCGCGCCTGTACTATCTGCGCGATCTGTCGGGCAAAGCGGCGCGACTCGACGTCGCGACCTGAGCGCCCGGCGGGTCCTCGATTATATGACGGCGGTCTTTTCGGCAGCAGCCCGCGTCATGCGTATGTTGCCGTCCAGGTAGGCGCCTTCGGATACCGTCAAGTTGCGCGTCTCGATATTGCCGAAGAACTTGGCGCGCGGCCCCAGCACCACGCGCTCGCATCCGACGACGTCTCCGCGCAACTCGCCCATTATGAGCAGTCGCGGCGCGAAGACCTTGCCCTCGATCATTCCTTCTTCGCCGACCACGACCAACTCGACCGAGCGAACCTCGCCGCGGAAACGGCCCTCGATTCTGACCGGTTCATGAAAGATCAGTTTGCCCGAGACATTGACGTTGCGGCCGACCGCGACGCGCGTGCGCGCTTCGGCCCACGCCGCGCCTGCATCCTGCGGGATCTGCGTTGAATCCATTCACTACGGGGCCGGGAATACGTGACAGGCCACCGCGTGCCCGCCGCGCCCGGTCTCCAATTTCGGTTCGACGCTGCTGCACACATCTTTCGCATAAGGGCATCTTGGATGGAAGCTGCAGCCCGGTGGCGGATTCATCGGACTCGGCATTTCGCCGGGCAGTTTGATTCGCTCCGGCCGGTGGGCGGTGTCGATAGTCGGAATCGCCGAGAGCAGCGCGCGCGTGTAGGGATGCCGCGGGTTCAGGTAGATCTCGTCGCGCGATGCGGTTTCGACAATCTTGCCGAGGTACATGATCGCGACGCGATTGCTGATGTGCTCGACCACGCGCAGATCGTGCGCGATGAACAGGTAGGTGAGTTTCAGCTTCTCCTGCAGGTCCTGCAGCAGATTGATTATTTGCGCCTGGATCGAGACGTCGAGCGCCGAGACCGGCTCGTCAAGCACCAGGAAGCGCGGATTCACCGCGAGCGCCCGCGCGATCCCGATTCGCTGGCGCTGTCCGCCCGAGAACTCGTGGGGCAAACGGTCCATCGCGTCAGCGCTCATCCCGACCATCGCGAGCAGCTCGACGATTCGCCGCTCCTTTTCCGCCCCGCGCGCGAGTTTGTGAATCTCGATTCCTTCGCCGACGATCGATCTCACGCGCATCCGCGGGTTCAGCGACGCGTACGGATCCTGAAAGACCAGCTGCATCTGGCGGCGCAGAGCACGAAGCTCCGCGCGGCCAAGCGTCGAGAGATCGCGGCCGTCGAAATAGACCGCGCCTCCGGTCGGCTCGAGGAGTTTCAGGATCAGCCGTCCAAGCGTCGATTTGCCCGAGCCCGACTCTCCGACCAATCCCAGTGTCTCGCCGGGCTGAATCTCCAGGTTGACGCCGGCCACCGCTTTTATCGAGAGCCTTTTCCCTCCAATTATTCCAGTCGAGCCCGC
>CAWCTG010000031.1:0-270707 GCA_963798375.1 Binataceae bacterium (SeqCode)
GCAACCTGCTGCTGGCGCGGGCCACGGGCGGTCCGCCGTGGCTGAGCCCGCCCTATATCCGGGCGATCATCACCGTCCGGCTGCTGACCTTCCTGTCCGGCGACGCCGCCGTGTCGGCCGACCTCTGCCAGCGGCTGCCACTTCCTCAACTACGACATCGTCCTGGCCGTGCCCCGCGCGGGCGCGGCCGCCGCGGGCGAGATCATCCAGCTCGCGACGCGTTCGGGCCCCTGGTCGGCATCGGCCGGGTGCTCGGGCCTGGCGACGCGCTGATTCCCGCCGACCAGGCGCTGAGCAGCCACGGGCTGACCGAGTTCAGCCTCGGCCCGAAGGAGGGCATCGCCCTCATCCAGGGAGTGCCCGGGGCCACCGGGCTGTCCGTGCTCCGCCTCGGCGAGGCCGCCGCGCTTACCTCGCTGATGGAGGCGGCCGCGGCGCTGTCAATCGTCGTGGCCCGGGCGCCGCGCGATCCCTATCGCGCCGAATGCGGGCGCGGTGACGACCTGCTGGCTGCGGTGCTCGGCCGGGCTCCGCGCGGCCGCGGGCGACGAGCCATCGCCGCGGTGCCTGCAAGCGCCAGTGTCGTTCCGGGTGGCCGGACCGGTACTCACCCAGGTGCACCGCGCCGCCGCCCAGCTCGAGGCCGCCACCTGCCGCGCCCTGACCGGGGTCACCGACTCCCCCGCCTATCTCGACGGGCGGTTCATCAGTACCGCCGGATTCCACGGAATCGACCTGTCCGCGCACTGCGATCTGCTCACGGCGGCGTTGGGTCACGCGGCGGAGGTGGCGGCGGCCCGCCTGCACCGGCTGATGGATCCGCGGTCACCGGGCTGCCTGCCCAGCTTGCCCGCGAGCCGGGCCCGCAGGCGGGCCTGACGCCAGTCCACAAGCGGGCCGGCGGAGAGGTCCATGCCATGAGGCGGCTGGCCGCCGCGACCGCGGTGGGCCTGATCGAGACATCCGGCGGCCAGGAGGACGTGCAGTCGTTCGGCTGGGAGGCCGCCGACAAACTCCGCATCGCATTGCGTCACGCCCGCGCGGTCACCGCGTGTGAGTGCTGGCCGGTACCAGGCGGCGGCGCTCTCTGAACGTCCGCCGCCGGCCCGCTGCCGGGCGCTGCTGGACTGGCTAGCGGTGATCATCGGCCCGATCGATGGCGACCGTCCGTTTGGCGAAGACATCGAGCGCCTGATCCAGGCGCCCTGGCCCGCTGCCTGACACCACCTCAGGTGGTCATCCAGTGGTCAGGAGCCGACTCGGCCGCCAGGCCGGGGACAGTGCGGGCCGGGGACAGTGCGGGCCGGGGACAGTGCGGGCCGGGGACAGTGCGGGCCGCATTACAGTTTCTAGGTGGCGGATGATCCGACTGGGCGGGTGGACAGCTGGATCTGGTCGGTGCGGCTGGCCAAGACGCGCTCAGCCGCCTCCAGTGCCTGCAAGGCCGGGCACGTCCGGGTCAACGCGGCACGCGTAAACCCGCACACCTGGTCCGGGCCGGCGACGAGATCCGGCTCCGCCAGGACGGACGCGAACGCATAGTGGTCGTCACGCGGGTCATCAGCAGGCGAGTCGGCGCGCCCGCGGCCGCCGAGTGCTACATCGACCACAGCCCGCCCCCTCCACCACCGGAGACAGCTACCCCGGTGGCCCGCCGCGAACGCGGCACGGGCCTGCGGACCAAGCGTGAACGCCGCAGCATCGACAAGCTGCTCGGACGGACAACCCGCTGAGCAGGTTCAGGCAATGACGGCGACCGCAGGTCAGGGCGACCGGACGTCGAGCCCGGTGGAGGATTAACAGACCTACCATCCTGACGGCGGGGTGTACTCCACCTGACCACTTGGCCGACCAGGCGGCATCACATTCATCGGCGGGACACTCATACCAGCCTTTGCGCCAGCCTCTGCCGACCGCCCCCACCCTATGAGGAACCGACGGCTGCCCGCAGGCCGGACAGGGCACGATGAGGGCTTCCACCGGCCGCCGTGAGGCCTGAGCTACCGCATAGTGCCTGACCAGTGCGGCCCGGGCCGCGGGATGCTGGCCTTGGTCACGTCCAGCTCGCTGCTGACGGCGCCGAGATGGGCGCGGAGCTTATCCCGGTACTGCTCCAGCCGCTGCTTCGTGTCGAGTTGCGACGGCCACCAGGAGTGCTGGAGCTGATCAAGCTCACCCTCGGCTTCCGCGAGACGACGCCGGAGCTTGTCTACATCGCCTTCCAGGCGGTCGCGCTTCTCGTTCAGCTCACGGAAGCTGGCGGCCAGCCCGTCGATAGCCCCCGGCAGTTCCCCCGGCGGTCCGGGTTCCGGCATGCGCTGGACGATGCGCTTACCATCGCGGCCAAACCGGGGCATTGGCCAACCTTAGCGCCGCCATCCGCGCGACGCGCAGACCCCCGGTGGCGGGGCGTGCTTGTCGTTACCCATATGCCGCCTTGTTCCCACGACCGCGCCCGTGCCGTGATTAGCGAGCGCACGTTCCGGCTGTCGGATCTTCCTAGGCCAGTCTCGGCCCCGGGGCATGTTTCAGCAGGTCAGGACTATCGCACGTCGAGCCCGGTGACGGCGCGGCCGATGATCATGCGCTGGATCTCGGAGGTGCCCTCGAAGATCGTGAAGATCTTGGCGTCCCGGTGCCAGCGTTCCACGGGGTACTCCCGGGTGTACCCGTTGCCGCCGAGGACCTGGATGGCCTGCTCGGTGACCCGGACCGCGGTCTCCCCCGCGACCAGCTTGGACATGGATCATAAGCACCAGTGGGCACCGCAGCGACCGCCGGGGCCCGGTGACGCATCATCCAGCGGGGCCGGGCCGCTGTGCCTCGGCTGGCGTAAGACCAGGGCAAGCCGTGCCTGCATCAAGGCGAGATAGGCTCGCACTAATTAGTACGAAATTAGTACGAGCCGTCCCTGCGCCGCGGACCGGGGAGTGCCAGATGAGCGTGTTCACCGTGGAACTGAAGAACCAGCCCGGCGAGCTTGCCCGGCTGTGCGAGGCGATGGCCGGCCACCACGTCAACCTGATCCTGTGCGCGACCACCTGCGGGGAAGACGGCACGGTGGCGTTCATCGCCGATGACGAGGCCAGCGGCTGGTACCGGTCCGCGTCTCCGATGACCTGTTCTTCGCCGTGATCTGCGTCGACGATCCGGACAAGGCCCGCCGCGCGCTCGGCGTGCAGGTAATCAGCGAGGGCGACTTCGTGCTGCTGTGAGCCCCGCCATCCCCCAGCCGGCGACCGGGCACACGTAGCGGCCGCGCTTCAGGACGAAGATCGGTCACGCAGCGTGAGCAGTGACAACCACCGCCACCGCGCATAGATGGCCAGCCACCCTCAGGATGGGACTTGAACAGGTCAAGACCCCTCGCGCCGCTTCGGCTGCCGGTGGCCGCCGGTCCTTGGACCCCGGTCACGGGCCGCTTCTGCGCTCAGGATGAGTCGGCGCGAAATGCTGGGGAACGCCAGGTTGCGGCACCGCTGATGGCGCAGCGCGCCGCACACGGGGCACTCAGACTGGCTCACCGCCGGTTCCAGCCGGGCGAGGGTGTCGGCATCCAGCTTGCGGGGCTCCGGCTGAGCGGCAAGCCTCAGCGGCCCTCGCAATGCCAGTTCGGACACGAAACGCTGGTACTCGCGTTCGCACTCTTCGCACCGGCAGCCTCGCGCCCAGGCCAGCACTGTGCCGTGCGGCGGCAGCGCAGCCGGCAGGTTGCCCCATGAACTCATACATCCACGGTAGGAAGGGCTCGGTTAGGAGCCGCGCTCCGGGGTAGCCCGAGTTGCCGTTGGGTCGGCCGCAGCTCCGTCTTGTCCCGCCCCTGCGGGGCAGGATAGGCCAACGCTTCTGCGCCGGACCGTGAATGTGCTCGCCCAAGGAGATGGCAACATCACCGACAACGATCCCGACCGGATCAACGCCGCCCGAGGAGGAGCCGCCCCTGTCGCGCCAGAAAGAGCCGGACATTCCCGACCCGCCGACGATCCCGGGTACCTCACGGTAACGGGCGAGGCCGCCAGCGAGGACGGCTCGGTCGCTCCGATCATCGGAGGCCTGCCCGCCGTCGAGGGGTCGGCCTGGGATATCGGCGCCCCGCTGGATGACCGCGGTGCAGACCTGGCTGACGAGCAGGGAAGCCCACCGGACCAGGCCAGTCACGAGGACATACGCAGCAGGTGACTCGCAGCGGGTAGCAAAATGCGTTGACGCTCAGCGGTCTTGCTGGCCTACTGTCCAGCCATGGAGGATCCGCTCCGCCCCTGCTTCTGTTCGTTGTCGGCCCGCCGGCGGTGGGCAAGATGTCCGTCGGGCAGGCGATCACAGAGCGCACCGGCCTGCGGTTGTTTCATAACCACATCTCCATCGAGCTCGCGCTGCGCTACTTCGACTACGGCACCCCGGCGTTCGGCCGCCTGAACGAAGAGATCCGCCGCCGGGTCATCGAGGAGGTCGCAGCCAGCGACCTGCCAGGCCTGGTCTTCACCTTTGCCTGGGCGTTCGACGTGCCCGAGGATCAGGCGTTCGTCGACGAGTACGCGAGGCCGTTCCGCGAGCGCGGGGCGCGCGTGCTGTTCGTCGAACTTGAAGCGACCCAGGCTGAACGGCTGAAGCGTAATGCGTGCGTATCGCGGCTGGCCGAGAAACCCTCGAAGCGTGACCTCGAGGCCTCCCGGCGCCGCCTGCTCGAAGCCGACGCACGGTACCAGCTCAATTCCGGCGGGAAGTTCGACGAGCGCCAGGACTACCTGCGTATCAGCAACACACTCTTGACGCCCGGCGAGGTCGCCGAGCGGGTAATCGAGCACTTCGGTCTTCCGCGCTTCACCGGTTTCCACCGGGAGCGCGATCGCCGGGACTCGCCTGGTGACAGGACCGCTCCGGGTGCGTGAGATCGATGATGATAGGGCCAGCAGCTGGTGCGGATCATCCGCCGGGGCGGCGGGTCGGTGGTGACCTGGCGGCGGGCCTAGATGGTGCTGCTGTCCGCCCAGGGCATGGACGCGGCGGCGATCGCGAGGGTCGCGTTCACCACCGAGGACCGGGTGCGGGACGTGATCCGCGATGTCAACGCCGACGGGTTCAGAGACGAGCTGGGGACACCGGCCTGTCATGACGTCTGCCCGTAGCCGATCTATATCGTGATACGATATGGATTGATGCCGCGATTCGGATACGTCGGTGGATTTCCGAAGGGAGATGGCCAGCGTGAAGCGATACAAGTTCCAAGCCCTGGTAACGCTGTACGCGGGTGGTGACGGCGACCCGTATGCGAAGTGGAATCCGCGCCGCACCGCATGGTGCTGCGAGGCCGGAGCGAAGGATCTGGGAGCAGTCAGGTTTTCACTGCCCTGGTCAGCTGGACGACGACGGGCCGTTCCGCGCCGGTAGCCCCAGCGTCCTGGCGACGCTGCGACTGGCCGGCGATGACGTCGCCGATTACCTCGGTATCGGCAGTCACTTCGATCTGTGGCTCGGCAGCGATGTAGGCAGGGCCTCGTCACCCGCCGCCCTTTCGTCTGACAGCTCGTGGCGGGCCCCCCCGCCGCGGCTGCGTGCCCGGCGCGTGCGGGCGGCTGCCCGGTGGATGCTACACCGCCCAGCCATAGCACGTCTGTCGCCGCCGCCGCCGCTGCTAGTGCAGGCAATCAGCGCGATCAGCGCAATCGATACCACCAGCCATAGCAGCGGCCATGCCAGCCGCCAGCGCAAGCCCGTGCGAGGTCGGCGCCGGCGGCGGGATCCTATGTCCAGCAGCGATATCGTCGGCAAGCGCCTGGCCGGCGAGGCACGTCCATATTTCTCGCGCGCAGGCAACGCATCACCGGCGGTTAGCCGGGTGAACATGGCTAGCAGGGACGCCAGTTGGGGTCAGAGCCGGCGAGCCCGTCCTCGATCGAGTCCAGGGCCTGCTGCTCACGTTCGCTGAGGCCCATCGCCTGGCACCTCCATCCCTGGCCCCGGCCCCAGTCCTCCCGGATGGCACCGCCATCACCCAACGGCTCGCCGTCGCGGCGCTTTACCATGGCATTTATATCGTAACACGAAATAGATTTACCGAGGCGGTCAGAGGGCAAGCTAGCGGCCTGGGTGCCGGATTCGCGAGTGGCACTGCTTGGAGCCCTGCGTAAGCCGCCAGAACTTCAGCGCCGGCGGACCTAAGCCTCGCTGCGAACAGTTGCGCGTGATGCCCAGACCGGTGCTTGGAGTGCTGCGACCAAATACCACGATTGGACGTAGCCGTTGATCAGGACCGTCCCCCAGCGCTGGAACTAGCGCCGTCGTGCGCGTCACAGCTCGTCAAGGACGGCGGCGAGTTCGTGCAGACGGTCCAGTTGAGCCCGTGTCAGCTGCTGCAATATGCGGTCACCGGCCCTGGTCAAGCGGAGACGAACGACGAGGCCATCGTCTGGATCTGGTGTCCGCCCAACCAGTCCGGCGGCCCCGGCGCGGTCAACAGCTCCACCTGCTGTGCGGCCGCAGCAGGTAGCCGGCAAGATCGCTTACGGTGGGAGGCCTGTCTCCCGGGTGTCCCTTAATCGCCGCGAGCAGCTGATGCTGAGCATGGGGCAGGCCCGCGGCCTGCGCCTGTTCTTCGCTCCCGTGCTGAAAGCGCCGGAGAGACGCGGAACTCCAAGAGTCTCTCGAAGTCCTGTTGGGTTAGCCGAGTCATTGTCACTATCCCGACCCTGCCTTGAAGATTGACGTCCCTGTAATTTAGCCGCCTGACGGTCGGCGGGTGCCACCAGAGATATTCCTGCCCAACACTCTATCGTGAAGCGAAGTTACTATTGCCGCAGTACGAAGCGCGTGTACCTCGAGCATCAGCCGTGGTCAGGGCATCAACGCCGTAATCAAGCCGACACGCTGGGCCAGTCCTGAGAGACTCCAAGGGACCCTCGTCAGCCTGCCTGCTCCCCTTCCCGCACGGCCAGCATCTGATCCGGCGGCCAACCCACGCTGATACCCATGCTCCGCCGCCTCGGAGCCCAGGTACCGCGTGCTGCGGCCCGCCGGTTCCACCAGTCCGGCCCGGCCCGGCTTTGCCGTTCTGGTGGCCACCGGCATCTGGAACATCGCCGCCGGGCAGGACAAGATCACCGGGAAGTCCCGGACACTCGTCGCCAAGCTCGCCGGGGTACTGGTGTCGGGTATCACGGCCTTCTTGACCGCCTGCTCGCACAGCACCGCCAGGCTTGCCGTCTTCGGCGCCGTGACCCGCGCCAGCGCCTCGCCGCACTGTCCTTCGCGTCCTGCTGGGAGGCTGAGTGAGCCCAACTAGCCACGCGGCGCCCGTGGCTGTTCGTGACTGTCACCCTGCGCAAGGGCAGTCCCCGAGCAGCCAGCAGCGAAACGGCCTGCTGCGCCCGGGATGCGGTCACCGCCGCATAGCGACCGTCAGCAGCACCGCCGAGTCCTCCAGCGCCTCCAGGCTGTGCCGCGCGTCCGGCACGACCAGCAGATCACCGGGCCGCCCCTCCCAGGACACGTCCCCGGCCGACAACCGCACTCGTCCGCGCAGGACGTACACAGTTGCCTCGCCCGGGTTCTCATGCTCGGCGAGGACGGCGCCCTTGAGCATCGCAATGACCGTCTGGCGCAGTATCCGCTCATGACCACCGACGACCGTATCCGCGGTGTGACCTCCACCCGCGGCGGCGGCCCGTTCCAGCAGCTGATGACCCAGAGCTTCCAGTGAGAACTTCTGCATGTCCTGCGACACATCCAATCTGCGAGGCGATGACCGCCCGAAGAGCAGCGCCTGGCCGCCGGCGCATTCCGCTCATCGGGCTCAGCTGACCTTCCGCGCGGAAGGTGAGCCCTTTCCGCAAATGCGCTCCCGCCGTCTGCAAGATCGTATCGAACATCCCGGAGCATGGTGGCCGTCCCGGGCGGCGGGCCGGAGTCCTGTCAGCTCACTGCCTCGCGGGGCTGAAGGCGTCAGGCATGTTCCGGGACCACAACCGTGGCTGTTCTGCTCATCTGACGACTACTGGCCTGGGGCGCGGCGAGGGTGAGCGGATGCCAGGCGCTAGCAAAGCAGCAGCGTCATCGATCGGTTTGAGCCTGCCCGATGGCCATCTCGTCCGCAACGCGGCGTGATTCCCGTGACCGAAGAGCGAGGCGCGCCTGCGATTGAAAGGCACGCCAGCTTCGTTCCCATTGCCCGTCACGCGGCGTAGCGGACGCGAACCTGCGAAGCAGCCCAGCCAGCGACTGCTCAACCTCGCGATCCACGGCGGCCCGCGACCGCTGCGACTCATATAAGGCCGCGTCCACCCAGTCGGCCGGACCCCAGATACACACATCGATACACTCCTGCGGAGCATCAACGCCCCCGCAATCTTCGCAGCGCCAGACGATCACCGTGTCCGCAGGTGAAAGCAGCTCATCACCGCGGCCCCCAGCTGCGGGCCTGCAGCGCCGCAGCGCCGAACGCGCCGACTGCTGAAGCGCCGCATACGCGACCCGCACCTCGCCCGGGCCGGGCTCTGTGCGCGCCAGCTCCCCGACGACAGCCCCGAACCCCTCGATACGAACACGGCAGGCCGCCGCGACCGCCGTTAGCTCGTCGTAATCGCTGCCGCTGACGAGCTCGAGCCTGCGCTCGGAGCAGGCCCCCTCGCAGCTCTCATACTGCCTCATCGCTCCGCAGCCGATGCAGCCCGGGATCGACAGGCGACGCAGCCCCACAGATTCACTATAAGCTCGGCGCTAGCGGCTGGCAGCTGGCCAATGCCCGACCCGGCGCGCGGGCAGCCGGCCGTAGATCGAACGTCGATGACTGGCAGCGTCTCGCTTTCCATCTGTGGCGACGTCCAGCGGCCCGTTTGCCTCGCAGTGACAGAGCTGCGGAAAGGGTGAAGCGGGCGATGGTGTGGTGCCAGCCCGCCGATCGCCGTCCTGGCAAGATAGCGGCATGGAACGTGTGCTCGGAATCGGCGGGTAGTTAATCCGGGCCGCCGACCCGGCGGCCCTGGGCGCGTGGTATCGCGATTGCCTGGGCCGGACGCCGATGAGAACGGCCTGTGGCGTCAGGAAGCCGGGCTGACGGTGTTCGCGACGTTCGAGTCCGAGACCGGCTACTTCGGGTCCCGCGCCCAGCAGGCCATGCTCAACTTCCGGGTCCGCAACCTGGATGCGATCCTCGCGCAACTGCGCGCCAAGGGAGCGGACGTGGCTAAAGAGACGCAGGACATGGAGGGTGTCGGCCGGTTCGGCTCGGTCACCGATCCCGAGGGCAACAGGGTCGAGCTGTGGCAGCCCGCCTGACCGCGTCTTCACGCAGGCGGTGACGTGGCCAGGCAGCCAATCCTGACGACCTGCGCCGCAGCGGGCAGGCATCGGTGCTCTTTACCTGCGAGGTACAAGCCAGGCCCATGGCAGGTACATCGCCGGGGGACGATTTCAGCTAGGCGATAGCTCGAACCAGGTCCTCGGCAGAGCCCGGCTCTGGCATCCCAGGTCCGCTCCGGTTCGGTTCCTTCGACCCGAACAACCCCCGTCCCCCATCTTGACCGCGACCGTGATCATCTCGCCGGGAGCACCCGAGCCGCTGTGGCGGATGCTGTTGCCAAACAGCCAGCGCGCGGTCCGGAAACGACCGGGAATGACCGGCAAAACGCATCGGCGTCGCGGCGACCTCCAGATGCCGCACGCGGCCCGCGCATCCCGCCGCACCGCATAAAAATCGCAGGTCAGGACTATCGCACGTCGAGCCCGGTGACGGCGCGGCCGATGATCATCGCTGGATCTCCGAGGTGCCCTCGAATCGTGAATATCTTGGCGTCCCGGTGCCAGCGTTCCACGGGGTACTCCCGGGTGTACCCGTTGCCGCCGAGAACCTGGATGGCCTGCTCGGTGACCCGGACCGCGGTCTCCCCCGCGACCAGCTTCGACATCGATCCTCCGCATGAGCGAACGGCTTGCCCTGCCGGGCCATCCAGGCCCGCGCCAGGTCAGCAGGCGGGCCGCGTCGACCGAGGGGCATGTCGGCGAGCATGAAGGCGATCGCCTGGTTCTGCCCGATGGGCGGCCGAACTGAACCCGGGTGCGTGCGTACTCAGTCGCGTACTCCGCCGCCGCGCGCGCCACGCCGGCCATCGCCGCCACCCGGGCCGCGACGCCTCGAACGTCTTCATGGCGGCCTGCTCGCCGCCGCGGCCGCCCTCGCGGACCCGCGCCAGCCGCTCCTCCAGCCGTTCCCGGCCGCCGACCACGCACCGGCCGGGCACCCGGACGTCGGACAGCACGACGTCGGCGGTGTGCGAGGCCCTGATGCCGTGCTTGCGGGTTTTCTGTCCGATGGAAAGACCGGGCGTGCCGGGCGGCACGATGAAGCTCGCCTGCCCGCGCGACCTCAGGGCCGGGTCCACCGACGCCACCACCACGTGCACGTCGGCGATGCCGCCGTTGGTGGCCCAGGTCTTCAGCCCGTTGAGCAAAAATCCAGCGAGTACAGCCCGATCTTGGCCGCCTCCTCGAGCACCGGCCACGGGGTTTGCTCCCGTTCGTCCCACTCCGCGGCGGCCGGCCGGATCACCGACGCCGCGAACTCATATAGCCAGTCCCGCGTCGCGATCAGGTCATCGCCGAGCTCGAGCGAGAACCCTGTGCCGTGCGGGCCGCCGCCCATGGTCCCTCCGCCATGGGTTACTCAAGGGTGACATCGGTCCGGGCGCGGGTCACTCGCGGGCGTGCTCGTCCAGGAATTCGTAGATGTCGGCATCGTCGACGCCGGGACTTGCCGGCCAGCAAGGCGGACATAATGTGATTGATGGTCGTAACCAGCCAGCGATAGCCGGAGCCGGACTAGTTCGCGCCGCACGGCGCCGGTATGGCGGAGCAGCACCAGCGGGCACCGCAGCGGCCACGGGGGCCCGGTGACGCATCATCCAGCGGGCCGGGCCGCTGTGCCGCGGCTGGTGCCGTGACCCGGCCGGCGTAAGATCAGGGCAAACCGTGCCTGCATATCGCGAATAGGCTCGCACTAATTAGTACGAAATTAGTACGAGCCGTGCCTGCGCCGCGGACCGGGAGTGCCAGATGAGCGTGTTCACCGTGGAGCTGAAGAACCAGCCCGGCGGCTTGCCCGGCTGTGCGAGGCGATGGCGGGCCACCACGTCAACCTGATGCTGTGCGCGACCACCTGCGGGGAAGACGGCACGGTGGCGTTCATCGCCGATGACGAGGCCAGCGCCGAGACAGCGCTGGCCGACGCCCGCATCGGGTACGCAGGCGTCCGGCGCTGACCATAGGATGGAAAATGAGCCCGGCGCTGGCGCCGCCACGTTCCGCAAGCTCGCCGCCGCCGGCTCGACGCCGACCTGCTATACCGGTCCGCGTCTCCGATGACCTGTTCTTCGCCGTGATCTGCGTCGACGATCCGGACAAGGCCCGCCGCGCGCTCGGCGTGCAGGTAATCAGCGAGGGCGACTTCGTGCTGCTGTAGCCCCGCCATCGGGTGACCCGCCGGTCCTCTACCACGAGGCTCACGGCGGCCGACTCGCCGGCGACCTCGATCCGGCCCGCGGGCGCCCGTTGAGCCACAGGGGCCAGCACGGCGGCCGCGAGCCCGCCGCCGTCGGCGATGAGGACCACGTCCGGCGCCATGACCTCCATCAGGTCCTGCAACCGCCCGGTTCGCAGCGCGGCCAGGAACCGCTCCATCACGGCTTGCCGCTCCGACTGGCTCACCCGCACCCGCGGCCACCGGGCCGCGCATGCTCGCGGGCCCGCCGCGCGATCTGCCGCACCGTGGCCGCGCACTCCGACGGCCTCGGCGACTTTGCCTGGGCGTTCGACGTGCCCGAGGATCAGGCGTTCGTCGACGAATACGCGAGGCCGTTCCGCGAGCGCGGGGCGCGCGTGCTGTTCGTCGAACTTGAAGCGACCCAGGCTGAACGGCTGAAGCGTGAGTGCGTATCGCGGCTGGCCAGAACCCTCGAAGCGTGACCTTGAAGCCTCCCGGCGCCGCCTGCTTGAAGCCGACGCCCGGGTTCACCTTGCACCGCTCCGGCATCGAGCGCACGTTCCGGTTCGTCGCAAGTCCTCGGCTGGACCCGCCCCGCGCCGCCGGTAAGTCGGATGAGCGCGACCACTCCCATTCGGCGGGCAGGCTCAGCCCGGCACCCGCGAAGGCGTCTTCGACGACGCGGACCTCGTACTGCTCATCTGACGCTGTAAGTCTCGCGCTGCTGGACCGCCTGACCGGCGCGCCGGTCAGGCGGTCCAGCAGCGGCTTGACGGTCTTCACGTCAAGCTCTCGCGGCACGTCCCGTCACAGCGATGATCTGAGTACCGCCCGATCCATCCACTCCGAACGGTTCGTGGTGACCGCCTCCACCAAGCAAGTCGGGCCCATACCAGCCTGGTGGCGTCTCATCCATCACCCTCTCAAGCATGTCGGCCGGTCCAGGTACGCTAATCCACTGGATAAGTGCCACACTGATTATGTGTAACACGGAGGTGCGCGATGACTAACCTTACGCTGACCGTCGATGATGACATCCTCAGGATGGCTCGCATCAAGGCCCTGGAGCGGGGAAATTCGGTCAACGCCCTGGTACGGGAGTATCTCAGGCAACTGGCAGGCCGTTCTTCCGCCGCCGAAGGGGTAGCGGAATTCTTCACGGCAACCAAGGGTGCCGGGGCGGGAAGCGGCACGGAGGGCCGGTCGTGGACCAGGGACGAGCTGTATGAACGGTAAGACTTGAAGTTCCCGCCGGGCGAAGCCGCGCGCGATATTCTTCCAGCTGGCGGCGCGTTCTCTCGCGCAGCAGCTTGTCCATCCCCGCCTCGCCGAAGGTAGCGCGGACTGCAGCGATGATTTCAACCGTCAGGTCGCCGTGCGTGTCTGGAAAGCGCTCGGCCGCGGCGCTCGTCAATCTCCATACGCGCGCCGGCCGCCCCACCTTGCGCCGCTCGTCGCTGAACTCGACAAGGCCGGCCAGCTTCAGGCGATACAGATGCTGACGAACGGCCATCGCTGTCACTCTCAGGCGGCGCGCTGCCTGCGCCGCGGTTTGCGGTCCGCGAGTTTTGAGCTGGTACAGAACACCCTCCTCCGCGCGCGCATCGTGCTTCATGAAATGACATGCTACTCGCCGCGAAATATTAATCAAGCTAGTACTTGACTTAATATATAAAGCGAGTACTTTACCAATTATCGGAGGCGCGGGGGGCCGCATCGATGGAGGTGAAAAATGAATCCGGCCGATTATTCTGCCCTCGATGAAACGCTCGAAATCATGGCGCCAATGGGCCCCGACCTGAACAATGGCCTCTCCAATCACGCCCCGATGGCGATCGAAGCGATGTGTGCGATAGGCCGCGGCGACGCCGTGATGCCGTGGTTCGAAAGCTACCGCCGCCGGCTCGCACCGCGTCCTGACCGGGTTGCACGGCTGACGGACGACAATTGGCACGCCGCGCTCGGCGACGTCCGCCGCACCGAGGATTGGTTCGAGTTCTTCCGCAATGAACTCGAGGAACGACCGTGGCCAGCCGTGCTCGACAAGTGGACCGCGCGGCTCGCGCCGGGTCTGATGGCGGCCGCGACGCACGGCGTGATTCGCACCGGCCACGCAACTCGGGCGCTCGCTCTCGAAGATACTCCCGCGCGCCGACGCGAACTGGCCGACGGACTCGCCTATTGGGCCGCCGATTACATGCCGCTTGCCGCTGGCCGGCATCGGGATAGTACCGTTCGCGCGATGCCGTCAAAGGCAATCGCTCACGTGCAGATGATTCCACCCGAGATGCGCCGCCGCAATTTAGGCGCGCTTACCGACGCGCTCGCACAACTCGATTCCTTCGAGCCGTTCAAGGATACGCTGGACGCAGTCGATCCCACCGGCGACGCATGCGCATTCATTTCCGACCTGACCGCTACTTTTGCGCGCGTCTTTCTTGCCAACGCCCGCAACTCTTACACGACCATCGCGTTCGTCCACGCAGTTACCGGACCGTCCGCCCTGCGCCTTCTCCTTCCATACCTGCGTGATACAACTGCGCACGCCGCGCTGGCATACGGGTGGCAAGCGGCTGCCGCGATGTACGCAACTTTCGGCACGCGGGCAGACCTGGGGCGCATTGAAATCGATGAGGTCAAAGTCTCAGACGAAGATGGACTTATCGAGCGTGCGATCGCATGCGGCGATGAGCACGCGATCAAATTCACCGAGGTTTGCCTACGCGAGCATGCGTTCAATCCGGACCCGGCATTTTTCGCGGCAGCCGACCATGCGATTCGAATCCTGAGCGGCGCCAACAGATGACGGACGCCGTTCTTCGCTACTTGATGCCGCAGTAAACGGCGAAGATCAGATTCTTGTACGCGCAATCGATATCGCGGAACCCCGCCTCGCGCAGCCATTCGAGCTGATCCTCGAGCGTCGCCGCGCGATCGAACTTCATGCGGTCGAGCGCCGCCGCCAGGTCGCGATCGTCCACGCCCAATTCGCGCACCCGCGTCATCCATCGCTCCTGATGAAAACGGTGCCGCTGCGGGGTCGCGCCGCGAAACTGCTCGGCGTTGACGAATACGCCGCCGTCGTTGAGCGCGCCATGGATTCGATCGAACAACGAGCGCTTTTGGTCGTCGCTCAGGTGATGAATCGACAGCGCCGAAACTACGGCGTCGTATTTTTCCTGGATCGGGTCAACGCCGTAGTCGGAGACCTCGAAGCGGAAGCGCTCGCCGCCCAATTCGAAGCGCGCACGCGCCCGCTCGAGCATCTCGCTCGAGATGTCCACCATCGTGATTCGCGCCTGCGGGAAACTGTACGCGATGAACGCCGCCATCAAGCCCGTGCCGGCGCCGAGATCGAGAACCTTGAGCTGGCTGTCGTGCGGAAACCGAATCAAATCGATCGCCGCGCGATAGAAGTCGTCGAATCCCGGCACCAGCCGGCGCCGCGTGCGGTCGTAGTCCTCCGCCGCAAGATCGAACGCGTGCTGTACTGAATTCGCCATCTGAAGATTGTGCGGACGCGACGGTCGCGAATCAACCGCACCCTCGAGACGGGTGGCGATCCAGCCGTAGCGCTATTTACTAAGTTTCGTTAGTCCTTTCTTTCTGCGCTCGGCCCACCGCTTCTTCATAAGCTCCGACAGCCGCTTTCTGCCTTCTTTGGTGATACCGCCGCGTCTCTTTCTTTTCGTGGTGCCCGGCTTAGAAGCCGCGGGCCGGCCTCTCCTGCCAGCAGCCGCCGCTCCCGCGCCCGCCAAAGCCGTGATCGCGCGGATAAGCCGGTCCCTTTCCTTCTTCAAGTCTGCAACGATTCTATCGATCTCCAAGTAAGTGCTCCTTTGGGTCCCCTAGGTCCCCGATGTTTTGTTTAGCTCCCAACTCTAAACATATTCAACAACTATAATTGCTGGAGTTACCATGAATTGCAATTTCTGCCAGCTAGGTTGTGCAATGCCCCGGATAGGCCGCAGGGCCGGTCGTATCCAGGTACTGCACGACGAAAACGAAGGAGCCCTGCTGCCCGGTCTGTACAGGCTGCGATGGTACCAGAATCGCGCCCGGGTTTTGAATCCTCTTCACGGCCGGTTTGCCTTCCATGGAAATCCCGGCTAAGGAAGGGCGACTGAAGAGGAGCGGGGCTCATTTTGGGGGCAATCCGGCTTGGACGGTTCATCGCGATAATCGCATCCGCATGCGTTGTCGCCGCATTTTTCTGCAACCTCGCTGCTTCGCAGGACGCCGAGTTGAGCGGCGACGAGGCAGCGGTGGTGAAGGCTCGCGTCCAGAAGATACGCGGGCTCAAGCTCACTGCCGACGTGCCGGTGTCCTATCTCAGCGTCGCGGAGACCGAATCCAGGTTCAGAACCGAGTTCGCGCGGGAGATGAGCCAGGAGGAAATCGACACCGGGGTCGAGGAGGGCAAGATGATCGGTCTCTATCCGCCCGATATGAAGATCGAGCGCAAGGACCTCGCCGATATAACCCTCGAGCTAGCCGGCTTCTACGACCCCCGTCAGAAGGACATCGTCGTCATCGATCGGCCTATCGCGGTCGCGCTGCCGGAGCGATATCGAAATGTCGTGACGGAGCAGAAGAAGCTCGAAACCGCGGGTACCCTGGGGCACGAGCTGACCCATGCTCTTCAGGACCAGCATTTCGACATCGAAGCCGCGCAAAAAAAGTACAAAGGTGATACCGACCGCGAACTCGCCTACAAGGCAATCGTCGAAGGCGATGCTACCCTGTCCGGATTTTCAGTGGTGACCGGGCGAGTCGATGACCAGACGATCGACTACTTCGACACCCATCTGCAGGACATCGTTCCTGTATTCATGGGTCGCATGGAAGGTAAGCCACGCGCGATGACTTATCCCCTCATTTTTCAGTACACCGAAGGAGCCCGTTTCGTCGCCGAAGCTTACCATCGCAAACGCTGGGATGGCGTGAATGCCCTCTTCAAAGGGCCGCCGCTATCGACGCAGCAGATCATGCATCCCGAGCTTTACTTCGACCATCCGACTCCCGCCAAAACCGTCAAGCTCGCCGGCTACGAGAAGGTTCTGCGCGATTGGAAAAAGGTCGACGAGGACACGCTCGGCGAGTTGATGCTCAAGATCATGCTCGAGCGCACGATGGGCGAGCAAACACCGTACGTGGAAGCGGCTACCAAGTGGGCGGGCGATCGGATCGTCGCGCTACAAAAGGGAAAATCGCTGACCGTGCTCTGGATGCTCACCTTCCCGCAATGCAGGTTCCGCCGATAACTTCGATCAGCTCTACTCGGGAATTCTCGACAAGGTCCTGCCCGGCACCACCGCACGCAAGATCGAGCAGCGCGGTGCGGCGGTCTTGGTCATGATTGGTGACGGCGCCATCCGCTACCATGAGTTCATCCCCGAGGTCTGGAAACAGAGCCGAATCGACAACGCCCCAATCGAAGCCCCATGAATCCCCGGCCTGTCGTCCTGATCCGCGGCTAAGCGCAAGCAACTCTTTCACTCCTTCACTGGCTTGCCCGGTCGCGATCGATGTTGAACAATCGCTTTCTCTCGCGCACAGAAGTGGCCGAGTGGTCGAAGCTATCGCGCTTCGAGGGAGGAAACAGCCATGAAGATCGAGGGCCGGTGTCATTGCGGACAGATCACCTATGAGGCGGTGGTCGACGCCGATAAGGTCACCATCTGCCACTGCACCGATTGCCAGACGCTGACGGGTTCGGCTTATCGCGCCAATGTCCAGGCGCCCGCCGAGACGTTCGTCCTGCGCACCGGGCAGCCGAAGATCTACATCAAGACCGCGGACAGCGGTACCAAGCACGCCCACGCGTTCTGCCCCGCCTGCGGCACGCCGATTTATTCGGCGGCGATCACCGACCCGCCGACCTACTCGCTGCGCGTCGGCGGCATCAAGCAGCGCGCCGAGCTACGCCGACGCGCCAAATCTGGTGCCGCTCCGCGCTGCCTTGGTCGATGGATCTTCGGCGTGTGGAGCAGTTGAGCCGGGGTTGATGTGCGCGTGCCGAGGTGGGAAGAGGCGGCGGCCTGCTCAGAAATCCTTTATTTCGCGTTCGAATAGGCGGCAGGTGTAGTGTCGCAGAGGCATCGCCGTTCCCATCGCTGTGAAGCCGCGATCATTGTAATAGCGGCAGAGCGCCACAATCTCCAGCGCTGCAGGCGAACTGCACATCACTCGCGCGACGAGTCTCAGTACGCCTGCATCAGACCCCATCATGGCGGCCAACCGGCGAAAGGGATCAGCTCCCATCGGTCGTGGCACGCACCGAAGGCAGGAATCTCGCCTTGAAAGCCGCGGCTGAGAGCTTCGCATGCTCGGCGAGCCTCGACAGTGCCGGCTCTTCGAAGTCCTGCAACTCGAGCCGAATCATGTAAGAGCGCGCCACCTGGTATGACTCGGTGGAGACATCCACTGTCCGCACCCGAATCCGGCCCGTGTTCGGGTCGAGCAGTTGCTCGAAACTGACTGGCGTCACGCGGCCGCCCGCGACGGCAATCAGCACACCGGAGCCACCGCTTAGCAGGTGGTGCACCGCGCCGTAGCCCAGCGTTCGCGTATAATCGACGTCGAATGGCACCGGCTTCGCGCAGCGCAGCTCGTAGCCGATGTCCTTGGCGAGCACGGTAGCATCGATGCCGAGTTGCTTGAGCGCCGCGCGCACCCGATCGCGCAGGACAATACCCAGCGGGATGTCCGCGATGTGCACGTGGCCGTAAGCGTCGGCGTGCGAATCCGCCGCCGAAGCCAGACTGCCAACATCCATGCGCTCCGCGATCCCTTCGGCGATGACCGCGACGCCGTCGTCGTAGCCGCTGGTGCGACGCTTGATTATCGCGCCCACGATAGTGTCGACGACCAGCGCGAGGTCAAACTTCTTGCCTCGAAATTCCTCGGGAATCACCGCCAACGTAGCGCCGGCTGACTTGCACATACCGAGCGCGAGGGATCCCGATTTCCGGCCCATCGAGATCGTCAGGTACCACCTGCTGGTGGTGCGGGCGTCTTCCATCAGCGATTCGATGATGCTGGCGCCAACGGCACGAGCGGTTTCGAAGCCGAACGTCGCCGCATTCTCGGGCAGCGGCAGATCGTTGTCGATCGTTTTCGGCACGGTCACGATGCCGATCCTGCCTCTGGTGCGCTCGGCGATTCGCGCCGCACCGTACGTGGTGTCGTCGCCGCCGATACAGATCAGATAGCGAACGCCAAGCACCGTCAGCGCATCGATCACGCGCCCGAGGCTCGCTTCGTCGCGGGCCGGATTGGTGCGCGAGGTGCGCAGGATCGAACCACCGGTGAAGTGGATCCTGCTGACCTCCTCGATTTTGAGTTCGACGACGTGCCCGGTCTCGCCTTCCACGAGCCATCGATAACCGTCGCGTATTCCCACGACGCGCAGTCCGCACTTGATAGCCTCAATGGCGGCCGAGGCGATCACGCCGTTGATTCCGGGAGCGGGACCGCCGCCGACCAGGATCGCGAGGGTTTCTCGCTGCTTATCGTCGCTCTTCATCGTCTCAATGGGCACCGTCATCGGTCATGTTTATTCTCACGCGCACGCTACCGGCAAAGCCGCGCCGAGGCCGGTTCCATCCGCTCAGACTCAAATCCGCTATTCCGATATTCGGCGGGCCGCACCACTAAGGTGCGATTCCCATTTTGATCCCTGCTCTAGACTCGCACCAACAACAATCCGTCTGCAAACCCGAAGTTCAACGCGAAGACAGCGTGCGATAAGAAATTACAGCAAACTAACCAGGCGGCTCAGCGTGCGAGCGATTCTAACCCGGTCGGCGATTGCAGTGGCCGGCCTGGCGATCGTATGGCTTCTGGCCGCACGCGCGGCGTCTCGAGACTAGTGAATGTTCGCGGGTTCACGAACGGATGCTCGGGCAATCGAAATATTTAGTTCGAGTTCGATCCGAACGCCTCACCAATAAGGTGAAACGGAAACATAATTGCAGTTCCGATCGCGCTCATTACGCCGCCGGAATCGCCAGATGAACCTGCGGACGGCGCGGGCGTTGGCGCGCTGGCCGGATCACGCGCTTCGTCCGAGATGGACGCGTACGGGGGGAGCGTCTGATCGATCTCCTGCGTCGTCATGCATCCAGCCGCGAGCGCGATCGCGCCACCGACGATCGCGGCTGCGAGAGTCGATTTCCGCCTTCCCGCCACTCGCTTCATTTCGGCGCCCAGCGCACCTTGCGGGCGGAGCTTGTTCACCGGTTCCGTACTAATTGGCTATTGAGCAACCTCGCCCGGCGACTGCGCCAGCGGCACCAATTGCGCGATGTCGCACTGGATCAACGCCTGGATCTTGTTGTCGATTTGATAGAACCGCGTCACCTTCACTTGCGAGACGACGGCGCGGAACTGCGGAATGAATTCTTTCTGCACGTCAAGCCGCGCCTGCTGGATGGCGATTACCTCGTCGAGCTTCTTCTTCGCATCGGCGTCGGTGAGATTATTGTACTTGGCCGCGAATTCTTTGAGCTCTTTGACGTGGCGGTCTTCGATGCGATCCATCTTCGCTTCGTAGGCGTCGTAAACCGGCCAGAACCTGGTCGCTTCATCGGCGGTCAGATTCATGTTGGCGCCGACCGTCGCCTTGCGCTGTGCGCGGGCGGCCGCGATGTCGAGCTGCTTCTGCGAGGTCGGCGGGCTCTGCGCCAAGGCCGGCTCGTGGAGGCCAAGCGCGCAGACCAACAGCGAAGCTACAGTAAAACTTGCGAGAATAGTCTTGAGGCTCATCGTTGGATTCTCCTGGGGTTTTTGCTTCAGCAAAGACCGCAGGATGGTGCTGCATTAGAAGATCATAGTCAAGTGATAAGTACCGCTGCTCGAACTCAGACGGGCCGTATTGCATTTGGAGAAGCAGATATGCGAGCTTGCATCTTCGACCGGGTACACCAACGTGAGGAGTTTTCCACGGGTCCGGCCAGCCGGAACGGAAAGCCTCAGCACACACGGAGGAGAAAATGAATTCGAAAGCACAAGGAATGGTAATCGCATTGGGGTTGGCGGTGGCACTGGCCGCGGGCGCACCGTCGGCACGAGCCCAGGGCGCAGCGCCCGCAGCTGCACCTGCCTCCAGCGGAGGGGCAACCGTTCGGGCAGGATACCTGACTTGTCACGTCGCGTCAGGATGGGGATGGATTTTCGGCTCGTCGCGCAAGCTAGAGTGCGCGTATGCCCTGCAGCCGGGATACACCGAGTATTACACGGGTTCGATCACGAAGTTAGGCGCTGATATCGGATACCTTCAGTCGGGCGTGATTTTGTGGGCAGTTCTCGCCCCGACCACCAACCTCGGCCAAGGCGCACTTGCGGGTCATTACGGCGGAGCGACCGCCAGCGCAGCGGTCGGAGTCGGCGCGGGCGCCAACGTATTGATCGGGGGCTTGAACAGCTCTATCGCGTTGCAGCCGGTCTCGATCGAAGGACAGAACGGCTTGAACATCGCGGCAGGAGTGGCCCAGATGACTTTGAAGTTCAACGAAGCGAAGCCGGCGAAGAGCACTCCGTAGCCGGCATTTTCATTTACTTCGGAGTTTTGTACAGCGGGGGCGGCCCTCATGGCCGCCTCCGTTTTTTTTGTGCCTTCTAATGAAATCGCATTTAGTCGCAATGCCGGGGGCGGGACTCGAACCCGCACGGAACTTTCGCTCCAGAGGATTTTAAGTTCTATAGAATCGCGTCCACCCGCATCCAAACCTAGCTAAATCGCGGGTTCCTATTTCCGCCCCTGTACCCTTCATCCGCCTTTGTCCAAGCCCGTGGCTGTCAAATTGGCTGTCAAAATCCTTCGCGAAAAGACCGCCTATGCACCCGCGTACAATCTGCGTCGGCAGCCGCTGCGATTTTGATTTTGAAGACCGGGGGCCACCGGGCACCTTCCTCCTCCAGCCGTTGACTTATCTACTTTTCTTTTGCGCGATTTACGGGGAGAGGTAAGACTTGTGTCATTGGGGCGGAAGCTGCCGAAGCGAAGAATCTCGCGGTTGACAGTAAGTTAAGTAACGCCCAAGGTCGAACGGTCGGATCGAGTGCGGGGGAAAATCATGCGCGCTGCTAAAAGGGGATCGTTGCTGGCCGCCGTCGCAGCCATCGCGATCTGCCTTGCGGCTGGGGCCGCAGGATCGCTCGCTCAACAATCGCAATCCCAGCGAGTTGCCAGGACGCATCAGGGTCTGACTCCGAATTCTCAAATGTCGGGATACCGGCTGCCAGTCATTTTCGAGTCGAACGTCGGTCAAGCGGATGCGCGCGTGAAGTTTCTGTCGCGGGCGCGCGACGGCGTGCTTTTCATCGCAAGCGATGAAGCGATCCTCGCGGTGTCGTCGCCAGCAGTTGTGCCGATGCAGGGTGCGCGAGCAGCGCCCGTCGCCCCGCCGAAGCAATCGGGCGGGGTTTTAACGATGCGACTGGTGGGCGCGGACCGCGATGCGACGGTGGAGGGGCGCGGCAAGACGTCGGCGCGGATCAATTATTTCATCGGCAGAGATCCGAGCCGCTGGCACACGAATATCCCAACGGTCAACGAGGTTGTCGCGCACGACGCGTGGCCGGGGATCGACGTTTCGTACAGCCGCGACAGGAGTGCGGGTTCTGAAGCCGTGGAATGCACATTCACGGTGCGAGCGGGCGGGAATTCTTCGGCGGTTCGGCTGGCGTTCGAGGCGCCCGGCGACGTCGAGCTCACCGCTGACGGCGACGTCGAGACAGCAATCGGCATCCGCAGGATAAGATTTACCAAGCCGCGGGTGTTCGAGGAGGGGCTCGGCGGACGCCAGGAGGTCGCGGCAAAGTTCGTTACACTTCCGTCTGACGGGCGCACTGGAGGGCATCAGTTACAGGTTCGATTCGAGGTCGCCCGGCGCGATCCCAGCGCGCGCCTGGTTATCGATCCGAGCCTGATTTATTCGACTTACCTTGGCGGCAGCGGGCAAGCGAGCGCGAGCACTCTCATCTACGGTACGGGCGACGGTGTCAACGCAATCGCACTCGACAAGGACGGCAACGAGTATCTGACCGGAGGTACCACCTCACAGGACTTCCCGGCCACCAACGAGGCTTTCGTCTCGGCTTGCACCAGGGATTACAACTGCGGTGGCCCCGCTTTCGTCACGAAGCTGGACCGCAAGACCGGAGCGATTATCTATTCGACGCTTCTCGGCGGCAGCGCCGGCGCACACTTGGGTGTGGGCGATGAAGGCATTGGAATCGCGGTCGATTCATCGGGAAACGCTTACGTCGCAGGCGCGACGTCTTCGGAAAACTTTCCGACGACACCGGGCGCTTTGGTAACAGCATGCAATGGCTGTCAGCCGGCCCCGTTCGTCACCAAGCTGAGCGCGGACGGAAGTTCGCTGTTGTACTCGACGCTGCTCGAGGAGTCGGGCGTTGAGGACTATGCCAATGCGATCGCGATCGATGAGTCCGGAAACGCGTACGTTACGGGCCAGATAAATTTTAACGCATTCGCGATTGTGCTGAATCCGACTGGCACGGCGGCTACATATGGGGTCGCGCTCGCGTCTGCAGAAGGCTATGCGGTGGCGCTCACGTCGAAGCACGAGATGTGGATCGGCGGGCAATCAGACGGCAGCGACTTCCCGACGACCGGGAACGCGTTTCAGCGCCGATGTAAAAAGTGCAACTCGGACGCCGCGGGATTCGTCGCGTTACTCGACCCGGCGAAGGGAAGCACAAGGAAGAGCCTGCTCTACGCGACCTACCTGGGCGGGAGCAAGTCGTATGATTTCATTCGCGGGATCGCGGTGGACAGCAAGAATCGCGCGTGGGCGGTCGGTTCTTCGAGTCCGAAGTCCTTGCGCGGCAGTCAATCCGAGGTCAAGAAGTGCGCGAAGGGCACGGTGTGCGGCAACGACGCGCTGCTTGCGATTATTGACGCGTCCAAATCGGGTAGCGCTTCGCTGGCACTCTCGGAGTTCATCGGCGGACAAGGCAACGACATGGCCAATGCGATCTACCTGGACGGAACCGGCGAGGCGTATATCGGCGGGCAGACGACGTCGTCGGATTTTCCGGTCACGAGCAATGCGGTGCAGTCGAGCTACACGCCGTGCACGGGATGCGAAGAATTTCGTGGCCCGGCGTTCGTGGCAGTTGTGAAACCTTTCTCGAAAAAGTCCGAGCTCGTTTACTCGACGTACCTCGGCGGGGCTACCGTTATGCCTCCTTTGTCTTCGCCGATTGACCATGGCCCCCCGAACCTCGTCGAGATTGACGCCGTCAACGGCATCGCGGTGGACTCGAACGGGGTGATACACGCGGCGGGCCTGACCTACGCGAACGGATTTCCGACTACCAGTGATGCGCAGCAGAACATGTGCAAAGCCTGCGCGACGCTCGGCTCTGACGGTTTCATAGTGCGGATCAATCCGGGCGCATCGACAGGCGCGGAGGCGCTCGAATACTCGTCGTTCATCGGTGGCGCGGGACCCAGATTTGCCGGTGATTACGCAGCCGGAGTGGCGATGGACAGTTCAGGCGCGGTGTATCTCGCCGGCCTGACAACTTCGGCAGATTTTCCCGTGACGCCCGGCGCGTTTCAGCAGACCTGTCCAACATGCGTCGCAAACGCCAACGGATATAATCTGGGTCTCGATTACGGTGCATTCGTCGCCAAGCTGAACCCCACCGCGGCACCGGACAGTCAATTGGTTTATGCGACCTATCTCGACGGTTCGGAGGCGGCCCAGGCAACCGGAATTGCGGTGGATTCCGCGGGTGAGGCATACACGGTCGGTCTCGCGTACTCGGCGGACTTTCCGACCACGCCGAACGCATATTCGAGCTCGAACGGTGGCATTTTCTTTACGAAACTCGACTCGACGGGCAGCAATTTGCTCTACTCGAGTTTCCTGGGAGGCGGCGAATCCGCCAACGTCGCAATCGATCCAGATGGCAACGCACTGATAGCGGGCGACACAAGCGATTCGAGCTTTCCGGTCACCGCAGGCGCGCTCAAGAGCATCTGCAACCTTTGCGACCTGACTGCATACGTAACCTCGGGTTACTTCTCGAAAATGAATCCGAACGCCAGTGGAGCGGCTTCGCTGGTGTATTCCACTTTCTTGAGCGGCAGCGGAGGAATGATAGGCGCTACAATGTACGGCGATGTGATAAACGCGGTCGCGGCTGACACGAATGGCAACGCGATATTGGCCGGGCAAGCGACCTCGCCGGATTTTCCTACAACGGCGAATGCGTACCAGACGCAGTGCCAGCCCTTTTGCGAGTCGCCCGTCATTAGCGTGATCAATCCTGCAATCAGTGGACCGGCGGCGCTGGTCTATTCGACTTATCTCAACGGCCCGGGGGGAATAAGCGACCCAATCGCATCTCCTTATGCGGTGGCGGTCGATCTGAACCACGACATTTATATCGGCGGCAACACAACCGGTTTCGATTTTCCCGTCTCCCCCAATACTTTCATCGCGCAGTGTCCGAGCCGTACATGTAGCGCCGGTTTCATCGCCGAGCTGAACCCAAATGCATCACCGGCGAATCAATTGGTTTACGGGACTTATCTTGGAGGGACTTCGTACATCGGCAATGAAGCCGTCACCGGCTTGGGGGTAGATTCCAACGGCCGAATCTTCGCCGCAGGACACACGCTATCAGCAGACTTCCCGGTCACCCCGGACGCCGCTCAGCCAACTTGTCTGTCGTGTCCCGGGGCCCTGCAAAACGAGGGCAACGACGGCTTCCTCGCTGTTCTGAACCCCGCGGCGTCCGGAGCGAGCCAACTGGTCTATTCGACTTTCCTGGGCGGCAGCAATTATGACGCGGCAACCGGGCTTGCGATGGGGCCGATGGGGCTGGTTGCAGTCGCGGGCTATTCGAGTTCGATCGATTTTCCGACGACAGCCCACGCGTTCGAGCTCCAATGTCCGGCTTGCGGCAACTTCGCCTCTGTTCCCCGTCAGCACAAGTTGGACAGTTTAAGGCGATTGAGTAAGAGAGAGTTTTTGGCTCATCTTTAACCGCGGAAGGAGCGGGAGATGAGATCGAAAATCGATACGCAGTCGGAAGAGGCGGAGAAGGCGGTACGCGATATCAGGCGGGCAACCCGGCGGCACTTCTCGGCTGAGGACAAGGTCAGGATCGTGATCGCGGGCCTGCGCGGCGAGGACAGCGTGGCCGAGCTGTGCCGCAAGGAGGGGATTAACCAGAACCTCTACTATCGCTGGTCCAAGGACTTCCTGGAGGCGGGCAAAAAGCGACTGGCAGGCGATACCGCACGCGAAGCGACCAGCGATGAAGTCAAGGGCCTGCGAGCGGATAGCCATCAGCTCAAGGAGCTGTTGGCCGAGCTGATGATGGAGAACCGCCTGCTTAAAAAAAGCGTGCTGAGCGATGGGGAGTCCGATACATGAGGTACGCGGCCGCCGAGAAGCTGGAGATCATCCGGCTGGTCGAGCAGTCGTCGTTGCCGGTGCGGCGCACCTTGGACCAGCTCGGAATCCCGAGCTCCACGTTCTATTGCTGGTACGATCGTTATCGCGCCGGTCAGGCTGAGGGGCTGCAGGATCGCCCACCGGCGCCGCGGCGGGTGTGGAACAAGCTCCCGGCCGCAGTGACTCAAAAGATGCTCGAACTCGCGCTCAAGGAGCCGCAGCTGTCACCGCGAGAGTTGGCCGTCTCGTTCGTCGACCAGCAGCAGTACTTCGTCTCGGAAGCCTCGGTTTACCGGCTTCTGAAAGCGCACGACCTGATCACCAGTCCGGCCTTCATCCTGCTCAAGGCCGCCGACCATTTCGCCCAGCCAACCACCGCACCCAATCAACTCTGGCAGACCGACTTTACCTACCTGCGGGTGATTGGCTGGGGCTGGTTCTATCTGTCGACCGTGCTTGATGACTTCTCGCGCTACATCCTGGCCTGGAAGCTGTGCACCACCATGACCGCCACCGATGTCTCCGACACGCTGGCGATGGCGCTGCGCAATTCCGGCTTGGAGCGGGTCCGCGTTCGTCACCGTCCGCGTCTGCTGAGCGATAATGGGCCGTCGTACGTGTCGGCCCAGCTCGGCTCCTGGCTCGCGGAGCACGGCATGACCCATACCCGCGGCAAGCCCTATCACCCGATGACCCAAGGCAAGATCGAACGCTACCACCGCTCGATGAAGAACCAGATCCTGCTCGAGAACTATTACCTGCCCGGTCAACTCGAAGCGCGTCTAGCTGAGTTCGTCGATTACTACAACTCGCGCCGCTACCACGAAAGTCTCAACAACCTTACCCCGGCTGATGTCTACTTCGGCCGTGGTCCAACGATTCTGTCCCGGAGGGAAAATGTCAAACTGAAAACCATCGAAGGCCGACGCCGGCTGCATCACTCAATCGCAGCCAAAGCTTCAACCCAGATGGACCAGATCCTCTCTTAATTCCGATGCCAACTTGTCCAATAGGTTCTGACGACGTACAGTCTTCGTCCTCCGCCGGCTCTGCCTCATCAACCGCCTCTTCCTCGGTTTCGGCCTCTTCGGTCTCCTCCTCTTCCGCTTCTTCTTCGGTCTCCGATGTAGCCAGCTTTTTCGTGCTCTTATTCAGCTTTCCTATAAGATCTGCGAGGCTTTTCGGCGCCATTTCCTCAAGTCTCGATAGCGGCAATGCCGGTTCGTCGCCGACTCGCAGGAAGACCACGGCATCATCCTCGGGCGCTTGGTGCAGCTCGAAATCGAGGAGGCCCTCATAGAGGATGCCGATGTATTCGGACGAGAGGTCTGAGAAGTCGACTGGAGCTGTCACCCACGTGCTCGAGCGGCCCTGGCGCACCTTGACCTTGCTAACGCAGAGCAACTGGAGGATCTCGTGAATCACCGCGTCCGTCGGAGCGTTCTGCGGGTCCTCGAACGCTCCGAGAGCCCTGAGGACGGGGTCCTTCGATCTGCGGTCGCCTGGTAGGAAGAGGCCGCCGCCGTATCGTGGGATCGGCAGGGCCTCGTGCGAGGATCCCTGGTGAATCAGCTGGAAGAGCGCGAGCAGGCGCGGCCAACCGCTGCGGGAGTGGCGAAGCCGCTCGCTGCGCCCGCCAGCGAGTCGAGCGAGCTGCTCACGCAGCCCCTGAACGCCGTAGCATTCGTGGTAGATCGCGTTATCGCGCGGAAGGAGGTCGCGCGCCTCTGCGAACAAGACGACAACGCAGCGCATAATCAACCGGGTCGCGGCGATGTACAGGTCGCGCCGCGTTACGCGGACCGGCCCCTCACTGTCGACGGTAGAGAGTACTGCCGCCGATTCGCGGATCAGTAGCTCGACGGCGAGCCTCACACGTTCGCCGAGTACAGCCGACAACTCGGCCTGGCCCCGGCGAGAGGCTAGGATGGCGGCAATGAGCGGCGGCGGCTCTCCGGCGCTCCCCGGCCGCAGAGCGGGCTCGCCGAGGAGAATCCGAAGGGCCGTGACCTGCGGCCCTGGTACGCCCTCCTCGAACCGAGATCCGTGTCTGACTCGCACCAAGCGTCGTAGTCCGCACCGGCGTGGAGCAGCCGCCACTGGCGACCGTTCGTGAGCAATGCGATCTTCTGCCCGAACGACGCAGCCATTCGATAACGCGCGCCACAACGCGCCGGCCACGACCGATTCCGAGACGCCCCTCGTCGGCGTAATGGGCTCCCGTCCCCGCTGAGTCGGCCACAAAAACAGGGAGGACGACACCCTCACCGGCGTGCCAGATACGGCGTGGCTTGATTGTCTCCCCGGTCATCGCCTTGTACGACCAGCGGGTCTCCACGTCTCTCGCCTTGGTCCATCTCTGGCGATCTAACCCGAGAACATCCTCCAGGACCGTGTCGAGCAAAACGCCGAGATGGTCCGCGTCGCCATTTCGGACGCAAGACAGATTGCGTCGGAGGCGATCGGCAACGTGACGGGGTAATGGCTGACAGTCAGGGGCAAAGAACTCGACGAGCCGCGCCGGCGCGATCAACATCCCTCCGTGCTTGAGCGATGCCCACCAAGCCGGCGTGGCGGACGGCGCTGGCTGCGTCATCGCTCTGCCTCCGGGAGCCGAATCTCGACGGACAGAGGGAAGAGTTGGACCCGGCCGCGAAGCGCATAACGCTTAGGCAAGAGCTCCTCTAGCACCCGTGTCTGCTCCTGCTCGAGCTGCTGGAGGAGCTCCTGGTAGTGATGGCGACGGCGGTGAAGTTCCTCTTCGAGGTCGCGCAGTTCCTGCTCTTTGTCCCGCACCGACTCCAGGAACAATGCTCCCTGGCGCATCTCGGCAAGAAGTCTGTCGCGTTCTCGCTCGAGCTTCTGAAGGGTGGTCTCCTGCATCGCCCGCTCGACTTCCTTGAGCCGGTGACGAAAACGTTCCTTCTCCGTCGCCAGCGCCGCCTTGGCGGCTGCGCGCAGTCGCTGCTCGACGCGACTCGTGACCCAGTCGCCATGCGCTCCAATATCTCAGGCAGCTCTGGAGCCACTTCGAGCCAGAGATTCGCCGCTCGCTGGGCTCCGAGCTCCTCGACCGCGGACTCTGACGGGAATCGTCTCCAGGCGGGACAGGTTCGAGAGGTTCACCGAGCGCACCCGAACGTATCGGCAGGCGCACAGTACGGACCCAATGGTGGAACGGTTCGCGGAGTTCGTTGACGGCGAGCTCCTCGATGGTGAGAAGCAACAACGCGTCGAACCCGAGGGGGATGTTGCCGACGCGGACCGTCCACCGGCTGGCGGATACCCCTTGGTGGCCGCCGGGGAAGCGCGCCCGCGCGAACAGGCCGAGCGCATGGCGGAACAGAGGATGGCCGAGGTGCAAGAGCGCAGTATCCTTGGCGGGACGGAACACGGGTCGGCCCGACAACATCTGAACGAAGTGCTTTGGGTCGAACACCACCGCGGGAAGGGCGCCATAGTCGCTCCTCCCACGATCCGTGCGAAGCGCATCGTCGATGATCTCTTTCCACTGTGGTGGCAGCGGCTGCCGTAGCCGGAAACGCCCTTGCCCATCGGGTCCATCGAGTCGAGGGCGTCCGAAGTTGAGCCCGAGCGCAACATCGAGTGTCTTTCGCAGTGTCTCCGACGACAGATCGATTTGGCGGCAGAACTCCGTCAACCGCTGGACCTCAGCATCTCCGAGGTCCGGAACCCTCGGAATCTCGGCGCGGCCTTTGGTCTTCTCAACCGCCACATCGAGCGTGCGCATCACGTGTTCCGTATCCTGGAGATTGCCGAACCGGCGCTGGAACGCGGCGTCGAACACCTCTCCCATCGACCCTAGGTCTTCTCGGATCGCGTCCACTTTGCCGACAACGTGTGCGAGGAATTTCAGATCGGCGTCGTCGTTGCTGACGAAGTGAAAGACAGTCACGTCTTCGAGCCTGACCGTGTCGGTCGAGCCGGCCGTTTCTCTGCTCAAGCCGCGACGGATTCCATGGGACATCGAAGTGGAGAAGGAGTCGTGCGGTCTCCTGAAGATTCATACCCTCGGAGGCGGCGTCCGTCGCCACCAAGATGCGCACGGGATCGTCAGAATCGTTGAACGAGTTCTTGATGGCCTCCCGGTCGCAATCATCACCTCCGAAGAGAACGCGGATCGTTCGCCCGTCATCCTTAAATTCTGCCCTCAGCCGCTTGGTGAGGTAGTCCAGCGTCGTCTTGTACTCGGTGAAGACGATCAAACGCTCGTCAGTCACCCATCGATCGCTCTGTCGGAGCCGCTGCTTCACAAGGCTCTCAAGACGTTCCCATCGTTCGTCCTCGACAGGGTTCGTGACGCCCTCGTCGTCTGGTCGGATATGCAGCGCATCGAGTGCGGCGTCGACAGACGCGATCTCGTGCTCAGCTTCTTGGCAAGCGGTTTCAGCCATGCGCCCGCGGTCCGACTCGCGTGGCGGCCGCGGCCTATCTTCTCGCGGTCGTCGGCGAGGTCCTCCTCGCTGGCGCGGTGCGCGGCGGACATCTCCTCGGCCCGAGCCGGATCGCTTTCCTCCATACCTTCCTTAAAACGAAACCAGGAGTCTCCGAATGTCGCAGGGCACGAGAGCAGCCGCTTATTGAGAACCTCAATGGCGAACGTGCCGGCCAACTGCTCCGCTCGTCGGGACGCCGCCACCGCCGAGCGCACAGCTTGCCTGAATTCCACAAAGGCTGCGGAGAGCGCCCTCTCTCGCGCGCCGAAGAAGAGCGGAACGGGCTCGAGGAACCTCTTGGCAAATCGCTCCGGGCGCCCGAGGCTATCGTCCAGCGCGTTTACCTCGCGCTTGAGTCGCGGACCACCACCTCTTCCACCCGCTTCCGCTCCGCCGCCATGAACTCCGTCGTCTGCGTGAAGCGCACCGGGTCGAGTTGCTCGAGGAGGCCCGAGAAGCAGCGGGTGTGTCCGTTGTGTGGCGTGGCAGTCAGGAAGAGCTTGTGCTCGAACCATGGGCTGATCACGCGCAGCATCTTGCACAGGTCGCTGTCCTCCCCAAAGTTCGAGGGCATCAGGTTGTGGGCTTCGTCGACGATAAGCAGATCCCACGGAAGTACGGCGGGAATCGGCGCGTCGTCCTTTGGACGGCACACGGTCAAGAAGTCTCAAGCACATCCGGCTGCTTAAAGTAGTGGTAGGAGGCGATAATCCTGGGGAACGTCCGCCACGGGTTGGCGTCGAGACCCAGGCGTTTCTGGAGTGGGCGTCTCCGGCCTGTCGACGACATCAAAGGTCAGCGCGAACTTGTTGCGCATCTCTTCCTGCCATTGTTGGCGTAGAGAGGCTGGACAGAGGACGAGTACGCGACGAACGCGACGCCTGATCAGCAACTCGGTCACAATCAGGCCCGCCTCGATGGTCTTTCCCAGGCCGACGTCATCCGCGAGTAGTAGCGACACGCGTGGCATTCGGAGCGCGGTGAGTACCGGAACCAGTTGAAGTCCTCACTTGGAGCCCCAAAGACCGGGAACGCGATCGGCAGCGCCCCATTCGGATCACTCCCACCAACGCCCAGGAAGGGCGTCACAGCCGACCAGCGACATGCTCGTACAAGCGCGTCGAAATCCGGGGGCGGCATGGGCGGATCATCCACCGACACGCGGCAGCGCGGTCGGCTCGAGAAGCGTGGCATTGTGTTCGCGTTCCCAGAGCAGCGTGTCTTCGGACATTCCGTCGGCGTCGGTGTATTCGACCCGCACGAGGTGCAGCCTTCCTTCGTTGGTGTCTGAGGGAACTCTCCCCCTTGGGGACAAGGCCGCGCCGGTTTCGGACCGTCGCCAGAAAAAGAACCGCAAACAGTCGCCCCCAGCTCCTGCATCGCTATTATTCTTATTCGCCTCGAAGAGTCTTGGAGTGTTTGACATTACGCCGTTAGGAACACCACGTCCAAGTTATCACCGCGCCGTTTTAACATGGTTCGCACCCGTTGTGGGCCCCTCCTCAAAACTTGATTGCCCTCGAACACAAAGCGCGACCGGGAGCTGAGAGATCGACCTGGGGATCCTGAGCAAGAAGCGGACACATGGGGGAGCACCCCAAGCCCTAAAGATCCACGCCTTCGCGAGACAGGCCGCGAACGCTTCTGCGGAACAGAAAAACTAGACACCGAAGGACGAGGTGCATCTGACGTGCTAATTTGATCGATGCGAACCTGGCCAGGGTACCCGCACCCGCCCGACGGTCTGTTCGCACCGTGGAAACTTCACGCGACGTACGATTCGAATTCCACGTCAAAAACTGCAGGGTCGTAATTGAAGTAAGCAAACAAGTAACGGTCACCGGGTTGTGATCCGGCAAACGCTCGGATCCTCTCGCGAAGCCCATCAAAGCAGCGCAGCTTCGTTTGTGAGTCTGGGCCCTGAACGATCATAACGCGCAGCCAAGCCCTTGCGACCATCAGCTTGTCGAAGTCCGCTAGGACCTCTTCTTCGAAGTTCGTACTCCACTCAGACTCGACCACCAGAGGCATGTCGGTGAAGTCCGTGCCGCCTGTAGGGCGCTTCCGCTCTCTCCATCCAAGTTAGATCAAAAAGCCATTCGCCATTGTCCGCACCCTTACACTCCGAGGCGCAGACAACATAGCCAAGCTCCTGTCCGAGCCTCGTCAGCGACTCCTTGACCGCGCGTGTGTAAACTGCATCCCCTCCTCTCTCGCGTTTGGCAGTTGCGATCCCTTCGTTAATCGCCGCTTGCACCCGCGTTTCGATCTTATCGACGTGCCGGTTGTCCATTATCGCCCAGTACCGCTTTTCCGGTCTCTCATCTTGCATCGGCGAGCAACGCCTCGCGCGTCGTCTGCCCGCCGAACAGCCGACCAACTACAAGAAATATTTCGATGATGCGCAGGCCATCAAGGACAAGATTACCCAGTTCGAGCGCCAGAGCGAAGTCGACCGCGAGCTCGCCGCGCTCGACGCGGCCAGGACGCGCGGCGCCGCTGCCCCGGTATCTTCGGAAGGTTGATGCCGCCGGCCGTCCGGCTCGACAAATCGAGCTCCGCTACCGGCACGCGCAGACGGTGGTCGCGCACGAACGGAAGCGCGGATCGAGATATTCGATCGCCGCGAAATGGAGGTCCATCGGCCGAGTCATCGGAGGAGATGTAAGAATAGCGGCACGACGTCGCGGACAAAATGAGGGTGGCATCCATCACCGAGCAGATGGCCGCTGGGAAGTGTGTCCTTAAGAGTTTCTTCGCCAACCGCGCGAGGAAGCCGCCTCGCTGCTCGCGGTCGGTGCAAGTTCAGTCCAAGTCACGAAATAGCGGTTGATTCAGTTCGGTAATTCGGCGCGCTGCGGATTGGCGATCCGTTGCGGCTATGCTTGCACTTTCGCGCGTACGCGGCGCCACAGCTTTCACGCGGAGAAAATCCGCAGTACGTCGCGCATCAGAAGCATAGTTCGCTCATACGCTAATCTGCGGGGGAGCTTCTTCGATGGGGCGACCGTCAACTGTCGCCTTTGCCCCGAGGAAGGTTCGCCACCGTTCCTGAGTAGGCTCTCCAGGATCGTGCACCGTAACACGCAGAGCATCCGCCTCGGCTCGAAACCTCAGAACATTGAAGAGAGTTCGGACGGCCAGATCGCTTTCGGGCAGACTATAACCGTACACGTCCACCCGTTCAGCTTGCCGGAGAGCTTCCGCTGCATCATGCCAAATCTGCTGCATGGTTCCACCGGTTAGCTGCTTTAGGTAAGAGGGGTACAGCAAAATAGGATCTCTGGCAGGCCGACCGATGGGTGCTTCAGGATCCATCAAGCAAAGTCGGGTGCCGTCATGCTCAAAACCGAATTCGCTGAGAAACCTTGGGTTATCAAAATAGATGCCGCCCGATGCAGACGAATGCCAGCCAACCGACCCATGGAGTTTGAGCACAGTCACTTTGGAGTCGATGTTGATGTCTGGCAGCGGCTCCTCGTTCGGCATGATTTTCAGATCCTTATGAAAACCGTAACCCGTCATCGGGTTCCAGTAACCTTCTTCAGCGAGGGTTCTCTCTGACGCTGTATCCCAGTTGAGCGTAATTATAAGGTCGGCGTGAGAGAGATGCGCGAAGTGCCGGCGCAGATAATCCCGGCGCCCTCGGTCGGAGGCGTCCCGGTGGTGGCAATAGAAGAAGTAGCGCTGAAGACATTCAATGAAACCGACTCGTGCGAGTGTTCCCTCTTCTAGTCTCTTACGTCCTTCATCCTTCCATTGTTCTTCATACACTCGAAGGTCCGCTTCCGTCAGTTCGCCGGAACGCGACTTCTCTAGCGCCATATGCATCGCGGCTTCGTCAGCAGTCTTGATCGCGGTTTCATAGAGATCAGCCAGCGAGAGAACCACTTCAGGATTCGGGTTGAAGACGATTCGTCTAAGAGACTCGTTGTTTCTGCGCCAAGAATCCCACCTGTCCCAGTATTGCTTGAGTGTCGAGTCAGAATACTCTTCAACGAATGTACCGATGCTGGGTATAAGTGCGTCGGCAGCAGGATAGCTAGCGGGAATCGACGCTCCGGCCCCGAAGACTAGGATTCTCATACAGGCCATTCGTGTTCTAACACACGGCTGAGATTTCGGCGACAGTTGCAGACCGGCCGAAAACACGCTTGCGTATCGGGGTCATCAATCCCCACAAAATCGCGTCCGCGGAGTTTCTCGGCGCCGGCGCCGCAAAGGTGCACTACGAGCGCGAGTTCCTCGCGTTCTCGCAACCGGACTTCTCGAAGGCGCCGAAGGCTGCGTGAAAAGTACATCTCGTTCACTGCACGCCCTGGTGGCTGGATACGAGCCGCCAGCGTAGCCCACCGCATAGAGCGGGTCAGTCGCGAATAGGACAGCCCGCTTATCGCCCATTAAGCGCGAAACGTACTGCGGGCGCGTAGAATCGCCGCAGAGCAGCCGATGCTTCCCCCCAGTGCCAGATTTGGCCGCCGCGCGCTACAGGGCTGCCCGGTGGCGCGGGAATGGCGCCCTGTGTGGCGTCCTCGGCCAAGCCGAGGCGCCTGAATTCGTTGGGGTCAAGCGCGGTCAGGAGGCGGGCTCTGATCAGGCGGCGGCCCTCGGCCGACCAGACGCGCCTGCCATCGTCGTCGATGAACCGGAGTGCCGGCGGCATCCGCTTCAGCAGCGGACTCGACGGCTCATCTGAGTTGAGAGCGCGCCGGCCGGGATTGCCGCGCACGATCTTCAGCGTCGTCGGCATTGGCCTGCGTCCTCTCATCCGCCCCATCTCGGTCCCATCACCACCAGCCCCCCTACCCCTATGAATTTCGCGACCGCACGCGTTCGGTTGCGCTACGGTCAACTAATCGCGAGATCCAGAGATTTCGACCCCCCTATCCCTCGACGCGTGCCCTAAGCCGCCGTCCGCGCGCACAGTCTTCGTGCTGTGGCATTCGTGACGCTTCGACTCGTAATTGCCTTCGTCGTCGGCCCAGCCGCGCTCAGCGGCACTAGACGATCGACGTCCGTCGCGGTCGTGACGAGGCCCCTTCGCGCGCATTCAGAGCACGTTGGATGCGCCTCCAGCCACGCTCGACAGCGCTTGCGCCATCGACGATCGTAGCCGCGCGCTACGGTAAACGAGCGCGACGGCGCTTCGCAGACTTTTGCACGTCCTTTGTCGAGGCTTTGCGATCGGATTCACCGATCTCGAGGTGATCGCTCTGCAGCGCAGCGGCTTTCGGAGCCGCCGCCGCCACTTTCTCAACCAGCTTCCAGATTCGCCGTCCGTCTCTCGTCGAATCCTCTCGAATTGCTCCCCTCATCCTCCTCCTCCCGCGCCACTAGGCAAGATCGACTTCAGTAACTTAGCTGCAAGGCTCTCTCTCTGAATATACGAGAGGGCCGCCCCCGCAATCTCTGACGCTAACGCGCCTTGACGCGTATCTCCAGAGCTGTCCCCTCTCTTTTTCAACAAGCCCTCCTTGGTGGTCATCGAATAGAAATCTACATATCGCCTGGGGGCGATTCCCAAGAAAGGTTCGCAGGCGATCTTCCCTGCGCCGACCGTTTCGTCGATCGACATCGCATCGCTGTGGAACTCTCCGGCGAGGCTTTTGGCGTAGGGCTCGATGTATACGACCCTCTTCAAACCTGCATCGATGATGTGCTTGGCGCACACATGACAGGGGAAGGTAGTCGTGTACAGCGTCGCATCGGGCGTAGATACGCCAACCCGCGCGGCGCCTACTATCGCCGCCATTTCCGCGTGGACAGCTCGGCCGAACTCTGTGAGCTTCATGACACGCGCATCCGCAGCCTCTAATTTCTGGCGGGTCTGACGGACAGCTTCTGTTCGCCGAGAATCCGTCATCGAATTCCATTCAGGGTCTGTAGTCTGAAGGATTTCGCGAAGAATACTGTCTTTCATTTTCTCGGAAGAATCCTCGTGCCGCTTATGGTCGCGATGATCCGGATCGTCGCCCTCCCAGTATTCACCGCCACCGAACTTCGGCACCTCATTCGTCCCAACGCTTAGCACCTCGCCCCGATCAGACAGTATTGATGCTCCCACCTGACGCGAGCGCTGTGCAGACCGCAGCGACGCCGCGTACGCCATGAACATCCCATATTCATCTTTGGTGGGGGTAAGCAGCTCTTCATCAAAGAGTAGCGACAGGAATCGTTCTATTTGTAACCGCTGCGCCTCCTTCATCGTCGCTTCCTGGGAGAACGGAATGAACACGTCTGCAAGATGAAACGTGTCCCTGAATTTCTGTCCAAATTTCGGAGGCTCGTATTGATCGCGTTCGATCAATCCTCGCGCCTGGTCGATCGTCATTTTCCCGTGAACATGCAAATTGTTCTCACGTTCATCGCGCCCACAATAGAGTCCAACCAGATAAAATCTATCGCCATAGATTTCTCGTAAGAGTTGTACTTCTTGAGGATGCTTGAGCTGGCGGAGTATGAAAGCTGGACCGCCGACCGCAGCTCCGCGGCCCGATCTTTTCGAGCTGATGTATGCGGCTGCGAAACGAGCGAGAACATCGCCACGACCGGTTTTCTCCCTTAGTTCATTATTTAGCTTTATCAGCGTGTCCAGACGCTCGTATTCGGTCGCTCCGTCAGGCGGTGGCCGGGTATCGAGGCGAATTCCTTTGGCGAAATAGCTCAACCGCACGGGTTCGCTGCGATAACCGCTCGCTGACAAAGCCTCTGAAAGCATCTCTACGAACAGATCGATCGGTGTGCCGATTGCGGCGACTAATCCGATGATCAGTTCCGGCCGAATTCGCTTCGATTTCCCTCTTGGCACGCGTCCTAATCATACAGAAGTCCCTGCTAGACTGCTCCAACGCTTCTCTCCAAGAAGCTGTTTCCACCTTAGGCGAAAATATAGCGAAACCTTTGCCGCAATACAAGCGTACTGAATGCCCAATGCATCTTCCCTTGTCAGCGACCGGCGCCGAGTTGCTGTTCGAGGCCTTCATCCAGCGTTACGAGCACGGCTCGACTCTCGTCACCAGCAACCTGCCCCTCGACGAGTGGACCAACGTGTTCGCCCCCGCGCGCCTTACCCACGGTCTTGCTCGATCGCTTCACTCACCACGTTCATATCTTCGAGCTGAACGGCGACAGCTTTAGGCTCAAACACAGCAAGCGCCGCAGTGATCAACCGTCGTGAAAACCCGGATGAGACTGCTCCGATCGCTGCTAGACGACACTAGATGTACTTTGACAGTTCGGCCTGCCGAACGGATTTGTCGGTTTTGTCGGTAGGGGGTTAAGGCATTTCTGAGGGTAAAAGTGGCCTGAAGGGGTCCCGACAAAACCGACACAATTGCCCTGTTTCATCGGCTACCCCCGCACCTTTGGATTGACACGCCATCGCTCTTTCGGCCGCCCCGAACCGCTATGTTGCGAAGGCTCGCGGCGCACGTACCCAGCCTCTTCCGCCATCTCGATCGCCGCCACGACGATCTCTTTCTGGTTCAGACCGCTCCATCCCTTGCGCTGAACGTCGCGGACGGTGAACACTTCAGGAAAGTGCGGCAGCTTGATCCGCTCCACCAGCACAGCAGCGGCGGTTTCTTGCGGCTGAATCGCGCCCTGATATATCCGGCGCGCATGTGCCTCAAGGTATTCCGTCCACGCGATCGCCTGCCGCAACGCCTCAACGGTCACCGGGCCGGGCGCAGCGCCGTCGGCAACGGCAATCGCTTGGAAGATAAGCGCGAGCGCCGGCAGCAACTTCCGAAACTTGGAGAGATGGGACACGAACACGGGATGCTCGCTTCGGTCCCGCAGCCGCGTTTCCAGCCGATCGCGCCAGTCATTGAAGACACCCTGCGCGTGTGGCTCGAACCGCAGAAAGAAATCGTTGTCGCCGTCAGCGTGCGCGTGGAAGTCGGCAGCGGTCATTCGGTCCAACTTGCTGAACAGCTGATAGACTCGATCGCGCGCCTCACGCGCCGGTTCGCGATCAACATTGCGGAACGCACCCGGCGGATCGGGGTAAGCGGTCACCTGGAAGCGCTGCAACATGCCGTCATCGCGCAAGCCCGAGTAGACCGAGCGAACGAATTGATCGAGGGTGCGCGGCGTGACTCCCCCGACGATTGAGAGGCATGCGGCCTCGCCGAACGACGAGCCGCGCCCGATTCGGTCTGTACGAAGCGCTTCCTTTCCGCTCCAGCACTCCAGGTAAAAGCCGCGCTCGCTTTGGAAATCCTCATCTTCGAGGCGCCAGAGCAGCGAACTAAGTTCATCTCGTACAAGCAGTAAGCCGTTGGGATTCTCGATGAGCAAGGCGCCGAGCTTTTGTGGGGTCGAGTCGCCGACAATGTAGCGGCGCTCGACGGTCTCGGCAAACTCCGCCCTGCGCAACCTTCGCGAAGATCGTCTGTGCTCTTATCGCTCTTCACCCGCTTCTTCATCTCGTCCTCGATATGCTGGCGGGTGATCGTCGCGATGCTCTTCCGGTAGGCTTGTTCCTGCATCTCGCAGCGGTATTCTTCGCGAGCCTCCCCGGCGATGCGGCGCAGCGGTCTGAGAGCCTCGTGAAGGGCCGGCGACTTCATCATTCCCGACGGGCCGACCACGACTCCCCAGAGGTTGGCGAACTCGCGCCAGTCATCGCATTCCTTGGGACGGATGCTGACCTTGCGTCCGATGATCATACCGGCCGCGATCACCATCGGCGGGGCCAGGTAGTCAATCGGACATTGAAAGCGCTCCGCCACATCGCTGAGCCAGGCGCGAAGTGGCGCCGGGACGATATCCAGCGCAAGCTCAGGCACGGACACAAGCTCGCCACCGATCCGCTCCGGCTCCGGCCACTCGTCGAGTGTCGCGGGATGCGCGCCCTCGCCGCTGTCGCGGGCCGCGCCGCTCTTTTTGGTTTCATCGACCAGGGCGAATAACTCAGCGGCCGTGTGGCCTTGGGCGAACCAGTCCGATACGTCACCCTTTTCGGGAAGGCCGGGAAGCTCGACTCTGATGACTTGCGTAGTGAACGGATTGAGCATCTGCGCCACGTCGCGCATGTGCGCGCGGCCCGGCTCGTCGTTGTCCGCGATCAAAATGCAGACGCGATCGCGCAGATGCTCGCCGAAATTCGCGCCATTTGCCAGAACCCCCCGAGTTGCAGGTTGCAGTTAGCCCCTGTGCGCGTATCGTCTCAACGTCCTTCTCGCCCTCGACGATGAAGACGTTGCCCTTACTCGCGAGCAGCTCGGGCAAGCGGTATGGCACGCGCCTGACGCCTTCGAGGTTCCATAGCCATCCACCTTTCCCGTCGGGCCGCCGCTGGCTGAACTTCTTGCCGGCGAAGCGAACCACTTGGTAGAGCAGCTCACCCCTTTCGTCGCGGTAATTGAAGACGTGCTCCGCGGACTTGCGGTTGCTCGCCCGCGCCTCGACTCTTAGGCGTTCTGCAAATTCGTGCGCCGTGCCGCCAACGTTGCAAGCGTGGCAGAACCACAATCCACTCTCGCGATTGACCGAGAGCGACGCTTTGCGGTCTTCGTGGAAAGGACACTTCGCCGCGCCCTCGCCGCCGTCCGCCATTTGATGCCCTTTAGATGTAGCTCGAAGAATCGCCTGTAGTCAGTCACACCACCACCACCCCGCCGCCTCCCGCCGATTGCTCACTGAACACTCACTATCAACTTGTGCTCTCGAGTAAACGAAACGCTTCGCAACAATTCGACTCGCGTTTCAACTGATTGCCTTCACTCTCGCAAAAATTCATCTCATCGCTCCTCGCTTCGCGCTCTAGCGACCAATTCCTAAAGGGCAGCGACGGGTATCCTTAAACAGCCACCCAGACGGACGGCGGGAAGCTCCTTGCGCTGGATCATCTCGTAAATTTTTGATTTCGACATGTCCAGGAGCTTCGCCGCCCGAACCGGCTTCACGAACACGAATTCGCTTTTGATATTGTCCACCACGTCCTCCCCCACCCGACTTGCCCGTAGGCGATCTATCTGTCATCAATATGGCATACAATCCAGCCTAGGCACACACTGGACTATGTAAATAACTGTGTGGTATCAGGAGGAGACGACGATGTACGAACCGGTGGAATTCATCTGGCAGCGCGGAGAGGACGGCTACAAATGGCAGACCGGCCACTTCTACGCGTTCGATGTCAAGCCTAATCGACATGACGGACCTGCCCTGGTCGCGCTCGGCGATGCTGCCATCCCTTACAAGCCGGAACCTGATCTCTTCCTGAAGTTCGCGAGCGTAGACGCCGATTCGGACCTCGACATTCTCAAGTTTGCAAGTGAGTACGGATTGCTCGGTGGTTCGCCAATGATCGCGCCAGAGCCACCCAAGGGTGAAACCAGACAGACGATTACTGGAGAACTCCGCTCACATTGGCAAAATCATCTTTACGATATGAAGGCGGCGGTTTCGCTCTGGCTGGCGATCCGGACGGAGGACACTGATCTGCTCGCCCAATGCATCGAATGGCGAAGTGATCAACACATCACTTACGTGTGGCCTCCTTCGAGCGACTGGCGAACACCCTGGAGCATTCACGCCACGATTGCGTCGTCTTCCGATACGGAACTTCTCAAAAGGTTTCGCCCCGGAGATGTTGTGATGCCGGCGCGCATCTACTTGCAGAAGGTGGTCAACACCCGCCTGCACGAGCAGGTCGCCCCTCGCGTTCTGTGGATCTCACCCGAACGCGTCAAGATGGGACTGTACATCGTACCCGACAGTTTGATCGGTTGTCTCTGGCTTCAGCTCGCGACGGCGCTCGCCGAGTTCAACAAGTTCCAGCTCTGCGAGTCGTGCGAGAAGCCGATGCTGGTCGCACCGGAAGGGTCCGGCTTTCGCAGCAACCGAAAAACATGCTCCAACGCGTGCCGGATCAGAGTCTATGCCGGGCGTAAGGCTGAGGCGCGACGGCTCCGTGAGCAAAAACTGACAGTCCGGGAAATCGCCAAGCGCCTCGACACTGGAGTCGAACAGATCAAGAGGTGGATCGCCGAGCGTTAGTCCCATGCCGAAGCGCGGAACAAACGAGGGATCGATCTTCCAGCGCAAAGATGGGCGCTGGGTCGGCTCTCTCAATTTGGGCTGGGAGAACGGCAAGCGTAAGCGACGACACTTTTACGCAGCAACAGCCGAGGAGGTGCGAGATGATCTGCTCAAAGCGCGTTCTGATCAGTCTCACGGCCTGCCGGTATCGGTCGAGCGGCAGACCGTCACGGAGTTCCTCGACCGCTGGCTCGAAGACTCCGTAAAGCCCAGCGTGCGGCCAGCTACGCATCAGCAGTATCATCAGCACGTGCGTCTGTACCTTGGACCTTGCATCGGGAAGCACAGGCTTTCGAAACTATCGCCCCAGCACGTTCAAGCGTTCGTGAACGAGAAGCTCAAGAGCGACCTCTCGCCGCGCACAGTCCAGCTCAGTCTGGTAATCCTTCGGCACGCGCTTCAGACTGCGGTGAAATGGGGCCTCATCGGCCGCAACGTCGCCAAGCTCGTCGACACCCCGAAGGTTCGGCGCCCCGAGATCAAACCGCTGGATCTCGAACAGTCGCGTAAATTCCTTGGCGCTGCCAAAGGCGAAAGGCTCGAAGCACTGTACAGCGTGGCGCTCGGGCTCGGACTTCGCGAGGGCGAAGCACTCGGGCTGCGCTGGATAGACGTGGACCTGGAACTGCAGCAGCTTACGATTCGGCAATCGCTGCAGAGAGTGGGCGGGAAGCGGTTCGGAAACGGGCCTGGCAAGCTCCAGTTTGTCGAGCCCAAGACTGACCGCAGCCGACGAACTCTGCGAATACCGGATGCGCTTGTTCGCTCGCTCCGCGCTCATCGTGCGCGTCAGCTTCAAGAGCGCCTCATCGCCAGTTCCGCGTGGATCGAGCGCGGACTTGTCTTCACAACCGGAATCGGAACGCCAATCGAGCCAAGTTCGGCTGTCAGAGACTTCAAGCGGATCCTGGAGAAAGCCAACGAGCCGGAGACTGACGCGAAGATTCCGCTATCGACCCGGTTTCACGATTTGCGCCATAGCGCCGCAAGCCTCTTGTTAGCCCAAGGCGTCCAGCTCCGGGCAATCATGGAGCTTCTCGGTCACAGCACGATCGCGCTGACAGCGAATACATACAGCCACGTCATGCCGTCCATGATGCACGACATGGCCAACAAAATCGACACGATCCTCAACGGTTAGATCGCGGATGTCCCCGAGACCGCATAAGCGTGCAATCGCGCGCCGATTGCTGAAAGCGGAGAGGTGGCCGAGTGGTCGGAGGCACCAGATTGCTAAGGTGGTCTGGGGCTTCTGATGGCATCGGCTCGCATCGGACTCGGATAGGAAAATGCGAGGGTTTCCCAAATTGGGGAGCCCTCGCATCGTATCGGATTTGCTCGCCTCCGACACAAAAAGACACATTTCTTACGTTATCGATCGCGCGCCGGTTTGGTAACTCAACGTCGATTAATCGCCGCCACGCGGCCGCGCTCGCGCTTGTAAGCTGGTATCTGATGGTGCCGTGGAAAGCCATTTGGACTCAAAACCGCGCTCGAACTCCGCGTTTGACAAACCGACTCGTGTCGGCGCGACAGTGCAAAGGTTGAAAAAGGAAATTCCGAGTGAACGGAACTTGTATGAAGAAGCATAGGAGTAGCACGGTGGTGGTGACCATATTACCCCAGGAGGACGGAAATGAAGAAGGCGATGCTGCTAGTGTTGTTTGGCCCGGACGGGAAGCCGCGCGCGAGCGGCAGTGGGTTTGTCGGAATCGCTGTTGTTTGCCTCTGCTTGCTTTTCGCCGTGGGGACACCCGCGCAGCAGCAGAAGATGGCAGGAATCGCGGGTAGGAGCCCCGTCATAACCAGCTTCGATGCTCCAGGCGCAAGCAAGGGCAGCTTTCAGGGAACCTTCCCCGGCAGCATCAACACGGTGGGGGATATCACGGGAAGCTACGAAGACGCCAGCAGCGTGGTTCACGGCTTCGTGCGCAATAAAAAAGGCATCATAACCAGCTTCGATGCTCCGGACGCAGGCACGGGCAGCTTTCAGGGAACCTCCGGCGTCAGCATCAACACAGCGGGGGATATCACGGGAAACTACTCTGACGCCAGCAACGTGTCTCACGGCTTCGTGCGCAATAAAAAAGGCATCATAACCAGCTTCGATGCTCCGGATGCAGGCACGGGTAGCGGTCAGGGAACCGGCGGCGGCAGCATCAACACGGTGGGGGATATCACGGGAAACTACTCTGACGCCAGCAGCGTGTCTCACGGCTTCGTGCGCAATAAAAAAGGCATCATAACCAGCTTCGATGCTCCGGACGCAGGCACGGGCAGCTTTCAGGGAACCTCCGGCGTCAGCATCAACACAGCGGGGGATATCACGGGAAACTACTCTGACGCCAGCAGCGTGTCTCACGGCTTCGTGCGCAATAAAAAAGGCATCATAACCAGCTTCGATGCTCCGGATGCAGGCACGGGTAGCGGTCAGGGAACCGTCGCCGTCAGCATCAACACGGCGGGCGTTATCACGGGAAGCTACTTTGACGCCAGCAACGTGGGTCACGGCTTCGTGCGCAATAAAAATGGCATCATAACCAGCTTCGATGCTCCCAGTGGTCAGGGAACCTTCGTCGACAGCATCAACACGGCGGGGGATATCACGGGATTCTACTCTGACGCCAGCAACGTGTCTCACGGCTTCGTGCGCAATAAAAAAGGCATCATAACCAGCTTCGATGCTCCGGACGCAGGCACGGGTAGCGGTCAGGGAACCGTCGCCGTCAGCATCAACACGGCGGGGGATATCACGGGAAACTACTATGACGCCAGCAATGTGTCTCACGGCTTCGTGCGGACGCCTTGAGGGTGTCCGCAGTGGCACCGACGCTGGCCGCACCGACGTCGCCCTACCGCGCGCAACCTCGCCGTGATCGAGGCAATTCGCCTCGAATCTTTGCACTGCACCACATAGCCGAACTGGTTGCCCCGAAATCATCGCGCATCCGTGCGGATGATTCAGCGCTTGTGTCTGCGAAGTGTCGCGCTCAGAACCGCCCCGAAAACTCCCTCGTCGCGCGCAACCTGCCGCTATGCGAATTGCGCTCAGTTTCAGCCGCCACGTCGCCCGCACGTCGGGCCGGAGTCGCCTCGTGCGGGTGTTCTGCGCTCTCCCGGATTGTCTACAACCATTCGCGGCATCAGACCTCGGGCGTTGAGAAATGACGACCGACCGCTTATAAGGATTCTGGGTGCATATGGCAGCGGTTGTGGAGTTGGTGATGTCGGGGAAGGCTCCGAAGCCTCCCCTCAAGTGGGCAGGTGGTAAGCGCTGGCTCGTTCCCTACCTCGTCCGCCTCTGGAATCCGCATCGTTCAAGTCGCTTCATCGAACCGCTGTGCGGCGGGCTCGCGGTCTCATTGGGACTGGTCCCGGACCAGGCTCTCATCAACGACATCAATCCTCACGCCGTCAACTTTTACCGTCAGCTCCAGAAGGGTTTCCGCATTTCACTGAAAATGCGAAACGACCAAGCCTACTTCTACACACGCCGAAACCGCTTCAATCAACTCATCCGTCAAGGCAAAGCCGACAGCGAGGAGGCAGCAGCGCTTTTCTACTACCTGAACCGGACCTGCTACAACGGTTTGTGCCGCTTCAACAGCAAGGGCGAGTTCAATGTACCATTCGGCAAATACAAGAATATTGCCTACAAGAAAGACTTTAGCGAGTACGTTTCAGCTTTTGCTGGTTGGGAGTTCTCGTGCGGCGATTTCGATCGGCTCGCGCTGCAGCCGGATGATTTCGTCTACGCAGATCCTCCGTATGACGTTGAATTTACGCAGTACTCCAAAGAGAACTTTGGTTGGAATGACCAAGTCCGACTTGCAACCTGGTTGGCGCGTCATGCTGGTCCAGTTGTGCTGTCCAACCAAGCTACAGAACGCATTCAGGGGTTGTACCGAGACTTCGGTTTCCACGTCGTCGTATTGAACGCTCCTCGGCTAATCAGTTGTACCGGTGACCGCTCGCCTGCTCGCGAAGTGCTGGCGTTCCGGAATCTCTAACGCTGTATGGTACCGCCTCGGGATACGGGTACCGGAGCAGTTCTTGAGAAAATGATTCTGCCCGCTCTGGAAAGGGGAGGCTATTCTTACGAAACGCAGGTTCGAATCGGAACCCGCCTCGGCGGCGGAACGCACATTGTAGACATCATTGCAAAAAAGGGCAGTGCTGTAATCTTAATCTCGTTGAAATGGCAGCAGGTGTCCGGGACCGCTGAGCAGAAGGTGCCCTTTGAAGTAATCTGCGTAGAGGAAGCCTTGAGGACCGGCAGTTATGAACGCGCCTACATTGTGCTTGGCGGCAATGGCTGGAAACTCAGAAACTTTTACGTGAGCGGTGGATTGAATCAATATCTCAAGCTCTCGGGAAAGGTAAAAATCGACACGCTTGAAGCTTTCGTTGCCAAGGCAAACATGGCAGCATTGTAAACAAACAGGTTGGGACAATCGAGTGCCAAGGCCAAGGCCAGAAAGAACCGAGAACCAGCGGAATGTCTTCAACTTTCTGGTTGAACATTTTAGGTCGCAAGAGCCCTTCACCAAAGACGAACTTGAGGAAGTAACTGACTGGCAAGGTGCTTCGTTCCCGACGTATTGGTCTAAGCAATACAAGCAGTTTTTCATCTCCGCTGGAAGGAATTCATTCCGAGTCAGCGACGCTTTCCGACCGTATGCGAAATGGGAGGCGTTTCAACGGCACGTTACGCAAGTACGTCGTGTCTCATCTGACTACACGCTCCTTCGTCACGATGCTGTCCTAATTTTCGAGTTTTTCATGCCGTTGACGAATGAAACACACTTGCGAACCGCGCTCGATGCGCTGTTTTACAAAGACACTATTCTCACTCGGCTCAAGGCGCTCAATCGTAGCAAGTTGACCGCTCAGTTCACACTTCATGCCGGTGAAAGCGAAGAGGTTTACTTTGGTCGGCTTTGCGATTGGCTTGCCACGCGGTTTCAGGGCTATTCAGTTTCGACGGTCAGCGGCCGCTTCCGTGCGCAGAACCTGATGAGCATCCCGGACGCAGCGAGGATCGAAGAGAATGGTGACCGCTACCTAATAGATGAGACCACGGCAATTGTCAGGTTCATCTTTCCTTGTGGCACACCGGTCAGAAGGCATGTCGGAACGGCTGATGAATTTGAAGACCCAGACCCGGACCCCAACGACACGAGTGGCCGGGAGGAAGCCAAAATGGTCCGCTGGTTCTTCAATGCGCTTTTTGTTCAGAGCATAATACAAGTCGTCAACGGCGAGGCCGAAATCTGGATGGTTGAGAGTGGGCTTCGAAATAGACTTCATATCTGGAGAGTTGAGCTTTAGGGCGAAACTTAGAACGACATGGCTGAACAAGACCTTGCGCGCCTATGGCTGCGTGAAAATGGATACGGAGATATTGCCGATCTAATCGAGAGCTTCATCGCGGAATGGAAGGCGACCGGTAAGCACACGCGCCGAAACTGGTGGGAGATTCTTGCGGGAGACAGCCAAGGAAACCCTCGCACAATCAATGGCAAGCACTTCCCCGTATTGAAGACCGTACAGATTCGACAAGGCCTGCCGGTGACTCCGAACGCGATCTGGCGCCGGGAAGAAAAGGCACCTCCGCCTCCGCCCCGGGTGACCGGGAGGTGGCCGAAGCGGCGTCGAAAATCAGCGCGACAGACCGTGAAGAGCCGACACCCTCTCGCGAAGTCAGGAACTTCGCAGCGCATACTCGGCGATCGCCCGCACAGCGCTTAAGGAAACGTCTCGCCGCCTTCGCGCCCGCCATTTGCCCCCAATTTCACGGCAATCGGCTGCGGCACCAGATTGCCAGACTGGTGGCCGGTAATTTGCCGCGTGTCGGCAGCGGTTATTCCGGGGGCGTGTCCGCGATGTGTCCGAATCCCCGAGCCCGTGGCTGTCAATTGTGGCTGTCAACCGCCCCGGTTGATCCTCCCAATCCCGTTCAATTCACCAAAAACCCTTTATTTTCAATGCCGGGGGCGGGACTCGAACCCGCACGGAACTTTCGCTCCAGAGGATTTTAAGTCCTCTGCGTATGCCATTTCGCCACCCCGGCCCGTAAGCGAACAAAGATCGTTAAATCATAAAGACACCCGCGCGCGAAGATGGCGCGTTGGGCTGCCCACGCGCACGCCCCCTGCCGCGATTTGGAGCGGCCCCGCAATTGTTCATTCTATCTGGCGCGCGATGGATATATGCTCGATGCCGCGGCGCGCCGTGGGTGCTGACGGATCGCCGACTGCATCGACGAACGGGCGGACTTCTTGCGGCAAAAACGGTTCATCGTCGCGGTTCTATTGGCGCTGATAGTGCCGGGTTGCTCCCTATACCATCACTATGAAGCCTCGCGGCCTGAGGCCGTTGAAAAAACCGAAGCGATGCTCTCCGACGCGGGCTTCACTACGATCAAACTCGACACTTCCGATAAAGTCGGGCTCGTGCAAGACCTCCCGCCGCACGAAATTCGCAGCTACGCGGCCCAAGCCGGCACGGTCTATTGGTACTACGACCCTGACGTCTGCTCATGCGTGTATGAAGGACACCAAAACGAATTCGACCGCTACCAGATGGCGATGAGGCAGCAAAATGACACTGCACAGTATGCCGCCGAATCGGAAGACCAGGAAGTTGCTTCATTGAACGCCTTGAACGGTGCGTTTTTTCCTCCGCCGCTAATCTGGGTTGGCGGATTCGCCCCCAGATATTTTATTGGCCACGGACCTGGAGGCGGCTCCCACCATGGAGGCCACCGCTAGTTGGCCGCATAATTCCTCCACCTGAGATGCGCCCGGAGCTTTGCAGCCTGCAAGCGACTAAGCCGTCATGCTCAGCCGGGCCTAAATCCGAAAACGAGCCGGACCGCCTCAACCAGGATTTCGGGGAAAAGTCCGCACGCCCGCGAAATGCGGCGCCCACGCCGGCGCGCTGGCGACAAAGATGCTTGCGGTGGGATGAAACTGATTCGGGTCGTCCAGACTGCCGACCTTGATCGCGGTAAAAGGCATCCCGGACAGGACGCTCGTGATCGGCGAGCCGCAATCGGCGCAAAAGCCGCGACTCACCTTGTTGCCGCTGTCGGCCGTTACCTCGTAATGCTTCAACTGTCCCTTGGTCAGCTTGAACGCCTCCTTCGGAACGAGCACGACTGGTGCGAATGCGCCGCCTGTCGATCGCTGGCAATCGCGGCAGTAGCAGCTTGCCTGCATGACGGCGTCAACCGCGGATTCGTAGCGAACGGCTCCGCACATGCACCCTCCGACAATTTTTGCGGCCATTGCATAACCTCCTCTTCGCGCGTCGGCGCACGCTCATTATTCTGTTTGCGCCGAAATCGAGCAACAACCGGCGCGGCGCGCAATGTCATGTATGCGAGCACTTCGAGCGCCGTTGAAACCTCCGCTCGTTCGCGGCGTCTCTATAGATGCGAGCCGCGCGGGTATGGACTTGCGTCGCGCCACAGATTGAAATGAGACTGTGAAATATCATTCGCGATGCTCATGAAAAATCGAACCGCGCCCGCGATGAATAGAAGCCTTGCTATCGGACTCCGAGCCGGCGCAATCGCGGCGGCAATCGCAATTTCCGGATGCGCCGTAGCGCCGCCGCCCATCGCGCATACCCCCAACATCGTGGCGACTCCGCAACAGGGCCAGTTGGCGGTGAGCGTCGCGGCCGCGCCTACCGTCGGCGCGGTAACCCCGGTTTACGTGTCGATTGCCAACGGCACCGACGCGCCGCGCGCGGTCGTGCCAAGCCAGGTGTTCGCGCTCAACGACGCCGGCGAACGAGTCGCTCCTCTCCCAGCGGGCGAGGCTGCCCGACAGGCCGGCAGTGCCAGGGAACTGGAAGGAGCGATACAAAGCGCCGCCGTCAGCGGCATCGGGGGCGCCGCAGTGGGCGCCGCCGCGGGAGCCGTCGCTGGCGCTGCTGGTTCAGCTGGCGGCTGGGGCTTCAGATCTCCGGGCGCTGGCGCGCTGGTCGGCAGCGCGTTCGGCGGTGGATGGGGCATTCTCAGCGGCGCCGAAAAAGGCCAATCGAGAGCCGACCAGCAGGCCAATCAGCAGATCGAGGCGCTCTCACTCAAACCCGAGGAAGTACGCAAGGACTTCACGGTAAGCGGCTACGTTTTCTTTCCCAAGGGACAATACAACCAGGTCGAGATGCTGCTGGTCGATCGCGAGACCGGCGACACCGAAGTCGTACGCGAACCCTGGCACTGATAGGACAGTTTGCGCCCTACAGCAGCGACGAGATAATCACGATTGCGCCCTGTCCTTGGCCCTTCTCAGCAGGATCGCAAATCACCGCCTTGCTGCCGATGAACTTCATGTCGGTCGGATCCATCAGACTCGCGGCGAACCCTCGGGCGATCCCTTTCTCCACTCGATAGACCGCGCCGTCCCGTTCGTTGTTATTCTCGGAAGCAAATTTGCCGGTATCCGCGATCATCAACTCGTCACCGTATGAGCCGAAGTTTGACGGTGCCCACGCGAAGCCCGACGGACGGATGAATCCGACCAGGTAAACTTCATCTTTCATCTTGCCGTCGGCGCCGACCATGCCGATGCGGCCGACCTTCGACACTCCAGCTCCCTTCGCGCGCATCCCGACCAGCATCAGGTTCGCCGCCTTGGAATCGGAAGCAGGTGGAAAGGTTATCGTGGTCAGCTCGAATACGACCGGTTTGTTGTAGGTGCCAAATGCGCTCGCCTTGCCCGACGAGTCGATCGAATAAATTGTCGCGTTGCCGCTGGTCGCCGCGTAGAGCTTGCCTGCAAATGGTGTCCCGGCCGCGCCGAATTCCAGATCGCGGCATTCGGTCGCTGCCGCGCCGGCGTTGGGCAGTTTGGCGAACGTGCTGACCGCGCCCGACTTGTCGATCCGTTCGACCTCGCACTGCGCCTTGATATCGCCGGCCGCGGCGAGCACGAAAACATTGCCCTCGTATGAGCCGAATCCCGGCGGACCGATCGCGACTCCCGCCGGGTTCTTGATCTTCGACCTGCCCGCGAGCTCCGTCACCTTGCCGCCTAACGTGACCGAGAAGACTCCCCCCGCCTGGTCCGACACCACCATGACGCCGTGGTTATCCTGCAGGAAGTACGGTGCGACGAGGCCGGGCGCCTTCAGCGCCTGGATCTCGAACGGTACTTCCACGTCCAGGCCCTTGCCCGCCGCGCTCGCGATCGAGTTGGTCACACTCGGCAACGCGGCGATCGTCAGGGCGGCGACACTCAACGCGGTGGCGAACACTGAAAAAACTGAAAAACTACTTTTTCTTTTCGAGAAGTTCATCGAGTGCCTCGTTGACGACGTATTTTTCGTTCGGATCCCGGTCGTCCAGCTCGGACTTGCGGCGCGAGACCCACTCTGCCAGCCCGATCGTCGCGGCTTCCTCGGGATTCGAAATCCCCATCGCCTGCGCGACCCGCATCAGCTGGCCAAACAGCTCGGCGGGCAGGTCGATCTGAATTCTCTTGCTCAAGCCGCTTGTTCGATCCATCTTCCGGCGATTGTTCGCCCTTCCATATAGTCTTAGGTCGCGGCGCTCGTCAAAATGAATTTTGACGTGTCATCGCCGATCAAATACGCCGGCACTATCGTCGAGTACCTCGATCAGGGCCGGCTCAAAGCCGCGCTCGTCACCCGGGAACAGGAACGCCATCTCGCCGTGATCGATTCCGCCGGACACGAGCGGCTGGTTCCGCGCGATTTGGTCCTGATGCGCCATCCGGATCGACGCGCGGATCGCGAAGATGTCGCCGACGCCCTCGCCGACCTGGAACGGGAGCGCGCCGAACTGGCCGCCGAGCTCGATCTCCAATTGCTGTGGGAAGTCGCCCAGGAGCAGGGCCGCAGCTTTTCCGCCGCAGAACTTGCCGAGTTGTTCTTCGGCCGGCGGTCGAATGCCGCCGCCTCCGTGATGCTCGAGGCGCTGCTCGGCGATCGTACCTATTTCGTCCGCCGCCACATGGATTTTGTGCCGCGCACGCCCGATCAGGTCGAGCGGCTGCGGATGCAGAACGATCGGATTCGGGCGCGCAGCGACGACTCGCGTAAAATCCAGAAGCATCTGCGCGATGTCCTCAACGGCGCCGAGATGCCGCCCGCCGACGAAGCGGCCGCGCTCATCGAAGAGCTGTCGCGCTATCTCAAGAACCCGTTCACGCGCAGTCGCGATATGACCCAGATGCTCGCGCAAGCGGCGCCCGACGTCGATCCCGCCGAAGCGGCTTTCGAGATTTTGGAGCGGCTCGGCGCGCGGCAGCGCGTACCGCGTTTCGCGTTTATCGCCGGGCTCAAGGACGAATTCAGCGACGCCGTCATGAAGGAGGCGACCGAGGCGGTGCCTGGCCCACGCGCGATTTCCGACGGCGGATACGCCGTCACCGTCGATGACGACGACACCGTCGAGGTTGACGACGCTCTCAGTTGCCAGCCGCTCGCCGGCGGCGGCATGCGTGTGCGCGTGCATATAGCGTTGGTTGCCGATTTCGTCGTCAAGGGCGGCGCGATGGACCAGGAGGCGGCCGCACGCGCAACCACGGTTTATCTGCCCGAAACAACCATCAGGATGCTTCCCGATCCGATTTCGTGCCGCGCCGCGAGTTTGATTGCCGGCGAAGATCGCCCCGTGCTGACCACCGACGTGCGGTTATCGGCGGACGGCGAGCTCCTCGAAGCCTCGATCTATCCGGCGCGAATTCCAATCATGCGCCGACTCGACTACGACCAGGTCGATCGCATCCTCGAGTCAGGGAGCTGCGCCGACGACGCCGCCACTACCGTCTCCAGCCTGCATGCCGCCGCTATCCAGCTTCGTCAGCGGCGCCGGACCGCCGGCGCAGTCCTCGTGCAGCGGCGCGAGGCCAAGGTCCGCGTGCGCGGCGACGACGTGGAAATCAGCGTGCTCGACAACGCGTCGCCGGGTCGCACGCTGGTGGCGGAGTTCATGGTGCTGAGCAATTTCGTCGCCGCCCGCTATGCCGCCGCGAACCGGATTCCGATCATTTACCGCGTGCAGCCGCAACTTGGCGGCGATCTGGCATCGCAGCGCCCGCGCCTGTCGCTGCACCCGGAATACCACGCCGGCGTCGGACTCGACTTTTACGCGCAGTTGAGCTCACCAATCCGCCGCTACGCCGATTTGGTCCTGCAGCGACAACTGTTGGGTGCGCTTAAGAATCGCGACAGCCAAACGCCGATTTACACCGTCGATGAATTACTTACCGTGCTCGCCGGGGCCGAGAATGCGGAGGCTTCCGGTCGCGAGCTCGAACGGCGCGCCAAGCGTTACTGGACTCTCCGTTACCTCGAGCGCCACGCCCTTGACGGCCCAATCCTTGCCTACGTCGCACGCGAAGGCCAAAGCGCGGAACTCGCTGATTTCGCCGTGCGCGGAACCTTGCACGGCGCGCCCAGCTTGCCAAACCAGATGCCGATAATGGTGCAGGTGAGCCGCGTCGATCCGCTGCGCGGATGGCTCGCGTTCGACTTCGTCGGTCCCGCCGATGAGGCTTCGACAGGTGCGATCAGAAGCATCTGATCGCCCCTCAGTCTCTCAGCCTCGCAGCCCTCGGCCTCTTCGCGACACGTGACGTGCCGCTACGAAGACCCGATTGCATCAGCTTCCCGAAGCCGCCGCGCGCGATTGCCGCGCGTACCCGCGCTGTGCCCAGCATTCATTGCGATGTACCACGGCGCGCTCTCTTGGACGCTACCGGCCCTCACCGCATGACCGGCTTTGGCCCTGGCATGAGCGCCGAGCACCGACTGGACCGCCAGCGCCACGCCCATGATCAATCCGGCTACAATAGTCAAACGCATATTCGTTCCTCGCAAATTTGTCTCTGATCGGTCGGCCTTCGCCATGCTGACCGAAACTGGCCACGCCGGGCGCCCTCTCGGACGCCCCTCTGCGTGACTCCCCTCTTGCCACCCCGACTCCCGCCTTTCTCCGCTACGCGCGCCGACAGGCCTCCTAGGTCGCTGTGAACGTATCCTGCTCCAGACGCCAGCGATCGATCGATTCGATATTGAAGCGCCAGTCGCTGCCGACCTTGAACGCCGGCAGCCGTCCGCGCTTGAGCTGCCGATATATCGTCGACGGATGAACCTTCAGATAGTCCGAGAGTTCCTTAACCGTCAATACGTGACTGCTATCGTTTTTCAACATCTGTCAGCTCCCCTTTTCAGATTCGCTTTATTGATTGGTGCGATTACCCAAGCCGCTCTTGATGAGGGTTATCGCAACATGCGTGCCGCAGGGATGCGGACGAAAATGTCAGCCGAATAAAGCGACCTGCGGCCACGATTGACCTCCGCAGGCGGTAGGATTTTGGCGCTTCGGCAGAAAAATGCCGATCACGCCGTGAACGCGACCCATCAATGCCCGCCGTCGCGCTCCTGAGACACCCGTTGTCCTATTTTGACCGGCCCGCGCCGCTGCTAACTGCGGGTCACACCTCACACCTTGCCGATCAAGTCGCGCCCGGTCTCGCGGACGCGTTCGAGCAGCGCCGCTTCGTCCGCGCCGCGCTGCAACAGGATCAGCCGGCTCACGCCCAAGTCGGCGAAGCGCTTGGCGGTGTCGCGATCGACCTGAACTCGTGGACTCGGAGTGACGCTTAGCTCCAGCTCTTCGAACCGACGGCCCGCCGCCTTGCATGCCGCGCGCAGCCCCTCGACGCACTTCGCCGTCGCCTCCAGGTCCAGCGCAAACCCGTACCATCCTTTGGCCAGGCGCGCCGCCCGGCTGTAGGCCTCGGTCGAATGCCCGCCGAAGACAATTTCCGGATGCGGCTTCTGCACCGGCCGCGGCATCGCATTGACGCCCTTGAACTTGATCCATTTGCCGCTGAACTCCGGCTTGGGCATCGACCACAGCGCGATCATCGCCGCCAGCCATTCCTCCGCACGCGCACCCTTGTGATCGAACGGCGCGCCAATCGCCTCGAACTCGGGCTTCAGATATCCAACGCCGATACCGAAGATCAGCCGGCCGTTTGACAGCACGTCCGTCGAGGCGAGCTCTTTGGCGAGCACCACGGGATTTCGCTGCGGCAATATGATGATGCCGGTTCCCAAGCGAATCTTCGTCGTGTGCGCCGCGATGAAAGCCAGCGCGACCGCCGGGTCGAGCATCGGGTAGTCCGCCGCCACCGGCGAGGGCGGCGCCTGCGGGTCGGGCAGGATCACATGCTCGCCCGTCCACACGCTTTCAAAACCCGCGTCCTCGGCCCCGCGCGCGACTGCGGCGGCACACTTGGGGGCCGCACAAGCTCCGTTGTTGATTCCGAACAATCCGAATTTCATGAATTTAACCTCCGGAGATTGCTGGCTGTCATAGTTGAGCGGCAGTGTACGAGCGGTCGAATGCGAAGGCAAACAAGTTGGCCGATAGCGGGAATTCACGACGCGAGATCAAGCCTAAGGAACCGCGAGTACTCTGGCGGCGGCGGAAGGCAAGTGGTGGCTATTTGGTGGCAGGGGGCTGCGTGAGGGTTGGCGGGAGAACCAGTTGGCCGGTCGCGAGGTCATGCTCGACTTTGCGCGCGCGTTCGAGTGCGGCCGCGGGAATGCGCGACTCGAGCTTGGGGTTAAACACCACGCTCACCATCCCGTCCTGCATCCCAAATTCCAGCATCCCCGGATGAAAGCGCTTGTCTTTGACCTCGGTTGCGATTTTCAGGAAAGCCAGCGGAGTCGAAGTCACAGCGCTGGCCAGGACGACGTCCGGGGCGACGCTGTTCTGGTTGTTAAATACGCCGAAGGCGAAGACGTGCGCTTGTGCGGCCGCAAGGAAGACGCCAAGGCCGGCCGCGTCGGCGTTGTGAATCAGCACGTCCGCGCCCTGGCTGATTTGCGCAAGCGCCGCTTCCTTGGCCGCACCGACGTCGTCGAAATTGCCGGTGTAGCTGATCAGAATACGACCTTTGGGCTGTACTGAAAGAAAGCCCCGCTTGAAGCCCTCGAAGAACAATCGTATCGATGGCAGTTCTATCCCGCCGACGGCGCCTACGACTCCGGTTTTCGAGACACCGGCGGCCAGCACGCCTTCCACATAGGTTGCCTGATCGACATTGAAGGTTATCGACGCGACATTTGCGGACGACTCAGCCCCCGAACTGACCACAAAGCAGGTATTTGGAAAACTTCGCGCTACCTCGATGGCGGAATCGGTGTACTCGAAACCGTGAGCGAAGATAAGGTCGAATCCGCGCGAGGCGAAGTCGCGGAAAGCGTCCTCGAAGTCGGCGGGCGACTTAGTCTGCACCAGGGCGGTCTCGGCGCCGAGCTTGGTCTTGATGAGCTCGAGTCCTTCGTACGCAGCCGCATTCCAGCCGGCGTCGCTAACCGGTCCGGGCGTGAGCAGCGCGACTCGAAATGCGGAATTGGGCTTTGCACCAGCAACAGGATGAGAGGTGCAAGCTCCAAGGACACCTATCTGTAAGAGCACGAAAGCTATGGCCAGGAATTTCCACTTAGGATAAATGCGGAGGTCTGGTGAATCCATCCCTAAGACACCACTAGGCGACGTAAACCGTGCGATCCACAACACCGGCGTTGCGAAAGGCGAGCTGACGCTCGCGGCATTTGTTGCATTGCCCGCAGTGCTGAGCGCCCTTTGGCGCCATGCAGGTCAGGGTCAGCTCGAGCGGCAGGTCTTTGAACGTCCTGATCAGGTCGTCCTTATGGAGGCCTCTCATCGGCGCCTCGACCATCACCTTGCGTCCCAGTCCCATGCTCAGGCCGCAAGCGAAGCTCTCGAAGAACTCAGGGGTAGCATCGGAAAAAGGGTTGCCGCCCAGCGATCCGATCGCGATGCGTGAGACGCCGTGCGTGCTGCCCCAAACGGCCGCCAACGCTATCAGTATGATATTCCGGCCCGGCAGGTAGGTGTTCTCGTCGGGCTCGTCGGCGCCAGGAACGCTCGCCCCCGACACGCTCCAGTGGTCGCCGTACAGGACGTCTGTGGGGGCGGAGAGCACCGTTATCGGCATCACGTTCGGGTTGTGGAGCGCGTCGAGGAAGGATTGAAGGCCATCGAGCTCCATATCTTCCCATGCGAAACCGCATCGCACATAGATCGGGTAAACTTCGGCGGCGGTTGCCAATTTCGCGATCAAAACCGAGCTGTCCAGGCCGCCGCTCGCCAATACTGAAATCTTGTCCAAGCGGACTCTCTCTTCTCGTACTCTCCGGAACCCCAGGCTGCTCAGAGATATTCGCCAATCCGGCAAGCCCCTGTCCAGCTTACGACGGCAGCGCCGTTTCGGTCGCCGCCCATCTTTACTTTACGTCCTTTACTTCACGTCACCCGGGCAAACGTTCGCAGGCGCGTTTTCGAACGGTATTCACTTTTTTTCCGAATTTTGGGTAATCGGTTGTATTACGTGGAATTTCTAGGTATTTTTACGCAAGTGTCAAACATTCTCCGAAGAACAACGGAAAGCTCTCACGAATCGGCAGATCGGTTGATGACGGTTCGCCAGGTCGCCGATTACCTGAACCTCAACGAGCGAACGGTGCTCAAATTGGTATCCGAGGGGGAGTTGCCCGGAGTCAAAATCGGAAATCAATGGCGCTTCCGCAAGGCGATGCTGGACGCCTGGCTCGACGATCAAATGCTGGGAGTGACGCCGCGGAGCGTTGACGTTTCCAGAGGCGCGCCAGCGGCGCGCAGAATGCTCAATCTCGCGAGTTGCTTTCAGCCGAGCCACATAATTCCCGACCTGGAGGCCACCACCAAAACCGGAGTCATCGAGGAGCTGGCGAATCTGGCCAGCCGGCTGAATCTGGTGAGGGACAAGACCTGGTTCGTCGGCGCTCTTATCGAGCGCGAGAATATCATGCCGAGCGCGACCGGTAACGGACTCGCTTTCCTGCACACGCTCAATCGCCATCCCGAGCACGTAGTCAAACCGTTCATGATCCTGGGCCGATCGCGCGGCGGCGTCGATTTCGACGCTCTCGACGGTGAGCCCACTCATCTGTTTTTCGTACTCGGCCTTAAGTATCACGAACTGCACCTTCCCTGGCTGGCAAAGCTGCCGCAGATGTGTTCACGACCTGAAACGCTGCGAACCCTGATGGCCGCCGTCACGGCAGACTCAATCTTCGCGGCGCTGGCTGACGCCGAGCGTGGCTTGGGGATTCCGGCGACCAGCGAGTCCCCGAGAAAACTGCCGTGATGATGGAACTCCCGGTGGTACGCGGCGAATTTCTCCATACGATTCGCATTTCAGAAATTTTGGCTCTTGACTGAAGTCATTGACGTAAAATCTGAAGAGGAGGGAAGACTGCCAAATGGATGTTCATCGCATCGGCGAACTTAGTCCGGGTACTTCTGTCTGGGTCTGGATCGTCCGCGTGGGCAAAGGCAGGTGGTGGCCCGGTTCCGTGCTGTCGATCGCCGCCCTGGAGCCATTTCCGATAGTCGATACCCGCTTCGAGTGTCGCTCGGCCGGGAAAAACGGACTCGATGGACCAGCCTTTGTTGGCATCAGCACCACCCGAATGCGTTATCTTGAACTCCGTGATCCTCACCTGAGAGGTGACGATCGACCGAGTTTCGTTCCGAGCGCGATTTTCGCCAAACCTGAAGGAACTGAGGTCGGACTGAACGACGTACAAAATATGGACCCGATGACTGCAGATGCTCCAGTGTCACCGGCAACGGCCGTCAAGAAGTCTCGACCGAGGAAAAAGACCAAAGCCTCAAATCCAACCAAGGATGCGGCTGCCGTCGCGATTGAATCATGAAGCGAACGGCAAACAATAAGGTTGCTTGACCAGCGCGGTGCCTGCTCTTGAGGACTTGCTCGCGCGCATTGCGCTGAGCGCAAATATTACGCCATAAGCGTGTCCCGCAGCATCAATCGGGTTCATCGGCAACCTGAATGATGCGATCGGATACATCATAGCTCGGCGGGCGATAGCATAATCTGCCGCCGGAATCGGACGCACTCGCGAAACATCCTTACGGTGCTGCTAGATTCGCCATCGTCAGCCGATCGGCGCGCTGGCACGCAATTGGCTAGGCGAGTGCATACGGCGGCGCACCCGAAATGATCGTTCACAATCGCGGCCGCGGCGAACTACGCCCATGAGAGATGCGCTAAGCGAGGTAGCCTTCGATGTCCGATGCAACCTATGATGCGGTCATAATCGGTGCGGGTCACAACGGGATGGCGCTCGCCGGCTATCTGGCGAAAGCTGGATGGAGCGTCGGCGTCTTCGAGAAGCGCGCCGAAGAAGGTGGCGGACTCTGCACCGAGGAACTGACGCGGCCGGGCTTTCTGCACAACGTTCACGCCAATTATCACACCCTGGTCGGCATCTGCCCGGTTTACGATGACCTCGAACTGACCAGCCGCCATGGCCTTCGTTACGTGCAGCCGCCGGTGCAAATGGCGAGCGTGTTTAAGGACGGTACGGCGCTGGTGGTGCACACCGATCTCGACAAGACCTGCGAATCGATCGCGCGATTTTCGCGCAAGGACGCTGACACTTTTCGCGCGGTTTACGAAGAAGCGCGCGGCTACCGCGACCTGATTTTGCGCACGCTGATGTACTCGCCGCCGACCTCGATCAAGGACATCACCAAGGCGCTGGTGACCTGGGGCGTCGAGGAAAAGAGCAAGTACCTGAGCGTTCATTTGCGCCATCAGACGATCAACGAATTCCTCGACCACCATTTCGAGAACGATCGAGTCAAGGCTCATCTCTCATTTCACTCGGCGCTGGCGGGCTACGCGACCGATCGCAGGGGACTTGCGGTTTCGTTCCCGCTGCTGCTGAGCAAGATCGACAACTGGCACATCTGCATTGGCGGTTCGCACGCACTCGCCCATTCATTATGGGAAGCGCTCGCGCAAGCCGGTGGGCGCGTTTTCCTGAATCATGGCGTCGAGAAGATTCTGGTCGAGAACGGAAAGGCCGTCGGCGTCCGCCTCGAAGATGGCAGCGAAGTGCGGGCGAAGCGTCTGATCGCGAGTTCCATCAGCCTCGAGCAGACTTTCTTCCAGTTGGTCGGGCGCGAGAATCTGCCCGCTCCGCTGGCCGCCGAAGTCGAGCACTTCCCGCATATGGATTGGTCCTTCTTCAGCACGCATCTTGCGATGACGAAGCTGCCCGATTATCGCGCATCCTCATTCGATCCCGATGTCAACCGGGCCTGGGTGGTCAATCTCGGTTACGAAAATCAGAAGCAGTTCAATGACGATTGGCGCGATGTGCGCGCCGGCCAACTTTTGAATCCGCGGCCCAACGCCGCCGTCAACTCGCTCTACGATCCGACCGACGCGCCCGACGGATGCTACACCGGACTGCTGCGCCAGATTGCGCCCTACAACCTCGCCAAGGGTGGCCCGCAAGCATGGGACAAGGTCGCGCGCGAGTACGGCCAGCGCTGCATCGACGTCTGGAAAGCCGCCGCGCCCAACCTGAGCGATGATTCCTTCATCGATTGGGCGACCTATACCCCGCTCGATATCGCGCGCCGAATGCCGAACATGGTGCATGCCGACTGGATCGGCGGGCTGATCGATCTCGGCAACATGCTGGACCATCGCCCCGGCCCGATTCTTTCAGAGTATCAGACCCCGATCGGGAATCTGTACATGTGCGGCGCCACGCAGCATCCCCACGGGTTCGTGACCTTCGCGCCGGCTTACAACGCGCTTGAGATTATCGCGCAGGATCAGCACGTCGAACGCTGGTGGAAATGACCGCTATCGCAGATATCCCGGTGCGACTCGATGACGACGCGAGCAGCGGGCTCGCCTCGATCGTGCAGCAGTTCCTCGAGCAGCAACTCGCCGATTCGGCGCGGCGTCGGGTACGCGCGGCGCGTTTGCGTGGCCGGCTGGGACTGACCGCGACCGATTACGATGCTTCGGTGACGGTGGATTTTCGGGGCGTAGAGATCGCGATTAGCGACGGCAGCGCGGGGCCGTTCGACGCCACCATCGCGGGTTCGTACCAATCGCTGACCAAGCTGCTGCAGGGCCGCAGCAATCCGCTGATCGAGCATCTTCGAGGGCGCCTGAAAGTTACCTCGCGGATCGGCAATCTATTTTTTCCATTTCGGGTTCATCGGCTGATGAAGCTCGCCCCTGAGGGCAACCATTAGGAGGGCCGCATGCCAGACGCATCTTATGACGCGGTAATTATCGGAGCGGGCCACAACGGACTGTGCCTCGCCGCCTACCTTGCGCGCGCGGGGATGAAGACCGCGATGTTCGAGCGGCGCCACGACGAAGGCGGCGGCGCACACACCGATGAGGCGACGGTGCCCGGCTTCTGGCACAACCTCCATGCCCAGTACATGGAGTTCATCGAGATGATGCCCTTCTATCGCGACTTCGACCTGCCCAGCTTCGGAGCGCGGGTGATCAAGCCGGATGCGCAGGTCGGAATTACCTTTGCCGACGGCAGGCCGCCGCTAATAATCTACCGGCCCGAACTCGCGGACCAGACGCGTGCGAGTATCGCCTACTACTCGCGCCGCGACGCCGATGCTTTCGCTGCGATCCGCGGCAAGGTGCTGGCGGACAACGATTACATCTCGGCGATGCTCTACAGCCCGCCCGCGTCCGAGCTGCAGGTCGAGGGGGGCCGCAGCGAAGCCGTCATGGGCCGGCTGCTGCAGCTTTGGATTGACATCGGGTTCAAGCCGCAAGAGATGAACAAGTGCCCGAAAGTGCTCATCGATGAGGTTTTCGAGTCGAGCGAGATGCGCGCGACCATGTATCGCCAGTGCGTGGAATGGGGCGCGAACCTGCACTCCGGCGACGGCTTCGGATTCGTGATGTGCGTGATCTGGCTGTGCGCGAATCACTACATGTCGATCGGCGGGACGCATACGCTCGCGCATGCAATGGCGAGCGCGGCGCTCGCGGCGGGCGCGGACCTTCGTTACAACAGCCCGGTCGTCGAGATTCTGAATTCAGGCGGCCGCGCAACCGGCGTGCGGCTCAAGGACGGGCGTACGATCGAGGCGCGCAAACTGGTCGCCTCTAACGCCGATCCGAAAACCACCTTCGTCGATCTCATCGGATGGGACAAGCTCAGCGATTTCAGAAAAGAGCGGATGGTGAATTGGCGATTTGGACCTGAGCACGTGCTCGGCACGCCGTCGTTCGCGCTGCGGAGAGCGCCCGATTACAAATCCGCGCGCCATAATCCCGACATCAACAAGTGCTTCTACACCATCGTCGGATTCGAAGATGCCCACCAGGTTTCGGATTACATCCTGCAGGCCTATGGCGGTCAAATTCCCGACCGGCCCGGCGCCGGCACCTGGGTCAACTCGCTGTGGGATCCCAGCCAGGCGCCGGCAGGAATGCACACGATGAACGGATGGTTCTTTTTCCCGCGCGCCTCGTGCCTCAGCCCGGAGGAATGGGACGACGTCCGGCGCGACTACAACGGGAAATTCCTGGAGCTTTGGAGCACCTACGCTCCCAACATGAAGCGCGAGAACGTAATCGCGGACAAGCTTTACGTGTCGCTCGACATGGAACGGCGGATCGCGATGCCGGAGGGAGATTTCTCGCACGGACGACCCGGCCACATGAATCCCGGGCTGCCGCGGATGCACATCTATCGGAGCGAGATGGAAGGACTCTACATGTGCGGCGCGTCGGCGGGCGGCGGAGGAATCAGCGCGGCCGGCGGCTACAACGCATACAAGGTCATTGCGAACGATTATGGCCTGCCCAAGCTGTGGCAGCGGGAAAATCGGCTCTATTAAGAGAACCGGATCGGCCGGGAGAGGATTATCATGCCTGCGATTTACGCGACCGAATGGTACGAGGCGATCAAAAAGCTCCTCAACGAAAATCCGGAAGTCGACAAAAATGCCCCGCGTGGCACCTTCCACGTGCTGGCGAAGATTGTCGGCGATGCGCGCTCGCTCTATCTCCCGGTCGGCGAGCTGCGCAACTTCGTGGTGTTGTTCACGGACGGCAAATGTCTCGAGTATCGGCAAACCGACGCGCCAGCGCCGCGCAAGGATTTCGAGTTCATCTTCGAGCTTCCCGCGTCGGTATTCGAAGAGGTCGCGGCTCGACAGATCGATCTCATCGACGCGGGACTGAAGGGCAGGATCAAAATCACCGGGGACATGCGAATCCTGATCAGGCATGCCGAGTTGGTGAACGCGATCTACGACGCGTTCGCGCGTGAAGTCGAAACGCTTTGGCCCAAGGGCAAGCCGGGCTCCGCAGGCGGGGCTCCTAGCCCGGCTGGCCGCTAGATCCAGGCATCCGCGATTAGAATCCGCGCGGTCTTCGCAATCGCGCCGGAAGATCTCGAGCCATCAAAGCACCCTCCGCTGCGTAGCCTAACATTTGTTAGGTTCATGGCGTACGCCGGTCATCCTAACGAGTGTTAGGGACCGTTGTCCGCCCCCGCACGAACCCATACTCAAAAAAAAATGGTGCGGATGGCACCATCGCGGCTGTAGCCATAAGCGCCACAGGCAGCGAAGAAAGTGAATTCAGCAGCCACCCGCGCCGACGCCGAATGGCACGAGCGGTGCATAAGTGAAACTCCTCCGCGTTCTTGGGAAAGTTAATTTACGTCAGAGCGAAAGATTAGAGAGGCAGTGCCATGAGCCAAAGACAACTCGCGATGGTGATCAACCTCGATAAATGTATCGGGTGTCAGACTTGCACCGTCGCCTGCAGCACTCACCGTCTTAACCATCCCGGCACCGAGATGCTCCGCTACATATGGTGCGAAACCAAGCCGGGCGAGGGCTGGCCCAAGGGATGGATGGAGCTGGGCCGCAAGGTTGCGGACCCGGTGCGGGACTACGGCGGAACGTGGAGCTTCAACTGGGAGGAGGTCTATACCTCTCCGGTCGGCGCCAAGTACCTGCATCCGGTGACCAAGGAAACCGGAGAGCCAGTGAAGTGGGGGCCGATATGGGAAGAAGACCAGGGCGCCGGCGAGTGGCCGAACGGATACTTTTTCTATATGCCCCGGCTCTGCAATCACTGCACGGATGCTCCTTGCATCGCCGTCTGCCAGGACCACTTCGCGCGAGGCGGCGGCATGCCGTCGAGCCAGGGGAACGGGCACAAGAACTCGCTGCACAAGCGCGATAAGGACGGGATCGTCGTCATCGATCCAAGTTCGTGCGACGAATGCGGCCTGTGTGCGGCAGCATGCCCCTACAAAATTCCCATGGAGAACCTCGTGGCAGGCACCTACGAGATGTGCGACTTCTGCGCGGGCCGAGTGGAAAACCAGTACGCTCCGGTATGCGCGAAGAGCTGCCCCGCGCGCGGGATGTACTTCGGCTATCTGGACGACAAGGATAGCTTCGTCGCCAAGCTCGTCAACGAATACAAAGTCGCGTTGCCACTGCGTCCCGACTTCAACACCGGTCCCAATGTTTACTACATACCGCCGTTCATCCGGCCTACCTCTTTCACAGCCGGCAATAAGCCGACCGGTCAGGCCGATATTCCGACCGACCTGCTTCGTAAGTACTTCGGACCCGGTCTTGATCAGGCGATGGTTACGCTTAAGGAGCATCGCGCGCGCGCCGAGCGCGGCGAACAATCCGAATTGATGGATCTGCTCATCATTTACAAATGGGCGGACGCCTTCACCCCGTTCAACGTCTTGGCTCCGGTTGACCCGATCGAGCAGGGTGCCGAAGCCGGGAAGGGGCGCCAGTCATGAGCAAGCGCAAGGGCGAAGAAAATCCGGAGGCCCGCCAAGCGGCCGCCGATGCCTCTGACAACTACTGGCAATGGGATCGGTGCCGATGGGGAACGCATCGCGTCAACTGCTATCCCGGCAGTTGCCCGTTCCGCGTCTATGCAAAGAATGGCGAGGTGATTCGCGAGGAGATCTCGTGCACCTATCCCGAGTTCTCCGATCCCGACTACAAGGTACCCGACTACAATCCGCGTGGATGTCAGAAGGGCTACCAGCACTCGAAAGCGATGTATGGCCCCGACCGGTTGCTATACCCGATGAAGCGTGCGGGCGAGCGCGGCAGCGGCAAGTGGGAACGGATTAGCTGGGAGCAGGCCTGCGATGAAATCGCCAGCAAGCTCGCCGACATAATCCAGAAATACGGGCCGCAGGCGATCTCCGACGACCATGGAACCAATGGCGCCGGCGTGCTGCGCGGCGGCGGCGAGGGTGCCTCGACCGGCTTCGTGTCGCGCTTGGGTGGGGTCAGCTACGATCTCAACTTTCTCATCGGTGATTTCAACCCCGGCCAGTACCTTACCTTCGGGCAATTCCAGCACGCTCCGGGAATCGAGACTTGGTTCCTCGCCGATACCGTCATCGCGCTTTCGAATCCGGCCTACGGGAACATTCCCGACATCCATTATATTCTCGAAGCGCGCTACCGCGGCGCGAAAGTGGTCGCGATCGCGCCCGACAAGAATGCCACTGCCCAGTTCGCTGATATGTGGCTGCCGGTCAACTGGTCGGCCGACCCGGCACTGTGGCTCGGCGTCTGCAAAATCCTGATCGATAACGGATGGCTCGACCTCGAGTTCATGAAGGAACAGACCGATCTCCCGGTGCTGGTCCGGATGGACAATCAGCAGTTCCTGCGCGCGTCCGATTTAACCGAGGGCGCGGACATGGAGCAGTTCTTCGCAATCGACAGCGCCACCGGCAAACCCGAGCCGCTGCCCAAAGGCACGCTGGCGATGCCGTTCGACTACGCGCTCGAGGGCAACTGGAAAGTTACCCTCAAGGACAAGAAGCAGGTCGAGGTCACAACGGTCTTCGAGCTGCTCAAGAAGCGAGTCGCAGAATACACGCCGGAAAAGGTGCACGAGATATCGGGTATCCACCCCGATCAGCTCGCCCAGTTGGCCGAACTCGTCAAGCCGCCGCGCAAGGTGTTCGTCTTCGTCAACTGGAACGCCGGCAAGCTCTACCATGGCGATCTGCTCGAGCGCTCCTACTGCTACATGCTCGCGCTCACCGGAAACGTCGGCAAGGCCGGTACCGGATCGCGGGGATGGTCGGCCGGAGCCGAGTATATCGGCGGCGCCGCGGTCGTCGGCGGGATGCCCAATGAGGTGCTCGAGACCGGCGATCCCCTGCTTCACGCGATGAACATGTCGCAGAAGATACAGGAGGACTATCGGACATATTTCAAAATGGACCCGACGATACCTCCGGCCGAGGCTTCTTTGGGCGCGCTCCGTGAAGGTCTCAGGATGGGCGGCACACTCGCGCCGCCGGTTTGGCTCTGGTACCACCACGCCGGCTACAAGGAGGTTTGGGACAAGTTCCTCGACGACCCAAACGCGCCCAAGAAAATCAGCGAGTACGCCGAGGAATCGCTCGCCAACGGCTGGTGGAAGGGCTTCGTGCACCCCGCCAAGGACGTCACTCCCAAGGGGATGCTGGTATCCGGATCGAATCCGCTCCGCCGTCACCGCGGCGGCATGAACACCTACCTGAAAACCTTGTGGCCGAAGCTCGAGCTAATCGTGGTGTTGGATCCGCGCTGGAGCACCACCGGGCTCTATGCTGACTACGCGCTGCCGGCCGCATCGTTCTATGAGTACGCCGACGCCAAATACTCGACACCGGCGACCCGCTTCAGCACATTCACGGACCAGACCGTGCCGATGCTCGGCGAGTCCAGGTCCGACCGCCAGATCACGCTCGCCCTCCTGCAACGCATCCAGGAGCATCTCCTGAAACGAGGCATAGAAAAGTACAAGTCCGGTGACCGGGAGATCGTCGTCAAGGAGCTCTACTGGCGTGCCACCTTCGGAGGACGCTACGGCCAAACCAACGAAGACGAGGAGATGCTGGTAAACGACACCTATAACGCGCTCGGAAAGATGGGCTGGTTCGAAAGCCTCGACGGTGAGGAGCTCACGCTCGACAACCTGCGCAAGAACGGTAAAGCGTGGCTGAGCGGTCGCCCCGCCTGGCATGCGACCGTGGTCCAGAACGCGGACATCGTTCCAGGCCAGATATTCTGGCCCTTCCGCGATCAGATCGAACAAAAGGTGCCATACGCGACCACTACGCGGCGAATGGAACTGTACCTCGACCATCCGTGGTTCATCGAGGCCGACGAGCACCTTGTCCGTTACAAGCAGCCACCCAACATCGGCGGCGCACAACCCTTGCGGCTTACCAGCGGACACCTTAGATGGAGTGTTCACTCGAACTGGGTAGTGTCCTATGAGATGCTGAAGCTGCATCGCGGTGAGCCCTTTGCTTTCATCAACGACACGGTCGCGAAGGGAAAGGGCATCGCGGATCATGATTATATCCGCGTGTACAATGACTACGGCTCTTTCATAACCCGCGCGAAGCTCAGTTCCTGTACGCGGCCCGACCAGCTTGTGATCTACCACGCGTGGGAGCCGTATCAGTATCCAAATTGGATGCCGTACGATGGCTTGCTGCCCGGCCCGCCCAAGGGGCTGCACTTTGCGGGCGGCTACCGCCATTACGAATACACCCTGTGGAACTGGGCTCCTTCGCAGTCGGACCGGCAGACCAACATTGACTTCGAAAAGGCGAATCTCCAGGCGTAGTCGCGGAGGCCGTGAAAATGGCAAACGGAACGGACAAGTCCCAGAGCACCGGGTCGAGACGGGATTCCGCGCAAGAGCAGCGCCAATATTTTGAATGGGATAGCTGCAAGTGGGGGACCCATAGGGTCAACTGCTACCCCGGCAGTTGTCCCTTCCGGGTCTATGCCAAGGACGGCAAGGTGATTCGCGAGGAAATCTCGTGCACCTACCCGGAGTTCGACGACCCCGAATCGAGGGTGCCCGACTACAATCCGCGCGGATGCCAGAAGGGCTATCAGCATTCGCGCGCGATGTACGGACCCGACAGAGTGTTGCACCCGATGAAGCGGGCGGGCGAGCGCGGCAGCGGAAAATGGGAAAAGATTTCCTGGGATCAGGCCTTCGAGGAAATCGGCGATAAGATTGCCGATGTCATCCAGAAATACGGCCCCAAGGCGCTGATTGACGACCACGCCGCCAACGGCATCGGAGTGTTTCGCGGCGCTGCGGAGGGCTCGACCACCGGCATGACTTCGTTACTCGGTGGAGTGAGCTTCGATCTCGACTTCGTGACCGGCGACTTCAAGGTCGGCCAGTGGCTGACCTTTGGCGAGATGCATCACGCGCCCGGCATCGAGAACTGGTTCTTGCCCGACACCATCATCCTGATGTCCAACCCGGTGTACGCGAACATCCCCGACATTCACTACCTCCTGGAAGCCCGCTATCGTGGCGCCAAGATAATCGCCGTTGCCCCGGACAAGAATCCCACCTGCCAGTTCGCCGACATCTGGGTGCCCATCGACTGGTCGGCGGATCCGGCGCTGTGGCTCGGAGTTGCAAAGATTCTGATCGACAAGGGATGGATCGACGCGAACTTCGTCAAAGAACAGACCGATGCGCCAGTGCTGGTTCGATCCGACGACCACCGCTTCCTGAGAGACTCCGACCTGCGCGAGGGCGGAGACCCTGAACAGTTCTATGCAATTGACACCAAGACCGGACAGCCCGTGCAGATGCCCAAGGGCACGCTTGAAATGGCTGCCGACTATGCGCTCGACACGCGCACCAGCGTGCTCCTGAAAGACGGGACCAAGATCGAGGTCCGATCCGTTTTCAACTTGCTCAAGGAGCGTCTGCTCGAGTACACGCCGGAGAAGGTCCACGAGATGTCGGGGGTTCACCCGGACATGCTCCAGCAGATCGCCGAGCTGTGCCGGCCGCCCCGTAAGATTTTCGGCTATATCAACTTCATTACCGGCAAGCTCTATCACGGCGATCTGCTCGAGCGCTCGTATTGCTACATCCTTGCGCTGACCGGCAACGTCGGCAAACCGGGCACCGGCACCCAGGGCTGGTCGCCGGGAACGGAGATCTCAGCCTCGATGGCGGCTGTCTCCGGGATGCCGAAGCAGGTGATCGAATCGGCGAACCCGATCGCCGCGGCTGCGACCTTGTCCCAGCTGATGCATGAAGATTACAAGACGCGTTTTAAGATGGACCCCACGATGCCGCCGGTCGAGGTCGCCAACGGCGCGACGCATGAGGGCCTGAAGGCGTCGGGCACGCTCACCCCCGGGGTTTTTCTCTGGTATCGGCACGCCGGATACAAAGAAGTCTGGGACAAGCATCTGCACGATCCATATACGACAAAGAAAATTAGTGACTACGCCGAAGACGCAGTCGCCAAAGGCTGGTGGGACGGATTCGACCAGAAAGTCACGCCGCGCGCCATGTTCGTATCAGGATCGAATCCGCTCCGCCGTCATCGCGGCGGCATGAATACCTATCTGAAGACCCTGTGGCCCAAGCTCGAAACGATCGTCGTATTCGATCCGCGCTGGAGCACCACCGGTCTTTATGCAGACTATGTATTGCCATCCGCCTCTTACTATGAGTACGCGGATGTAAAGTACTCCACGCCCGACACGCGGCTGCTATGCTTCACCGATCAGTCGGTGCCGATGCAGGGAGAGTCCAAATCGGACCGCCAGATTGCCCTGGGAGTGTTAAGCAGCATCGCGAAGCACCTTAAGGCCCGCGGCATCGAAAAGTACAAGGCCGGCGAAAACCGCGAGGTCATCGTCGACGACCTGTACTGGCGCGCGACCTACGGCGACCGCTATGGCCAGACCAACGCGGACGAAGAGCGCATGGTCGATGACTGTCTGCATGCCCTCGGCGAGATGGGATGGCTCAGCAGCCTTGACGGTGAAGACGTTAACCTCGCCAACATGCGCAAGAACGGCAAGGCCTGGCTGAGCGGGCGCCCGCCCTGGCACGGGATGGTATGCCAGAGCACGGATATGGTCCCGCGCCAGGTTCATGTGCCGATGAGAGACCAGGTGGAACTGAAGGTCCCGTACGCGACTACCACCCGGCGCATCGCGCTATACATCGACCACCCGTACTTCGTCGAAGCCGACGAGGCCCTGGTCCGCTTCAAGCGGCCTCCCGACATCGGCGGTCATCAGCCGCTGAGAATCACCGGCGGCCACGTCCGATGGAGCATCCACGCCAATTGGCATACCTCGCTCGAAATGATGAAGCTGCATCGCGGCGAGCCGTTCGCGTTCATCAATAATACTGCCGCGCGCGAAAAGGGCATCGAGGACCATGACTTCATTCGCGTGTACAACGACTATGGCGAATTCCTGGTGAGAGCGAAGCCGTCCGCCTGCGTGCGGCCCGATCAGTTGGTCATCTACCATGCCTGGGAGCCGTATCAGCATCCCAACGGCATGCCCGCGGACGGCCTGATGCCAGGCCCGCCTAAAGGGCTCCACTTTGCCGGTGGCTATCGGCACTTCGAGTACACACTGTTTAGCTGGGCGCCCTCACAGAGCGACAGGCAGACTAACATTGCGTACGAGAAGGCGACCTTTCAGGGATAGTCATGTCCAAGGTCGGCGGTGCGTTGCCATCCTGGTACTGGCCTCCAGGCATCCCGCGTCGAGTTCCGGTAGCGCAGCAGCCGCTCGGCCGTCTGTTCCGACAGCGATTCGCGACGATGAAAGACCGAATCGCGATCGCGGCCAAAGATGTCCGCATCACTTACGGTGAACTACTCGAGCAAGGCCTGAGTCTCGCCGGCGGTATCCAGGCCGCCGGCCTCACCGGCACCATCGCGGTCTCCGATCCTGATCCGCTCGAGAGTCTGCGCCTATGCCTTGCCGGTTTGTTCGCCGGGCGCCGCGTTTTGCTCGCTGATCCCGCGGACAACGCCGAGCAGCTCGCAGCCCGGCTTGCCGAGGGCAACGCTTCTGCCCTCATCACCTCGGATGGCGCCGGGCCTGCGCAGGCCGCGGGCGTCGCAATGGTCGCCAGGAGCGACCTGCACGGGACATTCAGCGAAGCGGGAACATCGATCCGCGCGACGGAGCCCGCGCTACTGCTTCCGAGCGGCCGTGGTCTGGTCGCGCATTCGCATTTCTCCGTGTCGGCGATGGCCGCCTCAATGGCCGCATTCATTCCTCGCCTGCGCGAGATCCCGTTTGTATGCACCGAACCTGCGATCGGCTCCTGGGAGATGCTGACAGGTATTCTGCTCGCCATTTCACAGGGTAAGCCGGTGGTATTTGCCAGCCTCGAACAGTTCGACTCCGGCGAGTTGGCCGACTTCGTGACCGACAGCTACATGATTATTCAACGAAGCCAGGCCGACGCAATGTTGGCGCAGGGTCGGGTGCCGCGTGTGATTAGTCAGTCCGCCTGCGTCTTTGTCTCGACAGGATCTTTCGCGCCGCGATGGCGGCGGCGGATGGAAGCGCTATGTGGCCGGCCGATCTTTCCGCTCTGGGGATTGCCCGAGGTCGGCCCTCTGGTCGCCGCTCATCCGACCTGGATTCCGCCGCATGGACACGGTTTTCCGCTGGTCAATGTGTCTCTGATTCCGATCGATCCGGATAGCGGAAAGGTTTCGATCGTGCCGTGGGAGATGCTCGAACAGGCGGAGGTTGGCGTCGAGGCGCTATCGGCGATGGTCGGCTATGTCGAGCCTGCCCGCAACGTCGGTGTCAAAACCGGCACCGCCGTGAGGACGCGCCAGGTCGCGACGATGGATCATGTTGGCGTGGTTGTCCTGCAGGGCACCCCGTTCGACGGCCAGGGAGCCGCCCGTGCCAACTGAGAATCCATATCTGTTGTTCGACGTTCCCGGCGGCCGTCTTGCCTTCGGCGACGGAGACCTCGACATCTGGGCCGAACATCTCGCCTGGTGTTACCGGATGATGGGCATCGCGGACGGCGCCACGATCGCGGTTCAGGACTTCGGCAGCAGTCCCATTTCGTTTCTCGGCTCGAGTCTGCTGATGCCGGGCCTTCAACGCGGAGTCGCCGAACGTATCGAGGGCCGCTTCATTTGCCTCGACGCTTCCGCCGAACGGGTCACCCTCACGCCCGCCCTGTTGGCGCAACTGGCCGTCGATGCGCTCGTGATCAGAGAAGACGTGCTCGAGCTGCTTTCCGCCGAGCTGCACAAAAAGGGATTCGCAGCGCTCGCACAGCGCGCGATGAAAACAATTGTGGTGTTCGGCGACGAGCCTCCCGCCCTCAATCCGGGCCGCCTGCAGCCGTCGCGCCACCTTATGCACGTCGAAAGCGCCCTTCTGCTCGCACCCCAGTGCGTCAAGTGCGAGTGCTTCCACCTCCGCGAAGGGTTCTACCAGGTTGACGGACGGATCATTCGCAATCTCCGGCTGCCCGCGCCCGCCTACGACCTGCCGCGCGGCGAACTGTTCTCGCCTTCGCACTGCGCCGCGGGCATCGGCGACTGGTGTATCGGATGGTCAGCTCGCGAACGAGGCATTTGATTGGCGATGCGTGACACTACGTCGAGCTGCGCACGAAGCGAGGCCCTCGAGACCCTTTCGAGTGCGCAATTGACTGCCTGGCAGACCGGCCGTCTGCGCGAGGTCGCCAACCACGCTTACCGCGAGGTTCCATTCTACCGCGAGCTGTGGGACCGGGCTGGTGTCGAGCCGGGGCTGCTTCGTTCGATCGAAGATTTCGCGCGTTTCCCTACGATTTCAAAGCATGACCTTGTGCAAGCCGGCGACTGTTGGACGAATCCGCATCAGGGCTCCGTCGCATTCAGTACCCGCGGCACTTCAGGCGCTCCTCTCCTCGTATGGCTGAGCGCGGAGGAAGAGGAAGCATACATACAGCCGACGATGCGCGGCTTTCGTTGGGCGGGATTCCGGTCCGGGATGACCGCCCTGTTGATGAGCCCCGTATGGCACCGGCTCGCCGCCTGCGAGGCGCACGCGATCGCACGCCTGGGCGGGCGCTGCGCGTTTTTCTGGGGAAGCATGGGAACCGAGTACACCGACTCCTTCCTTCATACGCTGTCCTCGGCGCGGCCGGAATTCATCACCACCACCGCGCCGTTCCTGCTCTCCCTGATTCGACGAACCACCGGCGCCCCGACTCGGCCGCACGAGCTTTTCAAAGGAGTACGCTCGGTCGTCGTCGTGGGGTTGCCGCTCACGCCGCGCATGCGCGAGTTCCTGCGCGACCGCCTCGGGGTCGAGGATGTCTTCGAACGCGGTGGAACGCAGGAAGGAGCTGCGATCGACGAATGCCGATGGCATACCGCTCCCCACGTGCACGAGGATGTCTGCTACCTCGAAGTCATCGACGATGCCGGCATTCACGTCGCGCCTGGTTCCCGCGGACGTCTGATCGTCACCAAGCTCTCCACTGCCGGCAGCATCTTCGTGCGCTACGACACTGGTGACATTGCCGCATTCGCGCCCGGCGAATGCGCGTGCGGTTGCGGTTTTCGCAGACTGAAGATTTACGGGCGTCCCGAGAGCAGCGTGCTCGTCGGCAACCGCGTAATCACCGCCTACGACGTCCGGATGTGCATCGAGGAAGACCCCGCTCTGGTCGGCCGCAACGTGTTGCTGATCCGCGAGGCGAACGCGCGCGCCGGCGTCCTGACCGTCGCCGTCGAAGGTGACGCGCACGACCCGGCCAAACTGCAAGCGCGCCTGCGCGAGCGGCTCGGCGTCGCCACTTCCCACCTCGTCTGGCTCGGCGACCTCAGGGTCAACTGGGGTTTCCGCCAGGTGCTCGACGGTCGCGAGATACGACTCCCCCGGAGCTGATGGAGGCGCCGATGAAACTGATGCTCCCGACCAATTGGGATCCCGAACTCATCGCGCAAATTGCGCCGTTCAAGCCCGACTACATTTACGGAAGCCTGCCGAGCGAGGCTACCCTTCGCTCGTCACAGATGCTCTCCGCCGCGACCGAAGACGACATAGCGCTCCATGTTTCACATGCCTCGCAGCACGGCATTCGTCTCGTTTACGTCATGAATGCCACCTGTCTGGGCAACAAGGAATACTCCGAAGAAGGCCGTGGTCAGTTGTTGCAGCGTCTCCAGTGGCTTGTCGATATCGGGGCGGCCGCTGTCGTCACGGCCAATCCGTTCGTGATGGAGCTGATGCGCGAGAATTTCCCCGAGCTCGAGCTGCACATTTCGGTGCTCGCATCGGTCAATGACGCCCGCAAGGCGAAATTTTTCGAAGACTTGGGCGCCACCGTCATTCATCTCGATCCCCAGGTTAATCGCGACTTCCGCCGTCTCGAGGCCATCCGCAACGCGGTCGGCTGCTGTCTCTCGCTGGTGGTCAACGAGGGCTGCCTGCTGAGCTGTCCAATCCGCCAGTATCACTCCAACATGATTTCCCACTCGGGCGAAAGTATCACCAGCCGATACTACGTTGACTACTGTTACTACCGCTGCTCGCTGCTCAAGGTAAACGACGCCGCCGAGCATCTTCGCTCACCATGGGTCAGACCCGAGGATCTCGCCATCTACGAAAACTTGGGGATCGACCTGTTCAAGATTGCCGGCCGCGAAAAGATGGAAGAAGGACCAAGCTCGCACACCGATTGGATCGCCATGGTCGCCAATGCGTACCACTCGAGGCACTGCGAGGACATCGCCCGCCTCCTCGTCGGCATCCAGCCGCCATACAAGCTCTTCGGCGAGGAGCCTGAGCCTTTCGGCGTCCGAATCGACAGTGCGGAGCTGGATGGCTTCCTGCGCTTCTTCCAGGACGACCGTTGTCTGCTCAATTGCAACCAGTGTGACTATTGCGGGAATTGGGCGCGGCGCGCCGTCCACGTGAGCGGCATGCCCACGGAATGCGCACAGGCGCTCGCAGACGACCTGCAAACTATTCGAGTCGGAAGTTATCGGAGTGGCAGGTGAAATCCATCGATTTACAAGTCCTCGTTTCGTTACATCTTTTTTTTGCGGCCGTGTTTGTCGGATCCAACGTGTTTCTGGATTTCCTTTTGACCCCGCGCCTCGATCTGATTCCGCCCGGACAGGCAGCGCGGCTCGGCGACAAGCTCGGCACCGACTTCGCCATCTTGAACTGGATCGCCCTGCTGGGATCCCCGCTGACCGGACTCCTGCTGCTGTGGCGATTGGGCACTTTTTCGTCGTTGGCCGACCCGAGTTTCTACATCACCGGTTACGGCGCCGCCCTGCTCTCGATGATGACGATCTGGCTTACCTTGATGGTAACCGCCGCGATCCTGACCTTCTACCTGCGCCCGCGCGTCGTGGTGAAACTTCCCTACGATGCCACCCGTCAGCAGGTCGAGGGCTCTCGTACCAGCGCCATGGACTACGCGAAGTGGATGAAGCGTCTGGCGCGCTACAACGTAATCTCGTCGAGTCTCGTGATAGTCATCGGCGGTTTTCTGCGCTTCGGAGGTTTTCCATTCTGAGATGCCAACTCCCCTGACAGACACTGCGGCCCGATTCATGAGGGCAGCACGCTCGCGGCGTGCGCGGTAGGCGATTCATGCTGCCGGCGAACGAAACCGCATCTGCGCGGCCTCAGGAGCGCAGTCTCGGCGACAAGTTTGGACGGACCATGAAAAGGTTACGCGTCTCTCTGACCGACCGCTGTAACTTTCGCTGTGCCTATTGCATGCCGGAATCCCCGGTCTGGGGCGCGAAGCAGGACATCCTGAGCCTCGAGGAACTTCGTCAGTTGGTCGAAATATTCGTGACTCGTCTCGGGATCGAGCAGCTACGCTTGACCGGTGGCGAACCGCTCCTGCGCAGTGGCACCGCTCGATTTGTCGCGATGCTCTCCGAGCTGAGATGCGCGGGTCTTCGCCGCGTGTCGCTATCCACCAACGGCGTGCTGCTGGCGCGCTACGCACGCGAACTCGCCGACGCGGGACTCGACGATGTCAACGTCAGCCTCGATTCGCTCTCTCCCGCGCGATTTCGGCAAATCACCGGCGGCGGCAGCCTGCGCGACGTCCTGCGCGGAATCGATCGCGCTCGCGAAGTCGGTCTGCCGGTCAAGATAAATGCCGTCGTGATGCGCGGTACCAATGACGCCGACGTTCTGCCGCTTGCCAGCTGGGCATTTCACCAGAACCTCCCTCTGCGGTTCATCGAGTTCATGCCGCTCGACAGCCGCGGTCTTTGGAGTCCCGGTAAGGTCTTCACCGAGCGCGAGATCGTCGCGCTCCTGGCGCGGGATTTCGAGGTCAAGCCGCTTGCGCGCAGCAACGAAAACGAACCGGCCAGCTACTATCTCTTGAACGGACACTTCCGCCTCGGCGTAATTTCGACAATCTCCAATCCGTTCTGCGCGCAATGCGACCGCATCCGGCTCACCTCGGACGGCAGACTATTCGCTTGCTTGTTTTCGCATGCCGGCGTCGACCTCAAAGACGCCCTGCGCGCTGAGCCCGATCACGACCTGCTCGAGTCGCGGATTCGAGTTTCGGTCTCCAACAAGCCGGGCGGATTCGTCGAGAAATCAACACTGATAAACGGACACGCGGGTATGCATGTGCTCGGAGGATAATCGACGTGAATAGACTAACTACAGCCCGGCGGATGCTCTCGTGGCTGATTCTGATCGCTTCCGCTGCGCTGTTGGCGCAAATCGTTGCCGTGAACTTCGCCGCGGCCCAGGTGCGGCCCGGAGACATCGTCACCGACCGCAACGCGTACAAAGCCAAGGAGCTGGTGTCGCCCGGAGTTTATATCAGGATAACCCGCGGCATGAGCATGAAGATCGTGCCAACCGAACGCATCGAATGGCCGCCGCCGTATCGCGAGGCCACCGAGAAATATTCCTCGCAGGTCCGGCTTTCCAATGACCGTAGGAGCCTGGTCGGATACGTGGCGGGCCTGCCCTTCCCGTTCATCGATCCGAACGATCCCAGTGCCGGAACTAAGCTGATGTGGAACGACACGTTTCGGCCCACTTCCACCGACGACTATGATGCGCGCGACTTCAGTTGCATCACCGAGTACGAGGGGTTGAATCGGCCGTACGTGCCAATCGACTACTACGAGTTCGGCCATCTGGCCAGTTACAACCTCGTCGGCCGCACCGAGGTCGAGCCCATACCCACCGACCCCGATTTCCTGAGCACCGGGCGGCTTCTGCTGATCGGCTTCTATCCATTTCTGGCGCCGCAAGAGGACCGCGGCCGCGGCTTCGTCCGCTATCGATATGCCGATCCTCTCAAGGGTGACGACACCTGGGGCTGGAGCCCCGGCAATCGGCGAGTCAGGCGGCTCGGCGAGGCGTTCCTGGGATCCTCGGCCGGTGCGATTACATGGTCACTCGACAATTTTCAGGGATTCGCCGCCAAGAATGAAAACTACAACTGGCGCCTGCTGGGTGAGAAATCCATGCTTGCTTCCATCGCCGCCGGTCACGTGCCGGAAGCCACCTGCCCGACCGACGGCGGCGCCAGCGCATGTCCCGAGCGTTGGGAATTGCGCCGGATGTACATCGTCGAGGGGCGCGCGCGGATGGACCGGGTTCCCGGCGAGCTGTTCGGCCGCCATGTCATGTACCTGGATGCCGAGGCTCAATGCATCATGTACCAGGACTTCTACAATCGCGCCGGTGAACTCTGGAAGAACTATGTAACCTGGATGGCATATCGTGATCGCGCCGTGCCGGACGCGCGCGTCGCGATTTACCCATTCAAACGCGTATTCCAGGTCGGCGCGAGCATCGACGATCTAAGCGCCGGATTCGCCTCGATGTGTTACCTCCCCGCGCAGGACACCACCGAGCGCGAGTCCTGGTACATCAACATGGGCGCGGTGGACAAGAATTTCTTCACCGTCAAGGCACTTACTGAAGCTGCTCCGTAATCTGCGCGAGGGGAGCCCGATGTTCAGGCGCTTCGACTTCGAAAAGGACCTGTACGAGACGCTCGAGTTGGTGCCGCTGTCGGTACGGCGCAAACTGGACCTGGCTGGTGTGAAGCTCCATTTGAACCAATGGCAGGCGCTCTCGCGGGTGGAGCGCCTGCTGATCTGCCACTTCCCGGCCGCATCCCCGGAGGAACGCGCCGTGCTGGCGGCCTTTCTGCGCGAGGCGGTGAAGACGCGCGCGGGAACCGATCTCGCGACCATGAAGCCCGCGGCGCACGACGCTGCGCCCGAAGCCGGCCAGGTGCCGCCGGATGTTGCGCGGTTGATCGCCGAGCTTGGACTGCCGGAGCAGCGCTGGTCGCTTCTCGATCCGGATGAACGCTTCGCGCTCGCAAAGCTGGCGCGCGGCGGAGCCGATAAGTTTATGACCGCATGGTCCGAGTTCGCCAACAAGCCGCGGCCATAGATATTTCTGCTGGCGCACATGCATAAACAGGAGAACTCCGATGATTCAATCAACTCACGAAGATGCTTCCTTCAAGCTGCTCGATCGCGCGATTGCCGGACATCGGCTCAGCGCCGGCGAGATACGCCGCCTCTACGACTTGCCCACCAACGATCTGGCGGCGGCCGCTAACGAACTGCGCCTGCGCCACAGCAACCCGTATCTGGCGACCTATTCCATCGGCGGCAATATCGATTACACGAACATCTGCGTCGTCGCGTGCAGATTTTGCGCGTTCTATCGTGCCAAACACCAGGAGGGCGCCTTCACTCTCACGCTCGATGAAATCGCGGACCAGATGGACGAGCTCAGGCGAATCGGGGGTCGCGATGTTCTGCTTGAGGGCGGCATCAATCCCGACTTGCCATTTCAGTGGTATTTGGATCTGCTGCGGTTTCTCAAATCGCGCTATCCGGAAATCCACATCGATGCGTTCAGCCCCGAGGAGATTCTCGGTCTGGAGAAGCTGACCGGCCGCGATGCGTGGGATATTCTCTGCGAGCTGAAGGATGCCGGACTGGACGGCACGCCCGGCGCCGCCGCCGAGATCCTGGTCGATGAAGTGCGCGAACGCACCGCGCCGACGCGGATGAAGACCGGCGACTGGTTCCGAATCATCGACTCGGCCATGAAGGCACGCCTCCACAACCCGTGGGTAGGGATGGTCATCGGATTCGGCGAGACGCTGGACCAACGCGTTCAGCATCTGATCGCGCTGCGCGATCAACAGGATCGCGGATTGGAGCGTTACGGTTGCGGCTTCTCGTCGTACAAGATATGGCCCGCACGCCTCGAGCATACTCGCCTGAACGGAACCACTCCTCCTGCCGACAATGATGCGATCGTCAATGAGTACTTGCGCGATGTGGCGGTCGCGCGGCTTGCGCTCGACAACATCGAAAATCACCGCGCGGTCTGGCGCACGATGGGCTTCGAGGTCGCGAGCCGGGCGCTGCGCTCAGGAGCAAACGATCTCTGCGGCACCGGGTCGATCAACGCGATCAACGCTTGCATCACGGCGGCCGGCAAGGATTTGCCCGACCCAAACGAGGCGCTGATCCATGACGTGGTTAAATGCATCGAAGACGCCGGCTTCACTGCTGCGCTGCGCGATCCTTATTACAATGTTCTTATGCGCCACGAGTCGGCCAAATTGGAGGAATTGCCCAAATCAGCGGTTGCCGCGGCAAAGTAGCTCCACCTGCTTCGCTTATCGGCTTGCAGAGCGGCTGGTGAAAATGGCGGTCGTTTGATACAGCTTGCCCGCTACTAAAATGGTCGAGGGCGAGCTCGCGTGCCCGCAAAAGTCTGGATCGGCATCGATATCGGTGGCACAAAGACGGCGATCGTTGTCTCGGAACGCCTGCCGGATGTCAGCGAGCGTCTCCAGTTCGCTACCCTGCCCTCCAAGGGCCCCAACCGCGCGCTCGGTCTGATCGGTAGTGGAATCGGCACCATCCTGAGGAAGAGCGGGCTTCCGAATTCGGCAATCCGCGGTATCGGCATAAGCTGTGGCGCCCCGCTTGATCGATTGCGCGGGATTATTCATTCGCCGCCCAATCTCGCCACCTGGGTGGATGTTCCAGTCAAAGCGATCCTCGAGCGGCAATTCGGCGTTCGCTGCAACGTCGAGAATGACGCGAACGCGGGCGCCGTCGCCGAGCATCGCTACGGCGCCGGGCATGGCTTCGACAACATGGTCTTCCTCACGATGGGCACGGGACTTGGCGCAGGAATCATCGTTGATGGGCGACTTTACCACGGCACTGACGATCTCGCCGGAGAAATTGGGCATGTGCGGCTCACCCGCGGCGGCCCTGTCGGACATAACAAGCGCGGCTCAGCCGAGGGATGGGCAAGCGGCGGCGGGATTGAGCAGGTCGCGATGCGAGCCGTCGAAGACGCGCGGATGCGCGGGCGCGGCACTATTCTGAGGGCCCATCGCGGGACGCTCACGGCTCGCGACGTTTGCGCGGCTGCGAAGCGCGGCGATATGGTCGCGATGCGAATCGTTCGTTCCACGGGCGAGCGGCTCGGCCAGGTTCTGGCGATTCTGGTGGACATCCTCAATCCAGAACGGATTGTGATCGGTGGTCTGGCGATGCGTACGGGCGAGATGATACTCGGACCCGCACGCGAGGTGATGGCGCGCGAAGCCTTGCCCGTATCGGCCAGTTCTTGCCAAATGGTGCCGGCAGCGTTGGGCGAGCGTATCGGCGATGTTGCGGCGCTATGCGTCGCGATGGGACTCTAACCGGCGAGGCGCGGTTCATGGAGCATCTTTATTTCGTCGTTCACACGCACTGGGATCGCGAGTGGTATCAGCCGTTTCAGCGGATGCGTGCGCGGCTGCTGACGATGACGGACAAGATGCTTGCGCTTCTCGAAAGCGGAGCGTTGCCATGCTTTCACTTCGACGGCCAGACGATCGTGCTCGAGGATTACCTCGAAGTACGGCCAGAGAGTGCGCGCCGAATCGCGAAGCTGGTGAAAGCCGGCAAGCTCCAAATCGGTCCATGGTACCTGCTCGCGGACAGCTTTCTTGCCAGCGGCGAGGCGCTGATTCGCAATCTTGAGATCGGCAGCCGTATCGCGCGGCGATTCGGGAAGTCCGCGCAAACCGGCTATTTGCCCGATCAATTCGGTCACGCGGCGCAGCTTCCACAGATTCTCTCGGGTTTCGGAATCGAGGCGGCGCTCGTTTTCCGCGGCGTGGGACGCGAAGTGAATCGCAATCGATTCATCTGGGAAGCGCTCGACGGCAGCTCGCTGTTCACGGTCTTTCTGCCGTTTGGCTATTCCAACGGCGCCAGCCTGCCGACCGACTCGGCTGATGCAATGATCGCGCGTGCGAACGAGATCGCCGCGCGGGAACGCGAGTTCTGTGCCGACGCTCCGATCCTGGTGATGAACGGCAACGATCACGCGGAACCCGATCCGATCGTCTTCGAGCGCCTGAAGGAAGCCGCCGGACGCGCTCCGTTCACCGCTGAAGTCGGCACGCTCGACGATTACGCGAAACGCCTTTCCGAGCTTCCCCCGGACGGCACGTCTCGCGTCCGCGGAGAATTGCGATCTCCGGCCCGTTCGAATATCACGCCGGGCGTCAGCTCGACACGAGCCTGGATAAAGCAGCGTGACTTCCAGAACGCATACCTGCTCGAGCGGATTGCCGATCCGCTTGCCGCGCTCGCTTTTCGTTTGAATCAGGCCGACGATCTGACCGCGCTGCTCGAGGTTGCCTGGCGCATGCAGATTCAGAACCATCCGCACGACTCGATCTGCGGATGCTCGATCGACCAAGTCCATCAGGACATGCGCTACCGCTTCGATCAGGCCGCGATGATCGGCGAGATCGTGGCGCGCCGAGCCTCAAGTGCCGTGCTTTCAGCACGAAACGGCGGCGAAGCCGCGATCGCGGTGTTCAATCCGACGTTCGCTCGCCGTGCGCTCATCACGGGTGAAACCGAAGTCGGCGATGCCCACGCAAGCTACGTCGCGCTGGACAGCGGCGGGCGCCGGATTCCCGTCGCGATCGATGTCGGGCGGCTGGCGCGGCCGTTCGAAATCGAGCTGAAGGCGGGCGACCTCAAAGGCTTGATCACCGGCGCTCAGGTGATGGACCAGTATGTGAACCGGTTCGAGCTCGAACGCGTTGGGGACAACCGATTCGATCTCCGCGTGTTCGTCAGCCGCAGCCCGGCGGGCGACCTGGATCCGGAGAGCTTTCGCCGGCGAATTCTCGAGCTGGCTGACGAAACGATCCTTCGGATCCGAGCCACGGAGGCCGCGCGGGCGCAAATCGCTTTCGTCGACGACGCACTCACGCAGGCCGGCTTCAGCCTTTATCGGCTCGTTCGCTCGGACGAACTCGCTGCTAATACGCCGACAAAGGCGGCTGGGATCGAATCGATCGAGAACGAATACTTCAGGCTCAGCCCGTCGCCGCGCGGCCTGAAAATCGACGATCTGAAAAACAACAAGGCCCTTGAAATTTATTTCGAAGACGACGGCGATCGCGGCGACGAATACAACTTCGACCCGGTGGCCGATTCGGCGCCGATCTCGAAGCCGGTATCGATCGCCGCCAGCATGATCGAGCGCGCAACGGTGAGAAGTCGCATCGCCCTCTCATTGGTTTACAGTCTCCCGTGCGCGCTCGCGGCCGATCGCACGGCGCGCGCGCCGCAGACCGTCGAGGTTCCGATACAGCTGACGGCCACCATTTACGCGGGACTGGAGCGCGTGGATTTTGAAGCAACGATAGATAATCGCGCGCGCGACCATCGCATCCGCGTCGCGCTATCCACGCCGGTCGCGGCCACCGAATCGCTCTCCGACACGAATTTCGGAATCGTCCGCCGCCCGCTCGATCCAACCGAGCCGGCGGGAGTCACGGAAGATATCTATCCGACCGCGCCGCATCGGACGTTCACCGCGGTGCAATCGGCGGAGTTTTCGGCGGCCATGATGAGCCGTGGAATCTACGAGACCGAGGTCAGGCGAGACGGCGGCGGTACGGCAATCCTGCTGACGCTCTTGCGATGCGTAGGATGGCTTTCGCGCGGAGACCTGAAGATGCGCCGTGGTGATGCGGGTCCGGAGTTCGAGACGCCCGACGCCCAGGAAATCGGACAACATCTCTTTCAACTGGCCATCACGACCTGGCGCGGTTCGTATGCAGACTCCGGCGTCGTTCAGCTAAGCCAGGTGTATGCGTATCCGCCGCGCATGTTCCACGCTCGGTCCGCGCTAGATGTGTCTGAGAATCGGCTTTGCGCCTGCGACAATCCGCGAGTTGTGTTTTCCACCGCGCGCGCAACGGAACGCGCCGATGCCTACATCGTACGCGCCTTCAGCGCTTCCGAGTCACCGGAGGTCGCGCGATTCAACTTCGGCCGCGGCCGGAGAGCTCGATTGATTGACCTCGCCGGCCGGCCTTTGAAAGGCGTCAAGCTCACGCGGCGCCGCGACGGTTCCGTCGAGTTGGATCTGCGCCCGTTTCAGATCGTGACGTTCGAAGTTCGCTGGCCCGCGATGCAGCCGCCGAACGCGGGCTGACTCCGCGGTGCCGGCATTGGCTCGAACATGGCGAGTACGTCTGAGAAGCTGAACCGCCAAAGCAATTCACAAAGGGATTGCCTTCGCCATCGTCTCGCCAGCAGCATCGCTTTGATAGTGGCGTTGTTGGCGCGCCTCAACGCATTCGCCGGCACCGGATGCAGTCCGTTCGGCGACCCCCCGGCAAAGGTCGACCGAGGGTGGTTCGCCAGCTTTGTGACCGCGCGCAACTCGCTGTGTCTCGGCGGCACGCTGTTGGGCCCGTGGACCGACGGAAACGGCGATGCACGCTACGCCTGTCTCTACGAGCCTGCGGGCGCGGCTGAACGAGAACCGCTGCCGATGTTAGTCTTCCTTCATCCCTCCGAAACGAGCGCCTACTCGGTCATTCTCACCGGCTTGGTTGGGCTTACCGACAAAGGCGCGCTGGGGGAAAGGAATCCCGGTTTCATTCTGCTTGCGCCACAGGGCCGCTACACGACGCATCTCTATCCTGGCTACGATTCGAACGCGCTCGGGTGGGACAACTGGTACCGGCAGTTGAGTCCCGCTGGAGCGGTCGCCGCAGGGGATGCGAGTTACGACGAAAACGCGGACGCAGCTTCGATCGATCACTTCGTCCACGAAATGATCGCCACGGGCAAAGTCGATCGTCAGCGGATATATGTGATGGGCTGGTCCAACGGCGCCGCGATGGCGCTGCTATACGCGTTGAATCGGCCGTGGGTGGCGGCTGCGGCGGTCTATTCCGCGCCTGACCCGTTCTCCGCGCTCTTGGACGTGTGCACCCAGACTCCAGTGGCGGCCGCTCCGGCGGGCGACGGCCAGGCGCGGGTATTCAATCCGCGAGTACCACTGATGCACGTGCACAACGATTGCGACATCGGCGGGATCTGTCCGAACGGCAGGAGGTTTGCGGCCCGTGTGCGCGCGCTCGGCGGCAGCGTCGAGGACGTTATCATCGATTCGTCGGGACTGCGGGTACCTTCGTGCGACGACTCATGCGGCACCGATGAGATGGCGGATGGCCAAATCGGAACCGTCGCAGGTTTCCGCGGCCTGGCTCGTCACATGCGGTGGCCGGCTCAGTGGAACGAGTGGATGCTGAACTTCCTTAGACGGCATCCGCTCGGCGTAGCGAACGATCAGGCCAGCGCGAGCCGGGGGCTACCCTAAGTCTGCGGCAGAACTCCAAGCTTAACGGTTGTGGCTCGTCAACCGCCGCCCCAAGTGCGCGCTGTGACGCGGCCATTTGGGCGGTGCAAACCAGAAGGTCGCCGCCACCAGGATTGTGAAGGCGGCGTAAAGCGCGGTGAATATCCACGGTGGTGCGTTGTAGAAGATCAGGCGGTGCGCCCAGTAACCGATGAAGTCACCCGGGTAGCGCGCCTGTCCTGCTCTCGCACGCAACGAGTCCTCGAGCGTGGTCAACGGACACATCACACCCAAAATCGCTTCGAGGCAAACCAATGCAATCGCCACAAGGTGCGAGAGGCGAAAACAAAATCCCCTCACCCACTCCCACTCAAGCACAACACCGATAAGGATTGCGGCCAAGCCGAAGACGACAAACACGACATAAGCCGCATGGACAATTACAACCGCGTCGGCGAGCACGCGCCATCTCACCATGATTTCATCATCGCACCGCCGCGAGCGTTGGCGAAGGGTGACGGATAGGTCAGCCTCGTCGATGCGGGCCGAGGCCTATCTGCAATCGGGCGCCTGGCGCGATCACGGGCACGCTGCGCAATCTCTTCAATCCAGCTTGCGCTTACCGTAATAGGGCAGCGTAGTTTCGCTTTCGCTGCCAGCATCGGGCTTCGGTTTGTCCTTCGCTGGTCCAGCAAGGCCGGCGCTGTACATCGCAAGAGTGCCCGGCTCGATCACGTCGCGGTCCGTGACGATGTTGATGCAAGCGGGCCGTCCCGAAGCGAGCGCCCGCTTGAGCGCCGGCGCGATGTCCGCCGCGCGCTCGACAAGCTCGCCCTGTGCGCCGAGACCCTCGGCGGCGCGCTCGTAATGCACCATCCCGAGTTCGGTAGCCATGCTGCGGCCTTTCCCCCACATCAACTCCTGCCCATGCTTGGACATCCCCCATTGCTGATCATTGTTGATTACAACGGCGATAGGCAGGTTGTTCTTCGCCGCAGTATGGAATTCCGAGAAATTGAGCCCCGCCGATCCGTCGCCGACGATGCAGAAAACCTGCTTGTCGGGATGCGCCGCCTTGCACGCGAGCGCGAACGGCAGGCCGGTTCCCAGGCATCCGAGATAACCATGCGTCAGGAATCGTCCCGGGTGGCGTGCCGTCCACGCATTCGACATCCAGGCGGCGGTCTCGCCACCGTCGGCGACCACGATCGCGTCGGGACTCAGGGTCTTGGCGATCTCGTGGACCATCCGCGCCGGATGAATCGGGCCGGGCCCGTCTTTGAGCGCATCGTCGAAGCGATGGCGCATTGCGTGGCGGATTGCGCTCAACCGCTCGAGCCATTGCGCGTGCGGGTCGAATTTTTCATCCTTCGCCGCTTCGCAGGCCTGGCGCAGGAATTCGCCGCAATCGGAAACGATGCCGAGTTCAATATTCCGGTTGCGCCCGATCTCCTCGGGCTCGATATCGACCTGGATTACGCGTGCGTCGCCGGGAATCACCGAGTTGCGCCCGCCTGTGAACATCCCAATCCGCGTACCAAGCAGGATTACGAGGTCGGCGCTGCCGCCGCTGTTCGCATGGATCGCGGGATGAATCGCGCCGAAGCCTCCGAAGCATAGCGGATGCTCCTCGGAGATCGAGCCGCGCGCTTTTGCGTTGGTCATCACCGGCGCGTTGGTGAGCTCGGCAAAGCGCGTCAGCTCTGCCGCGGCCTGCGCGAACCATACTCCTCCGCCGGCAAGGATCGCCGGGCGCTTCGCCTCGCGAAGCCAGTTGAGCGCCTGCGCGAGCGCGGCTCTGCCCGGACCCGCCGGCTCTTTGGATCGATAATCTTTGGGAAACTCGACTCGTTCCTCATCAACGCGTGTAAAGAGCACGTCAATCGGCAACTCCAGGAAGACCGGGCCGGGGCGGCCTGAAGTCGCATGGCGGAAAGCGGCCGCCAGGTATTCTGGAATCCGCTCGGTATGCGTGACACTGCGCGCCCACTTGGTGATAGGCCGCAGGATGCCCATCTGATCGACCGCTTGCAGCGACAGCTTGTCATCCTCGATGAGCGGGCTTCGACCGCCGATCAAAATCATCGGGATCGAGTCCATGAAAGCGTTGGCGACTCCGGTGACCGCGTCTGTGACTCCCGGCCCCGCAGTCACGATCGCGACGCCCGGACGCCCCGTCGTGCGCGCCCATCCGTCGGCCATATGCGCCGCTGCCTGCTCGTGACGAGTATCGATCACGCGCAAGCCGTGCGCACCGCAGGCCGCGTAAATCGCATCGAGATGGCCGCCGTGGAGCGTGAAAATCTCGCGTACGCCCTCTTGCTCGAGCGTCCTTACCAGCATCTCGCCGCCATCGATCTTTGCCATGGGTGAATCTCCCTCTGCGCAGCGGGGTGTAGGCGCGCCTTCGATCGTCGTGCCCCGTGCAAGTTCCTCTTGTTTTGCTTATAGACCCCCGACGCCTTTTCGCCTAGACGCGCCACGCCATTCGAGTTGTCCCCAAAAGAATCATTGCGGCGATTGGATACATCTCAACAAATAAAATCTCTTCACTGACGATCGTTCATTCCGGGCACAACCTGTGCTACGCCTTCAGTATCCCATTCAGTACCGCCGTTTCGAGGAGCAAGGAATGGACCTCTACCGCGAACTAAACGTCGAACTCCCTAAAGATATCGAGTCCGTCAAAGAAGGCGTTCATCGCTTCGCCAAGGACGTCCTTCGCCCGGCTGCGGTGAGGCTCGACCGGATAACCGATCCGCGCGACGTGATCGCGCTCGATTCGCCCCTGAGAAGCGTTCTCAAACAGGCATACCAGTTGGGATACCACGTCGCCGGCCTTCCCGCGGAAATCGGCGGCATGGGACTGCGTGGGCTCGGAATGCATGTGCTGATCGAGGAGATGTCCTGGGGTGCGGTTGATTTGGCCATCAGCCTTCTGGCCACGGGTTTTCCGTTTTCTGCCGCCGCCGCGAGCGGCAATCCGGAGCTTTACGAAAAGTTCGTTAAGCCCTACATCGCCGATCGCGACGGTAGTCTCATCGGATGCTGGGCAATCACTGAGCCTCAGCACGGCTCCGATGAACTGGTGCCGGGTACGCCCCAGTTCCACAATCCGCGCGTGACCGGTCAGGTCGTCGCGCGCGCCGATGGCGACTCATACGTGATCAACGGGCAGAAGGCGGCGTGGGTCTCGAACGGCACGATCGCAACCCACGCGGCGCTCTATCTGACGACTGAGCCCAAGGCCGGCATGGCTGGCGGGGGCATCGCTTTCGTCCCGCTCAACCTGCCGGGCGTGTCAAAGGGTAAGCCGCTGAACAAGCTCGGCCAACGCGCGCTCAATCAGGGTGAAATTTATTTCGACAATGTGAGGATTCCGCGCAAATGGATGCTGACCAAGAGCGAGGGCTACGAGCTCGAAGTCGAACGGACTCTCACATTTGCCAACTCTGCGATGGCGGCTGCGTTCACCGGCGTCGCACGCGCCGCTTACGAGGAAGCGCTCGACTACTCGAAGCAGCGCGTCCAGGGCGGCCAGCCGATCTGCGAGCATCAACTCGTCCAGAAGCATCTGTTCGAGATGTTCACCAAGGTTGAGGCATGCCGGGCGCTGTCACGGGGCGTGATGATCTACAACCAGACCTCGGAGACTCCGTCGCTGGAGCACGCGATCGCGGCCAAGACGTTCTGCACACAGGCCTCGTTCGAGGTCGCGAGCGACGCGCTCCAGGTATTCGGCGGCAATGGCCTCAGCAAGGAGTACGGAATCGAAAAACTGTTCCGCGACGCACGCGCCTCGTTGATTGAGGACGGCACCAACGATGTCCTGAGCCTCGCGGGTGCGCGCCGCATTCTGAATCGCAATGGCGTAGCCGGACACGCGATGGCGCAGTAGCGGCGCGTCGGGATCGCACAACAATCAACATGACGCGTCTTCAGGGACCGATCGAGAGAAAGCGGGAATCAACATTGCCCGCACATGACAGGGAGGAATCAGCATGCCAAACAGAGAAAAAGTGACAGTCGCCGGCGTCGGGATGACGCGCTTCGGCAAGTATTCAGATCGCGGCGTTCGCTCGCTGGCCGAAGAAGCGGTGGGCGACGCCCTCAAGGATGCGGGCGTCGCGCCGAAGGAGATCGAGGCGGTTTTCTTCTCCAATGCGATTGCCGGATTGATCACCGGCCAGGAAATGATCCGTGGACAGGTCGCGCTGCGGAACACCGGAGTCCTTGGCGTCCCGCTGTTCAACGTCGAAAACGCATGTGCGTCCGCTTCGTCCGCATTCCATCTCGCGTGGATGGCGATTCAGTCGGGACTCTACGACGTCACGCTCGCCGTCGGCGCGGAGAAGATGACCCATCCCGATAAAGGTCTCACGTTCAGGGCGATCGGCACCGCCGTGGATTTGGAGCAACTTCGCGAACTCAAGGCCCGGATGGAGTCCGGCGACAAGAAACCGGAAATCGAGGGTGGCGGCGAAAAGAAATCGTTCTTCATGGACATCTACGCGGCCTCCACGCGCGAATACATGAAGATCAGCGGTGCGACCGCCGGCACCTTTGCCGATATCGCTGTGAAGAGTCACGCCTTTGGCGCCCTGAATCCCAAGGCGCAGTTCCACGATCGCGTCACGCGCGAGCAGGTCCTGGCCGCGCGCGAGGTCTCGCCGCCGTTGACCGTAATGATGTGTTCGCCGATCGGAGACGGTGCAGCCGCGGCGGTGCTCATGTCGGAGAAGTATGCGCATCGACTGGGTATCGCAACGCCGGTCGAGGTGCGCGCATCGGTAATCTTTTCGGGGCGCGATCGCGCAGCCGACGAACCCACCGCGCTCGAGCGCGTGGCCAAGCGCGCTTACGAAGTCGCCGGCGTCGGGCCGTCAGACATCGACGTGCTCGAGGTCCACGACGCCGCTGCGCCGGCGGAACTCATCTCATGTGAGGAACTTGGACTCTGCGCCCGGGGCGAGGGCCCCAAGTTCCTCGCGAGTGGCGCCATGGATCTCGGCGGAGCCCACGTTGTCAATCCGAGCGGCGGCCTGCTCTCGAAGGGCCATCCGATCGGCGCCACTGGAATCGCGCAGATCGTGGAAGTCGTCGATCAGCTGCGCGGGCGATGCGGTGCCCGCCAGGTGAATGGCGCGCGCGTGGGACTCACCGAAAACGGTGGCGGCTTTCTGGGACGCGATGCCGCGGCGATGTCGGTTCACATTTTCTCGAGGTAGCAGAAGCGCGATGGAGTACCAGGAGTCGATTGGTTCACGGCGGTCGATTCGCTTCTTCGATCCCAGGCGAACCGTGGCGCGGGAATAACCTTTCCGGAATAGAGATGATGGCCGAGCGGACGATCGAAGGGTACGAGTCAGTCAGGACGTGGCGGCGCGATCTAAGCGAACAGTGGGGCGGCGACCCGATTGCCGAAGAGCCCGAGAAGCTGCAAGCGCTCGCGCGATTCTGCGAATTCGTGGGCGAGGATCCCGATACGATTATCGGGCGATGCTTTCGGGTTCGGAAGTCAGATGGTGAGCGAGTAATCAGCGCAAAATGGCGCGCTCATTACGCCGAAAAGATTCGTGAGTTTCGCGAACACAACCCTGACCACGAGTCACAACGCCTTGGCGCCAACGTGCTGAGTTTTTTAATCCACAACGGCGTACTGATTCAGGTCTAGGCGCATCGGAAAGATCTGTTCATGCATTTCGAGTTCTCGCTGAGCAATCCGCCCTTTGCAGAAGAGCAGGCTGGCGCGCAATAGCATTCGCGCGTCGCGATCTGCCAGCGCCGTGGCATATGTTTTCGTGAGGAATGGCCCCCCATTGAACGCGCCAGCCTGCTCGATCAGCCTCAGTTCCTCAGCCAATCGACGATTTTCTGGTGAATCCCGACCGGATCTGCCAGCTGAAATGCGTGTCCCGCGCCCGCAATCATGTACAACTCGGCCTGCGGGATTTTGCTCTTGATGACGTTCGCGTTCTCGGGCAGCACGAGCACGTCCTTGTCGCCGTGCACGATCAGCACCGGGCACTTGATCTGCGCCAGCCGATCGTACGCGTTGAACTGCAGGATGCCCGCCAGCGCGCGGTCCGCAGTCTCGGCCGGCGTGGGTGGCATCATCTTCGCGCCCGCGACCAACATCGCTTTGATCTCTGGATGCTCGGCGGCGAATTCCACCGGCATGAGCGCCGGCAGCAGGATGTCGAAGCCCTTCTCCGGATCGGTCGCCATGATCCTGCTCGCCGTCATTAGCTTTTCGAGGATCTCCGGCGTCGCCATCTTCGCGGTTGGCCCGCCCGCCATCGTGCATCCAAGCACGACCTTGGCGACCTGCTCGGGATGCCTGAGCGTGAGCTCCTGCGCGATCATCCCGCCCATCGATACTCCGAACACTTTTGTTTTTGCGATTCCGAGCGCCCGGATCAGGTTGCTCGCGTCATCGGCCATGCCCTCGACGGTGTAGATGCCCTCGGGCTTGTCGCTGAGTCCGGTTCCGCGATTGTCAAAATAGATGCACTTGAAACCGTTGAAGAACGGCAGCGACGGAATCCACCCGGCGCCCGACATCCCAAATCCCATAATCAGCAGCAACGGCTCGCCGTCGCCGTAAGTTTCGTAGTTGAGGTTGATGTTACCGGCTTTGATTATTGGCATCGCGAAAAATTTACTCCCAGTGGAAAAATAAAATAATAAAAAACGGACGCGGCCCTTTATCGAGCTGCGCCCGCCGCGCCTGATTCTAAGTATCTATCAGGCGATCTTCAAGATGCTGTCGGGAAACTGCTCGTTCGGATCGACGCCGGGCTCCATCGTGTACACGACCGACTTATCGACCACCAGCTGTCCGTCGTCGCCAACATAAATCTTGAATCGATCCATCGGGCGCGGCGCCGGCCCTTCGAAGTTGAGACCGCTGATGTAATAGCCCGAGCCATGGCACGGACATTTGAACTTCTGCTCGGTCTTCAACCATCGCGGCGTGCATCCCAGATGGGTGCATTTGGCGAAGATCGCATAGAAACCCGCCTTGGTGCGAATGATCCAGGTGCGGAAATCCTGCTTGAACTTTTCGCTCACTTCGCCAACTACGTAATCGTCCGGCAGGCCGGCCTTGAACTTCGATGGCGGCAGAAAGAGCACGCGCGGAAACGCCGAGCGAATCGCCGCGAGCAGACCGATCAACGAGAATGCACCGAACCCCGCCCATCCGAGCACGCCCAGAAAATCGCGACGGCTCCACAATGTGCCGAGCTCGGATTTTTCCTTGTCCCGCTTCGAGAGTGCGGCGGGATCGGTCGGAGCCTTCTCTTTGAGTGCAACCGCCATCTAAGTGACGCTACCTCCCGGCGCGGAACAAGCCTGTTATAGGCTCATCCACGCTAGATTGGACGTATCCGATTAGCAAAAATTCTATTTCCCAGAGATATGCAAACATTCAAGGACGTAGATACCCCCGAACGCTCCGCAAGATTGCGTCAATGACTATGTTTCACAGCGAGACGCGAAAATTCAGTGAAGCGCCGGCTGGCTGCTCGAGGACGCCGCGGATGACGGTGCTGCCCGCTTAATCACGGTTGCATTCGTCGTGACCGGCAACCTGGTTGGGGACCAATCCTGCGGGGTCGTGGACGCCGACGCCGCCTCCATCGTGTTGTCCGGAATAATCGGAACCGGCGGCGGTGGCGTGCTGTCATTGCCGCCCACCGGCCGGAAAACCGGCGCTGCCGAGCTGTCGTGGGACAGGTAATGCATCGGACGCGCCACCAGCCATTCGGCGGCGTACCCAATGGGATAGAGCACGTCGGCCATTAGCGCGAGCGGCTGCGAATCCTCGTCGTGATATTCCTTGGGATTCTGTAGATCGGTGTCGTTATACTGCGCATGCGAAATTGTCGGCAGCGCGATCCAAAGCGCGGCGCAGAAAATCATTGCTACTCGTCGCATATCATCAACTTTGCGTGATTGGCCGCCGTCGTGTCAACACGTCGCGATCGCCCGCCGCCGCGCCCGGCCGCGGGCCGGTTCCCGCCCGGGATCGTTCTTGCCTTGGCGCCCCCGCAGGCGCAATTCTTAAACGCGATGACGGCATCAGTAATGCGCTCCGTCCGTGCATGCTTGCGAAATCCCGCAGCCGCGGCTGTCATTTTTCAATTCGCCCTCGCGACGATTGCCCACGGCGCGCCACCGCCAGGCGCGATCACTTTCGTAGGCACTGATTCCAACATCTACTACTGCGATACCAAATGTTCGGAGCCGAAATGCATCACGTGCAAGGCAGCCGCGATTGAAGTCCGCCGCGACGACGCGATCGTGCCGGTCGCCGACGCTGTCCCTGACGCGGGCCCCTCCAGCACTACCGAGTACGGATTGCCGACGTTCTCGCCCGACGGCAAGCGCCTGGCATATTCGTCCGAGACTCACAAGGAAGCTGACAATTCGTTCGCGGTATGGGTTTACGATCTCGCGCGCAGCCAGCCGACGCAAATCTTTGAAAGCCGCGCCGAGCGCATCGTGTACCTGGCCTGGCTGCCCGACGCGCAGCATCTTTCATTTCTGCTCGGTGAGCCGGGCGGACTCAGCCTGGTGTTGGCCGAAGTCAAGGAATCGACGCCGGTCAGAATCGTCACCACCGGGATGCCTCTGTACTTCGATTGGGGCGCGCGGCCCGGCGAGGTTGCGTTGCATACGCTCGCCCTCGACTCGGATCGCACCGAACGGGTTTCGCTGATGAGCCTGACGCCCACCAGCCAGAACATCGTCAAGGTGCTCTCGAGCGGACGCACCCCGTTCAAGACTCCCGCCTGGTCGCCTGACGGCAAGCATCTCGCCTACATCGCCAACTACCACGCCGAATCGAACATCGTGGTGGCCGACGCCGACGCCAGTCATCCGCGCTCCGTCGTGAGTTTGCCGGTGGGCGAGAACAGCTTCGTGTGGGCGCCCGACTCGGCGCATCTGGCCTACTCGACGGCGATCATGCCGCAGAATCCCACCTATCACGGGATCAAGCTGGTCGACGTCGCCAGCGCGAATTCGAAATGGTTGACCCACAAGGACGTCGTCGCATTTTTCTTCGCACCCGACTCGCGGCATCTCGCGTACATCGGCGTCCCCGAAGAAAAACCGTACTACACTTGGTCGGTCGTCGACGTTAAGACGGGCGCCGAAAAAGCGCTCGGCAACTTTCTCGCGACGCCCGACGAATCGACCGCATACCGTTACTTCGACCAACTCGCCGTATCGCACACCATCTGGTCGCCCGATTCATCGTCGTTCATCTACGCGGGCGTGCGATTGGCGGGATCGCCGGACCAGGCGCTGGGATTTGCGCCGCCGCCGATGGCGTACATTGTGCCCATCGATGGCAGCGAGCCCCACGGGATCTCAAACGCGGTTCTCGCCTTCTTTTCCCCGGCCAGGTAGCGCGTCTATTCCTTGCGGCACACGTAAATTGCCGCCGGCCTGCCGAGCACCGACACGCGGATAATCCTGCTCGGTACGATCTTGCGGATGCGCTCGAGCTCGCGCATCAGCCGCCACTCCGCCGTCAGCATCACCATCATGCCGCCGCTCTTGAGCACGCGCGTGAACTCCCGCATCCAGAGCGGATAGAGTTTTCGATTCTCGCCGTGCGATCCGTAGCGCAATCCCCACGGCAGGTTGGTGATGATTTTATTTACGCTCGCGTCGCCGAGCGGGATTGCACCCGCGTCCCAGTTCTCGAGCTGGATTGGCTTGTAACGCGCGCCGACATTGATCCGCGCCGCCGCAATCGCCGCATGATCGCGATCGCTGCCCAGCAGCATCGCGTAGCGCCCCAGATGCGCCCGCTCGATCAGAATCGTCCCCACGCCGCAAAACGGATCGAGGACGACGTCGTCCTCACGCGGCTCCGACAGCCATCCCAGCGCCGCCGCACTCGACGCGCGCAGAGAGGCGGGGCGATGCGCCGCCTTGTACTCGCGATGGCGCATCCGGTCGTCGCTGAGCCTCAGCGTCAGAAAAAACTCCGCGTCGATCATGCTCGCCCAGAACTCGACGTCCGCGTCCTCTTCTTCCAGCCGCCAGGTGTGATCGCCCCGCTCGACAATCCCGCGCTCGACCGCGCGTTGAAAATCGACGCGCCGAAATTCATGCTCACCCGCCATCCTGGCGATCACGCGGAACTTGAGCCTGCGGCCCGCGCGCGTCCCCGGCGAGACCTTGACGCGCGCCGCAAGCGCCGCCTCGACCAGCGGCGCTTCGCGCGCCGCCGCGCGAATTTTGTCCAGCGCCGCGCTCTCCGGCCCGACCCCGGCCCGGTAACCGGCCAGCCCGAACAGGTCCTCGGCCGTCCGGATCGCGCCCAGCTTTTCGGCGGCCGGCGCGAAAAAAATCGTCATCCCGGCGCGATCGGGCACCACTCGCCGCGCGATCTCGCGGGCGCCGGGGATTCGCCCTGCTATTTCCCCAGCCGCGATCCCCTCGAATCCCGGCTGCGTATGCGCGATGTAGAGGTTCGGCCCCAGCCGTATCGGATGCGGCTGCGCGCGCTCCGGCGCAGCGTTGCGATCGCGCCCGGCATGTCGATCCGTCTGGCGCGCGCTGATCAACTATCGACTCGCGCGCTACTTCGAGCGCGACAGGTACTCGCCGGTTTCGGTGTTGATCGTGATCGTGTCGCCCTCGGCGACGAAATGCGGCACCTGGATTGTCATTCCGGTCTCGAGCGTCGCCGGCTTGAGCGTATTGCTCACCGCCGCCGTCTTCATTCCCGGATCGGTCCGCACCACCTTGAGCGCGACCGTTTTCGGAAGCCGCACGTTGAGCGGCGTCGTTTCATAGAACTCGACTTCGACCTCGAGGTTCGGCGTCAGAAATCCCGCCACGTCCTCGATCAGCTCCTTGGGAATCGTGATCTGCTCGTAGTTCTCGGTGTTCATGAAATGGAAATCGTCGCCCTCCTGGTAGAGGAACTGCATCTTGTTCTGGCTCAGGATTACCCGCTCGACGCGATCTTCCGAGCGGAAACGGTTCTCGGTTTGCGAGCCGGTCTTCACGTTGCGCAGCTTGGTCTGCACCATCCCGCGCCAGTTGCCCGGCGTGATGTGCGTGATCGTCATGATCCGGTACAGGTCATTGTTGTATTCGACAATCATACCCGGGCGCAGTTGCGTCGCTTGAATCAGCATTGTGTGGACACTCTCGATTAAGAACGAAGGTTAAGAAAGGAATTCTACGCAAGCCCGCAGCGCGCGGCAAGTTCGCGACAACCTTAGAGCGCGCCGCGCACTAAAGCACTAGGGTATCAGCCGGTTGTACCACGGGATTTTCGCCGGTGGCGGCGGGTATCCATACGGATATGGATTCGGCGCGTACGGATTGTAGCCCGGCGCATACGGATTCGCGTAGGCGTATGGATTGGCCCCATAGTACGGCGGATACGCCGGGTAGGCTCCGTACGGCGGGTACATGGGAGAATTGCGATACTCCGTCATCCCCGCGCCTCCGCCGACCGTGTCCACCGACGCTTCCACGAAATCGTTGCCGCTGCCGTACGCGCGAATCGTCGCTGCGCTGCCCGCCGGCATCGGAAAAGTCAGGTCGAAGGCGCTGTAGCCGCCGGTGCTTATCGCTATCGGCTTGGCCAACCGGCCATTGACGTAAACGCCGGCGCGCCGCACGCCCGGCCCCGCGATCTGCCCGACTACTTCCACCATCCCCGGCGCGGCCAGCGCTTCTTCGGCGTCGATCACGTTGATCTGCACGTTGGTCAATGCCCCCAGCGACGAGGATGCGTTTATGTGACGCTGCGACGGCGAGAGTTCATCGCCGGGGCGCGCAATCTCGGCCGTGTTGTTACGCACCGCGGGACCCGCTGACGCCAGCGGACTTTCTGCCAATGGACCCGCCTCGCCCGGCGACGCCGCCGCACCCGGATCGACTTCGATCAGCTCCTCGCTCCCGCGCATCGCGCCGACTCTCGCCGGGTCCGGCGCAACCATCGCCTGTGCTTCGCGCCCGTAAGAGTCGGTCACGCGAATCGACTGCGATGGGGAAGGCTGCTCGATCGATAAATCGAAGTTGAGTCGCTGCTCGCCGGGCACACTGGCGACCTCGATATCTCTGCTCTTCGTGTCGCCGTCGAAAATTCCAGCCGACTTGAGATCGGTGCCTTCCAGGTAGCCTTTCACGCGCACCGTTCCGGCCTGGAAGACCCGCGATGCGATCTCAATCTTGGGCGCGTCCGGCATCTTTTCTTCGCCCGCCGGCGGCGAGCCCGACGCATGCGACTCCGGCGCGCTCGCGCGCTCCGCGCGATCGATCCCGATCCGCTCGACGCGGGCACTTGCTTTTCGAGCGCCGCGATCTTTTCCCTGATGGATGTCCACTGCTCGGGATACTGTCCTCCGGCAATCTTCGCGGCGGCTTCTATTTTGTCGCGATCGCTCAGCACTGCCGCCATCGCGGCGCTCGCGGCGGCGTTGTCGTGCGCGCCCAGAGCGGTCGATAGCGTTTGAGCATCGCCGGCCAGGCTGGCGGCCGGCGCCAGCATCGGACCGGCCTTCGTGGATGCCGCATTGATTGCATTGAGCATCGCAAACGCATGGTCGCTAATCTCCAGCGCTTGCGCTTGCACGTCGTCGGCGAAGGATTGCCGCGGTCCGATCCCCATCGCAACGGGATTGAAAACAAAAACGAGCACCGCAATCGCCGTCCGCATCCGCCCGGAGGCGGACCCGATACGCGCGACGCGCGCGCCGCTCTTATGCGCAACGAAAACCATCACGCAACTTGCCCCGCGCGGCTACGGCGATTGCCGGTAGCGCTCTGCCGTTTGTTTTATCTGACGGGAGAGCTTCAAGAATATATCGCCCTCGTCATAGATGAAGAGCACGAGCGCGCCGCCGGCACCGACAATCAGACCGAGGATAAATGCGCCCATAGTTTCGCTCCTCCGGATGCCCCGATTAAATCAAATTTGCACTCTTAAAACTAATACTTTTTGTGTCATCCCGAGCGAAGTCGAGGGACCCCGGATCCGAACTCCGCAATGGCCTCTTCAGGATGTGAGACCTCATCGCCGCCTTGGCTAACGCAAATTCCGCCGAGGTCTCCAGCAGCAACATCACGAATTCACATTCAATAAAGTTCTCCCTCTTGCGCTCCTGCTCTACGCGCGCCCGGTCACCCCTGCTAGTATCTTATCTTGATTCTGTCGTGGCACTTCTCGAAACAACCGATCGTCCGGGCGCGCCGGCAACCGCCGACGCCGCCTTCGACTCCGCATACGATGCGGTCATAAACGCGGCGGGCGTGCTCGTCCTCGACGGCCGAATCGTCGTGCGCGTGACCGGCGACGATCGCGCCTCGTTCTTCCACGGCATGTGCACCGCCGACGTAAAGGGCGCTCGCCCCGGTTCCATCCTGCCCGCGCTGTTTCTGACCGAGCACGCGCACGTGATCGCCGATGCGTTCATCTGGGTGACCGGCGATGCGCTCCTGCTCGATATCGACTCCGATGCGTGGACGCGCACGCGGGCGCATCTTGAGCGCCTGCTGGTCGCCGACGATGTCGAATTCGAAGACGTCGGCCAGCTTGCTCTGATCGACGTCGAGGGACCTGCCGCCCTCGACGCGGCCTGCTCTGCCCAAGCCGCAGCGTCGATTGCCCCGTGGCGCTTCATCGAAGAGCGCAAGTCACTGATCGGCAACTTGCCTCGTTACGGCGGACCCGCGGTATCTGTAATCGCTTCGCGCGATTCGATCGATTCGGCCATCGCCGACATACTGGCGAAAGCGCCGCATTCGCGCCGCGTCGATTCGTGCCTGCTCGAAACTATCCGCGTCGAGAACGGCATCGCACTCATCGGGGTCGATACCACCGACAAGACGATCGCGCTCGAGGCGCGGCTCGATCGTGCAATCTCGTTCAGCAAGGGATGCTACCTCGGGCAGGAAACAATCGAGCGGGCGACCGCGCGCGGCGGTTTGAAAAAACGGATGTTCGGACTTAAGTTCAGTAATGCGCATGTGCCGCCCGTCGGCGCGGTCGTCAGTCTGGCCGGAATGGAAGTCGGCCGCGTGACCAGTGCGGTGCGCTCGCCGCGATTTGGCGCGATCGGGCTTGCGATTTTGCATCACAGCGCATGGACGCCCGGGGTCGAGTTGAAGATTGGCGGGGACGGCGCCGCGATCGTGACTGATTTGCCGTTCGCGCAGGGTTAAAGAATTGAAGCAATACTTTAAGTTTACCATGCGGGCCGGCACGGTCTCGGTTCAAGGAGTGGATTCAGATGGCTAACGTGCTCGGCAAGCGTTACATGTGCGAAAAGTGCGGCACCGAGGTGCTCTGCAACAAGGCCGGCCCCGGCGGCCTCGAGTGTTGCGAGGTCGAGATGAAGATCAAGGAAGCCAAACCGCTTCCAAGTTCCGACTAGAATCTCCAGACGCCGCCGCGCTCGGTCGCAGGCGACGAAGGCATAGTTCCAAAGTGGTAGTCGTGCCCGGGAAAGCCGACCTGGTTCTTCACGAGGGTTTCGTCCTCGGCCATCCCGGTAGCGACTCGGTTGCCATCGCTGGCGGCTTGATCGCTGCGCACGGTCCGTTTGCGGAACTAAAACCGCTGGTCGGTCCGCGGACTCATCTGATCAAGCTCGCGGGCCGCGCCGTCGCTCCCGGCTTCATCGATTCGCACCTCCATTTCCTGGAAGCTGCCGCCGCTGCCACCGGAATCTCGGTTCAGCGATGCCGCACGGTTGGCGATCTGCTGGGCGATCTGCGGCTGGCCGCCGGCAAGACTCCGCCCGGCAACTGGCTGCGCGCATTCGGATGCGACGAAGCGCTGATGCTCGAAAAGCGCGGCCCCACGCGCGCCGAGCTCGATCAGTCGCTGCCCAAGAATCCGCTGCGCTTGCGCCATCAGACCTTGCACGCGACCTGGCTCAACTCGCGCGCCATTGCGCTGCTGGGCCTGGAAGCTCCCGACTTCACTCCGCCGCCGGGCGCCAACATGATTCGCGACGCTGCCGGCAAGCTCACCGGCCTCGTGGTCGGGATGGAAACGTGGCTGTCGAATCATCTCCCGCTCGTGACCGCCGCGGAATCGGAATCGCGCGCGCGCATCATGAGCCGCGAACTGGCCGCCGCGGGAGTGACCACGTTCACCGACGCAACCACGCGCAACGGCCCCGTCGAATTCGAACTGTTCGCCAAGCTGGCGGATTCGGGCGCGATATGCCAACGCGTCGGCGTGATGATCGGCGGGCATCATCTCGACGCCGTCGATCGATGCGAACAACTTGCCGGCGCCGCGCGAATCTCGTTGGCTGCCGTCAAGTTCATGCCCGGCTATCAGTACGACCCCGCCGGGCTCGCGCGCCCCGTGCTCCACGCGCTCGACCGCGGACTCGATTGCGCCTTTCATGCGACCGAAATGGAAGAGTTGGAAGAGGCGCTCACCGCGATCGAAGCCGCCCGGGCGGGTTTCACCGGCGAACGCGCCATGCCGCGGTTTCGCATCGAACACGGCGGGCTGATTACGCCCAACTACATAGACCGGCTCATGGCGCTCGGCGTCTGGGTCGTCACCAACCCCGGCTTCATCCACTTCCGCGGTCCCAAGTACGCCGCCGAGCCCGGCCTCGTCGCCCATCTCTACCGCGCGCGAAGTCTCAAGGCCGCTGGTGTTCATCTGGTCGGCGCCACCGACGCCCCGGTCACACCCGCCAAGCCCCTCGCGGCGATTGCGGCCGCGGTTTCTCGCACCACCCTCGACGGCGTCGAGCTCGCACCCGCCGAAGCGCTCCCCGTCCACGAGGCCTTTGCGCTTTTCACGATCGACGCTGCGCGCCTTGCCCGGCTCGAGGCCGGCGCCATCGAGCCCGACCGTCTTGCCGATCTCATCGTGCTGCCGCGCGACCCGTTCTCGCTCAAGCCCGCCGATCTGATGAACCTCGCCGTCGATATAACAATCGTCGGCGGCCGCGTGGTTTACGAGCGCGGCCGTCCCGCCATCGCCAGCAGCGACAGCGCCGAGCTGCGGTCCGGATGATGTCATCGAGCGGCTCGAGCGCGGTTCTCTACAGCAAGCGCGGGCCGGTCGCGTGGGTCACGCTCAATCGTCCCGATCAATTCAACGCTTACAACATGGCGATGCGCGACGATCTGTTTCAGGTCCTCGCCGCCATCCACGACGATCGCGACGTTCGCGCGATGGTCTTGCGGGGCGCCGGTCAGGCCTTCTCGACCGGCGGCGATCTTGCCGAGTTCGGGACGGCGCCGTCGCCGATCGTCGCGCGATGGGCCCGCTTTCGCCGCGACGTATGGGGGATGCTCCGCGCGCTGCCCGTCCCGACCATCGCGGCCATCCACGGCTACACCTGCGGTGGCGGATTCGAGATGGCGCTGCTGTGCGACCTCGCCATCGCCGCGGACGACACCCGCCTTTGCCTGCCCGAGACTGGCGCCGGCATGATTCCCGGCGTCGCTGGCACCCAAACCGCCGCCCGCCGGCTCGGCCTGGGCCGCGCCCTCGACCTTTGCCTCACTGGCCGTTGGATTGACGCCCAAAACGCGTTACTTGTAGGTTTGGTCGCCGAAGTAGTTTCCTTGGCGGATTTGGATCGCCGCGCTCTCTCGCTCGCCCGCGCCTTTGGACGCGTCGCGCGCGAGCGGTCCGCGATGCTAAAGCTGGCGGTCTGGGGAGGCCTCGATTTGCCGCTTCGACAGGGACTCGAACTCGAACGCCGGCTTTGGAAGCGGCTCGCGCTGATCGAAATCGACCGCAGCCCCGCGCCGGTCCGCGGCGGAAAAAATGCCAACATTTGATTTGCACCTACCCTGGAGGAATCGCGCGCTGTGAACACGGTTAACTTCGTCACGATCCCATCGTCGATCGTGCCTGACCAGGAAATCCTGGTCTTCGGCGCGCGACGCCTGACCTACGCGGATCTGAACGACCAGGTCGCGCGCCTGTGCGCAGTCTTCAAACAGTTCGGTTTGGCGCATGGCGACGTCGTTGCCATGCTCGACACCAATTCCGATCTCTACATCGAATGCTACTACGCTGCCGCCAAGGCCGGACTCATATTCCTGCCGCTTAACTATCGCGCCAAGGATGCCGAGCTCGAATACATGATCAACACCGCACAGGCAAAGGCGTTGCTCGTCGGCGATCGCTACCTCGAACTGATAAACAAAATTCAGTCCCGGCTCAGCGCGAGCAGGATTGTCGCGATCGGCGACGCTGCCCGCGGATTGCCGCGGCTCGCCGATCTGATCGCCAGGGCCGTGCCCGATGAATCCGAAGCTGAAGTCGAAGACGAGGATATTTCGATCCTGATGTACACCAGCGGCACCACCTCGCTGCCCAAGGGTGTGCAGTTGCGCTTTCGCGATTTCACCGCCTACGTGACCGCCAACGTCGAGATGGCCGACGGCACTGATCGCGGCGTCGCGCTGATATGCGTGCCGTTTTATCACATCGCCGGAACCACCGCGTACATGACCAACATCTGGACCGGCCGCAAGGTGATCGTGATGCCGCAATTCGACGCCCGCGCGTGGCTCGATCTCGTCCAGCGCGAGCGCGTCACGCATGCCTTCGTCGTGCCCACGATGATGAAGCAGATCATCGACGAGCCGTCATTTGCGAACTCCGATCTCTCCACCCTGACCAACCTTGCCTACGGCGGCGCGGCGATGCCGGCGCAGGTAATTCGCCGCGCGATTGAAGTCTTTCCCAAACAAGTCGGCTTCGTGAACGCGTACGGACAAACCGAAACAACTTCATCGCTGACCGTGCTCGGCCCCGACGATCATAGAATCGAGGGCACGCCCGAGCGGATCGAGCTCAAACTCAAACGCCTCAATTCGGTAGGCTTGCCTCTCCCCGACGTCGAGATTCGCGTCCGCGACGAGGATGGCAACTTCCTCCCCCCAGGCCAGGTCGGCGAAATAATCATCCGCACCCCGCGAATCATGAAGGGCTACGCTGGCCGCGACGACAACGCGCAAATGCCCGACGGATGGCGCGCCACGGGCGATCTCGGATGGCTCGACAGCGGCGGCTACGTCTTCTTCGCCGGCCGCAAGGACGACATGATCATCCGCGGCGGCGAAAATATTGCTCCCGCCGAAATCGAAACCGTCCTCATGAGCCATCCGGCCGTCGATGAATGCGCCGTTATCGGCGTGCCCTCCGTCGAGTGGGGGCAGACCGTCAAGGCCTTCGTCGTCGTGCGCAAGGGAAAGACCGTGACCGAGCAAGAGCTCGCCGAGTTCTGCCGCTCGCGGCTCGCCAGCTTCAAGCGTCCCGAGTGTATCGAGTTCATCGACGCGCTGCCCAAAAATCCGCTCGGCAAAATCCTGCGCAAAGATCTGCGCGCGCCCGCGGGAGACATTTGACGCCGCGCCCCGCCAAAAAAACCCGAACCCGCCCCGCGCGCCAGCCGGCCGCCGGCGCGATCGACGTTGCCTTCGCCAGCGGATGCGTCAGCGCGACGCTCCGCTTCGCCGGCCAGCGCGCCCTGCTCACGCCCGCGATGGCGGTGCGGATGCTCGAGTTGATCGAGCACGTCGAGGACGACGACGCCGCCCGCATGCTCGCTATCACCGGCGCCGGCTCCGTGTTCTGCACCGGTTTCGACGACCGCGTGGATCCGCGCCTGGTCGAATCGCTCGCGGTGCTCTCCAAGCCCACCGTTGCGATCGTCAACGGCGACGCATTCGATGAAGGATTGGAACTTGCCATGGCCGCCGACATTCGGGCCGCCATTTCGTCGGCTCGATTCGCGATCACGCAGATGAAACACGGCGCGATGCCCCACTTCGGCGCGACCCAGCGACTCCCGCGGCTGGTCGGCGCCGGCAACGCTCTGCGCATGATGCTAACCGGGACAGCTCTGGGAGCCGACGAGGCGATGCGCACTGGCCTCGTCACTTATCTCGCCGACAGCCCTGCCGAGCTCGCCGCCGTAAGCGGCCGGGTCGCCGGCGCGATTCTGAGCCGCGCTCCGCTGGCCGCGCGGCTGGTCAAGGACGCCGTGCTCAAGGGTTACGACATGACATTGGAGCAGGGCATAAGGCTTGAGGAAGATCTGTACGCCCTGCTACAAACGACTGCCGACCGCGCCGAAGGCGTGCGCGCCTTTCTTGAGAAGCGCAAACCGCTGTTCAGAAGCGCGTAAATTTTCGGCGAAAATTTAAGAAAAACTCGTCCGAAAGGATCAGGATCCACGAATGGCAAATCAGCTCGGCAAAGTTTACATCTGCGCCAATTGCAAATCCCAGGTTATCGTCACCAAGGGCGGCTCCGGACAACTCAAGTGCTGCGGCGTTCCGATGGAACAAAAAAAGTAGCGGTCACGCAGCGCAGTTCGAGGCGTCATCGCGACAACTTAGTGAGGGCCTCACAATGATTGGTGCGATCATAGTCGGAATAATCGCGGGATGGCTTGCCGGCAAGCTGATCCGCGGCGAAGGCTTCGGATTGATCGGCGACCTCGTGCTAGGCCTGATCGGTGGCCTCGTCGGCGGATGGATCTTCGGCGCACTCGGCATTCCGGGACCGAACGGCATGATCGGTGCGATCGTCGTCGCGACCATCGGCGCAATTATCCTGGTCTGGATCTCGCACGTGATTCGCGAGGCCTGACTAAAAGACCCCGCGCGCCGGTTCTCACCCCAGAGCCCGGATGCGCAAGCCCTCAGCTTGAGTCCGAATCGGCTCCGGCAACTTCACTTCGTGCGCGTCGATCCAGTTGGTCTCGAGCCGATAGAACTCCCGCGCCGGTTCGTAGAACAGGTGGATAACGACGTCGTCGTAGTCGAGAACCACCCAGTGCGCATGATGCATCCCTTCGACCGCCAGCGCCCGCTGTCCGGCCTCGCCCATCGCGTCCTCGATCCCGCGCGCGATCGCCTGGACCTGCACGTCGGAGCGCCCGGTCGCCACCAGAAAATAATCCGCGACCGACTTCAGATGCTCGACTTCGAGCACCACCAGGTCGTAGGCCTTTTTTTCCAGCGCCGCTTCGGCGGCGGTGTATGCCTTCTTCAGCGCCGTCAAGAAATGTGTCCGCGACGCGGCAACTTGCTCGCCGCTGGTGGCTGGTTCGATCGGAATGAACGCAAAAGTTTAAGCAGAGCGATCCTCAATACAGCGCGTGGTACTGAATGTAATCGACGACGTCGATCGGCACCAGGTACCTGATCGATTCACCGCGTTGCAGTTTGCCGCGAATTTCAGTCGCTGAAATGGGTAGGAACGTGGTTTCGACGAAAGATAGCGTTTGTCCGCTCGAATGCACGTAGTGATCGTCTGCCTGAGTGTAGCCAAATCGTTTGAGCGCGGCAACCGAGATTCGCGGCGGACCCGGCTCGCCTTCGGTTAACCTTGTATGAACGGCGAAGTTGCACAGCCGAGCCAGTTCGTCCGGCTCCTTCCACGATTCGAGCTCGGCAAACTGATCCGCGCCCATCAGCAGGTACAGCGTCGCCGGCTGGCGCAGCGTCGCCAGGAAGTAGCGCACCGTGTCGATCGTGTACGAGCGCCCGGCCCGCCGAATCTCCACGTCCGACGCCATGAAATGCCGGTTGCCCTTGGTCGCCAGCCGAACCATCGCAAGCCGATGCTCCGCGGGCGCCAATTCGCTCTTCGCCTTATGCGGCGGCGACGCGGCCGGAATGAAATATACCAGGTCGAGCTGGATTGCCTCGCGAACTTCCTCGGCCGCGCGCAGATGCCCGAGATGAATCGGATTGAAAGTGCCGCCGAACAATCCTACCCGCATGTGATTTCAGCTTCGCGGCTCACGCGCGAACTTGTCCGGTCCCGCCAACGACGTACTTGTAGGTGGTCAACTCGTTGAGTCCCATCGGCCCGCGCGCGTGCAGCCGATTGGTCGAGATTCCGGTCTCTGCGCCGAATCCGAATTCGAAACCGTCGGTGAAACGGGTTGACGCATTGACGTAAACCGTAGCCGAATCGACCTCGCGTTCAAAGCGCGCCGCCGCTTCCGCGTCGCCAGTGACGATCGCGTCCGCAAGATGAGACCCGTGACGCGCGATGAACGCAATCGCCTCGTCAACCGAATCCACCACTTTCACCGCCAGTATCAGGTCGAGATATTCCGTGTCCCAATCTTCGTCCGTCGCCGCGCGGGCCGCGGGAACGATTTTTCGCGTGCGCTCATCGCCGCGGATCTCGACGCCCGCCGCCGTCATGCGCGCGACGATCGCGGGGATAAATTTTTCCGCGACCGCGCGATGCACCAGCATCGTCTCCATCGAATTGCAGACCGACGGCCGCGAGCATTTCGCGTTCAGGCAGATTTCCTCCGCCATCTTCAGGTCGGCCGCCCGATCGACGTAGGTGTGGCAGATACCGTCAAAATGCGGCATCAGCGCGATCGCCGAGCCTTTCAGCGCGTCCTTCAACGACTTGCCGCCGCGCGGGATTATCAGGTCGATCAGCTCGCGGCTGCGCTTCATTATCTGGATTACTTCGCGATCCGGATCGCGGATAAAGGTCGCCGCGTCGGGATTCAGCCCGGCGGCCCTCAACGCTTGCGAGATCAATCCGGAAAGAAATCCGTTGCTGCCGAGCGCCTCGCTGCCGCCCCGCAAGACCACCGCGTTGCCGGCTTTCAGCGTCAGCGCGGCCGCATCCACCGTGACGTTGGGCCGAGATTCGTAAATCATCGCGATCACGCCGATCGGCACACGTCGCTTTTCGATCTTCAGCCCGTTGGGCCGCGTCCACTTCTCGATCGCAGCCCCGACCGGATCGTCGAGCGCCTCGACTTGAAGCACGCCCGCGGCCATCGCTTCGATTCGCTTGTCGTCGAGCGTCAGCCGCTCGACGAACGCCCCGCCGCGACCGCTCTTGCGCGCGCGCTCCAGGTCGATTGCGTTGGCGCGGATAATTTCAGCGCGCGAATCGCGAATCGAGCTCGCCAGCCGGCGTAGAAAATCGTTCTTCTCCGCCGTCGTCGCGAGCGCCATCCTTGGCGCCGCCGCCCGCGCCCGCCCCAGCGCGGCGATTGTATCCGCTTCGACCGTCATCCGATTCCGCTGCTCGTCCTATCTTAAGTCTGTTACTAATTGAGGATATATTCCGAAGCCGCTCAAATAAACTATGCGACCCTGTCTCACCCCAATTGGGATGTTGCGCAACGCGGGCATTAAGTCATGACCGCCGCAAGTCCGGGTCCGGCTTCAGCACCGTGGCGCCCGGATTGGCGCCTCGTCGTCGGTTTCGCGGCCCTTACGATCCTGATTCATTTCCTGACTAACGGCGCCTACGGATACTTCCGCGACGAGTTGTACTTCATCGCGTGCGGCCGCCATCTGGCGTGGGGATACGTCGATCTGCCGCCGATGGTCGCGCTGGTTGCCAGGCTCAGCCGCGCGGCGATGGGCGACTCGCTCTTCGCAATCCGGTTTTTCCCGGCGATCGCCGGCGGCGCGACGGTCGCCATCGCGGGCATCCTCGCCTGGGAACTCGGTGGCGGACGCTTCGCGCAGGCGCTCGCGATGCTGGCGGCGATGGTCGCCCCCATCTACCTCGCACTCGGCACGATTCTCACGATGAACGCGTTCGATCCGATCTTCTGGATGGGATGCGTGTGGGCGCTGATTCGAGTCATCAAGACCGGCGATCCGCGATGGTGGCTGATGTTCGGCGCATCGGCCGGTCTCGGGCTCGAAGAACAAGGAATCGATGGTCTTCCTTGGCTTCGGAATCGTTGCGGGACTCGCGCTCGTGCCCGAGCGCAAGCTGATTTTCAACCGATGGTTCGTGATGGGTGGTATCGTCGCGGTCTTGCTCTTTATGCCGACGCTGATCTGGCAGGCGATGCACAACTTTCCAATGTACGAGGAGCTGACCAACGTAAAGGCCAGCGCCAAGAACGCTCCCGTCACATTGCTCAGCTTCCTGGGCGCGCAAGTTCTGTTGCTCTTGCCGCCATCGTGCGTGATCTGGGCAAGCGGCCTCTATTTCTTCCTGGTCTCCGCGCGCGGACGGAAGTTCCGCGCGATTGGAATTGCGTTCTTCGTCATCAGCCTCGCCTTCGTGATCCTGAAGGGCAAGGCTTATTACATCGCGCCGTTCTTCCCGGTCCTGCTCGCCGCGGGCGCGGTTCAACTCGAATCGATCGACGCGCGCGGATGGTGGCCGGCGATTCGCTACGCGCTTCCCGCCGTGATCGTCATCGTCGGCGTGATCATCGCGCCGGTGACGATTCCTGTCTTGCCCGTGGAAACTTTTATCCGCTATCAGCGCGTGCTCGGCATGAACGTTCGCTTCGAGACGCGTAAGACGGCCGAGCTGCCGCAGACTTACGCCGATATGTTTGGATGGCCTGAGATGGCCGCGACGGTCGCGAAAGTCTATAACTCGATCCCGCCGAACGAACGCGCCAAGACCGCGATCTTCGCCAGCAACTATGGCGAGGCGGCGGCGATCGACTTCTTCGGTCCGCGCTACGGTCTGCCCCAGGCAATCAGCGGCCACATGAGCTACTACTTGTGGGGTCCGCGCGATTGGGACGGTAAGGTCGCGATTGCAATCGGCGTAAGCGAAACAGACCTGAAGCGCATTTTCGGCAGCGTCGACCAGGCCGCAACACTAGACACCAGGTATTCGATGCCAGACGAGCAAAACCCGATCTACATATGCCGCAATCCCAAGCTCTCGATTCAACAACTATGGCCGCTAACCAAAGTCTATCGATAGAAACGCCGGGCAGGGATTTCCGGCCCAAGCCGTTAGAAAGTAACTGCGACCCTATTCTGTGGAGTCAGTAGTCGCCATTTGCTAATCCAGTAGTCGGCATTTGCTAATCCAAATGAGAGAAACGAGCATCGGGAGGCAGAACGGCGGATTTTGCGGACGAAAGACGTAGGAGATCGATTATGAACTCTCGATGCGCGGGGCTGGCTGTTCGTCTGTTACTCGCGGTTGCACCGCTGTCTTTTCTCGGCACGGGATGCGAGACGTGCCCCAGTTGCGCAGCGAGGCCGGCTCCGAAGCCGACTGCAACGGCAACCGCGACTGCCACCGCGACTGCAACCGCAACGGCAACCGCAACCGCCACCGCTACAGCTACTCCTACCGCCACTCCGACGCCGGCCGTCATAGGCTCGTCAACCGGAGGTACGGCCGCGGCAGACCCAGCCCTCGAGCAGTTTCTGCCCTCTGGCACGGCTGACGGGGTTTTCATGTTCGCTACGGTCATTATCCAGGGTTCAGGCGTGGGCGCAGACTTCATCGAGGTTCCCGCGGGATGGACCGAGCTTGTTCAAATGGGGTGCGGTACGGATTTTCTCCAGTCGATTTCCTACCGAATTGCCACAGGCACTGATGAGCCCGGCGCCGCCTACACCTGGAATTTCTGCTCGTCTAGCCCATGCACTGGCATCAATCCCGTGAGTGCCTTCGCCGCGGGGTCCATAGTGAACTACGCAGACGTAAGCACCAGCACGCCGATTCAGTCAGGCACGGGTGCGCCCGAATGCAACTGCAGCGACTCGACGACCCCGACCGCCGATGGGCTCACTCCCACCGTTGCCAACTCGCTGGTCATCGCGCAACACGGCGCCGTAGGCGATCAAGAACTCAGCGCCCCGGCTGGATTTAGCAGTATATTCGAGCACAGCGGCAACGCTCCTGGTCCAGACAACCGGCAGAGTTGGGCAGTACTGCCGGCCTCGCCGACCGGACCGGTGTCGTCGAATTACACCGTCGCTAGTCCTGTCGCGTCCGACAACATCGGCTGCCTGTTCTCAGCGAATCCCGCAGACTGAGGGCAGCAAGCCTGTAAGAGTGAGTCCCTAAGTGGGCCGCGACGCTTCCCGGTACCGGTGACAACGTCGCCCAGTGCATCAGCCTGATACCGATCGGGTTTTAGGCGGGATTTCCGTTTTAACTCTCCGATTGTGGCTCCCCCTGCCCTACGCGATCTCCTTGAGCAGCACGAAGTTGTCGCGATGGATAATCTCGTCGGCCACTTTGTAGCCGAGCAGAGCCGGGATTTCAGTCGAACGACGCCCGGCCACTTTCAGCACGTCGGAGGCCGGATAGTTCACCAGTCCGCGCCCGAACTCGACTCCGTCGGGATCGAGCAGGCTCACGCAATCGCCGCCGCCGAAGTCTCCGCGAACCTCCCGCACGCCCGACGGCAGCAGAGAACGTCCCCGGTTGCAGAGCGCGTCGGCCGCGCCCTTATCGACCGCGATTGAGCCCGCCGGCCGCAGCGCGAACGCTATCCAATGCTTTCTGCTCTTGAGCCGCACTCCGGCCGGCATAATCAGCGTGCCCGCCTCGCGCGCCGGGTCCAGCGCGGCGCTGACGACGCCGGCTTCGCGCCCGCGCGCTATTATCACGGCGATTCCCGCCCGCGCCGCCTGACGCGCCGCCTTCAACTTGGTCGCCATCCCGCCGACCCCCAGCGGGCCCGCATTCTCGGCCACCAGCCCGCGCATCTCGGCCTCCGGATCGTTGATCACGGGAATCAACCGCGCGTCGCTACGCTGGCGAGGGTCGGCGGTCAGGACGCCATCCACATCGCTCAAAATGATCAAGAGCTGCGCCTGCACGAGGCTCGCGACCAGCGACGACAGCACGTCGTTGTCGCCGAGGCGAATTTCCTCGACTGCGACGGTGTCGTTCTCGTTGACGATTGGAATCACGCCCGCGCCGAGCAGTTCCGCAATAGTCTGGTTTGCATTGAGACGCCTGCGGCGCTCGGCCAGGTCCTGATGGGTGAGCAAAATCTGCCCGACGGTCCGGCCGTGGATGCCGAATGCGCGCGCCCACGCCGACATCAGCTCGATTTGCCCGGTGGCGGCGGCGGCTTGCCGCGCCGCGATCGTTGCGCCGTGAAGTTTCGACCATCGCGCGCGTCCTGCCGCCACCGCGCCCGACGTGACGATCACGATTTCCTGACCCGCCCGCACTGCCGACTCGATCTGCGCCGCGAGCTGCTCGATCACATCGACGCGCAGTCCTTCGACGTCGGACAACACGGCGCTGCCGACCTTGATCACGATCCGCCGCGCGCGCGCGACCGTCGATTCCTTGTAGTTCAGCTGGGGCATGCGGCCGGTTGATCCATCTGATGAAGCATCCGCGCGATCGCCGCCACCAGCGGCGCCAGATTTTCGCGCTTGTCCGCCGAAATCGGGAATACTTCGAGACCGGTGAGCTTGCGAAGCTTGCGCGCGTTCTTATTCACCTCGGCCGCGGCGATCAGATCGATTTTGTTGAGCGCGACGACCGCCGGGCGATCCGCCAGCGCGGGATCGAACGCCGCGATCTCGGCGCGCACGGTCGCGAACGCGGCATCGGGATTGTCCGCCCCGTCGAGCACGTAAACGAGGAGCCGCGTGCGCGCCAGATGGCGCAAAAAACGGACCCCGAGTCCAAGCCCGCGATGCGCTCCTTCGATAAGGCCGGGGATATCGGCCAGCGTGAAACTTTCCTCGCCGGAGATCGACACGCGGCCGATATTGGGCGCCAGCGTCGTGAACGGGTAGGACGCGATCTTGGGGCGCGCCGCGCTGAGCGCGGCCAGCAACGTCGATTTGCCCGCGTTCGGAAGTCCTACCAGCCCGGCCTCCGCGACCAGCCGCAGCTCCATCCGGATCCATCGCTGCTCGCCCGCGGTACCCGGTGTCGCGATTCGCGGCGAGCGCCGCGTCGAGGACGCGAAGTGCATGTTGCCGCGGCCGCCCTCGCCGCCCTGTGCGATGATCGCCGTGTCACCCGGCATCACCAGGTCCGCGAGCGTCTTGCCGCTTTCCTCGTCGAAGACGATCGTCCCGGGCGGCACTCGCACCACGACGTCGTCGGCGCCGTGGCCGTATTGTTCCTTGCCGCGGCCGGCTTCGCCGTCTTGCGCGATCAGGCGCGGCTGATATTTGAAATCGAGCAGCGTCGAGAGGCCTTCATCGACCTGAAAGATTACGCTGCCGCCGCGCCCGCCGTTGCCGCCCGCGGGTCCGCCGAACGGCCGGAATTTCTCGCGCAGAAACGCGATTGCACCGTCGCCGCCCTTGCCGGCGTGCACGAATACCCTGGCTTCGTCGATGAATCGCATGGCGGCGCGACCATTATAGTATCAGCGATCGCGCCGGCCGGTGCATCGGTTGCCCGTGGCGCCTAGAGACAAATCTCCGCCAGCGCGCGGACCGCGTTGATATCGCCGGTGCCAATCAGCATCGTCTTGACGGGCGACGCCTTCCAGGCCTTGAGCCGGTCTGCGATTCGCTCGCGATTGCCGACCAGCGCGACCTCATCGACCAGCTTGTCCGGCACCATCGCCATCGCCTCGGCCTTCTTGCCAGCCAGGTACAGGTCCTGAATTTTCACCGCGACATCTTCGTAGCCGAGCCGCTTGGCGTAGTCGTTGTAGAAATTTTTCGCGCGCGCGCCCATCCCGCCGATGTACAGCGCCAGCATCCCCTTCACCGGCATCCGGCATCCCTGGAGGTCCGAGCCCATGATGCAGGTGACGAACGGCGCGACCTCGAAATTGTCGAGGCTCTTTTTGCCGCCAGTCTTCGCAAAGCCTGCCTTGAGCGGCGCGTCATAGATGTCCCATCGCTCCGGATTCATCCAGACCGGAATCACGCCGTCGGCAATTTCCGCCGCGAGCGCGATTCCCTTGGGGCTGATCGACGCCGTGTAGATCGGCATGTCCTTGCGCCCGTGCAGGATGCTCTTGAGCGGCTTGCCGAGCCCCGACGCGCCCGGGCCGGTGTACGGGATGTCGAATTCCTTGCCGTGATGCTCGACGGGTACTTCGCGCGCGAGAATTTTCCGCACGATCTCGATGTACTCGCGCGTACGCTGCAACGGTTTGCCGTACGACACGCCGTGCCAGCCCTCGACGACCTGCGGACCCGACGGCCCGATGCCCAGGATGAAGCGGCCGCCCGACAGCCCGTCCAGCGTCATCGCGGTCATGGCGGTCGCGGCTGGAGTTCGCGCCGGCATCTGCATGATCCCGGTGCCGAGCCGGATTTTTTTGGTCAGCGCGCCGATCCAGGCCAGCGGCGTAACTGCATCCGAGCCGTAAGCCTCGGCGGTCCACACGGAGTCGAAACCGACGCGCTCCGCTTCGAGGATGGTGTCCATCGGCAAGCCCATCTGCGCGCCCGAGTACCCGGAAATTAAACCTAGTCGCATCGAACTTCCTCCCGTCGCGAGTTGCGAAAACGAAAAGCAAAATCAAGAATCAAAATACTAAAAAAGAAGCCCCACGGCGCACCGCGGGGCTTCGATTCAAGTCTTGCGGCCTGACGGTCCCTAAGCAGACGCCCCTGCGGTATCGGTGCCGGCGGCGAGCGGCTCGACGCTCACTTGCCGCTTCTCACCCTTCGGCTCGTACTTAACCACACCGTCGATGAGCGCGTAAATCGTATAGTCGCGGCCCAGCCCGACGTTGCGGCCCGGATGCACGCGAGTGCCGAGCTGGCGGATGATGATATTCCCGGCCTTGACGGTCTGGCCCGCGTAGATCTTGATACCACGGCGCTGGCCCGGACTGTCGCGGCCATTGCGCGTCGAACCCTGGCCTTTTTTGTGCGCCACGCAGTGTCTCCTTGAAACTTATCGAGCGGCCTTCCGAGCCGCGGTTCAAAAAATTTGCGTCAGCGGCTACGCGCCGGCGGAAATCTCCTCGATCTTGAGTACGGTCAGTTCCTGGCGATGGCCCCGTTTGCGGCGGTAATTCTTGCGGCGCTTTTTCTTGAACACGATCACTTTCGTGCCGCGCGGCTGCTGGACGATCTTGGCCGTCACCGACGCGCCCGCGACGACCGGAGTGCCGACCTTGGGCGCATCGCCGCCAACCGCCAGCACATTGTCAAGTGATATAGCCGCGCCAACCTCGCCGGCGAGCCGCTCGACCGTTATCTGGTCGCCGACGCCGACGCGGTACTGTTTTCCGCCTGTCTTTACGATTGCAAACATCGCTATGCCGACCGACAACAATTATCGGACGCAGTCGGGCGTGTCAACGCATCGGTCGCGGCGCAGGTACTGTCTTAACTCGGCGCCGAGTGTCTGAATTTGAAATCGCGAGTGTCTTAAGTTGCCGGGATGAAGCGGAACCAAGCGGGATGAAGTGGGACAGGTTTCGCGGAACCAGAGCGGACCGGCCCGGACGCGGCCGGATGGCCTTCGGTTTTTCGGTTTCGAGAAAGAGCGCGACTTTGGCCCTCAGTTCGCGATTTAACGCCAAGGCGCCGAGAAAACAGGGAAACGGATCGTCTCGTCATCGGGAATGAAATACCCCTCTCGCGGCTGCTCGACCTGCCTCTAGCCTATAGATTGCCTTGTCGCACTGCCTGATGCATGAAGACTTGAGCATCGGCAGCGCGCGTTGAGCCAATTTTGCAGCTTTCAATCCAAATATCGATTTCATCCAGGCATACTTCCAGCGCAAGCGCGGCGCCTCGAGGCGACCTTGAAGTTCTGCGGCCAGCACCTGCAACTCCGCGACAAGATCCGGTCGTTCCGGATAGAAAACGACGTACCAATTCTGGGCGTACGTCAGGCAGGCCTTTCGGGCACGTTCGCTGTCTTCCAGCGAGCGGAGGTACTGAATGTGCAGTTTCATCGAACGGAGCAGTGATTCCTTCTTCTTATCTGAGTTGCCAATGTAGCTTGTGCGCTTCGATGAAGTGACTCTGTAGAAAACTCCGGTTCTGGATACGAACCGGGTGCCTTCGGACGCCAAGAGCACGCGGGCAAAATATTCGCCGTCCTGGTCATACTCAAGAGTTTCGTCCCAAGGCCCTGCTGCTTCAGTCAATTCCCGGCTCACTAGCCAGGTCGCGGTTTGCATATGGAGGTGTTCGCCCATCTTCCTCAGAAGCCACTCGACGGGAGAAAGGTCTTGGCATAGGGAGTTGTGAACGAAGCGGGCATGGCGTGTCCGATAGTAGAAAGAGGCCCACGGCGAAGAAAGAAGGATTCGCTTGCTCTCACCGTCTCGCAACGTTGCAAGCTGCCGCTCGATCTTATCCGGCGCCAGAAGATCATCCGCGTCCAGCCACTGGAAGTAGTCGCCTTGGCTGCGCTGGAAGGCAGTGTTCTGGGTCGGACCTATGCCTTTATTCTCCCTAGATAACACCACTGCGACCCCTTTTGGGGCAAATCGCCGCACCACTTCGGCGGTCCGATCCGTGGATCCATCGTCCACGACGATGATCTCCTTGCGTGGCCAAGTCTGGGCAATCGCGGATTGGAGCGTTTCGGCAATCCACTCTTCGGCGTTATACGCAGGGATGAGAATCGAGACCAGTGGTTTCATGGCAAGAACCGGCCGACGGTACTGTCTTAATTTGGCCCCGAGCGTCGGAAGTTCAGATCACGAGTGCCTTATTTCGAAAGCTCGCGCCCATAGAGTTCCGGATCTTATGCGGAAACACATCAGGCCATTTTGAGAATTCTCACTGGCAGATCGCCGTTTTGCCAAACCCTGCCTGGCGTTGAATCGCGTCTTTCTGCCGCTTCTAATTCCTTCTTCAGGGCAGTACGGCATTGCTTAGCTGTCGCGCAACTGGGCGGCACAGTTGACCATTCTGATATTGGTGTTGGCCACCTATCTTCAGATGGGTACATCAGATACCAGCCCACGAGCGCGAGCGCGGCAGCATGGCGGGGCTTCACGCGATTCTCGTCGAATGTGATACGCGAGGCTGCGCGTCGAATTGATTAGTCGATGCCGAGGCGCTCGCGCCCCTCGGGAGAAATCATCTGCGGAGTCCACGGCGGATCCCACACCAGATCGACGTCCGCCTCCGACACGCCCGGTAGGCTCATGATTTTGTGGCGCGCGTCAGTCGCGATCGAGGCGCCCATGCCGCATCCCTGCGCCGTCAGCGTCATCTTGACTTCGACTTTCCTGGTGCCGTCGGCTGCATCCTTCACTTCCATTCCATAGACGAGGCCGAGGTCAACGATGTTGACCGGGATTTCGGGGTCGAAGCAGGTCTTGAGCTGCTCCCAGACCATCGCTTCCAGATCGCCGCCGCCCGACGCCGGCACCGCGCCCGCATCTTCGGGCTTTTTGCCGAGCGCATCGGCGTCCTTGCCCGCGACGCGGAACAGGCCGCCGTACGCGGGAATCTGCAGGGTGAAGGTTCCGCCCAGCGATTGCGTGATAAAGGCTTCGAGCCCCTTTTCCAGCGTCATTTTGTTTCCGGCCGGGATCTGGACGCCTTCGCATTCGCGGCTCAATTCAACGCGTTCCATCGGCAAATACCTTCCTTGTCAGACTCGCCATTGTAACCCGACCGCCCGCTGCGGGCCATAGGGCTGAGTCGCCCCCGAGCTCCAGGTTATAGACGATGCCTTCGCTGCGGCGACGTTGCTGTCGCGGCGTGCCCCTGATAAAGCGAAGCAAGGACGAAGGGGCAGGCAGATGCAGGAAGCGGGAATCCCGGGCGCGAATCAGCGTCATTTCGGCATCTCGGCCAAGCAGAAGCTCTATCAGTTTCTGTGCTCGCGGCCGGCAGGTGCTGACGCCGGCGAGCTGGTCGGGCTGCTGCTGAGCGGAGTCGGCTCGGACCCTGAGCTCGGCGCGCGGCTGATCCGCCAGCTACTCGACGGCGATCCAAATTTCATCTTCGACGCCGACACGGCGCTGTGGCGGCTTGCGCAGAGCGATCGCATCCGCGTTGCGCTCGAACAGGCCGAGTTCACGGTGGTCGATCTGGAAACCACCGGAGGACGCGCCGGCCCCGGCACGATCATCGAGATCGGCGCGTACCGGATGGTCGGGCGGCGGCTCACCGAATCTTTTTCGACCCTGGTCCGACCTCAGGGCGGCATCGTCCCGCGCTTTATCACCGGGCTCACGTCGATTACGACGGAGATGGTTCGCGAGGCGCCGCCTATCGAGGATGTGCTGCCCGCGTTTCGCGAGTTCATGGGCGAGCGCGTGATGGTCGCGCACAACGCGGCCTTCGATTTCGGATTTCTCGACTTCGAATACCGCCGCATCTTTGGAATTGGGCTGGGCAACCCGGTGCTATGCACGCTCAGGATGTCGCGCCGGTTCATGCCGTCGCTCAAGCGCCGCCGGCTCGATCTGCTCGCGGGACATTTCGGACTTTCGCTCGAAGGACGGCATCGCGGACTTGGCGACGCGCGGATGGCCGCGGAGCTGCTCTCGATTTTTCTCGAGATGGCGCAGCGGATGGGTATCACGCGGCTGGATCGCCTGCTCGACGACCATCATCGCGGACTCGCGGGCAGGAGAATCGAGCGTCACGTGCCGCCCGACGAGATCGCGGCTATTGCGCATGCGCCCGGCGTTTACATGATGCGCAATGAGCGCGGCGATTTGCTGTACATCGGCAAGGCACGCCGGCTCCAGGAGCGGGTGAGCTCATACTTCACGGCGTCGGTGCGGGCGAAGACCGCGGAGCTGGTCTCGCACGTTTACAAAATCGAGACGCGGCCGACCCGCTCGCCGCTTGAGGCCGCGCTCGACGAAGCGCGGCTCATCCGCGAGCTGAAACCACCGTACAACCGGATGCTGAAATCGGCGGCGCCCGCGTATTTCATCAAGCTCGACCTGATGGACGAGTTTCCGCGCGTGACGATTTCGACAAAGATGAGTGCGCGGCGCGGCGTGATGCATCTGGGGCCGTTCATCGGCCGCCGCGGCATCGAGCAGTCAGTTCGCGCGCTGGCGAGAATCCTCGGCCTTCGCACCTGCGGCGGGAAGCTCGCGCCGAGCGAGGATTTTTCGCCGTGCATCTATGGGCAGATGGGGCATTGCACCGCGCCGTGCAACCTGAGCATCGACGGAGAAAAGTACGCGGAGCGGGTTCGGCGCGCGGTTGGTTTTCTGCGCGGGCGGATCGGCCCGCTGCTGGGCGAATTGGCCAGGGCGCGCGATCAGGCCGCGGCCGCGATGCGCTTTGAGGAGGCGGCGCGCTTTCGCCACCATCTCGAGGCGCTGACCACGCTGGCGCATCGCGCGACCCGTCTCAGCCAGGTGGTGACGGAAAATAATCTCGTGATCGTGACAGGCGAGGCGCCCGATCGCGCAGCGCACGTCGTGCTGTCGGGACGGCTTGCGATGACGCGGCATCTGGAGACGCAAGACGCCGCGCGCGAGGTGGCGGCGTTCGTCGCGGGCAATTACGAGCGATACCAGTTGAAATACGTCGAGCGCGGAGAGTTGGAGGCGATGTCGATCGTCGCACGATGGCTCCGGGAGCGCGCGCCCGACGAGGGCCGTCTCATCTATCTGGCCGGTCCGCAGCTCGATCCCGTCGCGCTGGCGAGCTGATCGCTGTTCGCTGCGCGCCCGCTGTTCTTTAGCGTGAGCGTTGCGGAACGAGTTGCGCGGAAAAATCGAATGGGCCGCGCGCTACGCCGATGAGTCGATTAGCGCGGCCATCCGGTTCACCCTGTCAGATTCGCGGCGAATAGCTTGAGCGTGCGATCCCACGCGTCCTTTGCTTCGGCGGGGCGATGGACATCGGTGCGAGTGTCGTTGAAAAATCCATGCGAGCATCCCGCGTAAATCTTGACCTCGCCCGGCTTGTCGAACTTCTTCAGCGCCGCCGCCAGCCGATCGACGTCGCCGCGCTGGATCCATCCGTCGTTCTCGCCGTAAACGTAGAAAATCGGGCAGCCGAGATGCTTGAGTTTTTCGTCCGCCGGTATTTCGCCATAGAACGGCGCCGCGGCCGCGATTTTCCGGCTCTCGCATGCCAACAGCAGCGCGTAGCTGCCGCCCATGCAAAATCCCGTGATGCCGATGCGGGTTGAATGCGTCCGTTTCTGCGCGCGCAGCCATTCCACCGTGGTCTGAAGATCCGCGACGCCGTCCTCCTTCTTCAACCCACCCATCAGTTGCGCGGCCCCATTGGGCTCGGTGGCAACGCGATGGCCCTGTCCCGAGTACAGGTCCGGCGCGATCGCGAAATAACCCTCGCGCGCCAGCCGCCGGGTGAGATCGCGGATGTGGTCGTTCAGCCCCCACCATTCCTGCACTACGATCACTGCCGGCGATGGCTCGACTCCCGCCGGCTCGGCGACATACGCCTTGAGCGCGCACGCACGGCCCGCGTAGGTCACTTCACGCGCGACGATATCTTTGTTCGCCATCGTCACTCCACCTCCAAGCTATTATAAAATGGCACCCGCGCTGCGCCGCATCTACTCCGCCGCCGCCACCGGTATGAAGCCCAGCGTGCCATTCCTGAGTTTGATCTGGAGGTAATTGCCGGTGATTCCCGTGACGTGAACGTACTTCTTGCGGCGCACGTGGGCGATGGTGGAGCTGGTCTCGTCGGGATTTTGATATACCGGCGAATTTTTCGTCAACAGGAAAAGCTTGTTGAGCGGCTTGATCTGCGGCGCGCCGCCCGACGCGGCCGTCGCCGTCGCGCCGGCCGGCGCCGCACTGGCAGCCGGCGTCGCGGCGGGCGCCGGCAGCAGCTTGGCGTCGAGTGCTCGCACCTCGTCGAACTCCGCGTTGGCTTCGGTCGCGCGAGCCGGCTCCGTCGCCAGCAGATTCGCCAGTGCCAGGTGGCCCTTTGCGTCTTTGGGGCTGAGTCCGATTGCGGTGCGGATTTGATCTTCCGCCTCGGCGGTCTTGCCTTCCTTCCTGAGCACCTCGCCCAGATCGAGATAGTAGTTGGGGCGGTCCGGCTCGAGTGCTACCGCGGCGCGGTACTGATTTTCGGCCAGTCCGCTCTGGCCCTGATCGCCATAGAGGCTGCCGAGCGCGGCATGGGTCGCCGCGTTTTTGGGATCGATCTCGAGGACCTTCATGAATTCGACTTGCGCGTCGCCCGGCTTGTGCTCGAATATGTACAGATTTCCGAGCGAGATATGGGCGCGCGGATCGTTCGGCGTCGAGCTTCACCGCCTCCTGGTAAGCCTTTTCCGCGTCGGCGAGCTTCGTCGTCTGCATATCGGTGTCGCCCTCGGCAAGGAAATCCTCGGCGGTCTTGTGATGGCATCCCGCCCCTATCAGGATCATCGCGCCGGCCACGATCATCGCCCCGGTCCGGGCCAGTAGGCTTCGCTTGCTGTTCATCGCTGAGGTTTCCTCCAAGACCAGCGCGCCTCCGATTGGGCAATGATCGGCCAACGACGGCAAAATCTACGCATCATGTTGAAGCGAGCACGGAAACACTGTCAAGCATTCCAGCGCCTGTCTCAGTTCCCGTTGGATGCGCGCGCTTGTTAGGTTATAAAGATACGCCGTGCGCTTTATCCTCATCGCAGCCAAGCAACTCGAATTCGCCAAGACCCGGCTCGCGCCGGTGCTGCCGCCCGGCGAGCGCCGTGCGCTGGCCGAAGCGATGTTTCGCGACGTGCTGGCGGCCTCGCTTGGCGCAGCCGCCGCCGACCGCGTCGCCGTGGTGACGTCGGACGCGGGTCTGCTCGCGCTGGCGCGCGCTGCCGGTGCAATCACCATCGACGAGGAATTTCCGCGCGGCCTCAACGCCGCCGTCGGACTTGCCACCTCCGCGCTGATTGCCGATGGTGCGCGAACCGTTTGCACGGTGCTGTCCGACATCCCATTGATCGCAGCCGAAGATATAGACGCAGTGTTTGCCGCGATGCCCGCCGGAGGGGGCGTGGTGCTGGTTCCCTCGCGGGACTTCTCCGGCACCAACATCATCTGCCGCTCGCCCGCCGGCGCCGTGGCGACTCGATTCGGTCGAATGAGCCTGCTGCGGCATCTGGACGATTGCCGCGGTTCCGACGTTCCGGCTAGAGTCCTGCGACTTGCGCGGCCTGCGCTGGACCTCGACGTGATCGCGGACCTCGCCGAGTTCGAGCGCGCCGGGTCCGCCACGCATACTCAAAACCAGTTGGCCCGGCTCGGGATTGCTCATCACTAAAAATTGAAAAACGGACTGATGTCGATCGTGGAAATGACTGGGCGGCTTGGCGCGCTGGTGATCGACAGCGTTGTCCAGCTCGGCGCGTTTGTGCTTTTTTTGCTGAGCGCGGTGCTTTATGTTTTCCTGCCGCCCTTTAAGCCGCGGCTATGGATTCGGCAGATACGAATCATCGGCGCCGACTCGCTGTTTCTCATCATCTTGATCGGCGGCTTCACCGGGATGGTGCTGGGTCTGCAGGGCTACAACACGCTGCGCCGCTTTGGCTCCGACGGCGCATTGGGCACGGTCGTCGCCCTGGTTCTGGTGCGCGAGCTTGGACCCGTTCTGGCCGCCCTGATGATCGCGGCGCGCGCCGGTTCCGCGATGGCGGCGGAGCTCGGCTCGATGCAATCCACCGAGCAGATCGACGCGCTCACCGTGATGGCGATCAACCCGGTGCAGTACCTGGTCTCGCCGCGCGTGCTCGCGGGCGTGATCAGTTTCCCATTGCTGGTCTCGGTCTTCGACGTGGTGGGAATCTTCGGCGGCTACATGGTCGGCGTCGGCCTGATGGGCGCACCGTCGGCTGCGTACTTCAACGGTATCACCGCCAACATGGACGGCCACGACATCATGACCGGCATCTACAAGGCGCTGCTGTTCGCCGTGGTCGTAACGTGGGTCTGTTGCTACAAGGGATATCACGCCGAACGGATGGCGACCGGGGTCAGCCGCGCCACCACCGAAGCCGTGGTGCTGTCCAGCGCCCTGATTCTTGCGTTTGACTATTTTCTTACGTCTATACTTTTGTGATAACGCCCTAGCGATCGACGATCCATGAGCCAAACTGAAATCAACCATGACGGCGGCAACGCGCAGAACGTTCGCAACGCGGCGAGCGTCGCTAATGCGATCGAAGTGCGCGATCTTCGCCGCCGCTTCGGCCGCCAGCAGGTCCTCGATGGCGTTACGCTCGATTTTCCCGCCGGCCAGATCACGACGATCGTCGGCCCCAGCGGATCGGGCAAGACCGTTCTGCTCAAGCATCTCAATCTGCTGATGCGGCCCGACTCGGGCACCATCGTGATCGACGGCGTCGAAGTGACAAACGCCGGCGGAAGAGCGCTGGACGCGGTGCGCGAAAAATTCGGGGTGCTCTTTCAGGCCGGCGCACTGTTCGACTCGATGTCGATATTCGACAACGTCGCGTTCCCGCTGCTCGAGAAAACCAGGCTCACTCGCACCGAGATCGCCGCGCGCGTGCATGAAACGCTCAAAGCGGTTGGGCTGGAAGGGATGGACGCCAAGTTTCCCTCCCAGATGAGCGGCGGGATGCAGAAGCGCGCCGCGCTCGCCCGCGCACTGGTGCGGCGCCCGAAAATCCTCATGCTCGACGAGCCGACCACCGGCCTCGATCCGTCGCGGACCACCGAGATTCACGAACTGATCCGGCGCACGCAGGAGAATTTTCAGCTGACCGCCGTGATGGTCAGTCATGACGTGCCGGCGGTCTTCCAGGTTTCCGACCGCGTCGCATTTCTCCATAATGGCCGCACTCATCTCAACGGCACGGTGGCCCAGGTGATGGCGGCCGACGACGACGTCTTCAAACGCTTTCTGGCGGGCAAAGCATCCGGCGAGGAGAATGAAACAGCCCTGGCGGGCTGAAACAAAGACCTATGTACGCAACTCGAACCACGCAGCTTATCGTCGGCATTTTCGCGATTCTCGGTATCATCGCGCTGGCGATTTTGTCGCTGTCGCTGGGTAAACTCACCCTGCTGCCCAAGCCGGGCTACACGCTCTACGCAAGTTTCGATAATATCTCGGGATTGAAGACCGGCGATCAGGTTCAACTGGCGGGTGTGCAAGTCGGCAAGATTGTGCAGATCGAGCTCAAGGACCTGCGCGCGCGGGTTGCGATGCGCGTTGACGACGGCGTGCCGATCGACAAGGATGCGATCGCGTCGATCAAGACCAGCGGAATAATCGGCGACAAGTATGTGTCCATCGCGCTCGGCCCGAGCGACCGTATCCTCAAAGATGGCGACACGATTCGGCAAACCGAGTCGGCGTTTGTGCTCGAGGATGCAATCGGCCAGTTGATCAACAACGGCGGCAGCAGCGGTGGCTCCGCGAAAGATAAATCCTCAAACTCAGAGAAGGACCAGAAGCCTGGGAAATCGGAGAAATAACCGGGTGAAATATATGATGACGCCAACTTCCATCAAGCGAATCCTGCCGCGGCGCGCGATCGCGATGCTCACGGTGACGGCCGCGCTCGTCGTCAGCCTTGCACCGTCGCGCTTTTTGGCGCCCGCCTGGGCCGACGATCCGATGTCGGTCGTGAAGACCACCGTCAACCAGGCGCTGGACGTGCTCCGCGACAATCAAACTCCGCTGGCTCAGCGCCAGGACAAGCTTCGCCAAATCGTGTCCGCAACCTTCGATTTCACCGAGATGGCGAAGTCGGCGCTCGGCTACCATTGGAAGCAGATCACCCCCGATCAGCAGCAGGAGTTCACCAACGCGTTCGTCGCTTTCATCGAGGATTCCTACTTGAGCAAGGTTAACGACTACCGCGGTCAGCAAGTCGCTTTCCTCAGGACGACGACCGACGGGCCTCAGTATGCGGAGGTCAACACCGATGTCGTGGAGCCGGACGGCAAGGACCCGATCCATTTGAACTACCGCCTCGTGCAGGCGGGCGCTACCTGGAAGATCTACGATGTGACCGTGGACTCGATCAGTATCATCGCGAATTACCGCAACCAGTTTAATCGCGTGATGAACAATCAGGGCTACGCCACCCTGATCAGCGACTTAAAGAGTAAACAGGCCGCGCTTGCGGCAAGTCTCGCGAACCACTAGCAAGTATGGATTCCTTGAGTCTGGATAGGTACCCTCTTAAGCGAGATATTAAGGCGACATCGCCATGGAGAGGCAAATGAGATCTGGCTCGAAACAAATCGAAAGGACAGGCGCGCGCTGGATGATGCTCGCATCGTCGCTGCTTGCGGTCGTTTCGTTTGCGACCCCGGCTCTGAGCCAGGGCGCCGCTCCGATGTCGCAGAATCCCTCCGCCCAATCGGCGGCCAATCCCTCGACTCAGCCGCCGGGCGAGAACAATCAGGGCGGCTATGCTGATCCGTTGTCGGGGTTCAATGAGCCGATGTTCACCTTCAACCTCAAGCTCGACGATTGGGTGCTGCGCCCTGTAGCCAGCGGATACGCCACCATCGCGCCGCAGCCGGTGCGCGAGAGCGTGGGCAGATTCTTTGACAACGCCCGGGTCATCCCGCGTTTCGCCAACAACCTGTTTCAGCTCAAGCTGGCCGAGGCCGGCGGCGAAGTCGCCCGCTTTGGAATCAACACGACGCTCGGATTGGCCGGCTTCTTCGATCCCGCCGAGCTTTGGTTTGGGCTCAAGAAGCATCGCAACGATTTCGGTCTCACCATCCGCTACTACAACATCCCGACCGGTCCGTACCTGATGCTGCCGTTTTTCGGACCTTCGACGATTGGCGACACGATCGGCCTGGTCGCCGACGGTGCGATGAATCCGATCAGCTACTTCGTTCCGATGTGGGTGGCGGTCACAGTGGCCACCGGGCAGGGCGCGGCTGAAGCGGTGAACTATCGCTCGCTGCATCTGAACCAGTTCGAGGAAGCCGATCGCTATGCGATCGATCTCTACGGCGCCGTTCAGGACGCGTACCTGCAGACGCGCGTGCACGACGTCAAGAAGCTCCACGAGGAACAGTGGTAAGCCGACCCGGGGTCGTTATTTAAATCCAAGGTAATTTGACGATCGGCGCGCTGCGGGACTGATGTTCCGCGGCGCGCTGCTCTTTTTAAGCCCGCGCGCCAGGCTACTCTAGTTGACGTGTTCCCACGCGTGGTACGAGCTACGCACCAACGGCCCTGACTCGACGTGATGGAACCCCATCGCGAGCGCGGCCGTCTTCAACTCCGCGAACTCCGCCGGCGGCACGTACCTGGCGACGGGAATGTGTTCCGCCGACGGCCGCAGATACTGCCCAAGCGTCAGGATGTCGCACCCTACCCTGCGCAAATCGCGGATCACATCGAGCAGCTCGCCGTTGGTCTCGCCGAGCCCCAGCATCACGCCCGCCTTGGTGAACATCGGCTTGCCGAGCTGGCGCGCGGAGTCTTTTGCATGGCGGATGACGTCAAGCGATCGATCGTAATTTCCACCCGGCCGCACAGTGCGATAAAGACTCGGCACCGTCTCGATATTGTGGTTGTAGATATCGATTGGCGAGCGCACCACCGTCTCGACGCTGGCGAACGATCCCTGGAAGTCCGGCACCAGCACTTCGACGCGCGCCGGCGCAGCCATCGCTTTGATTGCATGCGCCGTGGCCGCGAAATGCGCCGCGCCGCCGTCCGGCAGATCGTCGCGATCGACCGAGGTGACGACGACGTGTTGCAGTCCAAGGCGCCCCACCGCCTCCGCGATTCGCCGCGGTTCATCGGAATCCAGCGGACGAACCTTGCCGTGCGCGACTGCGCAGTACGGACAATTGCGCGTGCACACGTCGCCCATCAGCATGAAGGTGGCGGTGCGATGCGAAAAGCATTCGCCGATGTTCGGGCAGCACGCCTCCTGGCAGACAGAATGCAGCTTGAGCCCGCCGAGGATCGCCTTGGTGCGAAAGTACTCGGGCGACACCGGTGCGCGAACTTTAATCCAGTCGGGATGTCTTCGTTCAACCATCGCCAGCCATCAGTTGAGGCGCCTGCGCTGTCTGCGGCGCGCCGGCGAGAACTATTTCATCGTAGTGGAACACGCGGCGGAAACTCTCGCGCATCGCCTCGGCGAACTCGCGGACTGACACCGCGCGATTCGTCAGCTCGCGGATTGAAGTCATGCGGCATCCCTCGATACCGCACGGCACGATCGAATCGAAGAAGCTGAGATCGGTGGATACGTTCAGCGCGAAGCCGTGCCAGGTGGTCCAGCGCCGGATGCCGACGCCAATCGACGCGATCTTGCGCGACCCAACCCAGACGCCGGTCATCGCGTCGCGCCGCGCGGCGTCGATGCCGAATTTTGCCAGCGCGTCGATCATCGCCGCCTCGAGACCTCGAAGATACTTCGTAACGTCGCGGGCGCGCCCTTCGAGTTTGAGAATCGGATAACCGATCAGTTGTCCGGGACCGTGATAGGTCACCTGCCCGCCGCGCGAGACCCGCCGAATCGGCACCCCCGACGGATTGCCGACGATGAAGCCCTCGTCCGCGCCGCGGCCCAGCGTGAAGACATGCGGATGCTCCATCATCAGGAGCGTATCGCCGATCGTGCCGTCGAGCCGCGCCGCGAGCATCGCGGTTTGGATCGCAAGCGCGGCGTCGTAATCGACCACGCCCAAATCGACGACCGTGAGTGCTCCGCGCGTGTCCATCCTCAAAAGTCTATCGCTTCGCCGTCGGCGGCCAAAGCCGCTTGCATGATCGCTTCGGACATCGTGGGATGCGGATGCGCGGTCTTGCCGATTTCGGCGGTGGTGGTCTCCAGCGTTTTGCCGAGCACGACTTCGGAAATGATGTCGGTGGCGGCGTGTCCGATTATCTGGCATCCGATCACTTCGCCGTACTGTTTGGTCGCGACGATTTTCACGAAGCCCGCGGTCTCGCCGATCGCAACCGCCTTGCCCATCGCGCGAAACGGAATCTTGCCGACCTTCACTTCGATACCGCGCGCTTTTGCGTCCGCTTCGCTGAGTCCCACCGTCGCCACTTCGGGCTCGCAGTAGATGCATCCGGGGATCGCGAGCAGGTCGAACCCGGGTTCGCGCACGCCCGCCATGATTTCAACCGCGGCGATACCTTCGGCGCTGGCCTTGTGCGCGAGCAGCGGCGGCCGGACGACGTCGCCGATCGAATAGATGCTCGCGACGGTGGTCTGGAACGAGTCGTTTATCTTGATGAAGCCGCCGCGGTCGAGCTCGACGCCGATTTTTTCGAGTCCGATGTTCTGGCTGAGCGGGCTGCGGCCGACTGCCACCAGCACGACCTCGGCATCGACGGATTTTTCGGCGCCCTCGGCGGTTACCGCGACCGACCACAGGCCGCCCTTGCGCGCCATCGACTTATAGCCATGCCCGAGCATCACGGTAACCCCGCGCTTGACGAACGCGCGGCGCAGCTCCTCGGCGACTTCCGCGTCGAGGCCGGGGAGCATCTGTTTTTCCAGTTCGACGATCGTCACCTTGGCGCCGAATGCGCTGTAGAAATAGCCGAACTCGATTCCGATTGCGCCGGCGCCGATTACGACGACGCTCGCCGGCATCGTGTCCAGCACCAGCGCCTCCTTGCTGGTAATCACGCCGTCGCCGACCTTCATGCCCGGGAACAGCCGTTCGCCCGAGCCGGCCGCGATTAGAATGCGCTCGGCCTCGAGCGAGGCGGCCTGGGGCGCGGACTTGCCTTCGACCTGCGCGAGCGCGACGGAGTGCGGCGCGGTTACCACCGCGTCGGCCTCGAAGTAATCGATTTTGTTTTTCCTGAACAGATAGAGCACGCCTTTGGATAGCTTTTCGGCGGCGGCCCGCGAGCGCGCAATCACTTTGGTGAAGTCGAAACGAATCTCGCCGACCTCGATGCCGTGTTCCTTCGACGCGCCGCGAATCGTGTCCATCGCAGCGGCCGAGTTGAGGAGCGCCTTGGATGGGATACATCCCCAGTTGAGGCATACGCCGCCGGGGCGGTCGCGCTCGACGACGGCGACGCGCATTTTGAGCTGGCTGGCGCGAATTGCGGCGACGTATCCGCCGGGTCCGGAGCCGATCACGACAAGGTCATAGCGGGAATTTGCCAAAGTGAAGTCCTTCCGGGGTTTTACTCATTATCGTCCGAATCAATCGCGAAAAGGCGGCTGCTCGCCATGGTCTGCGGAGCGACCTGGGTTTTGTGAGATTTGCTGGTTGGATATGATAAAGTTCAGCGAAGATATTGGAGGGAATGGTTATTGAGGTTAAGTGATGACGAGTGGGTGATTGCTCTATAAGGATGTGTAAGCACTGTGGCTCAAGGTTGGGAAGTGTGAGACGAACGAGGGACGTAGGTATTGGTATGAAGAGCAATACTGTCTGGGGTTACGTTGGCATTGAGTTGGTATGGGCTTTTGGATTATGTTCGCAGTGAAGCGAGGTGAGTCGCTGGATTTCTTTTCACTGAGAAATCTGGCGAGGTCATTGGGCTTGAGGTGACAAGAGCTACTGAATTTTGGCTTCAGCGTGAAATGACGAGTGCAGTCGAGAATATAGGTAGAGAGAATTAGTGGTTGAGAATTTAGGAAGAGATGCCGAATTTGTGATTATCGTTTTCGGAGTTGGGTTGGGTTGGGGACGAAGCGGAGAATGAGTGGTGCGTTTTGGTGCGTTGCGCGATTGAAAGAAAGATAAGGAAGTTGCGTGAGTTCGTGCGGTTAGCGTCACGATTTGCTCGTTTACGACGACACACGCTGCTGCAGTGGATGGCGGAAGGTATAGCTGCTCTGACTCCTTGGGCTAGAGAGCTGAAGTCTAGTGCGCGGGTGCTGGGGTGAATCTCGATGTAATCTCGCTCGACGTGCTTTTCGACGTTGGTGGAGAGTCCCGTATCCTGCCGTATGTTGAGTGGTCGGCTCCCGTGACGATACGCCCTCAGAGTTTCTCAGAGCGAGTCGAGCTAGCGGGTAAGGTGGCAGTGGAACGAGTTATTGGGAGTTATGGAAGATTGTGGATTCGATGAAGAAGTAGAGTTGGCTTATTACGTCGGCACGAATGGTGCATCATCAAACGAATGGGTGAAGGTGCGTTTCGTGGTGCGAATGAAGGAGAACGGAGATGAAATCATAGTCAGAGAATTGCGGTTGCATGACGCGAAGTGTTTGGTTGTGGTTAGTGGCGGGATTGAACGGAGTTGGCAAAAGTATGTATGCTCCGACTCTCTCCTCGGATGTCGAGGGAATTGTTAGGCCGGACGAACTCGCCTATCAGTTGTCACCAGAAGATCCTGAGAGCGTTGCCCGGAAAGACGGCGGCTGGCGATCGCCCGCATGAGAGACTGCTCGATCAGGAGCGGAGTTTCGCATTCGAGATGACCCTTCCAGCCGTTTCCATCTCGGATGTGGTACAAGCAGGGTTAAGTGCAGAGGGTGGCGTGTCGGGATTGTGTATATAGGGCTCAGCACCGAACAGTCGCTATCGCGCGTGTGTGTCTGCGGAAGTTTAGAGGTGGTCATAATGTGTCATCCGCAGATGTTCGACGTCGGTACCGGAGGAGCTTGGTGAATTTGGTGAACATTTGCGAGATTGCGGATAGGTTTGTGGTGCTGGATAACTTTTACTATTGAAAGATGATGAAATGATTGTTGTAAATAAATAGTGGTGAGATAATTTTTAGTAAGTGATGTAAGTTAAAGTGGCTGATCGGGGCGTTGAGTAAAATCCTGAGCACACCCTCTGGTCTCAGCCGCGACGCCTGATGCTCTCGTAGGGTGTGCCGTCGCGACGAGTAAAGGGTGCGGGTTTGCCGCTCGCCGGGGCTACCATGTCGATATCCGAGTAGTAAACGGTATCGTCCGAGACTCGGGTGCCTATTTCAAGAACCCGGGCATCGCTATCCGAGCGGTTCTGCAGGCAATGGCCGCTAGGGTCGCCGGCCTTGAAACCGGCGACGTCGCCCGCGCGCAGAACTTCCTCGCCGCCGTCGCTGACGAGAACCACTTCACCCGACAGCACATAGACGAACTCATCCTCGCCGGTGTGCCAGTGCCGCTGGCTCGACCACACCCCCGGCGGCAGGCGCAGCAGGTTGGCGCCGAATTGCGTCAAGCCGGCCGCATTGCCGAGCTTCTGCCGCGATCGCATCCGGCACGGTTGATCGAATGGCGCTGGATAGCCCGTTCCGGTGACGGCCTCGACCGCGGCGACATCAATGCGCTTCTTCATGATCTCCACCTTCTTATTCTATTTCCCTCCGGGAGTGACTTCCTGCCTGCTCCCGGAGCGGCTCAGGAGCGCTTCGAGATGCGGCAACGCGTCCTCCAGGCTGGCATGTTTTTCGATCGCGTCGAGGAAAGGATCGCGCTTCATGCGTGCCATCCTCGCCGGCATCGTTTCAATGTTATACACCGCCGGATCGAGCGACGGCCTCAACTCCTTCCACGTCATCGGCGCGGAAACGGGCGCGCCGGCCAGCGGCCGCACCGAAAACGGCGCCGCAATGGTCTTGCCGTGGCCGAGCTGCAGGTAGTCGATATATACACGACCGTTGCGCGAGTGCGGATTGCGATTGATGGTGGCGATTTTTGGAATCCGGTTCACTACTACTTGCGCTACTAACTCCGAGAACATCTTTGCTTGTTCGTAAGTATATTTCGGCGCCAATCCCACTACTACGTGAATACCCATTTGCCCCGAAGTCTTCAGACACGGTTCCAGGCCGATCTCGCGGATGACTGCGGCGGCTTCGCGGGCAACCTCGACTGCGTGCCGCGTGGTCGTGCCCTTGGGATCGATGTCGAACAGAAGCCAATCGGGACGTTCGAGATGGGGGATGCGCGACGACCAGACGTGAATTGTGATGGCAGCCAGGTTCGCCACGTAGGCAAGCGCTTCCTCGCTGTCCAGGATGAAGTACGAAATCTCCCGCTGCGAGTCCTCGGAATAAATCTTCTCGGTGCGAATCCACGACGGCGCAAATCCGGGCGCATCCTTCTGATAGAACGTCTTGCCCTCGATGCCGTCGGGATACCGCGCCAGCATCACCGGCCGATCTTTCAGATATGGCAGCATCCATTTCGAAATCGCGCGATAGTATGCGACCAGGTCGCCCTTGGTGTATCCGTCTTTCGGCCAGAAGACCTTCTCGGGATGAGTTACTGACGCCTTTCCGCTCGCGGCGGCCGGCGCCACGACCTTGCCGCGGGCCTTGGATGCTTTCACGGCGGCCCCCCCTCGCTGATCGCTGGCTTCTTCATTCATCGCATCGGCCGGCGGCTCCGATCGCGCGCCGGGTCCCTCGTAGATACATTGGCGGGGATCGGCGTCCTCGGCCAGCCCCATGAAGCTGGGTTGGCGGAGGCCGCCGCGGTCCGTCCACTCGGTAAAGCGAACGTTGCAAACCAGCTCCGGCCGAACGAAATGTGCGTTTTTCTGCGGCGTCGGTTGTCCCATCGCGGGTTTGCGAAACGGCGATGTCGATTGCGCGCGATCCTCGAGCATCGCGTGAATCTTGCGCAGCGCGTCGCGATTGAAGCCGCTGCCGACCTTGTCGGTATATCGCAGCGCGCCGTCGGACTCGTATTGACCCAGCAGCAGCGCGCCGAAATGAGTTCGCGTCCCGTCGGGGTCGCTATAGCCGCCGATCACGAACTGCCTGGTCAACGGACGTTTGATCTTCAGCCAATCGCCGCTGCGCGTCCCGCGATAAGGCGAGTCGCGCAATTTGGCGACCACTCCTTCCAGCTCATGTTCCGATACCGCCGCGTAGAAGTCCTTTCCGCGCGCGACCACGTGATCGCAATAGCGAACCGGCCCCTCGCTGTGGATCAGTTCGCTCAGAAGACGCTTGCGTTCTTCGAGCGGCAGCGTCCGCGTGTCGAAACGATCGAAGCCAAGCAGATCGAAAACGTAGTAGCTGACCGGAACCGCGACGCTGAGGCGGGCTATTTGCCGCGCGTCGTTGACGTGCATCCTTCTTTGCAGGAGCTGAAAACTTGGACGTCCCCGCGCGTCCTGCGCAACGATCTCGCCATCGAGCACGAATCGATCGAGCGCAAGAGAATTCAGCGCGAGCACGACTTCGGGATACCGATTGGTTGTGTCCGTGCCGCTGCGCGCAAACAAATGACTATTCTCGCCTTCCCGAATAGCAAGTACGCGCACCCCGTCATACTTGACTTCGAATAGCCACTTGTCATTGTCGAAAGGATCGCCGATCGTCTTGGCGTGCATCAAGGGAAAATCCGAATGCTTCAGCCGGTTTCCCAGTTCCGGAAGATGCTGGTGCGCGAGTCTGTCGGCCACCCGGCGCTCCGCGGCCGGCGCGCCGGCCAATTCCTCGATCGTCAATCCCGACAGCACCGAGCGTGGATGCGCCGACAGAACGTCTTCCGTCGTCGCGAATTGATCGCGCTTCTTGATCAACAGCCAGTTCTGTTTGTCCCCGGGGCCGGCATTGCGCCGCCCGCCCGTGCGCACCAGCGTAAACGCGCCGTTGAGCTTGAAGCCGTGCAGATCGATGTCGATTTTTCCGTCCCGGACCGCGCCGCCCGCGTCGCCCACCGGATCGAGGACGTCATACACGCCGCGATCCCACACGATGACCGAGCCCGCGCCGTAATTGCCCGCCGGAATCACCCCCTCGAAGTCGCCGTACTCCAGCGGATGGTCTTCGACGGCGACCGCCAGACGCTTGTCAGCTGGATTCAGCGACGGACCCTTGGGAACCGCCCACGACCGCAGGACGCCTTCCATCTCGAGTCGAAAATCGTAGTGGAGGCGCCGCGCCGCGTGTTTCTGAATTACGAAAACGCCGCCGGTCGTGGAAATCGGGCCTGCAAGCTGGCTTCCGAACGGTTCCGGAGTGCGCCCCGCGCTTCTTTTGCGTCGGTACTTGCTCAGCAGCATTGTTCGTAGTCGAGGATCGAGGGCAATATCAGCCGCCCGGCGCGTTGAAATCGATCCGCGCGAACCCGAGCGTCAGCGCCGAGGCAAATGACTCGCCGGCGCGTGCTTCAATCGTTCAGCGCGAGCGGCGGCCGCCGGGCGCCCTGCGCGATCCCTGCGCAACCTTGCGATCCTCGCGTTCCGACGTAGCCGGGGCTTCTTCGCCGCGGTCCGCGTTGACCGCGACACCGCGCTTTTTGAGCGACTCCTTCAGCGCGCTCATCAGATCGATCACCTTGCCGTGGTGCACTTCGGGCGCGGGCTCGGTCAACTCGTGGCCCGCGAGCTTCTGCTCGGCCGCCTCGAGCACCCGTTGGCGGTAATCATCCTTGAACTCGGATGGATTGAATTTCTTTTGCGTCAGATCGGTGATGAGCCGCTGCGCGAGCCCCAGTTCCGATTCCTTCACCGCCGCGCCGGCGCCGTGATCGATCTCCCCGAACGACCGGATCTCGTCGTTGTAGTACATCGTGTGCAGCATCAGGCCGCCGTCGTAGGGACGTATCAGGACCAGCCGTTCCTTGCCGCGCATAGTGTATTTCGCGACTCCAACCCGGCCCGCCCTGGTCATCGCTTCCTTGAGCAGATGGTACGCCTTGGCCGACACCGGCTCGCATCCGAGCAGATACGAATTCTCGAAATAAACCGGATCGACTTCCGTGGCGGGAATGAACTCGGATATTTCGACCGCGCGATCGGCCTGCGCCTCGAGTTTCTTCAGTTCCTCGTCGGTGAAGGTGACGTATCGATCCTTCTCCACTTCGTAGCCGCGCACCAGCTCGCTTCGATCGACGATCTTGTCTTCCTTGGGACAATAAATCTTTTGCTGAATGCGGCTCTGGTCTTTCGCGTGCAGCAGATGGAAGGTGACCGATTTGGAGCTCGTTGCCGGGAACAATCGAACCGGGATGGATACGAGTCCGAACGTCAGACTGGCGGTTGATATCGAACGAGCCGGCATATTTTGACGCCTCCCACGCGCTCTTAATGCGAATCGTACAGCAAATCGTGTCCCCGGCGCGCTCCGCTGTCAACTTGCCCCGACTTGCCTTCTATTGTAGCTCGAACCCACGCAGACGATCATGAAGGTGCAAAGTACTGCGACTTCCGCTGGAGCATGAAGGAAACACAAGAGACGCCGCGCGATGCTGCACTGCGAAACTATGGAGACATTGCAACTGGCAGAGTCTAGCACGAACGGAGAACGGAATGCTGGTGAGATGGGGGCTTGGGGGTAGAAGGGGGGAGCGCGAGCAAGTGACTACCCCTGAGGAGGCGGGAACGAAAAAGGAAAAAACGATGGTTAAATAGACTGGTCTGAAGGCTCGCTTCTTTGGCAATAGAAAGGATAGGCGCTTTGATGGAGGCGGCGGTGGGATTCGAGCCCACGATGCTCCCGTGCGTTACACGGGAAACGGGAGTGCCAGTCCCGTGCCTTCGGCCTCTTAGTCTACGCCGCCCCTGTTTTACCAGCGCGGGGTCGGGAGGGGTTCAAACCCCTCGCTTCCGCCTTCCCTGAAGCGAGGGAGAACTGCGATGGCGAGCGCGAAAAAATAAACTAACGCGCGACACCAGCGAATGGTGTTAATTAGGTCCAGCAACTTAATTTTCGAGGTCCAGTCAGATAACCCGCCGAGTGGTGCCACCCACTCGGCTTTTTCCTTTCCGAACCTTTTCCACTTCCCGTTTAGTTCACAGATCTAAACCTCCCAAAAAGAAATCGCGCCTAGCTCGAATACACGGTTGTGCCACATCACCCGCAACCGACACCGCATCCACCGTATTTCCGAGCTAGGCGCGAGAAAATCCCTACGAGCACCTAGCTGTCCCGATTCCCCGTTTCAGGACAATTTTAACCTACGCCCAGCACACCGGACACGCAGGCCGATGCTGATGGGTTGTCACCATCCTCCAGTTTTCATTTCGCAAAGTTCTCCAAACAAATGCGTTCGAACCTTGACAAGATAGCCATATGATTGTCCGTTTTCATCGTGGCCTCGCAAAAGTATAATTTGGTTTCCAGCGCCATATTACGCGCGCTTTTATTCTAAAATCGCAATATAAGAGCTTCTTTCTGGAGTCAAAAAATGGATTGATCAATTGTAGGCTGGAATACTCTCCCAAGACGAATCCAGTCCCTTATTAATGGCGCTCCCGATTTCTTTAAGCGCAGGGAATAGGTCAGCTAAAGAACGATCAAACTGGATCTCTAACTGACTAAAGTGGCTCCCATTCCTATAATTTGGAAATTCAGTTGGAATCGTTCATTAGCGCATCGATACAAGTAATCCGTAATCAGGTCAGAGTCCGAAGTGTTTCCCGGAGTCGCGACTATCGTTCCGTTCTGATATATCTGTAGCTCATCAATAAGTAGCTGTCTGCCATCGATTTCCACTTTCCCATGACGAAAGTTAGCGGGCGATTACGGGTACGCCGTGCCGTGTGGGAGTAGTTTGCTGAAATCAATTGGGTATTACTGAAACACAAAATGTTCAGTAACTACTTGCGTCACTTCTGGTAAGTACCCGAAACGTTAGGGTTTAACTAGGTCGAGGTTTTCAACAGATAATATTTATATGAAGCTTTCTTCAGCCCTTGGTTTTTGCAAACTTCAATGAGCGAGAGGGTCTAAAGGGGGCTCAAGTTTGGGACTCGGACCCCTAGGAACCGAGCTTTGCGGTTGCACAGAGTTAGGGGATGGAACTGGAGGAGGCTCATGGCCTGACTTTACAATCAGAGAATCAACGCCTAAGGATACAGGGTCTAGGATTGCACGCAGACCAAGTAAAAGGTCGCTGACTGTATCCGTTGTAAGATTGCCGGGGGCACCAAGCCAGCGCGTTACCTGTTCAGGCTGGCGTACTATTCGTCGGGCTAAGTGGCGTCGGGTAAAATCTGGCTTTAATTAGCAAACAATATCTATTCCAAGAACATCGAAATGCTTTGATTGCAGCTGTTCTAGAAAGAATGCGAGTTTGCCGAGCGGTATCTTCTCAGCGTCGAGGTCGAGGATCTCGGTCAAAAACTCCGTCTGTGAGATAGTCGGCAAAGTAGTCTCACATTAAAGGATCGTAAGCGGGAAATAGTTGATGCCATTCGCGAACGCAACGAACGAGAGCATCACGCCATTCTCTAGAGCCAAAATTCTTGAGTAAAAGAAGAATTTAACAAGTCAAGCAAACAAACAGATTTCTTTCTGCAAAGCGCCTAATACAGCGAATGCTTGCCAGACGCCACAGCCGATATCGAGAATCTTTCCCTTTGCATACTTAATCGCCTTAATCAACTCGCCTTCCTTGAATCTCTCGCAACCACAATCGGGTCACGAAACGTGAACGCGACCAAATCGGCATGTGCCTGACCGCAGCGGTACTCATCTGAGCCATCAAACCACGGTCCTACAATTCGAGCGTTGACTTCCTGAGAAACGTACATCTGTCGTATCTCGCTGTGTAGCGGGGGAAGCACCGCGGGACGTAATCGGAGCAGCTTCCCCTTGCGCTTCAAGGTCTATGATTTCATCGCGAATTGACATATAAGTCAATCCCTTAGAAGGTGTAATACTGGCGAAAGTAAACTGACATGAATGCTTGACAGCTCATGCAAAAAGGTCTATTCCAAAAGCATGAACAAGATCGTCTCTCGGACGCGGTGCTCAGATCCTCGGAATGATGGTGGAAGGCATTTCTATTCGCGCCATCTCGCGTATGACTGGAGCAAGCAAAAACACAATTGTCAAATTGTTAGCTGACGCTGGCAACGCGTGTTCTGAGTATCAGGATCGGACGCTCAGAAATATATTCTGCAAGCGCATTCAGGCGGACGAAATTTGGAGCTTCGTCTATGCCAAGCAAAAGAACGCTTCCGAAAAAATGCGCGGTCGATTTTGGCGTCGGCGAAGTTTGGACATGGACAGCACTCTGTTGCCGATACGAAGCTCGTTCCGTCTTGGTACGTCGGCACGCGCGATGCGGACGCGGCATGGACTTTCATGCGCGATCTGGCGAGCAGGCTCACGAATCGCGTGCAACTAACGACAGACGGTTTCACGCCTGTCTGAGCGCGGTAGATGTGGCGCGTTTTGGTAAGTACATCGACTACGCGATGCTGGTCAAGCAGTACGGAACCGCGCCAGAAGACGCAGAAGCAATACAGCCCGCCAGTTTGCATCGGTACGGAGCGCACAGTGATCCACGGCAATCCCGATACGGCACACTTTCGACTCGATGCGACAGCCAATTTTTATACTTTCGACAATATTGAGCGGTGGCCCCGGCTGACGAATGCATTCACCAAGAACCTGGATATCCATCTTAACGCTCTTTCTATCTACTTCATGACTATAATTTCGTGCGCATCCATCAGTCGCTGGGGGTGTACGCCGGCGATGGAAGCTGGCTTCACTGACAGACTTTGGCTGAGGATATGGTGAGAATCGTGGACGAATGGGAAGCGAGCTAGAAAGAGAAAGCATCATGACGACTCGACAGTCGAACGTCGTGTGGTTCGAGCGATTCATGTACGTATCGGTTGGAATCGACGTGATCCTGAGTATTCCCCGATGGGTTCAATTGATGGCAAAGAATCTCCACTACGGCGTGCCCTCTACAATGGAGAAATGCTCAGCATTCTGGCAGACGTATTGTTAATCTGGCTCGTTGCAAGACGACGGAAAAGTTGGGTTCGCTGGCTGATTATGCTACATGTTGTTGAGATTACCATATGAAACCACATTGGTCACCTACGATCCGTTTTAAGAGGCATCGTGGACAGCATGCCCACGTTGCATCTCTGTCTATGTGCCCTGGCAATGGCGCGAATGGTTTAAAAGTAGTGGTGTTAGTGTGGTACAGTCTGCTCTGGTCATGATTCTTCATTAGGCATGGTTCCCCGGCGCGCATTCGCTGTCAACTTGCCCGGACTTGCCTTCTATTCATATGCCGCCGATCGTTCTGATCGGCCTGCGAGCCGGAGTCGCGCTAGGACTTGGGACCGCCGTATGTTCGCAATACTTTTTCGAGCGACGCGAGGGTGGCGCGATTTTCAGCTAGTTGCCAGGCGACCGCCGCGCGCGCCGATAGCGGCAACTGCTCCGCCAGCGCCTTCTCGTATTCGTTGATCGCGGATTGAGCGTCTTCGCGACACCATTCGACGACGCCGGTATCGCCCATGCTCATGACCACGTTGAAGTCCATAGCGGCTCGATCGAAAAATCCGAAGAGCGTGCCCGATTCATCTCCGCTTCCACCCAACCGCTTGCGCTCCAGGTCCAGTTCATCCGCGTTACGTTTGCGGGCCCCCGCCTGCCGGTTGAAAAATTGCTCGAGGTTCGCCTTGCCGACATCGCTGGCGGCGCTCCGATAGCGATTTTCACTGTCAACGCAGATTTCGATCAGATGGTCCAGAATTTCTAAAGGTTGCATAGATAAGCCTCGTTCCCAGACGTCATCGCGCATCGCCTGAGGCTGTTATTCTAGGCGCGACACCGAGGCAAATGATGCTGCTGGCGAGAGGAAACCAGCCTTCCTGTCACAGTAACGCGGTTTAACGTCACTAGCGGCACACCCGCCGCGATAGAACTTGCGCCTCGTCACAGCAGAATGGGCGCCGGATCAAGCCAGCGCGCGGGTGAATTCATCAAGCAGATCGCGCCAATGCTCGGTACCGACCGAGATGCGGACCAGCGCGTCGTTGATCCCGGCCGCCGACAATTCCTCGGGCGACAGTTCGCTGTGGGTGGTCGTCATCGGATGGCATACGAGAGTTTCGACACCGCCCAGGCTGACGGCGTTCTTGGCGATTTTCAAACGGCGCAGGAATTCAAAGGCGCCGGTCTTGCCGCCTTCAACCTCCAACGTCATCAGCGAGCCCGGGTAGTCCGTTTGCGCGTCGCGAATCTTTATCTGGGCGGCGTCGGTGAAGAGCGACGGATAGATGAGGCGTTTGACGCGTGGATGTTTGGCCAACTGCTCGGCGATTCGCTGTGCGTTCTTGCTTTGCCGATTCATCCGCAGCGCGACGGTCGAAAGCCGCGAATCGAGAATCCAACATTCGTCAGCCTGCAGGATGTTGCCCAGCAGCGCGCGGACTCCGGTCAGGGTCTCGATCAATTCAGGATCCGTCGTCAGCACCGCGCCGGCCAGCAAGTCACTGAATCCGCCGAGGAACTTTGTCGCCGAGTAAATCGCGAGGTCTGCGCCATGAATCAGCGGATGCTGAAAGGTCGGACCAAGCAGAGTGTTGTCGATGGCGAGCAAGGGGCGCTTGGGCTTTCGGCGGATTGCGGCGGCCGCCTGCGCGATGTCGGTCATCACGAGAGTGGGATTGGCGGGAGTCTCGATCAGAACGAGGCTCAGGTTGCTCGCCTGTTCAATCGCCTCGGTCAGCGCCTTGGTATTACCCGCGGGCACTCCGCGCGCGTCGAAACCGAGCGGTTCGATTATCTGGTGAATCAAGTGTTGGCTTCCGCCGTACAGAGGCTGCGTGTAGATGAGCGAACCGCCTCGTTCCAGGAACGCGAGCATCACGGTAAAGATCGCGGCCATGCCGGAATTGAAGACGGCCGCGGAGTTGGCGCCGCGCTCGAGAGGTACGAGTTGTTGCTCGAGGATTTCGGCGTTGGGATGGTTCAGGCGCGCATAGATCAGGTCGGGACGATCGTCGCCGAGCGGACGGATTTTGCCAAGCACAATTCCAAACGCACGCTCAGCCGCCTCCGGACTTGGAAAGACGAACGTCGAACTGCGATACACCGGCGGTCTGGCCGCGCCGACCGACAACTTAGGGTCGAAGCCCCTGGTCAGCACGGCGGTCTCCGGCCGCACGCGGTAAGAAATCTTGCGCATAGGCATTTACTCCAGACGATTGCCCGTGTCAGCGATTCTCGTCGCACTCAGCACAGGGAGGATTATTTCTTATCAACTAGCTGCGGCCCGCGACACCGGACGCGACCACGGGCGTAGGAGTGCCCTCTCGGAGAGCTTCGACGACCTGGCCGAGATGGGCACGGACGGCGTCGGCCGGCACCTCACCCGCCGCAAGCCGGCGCGCGGGTCCAAGCCGCATCAGGTGAAAAACGAATATCGCGAACGCCAGTCCCGCGGCCACCACGATCAACGAAATTATCGCGCCGGGATCGGTGCGGAGCGAGCTGACCCGACGCAGCACATAGATGACTGAAAGCACCGAGACTCCAATCGACACCGCAGCCACGGTGAGCACGTCGCGCACCGGCTGCGAAGCGCCCCTGGCGAGATAGCGCTTCAACTCGCCGACGGAGAAGTAGTCGAGGAACCAGCCGACATCCTCGTCGTGGCCGGCTTTCGGCGCCGGCACCATCAGGCCAGTCATCGGATCGAGTGCTGCTTGGCCGCGTTCGTGACGCTCGATGCCTTCGAGGATCGTGTTGTGAATAGCCTCCGTGATCGGGAACCTGCGCGCGATCAGGAATGAAAGCATCGCGCAAACCGCCGGCCCCAGCGCGAAGATCGCCCTGATCGCGAAGACGACCCGAGGCGACTGTACGGCGTTGGGTATGTAGCCGAGCGAGGCAAGAACCGCGATGGGAATGGCAGCGCTCGGAATCGCAACGAATTTGGGAAGCATCGACCAGAACGCGGTGTACTGCGCCTCGCGCCGCTTGCCGGTGTAGAGCTCGTCGTAGTCGATTACGTCGGCCTGCATCGAGGGCGTCAGGAACAAGCCGGCGCCGAATCCGATCCCGGCCCAGCAAATCAGCACCAGCAGCCACCAGGTGTCGCCGGGCCCGAGCAGGAACATCGCACCGCCGCCGCTGATGCCCAGAAAAAAGCTGGCGAGATACGCGTTGAGCTTTCCGACTCTGCGCGCGATTGCAACCCACATCGGCAGCGAGACAAATCCGAATGCAAAATAACCCAGCAGCAACATCGAGAGCCAGAAAGTCGGATTGGACGGCCGGATCACGTAGGCGTTGAAGAACGGCATCATCGTGGCCGGAATCGCGCCGCTGATACTCCCCACGACGTAGCTGCCGAGCAGAATCGCGAACGGGCGGTTGCGCAGCGCTCGCCTGACGCCCGGCACGAGCGGATTCGATTCGCGGGCGACGAAATCGGGTCGCTCCTTCACGGTCAGCACCAGCAAGCCGTAGAGCACACTGAGCATGACGCCGAAGAAGATTCCGAGCCGGAAGAACACCTGCCGTTCGGTCATGTGGAACGCTTGCATCATGACGCCGGGCGCCGCGGCAGCCACGATCGTTCCGAGGATCGTGAAAGACTCGCGCCACGCGAACAGGCTCGAGCGATCGTGATAATTCTGCGTGAGTTCCGGGCCGAGCGCGTAGTGCGGCAGAACATAGATGGTGTGAAACAGGAAGTAGAGGATGAACGTCACGCCGAACCAAATCGCCGCGCGGCCGCCGGTGAACGACGCCGGCGGATTCAGCAGGGCGAAAAAAGCCACCCCGCAAAGAGGAGCGCCGACCAGCATGTAGGGCCTGCGCCGGCCAAGGCGCGTGTGCGTATGATCCGAGATCCAGCCCATCAGAGGATCGCTCAGAGCGTCGAGCGAACGTGCGATCGCGATTGCCATCGCCAGGTATCCCAGCGGTACCAGCACCACGTCGGCATAGAACTTCGGCATGTGGATGAAGATCGGGATGATCATCGCGGCGCCCGCGAAACTGGGGGCGCCGTAGAGAAGCTTGATCCTGAGAGGCAATGGCTCGGAGCTGTGCGCGGCAGTGCCAGCTTCACTGCCGATTTTCGCTTCCGCTGAATCCATCAAAATCTCCGGACTTATCCGCGCGACTCCGAAGGTGATGTTAGATTACTTGCCTACTCAAGGGGAATGACGACAATCGTCGATTCACCGGGGTCGTTCCTCGGGTAACGCGCGCCCAGCGTCCCTTGATGAGACGGCCCCAGGCGCGCAACGCACTCTCGCCGAAAATGATCGACCTCACCGCTGAAGTCAGACTGCCCGGCCCGCGCACCATCCGCTCGACCACGCCCACTGGAAATTGTAGCCGCCCAGCCATCCCGTTACGTCCACCGCTTCGCCGATCGCGTATAGGCCCGGCACGGCGCGAGCCTCCATGGTCTTCGAAGACAGCGCGGCGGTGTCGATTCCGGATACTGTCACCTCGGCCTTGGGCCATCCCTCGGAACCGGTTGGCTTGAGCTGCCATCGTCTTAGTCGATCCGCCAGTTCGGAAAGGCTGCGGTCCGGGACATTCGCGATCGGGAGGTTGGACGCCACGGCACCCGCAAGAGCATATGCCAGGCGAGTCGGAATCGCCTCGGCCAGTACGGTTTTTAGTTCGGCTTTCGGCCGCGTGCGCTTTCGGTCCGCGAGGAAGCTTTCGATATCTAATGAAGGCGCAAGGTTGAGCGACAGCGTGTCGCCTTGCCGCCAGTACGACGAAATCTGCAAAATCGCGGGACCTGACAGACCGCGATGCGTGAATAAAATGTTCTCGCGAAAACTGTCGCGGCCGCATGAGGCCACTGCCTCCACCGAAACGCCGGCAAGGGTTTGGCAAAGTTCGAGCGTCTCGCCCGCGACCTTCAACGGCACCAGGCCGGGCCGCGGCTCGATGACCGCAAGGTCGAAGCGCCGCGCCATCTCGTAAGCGAAGCCGGTCGCGCCCATTTTTGGAATTGAGAGGCCGCCGGTCGCGAGCACCAAAGCCGGCGCGATGAAGCCGGCTTTGTCGGTCTCGATGCGAAAGCGATCGGCGCGGGTTATTTCGGTGACGCTGTGCCCGGTGCGCAAATCGACGCCGGCGGCCGCGCACTCCGCCAGCAGCATCGCGAGGATCTCGCGTGCCGATCCGTCGCAGAACAGTTGGCCGAGAGTCTTCTCGTGATAGGGAATGCGATGGCGTTCGACGAGTGCGATAAAATCGTGCTGGGTGTAACGGCTGAGCGCGGACTTGCAGAAATGCGGGTTGGCGGAAAGAAAGCGTTCCGGCGCCATTTCGAGATTGGTGAAATTGCAGCGGCCGCCGCCCGAGATGAGAATCTTGGCGCCGGGCTGATCGTTATGTTCCAGCAGCAGCACGCGCCGGCCGCGCTGGCCCGCCGTCATCGCACACATCAGCCCGGCGGCTCCGGCTCCCACGATCACAACGTCAAACGATTCCATCGCCGAGGTCATTAGGCGCGTCGCGCCGCGGCCGCGCAAGGCCGGCATGATGCCAAATCGCGCGAGATTCGCTACAACAATTCACATAACGATCGAAGCCCGGTGAAGTGAAAAATGGATCTTCAACTCAAGGGAAAAACGGCGCTGATTCTTGGCGGCAGCAAGGGACTCGGACGCGGCGTCGCCGACGCGCTCGCGGCCGAGGGCGTTGCGGTGGCGCTGGTAGCACGCGGTCAGGAAGGGCTGGATCGCGCGGTCTTCGAAATCACGTCGCGCGGCGCCAAGGCGATCGGATATGCGGCGGACCTCGCGAATTGGCCGAGCATCGAGGACGCCGCCAACGCGGCGCGCATACAGCTCGGAGCGATCGACATCCTGCTCAACAATTCCGGCGGCCCGCCGCCGTCGGGCGTGGCCGGCGTGTCGGCCAAAGTCTGGGAGGAGCAGTTCCAGGCGATGGTGCTGCCGCTGTTTCGAGTAACGGATTTGTTGATTGGGGACATGCGCGCGCGAAAGTGGGGCCGAATCCTGAACGTGGCCTCGATGAGCGTGGTCGAGCCAATCGCTACGATCGGAGTGTCGAATACGCTGCGCAGCGCGATCGTCGGCTGGGCCAAGACGCTGGCGACGGAGACGGCGCGCGACGGAATTACCGTCAACACTCTTCTGCCGGGCGCGATCGCGACCGATCGTACGGTACAGCTCAGCCGCGCGGCTGCGGAACGCCAGAACATTTCTGTCGAGGAAGCAATCAAGCGCAGCGCGCAGTCGATTCCGGTCGGCCGGCTCGGCACGCCCGCAGAATTCGGGGCAGTGGCGGCGTTCCTGGCGAGCCCGCTGGCGGCCTACGTGACGGGTTCGTTGATTCGGGTCGATGGCGGCGCGATTCGATCGGTTTGAGGATGCGCATAGGGGTGAAGACATGAGCGATGCTCTCCCGCTGAATTCCAAAGTCAGGTTTGGCGCGATAGCGACAGCGGCCGATCGCGAGCACGCGCGCAGGACCGTCAGCTCGCTGTCGGATTGGGGTTACGAAAGTATCTGGACGGGAGATCACGTTGCCTTCACGGGACCGATCGACGATCCGCTGACCCAGCTGACATACTTGTCCGCGCTGAACCCGAGCCTGATTTTCGGCACCAGCGTTTACCTGTTGCCGCTGCGTCATCCCGCGACGGTTGCAAAGATGGTCGCGACGGTGGACCGCCTCATGGGCGCGGGACATTTCATTTTCGGCGTCGGAGTCGGCGGTGAATTTCCGCGCGAGTACGAGGCGTGCGGCGTCCCGCTCAAGCAACGCGGTGGACGCGCGAACGAGGGAATCGAAATAATCAAGCGGCTGTGGACCGGGGAACCGGTCGAGTACCACGGCAAGTATTTCAGCTTCGGGAAAATTACGATGCTGCCGAAACCTCGCACTCCCGGCGGACCTCCCGTATGGGTGGGGGGACGAGCCGAAGCCGCGCTCAGGCGTGCGGCGCGGCTGGGCGACGGATGGATGCCATACGTGGTGACGCCCAAGCGGGTCGGCGAGGGACTCGAGTTCATCGCGCGCGAGGCGGGAAAGGCCGGGCGCAAGTTCGAGCGTTTCGGCACGGCGCTGTTTTTGTTCGTGACGCTGGGGCCGAGCTACGAAGATGCGCTCGATGTCGCGGCAGATTATCTGAGCAAGCGCTACGCGATGGATTTCCGCGAGCCCGCCAAGCGATACGCCGCGCTGGGGAAGCCCGCCGATGTCGCCGCGCGAATCGATGAGTTCATCAAAGCGGGAATTCGCGATGTCAACGTGGACATCGTTTCCTCTCCCGCCGAGCGCGACGCGCAGCAGGAGCAATTCGCCAGGGAAGTGATCCCTATCCTGCGGCGCTGAAGGATCGTCGAGCGTCGCGGGGAAATAGACAGCGTGCGCACTCCGCGCGGCTATCGCCAAGTCAGGTGATCGAAGCCGCCGACCACGCCTTTGGCGATCGAAGCCGCCGCCAAACCCGCGGCATCGGCACGCAAATCGGCGGCGACTCCCATCGCGGATAGTTCAACTAGTCGGTGTTCGCTGAGGTAACCACCATGAGTTGGTTGTTCACGCGCGCGACGCCGTTGGTTTGTCCCGCCACCTGCCCAGCATGCCGCGCCATCTCCCGCGAAGACACGTTGCCCTTCAGAGTGACGACGCCGGCGGTGGTGGTGACATGTATTCCGGAGGAACTAACATTCTTGTCGCGCGCCAACGCGGTCTTGACCTCGGCGGTGATCGTCGTGTCTTTAATCACACGCTCGGTTCCGTGATATGCGTCCTTGGCGGCGTCGGCGGTATCGGAACCAACCTGCTCGACCTTGTTACCAGCCTGATGCATCGACTGGCTCGCCGGCGCATTGTCGTTCTGAGCGAAAGCAGGGACCGACAAGACCATGCCGAATAGAATTGCCGGGACGATTAGTTTGAATGAGTATTTGATTTTCATAAGCCTCTTCCTGTCTGAGATGTTCCGAACGCGCGGGAACCACCTCGATCATCTCAGCGCCGATCAACAAAAGCGAGGTTGAAACCGGAACAGTGGTTACCGCGGGCACGCTAAGGTGCGGATGGTCCGGCTGAATCGGCGAGTTTCGCGAGCGGCGCGATTATAGTTCAACATATCCAGCCGGCTCGGTTGCGGCGTAGAATAGGCGTCAGCGTAGAGCAGCGGCTGAAGCTCGGGCAACGCTGGCGAGGTCTGCAACTTCGGATAGAAACAGTGGCGGAAATCGAAAAGCAAACAGAGCAACCCTACGGCGAAAGTGAGGATCGCTTCGCGCTGCTGTCGGTTGCCGCACCGGTTTGCGCACTGATCATCGCAACCGGCGCTTTGTATCTGGGCAGATCGGTGCTGTTTCCGCTGACGATTGCACTCATTCTGAGCGTGGTCTTCAGTCCGGTCGCAACCCGCCTCGAGCGCTACTTCGGGCGCCTCATAAGCGCCGCACTAGTAGTACTAGTGGTAATCGGCGCGATTTCAGCGATTGGCTATTTTCTGACTATTGAACTGACTACTGTTGCCGACCAGGTCGCCGGCTACTCGGACAATATCGGAAACAAATTGGCGGCGCTTGAAAAGACCACGCCGCCATGGCTCCAGCATATCAAGGATGCGGTTTCCGACGTTCAGCGACGCATGGCAACCACCAATCCTGCCCCCCGCCAGCCGCGTCAAGTGATGATGGCTATCCCGGTTCCCGACTCTCTCAGCGACAGCCTGCGGCCGGTCCTTCCGGTCGTCGATGGCATGCTCAAGACGCTGCTCATCATCATGCTGCTGTTTTTTCTACTTTACAGCCGAAAGGACTTGCGCGATCGATTTGTCCGGCTTGCAGCACGAGGAAGAATTCCGATCGCAGCGCAAGCGATAGAAACCGCGGGTTACACTGTCGGCCGCTACCTGCTGCTCTTTTCGACTGATCAATCTCGTGTACGGCATCGCCGCCGGAACCGTGGCCTGGTTGCTCGGACTGCCGAGCGCCCCGCTGTGGGGTCTGCTCGCATTCCTGTTGCGATTCATTCCATACGTCGGCGCGATCAGCTCGGCGCTTCTGCCGGCGCTGGTCGCCTTTGCATTGTTTCCCGGCTGGAGCAAAGCGCTCGAGATACTTGGCGCCTTCGTGATTATCGATCAGGTTGCGGCGCAGCTTGCCGAACCATTTATCATCGGCCGCGGGATTGACGTCTCGCCGGTGGCGTTGCTGATATCCGCGATGTACTGGTATTGGCTGTGGGGAATTCCCGGGCTGCTGCTTTCGACGCCGTTGACCGCTTGTCTTAAGGTTGCGGGCGACTTTATCCCTCCGCTGGGGTTTCTCTCGATTCTGCTCGGCGCGGATCGGGCACTCGACGACTACCACGACTTCTACCGCTTGCTGCTCGAACTCAACCCGTCAGGAGCCAGAGATGTTGCTATCCGCTATTGCGATGAGAATGGACTGGAGCTAACTTTTGACGACGTGATTCAGCCGACGCTGGTGCTGACGGGTGAGGAGCGCGCGGACGGCCATATTAGCGACGAGAACCAGCGCCTCATCATCGATACAACCCATCAACTGATTGCTGAACTTGGAAACCGGTTCGCCAAATCGCGCATTTCACCGAGCGTGCGAGTACTGGGCGTGTTGGCGCCCGGCGAGCTGCACTATCTGGGGTTGTTGATGCTGCTCGAGCTGCTGCGCAAAGAGGGCGTGGTCGCAACCTTTGCCGGCGAGAATAAATCACCGGACGAGATTTCCGATCTGGTCAAACGGTTCACGCCGGACTTCGTCTTCATCTCATGCATGACCGCCGACTGTATTCCGGCCACGTTGGAACTGGTGGCGGCTTTACGATCCATTTCGTCTCGCGTGACGATCATTGCAGGCGGGGCGGCAGCACTGCACCAATCGACCGAGCTCATAAATGCGGGATGTTCCCAGATCTGCGCCAACCCCAACGAAGCCCGCCGCGCTGTCCGGCGCTTCATTCTCCAACGCGCGAAATCCCGGCTTCCCTTCGGAGCGCTCTTGCCACGACGCTATGCACGCGAGAACAGCTGGCTCTCCCGCAATTGACAAAGCGGAATGATCTAGAAGGCTGGAGGAGGGCCGTCTTCGGCAATCCGCTCGGGCGGAGGCGGGAAGCATGGCAGCGTGCTGGTCACCACGTAATGGTAATACTGGCCGTTCCATGTAAACGTTCCGACCGGTTTGCCGAAATTCGAAGCCATCGCGGCAAATCGATCGCCGTCGGCCACTGAGATGAATTGCGAGGGCGTATACGCCAGAAAGCTGCTCGCCGTCTCGGGGACCACTGCGCCCAACGGCGGCGAGAAATTCATCTGAAGAAAATTAACCGCCGGCCGCCAACCATCCGCCGTCGTTTCATTGTCCGCTATCGGTATCCATTGCCGCTCGTCGAGCGAATCGCTAAGCCGCAGCTCACGATAGACGGGCGCGCCGGCAGCACTCCTTCGCAACTCGATCACACCCGGAACTTCGACTTCGAGCTGGTCACAGCGGTCGGCGCTATCCAGCGCACTTTCACGCGCTTTTTCTTCCATCTTTGCGCGATCGGCCGCATGATCCGTAGTCGCGGTCACGCTCTCGGCGATACCCGCCGTCAGCCCAACGGCATCAGCGCCGACATCCTCCGCGACGCTAGCGGCGATGGGCGCGAATTGAGCCGCTGCCATCCAGCACCCGCTGATTCCAACGGCGACCGCAGCCGCGAGTATCGCGACAAGCGATGCGCAGAATTGTCGCCTCAGGCGATCGATATAACCCCCGGCCGGAGCGTCAGCGCACCAATGAACGTCTCGAGCTGGGAAGCCGCCGTCCGGTCCCGGTTAGCCTAGCAGAAATTGCGAAACATAAATGCCGGGGGGAAGCTTGCCGTAGATTGATCTCGTTGATACCAAGCCGCCGGTGATTGTGCGGATCGCGCGCGTGCCCTTATCCGATTTTTCGCGAAAAAGAACGGCCGGGCTACGAGTGGGGACCGTGGTGGGGAGCCTACGGTTCAAGTAGCCCGGCCTTTGCTTGGGGACAGGCGCTGTTTGTCTCGGGGGAGGAGATTGTCAGCGCAACGAAAGTTGGAGCAAATATCGTGCCTTGAAAAAACTCAGCAAATTCAAGGCATCGCGATCAGATTTTTCTCTTTGTGCGACTAGGAACATCCGTCGAAACATCCGAAAGTCTCGAATTCGACAACTTTTCAGGCCAGAATTGCGTGTTTTGCAAGTTGCGACCACACTCCTGGACGCGATCCCAAAATTCGCATCTCACATATGCAGGCGGAGAATTGCGGCAAGATGCCTGCGCCGAGCGCAGTGCTCATCATGCGTCGATGCGGATGACACGCCGCGCCCGACAGAATGCGCTCGACAAGTCCGCCCTCGGAATTCAAGATGCCGCCATCAACAGGATCGTGTGCTGCGCGCGCTGTTGTACGAATAGATTGGCGAACAAAACCGAGATGCGAGCGATCATCGGTTGAGAGCCGATGGTTGGTGTGTTACTTCCTAAGAGTTCGGGGCGTAGCGCAGCTTGGTAGCGCACCTGCCTTGGGAGCAGGGGGTCGGCCGTTCAAATCGGCTCGCCCCGATCGCGCCAGTAGCTCAGGTGGAAAGAGCAACGGCCTTCTAAGCCGTGGGTCAGGGGTTCGAATCCCTTCTGGCGCGCCACGGAGGCGAATTTTGAGAGCGGCGGCTCGAAACGCCGGGCGGATTGAATAGATCGAGGGTGGTGAGTGTAGCTCAGTTGGCAGAGCATCGGATTGTGGCTCCGGCGGTCGAGGGTTCAAATCCCTTCACTCACCCCAAACATCCTGCTAGGTAAGCGTGGCTTCGACGGTGGGCCGTTAGCTCAGTTGGTAGAGCAGCTGACTCTTAATCAGCGGGTCTGGAGTTCGAGTCTCCAACGGCCCACCAGAGAACCCCTGTTCCCTTTAATGGAAGATCTGACGCAAGAAGCCAGCGCCGCCAGGGGATCATACGAACAAACCTAACTTAAGGGAGGGTCACAAAAATATGGAGTTGCGGCGAATCCTTGGCAGGATTGCGGGAGCAATCGGGATACTGCTGGTCTGCTCCCTGCAGGCATCGGCAAGTGACCTCTGCTTTACGCTTGGCTCGGGTGCGTACTTTGCCAGCGCGTCGATCCCGTCGAAGAATCAGTGCGCAGCACTCTACCTAGTTGCCAAGGCCGCCACCGATCTCCCTGGTTATCTTGCAACCGGCTCACTGTGCTTGAGTTCGGACGGGACGACGGTGCTGCTTAACCTTTCAGACGGCTACTTCGATGGGCTGGAATCGATACAGGGAACGTTCAAAAAGAGCACCGGCAAGGGGACCGTTAGCGATTGCATCGCGCCGGATGGTAAAAGCAACAGTTGCTCGACGACCGATATCACTGTCAAGACATGTGCTGCCCAGTCGATACCGGACGCAGCGTTTGACCCGGCCTCGAAACCGGAGAGATCGTCCTCGGGCGACTGACGCGCGCCGGCTGCTCACCCGCGCGCACGCGCCCGTCATTGCGAATCTTCCTCGGCATCTTAGGTCAGACTGTGTGCCGGAGGTTCATGGTCTTTTGTACAACTGCTCTGGAATGTGCTCAGAGTACGGACCGTGTGCATCCCAGAATTCCAGCCTCCAACTGTGATCAGGATCTCTAAGTTCATCTTCGGATAGCTGCGCCACTCCCGAAAAGTCAAAAAATACCGAACCACTAGCGTGATCGTGTTCGTCCAAGCGGATTGTAAGGCCGCCGACAGGTTGTCCTAGACCTAGTACATTTATTGGCACCGGTTTCAGTTTAGGTATGAGCTGCGAACGCAGTGCCCAACCGTACAAAGTTACCGGAGAGCCTGCGGTTCGAACCGACATATGAACAACCATTGTGACGTTCTCTGAATCAGGCGTTGGATGCCGGAATGTTATCTTTTCAAACCAGACCGATACCGTTTCGCCCAGTTGCTTGTTTAGTGTGTCAATTTGTTCAGCGCGCTGACGATCCAAAGCCAATTGGGCGCGAACCATTTGAACAAGAATGTATGCAGCCAGGAAAATCAAAAAAGGCCACAATGTATCACGTACATTTGTGTGGAAGTCGGTCGTTTGGATGGTGCCAGATACCGCCAAGATGACAGTCATGATCGCAATGCTCAGCAGCATGACTTGGCCCCAACCGAATCTGAAAGTCTGGCGGCCAACTTGGATAAGCAATCGCCGGGAGTAATTTGCGACCGACACTTGCGGGTCACTGTTCGCGCGATCTGGCGCCTGACCGTTGCCGCGACGAATTGGCCACATGTCGCTGGATTCTACGCTCGAAGTTGGCGCTCGGAAACTCTGAAGGAAATTCGACTATCCGCACTCGCTGACGCGGGACGCGGCAGGATGAACTGGAATCCTCGCGCCGCCCGCTTCTCTCGCGATCGCGCGCGAAGTTCGAGTCTCCAACAGCCCACCAGAGAACCCCGGAGAATCAAGCCTTTCTCTGAAGCCAGCACGGACATAGCGTTACTCGATGAGGTGGATTGTTCGCAATCTGTCCGCATTTGCCAAGCTGTTCGATGGGAAGCGCGGGAGTGGGAAGCGCAGGAGATTGAGCAACGAAGGGATCAGCCCAGGGGATTTGCATCACCGCCTAACGCATCGAAGAGTAAAGTTTCGTCACTTTCATTCGGTATATGACGAGGTCGTCTGATACCTCGAAAAAAGTCGCTATTTTTCTGACGCTGTCACCGGCTCGAACATGTTCGCGCAATGATTGATAGGGCACGAGGGCTGCAGCTCCGCTTCCGTAGGCTTCGCTTTCAATGCCGCGATCGTGAGTCCTTCTGGCGTCACCTCCATAGAAACGCAGAACCGTACGTGGATGCTCGAGCCAAAGGTGAAAGAATTCTTCCATCAACGTCGCGCGAGTCCTGCTGCGGGGATGGCTGTCGTTGTACAGTACGAGCACACCTGCACCATTGAGGTCGATGGCCATGCCGGACCACGACCGGGAGCCTTGCATTCGGAAATGGTCGATATATACCTGTGCGAGCGGGAGAGCCCCGTGCGGTAGCACCCTCACATCGGGAACCAGACGAAAGACGGACTCGTGTGGCAGAGCGATGTTAAGTGGTAAACCCAACGCCTCACGGAGATCGAGCCCGTTGTGCTCGATTTCCCATTGATTGGGATTCGGGGGCAGGAGGCCTTGCCCATTTCTAGCTTTTCTTTTTGCGATGTTTACTCGCAGCGTCATAGGCGGCCTTGACCATTGCTACCAGGGCCTCCGCATCAACCGGAGACATATTCGGAAGGGCGCGGAGGTGCACTTCGACATCAGCCAGAGTACTGACCTGGGGCCGCTTTCCACGTTCGAAGTCCGCGATGCTTTTGCCCATCCATGATGTGGCGCGAATTAGGGTGTCCGTGTCTGGAAAGTTTGGTGCTTTTGACCCCTGAAGCAATCTAGCCAGGGTGGCCGCGCCGCAGCCAATTTCGCTCGCTGCCGCTCGAAGCGTGAGTTTTTTTCGACTTACTTCGGCCAGCAAATGCGTTGCTAATAAATCAAAATCAAATTTCTCGCTCTCCACCACCGCCTCCTCGGCTTTCGTGTTTCACACTTGGGGCACATATCCAAGCTTGACTCGCACCCTTCCCTGATTATAGAGTAGTCATAGACGGCGCACCGTTTCAAGCTTGGGGCGCTGCAGCAGTGATTGAAAAATGGAAGCAGAAAAAAGGCATTCGCACGAAGCGGCAATTCTCACTGCTTCGGTTTTTGCGCCGAATGATCCCACGCCAAAGTCGTTTACATTGAACCCGAGGTGGAGGCGCTCGTCACTCGGATTTTGCCGCTTCGTGCAGCACCAGGACCAGTTTGACGAGTTTTGGAATAATCCTTACGAACTTAAAAATGCGACTTGATAAGTTGCAAACTCTGAATGGAGATTGCGATGATAAAACGACTGGTGTTCATTCTATTTATTGTCTTGGGACTTGGATACCCCATCTCTCGCGCGATGGCCGCGCCCTGTGACCCCGTAAACCCTCAGGAGTCGGATCTAACTAATTGGCTGGCCTACAACGCCTGCGTCGCGACGTTGGCGAGAAACCGGCACGGTTATCGCCAGTAAGTCGGCCTGCACGCTGACGTCAAGCACTTGGACCTGCCACCCATCCGGATACAGCATCGGAACGCTCACCATGACGGCGAATCAGACTATAAACATGGGGTCGGGACAGACGCCGGGCCAGTTCTTTACGATACGGCTTACCCAGGACTCCACTGGCGGTAGGGTTCCGACTTGGGGCAGTATGTTCCTGTTCCCAAAATCGAGCATGAATCTACCAACCACGCTGATTCCTGAGACATGGCCGAGTGATGTTGAAGACATACTTTTCCAGTACGACGACGCCATATCAAAATGGGAGTATCTCTCTCGTTCGAGCGTTCAGGCGATTTCGCCAACCTTTCAGGGTGGTGGTACTGGCATAGGTAATCACCCGGGTAACGAGGGCGCTGTGGCTGCTTTGGCGCTTCCAGCCAACACTGAAACTTCTGTCCTTGGCGATAACGGTGGCTTTTTCTCCTCGGAAGGTAATGGTGTCTATGCCTTCACCCAGCTTCAGGTTGCAGTAATTCAATTTTGCAATTTTAGCTTGATTACGACATTGGCTGTGTTCCATTGCAATGTAGGAAATCAAACCTACGCAACCGCCCAGACCGCGCCGGTTCAAGTACCGCCGGGTCAATGCACCGAATTTCAGCTCGATCATCCGGCGGGTATAGCTCCGGCGGAAACTGTTTACGCTTCTTACCAATGCTATGTAAACCCCGGCAATTCAACCCAAGCATACGCGACGTGGAGCAGCGTCTACAACGAGGAGGTCCCAAGCTACTAATGCGTAAAATATCATTCCTTCTCGCAGTTCTGTTGCTATATGTTTTGCCATCGGTCGCGAAGGCGCAGTTTATCGGCGGATCATACTTCGATGCATCAGATTCTCTTGTTTATACACAATCCGGGACCGGCACTTCCGGCGCAGCCTTTCCGTTTAATCCCTCTTTAGGAGCGTCAGTTCAAAATCTTGGAGGTGTTGTCCAAGTTCTGCTTGGAAGCACAAGTGCCTGTCAAACAATTACACCTAACGCAGGATGGACGCTGATTCCTAACTCCTTGGCGGGGGCTACTGGGTTATGTCAGGCGCTTTATTTCAAAATCTTTGACGCAGCCGACAAAACTAAAAACCCTGAATACACCTTCTCGTGGACAGGCTCTCTGCCTTACGATGTCAGAATGTATGTAATCTCTAACGTTTCGGCAATTGACGTGGCGAGTAACGCGAGCAATAGTAGCGATACGCCGACGGCAGCATCAGTCGTAACTACGGTAGCTGGCGACTATCTGATGGGGTTCTTTGCTCAGCTTGGCACTGGAACGTGGATCTCTCTGTCGGACGCGGGAACGAACATGGGTGTCGCCGTCGAGAATGATGATCCAGATTCCGGCCCGAATGGCGAGGTGGGCAGGGCCAAGTTTCCGAATCTAACAACGCAGGGGTGGGCCTATCCAATCGGCTCGACGGGTACTGAAACCGCTGCTACGAGCGACACAGCGCAGTGGGTGGCCGACCTTGTAGCATTCAAGCCGCTCTATCCAATAATCATACCGGGTATTGCTCAACCGCTGTCAACTTTTGGCGCTTGTGGTCCTTCTACTGAAGGCGAAATGCAAACCCAATCAAACTCAACGGCAGTGTGTTCGCTAGGAGCTATGGCTACCAGTGGTGGAACCACGCATTGTGCTGTTCGCTGTAACGGGACGAACTGGATACAAACGGGCTTATGAGGGCAATGAAATAAAACCGCATTCTGCGCGGATGTTGTTGCGTCGTGATCGATGGTAATTTCCCCGGGACTAACTCTTAATCAGCGGGGGTGGAGTTCGAGTCTCCAACAGCCCACCAGAGAACCCCGGAGCCCGCTGCACCGAAGGGTGGTGGCGCCCATCCAACAGATCTCCACAGCTCCCTTTTGCCGGCGCGCCCGGCACGAGGTCGCCAAGGCCGTGAAGAGGCGGCGCCGGGCCGGACCCATTGTGCTAATGTTAGGAACATGGAAAACAAACCTAAAGACACGGCGCCGAAACAGGCCTGTCCATCGTGCGGCGGTTGGCTTGAGCTGTGCGGCGACGGGTGCGCGATAACGTCATCGCCGACTACGAAAGAGGGTGCATCAATTGAGGCACCCATCAGTCAGCCGGAAGCCGGGAAGAAGGGGCGCATTCGACGCGTCACGCATCCGAAGGGCTCAGGGCTGATGATCATCGGCGCGAGAAAGCCTTGAGGCGGCCTCGCAGCAACTCGCCGGACGATGGAAATGGAAGATGAGGAAAAATCGTCTATCTTTACTCGCGTGCTTGGAAGCGGGATTTTCTGTTCGGTGTTCGCTGCTTACACCATACGGCGGTACACGAACGCGAAATAGACTGCGACCAGCGCCATGCCGGGGATGAACCAGTAAAGGCCCACGGTGAGGCCGTAGGATCCGGCGGCGCTGTTGTAAACCGCAAGCCCCGCGGCCGCATCGGTGCTCGACGGCAAAAGGTACGGATAGAGGCCGAACGCCGCGCTGGTGAGCATCCCGACGATGTACAGGCAGGAGGCGAGGAACGCCCCCGTCGCGCGCCCGGCGCGGTTCAATAGCTTCACCCCGAACATCCCCGTTGCCGCGGCGAGCGGAAAGACGAATCCCCAGGGGGCGTCCTGGAAGCGGTGGCCGAAGTGCGGCTGGACTATGGGAACGATGATCGCCAGGAGCGCGGTGATGACCAGCACCGCCCACCACGCCATCCCGGCCGCTATCCGGGCGCGCTCCGCTACAGCACCCGCGGTCTTCATCGCGACCCACAGGGCGCCATGCACGGTGAGCGCCGCGAGGCTTCCGAGTGCGACGATTATCGTGAACCAGTCGAGGATCCCGGCCGTGGGCATCAGACGCAGGTTGGCCCATAGCGGCAGGAAAAAGAAGCCCGAGCGGTCAAGCGGAACGCCGCGCACGACGTTGCCGATCGCGGCGCCGAAGAAGATCGCGAGCATCGCGCTGGCGCCGGCGAAGACCACGTCCCAGAGCGGATGCCACACCAGGCTCGAGACCTTGTTGCGGAACTCGATCGCGATGCCGCGCAGGATGAGGAGCCAGAGCACGATTATGAGCGGCAGATAAAATCCCTGGAAGCCCGAGGCATAAACCGCGGGAAACGCGAAAAACAGGATGCCGCCGGCGGCCAGCAGCCATACTTCGTTGCCGTCCCATACGGGGCCCACCGAGGCCAGCACCGAACGGCGTTCGGCCTCGGAGCGCGCGACGAAGAGATGGACGACGCCGGCGCCGAGATCGAAGCCGTCGAGCACGGCGTACCCGGCGATCATTATCGCCACCAGGCAGAACCAGAGCGTTTCCGTATGCGCCTCCTTCAATCAATCGGCCGCAAGCGCGGACCCGCTGCCGCTGTCGTTGGCCGCACCGTGCTCATCAGCGGCCGCCTCGGGTCCCCGCTGCACTTCGAGGTAGAGCAGGAACAGGAACAGCACCGCGAGCAGGCTGTACATCCCTGCAAAACCGATCAGGGTGAACAGCGCGTTGCCCGCGGAAACCTCGACTGAGCTGCCGACGGCCGTCCGCATCAGCCCATAGACCACCCACGGTTGGCGGCCGACCTCCGCGGTCATCCATCCGGCGGTCGTCGCAATATAGGGAAACGGCGCGAGCAGCATCAGCGCCCACAGCATCAGGGGAGTATCGTAAAGCCGCCCGCGCCAGAGCATGAAGGCCGCAAGCCCGAGCACCGCGACGAAGATTGTGCCGAGGCCCGCCATGATGTGGTAGGTGAAGTAGAGCAGCGGGATGTTGTCGGGCCAGCGGTCCTCGGGAAAGGCGTCGAGGCCATCCACCTCGGCCTTCCATCGCCGAAAGGTAAGAAAGCTCAGCAGCCGCGGCAGGTAGATGGGATTGTCGAGCCGTTTCATCTTCATGTTGGGCTGCCCTACCAGCACGAGCGGCGCGCCGCGTTCGTTGGTGAACAGACCCTCCATCGCCGCCAGCGTGACCGGCTGATCATAGGCGATATTCCGGCCCTGGGCGTCACCGGTCGGGAAAATCAGGATGCAGGAGGCTATTAGCCCGGCAGTCACTCCCATCGCGACGAACATCCGTCCGTACTCGAGGTGCTGGCGGGTAAGCAGGTAGAAGGAGCCGAGCGCCGCCATCACGACGCTGGCCGTCACCACCGAGGCGGTCATGGTGTGCATATACTGCCACCAGGCCCATTGATTCAGGAGCAACGCCCAGAAACTCGCCAGCGCGAAGCGGCCGTCGGGCAAAAGCTGGTAGCCGACCGGATGCTGCATCCAGGCGTTGGTGGCGATGATGAAAAAGCCGGAAAGCCATGCGCCGAGGAATACCAGGAAGGCGCTGAGCCAGTGCAGGCGGGGTCCAAGGCGCCTCTCGCCGAACAGGAAGGCGCCGAGAAAGCTCGATTCAAGGAAAAACGAAAACACCCCCTCCATCGCGAGCGTCTGGCCGATGACGCCGCCGCTTGCGCGCGAAAAAAGCGCCCAGTTGGTCCCGAACTGAAACTCCATCGGGATTCCGGTGACCACTCCCATCGCGAAATTGATCCCGAAGATACGGCCCCAGAAGCGGGCGGCGTGGTTGTAGCACTCCTTGCCGGTCCGGAGAGCTTGAGTCTTCAGAATGACCAGCAGCAGCGCGAGCCCCATCGTGAGCTGGGGAAACAGGTAGTGGAACACCGCGGTGAACGCGAAGTGCAGGCGATGAACCGTCAGTGCGTCCATCCGTTGTTCTTCCTCCCGGCCCGGCTAGCGGAGTCGCTTGCCTCCGACGATCGCGACGGTGCTCGCCTGCGGACCTTTATCACCCTCCTCTTCGGCAAAGCGCACCTCGGTTCCGGGCGCCAGATCGTCGAAATGCTCGTCGAGGACGCTGTGACGATGGAAATATATCTCACGGTTGTCCGGCGTTTCGAGGAAGCCAAAGCCGTCTTCCGGGAAAATGCGAGCAACGCGGCCAAGCGACGGTAGCTCGTGCGCTTTGACGTCGCGCCTTAGCTCGCGAAGATGATCCTCGAGGCGACGCCGGGCGGCATCGAATGCGTCTCTGATCGCGATCGCCAGATCATCGGCCGACTGCCGATTGACGGAGATCTCCGCTCGAGGCGCGCGGAGATCGATCCGAACGTTGAACGGGCCTCCTTTGCGGTGGTGATGAACCGGCGCTTCGACCACGACGTGGCATCCGGTGAGCCGCGGGAAGTAGAGCTGAAGGTCGTCGGCGCGTTCGCGGATCTGCGCCTCCATGGCCGGGGTCAATTGAAAATCACGCGAGGTAATTTGAACGGGGCGCTGCATTTGAATTCACCATCCTGCGCGTCGAGGTTTGAGAGCCGGGGTCGTCGCTGTCTCCAGCGGCATCATCTATGTCAAGATAGAAGAAAGCGTGCGCGGCTGCGACGTCTACGTGGTTCAGCCGACTGGTCCTCCGGTGGACCGTCACTTGATGGAATTGCTCTTCCTCGCTGACGCCGTTGCCTCAGGCGGAAGTATTGATCTGGTCAAAACTCAGCCGACCATCTGATGGTTGAAAACTCACCCGACCGATGGCGTCCACGCGAAATTTTCGATGTTTGAAACGCGACAGGAGCATTTACACGGTTGTGAAACGATAGTCAGTCTTGAGTTCCAGAAGCGACGAGATAAACCGAACCATCAGGCAGGCGGTACACGTGAGTGTAGGGAGGCCATCCTTCGATGCTTTCGATCAATTGGGGCTCTCCCTCGATCGCGTCCAGGAGTTCCTCCCAATCTTCAACTTCAGCCTCCGCAATTCTCTGGTAGCTGCCGTCTCGCTCATGCACCATGAGACATTGGATCATCGCTACGTCAGACGATTGGCGCGGCTGGCGTTCTTGGCACCGGAGATTGTCGAGGCGATAGTTTCTGGAAACCAGCCGCCCGAGCTCACCGCGGAGGCCTTGGCCGGATGGCTTTGCGCCTTGAATGACGGTTCACGTTTCCGCCTTCGAGCCTCCTCCGGCTTAGGTGCGCCACAAATGCAGTAGTCGCGATACGCTGGGTTGTTCCCTTCGGGCCGGTCATGGCCGACGAAGAATTCAAGGATTCTCGACAGTGCTGTTGTCATAAAATTCCACCAACCGAACGAGTTTCCGTGAACGCCCTCGATTGAGTATGCATCCAACTTCATCGAGACGAAAATGCGCGGTTTGCAATATTTTGTAATCTGAAGAACAAATATTGCCGATGGCGGAATCAGCCAATCTGATACGATGAAAGCTCGACGCACTCTTTGTACCTGCACCGGGTATTTCGAGATCCAGGTGTTGGGAGACTCCGTCGGCTAACGGTCCATTTTCGAATCCGCAGGACTTACAAAAGTGTCAGCGATGATTGCGATCAACGGCTTTGGCCGCACCGGCCGCATGTTCATTTGGGCCGTGACCGCCGCCAGGAAGGGAGGCGCCTGATGACCGCGACTCGTTCGGACGCGCTGGTGCTCTTCGGTGTGACGGGCGATCTCGCCCACAAGATGATCTTCCCCGCTCTCTATGCGATGGAGAAACGAGGCACCCTCAAGGTCCCGTTAATCGGAGTCGCCTTCCCGAAGTGGAGTCTGGCGCGTCTGCGCAAACGCGTCACGGACAGCATCAGGCAATCGGGCGGGATCGATAACCAGCGCGCCTTCAACCATCTTCTGTCCCGCTTCCAGTACGTCAGCGGGGACTATAATGACCAAGCCACTTTCACGGCGATAAGGGAGGCGCTGGGTAACGCTCGGCGCCCGGCGCACTACCTCGCCATCCCGCCCTCACTGTTCGAGACGGTGATCAAAGGACTCGGCGCCGCGAACCTGGCCGAGCACGCGCGCGTCATCGTCGAGAAGCCGTTCGGACGCGACCTGGCGTCCGCGCGGGAGCTCAACCACGTCGCGCAGGCGGTGTTCCCGCAAGATTCGATCTTTCGCATCGATCACTTCCTCGGAAAAGAGGCGATCATGAATATCCTCTATTTCCGCTTCGCCAATTCGTTTCTCGAGCCCACCTGGAACCGCAACTACGTGGCCAGCGTCCAGCTGACCATGTCCGAGGAAATCGGCGTCGACGGCCGCGGCGCGTTTTACGAAAGCGCCGGCTGCCTGCGCGACGTGGTCGAGAACCACCTCTTCCAAGTGGTCGCGCTGCTTGCGATGGAACCGCCGGCCGTTAGGGACTTTGGAGCCGTGCACAATGAGAAAGCCAAGGTCTTTCAGGCCATGCGCCCGCTGAAGCCCGACGACTTGGTGCGCGGCCAGTACGCCGGCTACCGCAACGAGCCGGACGTGGCAAAGAACTCCGACGTCGAGACTTTCTGCGCGCTTCGGCTTTCCATCGACTCGTGGCGATGGGAAGGGGTGCCGTGGTACCTGCGCTCCGGCAAATTTCTACCCGAAACGGCAACCGAGGTCCTGGTGGAGCTGAAGCCGCCGCCGCAGAGGCTTTTCGCCGACTCGCAGCCTGCCACTGGCCGCACCAACTATCTGCGCTTCCGGCTTTCTCCCAGCACGGCCGTCGCCCTCGCCGCTCGCGTCAAGCTCGCAGGGAGGGAGTTCGTCGGCGATCAGCGGGAGCTCTACCTGCTCGAACAAGAGCCCGAAGAGGAAGCGCCCTACGAACGCCTTTTGACCGACGCCATGGCCGGCGACGGAGCGCTGTTCACCCGTGAGGACGCGGTTGAGGCTGCTTGGGCGGTAGTCGACCCAATCCTCAAGACCCACCACCGGGTTCTCCCTTACAAGCGCCACAGTTGGGGGCCGAAGGAGGCTGACGCGCTCATCGCTTCCCACAGTCGTTGGCACAACCCCATAATCAAGGAGGCATCGGGATGACGGGGCCGCCGCGCCCGTGTTTCTGCTTGCCCTGATCGCACCGGTCAGGCCGGCCACCCCGACGCCGCACTATCGTGTTCAAGGAGAAAAATTATGAAAGGGACCCAACAGCTCCACGAAATGGGCCAGAGCCTCTGGCTCGACAACATCACCCGCGGCCTGCTGACCAGTGGTACGCTCCGCCGCTACATTGAGCAGCTCTCTGTCACGGGACTTACCTCCAACCCCACAATCTTCGACCACGCCATGAAGAACAGTCGTGACTACGACGACGGCATCCGCCAGAGATTGAAGGAAGGCAAGACGGGCGAGGCGCTGTTCTTCGAGCTCGCGATCGAAGACCTGACGGGCGCCGCCGATCTCTTCCGTCCGATCCACGAGGCGACGAACCGCGTTGACGGCTGGGTGTCGCTCGAGGTCTCACCCAAGCTGGCCTACGACACCAAGAGCACCATCGCGGCGGCGCGGGAGCTCAACGCGCGGGCGGCTCGGCCCAACCTCTTCATCAAGATTCCCGGCACCCGCGAGGGCCTCCCGGCCATCGAGGAGTCGATCTTCGCAGGCGTACCGATCAACGTGACGCTGCTCTTCTCGAGCGAGCAATACGTGGCGGCGGCCGAGGCGTACATCCGCGGTATCGAACGACGCGTCGCCGCAGGCTTGAATCCACACGTAGGCTCCGTCGCCTCGCTGTTCGTCAGCCGCTGGGACGTGGCCGTAGCGGCCAAGGCGCCCGCCAGCCTCCAAAACCAGCTCGGCATCGCCGTGGCCAGACGCACCTACAAAGCGTACCGCGACCTGCTCGCTTCCGATCGCTGGCTGCGTCTCCTCAATGTCGGCGCGCGCTCGCAACGCATGTTATGGGCAAGCACCGGCACCAAGGATCCGAAGGCATCGGACGTCCTATACGTCAAGTCGCTGGCAGCGCCGCACTCGGTGAACACGATGCCGGAGAATACCTTGCATGCGCTCGCCGACCACGGCGACGTCGGCACTACCCTGCCGCCCGACGGCGGCGACTCCGAGCAAGTCCTCGAGCGCTTCACGCGGGCCGGTGTCGACCTCGACGCTCTGGCGGCCGACCTGCAGCGCGAAGGAGCGGCGTCGTTCGTCAAGTCCTGGGACGACCTTCTCGCCGGCATTGCGCAGAAGAGCGCTCAGCTCAAGAGCTAGACATGAGCGCAAAGATTAGCCCGCTGGCAGGAAAGCCGGCTCCGCTCTCGATGCTGGTGAATGTGCCGAGACTGGTGACTGCGTACTACGCGCAGCAACCGGATCCGTCGATCGCCGCGCAACGGGTGGCGTTTGGCACCTCGGGGCATCGCGGCTCCTCCTTTGAAATCACTTTCAACGAATGGCACGTGCTGGCCATCAGTCAGGCCATTTGTGATTACCGCATGCGCCACGGCATAGGCGGCCCGCTGTATCTCGGCATCGACACGCACGCGCTGTCGGTTCCGGCTTGTGCCAGCGCGCTTGAAGTGCTGGCGGCCAATGGTGTGGAAGTCATGCTCGCGGACAAGGACGAATACACGCCCACTCCTGTAATTTCTCACGCCATACTCGCTTACAACCGCGGCCGCGATACAGGACTGGCAGACGGCATTGTCATCACGCCTTCGCACAACCCGCCCGACAACGGCGGCTTCAAGTACAACCCGCCCAACGGCGGCCCGGCGGATAAGGACGTCACAGGATGGATCGAAGCCCGGGCCAATGAGTTTCTGGAAGGCGGCCTCCAAGGCGTGAAAAGAATTCCTTTCGAAAAAGCCCGGCGCGCCGCTACCACCCACCGGCATGACTTTCTCAATTCATACGTAAGCGACCTCGGCCGCGTGCTCGACATGGATGCGATTCGCGGCGCGAATTTGAAAATGGGTGTGGATCCGCTTGGTGGCGCCGAAGTTCATTATTGGGGCCCGATTGCCGAGCGCTATCATTTGAATCTTACGGTTGTGAACGAAGTCGTCGATCCTACCTTCCGGTTCATGACGGTCGATTGGGACGGTCGGATTCGCATGGATCCGTCCTCGTCGTACGCAATGCAGAGCTTGATCGGCCTCAAGGATCGCTTCGATATCTCCTTCGCTTGCGATAGCGACGCCGATCGGCACGGCATCGTAACGCGCAAGGCCGGATTGCTGAATCCTAACCACTACCTTGCGGTTGCCATCTTCTACCTATTCCAGCATCGACCGAAGTGGAGCAAGGATGCGGCGGTTGGCAAGACGGTGGTGAGCAGCCGGATGATCGATCTGGTTACCGCGAAGCTCAGCCGGAAGCTCTACGAGGTGCCGGTCGGCTTCAAGTGGTTCGTGGATGGCTTGCTCGACGGCTCGCTTGGCTTTGGCGGGGAAGAGAGTGCGGGCGCATCTTTTATCCGCCTGGATGGCAGCGTCTGGACGACAGATAAGGACGGCATCGTCCCGGCTTTGCTTTCGGCGGAGATTACCGCGCGCATAGGCCGCGATCCAGGCGAACTCTACGTCGAACTCACGCGCGAGTTCGGCGAACCTGTTTACGATCGGGTTGAGGCTCCTGCTACCCCGGAGCAAAAACAAATGCTGGCGCAGCTCTCACCGCAGCAGATATCGTCTGCTGAGCTGGCTGGCGAAAAAATCCAGAGCATCCTCACCAAGGCTCCTGGCAACGGCGCATCCATCGGCGGGTTGAAGGTGATTGCCGCCAGTGGATGGTTCGCGGCGCGCCCGTCCGGCACCGAAGACATCTACAAGATATATGCTGAGAGCTTTCGTGGAGCGGATCACCTGCACCGCGTACTGGCGGAAGCACAGGTTATCGTCGACGCTGCGCTGGCGCCGCCTGCGCAGAATCCGGAGACTGCCTCCAGGACAAATTTAGAGGGCAGGGGTCGGTGAGCGAACAAACACGGGTCATTCACCCGAAGGAGTCTCTCTTATCCACGGACGTAGAGGGGTTCGACTCCCTAGCCGAGCTTGCCCTGAATATGCGTTCGTCGTGGAACCATGCCACCGACCAAGTGTGGCGGCAGCTGGACCCAGTGTTATGGGAGCTCACGCAGAACCCTTGGGTGGTCCTGCAAACGGTCTCGCGGGAGAAACTCCAGCTTGATTTAGCCGATCCCGCTTTCCGCAAAAACGTTGACGATCTGGTGCAAGTCAGACGGCATGCTGCCGAGGCGCCCGCGTGGTTTCAGCAAACCTACCCGCAATCTCCGCTGAGCTGTGTTGCGTATTTCAGTATGGAATTCATGTTGAGCGAAGCGTTGCCCATTTACTCGGGCGGGCTGGGCAATGTGGCTGGTGATCAACTCAAGGCCGCCAGCGATTTGGGTGTTCCAGTCGTCGGAGTGGGGCTGCTCTACCAGCAAGGCTATTTTCGCCAGGTGATCGACAAGGACGGAGCGCAACAGGCCCTCTTCCCGTATAACGACCCCGGACAATTGCCGATCACACCGTTGCGCAAACCGAATGGGGAGTGGTTACGGTTGGAGATCGCGTTACCCGGTTACTCGGTCTGGCTGCGCGCCTGGCAGGTTCAGGTCGGTCGCGTAAAGCTTTACCTGCTGGATAGCAATGACGCAGCGAATTATCCCGCGCATCGAGGCATTACCAGCGAGCTTTACGGAGGCGGGCCGGAGTTGCGCCTCAAACAGGAAATGCTGCTTGGGATTGGCGGATGGCGATTGCTGGCGGCGCTCGGCATCAAGCCGGAAGTCTGCCACTTGAATGAAGGGCATGCGGCCTTCGCGGTGCTGGAACGCGCCCGATGCTTCATGGAGGAAACCGGACGGACTTTTGAGGTCGCGCTGGCCGTCACCAGGGCGGGCAACCTTTTCACCACCCACACTGCCGTAGCTGCCGGCTTCGATCGTTTTGCTCCGGAGCTCATCGAGCAATACGTCGCTGGTTATGCACGGACGCGGCTCGGTATAACCCTCCACGATTTGCTGGCCTTGGGCCGTCGCAACCCGAACGACTCGTCGGAGTCTTTCAACATGGCCTACCTGGCGATTCGCGGGAGCGGCGCGGTCAATGCCGTGAGTCGCTTGCACGGGGAGGTGAGCCGGCACATCTTTCTGCCTCTCTTTCCGCGCTGGCCGCAGGACGAAATCCCGGTCGGGCATGTGACTAACGGAGTCCACGTGCCGACTTGGGACTCGGCCCCGTCCGATGATCTTTGGACGGCAGCCTGTGGAAAGGGCCGCTGGCTGGGAACGGCGGAGAACCTGGAGAAAGACATTCGGCGCATTTCCGACGCCAACCTCTGGCGATTTCGCTCCGCCGCCCGCAAGTCTCTTGTTGAGTACGCTCGCGAACGATTGTCTCGGCAATTGGCTGCGTCAGGCTCGTCGCCCGAAACGGTTGATGTTGCGAAGCATCTGTTTGACAGCAATACCCTGACATTGGGTTTTGCACGCCGTTTTGCAACTTACAAAAGACCGAACCTCATGCTGCACGACCCCGAGCGACTGCTGCGTCTATTGAACAACCCCCGCCGTCCGGTACAGCTCATCATGGCCGGCAAGGCTCATCCGGCGGACCAGGCCGGACAGGCCTTGATCCAGGAATTGATCCATTTCACCCGTCAGCCCGAGGCACGTCCCCACGTGGTTTTCCTCAGCGACTACGACATGTATTTGACCGCGCAGTTGGTGCAGGGAGTCGATGTCTGGCTCAACACGCCGCGGCGCCCCTGGGAAGCGTGTGGAACGAGTGGCATGAAAGTACTGGTCAATGGCGGCATCAATCTGTCGGAATTGGACGGTTGGTGGGCGGAAGCCTACACGCCGGAAGTAGGATGGGCGCTAGGAGATGGTCGGGAGCACGGCGACGATCCCGCTTGGGACGCTATCGATGCTGAAGCCCTCTATGACCTGCTGGAGCGCGAGGTCATTCCCGAGTTCTATACCCGCGACGAGCAGGGTATCCCCAGCGCCTGGGTGGCGCGGATGCGGGAAAGCATGGCGCGGCTGACACCGCGCTTTTCCACCAACCGTGCAGTGCGCGAATACATCGAGCGATACTACTTCCCGGCGGCCTCAGCCTACCGTGAGCGGAGGGGCGACAAAGGCGCAATCGGCCTGCAGGTAGTTAATTGGCAGCACGCGCTGGAACAAAAGTGGTCCGCACTACGCTTCGGCGAAGTAAAGTTTGAGACTCATGGCGAGCAGCACCTATTTGAAGGGCAGGTGTATCTCAACGACCTCGACCTCAAGGCGGTGCGGGTAGAGCTTTACGCCGACGGTGTCATGGGCAGTGCTCCCGTGCGGCAAGAGATGAAGCGCGTTCGCCAACTCGCGGGCGCGTCGGGCGGCTACGTTTACAGTGCGGCTGTCTCTGCGGCGCGCCCAGCAGCGGACTATACCGCGCGAGTGATACCGCAGTGCGAGGGCGTTGCGATCCCACTGGAAGACGCACGAATCCTGTGGCAGCGATGATCCGATCGACGATGTTCGTCGAGATCGCGCAACGCTTGGGGATTCGCAGCAATCCTCACACGGATTACATATCCACGTGCGCGAAGCTGGCTTCGTTCGGATTGCATGCTGACGAAGGAGTCATCCGTGAAACCAGCTAGCCCGCGCATTCTGACGGTCAATGGCGGTTCGTCGAGCATTAAATTCGCGTTGTTTGAAGCCGGCGAGCCGCTACGCCGCGCGTTGGACGGGAGTATTGAACGCATCGGCCTGCCGGGCGCCACATTTGCAGTCAAAGGTTCGGAAAACTTTTCGCGACCGTTGGTCGTGCCGGACCACACGGTAGCGGTGAATGTGTTGATGGATTGGCTCGAGAAACGCAGCGGGCCTGATGCATTGACCGCGGTGGGGCATCGCGTGGTGCATGGCGGGCCGAAGTATTTCGAGTCGCAGCCAATCACTGCGGAAATGGTCGAAGATCTGCACCGGTTCAGTGCATTCGATCCCGAGCATCTGCCGGAAGAGATCCTGTTGACCGAGGCGTTTCATCACCGATTTCCTAAGCTGCCCCAAGTCGCGTGTTTCGACACGGCTTTTCACCATGACCTGCCGCAAGTAGCCCGGCTATTGCCGATTCCGCGCCACTACGAAGCCCAAGGGGTGCGGCGGTACGGGTTCCACGGGTTGTCGTATGCGTTTCTAGTGGGAGAACTGACCCGCTTGGCCGGATCGGAAGCGGCACAAGGCCGGGTCATCCTCGCACACCTCGGCAACGGCGCGAGCCTGACGGCCGTGCGTCACGGCAAATCGATGGACACAAGCATGAGTTTCACGCCGACAGCCGGAGTGCCGATGAGCACCCGCTCAGGCGATCTCGATCCCGGACTGGTTTGGTATCTGGCGCACACTGAAAAAATGAGCGCGAAGCAATTCAACGAGATGATCAATTTCCAGTCCGGGCTGCTCGGCGTGTCGGAGACCAGCTCCGACATGCATGACTTGCTCGAACGTGAAACGCAGGACGTGCGGGCGGCTGAAGCGGTCGCGCTGTTTTGCTACCAGGTCAAGAAATGGATCGGCGCATTCGCTGCGGCGTTGGGCGGACTGGACACGCTGGTGTTCGCTGGCGGCATCGGAGAAAACGCGCCCGAGATCCGCAGCCGGATTTGCGATGGGCTGGGTTTCCTTGGAATCGAACTCGAAGAGAAGCGAAACGCGGCGAACGCGGGCGTGATTTCCGCCGCGGCCGGCCGGGTCGCTGTCCGCGTCATTCATACTGACGAAGAACTCATGATCGCCAGGACGGTTTGCCGCGTTCTCGACCTTGGCTGAAAAAAAGAGAATTGAACCATGAAGACGACAACTCTTTCCCCGGAACTGCTCCACAAGATGGATGCGTACTGGCGCGCGGCGAACTATCTGTCGGTAGGCCAGATTTATCTCTACGACAATCCGCTGCTGAAGGAGCCGCTGAAACTGTCGCACGTGAAGCCGCTGGTGGTCGGACACTGGGGCACGACGCCGGGTCAGAACTTCATCTATGTGCATTTGAACCGGGTCATCAAGAAGTATGACCTGGATATGTTCTACATTGCCGGTCCCGGGCACGGCGGCCCGGCGCTGGTGGGCAACACTTATCTCGAAGGCACCTACAGCGAGATTTATCCGAACATCACCCAGGACGAAGCCGGGCTGAAAAAGCTATTCAAGCAGTTCTCGTTTCCCGGCGGGATTTCCAGCCATGTTGCGCCGACCACGCCTGGGTCGATTCATGAAGGCGGCGAGTTGGGGTACTCGCTTAGCCATGCTTTCGGGGCCGCGTTCGACAATCCCGATCTGATCGTCGCCTGCATCATCGGCGACGGTGAAGCGGAAACGGGTCCGCTGGCGACTGCATGGCAGTCCAACAAGTTTCTCAACCCGATTACTGACGGAGCCGTGCTGCCGATCCTGCACCTCAATGGCTACAAGATCAGCAACCCGACCGTGCTCGCCCGCATCGAGCACGAGGAATTGGAGCAATTTTTACGAGGCTGTGGCTGGACCCCCTACTTTATGGAAGGTGATGAGCCGGAAAGAATGCATCAACTCATGGCCGGTACTTTGGAAGAGGTCATCGAAGACATTCGGCAAATCCAAACCAATGCACGGAACAAGAACGACACCACTCGGCCGCGCTGGCCAATGATCGTCCTTAAGTCACCCAAGGGCTGGACGGGACCGAAAGTCGTCGACGGCCTGCAAATCGAGGGCACCTTCCGATCGCACCAGGTGCCGCTCCTCGTGGACCCCGAGCATCCCGACCATGTCAAGCTGCTTGAAAGCTGGATGAAGAGCTACAAGGCCGAGGAGCTATTCGATGAAAATGGCCGCCTCATATCGGAATTGGCCGAGCTGGCGCCCAAGGGCGAGCGGCGGATGGGCGCCAATCCCCACGCCAACGGCGGCATTCTGCTGCGCGACCTGCGAATGCCGGACTTCCACGACCATGCGGTGAATGTGCCTTCACCCGGCGCCGTTGACGGCCAGGATACGCTCGTGCTCGGCAGGTTCCTGCGTGACGTGGCCGAGCTGAATCAGGATCAGCGCAATTTTCGCATCTTCGGTCCCGATGAGACGCTCTCGAATCTGTTGGGCGCGGTTTTTGAAGTCACCGACCGTCAGTGGGACGCCCGCGAAGTGAAGAATGATGAATTCCTCGCGCCCGCCGGCCGCGTGCTGGACTCGATGCTCAGCGAGCACCAGTGCGAGGGTTGGTTGGAAGGATATCTGCTGACCGGGCGCCACGGGCTATTTAACTGCTACGAGGCCTTTATTCACATCATCGATTCGATGTTCAACCAGCACGCCAAGTGGCTGAAGGTAACGTTGGAACTGCCCTGGCGCCGGAAGATCGCGTCGCTGAACTATCTGCTCGCCTCCCACGTCTGGCAGCAGGATCACAATGGCTTCACGCACCAGGACCCAGGTTTCCTCGATCACGTTATCAACAAGAAGGCCGATATCGTACGCGTCTATTTGCCGCCCGATGCCAATTGTCTGCTGTCGGTCTTTGATCATTGCCTGCGCAGCCGGCATTACGTCAACGTGGTGGTTGCGGGCAAACACGCACTGCCCCAATGGCTGACGATGGACGCGGCGGTCGTGCATTGCACGGAAGGAATCGGCATCTGGCAATGGGCCAGCAACGACCAGGACGCCGAGCCGGACGTGGTAATGGCCTGTTGTGGAGACACGCCCACGTTGGAGATTCTGGCCGCCGTTTCCATCCTTCGCGAACATCTTCCCGATCTGAAAATCCGGGTCATCAATGTCGTCGATTTGATGAAGCTGCAGTCGGCGAGCGAGCACCCGCACGGGCTAAGTGAGACGGATTACGATTCGCTCTTCACCAAGGATAAGCACATCATCTTTGGCTTCCATGGATACCCATGGCTCATCCACCGGCTGACCTACCGCCGCACCAATCGCAACCTGCACGTCCGAGGCTACAAGGAAGAGGGCACCATCACCACGGCCTTTGACATGAGGGTGCAGAACGACCTTGACCGATTTCACTTAGTGCAAGACGTGGTAGATCGCCTGCGGAATTTGGGCGCCAAGGGCGCCTACCTGAAGCAGATGGTCCAGGACAAGCTCATCGAGCACAAGCATTACATCGACAAGCACGGCCAGGACATGCCGGAAATCCGTAACTGGAAATGGAAGTAGCCGAGCGATAACAACGCCGACCGAGATCATTCAGGATGGAATCGAGAAGGCAGCGAACTCATGAATAAGATAACGCACAGTCACCACGCGCACGAAGGTCCGGATAACGACGGTGTTAGTCATGGTTCCATCGTCCTTACTGGAAACATGCGCATCATGATTGGCGTTTGTGGGTCGCCGTGTCTTTGATGCTTGTGGCCCTGGGTATCTATGTGATGAGCGATGACTTGGCGTGGCGGCCTGGCAGCCAACCGCAGCAGCCGCTTTCAGGCACCGTCGCAAAATAGGAGCTAACTTTGGACATTTGACAACGCGCGGAGTCCGACATGCTGGCGGTAGAAATACCCCGGAATTTAGCAGGAGTTAAAGGATGGCTACCGAGAAAACTTCTGGAGAACACGCGAAGACCGTAGACGGTTCAACTGACTCCGCGCCGGAAGTGTCCGAAGCAAGTGCGGTTAAGTCCAAGGGCTCGAAGCCCAGCGCGGACGAGATTCGCACGCGCGCCTACGAAATATTCCAGGAACGCCAGGGCAGACCCGGAAGTGAGATCGGCGACTGGCAAAAGGCAGAGGCGTCAGTTTCTGCAGATGCGCCAATGGCTGACGCCTCCAAGGCGGATGCCTCCAAGCCAGACGCGTCCAAAGGTGTTCAGGTACCAGCTGATACCGGGACGATCTCTGAAGCGCTCGCCAAGTTCCATTCGAGCATCGAGCATGGACTGACCCAGGAAGAAGCGGCGAGCCGGCTCAAGAAGGACGGCCCCAACGCGATCGAAGAGAAGCGCATCAGCCCCCTCAAGCGGTTTCTGACGTTTCTTTGGGGACCTATCGCGTGGATGATCGAAATTGCTGCGATACTCTCCGCAGTGGTTCGGCATTGGGAAGACTTCGTCATCATCTTTTTCATGCTGGCGCTGAACGCGGTCGTCGGCTTCTGGGAGGAATTCAAGGCCGACAACGAGATCGAGGCGCTCAAAAAGAATCTCGCACTGCATTCGCGAGTGCTGCGCGACGGCAAGTGGAGCGACGTCGAGGCAAAGACCCTGGTGAGTGGGGATATTGTCATGGTCAAACTCGGCAATGTCATCCCAGCCGACCTGAAGCTGGTCGATGGCGACTACCTCAGCATCGATCAGTCGGCGCTGACGGGCGAGTCGCTGCCGGTCGACAAGAAGAAAAACGACGTCGCGTATTCAGGATCGATCGTGCGAATGGGCCAGATGAATGGGCTGGTCGTCGCCACCGGAATGAACACGCTCTTCGGCCGCACGGCACGACTGGTCGAGAGCGTTCAGACCGTTTCCCACTTTCAGAAGGCAGTCCTCAAGATAGGTAATTTCCTCATTCTGATCACGCTCGGCCTGGTCGCATTGATCCTGACGGTCGCGCTATTTCGCGGCGACCCGCTGGTCGAAACCCTGCTATTCGCACTGATTCTTACGGTAGCTGCAATCCCGGTCGCATTGCCCGCCGTCCTGTCCGTCACGATGGCCGTCGGCGCATCCGTGCTTGCCAGGATGAAGGCTATCGTGTCCCGCCTCGCCGCGATCGAAGAGATGGCCGGCATGGACATTCTCTGCTCAGACAAGACCGGAACGCTGACCAAGAACGAGCTCAAGCTGGGCAAACCGGTCGTCGTCAAGGCGAGCAACGATCAGGACCTGATCCTGGGAGGGGCCTTGGCGTCGCGAAGGGAGGGCGGCGATGGCATCGACGAGGCCGTCCTCAAAGGTCTCAGCGATCAGTCGGCGTTAAAGGCCTATCAAATCACTCATTTCACGCCCTTCGATCCGGTCAGTAAGCGAACCGAGGCCGAGGTCAAACACGACAACGCCACTTTCAAAGTCTCGAAGGGCGCCCCGCAGGTGATTCTGGATCTGGTCCATCCCGACGCGGACGCGCGCAAAAAAGCTGAAGGACAGGTTAACGATCTGGCGGCCAAAGGCTATCGTACCCTTGGCGTTGCCCGCACCGATGCGCAGGGAAAGTGGGAATTCCTTGGACTACTGTCTCTGTCCGATCCGCTCCGCGACGATTCAGCCTCGACCATCGCGACCGCGCGAAAAATGGGGCTGCAGGTGCGCATGGTAACCGGCGACAATCTCGCAATAGCGCGCGAGATATCGCGCGAACTCAAGCTGGGACCGAACATCGCGGTTGCGAGCGATCTTTTTCCCGACGGTAAGCCTGACGACAGCGACAAGATAGACGCGGCCGACGGCTACGCACAGGTTTTTCCTGAGCATAAGTTCAAGATCGTCAAGGCCCTTCAGGCGGGTGGACATATCGTCGGAATGACCGGTGACGGCGTCAACGACGCTCCCGCGCTCAAGCAGGCCGATTGCGGCATCGCAGTAAGCGGCGCGACCGACGCCGCTCGTGCGGCCTCGGATCTGGTGCTCACGGCGAAAGGTCTCTCTGTAATCACCGCTGCCATTGCAGAAGCGCGCAAGATCTTCGAGCGCATGAACAGCTACGCAATCTACCGGATTTCGGAAACAATCCGCGTCCTGCTCTTCATGACGCTCGCGATTGTGGTGTTCAACTTCTACCCCGTAACCGCGGTCATGATCGTGCTCATCGCGGTCCTCAATGACTTCCCGATCATGATGATCGCCTACGACAATACCATCGTAGCTCCACGCCCGGTGCGCTGGGACATGGAACGCGTACTCACGGTCAGCTCGGTGCTCGGCGTGATGGGAGTTATCTCTGCATTCGGCCTTTTCTGGATCGCAGAGAAGTACCTCCACCTGCCCCGGCCCATGGTTCAGAGCCTCATCTTCCTCAAGCTGCTGGTCGCCGGTCACCTCACCATTTACATCACGCGAAGCGTGGGAACGTTTTGGCAGCGCCCGTGGCCCAATTGGCGCCTGGTCGTTGCCTGCGAAACAACCCAGGTCATCGGAACCCTGGCCGCGGTCTACGGATGGGCATGACGCCGCTGGGATGGAAGTACGCGCTCTTAGTATGGGGCTATGCGCTCGTATGGTTTTTCATCAACGACATGGTGAAGGTCGAGGTTTACCGCCTGATGCATCTGGGGACCGCACGCCATCAGCGCCACCTTGCAAGAGTCAACGCCAGCCTTCATCCGGCCCCAGTCCCCGCCAAGGCGGCTGCTCCGACCGCTTAAGGCAGCACTGGATAGTCGTGCTTTGATTCGGAGCGTACCCGGCAATGAAGATCTGATGATCGCAAGGCATACTCACTGATTAATCTTTGCAGCAGGCCATGAGGAGCCAAGCCATAGGAGGACCCGCGAAACGATGAACTACAGCAAGCGATTCGTCATCGAGCCCGGCAGCAAGGTTCGGCTCGGCAAAATTGATCCGGAATTCAAAGACAGGCACGACGAATCGCATGAGAGGGCGATGCCGGAGATCCAGAAAAACGTCGAGCGCATGGCCAAGGCGCAGTATCTGCTGTACGCCGACGGCAACCAGTCACTGCTGGTCGTCTTGCAGGCGCTCGACGCCGGCGGCAAGGACGGCGTGGTGCGCCACGTGTTCACCGCCATGAACCCGCAAGGTACGTTGGTCTTTTCCTTCAAGCAGCCGAGCAAGGTCGAAGCGGCTCACGATTTCCTCTGGCGCGCCCATCTGCATACGCCCGAAAAAGGGCAAGTCGTGATCTTCAACCGGTCGCACTATGAGGACGTGCTGGTGGTGCGCGTGCACAAGCTGGTTCCGAAGTCAGTGTGGTCGAAGCGCTACGAGCTGATCAACGACTTCGAGAAGATGCTCCACGACAACGGCACGCGCGTTCTCAAGTTCTATCTCCACATCAGCCCGGAGGAGCAACTCGAGCGCTTCAAGCAGCGGCTCGATGACCCGATGCGGCAGTGGAAAATCAGCGAGGCCGATTACTCGGAGCGCAAGCTGTGGCCGGACTACATGGAAGCGTACGAGGACGCCATGGAAAAGACGAGTACCAGGCACGGCCCATGGTACGTAATACCGTCCAACCACAAGTGGTTCCGCGACCTGGCCGTCTCCCAGATCCTTGCCGACACAATGGAAGACATGGGCCTGAAGCTGCCGTCGGCGCAAGTGGACCTTGCGGAAATTCGCCGCAAGTATCACTCTGCGGCGCGGCAGGAGCGGCGCGATCACAAGCCGCCGAAGGCGTCGCGCAAGAAGTAAGCACGCCTCTACCCACCGAGTTAGTGAACGTGACACACGAAAAGTTGCGGGATAGCGAGCGGTGCGCCACAGCTATCGACCGCACACCGATCTCGAACTTCGCGTTTGCAAACTGCCTGGTGCCGATGCTAGTCGGAATCAGGATTCAAAATGTGGGATGGACCAGTCGGATTCGCAGCGATGGGGCTCGGCGGTTCGCGCCTTGGTTCCGGCGCGTGCGCCACGGAACGGAGAATTCACCACTTAAATGGCGAGACTAGCGCAGGAATATCGCGCGCGGGAACATCGTGCGATAGGTCTTTGCGGCCTGTTAAGTCTTGCGGGTTACTTCGCACTGGCGATCTTGTTCTTTGGACGCGCGTTGTTCGAAGGACTCTCATCCTTTGTGCTCGGCAAAAGCACTGACGCCGGATTCTACGTTTGGTCGCTGGTCTGGTGGCCGCACGCTGTGGCCGCCGGTATCAATCCATTCATCACTAAAGCCGTTTGGGCGCCGCTCGGCGTCAATCTCTCATGGGCGGCGGCAATCCCACTTGCAAGCTTTGTGGCATATCCACTGACCGCCTCACTGGGACCCGTGGCATCCTACAACCTGCTCGTATTGCTATGCCCTGCGCTCGCCGCCTGGAGCGCATTCCTGCTTTGCCGGTACATATCGCATAGCTATTGGCCGTCGTTTCTGGGCGGATACATATTCGGTTTCTCACCGTATATTCTTTACCATATCGCCATCGGACACTTGAACCTCCTGTTAGTATTTCCAATCCCACTCGCCGTGTATCTTGTACTGCTCAGGCTCGACGATCATATCAGGGACACGACCTTCAGTCTCCTTCTTGCGGCGGTATTCATTACTCAGTTCCTGCTCGCCACTGAGCTCTTTGCCACTCTCGTGGTATTCGGAGCAATCGGTATCTTGGTCTTCTATGCGCTAGCGGAGCATGAGTTGAGAGAACGCATCGCCCGGGTGATCAAACCTATCGCGATCAGTTTGGCATTTGTCGCAGTCTTGCTGGCGCCCTACTTCTACTACATGTTCACTTCTGGCTTTCCCACCAAACCGGTAAACTCGCCGACGGCTTACTCCGTGGACGCTCTCAACTTCTTAATTCCAAGCCCCGCTCTTTTGGTTGGCGCAAACCGCTTGCTCATCAAGGTGTCGGACACCTTTACGCAGGGTCGTAAAGAACCGACCGGCTACCTGTGTCTGCCCCTTCTGATCGTTCTAATTTGGTTCGGCTACCGGCGATGGGGCGATCCGATCGGTAAAGCACTGGTCATATTTGTGAGCGTTATCTGCGTACTGTCCATCGGTCCTCGACTACATTTCGCAGGACACGTCGGACCAGGGATGCCGTGGAAACTCGCGACTCATCTGCCGCTTTTGAACAGCGCGCTTCCGTCGCGGTTCATGATCTACCCATTCCTCGCGCTGGCTGTGGTTGTGTCCCTGCTTCTGAGTGCCCGAGATATGTCAATGCCTTGGAAGTATGCGGCAACTGCTTTGATCGTTCTTTTTCTATTGCCTAACCCGTTGAGCGGATATTGGGTTGCAGCCAACGCGTCTCCGGAGTTCTTCACTACTGAGCTATTCAAACAATATCTGATTAGGAACGAGACTGTGGTTGTGCTTCCCTACGGAATGACTGGCAACTCGATGCTCTGGCAGGCTGAGAGCGATATGTATTACCGGATGGCAGGTGGCTACACGTCGGCTCCACCGGACGCTTTTTTAGCCTGGCCGATTACCAATTACTTTCTATCATAAAGATGCTATTCCGGATGCGGAAGATCAGTTGAAGGCTTTTCTCTCGACCCATGACGTGCGCGCCGTACTAGTCACTGACGAAGCATGGCCTCTCTGGAAACCGCTGATGTCCACCCTTGCTGCCAGCTTCCAACATGCCGGCGGCGTGTATATCTACCGCGTCCCGGCCGAGATGTTGGCGCGCTACCGGACGCTTACCGCAACCGAGATGGAAACCCGGCTCGATACCGCTCGATTCGATGCGCTTTTGATCGCTGCGCAACAATACGTCGCAAACGGAGGCGAAGTTTCAAAGCTGACGCCTTTCGAGCTTCAATCGCGTCGGTTGCTGCCCTCTGGCTGGGTCAGCGATCGCGACATTAGAACTGGAAATGGACTGTATCTCGGACCCGCGGCCAACGATGAGATGGCCGTGGGCGTCACCGGCTCTTACGAAGCTTTGAAACCTACGATCGAGCGCTACCGCGGCTTCGCCAGAGAGATCTATTTCCCTTATCCCAGCAAACTTTCCGAGCCGCCGCGAGGAAACACTTTCATGCGGCTTCTCGTAATGGATTTCAGTCGCGATGGCCTCGCGAAGGCCGCGCAAGCAGCGAAGCAAGCAAGCGCCATCTCGCCGATCCCTGCCAAGTAACGGCGTGCTTCTGATTCATTCCCATCTCTCACCCGATCCCCTCCGGAATGCTGAGGATCCGGTTGATTAACCGCACCATCCACGGATGCACGAACAGAAAGCGGCGCGGCCACAACGGGGAATGCCATTCCGTAGGCGCCAACGTGCCGTCGAGAATCTCGGCGACGACGGCGGCCGTGTGCGAAGCGAGCGTGTCGAGAATCCGATCTCCCAGCTCTGGCGAGGCCGCACCCGGTGCCCCGGAGTAGGTCTTGGCGCGAAAGAAGCGCAGGTCGCCGCGAATGGCCTTGATCATCCCGAGAATTCCCGGAGAGTCGCCGCGCCCCATGGCGGGTAACGGATCGCCGCGCTCGGCGAGCCAGCTCTTAACCGTCTGCTGCGGCAGCCTCGCGTAGTCGCGTTCAACCCACTCCGGATGGAGCGCGAGCAGTTGCGCAGTCTCCACCAGGCCGGCGTGCGTATCGCCGACCAGATCGTCGCGATTGACACCCGGCAAGCCGCCGAGCACATCGTCCAGCTCCGAGCCGCCGCCGGTTAGCCGGCTCAGCATGACGGAAAAGACCGATACCATGCGGATGCCGCGCTCGCGGCTGACGCGCTCACAGGCCGTCTCGATGGCGAGGAAGTGACGCGGGCTGCCGTGAAAGTTCGACACCAGCACGTCACGAAACCCTTGCGCTGCCAGCGAGCGGCCGAGATCTTCGAGCACCGCGATCGTTGTGGACGGGCGAAAGAAGAGTGAGCCGGGATGAGGGACGACGTCGGTTGCGGTGTAGATGAAGGGCAGTTTGAGGAACGTGCGCTGACGATGACGTTCGGGCAGCATCGGCAGCATCCGCTCCGCCAGACCCTCGCCTTCGAGGGCGTCGGCGCCCAGCGGCAGATGCGGGCCGTGCACTTCGATCGGCGAACAGGTGACCAGCACGACGCACCGGGCGCGATCCAGCTCGTCGAAACGCCGTTTCGTCAGCGTCTCCCAACGCAGCAGCGTGATGTCGCCGTTCGTCTCCGCCATGTGTCTCTCCACGGTCGATCAGGCTCAGGATCCGCGTCGGCTCTCGGCACGGTTGAAGATCTTGGTTACGGTCGTTAGAACACGCCGCCGGCGCCCCGTCGATCACGATAGTCGAACGCGAGCAACAGTGTCATCATCGAGAGGCGCACGATCTCACCGCGGTGGATTGCCGGCTTCTACACGATTGTTCGCAACGCGGAGTGTACGTCGTCGGACGCTTTTGGACAAGTTGGCAATGGATTCAAGAGAGTATCTGGTTCTTGCTCGATATCAAAAATCGGTCCACCGTAGGAAGGCTGCTCATCAGTGCTGAATTTGCTCAGACGATGATCGTCATCGCGAGTTTGCCGTTGTGCTCCACAGCAAGCGGGTAGAGTTCAATTTCGAATAAATCCATACGCACACTAGTATGACCATCGGCAACCACGGTTACCATGGAGAGATACCACGCCTAATAGCACCCGCCCTATTGCGATAAGCGCAAATCGAAATACGGACGTTGCAATCGTCGGCGCCGGCATCCTCGGCCTCGCCCATGCTTACTTCGCCGCAAAACGGGGACGATCGGTCGTCGTCTTCGAGCGCACTCCCAGAGCACTAGGAGCGTCAGTGCGCAACTTCGGCATGATCTGGCCGATCGGACAAAGAGCCGGCGCGGTTCATCAGATGGCGATGCGCAGTCGCCAACTGTGGCAGGAGATCCTCGACGCATCCGGATCGCCGTATCGTCCGAACGGCTCGCTTCACGTCGTTTACCATCAGGACGAGGCCGAGGTGGCACGCGAGTTCGCCGAACACGCGCCTGGCTTCGGTTACGCCTGCACGTGGCTTTCGCCCGCCGACGTACTGAGGAAGAGCCAGGCGGTTAATCCCGAAGGACTTCTCGGCGGCATCTGGAGTCCTACCGAACTCACCGTCGATCCGCGGGATATTCTTGCCCGGCTGCCGGCGTTTCTCACTGAGAAATTTGGCGTTCAGTTCCGCTTCGGGAGCGCTGTGCGGTCGATTCAATTGCCGCGCATCGAAGCCGGGTCGGACATCTGGCTGGCCGCGCAGGCAATTGTTTGCAGCGGCGACGATTTCGAAACACTCTATCCGGAATTGTTCGCGGGAAGCGCGATCGATCGATGCAAGCTGCAGATGATGCACACCGCGCCGCAGAAAAATGGCTGGGAGCTTGGCCCGGCTCTCGCCGCGGGTCTCACGCTGCGCTTCTATCCAGCATTTGAAATCTGCACGACGACGTTGCCGAAATATAAGGAGCGCGTCGCGCGCGAACTGGCTGACTATGATCGTTGGGCCATTCATACGCTGGTTTCGCAGACCGCGGACGGCGCGCTGACCCTGGGGGATTCCCACGAGTATGGTCTCGCCGTCGACGTCTTCAACAAAACCGAAATCGACGAACTCGTGCTGCAAAACGTGCGCACCTTTCTGATTGCACCGGATCTATCGATCGCGCAGCGATGGTACGGCGTGTACGCGAAGCACCCGGACAAATCCTGGGTCGCGATCGACGCCGCGCCCGGGGTTCGCATCGTCACTGCTGTCGGCGGCTCCGGGATGACGCTGTCGTTTGGTTTGGCCGAACAGATGATTGGCGAGATGAACATATAATGATGCCGCCGATCCGAAGCGCTGCCGCGCGGATGAGATCATATTCGGGACCGGTGAAAGCCGTCATTCTCGATTGGGCCGGAACGACGGTCGATCATGGCAACATCGCGCCGGTCCGCGTTCTGCAACAAGTGTTTGCCGGCCGTGGCGTTCCCATCTCGGAGGAAGAAGCGCGGCGCGACATGGGCGTCCTCAAAAAGGACCACATCAGAAAGATACTGTTCGGGCCAAACGTCTCGGCCCAATGGCGCGACGCTGTCGGGCACGAGCCAACCGAGGCGGACGTCGAGAGTCTGTTCGCGAACTTCGTGCCGCTTCAACTCGAATGCCTGGTCAAATATTCTGCTGTGATCGATGGAGTAGCGGCAACCGTTGCGCGCCTCCGCAAACACGGAATCAAGATCGGAAGCACTACCGGATACACGCGCTCGATGCTCGACGTGATCCTGCGTCCCGCCGCCGAGCAGGGCTACCAGCCCGACTGCGTGATCACTCCGGATGATGTCGGTGGCGGGCGCCCGCATCCCTGGATGATCTTCGCCAACGCCATCCGCCTCCAGGTCGAGCCGCTCGAGGCCATCGTAAAAATCGGCGACACCGCCGTCGATATCGAGGAAGGATTGCGGGCGGGCGTGTGGACCATTGGCGTCGCCCGCACCGGCAACATGATCGGCCTGTCCGCCGAAGACTTCGCGGCGCTGGCACCCGCAGAGCAGGCGATGCGGCTCGAGAATGCCCGGATTCAGCTATCTGCCGCCAGCGCGCATGAAGTAATCGATGCGGTCGCCGATTGCGAAGTTGCCCTCGATGCGATCGAAGCGCGCATCCGCCACGGCGAACGCCCATAGCAAGACCGTCTCAGGCTGGACGATCATCAGGCTTTCGCGCCATTGCGGCCACCCGCACCCTGGCTGCGCTGCTTTCTTTTAAAATTCAAGAGGGACGCCGTCGACCAGGCGTCCAGGCTCGATTCCCAGGGAACGGGTCACAGTCGGATGAACATCGATCATGCGCGCGCCCTTGACCTCACGGCCGCGTGGGAGTCCGCTCCCCCAGCCGTAGAGAATCCCATGGATACCCGGCGTGTCGGGAGGGTAGCCATGAGCCGATACTAATCCGACACCCAAAAAGGGACTCGGATAGATGTCGCGGCCAAATGTCGCCAATGGTTTCAAATACCAGGGCGCAAGATCAGGATCGACCATGTAGTAACCCGGATGCGCCGAAAGAATCAGGTCGCCTACTCGGTCGCTCTGCCCGAGCTGCGCGAATTCCGGCTGATTATCGCGGCGAAGTACGTCGAACTCGTGATACGTAGCGAGCACCTGGTAAGCGCGATCGACCTGCGACTTGTCGTCAAAGTAGATGAAACTCGTCGTCCCGGTGGTTACGTCGCGCCCGCGAATGCCATGTCGGCTCAGGATTCGCCGAACATTGATGAGGTGCGTGACTGGGAGATGGCCATGGTCCGACATGATGAACAACGTGACTTGGTCCCTGTAAGGGAGTCGATTGATCGCTTCCAGCAGCCTACCCACTTCGCTGTCGGCCCCGATGATCGCCGCACGCGCCCGATCCGAATGGAGCCCGTCGCTATGAACTACCTCGTCTGGCTGAGCGAAGTATCCCAGGATCAGGCGCGGCCGCCGATCTCCGGGCATTTCCAGATAGTCGATGATCTCACCCGTCCGTTTCGGCTCGCTGGCATACTCCGAGAGTTGCCACGGCACTTTCCGCTCAGGCGATACATAGGTCGCTAGCGCTCCGCGACTCCTCGAGTATCGCCCAAACCATCCGAGTGCGGCCGTCCTGACCCCTTGGCGCTCGGCGACCTGATGCAGGAGCTCGCCTCCGGCGAGCCAGTCCGCATCGACGTCATGATTGAACAGCCCCAGGCGAGGATCGATGAACTGGGCGCTGACCACACCATGATTTTCGGGCCAGCAGCCCGTGGAAGCTGAAACCCAGTTCGGCTCGGAGATCGAAGGAAAGACCGGCGCCAAGTGATGGGTCCACACGCCTTCGGTCCGAATCCTGGCAAAATTGGGAGTTGCGACTGAATCGAGCATCGCTTCTGAAAGTCCGTCAATCATGAGGACGATGACGATTCGGCTGCATTGCGCCTGGCTGTCGGTGTTGACGGAAGCTGCCTTCGAATGGAATGTTCCGTCCATCGTGACTACCCTAGCAAATCGGCCGACAAGCGGGTAAGGGCGCGCTGATCGATCGCACGATCTACGGCGTCTGATAGATGATTAGCTAACATAGCCGCGCCCGCGGGCGCTGATCTTCTATTCGCTAGCGTATTTCACTGAGCATCCGTAAGGGCGCGTCACAGGCTCCGATACGGGCTTGCCTGCCATCGCTTCGGTCAAGGCCTGATTCACGTTTGGATTTTGATTATCAAAGAAATCCATTTTTCAATTTCTTCAGAACCACATAATATGGCCACGCAACGGCGAAAAGTCTGCGGCGAGGCGGAATCATGCGCTTGGTGACGTTTGCAAACAAAAGCGGAGAAGAAAGGCTCGGCGCCTTGTTCGATGGCGACTCGCGAGTAGCTGACCTGGCTGAGGCGCATCGGATGAGGACCGGGAAGATTGCGCCGCAGTTGTCCTCGATGCAGGCAGTAATCGAAGGTGGTCCGCCGGCACTCGAGATTGCGCACGCTGCGCTCGAGCACGCGCGTTCCGGCGGCGATGGAGTGCTGCCATTTGGCGATGTTCGCCTGAAAGCACCACTGCCGCGGCCGGTTCAGATGCGGGATTTTTTGTGCTTTGAGGAGCACCTGAAAAACAGCCTCGCAAGGGCGATCGATGTGGCCGCCGCAGGAGCAGCAGATCCGGCCAAGGCGCGCGCCCAACTGGAAGCCTCTGGCCGTTTCACGATTCCCCCTGTCTGGTACGAAATTCCCGTCTATTACAAATGCAATCGAATGTCGGTGGTTGGGCCGGACGAAGAGGTAATCTGGCCCCACTACGCCCATGTGCTCGACTACGAATTGGAACTGGCCGCAGTGATCGGCAAGCGCGGCGTTGACATCTCACGCGAGCGTGCACGAGAGCACATCTTCGGCTACACGATTTTCAACGACGTGAGCGCCCGCGACTACCAGATGCGGGAAATGACGGGTTCGCTCGGCCCGGCGAAAGGGAAAGACTTTGACACGGGTAACATCCTGGGTCCATGCATCGTGACGGCCGATGAGATCGAGCCTTACAGCCTGACGATGACCGCCCGCGTCAACGGCGAGCAACTGTCTCGCGGTTCGTCATCGACCATGCACCATCGTTTCGAGGACTGCATCGCGCACGTCAGCCAGAGCGAAACGCTTTATCCCGGCGAGGTGATATGCTCCGGGACGGTTGGCGGCGGCTGCGGGCTCGAGCATGGGCGCCTTTTGGCGCCGGGCGACACGGTCGAGCTGGAAATCGAAAAGATCGGCGTCCTTCGCAACCGAATCGTAAAACGCGGCTGAGGAGATAGATCGCATGAGCGAGGCCATCGATAGTGTTCTCGCCGCGCGTATGCGTGCCATGGAAACAGCGACGCGTTGTATAGAGGCTTCAATGTTGGGGAGCTGGCGCTGGGGAAATTTCGCATGAAAGACTTACGGGCGCCGGTACCCGGGCCATCAGGAGAAAGGTCGTGAGCAAATGGCAATTCACCAAAGGTCTGCATGACCTTGGACGTGGCGCGTATGCATACCTGCAGCCGTCAGGTACCTGGGGCTACAGCAACGCCGGGTTGATTACCGACGGAGATCAATCGCTGTTGGTCGATACGCTTTTCGACGAACGGCTGACCGCCGAGATGCTTGGCGTGATGCAGGACGCGACCGGCTTTGGCGCCGATCGCATTGGCGTGGTGGTGAACACACATTCGAACGGCGATCACACCTTTGGCAATCGGCTTGCGATAAATGCGGAGATTATCGCGTCGGAAGCGGCGGCGCACGAGATGCGCGAAGAGGGTAATCCGCAGATGCTCGCCCAGCTGATGAAAAACACCGCCGCAATGGGAGAGGTCGGAGCTTTTTTCAAGAGAATCTTTGGCGCATTCGATTTCGCCGGCGTGACATTCAGGCTGCCCGACCGGACCTTTGCCGGAGAGGAAACGCTCAAAGTCGGCGACAAGCAGGTAAAGCTCATCCAAGTGGGGCCGGCGCACACAGCGGGCGACGTGATCGCCTTTGTCCCTGCGAATCGGGTCGTTTACACGGGCGATATTCTGTTCATAGATGGGACTCCGATCGCATGGGCGGGTCCCGTGAGCAACTGGATCAAAGCCTGCGACCGAATTTTGGGCCTGGAAGTCGACGTGGTTGTCCCCGGCCATGGCCCGATCACCGACAAGGCTGGCGTCAAGCGGATGCAGGATTATCTGGTCTACGTCGACCAGGAAGCACGCAAACGTCATGCCGCGGGAATGAATTCATGGGACGCTGCACAGAATATCGCGCTGGGCTCATTCGGCGCCTGGGAAGATGCGGAGCGGCTGGCAGTAACGGTGGATACGATTTTTCGCGAGATAAATGACGATCACTCACCGCGCAACATCATGGACCTGTTCGGCCGAATGGCGCAGTTGCAACGCCGCTATGCGGGTACGATCGGCAGCGCCAACTAAGGAACCTCTGCACAGGTCACTGGACAGAGATTCCTAAGTGGAGACTCGCTGAAATCCTCGCGCAAAATGCCGTGAAGATGATCGAGGCTCACGGCAGCTCCTGTTTGGCTCATAATATGAGCATAGCGGCCTGTGGGTGATAGCAACATAATCGCCCTAAATAGGGTGATTTTGTTTGTATTGACAGTCACCTAAGGGAAGGGGAAAATGTTCAGTAATTGTGAACGTAATTATCAAGCGGTCGTTGAGCGTCCGCCATGGCAGCAGAAACGGCAAGGACTCGTCTCTCTATTGGATATTCTAATGTGGCTGCGTGGCGACTATCTCTTTCGGCTTGCGTCGCTTCTTAGAGGCACTGCGGCAATTTATGGGCCGGAAGAGACGATCAAGCAGCGGGTTCTCGACGATAGAGATCGAGCGAAAGCGAAAGACAGGCTTCGAGAGTGGCGCGATATGCTTGAGAAGTTAGGAGCAAGAGGGCCTGTCGCTACCATCGGAAGATGGCAAACGGGGCTGGATGATCCTCAGTTCTAGTGGGCTGACATGCGCACGGTCGCTAAGGAATTGTATAGCCGCACAGAAGATGAGCTAGCTGAGACTTTGTTATGGATTATTCCGGCAGAGCGTGCGCTGCAATTTAGACAGCGAGCCCCCTTCGGCGACGAGGTTGCTTCACATTTTTCACCAGCCAACGGGGATATTGGAGATGCTGCATATTGTCTCTTACTAGGCAGGGGAACAGCCACGGTATTTCATTTGATGCGCGTGATGGAAGTTGGCCTGCGAGCGTTGGGCGCATCGCTGGACGATCCAGGGTTGGACCCTAAAACAAATCCAACCTGGGAGCGAATATTAGCGCGCGGAGATAAGGAACTTCAAAAGCCTCTAAGTGAACGCAGTCCCGAATGGCAGAAGGACGAGGAGTTCTTCTCTGCCGCACATGCCAACTTGCGCGCTGTGAAGGACGCGTGGCGCAATCCAACAATGCATGTCGAGAGAAGATACGACCCGGAAGAAGCCGAGGATGTGTGGAGTGTTGTGAAAGCCTTTATGCGGCACCTCTCTCAGAAGCTTTCAGTGACGACGCCTTAAGGCTCATGAGCGCCGAGCGAGGATTGTCGCTCCAATGAACGCCACAGCGCACACCGCGAAGATCGCGACATCCTGCCAGATCAGATGAATCAATCCGAAATACAGGCAGAGCGCGAACGCTATGGCCGCGAATACGCCATAAGCGATCTCACTAGCGCGCATCCGACTTCAGCGCTTTTTCGAGCGCCTTATCGAATTTCTTTAGATCGAAGTGGCGCAATTCATCGCGCAACTTTTCGTCGCTTGCGAGCTGTTTTTCGCTTGGAACGTACTTTTTTGCGGGCCGGTGCGGCCATTGCGCTTTGTGGAAGCCACCGCGATACTTTAGCGCTTCCAAATCCGAACGGCTAGTTACTGCACGTCGTAATCAGGTCGGCAAATGCGTTCGGGTTTTCGCGATTATTGAAGCGCCACGCGAACTCGTTCACGTAGAGCGGCAGATATTCTTTGTTGATTTTGTGATAAGAGCCGATGACTCCGCGCTTGAACAGGCTCCAGAAGCCCTCGATTGTGTTTGTGTGAGTGGTCCCGACCACGTACTCGCCCCGACCGTGGCGACCACGCGATGCGGCAGCGAATTGCCGAGCAAGCGGTATCCTGAATACTCATCGGTGGCGATCAGCTTCACGTCTTTGGAAACGGTCTGGCGAACGAAACTATCGAGCGTTGCGGTATCGGTGTTTTGGATCAACCTGCGCGACGACCATTCCCTTGCGAGCGATAGCGCCGATGACCGCGACTTTGCCTGCGCCTGCCAGTGCCAACATGCTTGCGTTGGCTGGCGTGTTTGTTTTTTTCTTTGCCGCCGATGAAAGTCTCGTCCACTTCGACTTCGCCAGTCAGCGGCATCACGTCGCCTTTCATCGCAGCGCGCCAGCGATGGCAGATGTACCAAGCGGTGCGCCAGTCAGTTCCGAATCCTCGCCGAAGATCACGCGCCGGACTTGCAGCGAGCTGAGACCCTTTTTCACAGTCCAGCATCAAGTACCCGATCTGAAACCAAATCCGCAGCGAGACTTTTGTGTCCTCGAAGATCGTATGAGTGGTCACGCTGAAACGGTAGCCCGCACGGCCGCCACAATCTTTGTTGCAGCAAGTCCAGCGGAACGGAGTCTTGAGCGCATAGACCTTTTCTTTCCGCTTACAGCGCGGGCATCGCACGCCATCGGGCCAGCGCTTAGCGACGATGTAGGCTTTGCAGACTTCATCGGTCGAAAACGCTTTGTTGAATTGTTCGTAAGTATCATGCATCAGAATTAGCGGAAATGCGCGTGACTGTAATAGCAACAAAATCACCTAAATGGAGAGTCGCGCCGGAATTCATCACTGTTCGCTTCCCTGTCGCTCTAGCAAATGATCTAGAGTCTATCCCGCGACGCGTGGTAGTCTCACGGCTGGGAATCATTTCAGCGGACGCAGCCACTGCTGGTGTTGCTGTCCACGGAACTGCTGGTGAAAAGGGGCATTTCCGGGCATCGCGTGCCCATGTCCTTAGCGCTGGGAGGTGGTCTATGAACCGCGCGCTACCGCTCGCAATCGCAATCACCATGTTGATATCTAGCGCCGCGCCAGCCATGGCTGCCGAGCCGGGGCCGGCGACCGCGGTCGGGATCAAGCCCGGCGACGTCATCACCAAGGCCAACGCCGCCAAGGTCGCCGACCTCGTCAGCCCAGGCAACTATGTGCTGGTGCGCCAGGGTATGGAGATGAAGATCGTCCCGACCAAGGACTATAATTGGCCGGCTCCCTTCTTGGGCTCCACCGAGCAACATTCCCCGCAGGTGCGGCTGGGCCCCGACGGCGAATTAACTAACTACCTGGCCGGCCTGCCGTTCCCGATGCTTGATGCGAACGATCCAAGGATCGCGCAGAAGGTCATGTGGAACTTCCAGTTCGGTCCGGCCTATACCGACGATCTCGACTCAGAGGACACGGAGGTCCAGAACTTCGCGCCGGGCCATCCTGGCAATCCGTTCGCGGTCTATCCGATAGGACATCTTGCTGTCTATCGGAATCTCGGTCGTGAGGAAGTAGCCCCGGCTCCCACTGACTACGACGGAGATACGGGAATCATGGAGCGTATGGCGCTCGGTCCGATCATCGTTCCGATCGAGCCGCCCTTCTGGCAGACCCCATGGACCTATATGGTGCGCTACAGATACTCGAGCCCCAAGCGGTCGGACCTCGTATGGTCAGATGTATCGTCGATGTCGCGATGGTACGGGGAGTTTCCGGGCATGGGACCCTCGAGTTATCTGCTGGGCAATGCGTTCTTTGGCAACCTGGACCTGAATTCGCTGTTCGGCTTCGCCGGCAGGTTCCAGGACTTTGATTTCAAGTTCCTGGGCGAGAAGGAGATACTGGCGGTCGTGCACGCGAAGTCGCTTCCCGCCAAGTCATGCGAGGCCGACGGCGGTCGTACCATATGTCCAGAGGACTGGGAGCTGCGCCACGTGTATGTAATCGAAGCCGATGCGCGCAGGCCGGGCCGATTTGCCGACATTCCGGCGGTCGCCAAGCGGATTCTGTATATTGATTCGCAGGGATGGTTCATCACCGCGTCGGATCAATACGACCACGACGGGAAGCTCTGGAAGACGCTCGCGATCTTCAATACGGTGCGCGACCGGGAATATCCCGACTCGAAAGCTGCCGTCTATTCGTTCGACCGGCTGTTTCAGACTGCGCTGGTCGATGAAGACGTGCAAAGCGGTTACTCGACGATTTTCTTTACCCCCAGTCCTGAGCGGCCGCAGCACGACACGTGGTTCATCAACCAGGGAGTAATCTCGCAGCGTTGGATTGTCCCGCATCGGTTCATGACGCACCGGGAATACTTCTATTGAGATTGTGCCGGCGGCCTTCGTATCGAATCTTCAAAATTCGCCCCTTCTTCAACACCCTGCTCGATGTCACCATCGAGGGCACGGTTCTATCGAGGCTCTGCTCTGCCGAGTTTTGAACAGGCACGGGTGCAGTTCCGGAGCGCGGATGCTCGTGCTGCGAATCAAGCGTGCTATTCGAGCTCGCCCAATACCCAGGCCGCGGTATCCTCGGGCAGGTCGGGAATCCATCGCATGAACTCTTCGACGCTGTTCCCTACTACCTGGCTACCGAGATTTTCCTGCAGCACTTCGTGAAAGCGGCCGGCGATACGCCGGCTGAGCAACCCGCAGCGGCGCAGGGTCGGGAGCACGAACCCCGACACCGGTCCGCGCCGGCGCCCTGGACGTGACGCGCGGGTCAACTGGTCGCGCTCGCGTTGCGCGCAGGCCATCAGCTCAGCGGTGTCGATGCCCGCCTCGGCCCAGCTTTGCAGCAGCGCGGCCATGAATCCGGCCTGATTGCGGCCGCCGATAATGGCGACGGCGGCGTCGAAGGCGAAGTCTTCGAGTTCCTCACGCTCGGCCGCCGAAAGGCAGGGCACACACCGTTCAACGTACTGCACGCCGTAGGCATGATGACGCGCCTCGTCGCGCCCGACATAGGTGAGAATCTCCTTCAGCAGCGGCTCCTCGGTGAGATTGCGCATCTCACGGAAGCTGTAGAGCGCGAGCCCCTCGACCACGATCTGCATGCCGACGAGCTTCTTGGCCCAGTCGCCGGTCTCCAGCGTGCTGTCGAGCAGGCCTTTGAGGTTAGGCGCGATCGGCCGGACCATATCGAGCTTCTGGATATAGCGCGCGAATACCTCGACATGTCGCGCCTCATCGATGGTCTGGGTCGCCGCATAGAACTTGGCGTCGGTGTGCGGCACTGCATTCACCAGTTGCGCGGCGACCATCAGGGCGCCCTGCTCGCCGTGCAGAAAGTTGCTCAGGCGAAAGCTCGCCATCCGTTTCTTCAGCTCCCATACCGTTTCCGCGCTGAGCGAGCGCCAGTACGAGGTCTGTTCGACCGGAAAGCCGATTCCGAGCGGCGTGGCAGCCAACGCAATGTGATCGATCGGCCGCTCCCAGTCGAGGTCGCGTTCAGCGATCCACTGCGCCTCCAGAGCCTTGACGTACAAACGGCGCAACTCCTCGACTTCGGAACCGTAGTTCCACTGATAGACGACCTTCATCGCGGTCGACAGGTCAGGTTCCTGCGTGGCGGAGATAATGTTGAATTGAGTCATCGGCGTGTTGGGTTCTCCGGCTGCGGCGCTGTTGCCCGAGGTTAGCGCCAGACATCTGATGGGACAAGCGCGCCGCTACTAGGGACGGCACAGCGAATTGACATCAAACCCTGAGGTCAATCGAACTCCGAACTAAGCGGCATGCGGAGCAGATTCTGTCTGTTTTCGAACCCATGGCCGGTTGACCGCAGCGGGCGCAGCTCCAATACTAAGAATCTTGGAAAGCGAAGAGGCGACATCTGACCTGACGCGTGATGGACATCCAGCAACCGGATACGCAAAGCTCTGACGCCGGAATGGCGGGCCGGGGTGCCTGCGTGATTAGTGCGGGACGAACAGGGTGGAGACAGTTTCGGCAAATAGGAAGCTGCATGGAAAGGGCACCCGACCGATGACCGAGCCAGGAGCCCATGCCGCAAAGCTCCTCGGGATCCGGCGGGAGGGGTGGTGGGGGTGTAGTGGCTGGGAGGGAGAGAGTATGGGGAGTGGGAGGATGTGGTGAGGGGAGTGGGTGGGGGGAGGGTGTTGTGGGAAGTATTGGGTTGAAGGGCGGGGACGGGCGCGAGCACGATGCGGCTGGGCGTACCATGCGGGCGAGTGTTGACATTGGGTATGCGAGTACTGGAACGCGGCGCAGTCGCGATGGGTCTGGTCGACGCGCGCTCGAGGGACAACGCCGGAGCTGCGGCGACGATCGCGAAGCGCGCGAGACATCATGCGGGCGACGCTGGACCATGTGCGCGCTGGACGCTCGATCGGCGCGCTCGGCATCTTCAACATGCATGGCACGTGGTTCATCGCCGGCAACGTGCTGCGCGATCTCGCCTCGCTAACCGGATGGAGTTGCTGCCGTGGGATTCGTGCGGACTGATGACCGGGCCGGACGGAACCTTCGGCGCCGAGCAGACCACGCTGCTGGACAAGATGCGGCGCTGACGCTGGCCGGTGACGGCGCGTTCTCAGACGTCCGCGCGATTTACGATGACGATCGGCTGCGCGTTCGCCGACGATCTTCAACGCGGTTCGCAACTGCCCCGAGACGATCGCGCCCGAGCGCTAGAAGGCGAATCCGGTCGAGCAGCCCAGGCGGAGCCGCCCCCGCGCCGCATGAGCATCCCGCCAGCACCGCGCTGCACCCTTCGACCTCCACCACACCGCTCAAGCTTATAGCTAACGCCATCAAGTGCAACATCCTCAAGGGAAATCGCCGCGCCGCCTCCCATCGGCTCATCCCTTCCACAAACACCGCTGGCCGTACCTGGTCAGTACCCCAAGCCCAACAGAGAGACTGTCCGTGGACTATTGCTGGCGGTGCCTGTGATGGTGAGTGTTCCAGTGCGGATGCCTGTCTTGGTCGGATGGAACGTCACCAACACGTTGCAGGACGCGTGACCCGCGAGGATCGAGCCGCAATTCGTGGACTTCGCGAAGTCTCCGGTAATCGAAAGCGACAGCGAACTGATCTGATTCCCGCTGTTGTTCGTGACTGTGATGGTCTGGGACGAACTAGTCGTTCCGACCCTGCGGGGGTCGAACAGGAGCCCCTCTTCGTTTAGCGAGAAAAAGCCAGGCTTAGGCGTGGCAGTGGCAGTCGGTGTCGCGGTTCGCGTCGGGGTCGCAGTTGCGGTTCGTGTCGCGGTTGCCGTTGCAGTTGCGGTTCGTGTCGCGGTTGCCGTTGCAGTTGCGGTTCGCGTCGCAGTTGGAGTTGCGGTTCGCGTCGCGGTTGCGGTTCGCGTCGCGGTCGCAGTTGCGGTCCGCGTCGCAGTTGCAGTTGCGGTTCGCGTCGGGGTCGCAGTGGCCGTTGCAGTCCGGGTCGGTGTTGCGGTCGCAGCGATAGTCCGTGTTGGGGTCGCAGTGGCCGTTGCGGTTGTGGTCGCGGTTGCCGTTGCAGTTGCGGTCGTCCCAGTCAGCGGCGTCTTGTACTTGAGCACCCGGTTGTTGGTTGTGTCGGCGACGTAGAGGTTGCCGCTTGCGTCCACCGCGGCGCCACTCGGACCGCACAGGCTCCCCGGGCTGGCGCTCGTCCCGCCGAAGTTGCAGTCGCTGGAAGTGAAACTGTCACCCTGACCGAACACCATATTGGCGGTGGCACCGTTCGTAAGCGGTGTGTTGTATTCGAGCACGCGGTTATTGCTGTTGTCGGCGACGTAGAGGTCGCCGGCAGCATCAACTGCGACGCCATAGGGATAACACAGGTCGTTGGCGGTGGGATTACCCTCGGTGTCGGAATTGCACCCGTTCGAGGTGAGGCTGCCACCCTGCCCGAACACCATATTTGCGCCAGCGCCGTTCGTAAGCGGCGTGCTGTACTCGAGCACCCGGCTGTTGCCGTTATCTGCCACGTACAGGTCGCCGCTTGCGTCTACCGCGACCCCGCTGGGCTCGCACAGGTCGTTGGCGGTGGGATTGCTTCCGTCGGTGTCGGAATTGCACCCAGTCGAGGTGAAGATGCCGCCCTGCCCCAACACCAGATTGGCGTTGGCGCCGTTCGTAAGCGGTGCGTTGTATTCGAGCACGCGGTTATTGCTTGCGTCAGCGACGTAGAGGTTGCCGGCAGCGTCAACTGCGACGCCGTATGGATAACACAGGTCGTTGGCGGTGGGATTGCCTCCGTCGGTGTCGGAATTGCACCCAGTCGAGATGGGGCTGCCGCCCTGCCCGAACACCATATTTGCGGACCCCCCAACGCAGGGGAACGAAACGCATCCGGCGAATGGGGTGGTGTATTCGAGAACCCGGCTGTTGACATAGTCCGCGACGTAGAGGTTGCCGCTTGCGTCCACCGTAATCCCGTAGGGATAGCACAGGCTGCTCCCGCTCGTGCCGCCAGTGTTGCAGGCAACCGACAGGAAATCCGGCTGACCAATGACCAGGTCGGCCGGAGCGCCATTGGTGAACGCCGTCACATCCTTCCAGCCCAGCACCCTCGAGTTGCTCTCGTCCGCGACATAAAGCCGGTTGGGCGTTGCGCTGGTGTCGATCGTGACCGCGAATGGATTGTAAAGCGCGTATTGGTCAGGGAAGTTTGGCAGGTTGTGCAGAAAGTCCGGCTGCCCCACCACAACGTCGGCAGTGATATTGGGTGCAAGCGGAGTGTCGTACTCGAGCACGCGGTTGTTGGAGGTGTCGGCGACGTAGAGGTTGCCGGCGGCGTCCGCCGCAATCCCCCAAGGATAACACAGGTCGTTGGCGGTGGGATTGCCTCCCTCGGTGTCGGAATTGCACCCGCTCGAGGTGGGGCTGCCGCCCTGCCCGAACACCAGATTGGCGGTGGTGCCGTTCGTGAGCGGCGTGTTGTATTCGAGGACGCGGCTATTGAGGTAGTCGGCGACGTAGAGGTCGCCGCTTGCGTCCACCGCAACCCCAAAGGGGTAGTTGAGGCTGCTAGCGCCCAGCCCGCCATAATTCGGGGTATGCGAGGTGAAGCTGCCGCCCTGCCCGAACACGAGGTCCGCAGTGGTGTCGCCGCTGCCGGGGGTCGCGGTTACGGTCAGGGGCGTGTTGTATTCGAGGACGCGGCTGTTGAAGTAGTCGGCGACGTAGAGGTCGCCGCTTGCGTCCACCGCAACCCCAACGGGAAGGTACAGGCTGTTCGCGCTCGCCCCGCCGTTATTCCCGGTATTCGAAGTGAAGATGGCGCCCTGCCCGAACACCAGATTGGCAGCGGCGCCGTTCGTAAGCGGTGCGTTGTATTCGAGCACGCGGTTATTGACCGTGTCGGCGACGTAGAGGTTGCCGTTTGAGTCCACCGCAACCCCCCAAGGGGAGTTGAGGTTGTTCGCGCTCGGCTCGCCGCCGTTATTCGCGGTATTCGAATTGAAGCTGCCGCCCTGCCCGAACACCATATTGGCGGCCCCACCAACGCAGGGGAACGAACCGCATCCGGCGAATGGCGCGGTGTATTTGAGCACCCGGTTATTGTTTGCGTCCGCGACGTAGAGGTTGCCGGCGGCATCAACCGCGACGCCATAGGGATTACACAGGTCGTCGTCGGTGGGATTGCCTCCGCCGGTGTCGGAATTGCACGCAGTCGAGTAAGGGTCCGGCTGACCAATGACCAGGTCGGCCGAAGCACCATTGGTGAACGCCGTCACATTCTTCCAGCCCAGCACCCGCGAGTTTTGGACGTCCGCGACATAAAGCCGGTTTGGGGTTGTGCTGGCGTCGATCACAACCCCCTGCGGAGAATTAAGCTTTTGCGCGTCGGGAAAGTTCGGGGCGTTGTACGTGAAGTTGGCCTGGCCCAGCACAAGATCGGCGATGCCGTCGCCCGCGATGGAGGGAGTCGCCAGGGTTGCGGCTACGATCAGCAGGCACGGCGCTGCGAGTTTCCAAAATCCAGATTTGAGCATGACGATTCCTCAGCGAAAACGGCGGTCACTGCTGCGCGCGGCGCGCATCCGACAAAGTTTCGCGAACCTGTGGATCGAACGATCGCCAGGGAGCCCATCAGTGCCTCTATCGGAGCGGTGGCCAGCGCCAGGACTTGTCCACGCTATGACCACGCAGGCGATTCATCGCGGAGCCCTCCCCAACGGCAAATAAATCGAAGTTTCTGAGCACTACACTTCCACAAAGCGTGTCAAATTAGTCCAAACCGTTGAAGAGCAACTTTTATGCCGTAAAAATGTGCTGAGAATCATTACAGAGGATATGGCCCCGTTAGCAACTCCGACACATCCAATGACTCATTTTTGCAACATGCGCGGAGGTTCATTGGCTGAAGAGCGAACTGTTGCTGGCCCAGAATGCATCGAATACCGCGCCGGCGGAGCATTCCTTCCGGCTACTGCTGCGATGGTTTGCTGTCGCAGCCGGTACGATCGTTACGTTCGGATATTGAGACGACCACGGAGCTGCGGTACATTTGGCCTGCCTTGGCGCGACAGGTTTTCCGTATCATGAAGTCTTGCTGAGGTGCCGGTGTTCGCGGACTGGCGCGAAGTATATTTCCCGGCAACTCGAAAGGAGATCTATCCATGAAGAGAACGAAGGTGGTTGGAGCAGTGCTCGCAACGGCGGTCGCATTGGCATTCACCAGTAGCGGGTTGAATGCTGCGGACGCGCCAAGCCCGTCGACCCAGGCTGCCCAAATCAAGTGCCTGGGTGCGAATGCGTGCAAGGGGCAGAGCGCGTGCAAGACCGCCACGAACGATTGCCAGGGCAAGAATTCGTGCAAGGGTAAAGGCTACGTCATCACGACCGACGCCAAATCCTGTGAGGGCAAAGGCGGTCACGTGGGGAAGAAAGCGCCGATGGCAATGTAAGATGAGCGACTCCGTGGTCCGGCGCGTCGATATTCTGACGCGCCGAGACGAGCCTTGCGCTGGATCATGGACGACCACCGCGGCACGGCGACAAGGCCGAAGCTTAGTCCAACCTTGAACTTTCGGGAGTTGTCGCTTCTCAAAACCTGATCCGGCCCGAATTCTTTCGCAAATCCCCAAACGATTCGCGGGCATCACTGTACGCCCATCACAACACGCAAATCGTGGTTATCTTTCTTTTTTCGGGAGTATCGACGATGCGTTCACCATTGAGATTGGTTTCGGATGGCGGCGCCCTCAATAGCAGCCGTCCGTCCTCTCATGATTCGTCTGATGATCACCTGTTCGACGCGTATTCGCATGCCGTGATGGGAGCGGCCGAATCTGTCAGCCCGGCGGTGGTGAATATCGAGGTTCACCGGCCCTCTGGACGACGGGCGGGAAATTCGCGGAATCCGGATGCACCTGCGGGGAGTGGCTCCGGCTTCATCGTCGCGCCCGACGGATACATCATTACCAATAGCCACGTCGTTCATCGTGCATCATGGATCTCTGTCACGCTTTCCGACGGGCGCAAGTCCGCGGCGGAACTGATCGGCGACGATCCCGACACCGACCTTGCCGTGATTCGGATAGCCGGGTCGAATCTGGCCGCCGTGTCGCTAGGTGACTCGCGGGCGATTCGCGTGGGTCAGCTCGCCGTCGCGATTGGAAATCCGTACGGCTTCCAATGCACCGTTACCGCGGGCGTGGTGAGTGCGCTTGGACGATCGCTCCGAGCGGGATCGGGCCGATTGATCGACAACGTTATCCAGACCGACGCCGCGCTGAATCCCGGCAACTCCGGCGGACCGCTGGTCAACTCGCACGGCGAGGTAATCGGCGTCAACACGGCGATTATCCTGCCCGCGCAGGGAATCTGCTTCGCGATTGCCATCAACAGCGCCAAGCTCGTCGCGGGTCATCTGATCAAGGACGGCAAGATAAGCCGCGGCTATATCGGAATCGCCGGCCACAATGTCGAGTTGCCGCGCCGTTTCGTGCGCTTCTACCGCCTGCCTGCAGAAGCCGCGGTTCGCGTCGCATCGGTCGAGGCTGACAGTCCGGCCGCGCTCGGCGGCATCAAAGAAGGTGACCTGCTGATTCGACTCGGTGACTCTCCGATCGCCGGCATCGACGACTTGCAGCGTCATCTCACGATGAGCCAGGTCGGGGTTCGCACGCCGGTCTCGGTAATTCGCGGCGCCGATCAACTAATGCTCGAAATCGTTCCGGTCGAAACCACTCACAAATCGCGCGACTAGCACAGCCACAGGTTCCTTCTCACCGGAATTTTTACACCCGAGGGCGGCTCGCTTCGAGCCACTCCAGCCATCGATCCATTCCCTCGCCGGTGAGCGCCGAGACTGGAAAGGCCCGCGGCTCCGGCATCACCCGCGCAAGCGCTTCGTTGAACATCTGGAGATTTACACCGCCGAGATGAGGCAGCAGATCGATCTTGGTCAGCAGCACTGCTTGCGCGTTGCGGAACATCACGGGGTACTTGAGCGGCTTGTCTTCGCCCTCGGTGACGGAGAGTGCGACGATGTTGAGCGTCTGGCCGAGATCGTAGATCGCCGGGCAGACGAGATTGCCAACGTTCTCGATGACGAAGATGTCGAGGCTGTCGAGGGCGAAGTCGTGCAGCGCATGATGCACCATCTCGGCGTCGAGATGGCACGCGGAGCCGGTGGTGATCGTCGCGGCCGGGATTCCCGCGGCGCGCAACCGCTGGGCGTCGCGGTCGGTGGCGAGGTCGCCGCTCACGGCGCCCAACCGGTGGCGCGAGGCGAGCGCTCGCGCGGTCGCCTCCAGAATCGCGGTCTTGCCAGAACCCGGCGAGCCCATCAGGTTGATTGCCAGCACGTCATGCGCGGCGAAATGCTCGCGGTTATGGCGTGCAACCCGGTCGTTGCCGGACAGCAGCCGTTCGTGAACTTCAACCGGCATGATCTCCGGGTCACCGCATCCGCAGTCCTGGCACATTATGGCACCTCCATTTCGATTCGTTCGAGGATGATTTCGTCACCCGCCATCAGGCGCGCCGGCATTCCGCACCCTTCACAGCTCAGGACTGCGCCGCGTTCGAGGGTTCGGCCGCATACGGGACAAACCCATCGCTCCGCGACGCGCTCGACGCAGAGTTCGGCGCGCGCGCAGATCGTGCCGGCGCGAAAATGTTCGTAAGCCTTCGACAACAGATCGGGCTCCACGCCCGCGGCATCGCCGATCCGCACGGTGAGGCGATGCACCGCGGTTGCGTTGTGCGCCCGCGCTTCGGCACTGACGCGTTCCAGCAAAGCACTTACTATCGAATACTCGTGCATCGCGGCGGACTGCCTACTTGCCGTTGAAGCGCGCGGGCTGCTTGGAGAAGAACGCGTCGATTCCGGCGGCGAAGTCGCCGCTGTCCGCAATCCGCGCAAGGCTCTCGAGTTCGCGGTCAAGATGGTAGTCGAGCCGGTCGACGCCCGCTGCCTCGTTGATGAGACGCTTGGCGACCGCGTATGCGGCTGTCGGTCCGTCGGCAAGCCGGCGCATAACCGCCATCGTCTCGGCCTCGAACTGTGCAGCGGGATAGACCTCGTTGATGAGTCCCATCCCGAGCGCGCGTTGGGGATCGATGCGCGGATTCATCAACACCATTTCCATCGCGCGGCGAAGCCCGATGAGCTTGGGCAGAAAGAACGTCGAGCTCTCGGCGCCGGTCAGGCCGGTCTTGCTGTAGGCCCATTCGAAGCTCGCGCGGTCGGAGGCGAGGACGAGATCGCACGCCATCGCGATTCCGAAGCCGCCGGCCGCGGCGACGCCGTCCACTGCCGCGACAAACGGCTTCGGCGCGCGTTTGATCTCGGAGATGGTGCTGTGGATGTACTCGAGGATTTGCTTGAACAGCTCACCGTAGCGATCATCACTGCTGCCGCTTGCTTTGGGTGCGAGATAACTCAGGTCGGCGGCGTCCCCGCCCGCGCGGATATACTTCAGATCGGCGCCACTGCAGAAGATTCCGCCGGCGCCGCGAATTACCACGGCGCGCACGCCGTCATCGCGCGCGAGCTGCAGGCCCGCCTTGCGCAGGTCCTGCGCCGTCGCGACATCGAGCGAGTTGAACCGCTCGGTGCGGTCGATCGTGATGATGCCAACCCCATCGTCGCGCTCCACTTTGATATGCTTCATCGCTGCATCACCTGATTCGCTCAGCAGATTCGTGGCAACAGCTCTCCCTCCGGCTCGGCGAGCAGGCGCAGCCCAAACCCAGTGTCGAGGATAACGAAGCCCGGGCGTTGTGCGACGCAGCTCCCGACGATCTCGGCGCGCATCCCGAGCGGGTGCGAGCGCAGCGCCGCGAGCACGCTCGCAGCCGCGTCGGGGCGCACTCCGAGCACCGCCTTGCCCTCGTTCGCTGCGAGCATGGGATCGATCCCCAGCAGCTCACCGGTGGCCTGAACACTGGGGTTGAATGGAATCCGGGACGCCTCGAGCACGATGCCGACGCCGCTCTTCTCGGCCATCTCGTGCAGCGCGCTTGCGAGTCCACCGCGCGTCGGATCCTTCATCGCGACCACGCCGTCGCCACCAGCCTCGAGCGCGCGCCTGATCAAGCCGTTGAGGGGGGCAACATCGGAAAACAGCTCGCCTTCAAGCTCCAGCGAATGCCGCCGCGCCATCACGGCGAGCCCGTGATCGCCGATCGTGCCGGTCACGATAATCCGGTCGCCGAGTAAAAGCCCGCAGTCGGGCACGACGCGACGCGTGAAGGCCACGCCCGCCGTATTGAGCACGATTCCGTCGATCTCGCCGCGGCCCATCACCTTGGTGTCGCCGGTAACGATCGCGGTGCCGGCCTCCGCACAGGCGGCGCTGATCGACGCCTTAATCCGTTCCAGGTCGGCGCGCGGGAAGCCCTCCTCGATAATCACGGCGCATGTCAGTGCGGCGACCTCGGTCGCGCCCATCATCGACAGATCGTTCACCGTGCCTGACACCGCGAGACGGCCGATATCGCCGCCGGGGAAAAACGGTGGCTTGACCACATATGAATCAGTCGTCATCACCAGCCACTCATCGCCCACCCGCAACGCCGCGCCGTCGTCCATCGCGGCCAGTCCGATCCCGCCGTCGTCCGGCGCTTTTGCATCGCCGACGAACACCTGCCGGATCAGCTCGCGCATCGCGCGCCCGCCGGCGCCATGCTTGAGCATCACCGTCGCTTCAGGCGCAATTCTGGACGCGCTCATGATTGCCTCAGGTCGAGTTGCCCGCCGTACTGATGCCAGATCCGGCAGGTGCCCTCGCTGCTGACCATGCACGCGCCAACCGGATTGTCCGGCACGCATTCCTTGCCGAACAGCGGACAGGCCGACGGAGAGGCGATGCCCGCCATGATGTCGCCGCAGATGCAGCTTTGCGCGAGGCTCGGCGGTGCATAGTCCCACAGACGGCTCACGTCGATTTTGAATCGCCGGCGCGCGTCGAAGCGCGACCATTCGTCGCGCAGGCGCAGGTTGCCGTTGGGAACGTGCGCGATTCCGCGCCATCGCCCGCCCACAGGCCGAAACACCTTCCACAGCACTTCCTGCGCGCGGAGGTTGCCTTCGCGTCTGACGCATCGCGGATACATGTTCGCAACTTCGGCCCGGCGGTCGCGGATTAGTTCGAGCAGCTTCGCGAGCCCGGCCAGGATATCGAGCGGTTCGAAGCCGGCCACGACCACCGGAATCCCGTGCCGCTCTACGAAGCGTTCGAAAATCGCGTAGCCGGTGATGGTTGCCGCATGGCCCGCAGCCAGGAAACCCTCCACGCGCGTCTGCGGCATCTCGGCCACGATTTCCATCACCGGCGGGATGTACTTGTGTGCGGAGAGTATCGAAAAGTTTGCCGGCGGTGCGCTGAGCAGCAACGCGGCCGTCGCGACCGCAGTGGTCTCGAAGCCGCTGGCGAAAAAGACCAGCTCCTCGTCGAGGTTCGCCGCCAGCTGTGCCGCCTGTGCCACGCTGTACACGACGTCGATCTTCGCGCCCGCGGCCTGCACGTCGGCAAGCGAGCGCGCAGTGCCGGGCACGCGGAGCATGTCGCCGTAAGTGGCGATTCGCACGCCATCTTCCGCCAGCGCGACCGCCTCGTCCACTTCAGGCATGTCGGTCACGCAGAGCGGGCATCCCGGCCCCATGATGACTTCAAGCTTGCGCGGGAAAATCGCGCGCAATCCGAAGCGCGCGATCGCCTGCTCGTGACTGCCACACACATGCATCACCGACACCGGATCGCGGCCGATTTCCCGCACCACGCGCTCGATCATTTCCGCCATCGCGGCGGCACGCGCGGGATCGCGGAACTGGAGCCGGTTGCCGCCGATGTCACTCATTTTTTTTCTCGCTGGTCGCGACGATCTCGCCCCGGATGTCAGCGGCAAGCAGATCTTCTTTCGACACTGCCGCGAGCAATTGCTCATACAGCGCAATTGTTTCCTCTGCTTCAGCGGGCGGGATGCGGCAAATCGCAAAGCCGACGTGATTCATCACATAATCGCCCGGTTCGACAGGTTCATCGACGATGTCGAGTCGCACGTTGCGGCGGACGCCGAAGAAATCGACCGTGGCAAGCAATCCATCGATCGACAACACCTTGCCGGGAACGCCTAGGCACATACCGAACCCCCTTCGCGCGTGCGCGCGTCGGCGACCATCGCCTGTCCGAGTGCGATACCGCCGTCGCCGGGCGGAACCGAACGATGCGTGTAAACGTCGAAACTCCGCGCGAGCGCGGCGGCTATTCCTTCCGCAAGGCGCGCGTTCTGGAAGCATCCGCCCGTCAGCACGATCGGCACTCGCCCGACGCTCGCCGACGCCGCGCGCACGACCTCGGCGGCCGCGTGCACCAGAGTGTTGTGAAACCGCGCCGCGATAACGCCCGCCGACACCCCGCGCAGCAGATCGTGCACCGCTTCGCGCGCCGCCTGCCGCAGGTCAATTTCCCACGGCGACGAGTTGCGATCGATCTCGAAGCGGTAATGCCCGCGCTCGGCCGGGTCGGCTGCCCATTCGAGGCGCATCGCGACCTGGCCCTCGTAGTTCGCATCCGAAACTCCCAGCACGAGCGCGCCAAAGGCGTCGAAGTAGCGGCCGACGCCGTGCGCCAGCGGCGCATTGAAGCGGTCCGCAATCATCCGGCGCATGACGGCTACGTCGCGCGTCGCGATCTTGGCGAAAAGCGGCAGGTCGCCGAGCGGCGCCGCGGCGCCGAAAGCGTCATCGAGCATCGCAAGCGCGATCCGCCACACTTTTCGAATAGCGGTATCGCCGCCCGCGAGCGCGAGCGGACGAAAGGTCGCAAGCCGCGTGAAGCCGCCGAATTCCGCGAGCAGAAATTCACCGCCCCACGCGTGGCCGTCGCTTCCATAGCCGGTTCCATCGAACGCGAGTCCGAGAACAGGGCCGGCAAGCCCGTGCTCCGCCATCGCGCTGGCAACGTGCGCATGATGATGCTGAACTTGCACGGCGATCGGGCCGCTTCGCGAGCGCGCATACACGGTCGAGAGGTAGTCGGGGTGCAGGTCATGGGCGATGACCTCGGGATTCACCTCGAGAAAGCGCTCCATCCGCGCGATCGATTCCTCGAACGACTGGAAGGTGTCGAGATTTTCAAGGTCGCCGATATGCGGCCCGAGATACGCCTGGGTGCCGGCGCCGATGCAGAACGTATTCTTGAGCTGCGCTCCGCATGCCAGCACGGGACGGCTGAACGGTCGCGCGAGCGCGATCGCGCGTGGCACGTAACCACGCGACCGCCGCATCACGGTGGGAACGCCGGCAAGCACGCGTACGACTGAGTCGTCGCATCGGGTCACGATCTCGCGGTCGTGCAAAACGAACAGGTCGGCGACCGCGCCAAGCCGCTCGATCGCCTCGTCGTTGCGATAGGCAATCGGTTCCTCGGACAGGTTGCCCGAGGTCATCACGAGCGGGCGGCCGACTTCAGCCAGTATTAAATGATGCAGCGGTGAGTACGGGAGCATCAATCCGAGCATCGGATTATCGGGCGCAATTTCTCTCGCGAGTTCGGCGCCGTCGCGCCGCCGGACGAGAACAATCGGCCGCTCGCTGGATGCCAGGATCGCCGCTTCGGCCTCCGTAAGGTCCGCCAGGCGGCGCGCCTCGGCGAGATCGCGCACCATCACGGCGAGTGGCTTTTGCTCGCGGCGTTTGCGCCTCCGAAGGCGCTGCACGGCGGCGGAACTGGTCGCATCGCAGGCCAGGTGAAAACCGCCAATTCCCCTGATTGCGACAATCCTGCCCGCCGTGATCGCGCCGGCGGCGGTGCGAATCGGGTCGGGCGCGGCCGCGGTTCGATCAGCGTTCGGATCGAAGATGCTAAGGGTGGGGCCGCACCGCGGACATGCGTTCGGCTCGGCATGGAAGCGGCGATCGGCGACGGTTTCGTACTCGCGACGGCACTGGGGGCACATCGCGAACCGCGCCATCGTGGTGGCAGGCCGATCGTAGGGAATGTCGCGCGTGATCGTGAAGCGCGGCCCGCAATTGGTGCAGTTGGTGAACGCGTACCGGTAGCGGCGGCCGGCCGGATCGAAAATTTCGGCCAAGCAGTCGGCGCAAATCGCGATATCGGGCGGAATCGCAAGCCGACGCTCCGCGCCGCGCCGGCTCTCGACTATTTCGAAACGTTCGAGATGCTCGGGTGGGATCGTTTCGCAAACGATGCCCTCGATTCGCGCGGCTGGTGGCGCTGAGGCAGAAAGCAGGCGGACGAATCTATCGAGCACCTGCGCTGTGCCGAACGCCTCGATTGTCGCGCCCGTCGAGCTGTTCCATACCCGGCCGCGAACGCGTTCGCGACCGGCGAGCCGATGCACCCAGGGACGAAATCCGACGCCCTGAACCGTGCCGCCGATTCTAATCCGCCGGCCTTCGGTGCGATCTCCGGGCGGCGCAGGATTACAGCCCGCGTGCGATGCGTCAATCGCTTCAAAAGGGCTCGTCGACCGAGGGTACATAGGCGACCAGTTCCCAGGTTTCTTCGTCGCTCAACGTGATGCGGGAAATTCAGACCGCGCACCAGATAACCACCAGAGATTCGGCTGGACTGGAGCATGCCGGCGGCGGCAGTCGATGCCGCGCTCCACCAGCAAGCGGGCAATGTTATCTACGGCGACCGAGCAGGTGCTCAGGACAGAGGGGCTAAAACCGTTGCCCAGGCCGCACAACTCGGGAACGACGCCGACGATGATAAGTTCGGACGGGGCGTGACCGGCCAGCTTCAAGAGCGCGAGAGTCTCCCGAACTCCCGGATCGTGCGCCGTCAGACGAAGCTGGGCCCGGCGAGCCACAAGCTCGTCTTCGCAGTAGATGCACAACGTTCCAGGCTTTTCTTGCGCATGAACCGCATCCGCGATCACGACCAGGTCCGCGGCGTACAAATGCGGCGCGAGATCCAGCCCAGGCGTGCCGAGGTCGAGAATTTCAACGTTCGAGCCGCATTCGTAGTTGCAGCGAAACATTTCCACGGCCAATGGGCCAAAGCCGTCATCGCCAAGAAGAACGTTTCCTATGCCGACAACGCAGGCTCGCGGAGGTCCGCCGCCGGCGCCGGTGTTCATAGGACCTTCACCTGAGCGATTTCACGGCCGCTTGCATCGAAGGTGTGACACGCGCACGCCATGCACGGATCGAAGGAGTGCACGGTGCGAAGTACTTCCAGCGGCTTCGACGGATCGGCCACCGGGTTTGCAAGCAGCGCGCTTTCGTACGGGCCTGGGACGCCCTTCTCATCGCGGGGGCTGGCGTTCCATGTGCTCGGCACAACCGCCTGATAGTTGGAGAAGGCGCCCTTGTCGATGACAACCCAGTGCGAAAGCGTGCCGCGCGGCGCTTCATGCAGCCCCAGACCTGCAATCTGACTCTTCGGGAATACGGGTGGATTGTAGGTCGTGTCGTCGCCTTTAAGAATGTTGGAGGTTAGTAACTGCCAGTGCTGGAGCGCCAGGTCGGAGAGCATCGCTGAACGGATGGCGCGGGCAAGGTACCGTCCCATTGTCGATTGCAAATCCTCCGGCGTCACATTCGGACCGCGGAACGACGAAATTTTCTTGAAAGCATCGTCCGTCCATTTGCGCGTGAGCGGATGGCCGGAGGCGTAGCCTACGAGAATGTTCGCAAGAGGACCGACCTGCATCGGATGGCCGTTGTAGCGTGGCGCTTTTACCCACGAGTACTTCCCGTCCTCCCGGAAGTCGGTGTAGTCAGGGTCGGTCTTGCCTTGCCAGGGCGGCTGCGGGCCTTCTCCCATGTACCATGCGTGCGTGACATCTTCGGCAACGGCAGCGCGGATGGCTTCGTCACGCCAATTTTGCATCGGCCGCACGGAACTGAGATTCCCATCCATGATAACGCCACCGGGAAGATCGAATTGCGTAGCCTTTGCATCCACCGGAAGGTCCGGGACGGCAAGATAATTCGCCACGCCGCGTCCATAGCGGAACCACTCGGGATAGGAGGCGGCTAGCAGGCATGCATCTACGAAATAGGCCTGCTGCACGAACGGAACCACTTCCTGGAGGAGAGATTGCAACATCCCAAGGCGGTCCATGTTCATGGTCGCGAGGCTGTTCAGGTTAATCGCGTTCATCACGCCGCCGACAGCCAGGTTCTGGATGTGCGGCGTTTTCCCCCCAAGAATCCCGACTACCTGCAAGGCTTTGCGCTGAAATTCCAGCGCCTGCAAATAGTGAGCAAACAGAATCAAGTTCACTTCCGGGCTCAAGCGCATCGCAGGATGGCCCCAGTAGCCGTGAGAGAAAATCCCGAGCTGGCCGCTACCAATCAAGCCGTTGACCTTGTTCTGAACATCCTCGAGCTTGCGATGGGAGTTGCCCTCCCAGGTGCCGAGACTGTCTGCGATAGATGCTGCGCGTGCGGGATCCGCCTTGGGAATGGTCGTGATATCCACCCAATCGAGTGCGGACAATTGATAGAAATGAACGATGTGGTCGTGCAGGGCGTGCGCGATGAGAATCAGGTTGCGAATGTACTGCGCGTTCGCCGGAATCTCGAGCTGGAGCGCATCTTCTACGGCGCGCACCGAGGCGATGGCGTGGACCGTGGTGCAAACTCCGCAGAAGCGCTGTGCAAAAACCCAGCCTTCGCGGGCATCGCGGCCGAGCAGAATCGTCTCGATTCCGCGCCACATGGTGCAGCTCGCCCATGCCTTCTGCACGGCGCCGCCATCGACCTCGACGTCGATGCGCAAGTGCCCTTCGATGCGAGTTATCGGGTCTATCGAGATGCGAGGCATAATATTTTTCCTTCCGGTTCAGCCGCCGCGCGCTGCCCGCGCGCAAAATCTGAAAATGTAATATATCGCCAACCTATCGAAACCACCAACGAATTGCCTGCTCTCCATGGGGCTCTTCACTCAGAATGAGTGCGCGCTGCGCACATCCACGACTCCCCACAGCATCGCGCGATCGCATTCGGCGTAGTTCGTGGCAAGTTCAGGCGGCGGCTCTCCGAAGCTTCGCAGCACGACGACAGCGTCCTTCGTCGCCGCACGGCGGACGGCCCGCGAGAGCCGGCTGCGGTAAGAAGGATCCGCGCCGTCAAGGATGTTCGACAACGAGAACGCGTCAAAGGAGCCCGCCGCGCACGACTCCAGGTATGCAGCCGCGTCTCCCAGTACGAACTGAACGCAGGGCATCTTCGGCCGGGGTTCGTCGTCAGTTTCACCCAACAGCAGTGCCCGTGCGTACGGATTCGTCGCGTTCGCCGCCCGACCGAAGCCCCTCTCCAACCGCCTTCGAAGCACCGCGCCGAACCTCGCGGGTAAGAACGAAAGGAACCGCGGCGCATAAACTACGCGCAGGATGGCAGGCGACATCAGCGCGTCGAAACCTGCGCGGAACCGCCGCGTGTCAAGATGGGCGCGCCAGAACTCAACCTGTTCTGTCACATTGGAGAGAGCAAGGAAGGAACGAATGACCCCGGCGCGCCAACCCACAAGTGGCATAAAAGCGCGCGCGAAGGCCATCGCCCGCTCGGCGTCGCCAACCTCTGCGCCGCCACCTCGGACGCGGCGCTCCGCGTACGCAAGTTGCACTGGATTGATGTCGCAAGCGACGACTTCGTGGTGAGCGGAGAGTCGCATCGCTGTGCAGCCGGCAGACGCGATGCAAAACACGCGGCCCCCGCTTCGGAACGCCTCTCGCTCGATCTCCGCGTCTTCGTACATATGTCCGAACAGCAAACGATGCGAGCCAATCGCCGTGCCCAGGCGTCCCGCATGCCACTGCGTTTCCAGACTCACAATCACCCTCCCGGAATTGCGCCGCAAGCCCACACCAGCACGAGGAAGGCTATGTTCTTCACAATCATGCCGGCAGGATCGGGGATGATATCGCGCGCCCAAAGCAGCCCATTGGCATTGAGGACGACGAGCAATGTCACCTGCGCTATCGCGCAGGCGCCGGGATGGATTCCGGATATCACCCACGCAGCCAGCACAACTTCAATAGCGCCGAGCGCTTTGAGAAACAGTTGACCGAATCGTGGGCCGAACCTGGGCACCTTCGCGACAACTTGTGCTTCCAGTTGTGCGCGGCCGAGAACCTTGCACCATAGCCCCTCGTACAGCCAGACGGCCGCGACGACGCCGCGCATGACAATTAACGGTGGAAACGCGATTGCGACGTCGTGCATGTAGCTTCCTGTGGAGCAATGCCCTTAAGGCATCGAGCGTTCCGCGATTGCCGAGCGCGTCGAGCGGGGGAGTGAGGCGCGCATACCGTCGAGGATATGGCGATGAAGCTCATGAGCCAGAAATCGTTCAAGCGGGCGCCAGAAGTAGCGCGGCCGCAGATGCCCCCGGTAATTCGTGGTGAGCACGACCTCAGTTTGGTCGCCGCAGGATCGGATCTGGTACGAACCTCCAAGCGTCGTGATGCAGCCTTCGATCCCGAGGCGCTGCTGAGTCACTTCGAATTGCATGAGATGCGGCCGCTCAACCACCGTGATGCGCTTCACCATGTCTCCTTCCTTGTACCTGCATTGGACGTCCGCTCCAACGCGGGTCTTGTCGCCTTCAGTCCGCACCGGGTTTGGCAGCAAGACACGCAGGAGAAATGGTGGAGACACGGGAACCTCCTCGTACGACAGCATTCCTTGCCAAACCGTTTCGGGGCTCGCGTGAAAGTGAACCGAGGTCGCGACCGCCTCAGTCGCCGCGTTTCGCGAGAAGAGCCGCCCCACGCGGCTGAGCCATCCCTGTGTAATAGGTTTCGGTCGCGCCACCGCCGAGTTTGCGCTCGGAACTGATATGTCGCCGTTCTCACTGGTCATATGGCAGTCTCACCACTTCAGGGTCGTTCAACGCGTAATTTCCGGCGACATGGACCGTCGCGACATTGATCTTGTCAGACTGGTTCCCGACGTGGCGCCTTCCGCAGACGCTCCGCGACCAGATCGGCGAGCCGCTCGTAGTCGATTTCAGAGCTTGCCGAACTCTGCGAACTGGACCTGAGGAGATCGGCGGTACGGCGAGCCGCGACGGCGAGTTCGTCGAAGAAACGAGCGTTACCATCCAGCAGACCCTCCGCAAGGCTGAGCGGCATTCCGGCCTTGCCAGCATCCTCATTAAGTCTGGTGGACAACGCTTGAAACGCAGCCGCTGAAGCAGCGGCAATACCACCGAGGATCTCAGACGTCACGGTGGTAGCGTTACGAGTGGGGTCAGACATAAAGTCTTCAATCTTGGAGGATCGCTCTGTTGAAGGTTTCTTTAGATCAAATTGTGTTGCGGATTCTTTTTTTGTTTCTTCTTGCATTTTTTTGCTCCGATTTTCTGTCAGTCGCCTTCCAGACCCGACTCTAGCCGTGACAGCAGTCTTAAAAGAACTAGCGTAATTGCCGCGATGAGTATCATCCTGTTGGCAGCGAAATCTTTCAGGTAATGAGACCATGAAGTCTGCGGCCAAATCAACGCCGAAATGACAAGCACGCTTGCCAGCAACAGCAGGCGCTTCAATGATCGAACTGCCAGAAGAAAAGATCGTTCAAGCGCGCTAAGGTTACCTTGGTAAGTTCGTCCTGTTTCACTTAATCGCCAAGCCCATTCGATCAATTGGCGAGCAGCCGCAGGCACGTCCGAAATCACTTCAGCCGTCAGTACAAGTGCCGAAGGACTATAGACTGAGAACGCTTTTCTCAACTGCTTGGCGCTCTCCTCGACAGCGAACTCCCTCAGCACCACCGTCCAATCGACTCGAGGATCAAGGCTGAGCATTGCACTATCGCCAATGATCATCGCCCGGTACAGGCGGGTAAGAGCAGTTGGCAGGGCGATTCCCCATCGCCGGGCCGCCTTAAAGACATTCATGAGAAAAACACCAATGCTTTTTTCTGCGGCAGAAGCCCAGGGATCCTTCGCGCTTGAGATCCATTCCGCAATAGCGGCTTTCGTGGATAGCTCAAAACTGGTCAGATCCCTGGCTGGAAGCGGTTCCAGCATTTCCACGAGAGCCTCGTACGCGCGATCGACGTCATTTTGCGCGACAGCTAGACGCAAGCTGAATTGTTGGCGCCAGGTTCGTTCATCGAGCACACCGACTATGCCGAAGTCAACCCAACCCAGAGTTCCACCCTTTAATACGATAAGGTTGGCCGGGTGCGGATCAGCATTATAAACGCGATGTCCGATGGTCTGCTCCAGAAACGAGCGCAGCACGAGTCTCGCGGTTCGCTCCGGCGAGATCCCAATCGCTCGCCACTCAGTGAGTCTTGTCGTGTCGTTCGACGCGACCGCAGCAATGAGTTCTTTGACCCATACACCCTCGAAACGCTCAAGGGTGATTATATTTTCATTTGACAAGTGTCTCAACACGGCCGGGGCGCGATGATCGATCTCATCCGATGCGAGAAGCTGATGCATCTGCTGAGTGCTGCGTGCTTCGCGTCGAAAATCCAGTTCTTCTTGCGTAACTTCGGCTAGACCTTGAACTATGGAGGCCAGATCCACCCCCGGTACTAGCGGAATTGCTGACAAGAGCCTCAAGAAGAATAAGTCTGCTTGAAGGAGGCGGACGATACCGGGTCTTCTTACTTTTATTACTACCGCGGTGCCGTCCCGCAGCGTGGCTGCATGGACCTGAGCGATAGAAGCTGACCCGAGTGGCGACGGCTCGATCTTCGCGAATTGACTGAACAAGTCCGGTCCGAGGCTGACGCGTACGATTCGCAGGATCGTGCCGGATGGCAGCGGGCGAGCCTGATCGAGAAGGTTCATCAACTCACTACAGTACTCTGAACCAACCAAATCAAAACGCGTGGCCAGAAACTGTCCGAGCTTTACAAAACCACCGCCCATGCGTTCCAGGTAGGCGCGGAGAAGCTGCGCGGCTCGCCTTCTATTAATAACGTGAAGTATGCTGACTGCCAGGGCTAGTGGCGGAATTGTGGTTAAAATTAGCGCGCCTCGACCCAAGATGAACAGGAGGCCGAACGGGCGTCGTAGCAGAAGCAGTAAGTCCAGGCCGTCGTCGCGCCGCATAAAGCCTATCTGCCGGGTTGCGTTCTGAGCGTGGTTACGCGATCAAGGTCGCGGCACGTCAGGCCAGAAACAGGGCTGGTGTATAAACTGGAATTTCTGTCTTGACTCTTCGATTCCAACTCGCCTTATAGAACAAACGGCCTCCCTCGGCAAGGTTTCAGTCGGGTTTCAGAGGCGAGCCACATTCTTTCTCCTTCTGGTCAAGCCGCCGCGGCTTGCGGCTCACCGGCCATGATCGGGAAGAGTCTAATGAGCACGATGTAACCGGCGATCTCGCCGGCCACGAGCCCGGTGGTCACAAGAATCTCGGTGACGCTCGGAAAGTACGACCACTGCGGCCCGGGCTGGAAGGCGACGAGGAAGACGTCGAAGCGATAGAGCGCGCCCGCCACCACCAGCAACATTGCGGCGCGGAACAGGTTGCCCGCGTCGCGCCGGAGGCGGTCCGTCGCCAGCAGCACCCCCGCCGCAGCGAACAGCGCCAACTCGATGAGCGACATCACGCTGTAGAGGTCGAATGCAAACAGCGCCCCGAACTGTCCGCGGACGCCAAGGTCAATCAGCCGGATGCCGAGGTACAGCCCAAGCAGCGGCAACATCGCGAAGCCGAGCCCGGCGAGCATGTCAGTCTCGGATTTGCGGCCGAGAAACTTCGAGGACAGCGCGCTCTCCATCACGACCGCCCCGAACCCCATCGCAATGCACGAAAGGAGGAAGAGCAGCGGGAGCAGCGACGTGTTCCACAGCGGATGCAGCCGCGGCCCGCTCAGCAGCATCAGCGACCCGAGCGACGACTGGTGCATCGTCGGCAGCAGCATGCCGAGCGCGGCAAGCCACGGCAGGCTCTTTTCCGCCACTGGGAGCCCGATATCGCCGATCCGGTGGAACACGGAGTAGGTGCTGGTGCGCGCCCACTCGAGAAACGCCGGCGACAGCTCGAGCCACAGCACGACCGTGTACGTCATGATGCACAAGGCCACTTCGAGCAGCACCGAGTTCAAGTTCCAATGCCAGAAGAACGGCAGCTTGTAGGCGATCCACGGTCGGCCGACATCGATCACCACCGACAGGCCGGCGATGGTGTAGCCGAAGGCGCTGGTGACCAATGCGGGCCGAATGAGCGGGTGATACTTTCCGCGGTTGAGGATGTACACGAGCAACGCCACCGCGTAGCCGCCACAGCTCAACGCCGTGCCGGTGACTACGTCGAACGCGATCCACAGACCCCATGGGTAGCCGTCGTTCAGCGCGGTGCTCGCACCCAGGCCAACAATGAACCGCCAGACGATGAGCAGGCCGGCGATCCCCGCAAAGACCGCGAGCACCTGCACCGGTCGCGTGAAGATGACTCCGCCGAGCGGTTGCGGACGACTGTGCGTGTTCATGGTTGGCCATCCTCGGTCTTCGCGTTGTCGGGCTTCTCGCGGTTGCGCAGCATCACCGCCGCGAGCAAGCCGTACAGTGCCACCGGCGCCACGAAGCCTTTGTAAATGGTGTCCTGAATCGTCCGCACTCGCCTCGGCACCGGCTCGTCGCCATACGCCGGCAGGCCGAGCTTCTCGAAATCGACGTGCGCCAGATACAGCACCTGCGTGCCGCCCGCTTCGTGTTCGCCGTACACCTTCGGCACGTAGCGGCCGGGATTCTGCGCGAGCCGTTGATGCGCATCAGCAAGGAGATCGGTGCGCTTCCCGTAGATGACTGCGCCCACCGGGCACGCCTCGCAGCACGCCGGGCCCTGGCCTTTGGCGATGCGGTGTCGGCACAGCTCGCACTTGACCAGCTTCGGGATGGCCTTGGACCATTCGAACTTGGGGACGTTGAACGGGCAGCCCATCTCGCAGTATCGGCAGCCGACGCAGAGATCCGGATTGTAGGACACGATGCCCTTCTCGCCTTTCTGCATAGCGCCCAGCATGCAGGCGCCGACGCACGCCGGATCGAGGCAATGCATGCATTGCCGTTTGACGAATGACTGTGCGCCCGTGCCCGGGTCTCGGTAGAGCTTGATAATGTTCTTGGCGTGCTCGTTGAGGTCGAGCGGCATGTCCCACAGGCCGCCGGACGCACTGGTGTCCGGCGTCACGTCGTTGGCTTCGTTGCACGCCGTCATGCATGCCTTGCAGCCGATGCAGCGCGTGGCGTCATACAACATCCCCACCGCGTCGGGTCGCGCCACGACCGCTGCGGCCTGCGTCTCATGCGCGCTGAGCGTAGTCCCGACCATGGTCGCGGCGGCGGCGGCCATAACCTTGAGGGCTGAGCGTCTGGATATGCCCATGTGCCTACTCTTTCTTTGGTTTCGATTCCGACTTGGCATCGTCGGCCGACCCCAGTTTTCTCGACGCCATGAAACCTGCGCCGATCAGAGCGCCGCCGATCAGACCGGCCACACCGGTGGCCACCGGACTGATGCTGCCCTGCGGCGTGTAGATCGGCGCGTAGGTGTCGGGCGGCGTCACCTCGTGGATCTTCACCGTCTGGAACATCGGGACGCGGAACGCGATGCTTTTCTCTGTACATCCAACGCAAGGTGCCCCGATCCCGATCGGCCACACGTCGGGAATCTCGTTGAAGTGTCGCGTCGAGCATCCCGCGTGTGTGTCCGGTCCCTTGCAGCCCATCTCATACAGACACCAGCCTTCGCGGTGGCCGTGGTCGCCGTATTGCTTTACGAAGCGGCCGGCATCAAAGTGCGCTCTTCGCGGGCATTGGTCATGAATGTTGCGATCAAACGCGAACTTCGGGACGCCTCTCCTCATCGAGTTCAGGCAGCGTGCCGGATTCGGCAAATTGCAGGACTACCCCGAGCAGCGTGTAGGGATTGGGTGGACATCCCGGGATGTTTACGATCGTCTTCTGCGGCAGCAGATCGGCGACGCCGACCGCACCCGTTGGATTCGGATCGGCCGAAGGAATCCCTCCCCACGAAGCGCAGGAACCGATCGCGACTATGGCCGCAGCCTTTCCCGCCACGTCGGCGAGGACTTCCATGGCTGGCCGCCCGGCCAGCTTCATATAGACGCCCTTATCCCGAGTGGGGATCGAGCCCTCGACCACGCAGACGTACTTACCGGAGTAATCGTGCATGGCCTGCGCGAGCGCTTCTTCGGCCTGCGCGCCCGAACCCGCCATTAACGTCTCGTGGTATTCGAGCGAGATGACGTTCAGAATCAAATCGTCCACGCCCGGGTGGGAAGTCCGGAGAAGCGTCTCGGTGCAGCCTGTGCAGTCCTGAAACGCAAGCCAGATCACCGGCGGGCGAATGACTTTCCCGAGCACTTGGGCGACCGCCTCGGGCGTTTTCATATCGGTGATCGCAAGGCCGAATGGTGCGGCGATCATCAGGGAGGAGCAGAACTTCAGGAAGGCGCGGCGGCTGATGCCACACCGCCTCAGGCGCTCATCGATGGTTTCGAGAACTCTTGTGGAACCGACCGGGGGAGAGCGCATAAGGTCACCGCCTATGCTCTTTCCTATACCGCTTTGGCAGAGCAGAAGCTAGCCTTATATTTACATCCTCGATGTATCAGTTCGATACACTTCCGCCACCTCCGTTTCCATCCGGATTTCCTATTAGATGCCTACCAGCTATCGATGTAGCGATGTTTCTTGCCGGCGCGCGGCTCCGGCGGAGCGCTTGAGCGCAGGCCGGCGGCGATCCATCTTCTTGAATCAGCCGGATCGATCACGTCGTCGATTCCGAATCGCGACGCGTTGTTCAGCGCCTTCCCGCGCTGGTACATCTTCGCCACCATCTCGTCGAAACGCTTCTTGCGCGCCGCCGGATCGGTGATCGCCGCGAGTTCGTTGCGGTAGCCCAGCTTTACCGCACCCTCGAGTCCCATCGGACCGAACTCTCCCGTCGGCCACGCTACCGTGAATAGAGGAGCGTCGTAGCTCCCCCCGGCCATCGCGATCCCGCCCAATCCGTAGGCCTTGCGCAGCACGATCGTAAAGAACGGGACGGTCGCGTTCGCAGCCGTCAGAAACATTCGCGAGGAGTGCCGCACCAGCGCACTCTTCTCGATTTCCGGGCCGACCATGATGCCGGGAGTGTCGCACAGGAACAGAATCGGAATGTCGAAGGCGTCGCACAACTGGACGAAGCGCGCACCCTTGTCGGAGCCATCGCTGTCGATCGCGCCGGCCAGATGCCTGGGGTTGTTCGCGACCACTCCGAACGGATGCCCCTCGATCCTGATGAACGCCGCGATCATCGTCAGCCCGAAGTCGCGGCGGATCTCGAGCATCGATCCGCTATCCGCAAGCGTCTCGATAACCGAGCGTACGTCGTAAACTCGAAGCCGGTTCTCGGGAATGATGCTGCGGAGCTTGCGTTGATCCGCGCACGTCCAATCGCTGACCGGACCCTGGAAGTACGAAAGATATTTGCGCGCCACCTGCACCGCTTCCGATTCGTCGGCGACCGCGATATCGACGACTCCGTTGGGCACTTGTACGTCCATCGGTCCGATTTCTTCGGGACGAAAGATGCCCAGGCCCCCGCCTTCGATCATCGCGGGACCGCCCATCCCGATGTTGGAGCGCATCGCGGCAATGACGACGTCGCAGCATCCCAGCAAGGAGGCGTTGCCCGCGAAGCATCTCCCCGAAATGATGCCGACCAGCGGCACCAGCCCGCTCAGTTTCGGAAAATCGTGGAACGATCGCGAATTCTGAAAGCCGCCGTCAGTGTCGCCCGGCCGCCCGCCGCCGCCTTCGGCGAACAATACCAGCGGCAATCGCAACTCCCGCGCGATCTGGAACATCCGATCTTTTTTGCGATGGTTCTGATATCCCTGCGTGCCGGCCAGCACCGTGTAGTCATACGCCATGACGACGCAGCGCGCCTTGGCGGCGCCGAACAGATTGCCATTGATGGTCGCCAGTCCGGTGACGAGGCCGTCGGCCGGAGTGTTCTTGATCAGGTCGTCCATCTCGCGGCGGCGGCGCTGTGCGGCGACAACGATCGGTCCGTACTCGATGAACGTGCCCGGGTCGCACAATTCGTCGATATTCTCGCGCGCTGTCCGCTGACCGGTCTTTCGCCGGCGCGCTACCGCGTCGGGGCGGGCAGCGTCGAGACCGATTTCGTGCCGCTCGTGCACCTCCGCGAGATCGGGGCGCACCCTGCCCGGTTCGATTTCGCCGCCTTTGTCAGTTCGCGACCCCATGTCGGCAGCATAGTCCCCAAACCCGAAAAGAGAAAAACTCTTCAATTGCCAGAGCCGATCCACTATCGTGCGCGCAACCCAGGAGGATTCCGATCACGACTATGGAAACCGGCGATCTGAAGATCATCAGTCCCGCTGTCGGCATAACCGCCCGCATTCTGTTCACTCTGATTTTCTTTCTCTCGGGCATCACCCACTTCACGTCGATGCAGAGTTACATCGATCTGATGCCCGCGGCGATTCCTTTCCGCGCGTTCTGGGTCGCGATTTCCGCCGTCGTCGAGCTCGCCGGCGCCGCCATGATTCTCTTTAACTACCGTCCGCGCCTCGGCGGATGGCTCATCGTGCTGTTTCTCGTCCCGGTCACGATCGTCGTCCACGGCACCGCGATGCTCACGCTTGCCGATCCCGTGATGCGCACCGTCAACGTCTCGATGTTCCTCAAGGGGCTCGCAATGATCGCGTGCGCGCTATTCATCACTCAATCCGGCGTCCGCCCCGTCGCCGATGCTCGTTGAGTCCGCACTTCGCGAAGACGGAGGTAGTGTCCTAATTCGGAAAACGCGCCTCACGCATCACATTCCAGGTGAATGTCCTCGGGTTCCAGCTCGAATAGCTCTGGGTCTGGCTCTGCAGCAACTGCACAACCTAACCGCAGGTAGAAGTTAATCGTGTTTTCGGAAGGCGAAGCCGAGATATATAGCCGCCTGGCTCCCCTCTCGCGTGCAGCAGCCTTGGCGCGTTCAAATAGCTGTGTGCCCAAGCCACTATTTCGATATGACCTGCTCACGTGAAGGATCTTAAGCTGGAGTTGATCTTTTTGTTTGCCGATAGGCTTGTTGTCCAGGACGACGACTCCGACCAGTTCTGTGCCCTCGAACGCGCCATGGAACCATCCGCCCCGGTCGAAGCAGTCAAGGAGGATCGGCGTGGATTTCTCAGCTTCGCCAGGTGGCCAGCCGGGGACATCGATATGACGGGGTCTGAGCACCAAGGTTCCATTCTCAAAGCGATAGAGATTGTCTATCATTTCACTGCGGTCGATATTCCAGACGTGCTCGATTTCTTCCCGGAGCAGTTTCCTACCGTGCAGATCTCGCATAAACGCAACGACCTTTATTTGGAATTTCCGTTTTCCCGCCGCGGATGCGGATGTCAATAGTCCAACGCCGCCCTTAGCACAAACCTTGGAGACCGACCTTTCAACGAGCTATTGAAGGAGAGCTGAAAGGGCCGATTTTGTGCCCAACCCAGTCAGCGTCCCCCTTCCCCTAAATTGCCCCGCGAGCGTCCAAGCGAGGATAATCAGCATGATACCGCAATCTCTACTTTGTGTACTGTAGAGATCTCCCCTTACGCTGGAAAACGAACGCCATCGCCGGTAGAGTCTCCGGCGTTCCGTATGCCAGTCATCACGCTCTCGCGCATCGCAGCTCGTCGATTCATTCTCGGCAGACAAGGCCTGTGGCCGGGCCGCCGATGGAAAGGCAAGCGCGGCACTGAACGCGCGATGCGCGCGATGGAGTATTTGCAGCTCGATCCGCTCCAAATCGTCGCTCGCAGCCACGACCTCGCGCTCCACAGCCGCGTCATCGATTACACGCCCGGAATGTGGGAGAAGCTTTGCTACGAAGAGCGGAAGTTTTTCGATTGGGGCGGATGGCTCGCCGTGCGCCCGATCGAGGAGCTGCCGCATTGGCGCGTCGTAATGCGCCGGGAACGTGATGATCCACGCTTCGGCCGCCTCCATTTTCACGACTCCTTCCGCCGTGCTCTGGGACGCCGCCATCTCGACGCGATCGAGGAGATGCGCTCGGTGGTTCGCGCCAAAGGGACGGTCAGCAATCGGGACTTCGCGATGCACACGCGGCGCAGAACCAACAGCTACCGCGGACGGAAGGACAGCGCCGTTGCCCTCTACTATCTCTGGCGCACCGGCGAACTCATGACCCATCATCGCGAGCGCTTCGAGCGCGTGTACGCTTTGGCGCAAGACATCGCTCCAGCGCACTTCCTCCGCGAATCAAGTGATGAGGAGGCCGACGCCTTCCTCATTAGAAAAACGATCGCGTTTCATGGGCTTCATCGCCTGAGCGGAGGCGGCAGCGGCGACATCGGAAATCCAGTGTTCAATCGGGTGCTCAGACGGCCTGTAACGGCGAGGGAGGTGGCTCGCCTGCGCGAGAAGATGCTGTCCAACGGCGACGTCGTCGCGGTGCAGGTGGAAGGCTTGAAAGACCTCCATTATGTGCTTGCCAGTGACGCAAAGGATCTTCGCGAGGTGGGCGCAGGCCGCTCGCCGCGCGCGTGGCAGCCCTGCGATACGACTACGCGCGAGGAAGTGACCTTTCTTTCGCCGCTGGACATCGTCACCGCACGCGAGCGAGCGCGAGCATTGTTTGATTTCGACTACAAGTGGGAAGTGTATGTGCCGCTGGCTCAGCGCAAGTACGGATACTATGCGCTACCCATTCTGTGGGACGACGCTTTCGTCGCGCGAAGCGATCTCAAATTGGATCGCTCCAGCAACACACTTGTCGTGTGCGGGATCTGGTTTGAGGATCGCAAGACTGCGATCAATCAGGCGTTCAACGATGCGCTCGCAAAAGGTATCGCGCGGTTCATGCGCTTCATCGGAGCCACGAAACTCGATCCCAGTGCGGTAGAGCCGCGCTCGGTCCGAAAACTCCTGTCGTCGTTCAACGCTAAACGCAAACAAGAATCTACTGAGCCAGATCGTGAAGTTGGGGTTTAACTTTGAGGAAGCTGAAAGGGCCGATCTTGTGCCTCACCCACCGCCACTCCACCTCCGCACCGCCCCTGACCGCGTCCAAAGCCACGTCTGTCAATGGCCCCGCTAGGTCTTACCGCATTAGTAGCACACCTGGAAAATGGAAATCCCAGTCTAATTGGTCAGGAGGTTCTTATGTCTCCGCTCACTACGTTTCTGAGCAGGCTGATCGGGCTCTTCTGCATTATCATCTCCGTATCGATGGTCGCGCATAGGCACGCGACCATAGAAACCGTGACGGCGCTGATTCATAACCCACCGCTGTTGCTGATTGTCGCCGTGATCGCGCTAATCGCCGGGCTGGCGATTGTTCTCGGCCACAGTATCTGGTCGGGTGGCGTGCTACCGGTCATCGTAACCCTCGTCGGTTGGTTAATCCTGATCAAAGGCCTGCTGTTCTTGTTCATCCCGCCGCACGCTGCGGTCGCGCTTTTCGAAAGGCTTCGCTACGATCAGTTTTTCTTAGCGTATGCCGCGATTTCATTCGTCATCGGCGTCTATCTCACATATGGCGGCTTCACCACGAAACGGAGTTAGGCGGCACAGCAGGCGGTGAGCACAATGATGTCAAAGTATCAGCAAAGCTATCGCCGGATGTTGGTTGACATGCATATCCCGGATTGGGACCCGGCGTTTCTCTCGCGCTACGACCCGGCTGCCCTGGCGCAGCTCTTCACCCGCGCGAATCTCACCGCCGCGATGCTCTACTGCAAGTCCCACGCGGGCTTGTGCTACTGGCCCACTAAGGTCGGCAAGATGCACACCGGCATCGGCGGACGCGACGTCGTCGGCGCGATGCTCACCGAGCTGCGTTCGCGTGACATCGCCGCATGCGCCTACTACGGCATCGTATTCGACAACTGGGCGGTCGAGACCCATCCCGACTGGCGTCAGCGAACCATCGGCGGCGCCGACTTCAACAGCGTTGTCCGCTACGGCATCTGCTGCATGAACCATCCCGAATACCGCGATTATGAGATGGCGCAGCTCGACGACCTGCTTTCGCGTTACGAATTTGACGCGCTGTTCCTCGACATGATCTTCTGGCCGCTGATCTGCGGATGCGATCATTGCCGCGCGCGCTTTCGTAAGGAGGCCGACGCCGACATTCCGGCGACGGTGGACTGGACTTCGCCGCAATGGTGTTGCTTCCAGGCGGCGCGTGAGCGCTGGGCTTCTGAATTCACGCGCGACCTGATGGCCAAGGCGGCATCGATTCGGCCGCATCTCGCCCTCACGCACAATCTCGCGCCGGCGCTCGCCAACTGGGTGCTGGCGCAGCCGCTGAGCGCGTCGATTCACGACACCTTCGTCGCCGGCGACCTTTACGGCGATCGCATCGAGCAGCTGGTCGTTTCGAAGATGCTGCTGCACCTGTCGGAGACGCGGCCCGCGGAATTCATGACCAGCGTGTGTGTCGATCTTTCCGATCACGTGCGGCTCAAGGACGAGGAGCGGATGCGCGCGCAGGCGATGGCCGCGACCGCGATGTCGTCGGCGTGCCTGTTCATCGACGCCATCGATCCGATCGGCACTGTGAATCCCGAGAAGTACGCGCGCGTCGGGCGCGCGTTCGCCGCCACCGCGCGCTACGAGCCGTTTCTCGGCGGCGATCCGATCGAGGACGTCGCGGTTTATTTTTCCGGCCACTCGCAGATGGATTTTGCCGAGAACGGCACCCCGGTTGCCGGGGTGCTCACCTCCAGCCGCAAGTATCCGCATCTCGATGCGGTCCGGGGCGCATGCCGCGCGCTCCAGCGCGCGCATATTCCGTTCGGTGTAATCACCCGCCGCCAGCTCGATGCGCTGCACCGGTTTCGAGCCATCGTGCTGCCCAACGTACTGCGGATGGATCGCGAAGAGATTGAAGCATTCCGGGCATACGTGAAGACGGGCGGCGGGCTGTACGCGAGCCGCTATACCTCGCTGGTCGAGGACCGCGGCACACGCCACCGCGACTTCATGCTGGCCGATGTATTCGGCGCGAGTTGCGATTCCGAGGAGCAAGGGGCATTCGTCTACCTGACGCCAGCCGATAATGCGCTTGCAACATGGATCGCGCCACAGCGCCACGTGAGCTGCAAAATCGGCGATCCGATCCGGCCGGTGTCGCCGCTGTGCGGAATGCCGCGGCTGCGTAGCGGGTCGGGCCGGGCGCTGGCGACGCTGACCCTGCCGTATGTATATCCGTCGCGCGGTTCGGTGAACGATCGCCAATGGGCCAGCATTCATTCCTCGCCGCCATGGAAGGGGCTCACTGTTCCTGCAATCGTCACTAACGAATTCGGCAGCGGACGCGCAATCTATTCCGCCGCTTCGATCAGGCCATCGATAGCGAGGCGGAGACCGCGTTGTTCGTTGGCCTCATCGGTTCGCTGCTCGACGGACGCTTCTCCCATGGCGCGGTCGCGCACCCATCGGTCTGGATGATGGCTTTCGATCAGCGCGATCATCATCGCGTGATGGCGAGCTTCCTTAATTACCAGGTGGAGCTGCCGCCCGTGCCGGTGCCGATTCGATTCTGGTTGCGGCCTCCGGCGGGCAGACGGTTCCAGCGATTGCGGCTGGCGCCCGACCGCGCGGTGACGGAGTTCACGGTCGCAGATGACGGCACGATACACGCCGATCTGGGCGCGGTCGAACTGATGGCAATGGTGATCGCCGAAATATGAGTAGTCGGTTTTGACCAATTGATAAAATGCGAGAAAAGCCCTGGATGCGGGTTGGATGCAAGCGGGGTGGTGCGGACGATTGCGCAGGCGCTGACCGATTACGCCCGCATCAGCACGAGCTGCATTCCGCTCAGGCTTAGCATGTCGTTGGTGCCGTCCTCGATTAGCGAGGCACGGGCATCACGGAAGATTTTCTCGATCCCGTACTCCTTGCTCAGCCCGTTGCCGCCAAACACCTGCAGAGCATCGCTGGCGACCTCGAAGGCTGCCTGAGTGCAGAAAACCTTCGCCGCCATCGCGTACTCGAGTGCCGGGATGGCTGCGGCGTCGTTGTATTTCATCGCCGCACGCGACAGGCGTCGGCAGGCCTCAACCTTGGTAAACATTTCGAACAGATGCTTCTGAACCAGCTGATGCTCGCAGATCGGCTTGCCGCCCTGGATCCGTTGCTTCGAGTAGTCGAGCGCCGCCTCGAAGGCGGCTCGCGCGACGCCCGTGAACACTGCGCTCATCGTGCCGTTGGCCTTCGTCAACACGTGCATCCCGAACAGTTCGAAGTTGCCCGGCTCGGCAAGCATGTAGCGAGCGGGAATGCGAACGTTGTCGAAGAAGATTTCGCCTTGATTGAGCGCACGCTGTCCAATTTTGTTAAGCGGCTTGCCCTTGGACACCCCTGGCAAGTCGAACGGAACGAAAGCCGCGGCGCCGGCGCGCGGTTGGCCGTTGTTTGATGCCGCCATCAGGTAGGTCAGTCCGTGGGTCGCGATGGTGCCGTTCGATACCCACGCCGCCTTCTGACCGTTGATGACGTAATCGTCGCCCTCGCGGCGCGCGATGACGCGCCCTCCGCGATTGGTCGGATCCCCGTCGTCGAGGATCGAGGAACCCCAATCGGAGCCGTGCGCTGGCTCGGTGACCGGCCAGCATCCGATGTATTTGGCCTCACGATCGGCGACAAACGGCTTGACGTATCGATCTACCAGCTCGCGATTGCCGGTGGCCGCGAGCGCCTCGAACGGAAAGCCGGCAACCCCGAGACTGATCGCGAGGCCTGCGCTGCCCCATCCTAATTCCTCGAGGAAAACGTGCATTCCAAGGCCGTGCAGCCCCAAGCCTCCAAACTCCGTCGGAATCATCGCCGCGTGGTAGCCGAGTTGGTAAGCCGACCTATAGAACTTCCACAGGATCGAGTCAGGCGCGATCACTTGCTGCGGGTCGGCGAGGCCGTCCAGCGCGATCGCCGCGGGGCGCAGCACGTTTTTCGCGAAGCGATGGACCGCGTCCTTGAGTTCCGCGATCTCCGGGGGGAAATCGACGTCGAGTTCCAGGTAAGTCTCCATCGCGCCTGCTCCTCTTTGCTTTTTGCGGGTTCAATCCTTGTTGGCGTTGGGCGCGGGAGGCGCGAAGTTGGGGACTATCTCAAGCGCCTTGTGCAGGAATTCCAGTTCTTTCTGCCGGTACTCGAGCGGCGCGGGCGCCTGGATCATGCCGTCGCGCTTGAGTTCCTCGACCACCCGCAGGTCGCGCTCGAACGGATTGCCGTGCTCGTTGACGAAGTAGAGCTGCTCGAAGGGGAGCTTGGGTCGCTGGCCGCCGGCCTCGCGGCTCTCGAGCGGGTACCCGACCGTCATCAGCACCAGCAGATGCGCCGATTCAGGCAGCTTGAACAGCCTGCGCATCTTCTTCTCGCGCGGGCCGTCGAGCGAGCCGGTGCCGATGCAGCAGGTGCCGAGCCCCTCGTCGTAGGCGACCAGGGTCGCCTGCGCGATGCCCTGTCCGCAGTCCATGTCGGTGAGCCCGGTCTGCATGATCCCGTCGTAGTTCTGCTTGAAGTAGGGGATGACCACGGTGTCGAGGAACCGATGCTCGACTGCGGGATCAAGACCCATCACGCGCGCGTCGGTCAACTCATGCAGGCGGTCGCCCTGAGTGGCGTGACCGGTCTTGCGATCGAAAATTGCTTCCTCGACCCAGTACCAGAGAATCACAACTGGCGCGTGTTTCAACTGCGAGGTCCCAAGCGGTGCAACCAGCGCGTCCCATTTCTCCGGCGGCGATTCTCCGCGGACCATCACGATCGCCCGCAGCGCCTGCACATTGCCCCAGAACGAGGCGATGCGCGCCGCCTCGAGCATCTTCTGTATCTTCTCCCGCTCGACCTTGCGGTAGGGGTTGTAGAAGCGGATCGTGCGCCTGATTCCAATAGCCTGTTTGAGTTCCATTCCGTGCTTCTCCCTCTTAGCTGGCGCGGGCCCGCGACGGCGCCGTGGCCTTGTCGCGATCCCATGTCGTCGCGGTTACACCCTGTTTCTTGAGCACTGCTTTCTGGACCCGATGGGTTTCCGTCTTGGGCAGGCTTTCGCGGAAGTCGAGGTAGCGCGGCACCATGAACTTCGCCATCCTCTCCTCGCAAAAGCGGAGCAGTTCCGCGGGCGCGACGCTATGCCCCGGGCGCAGCACCACCGCGACCATCACGTCATCCTCGCCCAGCTCGGAGGGCACGCCGAAGGCGCCCGATTCGAGCACCGCGGGATGCTGGTTGACGATCTTCTCGACTTCGAAGGATGAGATATTCTCGCCGCGCCGCCGCATCGAGTCGGTCTTGCGATCGGCGAAGAAATAATTGCCCTCGGCGTCGCAGTACGCCATGTCGCCGGTGTACAGCCATCCATCGCGGATCTTGGCGTCCGTGGCGTCGGGGTTCTTGAAATACTCGACGCGACGCGCATTGGGGTTGTCGATCTTGAAGATCAGGTTGCCCGCTTCTCCGACCGGGCATTCGGCGCCGTTGTCGTCAACTACCTTGGCTTGGATTCCCGGCGGTGCTTTGCCCATCGAGCCCTTGGGCGAAGTCCCCGCGTTGAACAGGCTGAATCCGCCGCCATCGACCGCTCCGTAGCCTTCCCACACGGTCAGGTTGAAGCGCTTCTCGAATTCCGCCCATGCCCACGCCGGAGTCGCGGCACTGAAGACGATCCGCACCGTGTTGTCGGCGTCGTCGGGGCGCGGCGGCTGCTTGAGCAGGATGGGGATCATCGCGCCGAGCGCGTTGAAAGTCGTCGCGTGGTAGCGGCGGATATCGTCCCAGAAGCGGCTCGCGCTGAAGCGGCGTCCGAGCGCGACCACGTAGCCTGCCACCAGTCCGCGCATCACGCTCAGGAACAGAGCGTTGGCGTGAAACAGCGGCAGGCACGTATAGAGGACGTCGCCCCGCTGGTAGCCCGCGCCGGCTGCGGCAAACATCCCGAAGCCGCGGTACCGAAAAACCACGCCCTTGGGCAGCCCGGTGGTGCCCGACGTGTACAACAAGGCCGCGATTGCGTCGGCGTCGAGCGCGACATGGGGCTCGTCGGCCGGCGCCTTCGTCAGTTCAGCCAGCGTGATGGCGCCGGGCGGCATCGCGAAGCCCGCAGGCGCTTCGATCGTGTCCACGATCAGATGCTTGATCGCGGGAAGGGTCTCGCGAATTGGGAGCAGCGACTCGACCAAATCGGCCGAGATGAACAGCGCCTTTGCTTCCGAGTGATTCAGAATGTACGCGAGGCCCTCGCCCTTGAGCGCGATATTGACCGGAACCGCGTAGGTGCCGAGCTTCTGGGTGGCGAAGAACACATCGAGGAACTCCGGCCGGTTCGGCATCATGATCGCGATACCGTCGCCCGGCTTGATACCTAGTCCGGTAAGCCCATTGGCAACCCGGTTGGTGCGCTGGTTGAGCTGGCCGTAAGTGATTTGCTGATCCTCGAACCGCAGGAAGACCTGGTCGGGATCTGCTGCGGCCTTCTCCCGCAGGGTGTTTGCCAATGAGAAGAATTCGTCAGCCATGGCTTTCCTATGCCGCCAGAATGTGGATGCAGGAGGCGCCGCCGAAACCCTGACAATGCGCCAGGCCGATCTTCGCGTCGCGTACCTGTCGCGGTCCCGACGCGCCTCTGAGTTGCTCGACGATTTCCACGATTTGCGCAACTCCGGTTGCACCCAGCGGATGGCCCTTGGCGAGCAGCCCGCCGGAGCTGCTCACGGACACCCGTCCGTTGATGGCGCTCAACCCCTGTTCGACAAACTTTCCGCCTTCGCCACGCTCGCACAGTCCAAGGTTTTCGTAGTGGATGATTTCGGCGATCGCGAAGCAGTCGTGCAGTTCGATCACGTCGAGGTCGTCGGGCTTGAGGCCGGCCTGCTGATATGCGAGCGACGCGGCGCGCGTGTTTATCTCGGTCACGAACGCGAGTGGGTCGCTTGCGGCTCGCTCCGATTGCAGCACGGAGGCGACGATGGTGACAGGCTTGCGGGGCGTGGTGCGCGCGAAGTCCGCGCGCGCGACGATCGCGGCGGCCGCTCCGGAACTGGTCGGACAGCACATCATCAGGGTCAGCGGGTCGGCGACCATGCGAGAGCCGATGACATCTTCCACCCCGACCTCGATACCGTACTGCGCTTTCGGATTGTGCGAGGCGTTACGATGGTTTTTCACCGATACCATCGCCATCTGCTCGACCGTGGTGCCGTACTTCTTGCTGTGCGCGCGGAAGACCTCGGCAAACATCTCGGGCATCGGCGCCGAGCGTTGAGCTTGCGATGGCGCCGCGAGTCGCGCATCGGCAGCCAGCGGCCCGCGCTGCATCTTCTCGAATCCCACCGCCAGCGCCACATCGACCACGCCGGCCCGCACCGCCATCACCGCCTGGTGAAAGGCGGTCGAACCGGTCGCGCACGCATTCTCGACGTTGATGATTGGGATGCCGGTGGCGCCGACGCGATTAAGGAGCCGCTGGCCGGCCGTGATTCCCTGCATCGCGTGGCCGCAGCAAGCCATTTCGATCGCCGAATAGTCGAGTCCCGCATCGGCCAAGGCGGCCTCAATCGCTTCCTTACCGAAATCCTCGAAGGATTCCTCCGGGTGCCGTCCGAACGCCGACATTCCGACTCCGATCACACACACATTAGGACTTTCAGTCATTTTAAGCCTCCAGCAAGCTATGTTTGGGCATGACTGGAGAGAAGCAACCGACATGCCATGGGCATAATAAGATGGTCCCGCACTGTGGGCAATTAACATTTCGAATTAAGCAGCCTAATCGGCGGCCGCACATGATGCCGTTCGCATCAGAGAGGTCCCCTCTGATGCGAACGGAAGCACTCGGACGCTTCGACCCGTTCGAGCGCGCAGCGGGTGCATTTCGCACGGAAATTTTAGAGTTTTGATGTTCACTGCCGCAATATCGCCGGCGTGCTTACGTTCGCGCGATCCATTGTTTCTCTGATTGTATGATGATTCCGTAGCCGGGCGGTTTCCCGACGTTGGCTATCAGCGTCGCGAGGCGTAGTGTCCATCCATCTGGAAAATATCGGGATGAATGATCGGTGATTGAGCCCGAAACAGGATCGGCGGTTCCCCTGGCTGCGCCCTTCCGCTTCTCACGCGTTGACCGCTTTGAAGAGTGGCTGCACGCTCCGGCGCAACTGGAGTCGATGCATCCGCGCTTCGACGTCCGGCGGGCGGTGCCGGCGGAGTTCGATGGTATCTACGACTTGGTCAACGACGCCTTTGGCTTCAAGCGATCGCGCGCGCGGTATGACTGGATCTACCGGCGCAATCCCTATGGCACAGCGCGCTGTTGGGTAGTATTCGACCGCGCCAGCGGGCGGCTCGTGGGCAGCACGGCTTGCTGGCCATGGCCGATGGCGCGGGGGGCGCATTGTGTGGAAGGCGCTCAATATGGTGATTCGGTCGTCGCTCCGGGATGGCAGCGCCAAGGGATCAGAGCATTGCGCGGGAAGGTGTGGCGCTCCCATGCATGGGAAGGCAAGAATATTGGGCTGAGCTGGCCCAACGAGAAATCGCGCGGGGCGATGATCAAGCGTGGTCACACCGCCCGCATCGTAGGGCCGGTGCCCAAGGCCGTGTTGATATTGAACGCCAAAGCCTACCTCGCTGAGCACCACTGGCCCGCCCTCGTGAGTGCAGCCGGCGGGGCGGTGCTGGACACTGCTCTGACGGCATGGCGCAAGCTCGTACTCCAAGGCCAGGCCGGCCTCGCGTTCGAAGCGGTTCGACGCTTCGAGGCGAGCGTTGATGAGGTCACCCAACGGTGCATGACCTGGCCCGGCTTCTGGTCGCCACACGATGCCGACTTCCTGAATTGGCGCTACCTCGGGCATCCAACGGCGCGGTACCTCGCTTTCGCGCTAGTGGACAGCTGCAAGCTGGCGGGCTACTACGTGCTGAAAATTGACGGGCAGGCGAGTTGGCTGATGGAATTTGTGACGCCTGTTTCGCCGCGCCGCCTCGCCTCGGCGTTGCTACTCCACCTCATCGAGACGGCACAAGCAGCCGGCTGTACCCGTCTTACGTTTTCGGCGCCGCCAGGATGGCGGCACTGGAAGCTCTTGCGCGCCGTCGGTTTCTTGCCGGTGCCCTCCGAGATCTACTTCTCGCCACAGGGCGAGGAGCGGGAGGTCATACAACTCCCCATGTGGCAATGGGTGCCTGGCGACATGGACGACGTGTGACCACGGTTCCCTCGTCAGATATTAGGAACATGCGAGCGGGGGCGAGCTTTGAGCGGCTTTTTATTCATCGAATCTCTGGGACGTCACACTAGGCGCCCAATATCTGCCGCACTTTTCGGACCACCAACAGGTAATCCAGATCGCCTCGTAGCATCCCCACGAAGTCGGCAAAGCTATCTCTGGGCGCCAGGCCCATCCTGGGAATTCTGAACGGGTCGAAATTGTCGGCGACCACGCTATGGCGAACAGTTACTGCGCTTTCGTAACCGCACTTCCTTACCCAGTCGACGTTCTGCGCGTTGAACAATCCAAAAGGATAGGCGAAGTGTTTACAGGGTGCGCCGACCTGCTGGGTGATTATTTCCTTTGAACGCACCAGCTCTTCCATGCCGACCTCAGGGCGCAACCCTCTCATGTCCAGGTGGTTGCAGAGATGGGATCCTATATTCATTCCCTCGCTGCTCATTTCTTGCACCTGGGCCCATGTCACCGTCGGCTCGCCCGCAAAGAATCCTGGAATCGTGTAGCAACGCTCTCCGCGGTCCCTATCGAGGCCGGACGTTGTTACATAAAGGATCGCCGGGAAGCCATAATGGCGAAGAATCGGGTAGGCGTGTTCATACACGCCGGCGTACCCGTCGTCGAATGTTATTGCGCAAGTGAGCGGTGCAGTGGAATGGCGACATTGGCCGTTCAGTATAGCGTCCAGGCTGATGACCCGGGCATGATCCTTGAGGTAGCTCATTTGAGCCTCGAAGGCGTCCGGGCTGACACAGTGAACCGAGTCGCCGACCGCGTGATACATGAGAACCACGGAGCGAGTTTTCCGGCGGCGGGCGGCGAGCCGGCTTAGAGCACGCAATGCGTTTCGGGCGGCGCGGCGTTTGCGCGAGACCGGCATCTCAGGGGAATCGAGACTGTAAGATTCTTTCCTTCTTGAATCTATCAAGCGGCAGGAGGAGATTCGACGGCATTGTCCGCGCTATTCGCGGCCCGGGTCGCGTGCGATGGCGCATGTCATCTGGCTGCCATCGGCCGCGAATGCCGGCTGGAGCCAACCAGCGCGCCGATCAGCGCGCTCCATTTCGCATCCATGCTCTTCTCGCTGAACTCAAGCTTGACCAGACGACGTGCCTGCGTGCCGAGCGCGCGCCGCTCCGCCTCGTTGCCGGCGAGGCGGACAAGCGCGTGTGCGCATTCCTCCGCGTCGTCCTGCGAGAACAGGTAGCCTGTGCGAGCCGGGATCACTACTTCGAGGACGCCTCCGACGCGCGGCGCCACCAGCGGCAACCCGGCGGCGGCCGCCTCGATCAGCGACAGCGGCCCCGCTTCCATCCGGCTCGCAAGCACCGCTACGTCGGAAGCAGCAAGCCATTGCGACACTTCGTCGCTGTGCCCGAGCCATAGAATTCTGTCGGCTACTCGCAGTTCGTCAGCCAGTCTCCGCAGCTCTTCCGCGTAGGTGCGATGTGCTGGGTCGCTGCCGCCCGCGCAAATCAGGGCAACGCGGATTCCCCGTCGGGCCGCATGCGCGACAGCACGGATCAGGAGCTGATGATTCTTCACCGGATCGACCCTCGCTACGCAGGTCGCGACCAGATCAGCCGATGGGACCTGGTGCTGCAAGCGAAAGCGCTGCCGCTCGTCGTTGCTCATCGAACACCGGCATATCCGCTCGATATCAACGCCATTGTAGATTACGCGGAGCTGCCGGCGCGCGTACCCTAATGCCTCGAGCTCGTCGCGAATAGCTGTGCTGGGGCAGACCGCGATCGCCCCCGACTGACTCAGCAGACGGACGCTGGCGGATCGCTTCAGGCGACGTGACCACGAGCTGACCTCCATCGGAAAGTTGCACATCCACAGCAGGGTCACATTCGTTCCGGCTGTGGCGAGCGCTGCGCGAACCGCCGACGCGTAACCCATTGCGATACAGCCGCACGTGGGCTCAGAGGACAAGAGTTTTCGCAGCGCCCGAAGGTTGCGAACAAGCGAGGGAAGCGTGCGGACCTGAAGTTTCATATCAAAGTCGAAACTGTTCACGTGGTCAAAGCACTCGCGTAGCTCCGCCGCAATCGGCTCTGTCACCCCGAAGACCAAAGCCAGGTCCACTCGCGCCATCGTCCCGGCCAGCCGTGCGAGGTGAGCCAGGACTACCTCGCCGCCGCCCATTAGGCGCGGATCCTCGTGAACGAACAAAAGTCGGGGGCCAGGCGGTTCTTGAGCCGCGAGAAGACAATTCGCGGGCTCAAGTCTGACGCTTTCTATACCAGGCATTTCCACAGACGTCTCTGTCAGCCTCCCATGTCCAAAGCTGACGCCGGACTCCGTATAAAACAAAAGCGAAGAGGGATGCCCTTGAGAACCAGCGCATCCAGAACTATACGGTGGAAGCGGACGAGAGTCGATTCAAACGTCCTCATCTGAAGTCGATTCCTGAAGCAGAGTGAGAGTAGGACAATCCTGGTCTCGGGCGGCGTTGTGGGCGTCATGCTGGTCGTTTGTCATGTAACGCTCACCTGTTTTACTGTTCGTGTCCGAGGGGCATGCTGGCGTGTTTCGACTCGACGGAAAGAACGCGATCGTCACCGGCGCCGGATCGGGAATCGGCCTGGCGATCGCATCGACGTTTGCCCAAAACGGCGCGTGCGTTTTCGCTCTCGATCGCGATTTCAAAGCAGCCGGCGCTGCCGTCGAAAGTATTCGCGCGGCTGGAGGGAAGGCATCGGCGCTCGAATGCGACGTCGCAGTCGCGGCCTCGGTGCAATCCGCCTTCGCGCGTATCGATTCCAGCAGCGACGCGTCGCGCATCGATATCCTGGTCAACAATGCGGGAATCGCTAACATTGGCACGGTTGAGAACACCTCCGAAGAGGACTTCGACCGGATTTATTCGGTCAATGTGAAAGGCATATTTCTATGCTCGCAGGCCGCAGTGCGAAGAATGCTGACGACTGGCGGCGGCGTGATTCTCAACCTCGCGTCGATCGCTTCGCTGATCGGCCTGACCGATCGCTTCGCGTACTCGATGAGCAAGGGCGCGGTGCTGACGATGACCCGATCGATCGCGGTTGACTACGTCAAGCGCGGCATCCGATGCAACTGTATCTGCCCGGCTCGCGTTCACACTCCCTTCGTCGACGGTTATTTACGCACGACATATCCGGGCCGCGAAGCAGAGATGTTCCGCCAATTGTCGGAGTATCAGCCGCTCGGCAGAATGGGCACGCCCCAGGAAGTCGCGGCGCTCGCGCTCTACCTGTGTTCGGACGAAGCATCGTTCATCACCGGACAGGCGTATCCAATCGACGGCGGCGTCCTCGCATTCTGAAACAGCGCAACACCCGACGATGAAACAATACGGCCGCACCATCAATCTGAAAAACGACCCGAAGACGATCGAGCGCTACCTCGAACACCATCGCGCGATCTGGCCGGAGGTCGAGCGCGGGCTCAAATCAATCGGCATCGAGCGGATGCTCATCTACAAGCTCGGCCGGCAGCTCTTCATGTTCATGGAGACGATCGACGAGTTCGATCCCGAGCGCGACTTCGCCCGCTACGAGGCCGCCAATCCGCGCTGTCGCCAGTGGCAGGAGCTGATGGCCTCGATGCAGGAGCCGGTGCCCGACGCGCGGCCGGGCGAATGGTGGGCCGAGATGAAGCTGGTTTTCTCTCTCTGACGTGCGCAGCTACTTCTGCCACTCGCGGCCAGCTGGAAACTCAAACGCGTCGAGCGACTCCGGTAGCATCTCGATGCTGAATCCTGCCGCGGCCGGCGGCATGTACCTGGCGCCGCGCACCACGACCGGGTCCTTGAAGTGTTCATGCAGATGGTCGGCGAACTCGATCATACGGTTGTCGAGACTGCCGCTCACGCAGATGTAATCGATCAGCGAAACGTGCTGCGCATATTCGCATAACCCGATTCCACCCGCATGCGGGCAAACCGGGACCCCGAACTTCGCCGCCAGCAGCAGAACCGCGAGCACTTCGTTGAGTCCCCCGAGGCGGCAGTTGTCGAACTGGCAAAAGTCGATCGCATCCGCCTGCATCAGTTGTTTGAACATCACGCGATTGGCCGCGTGCTCCCCGGTAGCAACTCCAATCGGATGGATCGCGCGGCGAATCGTAGCGTGGCCGAGAATATCGTCCGGGCTGGTCGGCTCTTCGATCCACAGCGGGTTGAATCGCGCGAGCGGACGCATGAATTCGATCGCCTCGCCAACGTCCCACGCCTGGTTCGCGTCCATCATCATCGTCGCATCAGGACCGATTTCCTGGCGCACCAGTTCAGACCGATGCACGTTTGCGGCCGAGTCGCGGCCGACCTTGATCTTGAATCGGGTCCATCCTTGCGCGAGCGCCTCGCGACAGAGCTGCCGCACCTTGTCATCCGGGTATCCCATCCATCCCGCCGACGTGATGTAGGCCGGATAACCCTCTTTTCTCATCTGCGCTTCGCGCGCGGCACGGGTGCTCGATTTGCGGCGCAAAATCTCGAGCGCCTCGTCGCGGCTGAGGACGTCGGTCATGTAACGAAAGTCGACGCACGCGACGAATTGCTCGGGTGTCATGTCGGCGACGAGTTTCCATACGGGCTTGCGCTCGACTTTTGCGTAAAGGTCCCAAACCGCATTGACTATCGCCGCCGTGGCGAGATGGATTGCGCCCTTCTCCGGACCGATCCATCGGAGCTGGCTTTCGTGCACGAGCCGGTCCCAGAAAGCGCCCATATCGGCAACTATCGATTCCAGCGTCGAGCCCACCACGAGATGCTGCAGTGCGCGCACAGCCGCGACGCAGACCTCGTTGCCGCGCCCAAGCGTGAAGGTAATTCCGTGGCCTTCGAGCGTGTCACGCGCGTCGGTCTTCAGCACCACGTAGGTGGCGGAATAGTCCGGGTCGGTATGCACGGCGTCCGATCCGGCCAGCGTTCTCGAAGTCGGTGCTCGGATGTCACGGACCGATAGTCCCGATATTGTTCGCGCCATGATCGTTTTTCCTCTGCGGCATGGTACCATCGCGCGACCGGCGATGACGACCCAATCGCTATTTCCTCCGGCCGATCTGCGCCAGGCCTGGCCCCGTCCGTCGGCGCCGAGACCGATCGTGGTGATCGGCGCAGGCAGCATCGTTCGCGACGCGCATCTGCCGGTCTACAAACGCCTCGGATTCCCAGTGGTTGGAATTTTCGACGTCAATCCCGAAGCCAGCCGCGATAAGGCTCGCGCGTATTCGATTGCACGCGTGTTCGGGTCGATCGATGAAGCCGTGGCGGCGAAGGACGCGATCTTCGATGTCGCGATCCCGCCCGAAAACATCGCCGGGGTCGTGCAACGGTTACCTCCGGGCGCCGCGGTCTTGATTCAAAAGCCGATGGGACGCGATCTCGCCGACGCTCGGCGGATCATGGCGATCTGCCGCGAGCGGCGGCTCGTTGCGGCCATGAATTTCCAACTTCGCTTCGCGCCCAACATGCTCGCGCTTAAGGATGCGCTCGAGCGCGGCCTGCTCGGCGAGCTGCTTGACGTTGAAGTGCGGCTCAATCTGCATACGCCGTGGAATTACTGGGCATTCCTGAAAGGAGTCCCGCGGCTCGAAGTCTTGCTGCATTCGATTCACTACCTCGATTTGATTCGCTCGATGCTGGGTGAACCGCGCGGCGTCTATTGCAAGGGCGTGCGGCATCCCGCGATGCCCGACTACCCTGACGTCCGCACCAGCATCATCCTCGATTACGGCGATACGATCCGATGCAGCCTGACGATGAATCACGCGCATACCTTCGGCGCGCGCTTCGGCATGTCGCAGTTGAAGCTGGAAGGCACTGCCGGCGCCGCAATCGCGAAGATGGGAGTGAACCTGAACTATCCGGAGGGCGAGCCGGATACGCTCGAGTTCGCGCGCACGGATTCGGATTGGAGCACGATCGCGCTTCGCGGCTCATGGTTTCTGGCGGCCTTCGAAGGCCCGATGTCGAATCTGCAGAGATTCGTGGCCGGCGAGGATCGGAAGCTGGTCTCGAGTGTCGAGGACGCAATCCGCACGATGGCGGTGGTCGAGGCCTGCTACGATTCGAGCGCGCACGGCGCCACGCCGATACAATCGATCGACTAGTCCCGGAGGATCTTGAGAGCTATGGCTTCTTCAGACCGCGTCGTTTTTCTGTTTGACGTCGATAACACTCTGGTCGACAACGATTTCACGCTGCCGCCTCCCGACGCGATGCCGCGTCTAACTCAGGACGCTAGCGCGGGCGGATAGTCCAGCCGCGGCCCGAGCAGATCACCTCGCCCGCCTGGTTGTAGAAAACGTTGTCATGGACCACGAACAGGCGTTCCTTCCTGATAAAGCGGTCGAGCGCCCGCGCCACCATCCTGACCGTATCCCCGGGACGCGCCGGGACGTGGTAGAACCATGACTGCCCCGCGTTGATCGTTCCCGGCGTGCGCATCCAGTCGTCGTCGGGCGTGCACGCGAACATCAGCATGATATGGATGCTCGGAGGTGCGATGAGCCCGCACCAGGGCGATTGCGCGGCGTAATCCTCGTCGAAATAGAGCGGGTTCAGGTCGCCCACCGAACGTGCAAGGCGCTGGATCGCCTCGCTGGTTAACGTGACCGGAAAGGTTCTGCGCAGTTCGCCCGGGACAATCTCATCCCAGGTCTTGCGTTTGTCCGCGTTTTTCCAGAAGTCGCGCTCGAAGGCGGACGGATCGAAAACGCTCTCCGTGCCGGTCGGTGCGCGGCTTGCGCCAGCTCACGCCGGCTGCAGGCCCGCCACCTTCTGCCGCTAAGCTCGGCGCCCCACGAAACTCCGCCATCGCGTCGCCCGTGGCAGTGGTCTCGCCGCGATGGTTCTTGACCTCGACTTCGAACTGGAGCCAGCGGCCCTTGTCGGTCGCGACTTTTGCCGAGACGCGTGCATGCGCGGCGATCGTGTCGCCCACGCGCACCGGCCTTAGCCATCGCGCTTCGAGCCGGCGATGGATGGCGCCGCGTGAACCGAGCCAGTCGGTCATGGTGCGCGTGATGAGGGCGAAGGTCATCATCCCATGCGCGATGATCCCGCCGAACCGGGTCTTGCCGAAGGTTGTCTCCATGTATTTGTCGTCGAGATGGAGCGGGTTGAAGTCGAGCGAGGCCTCCGCGAACTCGCGGATGCTCTCGCGAGTGACCTCTAGCCTGGGGCCGCTTACGGCCTCACCTGGCGCGATTCGATCCCAAACGTCGTGACTGGTCATCATCTTTCCTGCTTGTGGTTATACCGGCGGCGCCAAGGTTCTCATCGCCAGATGCGAAACCGGCCTGTCCCTGCGCCGCTGCAAAACCCCATGGACCAGAACCGGTTAAAGCCTCGCAGAGGAAGGCCGTTCGGTCTACAGGCGAGTTGAAACGCGATGGACTGCACCCCGTGGGGTGAACAGGGAATTTGCTTCGAGCAACAGGGAAGCCGCATTCCGGACCTTCTAGCAGTAACGATGCCCGTGTAGTATCAATCACCCGAATCGGAAAGGAGCAGAGCCCTTGAGCGCCACGAACAAGCACATTCAACCCGGCTACACGACAATCACGCCGTATCTTTACGCGAGGCTCGACCTTGCAGATTTCCTCAAGAATGCTTTCGGCGCAGAGGTGACGCATACTCCGACACCCGATGCCGAGGGGAAATTTCATGCCGAGGCCAAAGTCGGCGACGCGCACGTGCTGTTTGGAAACGGCTATTTTTCCGACCCCTCGATGGCAGCCGCGATCTATATCTACGTTCCCGATGTCGATGCGACCTACAAACGCGCGGTGAGCCTTGGCGCCAAGGCGATCAGAGAGCCAGCCGATATGACCTGGGGCGACCGCGTCGGAGGCGTTAAGGATACCTCCGGCAACACGTGGTGGATTGCGACAAATAAGAAGTGAGCGGACCGAGGCGCGGGCACAACGCCGTCATAGGGCTGACATTTCGAACTTATCAGCAACGCTGCGAGCCGTCAGGCTGACTCATTGCGTCTCGGTTCGCACGGACCAGGTTTTGAGCAGCGACAAGCAACCACAACCCAGCGGGCATTCCAACTTGTTCAAAAGGTTCTGACGACGTACACTGTCGCGCCGGCAATACACGCTATCCAAGCATGCAAAAGTAATGATGCCGCGGCCGTTTGGTGGAGATTTCCAGGTCCGCACCTGCTGCGCCGTGAACCCTTCGCGGCGCAGCAGTCGTCGAAGCCATTCATCGTCAAAATCCCCATGAGGCTGCCATACGCCGAGCCGCGTTTCCGACACCGGATTCGTGCAGCCTTGGCAATCGCGTTTCTCTCGATTGTCGCCGCCGTCCTTCTGTCTGCGTGCGCCAATCCCGATCCCGCCAAAAACCTCGTCCGCAACGGCGACCTCTCCTCCGGCAGCGATGGTCTGCCGCTCCATTGGAGTCCGGACCGACCCACTCCCAGTTCGATTTTACGATGGCATCCGCCGGGGGCGGAACCGGGAGAGCTGGAGATCGAAAACGTCACGCCAACGATTGCAGAGTGGGATCAATTGCTACTTTTGCGCCCCGGTTGGTACCACGTTGCGGTCGATATACGTACTGAAAAAGTCTCGCGAGGTTACGCCGGCCTCGCACTCCTACAATCGAGCGGAAAAAGCGCCACGCTTGTGCGCCTGAGCGGTACCAGCCCCTGGACGCATTTAGGGTTTAATCTGCGGGAGCAGCAATGGGGGGGGACACTTGAGATCCGCTGCGAACTTGGCCCGCTTGTCGTCGGCCGCTCCTGGTTCCGAAACATTCAAGTGCTGCCGATCTCCGCTCCTACCGCCGATGAACCCGTGATCGATCTCGAGCTGTTAGGTCCGACCCGAATGCCCCCGCCGCGGTCGCCGCCAAAAACCGGGAAGCTGCTTGGCGTTGGCTGTGGGCTGCTACTGCTTCTTTTGCTCGGATGGGGACTTTTCGAGTTATGGCGACCCGCGTTGAATAGCAGGACCGTGGTTGTGATCGGAGTGAGCGTGGCCCTGCTAATGACGGCGGTGGAATTAGCGTCGGTTGCACACTATGACGGCTTGCACTGGGACATCAGGTCTTTTGCCGCGCGTGCGATCCAAATGGCCTATCGCGGCCCAGCAAATTACTACGACCCGCGGCTCGGAGACGATTTCTATCCTCCCGCTATCGCGTACGACCAATGGCTGGTTGGAGGGCTTGGAACGATTCTTATGCCCGGTGTCGCCGGGTTTCGCGTACTCATGCAGGTTCCTCCGATCATTTGCAGTGTTCTTCTGGCGCTAACGATCTTCTTCGTCGCGCTCCGGACCGACACGGTCCAACGCGCTGTCATATTGATGCTCTTGTATGTACTCAATCCTGGATTGTTCTATGACGTCGCGGTCTGGGCGCAGAACGATTCAATGTACGCGCTTCCGATGTTTCTCTCATTTGTACTTGTCTTGCGCGGGCGCCCGGCGCTCGGATGGGCACTCGCGGCGCTGGCCATCTTGGTTAAGCCACAACCGGTCGCGCTGCTGCCGGTGCTCGGGCTGATTACTCTGCTCAGACAAGGTCCGTTGCAATGGACGTTCAGTCTCGCGGCTGTCGCCGCAGTGATCGTGATTGGATTCCTGCCGTTTCAACTGAACCATCACATCACATTGGTGCCGGACGTGTACGCTCAAATTGGAGGGCGCTTTCGGAACGCATCTTCGCGGGCGTTTAATTTCCCGGCGCTGGTCTTTGGAATGGGTGTACCAGACAGCGTCAGGGTTGCTGGCGTTTCCTATTTCGTGCTTGGCGGCTTCCTGGTGCTCGCAACCTACGTCTTTGTGGCGCGGCTGCTATTGCAGCACGCCGGAGATCGCGCTGCTACACTCGCCGCGTTCATCGGCGTGCTCGGGTTTTTCCTGTTCGCTCCGCGGATGCACGAACGGTACGCGTACGCCGCGCTGGTGTTCTTGATTCCGAGCGCACTTGAATCGCCACTTTTGATGACTGCTCTCCTGCTGCTCAGCGCGGCGTTTTACTCCAACCTGCTGTACGGAATGCGTGGGATTGAAGAGCTGCGTTTCGGAGCCAGTAGGCCCTGGATCGTGATCTGCGGAGCACTTCTGAATCTGACCGTCTTCGCCGCTTCGGTCTGGTACGCCTCCTACAGGCTCCCTGCCCTGGGCTCAGTCGGATCCGCTTCCGAGGAGCGAAGCCAAGCTGCACCATCTGCTCCAGCGACCGAACAGTGAGCAGATCAGGAGCGCTCCACTGATATGGCCGGTCTCTGATGTCAAAGATCGTGCAGACGCTGTAGTCGCGCAACAGAAAGTCGCGCTATATACGCGCTGACGGCCTTCTTAGGGGTTAAATGCACTTGTCGTCTTTAACCTGTATACCGCGTTGTAGCGGATGGCGAGAGCCGCTCGCGGTCGCGACGGTGTCGCTCGCGCTCGGCTTTCTCTTCACCTACCCCCTCCTGACGGCTCTATGGGTACCGAGTGGTTTCTCCGCGGATTGGGACCAGCATCTGGCTTTTTCATGGGTGCAGTACGACACCATATGGCGTTTTCATCAGATCCCACTGTGGAACCCTTACAAGTGCGGCGGAATCCCGGGGCTCGGGAATCCGCAGGATCGGATCCTGACGCCGTTTACGCTGCTACACCTCCTCGCCGGACCAATCGCGGGTCTTTATCTCGAAGTGGCCCTGCACTTCGCGGTAGCTTGGTCGGGCGGTTACATGCTCGCGCGTGTCCTCGGGGTAAGCCGGCTTGCGGCGATTGGCGCTGCGACGGTCTTTCCTGCGAGCTCCTGGTACGCGCTTCACGCGACGGCCGGACATGCCGATCTCCTCGCATTCACACTACTGCCATGGGTCCTCGTGCCTGCGCTGCTCGCCGCTGAGTGCCGCCGTCTTTCATATGCCGCGCTGAGCGGCGCGGCGCTCGCGCTGACGTTCTTGGATGGCAATCCTTATCCAACCATCTATGCGTCTCTCCTGATGGCCGCGGTTTTACCAGCATGGGCGCTCTACCGGCGAAGCGCGTGGCCGCTCCTGGTGTTCGGGCTCGCGCTCATCTTCGGCCTGGGATTCATGGCGCCGAAGTTGCTGCCCGCCATCGATTTCATGCGCGCACATCCCCGTCCGATTCTGCACCCCGAAGTGAACGACTACCGGGTGCTCGGTCAGCTGCTTTGGTCGCGCAACCAGGACTTCTGGCGCTGGCCGGAGGTGAAATGGAAGTGGGGTTTCTGGGAATCAGGCGCTTACGCCGGATTGTTTATCGTGCCCGCGATCATCGGCGCGCTTGTCGGGGGCGCCGCCGTACTGGTGTGGCTCTTTGCAGGCGCGTGCATGCTGCTCATCTGGATGGGTTCTCATGGTCCGTTCTCGCCATGGGAGATACTGCATCATCTACCGGTCTTTTCCACTATGCGTGTTCCTTCACGCGCGATCATACCATTCACGCTCACGGTGGCAGTGATGACGGGGTTCGGGCTTGATTGGATAGGGAAGCGCGCGCGACGATTCGGCCCCGCGATCGCGCTCATCCTGATCGCGGTCGCGACTGTCGATTGTCTCCTGGTGGTAACGCCAAACTATTGGTACGTGGTCAGCAAACCGGAGTCAGACGTCCAACCGCTGCCCAGCGGCGGCTTCCACCAGGTGTCTAGCGCGGTGCCCCATCACGAACTCAACTACGCGCGGCACAACGCGGGCGTAAAGGATTGCTACGAGTTCACGAAAAAATTCCCGACCGCAATCAAGGGCTACGACGAAAACTACTATCAAGGCGAGCAGTACATCATCGGGCCGGGTACGGCGCGGCTCGAGCAGTGGACCCCGAATGCCCTCGAATACGATGTCGATGCGGCGTCACCCAGCGACCTGGTGATTGTGAATCAAAACTACGACCAGTCGTGGCGGCTCGCCGGCGGAACCGGTCAGGTATTCGACTTCGGCGTTCTTCCTCCCGGCAAGATCCCGGGATTGCCCGGTTTCCCCGGGCTGCTGGCGGTGCAGGTTCCCGCTGGGCACCAGCGCATCGAACTCCGCTACCGACCCGCTTCAGTGATCGCAGGAACCACGATCGCCGTGATTACGCTTCTTGTGTCGCTGGCCTTGTGGTTTGTGGAACGCCGCAGAGCGATCGGGACCCTGACACCCGGTCGCTGAATTCCCCTTGTCAGCAGGCCAGCAGGAGCCGGTAGTAGCGGGCGTGTTTGATCAGCCGTCCGCCGGTTTTTCACCAACCCGCTGTTGCGAGCTGGTCAGCGTCGGAGGTCACTCGCGCGCCCTTGGAAGTCGACCCGCAGAGAGCCGTTGAACGAGAGCTGAAAGGACCGGTTCCCTCGTCGCAACAGCCTCATTACCGGTACCCAAATTTATGCAAAGCTTTCGCCGCAGCCGCCTCGATCGCCTTAGCAAGTTCGTCGTCGGCTGCGGTCCGCCATCTTCCAATAGTCGGGGGAGGACGCACCTCGGCTGCTGCGGCAGAAATGCCGGTTCGCGGCGCCCTGACAAAGTCGAGGATCCGCTCAATCGTGCCGTACGGATCCCCACACAACGACTCGTACTTGACCAGCAGGTAGTCGGGGCCCATCTGTTCGCCGTAACTGGCAACCTCCAGATTGGCGATTTCCCACAGCGCCGCCATTTGGACCGGTTGAGGAGCCGAGGTCCATTGCGCTCCAAGGACCGCCGCGCCGTGCTTGCGCCATTGGTGATGGTTCTGTGAAAAGGCCATATCTCTTCCGTCGCGAATCACGTGGATGAACTTGATGCGGGGAAATTTCGCGCGAAAAAAAGGCAGCAGATAGATGCTGCGCGGCTCCTTCCACCCCCATGGCGCTTGTGGGGAATCAATCGCCGTGCGATGGCGGCCTATGCATTGGTCAAACTCCCGCGCCATGCGATCGCTTTCCTCCTCCTCGAGCGGCACTTCGTTACACCGAATGAATCGGCTAATCCAGCGATCGTAAAACTCTACGAACTCCATCGCATCTTCGGATTCATTGAGGTTGCGTCCCATGAAATAACCGCCATGGCGCAGGATTTTCACCACCACGCGTGTGCCGGATCCTCCGATTGCTCCGATCACGACTGGTCGATCTATGGGAGACGATTGGTGGCCTGCGCGCATCCCCGCGGAGACCATCGAGCCGAGCCGGCGAGCCGTTTTCACAAGCATCGGAATGTAATGGTAGCAGAACGCGGAATAAGGTGAAGCAGCACGACGCTATTCAATCAACTGAGGTTAAGTCTCGGTTAATACTGATACTCGCGGTTAAGATCTTCTCTAGCCTTATCGCCCGCCAGTTTGATATGAGGGTCAACGGTTTAAACGAGTGACCGAATCAACTTTCTAAAAGGAGCAAGAGATGAAAACAAAGATCGCTGCGACAATCGTCTTGATGATGTTCTCGTTTTGCGCGCTGTCTTCGGTGGCGCATGCCCAGGCGACCGGGACTTGGGTATCGGGCGTCGGCGACGACGCGAATCCATGCAGCCGCACCGCTCCCTGCAAGACCTTTGCGGGCGCGATTTCAAAAACTTCAACCGGCGGCGAAATAGACGTCCTGGATCCCGGCGGCTTCGGCGCACTCACTATCACCAAGTCGATTTCGATCGAGTCCGAAGGGGTGATCGCGGGGGTGCTGGTTTCGGGAACTAACGGTATCACGGTCGCTACGCCGGCCGGCAGCGCGGTTACGCTGCGCGGATTAACGTTTGAGGGTCTCGGTAGCGGACTGACCGGTATTTCGTTCACTGGGGCCGGAGCGCTGCACATTGAACATTGCTATATCAACCACTTTACCCAGAACGGCATCGCCTTCACGCCCAGCGCGGCCAGCCAGTTGTTCGTCAGCGACACGATTACGCAAGACAACACGCTCAATGGAGTGTTCGTCGCGCCTACCGGTTCCGGCACCGCCGCGGTTACCATAACCACCACGCTCTCCAAGGACAACCAAAATACCGGAATGATCTTTGAGGACGGCACCACCGCGACGGTTACCAAGAGTGCCGCTTCCTCGAACGGGTTCAACGGGTTCACCACGATCTCGAATGTTTCCGCGGTTACCATGACCGTCGAGAATTCGACCGCGGACAATAATGGCAGCCACGGAATCAGGTCGGACGGAACCAACTCGACGGTGTATATCGCGGGTGATACGGTTACCGGCAACGCCGTCGGACTCAACGCCTCCGGAGGTGCGCTCGTTTCCTTCGGCACCAACAACGTCAAGGGTAACCCCACCAGCGACGGCGCTCCGACCTCGACCGTCTCGCCGATCTGATCGCTCGCAACTTCGATCGTTTTTGGGCGCGGGCTTCGCGATTGCGAAGCCCGCACCTGGCTTGGATTGCGGCTGCCCCCGAGTAGGCCTGTGAGTAGCGGACTGGTGAACGAGCGCGGCGAAATCATCGCCCGCTATCCAAGCGCACCCTTCGTATGAGTGACCATTATCGTCCTACGATGGACACGCCGGCCGTAGTTCGGCCCTCACAAGGGTTTGATCCGGCCTTCGTAGCTATCGAGGACGGTGCTCAAAGGCCCCCACATTTTGACTTCGCCATGTTCGAGCCAAAGCCCCCGATCACATAGCTCACGCAGGATCGCCGTGCTGTGTGAAACGCAGACCAAGGTCTTGCCCGCACTCTTCAAACGCCTGATCTCGCCGCTACATTTGCGCTGGAATTCCTGATCCCCGACCGAAAGCACTTCGTCGACTATTAGGATGTCGGGATTGAGCCGCACCGCTACGGAGAAGGCCAACCGCAAAATCATCCCACTTGAATAGGTACGCAGCGGCTCATCGATGAAGTCCTTGATCCCCGAGAACTCAACTATCGAATCGAATTGCTGGTAGGTCTTCCTGCGCGAGAACCCCAGCAACGACGCATTCAGGACCAAATTTTCCGCACCCGTCAGATCGGGATGAAAGCCGGCACCGAGTTCCAACACCGCCGCCATCGTTCCACGCACCGCTACCCGCCCGGAATCGGGAACCGAGACGCCGGTAACAAGCCGCAGCAGAGTGCTCTTTCCGGCCCCGTTTGCGCCCACCACCGCGAGGCTTTCCCCGCTGCGCAACTCGAACGATACCTCCTTGAGCGCCGGGAACCGGTCCGCCGGAACGCGCGTGATCCACGCGGTCAGTCGATGCCGCAGCAGCGAGCGGCTCGCATTGCGCAAGTAGCTCTTGTTGACGCTCTCGAAGCTGATCACACAATCGGCAGGTTTCAACCTGCCGAGTCCATCCTGGCGCTCGTAATTGTCCGCTTGGATTACAGCTTCCTCAAGCTTACTTTGGGTGGCCATCTTTTACAGGTAATCCGCGAAGTCGCGCTCCAGCCACCTGAATACCACGAACCCCATCGCGAGCAGGACTATCGAAACCACGCTCATTGGCACGAGCAAATTCGCAGATGGCGAGACCCCATCGATTAGCACCCGGCGTCCCGCCACCGCGACCGCCGCAATCGGATTGAGCATGAACAATTGCTGGTAGCGGCGAGGAACCATCTCGAGAGAATAAAACACCGGCACTACCCAGAACATTACCAGCCCCGAAGCCTCCACCAGATAACGAACGTCCCGGTAGTAGATATCGAGCGCCGCCGTCATCAGCGACAATCCACATAGGAATACAACTTCCATCCCCCAAATCGCGGGCAACCACAGCCAGTAGCGATTGACCTTGTGCCCGAATATCAGCAGGAGCAATATCAGCAAGGCGATTTGAATAAGGAAGTGAAGCGAGCTCGAGAGCACCGACGCGATTGGAAAGACCGCGCGTGGGCATTGGACTCGCTTGATCAAGGTGGCGTTTTCCAGCAACGAGGTCGAGCCGGCATTCGAGGCCAGGCTGTAGAAGTTAAATGGGACCAGGGCGCAAAGCGCGAATAAGGCGAAATGGTGGATAGGATTATTGAAAATTCGCGTGAACACAAAGGTCAAAATACCCATCATGAGCAGCGGATTGACCACCGACCAGGCAATTCCTAGCGACATATTTCGGTAACGAATCCGAAAGTCCTTGAGCACCAGATTCTGAATCAGGAAGATGAGATTGCTATTCAGCATGCCACCTGCGTCCGCCGCATCGCGATGGAGAATCTTACTTACAACCGTGCCGTGTATCTACCCGCGAAGGCGGCTGCTCATTTCTAACCGCTCGGCTTCGTCCAGACGCGTCGATCGAATGTAAATGGATATTTCCCGGCTATCGATGCTCCTCGCTGCCGCCCTCGGCAGAGTGACTTCGAATGACCACTGAATCCTCCGCGCGCCCGCTCAGAATCGGCATTGTCACGGATTCGATGCACGAGCGGATCGTCAACGGCGAAGTCCGAATCGCCAATGGAGGCGTCGGCGTCTATATCTATCAGCTCATCCAACACTTGCTGACAGTGGATTCCGTCAACGAGTACTTCCTGATTCGATTCGGTCGTGGCTTCCTCGACGTTTATCAGAATCCCCGCGCACACAACGTCTTCATGCCCGCCCGGAAGATCGATCGAGCGCTGGCCCTGCTGGGCGGTCCTTATTCGCGGCCGGTCCGCGAGTTCAATCTGGATCTGATTCACTTCCCGAACCTGTTCGGCGGCTCCTCGCTGCCCGTATCGATTAGACAGGTCGTGACGCTGCAGGATCTGACGCCGCTGCTGTTCCCCTCAATGCACCCGCGCCATCGCGTCTGGGCCAGTCGCATTTTAACGCGCCGGACGCTAAAGCGCGCCAATCGCATAATCGTGCCATCGCGCGCTACGGGGCGCGATCTGGTGACGGCCAACCTCGCGTCCGACGATAGAATCGTGTGCATCCCGCATGGCATCAATCCCATATTCCGACCGACGGAAGCGACTTCGGAGTTCGCAGGGCGCCATCAGATCACTAACCCGTTTATTCTGACGGTGGGGGTTTTGGAGCCTCGGAAGAACCATCGGATGCTGCTCGAGGTGATTCGCGCCCTGCATCGGCGCGGACATCGTCTGGAGCTGGTCATCATCGGCCGCCCGGGTTGGCGATGGAAGAACCCGCTCACGATGGCGAAGTATCGGGACCTGCGACCGTGGGTGAAGGTGCTCACCGATGTGCCAGACCGCGACCTGGTGGAGTTTTACAACCGCGCCGAGCTCTTCATTTATCCCTCGTTATACGAGGGATTCGGCCTCCCGATCCTGGAGGCAATGGCGTGCGGGACGCCCGTGATCGCGTCGAGAGTCTCCTCGATGCCGGAAGTCGGTGGCCCGGCGGCGCTGCTTGCGGACCCTGCCGATCCTCGAGAGTTTGTATCGCAGGCGTTGCGGCTGCTCGAAGACAAAGATATGCGCCGACAGGTTGTTGATGCGGGCCTAAGGCATGCCCACCAATTCACCTGGGAGGCCGCAGCGCGTGCGACCTTGGCGGTGTATCGATGTGTTTGTGACTCCGCGTCGGAAAACGCTCTACCCCTACAACCGCAATAACCAGCCGAATGACCATTGCTAGCGTCCGGTAATGCTAGTGATCGTCCGATAGGTCTCCTCGATTTGAGCCATCGAAGCCTCGATGCCGATTCCTTCGGCTTGTTGGCGAAACCAGCCATAGGTGCGTGAAACGAGTTCCGGACCTGCACGATGAATTTTGAGGATTTGATCCGCAAGCATTGACGGCTCCCCGCTCGACGAAACGAACCCATTCACGTTTTCAACGATCAAACTGGTCGCTGCGTTGTCGGGCCCTTGGACAACTATCGCGGGAGTGCCCCGAGCGATCGCCTCGATTACTACCGTGCCATAGCCCTCCCGCTGCGAAGGAAGTATCAGGCACATGGCGCGGCCGATCGCGTCCTCCACTTCACGCCACGGAACGATTCCCGGACAGCTAACGACCTCTTCGAGTCCTAACCGGTTGACCTCTTCTATCACCCTCAAGCGTTCTGGACCGTCGCCAAAAATCAGCGCCCGAAGGTTGGGAATCTGCTGCCGCGCCAGATCGATGGCCGCCGGAATCGCGGTCACATGTTTTTCAGGAATGTGCCGCCCGGCGAAGACCACCAGCGGCTCTCTTTGAAGCTGGAGCTGGCTTGTCGGCGCCGGCGCGTCAGTCGATAGTCCCTTGAGAATCACTAACCTGTTTCGGTAGCCCCTCTGACGCAGCGATTTCGCGCTCAGTTCGGAGAGAGTAAACGCGGTCGTCGTCAGCCGAATGCAGAGTGTTTGCACGGCCGCCCCGATTCGTCCGCCGATTCTTCCTAGATAGCTCTGCCAGTATTCGTCCGACCACACTTCGATCCAGTCGGTCACGATTGGGGGTCCGCCGAGCACGCGAACCATCGCGCAGGAGACCATCGGGAAGTACGGGAAACTGCAAGTCTGTACGATGTCGTAGCGATGACGGTTGCTGAGCAGATGAGCCAATACACCCATCCCGAAACGAAGTGGCGGCAAGATGCGCCGCCGGCCAGACGCGGTGTACAAATCCTGCCCGCAATTCAGCGCGACCAACTCCACCCCTTCGGGCGTGTCCGGCGACTGATCGGCGGTCCATTGCGCGCGCGTTAGATAGGTAACTTCGTGGTTGCGTGCCAAGCGCCCGGCTACGTCGCGATAGAACCGCTCGAAGCCACCAATGGTGTGCGGGTAGAGGCAATCGTACACGAAAAGGATGCGCAACCGAGTCAATCGGAACCGCGCGCGGGACCCATATCATCGAGCGCTTCGGCCACGATCGGCGCAGCGTCATCCGCTTCGGACGGGAACATGCCGAGCAGGCTCAGGAAGAACGATGCAAAATTGATCTGCGCGCCGATGATCATCAGCGTCGAGGCCTGGGTTGCTGGACGAATCGCATTGAGCTCGCCCATCCGGCTGCGCAGCCATCCGATCAGGATTCTCGCGTCCACCACGAATCCGGCGAGCAACAGTACGGTTCCCAGAACGAGGCCGCGCTCAAGGCTGAAGTGGCGGCGGAAGGCTCCGAGCATGCGATCAGGTGAGTACAGCCGCGCAGCATGACAGTAAGCCTTGGCGAACAGCCCCGTCAGCACCGCCTGCGAGCCGAGAATCGTTAGCAGACTGCCGACGATCATGTAGTGATAGTCGAATCGCACGTCGGCGACTGCTGCCGGACCAGGGCCGAGCAATACCAGCGGAATCAGGCCGAGCAGCATGCAAGCCGCTCCTGGAATCACGAATAGATAGTTGGGAGACAGCAGCAGCATGTAGCGCAGATGGCGCCATCCGTCGCGAAATGCTCTCAGGTGCGGTCCATGACTGATTCTGCCGTCGGGACGCAGTATGATGGGGACCTCGGAGATGCGCAGCCCGGCCAGCAGGCCCTTGATCACCATCTCCGAAGCGAGCTCCATCCCGCCCGAGGTCAGCCGCATTCGCTGAAAGGCGTCCCTGCTGAAGGCGCGCATCCCACAATGAGGGTCGGAGACGCGGCCGCGAAAAAACAGCTTGAGGATCCCCGACAGCACCCGATTGCCGATGCGATGCAGCCTCGGCATCGCGCCGGGCTCGATGCGGCCGTGCCGCCGCGAACCCATCACCAGGTCGTCGCCCGCGCGCAGCCCTTCAACAAAACGCTGCAGGTCGGACAAGTCGTACGACTGGTCGGCGTCGGCCATTATGATGAAACGCCCGCGCGCCTCCTCGACCCCACGTCGCAGTGCGTTTCCATAGCCTCGGCGGGATTCACTAACGACTCGCGCACCAGCGCGGCGCGCAACCTCCGCCGAGCCATCATCGGAACTATTGTCGACTACCACGACTTCGCCGGCGATCCGCAGACTTTCCATGGTTTCTTTAGCCTTGATGACGCAGGCACCGACGGTGTCCGCTTCATTCAGGCAGGGCAGCACAATCGACAACTCACACTCCGAGGCGTCGGCTGGAGCAATCGGTGAGACCGAATTAGCGACGGTGGAACTCATAAATGCTTCAGCTACGCTTCACCGGCCAAAGCCTTGCGAAAATACCACCAAACCAGACCCCCACATATCACACTTCAGCTCGATTGCCGAAAGAAGCTAGTGAAGTCCTCGCCATGCGTCCAGTGCCGGCTTGTGAAACAGCTGCGGATACCGCAACGCGCCCGGAATTGCAATCGCAACCCCCAACAACACCAGAACCGCACATAGTGCGCGCTGGTAACTGCCTGCCCGTCGCATCGCCTCGACTGTCCCCAGCGCCAGCCAGGGCAAGAATGCCACCCAGTATCGGGGGCCGTAGCACCATCCAGCTCCAAACCCGATCGAGCCCAGCACGATTAGGAAGAGAAACAGCGGAAGGGCCATCGTACGCGCCAACCGCGAGTCCTCAGACAGCGACGGAAATGCGCGAGCGCACGCGAGGAATCCGAAAATCGTCCACGGCGCGTATCGCAGCAGGCCTTCCGCGGGATCCACCAGCGTATCTACCAGCTGACGCAACTGAAATGACGGCTCTAGGCTCAACACTAGAAATCTTCGATGCAGCCAGAAGTTACTCGCCAAAATTTCCAAGGCGGGGAGCCCTAGCACCAAGCCGATCTTGATTGCGTCCTTCCAGCGTTTCTCGCGGACCTCTTCCACCAGGAAGCCGGCCCCGACCAGGGCGAAGCCAGGTTTCATGATGGCAGCAGCCGCCGCTGCCAGCGCGGCCAGGATCGGCAGATCCGACACCAACGCCCACAAGCCCAGGATCAGAGCCAGACCGATGCTCGATTCCGCGAAGTACGAGCGTGAATATGCCAGCCATGGGCTCGCCGCAAACAGCATCGAAGCCGCCAGCATCGACCACCCGCGACCCATTCCGACCTGGCGTCCGACAAGGTAGGTTGCCACGATGCCCAACCATGCCACCAGCATCAGGATGAATCCGACGTCGGGCTCGACCTCACGGGCACGAGGCTGCATCGGCGCCACCGCCAATGCCATCAACATGGGAAACCCCGCAGGATGCGCAGGAATTTCGTAAACATCAGGCGAAGGCACGAATTCTGCTCCCGGATTGCTATTCTTCATAGTGCCCATCGCGCGATGGCCGGTGATCCGGTTGACGACAATGGTATGGCGCTCGAGTATTATGTCTCCGCGCAAGCGCCGCTCGCTTGCTATCACTCCGCCCTCCGGCCCGCCTCGCTCGACATCGTCGTAAAGCGTTTGTAACTGGAGGTCGTGATTGAACAGCAAGCTGTTGATCATAACTAGGTAATGCGGCTCGTCGCCGGAAACGGCGTGCCGTTCGACCACGTAGAAGCCAAGCCCGGGAAGATACTCCACGCGCCCCACCAGCCACGTCCCCAGCAGGGTAAGACAGATGAATACCGCGACCACCGCGCTCTTCCTCACTTCGCGGTCTTGAAAGAACTTCCTCAGGGTATCCCAACCAGATGCGTCGATACTGTATCGCCAATCCAGATAGGTGAGTGTCACCAGCACGACGAATAATTCCACCACGACATGAAAGTTCAGGACATCGCTCAATAGCGATTCTTCGGGCGGTGACAACGCGAGTTCCACGCCGCCCAAGGCTGACATCTCCCTTTCCGAGACCCACCGGTAGCTGATCTGAGATATTTTGAGCTGATGCGAACCGGGCGGTGGAGCACCAGAAATCCTGCTCAGCCTGAGGTTGCGGAAGAACGCGCGGCCGGCCGACATCGCGCGCAGGCCGCATCCGATTTGCACCGTCTCGTTGGCGTTATCGACCTTGAAAAACGCTTCCATCGGCGCCCAATTTCGGTTGCTCTGAATTGCAACCGCCATCCAACGCGGGCCCCAAATTCTGATCGCCGCTTTGGTGCTACCCCAAATTGTCGCGGATCTGGTGCTCGAATCCTCGGTTCTCACCTCGGCGCGCAGGTAGTACCAGGCGGGCTGCGCGAGGGTTACCGCCTGACGACAGTAGATGTCGCGGGAATAGGCTTTGACCGTCGCGATCTCCAACGTCGGCGCGCCTTGAACATGCGACCATCTATAGGACCCGGGCCGCGCGCCTGACGTCATCCTCCAATGCTCCGGTGTCCCGCCCGAGCCCGCGCTGAGATCGCCATTGAGCAGCAGGTTCTGCGCCGCCGCGAAGCTCGGGACCGCGACTAAAACGCTGAGGCTCAGAAAAAGAAGCGCAGCTTGAATTGCTCTGATCGCGCCGATTCCAACCATTTGGCGCAAAGCAAGCGCGCGCGCAGCGCATCGCGCTCCTTCCCCGGCTGCAGACAGAAGAAACGCCATAAGCTTCTTCAGATCACAATCGCAAAGCTGCGGATTGGCAGACCGAACGCCCGCTGGACTAACTAGCCCCGCGCGAAGGGAGGCGCTTCTTACTTCTCCGCTCCTGGGATGGCAGCATCCGATAAATTACGCGCAGCGGCGCAGTGAGCTCCCAGGACAACGATTCACGAATCGTGATGACGGCCTGAATCAGTTGAGGCTTAGAATCAACAATGGGCTCAGTTTCCTCCTCAAGCCCTTGTCGCTTGCGGATAAAGTTGCGCAAAGGTCTGAACAGCCCCCAGGACCGCGAATTCCACAGATCGTGAAGCTCGGAACGCAGGATTGCATTTGGGTCGGCCCGCAATTGCGCTCGCCGCTTAAGCGCTTCATTTTCCGACCTTAGCGCCTCCCTATCGCTCTTGAGCGATTCCGTGGCGACTTCGAGCAATTGACATTTTGTCTTCAAGGCTTCGAGCTCCGCCAAGGTCCGCTGCAATTCCTCTCTTGATTTGTCTCGAACTTCCTCAAGCTCGTGGCGAATCGAGTCCCGCTCTGCTTCCAGGAGATCCGAATATGAGAAAAATGGAGCAAACCCTCCCAAGCCGGACCGCGCGGATGACAAAGCCGATTGAACTTCTTTGCTATCCGCATCAAGCTGATCCAACGCGACCTGCCTAAGCATGTCGTAGGTATTGGCGACCAAATCGGGCGCGTGAGTGTCCAGGTAAGCATCGGTCGGCTCAAAAGCGCTGTCACCCAACCCGTGGTCGAGAAACCCGTGGGCGTAGTCTCTAATGGAGTCCTCAACCGCGGGGTCTGATGGTAACGCCAGCCTTTCAGCGATGCGACCGAGCTGCTCCCCTGGATGAGCCATCAGCGCGTCGTAGTCCACCACGACGCGGGGCATGCCGCACGTATGGGTATAGGCTTCTACGGAGTGCTCGAGCCAAAGGAGATAAGATTTTTCGAAGGCAAATTGGTTGCGCACCTTCAATGAACGGGCGACGCTTATCGGGTTCCGGATGATCAGCACGTAGCTCTCGGCAATACCTAAATGCTTAAAAATGTCCTGCCAGAAGGGCAGCAGTCGCGCGGTTCTTGGATCTTTGAAGCCCCAGAGTGGAAATTTCCCGAAGCGGGTTCTGACAGTTTCAACGGCCTCTCGCTTCATTGGCTGCATCTCGGGCACATTCCACATTTCGCTCCGGATTGGAGCGACACTATGCCAAACTCGCCCTATGGATGCCAAAAGGCGTTCATTTAGATCACAAACCGCCGCATCTTCCCAAAAACCAGTGGGATTTTCTGGCGCCGCTGGTAGCAAGTCTTCGCCCAGCTCCACACCGAGGGCCTTCAGCCCTCTGGTGATGGGACTGGTTCCGCTTCGGTGCATCCCTAAAAGTACAACTACTCTTTGTCCGGTATCCCGCATTTCGACAGCAGGTAGTTTATGAAGAGTGGCCTCAGATACAGCTCCGAGAGCCGCGCTCTCAAAAGAAACCTTCGGAGGCCTGTTTGTTTCGCTCTGACCCATGATTCGTCTCTAATCACATCTGGACGCGCGATTCGATTTCAGCTTTCATCGATTGCTCGGCGATTCTGAGTCCCTGATTCTCCGCGCTCGCCGAGCTATCGGTGATGCCGCTCGGAGCATATTTCTCCGATAGTTCCAGCCTGAGCGCAAGGGCGATCGCCCCGTCCCGCGGGAACAACCGGGTTTCAGGCGTCTCTAGTGCGGTGAAGTGTTTGGGAATTCTTGTTGACATTGGAACGAATCTTTTGTTGTATCAACGGTCAAATTCACGTTCGCTGAACGACGCCAGACGTGAGAAAGACGTGGATAAGTAATACCTCGAGTAAGCTGTCAGGCACCGGCTCGATGGGATGGCGAAGAAGCGGTGAAAATCCAGATAAATCCTATGCAGCCGACCATACTCGTAACCGGCGGGGCCGGCTTCATCGGCTCTAACTTCATCCAGACCTGGCTCGAAGAGTCGCAAGTCCCGGTAATCACGGTTGACAAGGGTACCTATGCCGCGGGATCCAACAACCTGGCCGGGTTGGCGGCAGCTGGCCGGCTTCGCTTCGTCGCAGGGGACATTGCCGACCGCGGCCTGATGCGAGAGCTGTTGGGGGAACATCGGCCAGCCGCAGTCATCAACTTCGCCGCCGAAACCCACGTCGACCGCTCGATCCTGTTTCCCGAGGAATTCGTTCAGGCCAACGTGATGGGAACTTTCAACCTCCTCGATGAGGTTCGACAGTATTGGAAAGGGCTGCCGAGTGCCGAGAAGGACGGCTTCAGGTTCCTCCAAGTCTCCACCGACGAGGTCTATGGCTCGCTGCCGCTCGATGAGCCGCCCTGCGGCGAAAGCAAAGTCCCCGCGCCCAACAGCCCCTACGCCGCGAGCAAGGCGGCGGCCGATCAGTTCGTGCGCGCGTTTAATCAGACCTACGGGCTACCGACTCAAATCGCGCGATGCTGCAACAACTACGGTCCCTATCAGCATCCAGAGAAGCTGATTCCTTTGATGATTCACAAGGCGCTGCGCGAGGAGCCACTGCCGATTTATGGCGATGGCAAGCAGATTCGCGACTGGCTCTTCGTCAGTGACCATTGCGCCGCGCTACGAAGCGTCATCGAGCGGGGCCGCGCTGGTGAGTTGTACAACATCAGCGCACGAGCGGAACGCACCAATATGGAGGTGGTCAGCGCGATATGCGCGCTGCTCGATAAGATGTATCCGCGCAAATCGGGATGCTACCGCGAGTTGATCGCGCATGTTGCGGACCGGCCCGGTCATGATCGGCGGTATGCGCTCGATTCATCGAAGCTGGAGGGCGAACTGGGCTGGCGCGCGGAGGAGAGCTTCGAATCGGGGCTGGAAAAGACGGTGCGATGGTATCTTACCAACGTCGAGTGGATAGCCGCGGTCGCCGACGGGGGCGCATACAGAGATTGGATGGCGGTCAACTACGAAAGGCGCTCGAGGTGAAAGGAATCATTCTGGCAGGGGGCCTGGGCACGCGCCTGTACCCGGTCACGATCTCGATCAGCAAGCATCTTCTGCCGGTTTATGACAAACCCATGATCTTCTACCCGCTGACGACGTTGATGCTGGCGAAGATCCGCGAAATCCTGATCATCTCGACTCCCGAGGACTTGCCTCAATACAAGCGCCAATTGGGCGACGGCGCGCAATGGGGGCTTAAGCTCGAGTACGCGCCGCAAGCCTCTCCGGACGGCCTCGCGCAGGCGTTTCTGATTGGTAAGAACTTCTGCGACGGCGATTCCTGCTGCCTGATCCTCGGCGACAACATTTTTTACGGTCACGGGCTGAGCGAAATTTTAGGCCGAAGCGCGGCGCGAGCGAATGGCGCGACAATTTTCGCCTATCGTGTGAACGATCCCGAAAGATACGGCGTCATCGAGTTTGACGACCATGACAACCCGGTCTCGGTTGAGGAGAAGCCCGCGGTTCCGAAATCAAACTACGCAATGGTGGGGCTGTACTTCTGCGATCGGCGCGTGGTCGAGATAGCCAGCGCAATTCGACCGTCGGCGCGAGGTGAGCTGGAGATAACCGACGTCATTCGCGACTATCTGATTCGCGGACAATTGACCGTCGAGCGGCTTGGCCGTGGGATGGCGTGGCTCGACGCCGGCACGCATGCGTCGCTGCTCGCGGCCAGCAACTTCATCGAGACCATAGAACGCCGCCAAGGCCTCAAGGTGGCTTGCTCCGAGGAGATAGCTTACAACCTGGGATACATAACTCGAGAGCAGGTTATGCGCCGTGGTGAGGAACTCGGGAGTAGCGATTATGGCCGTTATTTGCGACGCTTGATAAATCAGGAGTATCGAGCGTGAAGCGGATCGAAACCGAGTTGCCCGGCGTTTGCATAATCGAGCCGGAGGTCTTCGAAGATCTGCGCGGATGCTTTTTCGAGACGTATCATTCGGAGAAGTTCGCCGCTTTGAGGATCGACGCCGCTTTCGTGCAGGAAAACCAATCGCTCACCCGCAGAGGCGTTCTGCGAGGCTTGCACTATCAGCTCGCGCATCCGCAGGCGAAGCTGTGCCGGGTCGTAGCGGGTGAAGTCTTTGATGTCGCCGTCGACATCCGCGTGGGCTCGGAGACCTTTGGACGGTGGACGGGAGTCGTTCTATCCTCCATCAACCGGCGTCAGATTTTCATTCCTCGAGGCTTCGCGCACGGTTTCATCGTGCGGTCGGAGACTGCCGAGTTCATCTACAAGTGCGATGACTTCTATCATCCCGAGGATGAATGCGGCGTGCTGTGGAGCGACCCTTCGTTGGCGATCGGGTGGGGATGCACCGCTCCTCAACTCGCCCCGCGGGACGCGAATTATCCCTTGCTTTCGAGCAGCAGTCTGGAGCGGCTGCCGCGCTATCGCCGAAATGTCGGTTAGCGAGAGGGCGGCCGGAAGCCCGGGCAATTTCCGCACTGTGAAACAGAATCAAACACAGGCAGAGAAAGCTTCGATCCTCGTCGAAGCATCCAACGAATTTCTCAAGCGCGAGATCCAGCGACTCGAAAGCGAGCGCGAAGCGATGCGCCGCGAGCTTCAGCAGATTCAGCAGAGCTACGCGTGGAGGATGGTCAACAGTTACCGGCGATGGATAGCGCGCTATCGCGACAATTCCGTAGTCCGGCTTTATGAGAGGATCGCGCTTTGGATGCTCAATCGAATGGTTGAAAACGATGAGCAAGACGAGAGAAAACGGTATCAGCTCTGGTTGCAGTCGCACAAGCTGACCCCCGAGATCATCGAAACCATGAAGGCCGCGGCGGCTTCCCTTCCATATCGTCCTTTGATTAGCGTGGTGCTTTCCGTCGGCAGCGCCACCATTGAGAATTGGCTGGCGATGGCGATCGATTCGGTGCGCGCACAACTGTACGATCACTGGCAGCTTTGTATCGCGAGCGATGAGTCAGCGGGGCAATCTATCGAGCTCATGCTGGCACGCTACATGGCTGAGGACCCCCGCATCGTCGCGAGGCACTCCCCTGGACGCACGGCTGGCGCGCCGATCGATCTCCGCGATTTCGTTAAGGGTGAATTCATCACTTTCCTTGACCAATTCGGTCAGCTTGGAGCCGCCGCCTTCTACCAGGTAGTGAAGCGACTCAATCGGAACCCGCTAGATGATCTGCTTTACTGGGACGAAGACAAACTCGATTCCGAAGGACGAAGGGTCGAACCGTTTTTCAAACCCGATTGGAGCCCTGATCTGCTCCTTTCGATGAATTACCTGGGTGAATGCTTCGTCATCAGAAGCACTCTCGTCGAGAAGCTCGGCGGTCTGCGTCGAGGCTTCGCCCCCAGCCAAAACTATGACCTCGCGCTGCGCGCAGTCGAACAGACCGACAGGATTGCTCACCTTCCGGAGGTTCTTTACCACCGGTGCAATGAGTCCGTTTGGTTGCCGCATCTGGCCGACGAGGTTGCTGAACGTGATCTACAGAGCACACGCGCCATCGGCGAAGCCGTGCGCCGACGCGGAGAGGACGGAACGGTCGACACCATAAGTCCAGGTCTGTATGCGGTGCGGTACGATATTCGCGACGAGCCGCTCGTATCGATTCTGATCCCTACCCGGGACAACTGCCAACTGTTGCGAAAATGTTTGGAGAGCGTTCATCGAAACACTGATTACAAGAACTACGAAATCATCATACTGGACAACGATAGTGCTGAGCCTGAGACGTTGGAGTACTTCAAGGAGATTGCGGCCGAGATACAGATTCATCGCTGCCCGGGACCATTCAATTTCTCGGCCATCAACAACCTCGGTGCAGCCAAGGCTGGAGGCAAATTTCTTCTGTTTCTGAACAACGACACGCGGGTAATTCGCAGAGACTGGATGAGGGCGATGATCGAGCAAGCTCAACGGCCTGAAGTCGGTGCGGTTGGCGCGAAGTTGCTCTTCGCCGATGGGCGAATCCAGCATGCCGGCATGGTGCTAGGCATATGCGGGATGATCGGTCATGCTTTCAGGTTCAAGTCTTGCAACGCACAGCACTACTGTGGCCTCGCCGACGTCATCCGCGACTGCAGTGCCGTGACTGCAGCATGCATGATGATGCGGCACTCTGTGTTCGATGAAGTCAAGGGTCTTGACGAGAAGCTACCGATTGAGTTCAACGACGTTGATCTCTGCCTCCGACTGAGGCAACGACGATATCTCGTCGTCTACACCCCGCTCGCGCTTCTCAATCACTACGAAGGCGCGACGAGGCACCGAATCCATGTTCCCGGCGACTTGGAAGTATTCATGAAGCGATGGGGCAGTTGCCTGAAGAATGGCGACCCCTACTACAATCGTAATCTCACCTTAGCTCGAGAGGATTGGACGATCGAGCTCTGATTCGCACTCGCAGTAAGGCTGCGCCGCAAACTAAGTCCCTCGGCTACGCGTCGCCGGCCTCGCCGGCTGCTTCGTTGCTACCGCGTAACTTCCATAAATTAGGGCCGGCATCGCGAGGAATTTCAGCACGGCGACGCGAATCAGATCGTCGCCGCTGTTCTCGCTCGGAGGATAGATGAAGATCGCCTCATGATCCGGCGGTTGCCTGGCAGATTCGTGCGCGGGAACGACGTGGAGATCCGATTGTCGATGGGCTGCGCTTCATCCGAACGTTCTATTGCGAGCCTCCAAGCAGCATCTCGTCGAACGCGAGGGCCAGCTGCTCGCGCCATGAGGGCAGCGTAACGCCGAAGGTCTGGGTCATCTTCTCGGAAGATAGCACCGAGTAGTGTGGACGTGGCGCTGGATTGAGAAAATCCGCACTGCTCACCGGAATGAGTCGTTTCACGCGAAGCGGGGGTAGGCCACGCGCGGCGGCGCGGCGACCGTACAGCGCGATGATCTCCTCTGCAAAGCCGAATCGACTGGTGTGATCCTCGCCGCAAACGTGATAGGTGCCACTCGCTTCGGCGATTCCTTCGACAATGCTTCGTCTGCTGCGCGATGACACCCGTGCGAGGATTTCGGCGGTCGCTTCGGCCACTGCCTTGCTGCAGTTCGGCTTGCCGATCTGATCGTCGACCACCTTCAACTCCTCGCGCTCGCGCGCCAAGTCGACGATGGTGCTAAAGAAATTCTTTCCCCGAGCGCCGAACACCCAACTGGTGCGCAGGATCAGATGCGGCGCGTCGACGGCAGCGATAGCCTTCTCGCCCGCCAGCTTGGTTTTGCCGTACGTGTTGAGCGGATTGGGCTCGTCATCCTCGCGATAGGGCCGCCGGATGGAGCCCGAAAAGACGTAGTCGGTTGAATAGTGGACGAGTGCGGCATGTGCGCGACGGGCCTCTTGCGCCATGACTCCAGGCGCATGACCATTCACCTTCATCGCGAGATCGGGCTCGGCCTCGGCGGGATCGACCTGCGTGTAAGCTGCCGCGTTGACGATGAGGTCGGGACGCGCACTTCGAACAGTTCGACGAATCGCGTCTTCATCGATAAGGTCAAGTATGGACCGGTTGGTCGCAACGATATCGCCCAATGGTGCCAGGGTGCTCCGCAACTCCCGGCCAATCTGGCCGGCTGCGCCTATGAGCAGGATCTTGATGCTAACCTCCGACGAATTCGTAGTTCGCATAGATTTAAGCATGATGCATCGCAGGGTTCGAGTGTCCTCCGCAAAAATTGTCGGCGTGACTCGAAACGGGACCCAGCTCCGAAACGCGGATTGTCGGTGGACGGTGAAGGCGGGCGCAACCATATATTCCTCTTTGAGAGGCTCTATGGTACGCTGCGGGCCCTGATGGAAATCCTTAGGCTGCTGGTCAGCCCGCCTCGGCAGAGACTGCGGGCCGATAGTAATCACCGCGAGAGCAGTGATCAGATGATGCGCGCGTTTTTGTTCGCCAGCGCCATCGCCGCCATGTTGTTGAGGGTGCTTGAGCTTGATCATGGACAATCCGCTCCCCAACATTTGACGATGACTCTCACGAGCGGTGATTAGAGACGAATCATGGGTCAGAGCGAAACAAACAGGCCTCCGAAGGTTTCTTTTGAGAGCGCGGCTCTCGGAGCTGTATCTGAGGCCACTCTTCATAAACTACCTGCTGTCGAAATGCGGGATACCGGACAAAGAGTAGTTGTACTTTTAGGGATGCACCGAAGCGGAACCAGTCCCATCACCAGAGGGCTGAAGGCCCTCGGTGTGGAGCTGGGCGAAGACTTGCTACCAGCGGCGCCAGAAAATCCCACTGGTTTTTGGGAAGATGCGGCGGTTTGTGATCTAAATGAACGCCTTTTGGCATCCATAGGGCGAGTTTGGCATAGTGTCGCTCCAATCCGGAGCGAAATGTGGAATGTGCCCGAGATGCAGCCAATGAAGCGAGAGGCCGTTGAAACTGTCAGAACCCGCTTCGGGAAATTTCCACTCTGGGGCTTCAAAGATCCAAGAACCGCGCGACTGCTGCCCTTCTGGCAGGACATTTTTAAGCATTTAGGTATTGCCGAGAGCTACGTGCTGATCATCCGGAACCCGATAAGCGTCGCCCGTTCATTGAAGGTGCGCAACCAATTTGCCTTCGAAAAATCTTATCTCCTTTGGCTCGAGCACTCCGTAGAAGCCTATACCCATACGTGCGGCATGCCCCGCGTCGTGGTGGACTACGACGCGCTGATGGCTCATCCAGGGGAGCAGCTCGGTCGCATCGCTGAGAGGCTGGCATTACCATTAGACCCCGCGGTTGAGGACTCCATTAGAGACTACGCCCACGGGTTTCTCGACCACCGGTTGCGTCACAGCGCTTTTGAGCCGACCGATGTTTACCTGGACACTCACGTGCCCGATTTGGTCGCCAATACCTACGACATGCTTAGGCAGGTCGCGTTGGATCAGCTTGATGCAGATAGCAAAGAAGTTCAATCGGCTTTGTCATCCGCGCGGTCCGGCTTGGGAGGGTTTGCTCCATTTTTCTCATATTCGGATCTCCTGGAAGCAGAGCGGGACTCGATTCGCCGCGAGCTTGAGGCAGTTCGAGACAAATCAATCCAGCTGACAGGCCAGGTTGCGCACCTCACGGAAGCAATGGTTGGCATCGAAGCTGAGCGCAAGTCCGCGCTGAGCGAGAGAGATAGGCAGAATACCGAGTTCGCTGAGGCATTGCGGCGGGCGCAAAGTGCGCGTGACGACGCTCACAGCGCTTTAGGGACTGCGGAGTCTCAGTTGAGCGAGAGAGATCGGCAGAATGCCGAGCTGGCCGACAAGGTCCGCCGAGCCGACGACGAAGTCGAGCGGACAAGAGAAGAATTGCGATGGACTTTGGAGAAGCTCGAAGTCGTGAAGGCTGAAAATCAAGTCCTTGGGGCCGCCACAGAATCGTTGAGGGCCAGCCAGGAGTCTCTAAGGTCGGAAAATGAAGCCTTCAAGCGGCGACGTCAATTGCAGGTCGAGGCAAATGCAATACTGCGTTCCGAGCTCCACAATCTGTGGAATTCCTGGTCGTGGCGGCTCTTCAGACCGTTGCGCAACCTTGTCTGTAAGCTAAAAGGTCTCGGCAAGGAAACTGAACCCATTCTTCATTCTGAGCTCGAGGCGATTCAAACTGTTATCACGATTCGTCATTCGTTGTCCTGGGAGCTGACCGCGCCGTTGCGGCTGATTTATCGAATGCTTCCCCGGCGCAGGCGCTTCAGGGCTGCGAACTTGGCCGCCGATATTCTCGGACCTGAGCTAGTTGAATCAGGATCAACGCTGGATTCGCAATCCGCTGCGGCGGCGAGGTCGGCGCAGGATCATAGCGACGCTAAGGAAAAAGCCAAGCAAGTCTTCGCTGCGCGGCTTTCCGATTTCCTTGCGGGCGACAATGTGATCAGCCTACCTCGCTCGGAGCGTCCGGACGTCTCGATTATTCTCGTGCTTTACAATCAAGCGGCGCTCACGTTCGGCTGCCTCTCTTCGATTATCGAATGTCTCGGTAACTCGTCCGTTGGCGTCGACATAATTATCGCCGACAATGGCTCTACGGATCGGACCGAGGAGCTGTTGCGCAAAGTCGTGGGCGCAACCGTGCTGTGGAACGAAACAAATCTGGGATTCCTGAAGGCGGTGAACCAAGCCGCGGAGCAAGCAGGGGGCAGATATATTCTCCTGCTGAACAACGATGCGCAATTGCTTCCGGGTAGTCTCGAGGCGGCGACTTGTGTGCTTGACGCTAGCCCGGACGTAGGCGCTGTTGGTGGCAGACTCATCTTGCCCGAAGGCACCCTTCAGGAAGGAGGCTCGATCGTCTGGCGCGATGGCTCGACGAGCGGTTACGGGCGAGGCGACCAACCAACTTCACCTGCCTACATGTTTCGTCGCGACGTGGATTATTGTTCGGGAGCTTTTCTGCTTACCCGCCGCGAGCTTTTCGGGCAGCTCGGAGGATTCGACGAAGCGTTCGTGCCGGCGTATTACGAAGAAGCCGACTACTGCATGCGTCTCTGGGAGTCCGGCTATCGCGTGGTCTATGAACCCGAAGCAGTCGTTCTCCACTACGAGTTCGGCAGTAGCGAGAAGGTAGGCTCGGCGCTGGAGTTGCAGCGGGCGCATCGCAAAGTGTTTGCGCGAAAGCACGCCGAAAAATTGCAATCTCATCTGGTATTCTCGCAATCCAACCTTCTCGCCGCGCGGTCCGCGGGCACTAAGCGCAAGCGCATCCTGATGATCGAAGATGAGATCCCATATATCCAGCGGGGAAGAGGTCTTCCGCGCAGCAGGCGAATCCTAACGGAGCTCGTAGCAGGGGATGCGTTCGTGACCTTCTTTCCCGTGCTTTCGGAGGCCGACGAGTGGAGCGCCGTACGGGCCACAGTGCCACCCGAGGTCGAGGTGATGCTGGGATACGGGATCGGTAAGTTAGAAAGATTGCTGGAAGAGCGTCGTGGCTTCTATGGCGCTATCCTGGTATGCCGTCCGCATAACATGAGGGCGTTTTTGGACGTCGCCCGACGCCGACCCGAGCTGATCGAAGGTGCGACGGTCATTTACGATGCCGAAGCATTTTTCGCGCTGCGGGACATCCTCAAACGACGGCTCCGGGATGAGTCGCACGACCAAATGAGCGACGAGGCGATGATCGTCGAAGAGGTCTCGCTTGCTCGCGCAGCGAAGCTCGTGCTCTCGGTCTCGGCGCGCGAAACCGCAGAATTTCGCCGCCGTGGGGTCGACAATGTGGAGCTGCTAGGAAACATTCTCGAGCCGACCCCGGGCAAGACCTCTTTTGCGGATCGGCGCGGCCTCTTGTTCGTGGGTCGCCTAGAGGAGGAGGGTTCGCCCAACGTCGACGGGCTCGCATGGTTTGCCCGGGACGTCTTGCCACTTGTCCAGAAGGCGCTCAGCCAGAAGATCCGCTTGATGGTAGCTGGGGCGAACGGCGCACCTAGCGTGTCGGGGTTGAACGATTCGTCTTTAACCATGTTGGGCCAAGTCAAAGACTTGTCGCCCGTCTACAACACATCGCGCGTCTTCATCGCGCCCATACGCTTTGCGGCGGGTATTCCGCTCAAGATCCACGAGGCGGCCGCGCACGGTGTCCCCGTTGTGGTTACTCCCTTGCTAGCCGAGCAACTCGGCTGGCGCGACGAGGAGGATCTTCTTGTGGCGCGTGACACCGGCGGGTTTGCGGCTCAGTGCGCGCGGCTGTACCAGGACGAGGCGCTATGGACCCGCCTGCGTATGAATGCGCTCGATCGAGTACGCGATGATTGCGCCCCCGACCGTTTCCGCAAGACAATCGTACGCATCATTGACGCCACGCGAACGCGCGATTCTGAAGTGATCGTTCCCCCAGCGTCCAGTATTGTTCTCGTAAAATCGGACTTTGAGAAGCATGATTTCCATTTGATAAAGCAGGACCCAGACTTCGATTTAGAGTTCTTCCTCCGACCGTCCGCGCCCCGCTTATCCAGGGACGAAGCTATAGAGAACTTCATGAATGATTGGACCGCCGATAGCGGCAGAAAGCCGTATAGCGGGTTCAACACCCAAATATACGCAGAACAGGGTATGTCGCGACAAGAGCTCGAAAAGAGAAATCCGCTCGCTCATTTCATCGAAAACGGTAAGCCACCGGGGCCATGGCTGATTCCGCTTATATCTAAGCCTGCACGCACTCCAGGTGCAACGCAGCTTAGAACCGCGATGCACGTGCACGCATACTATCCGGAATTCATGGAGGAATTGCTTCGCTGCATTGCGGGAAACGCCTCGAGCTGCGACCTATTCGTTACTACCAGTCGCATGGAGGACCTCGAAAGGCTGAAGCGGTCGCTCTCATCGTACAATCGAGGCAAGGTCCGCATCTCGATCGTACCTAATCGCGGCCGAGACATCGGACCCTTTCTTACCGAGTACGACTGGTTCGACGACAAGTATGATTTACTTGGCCATCTTCATTGTAAGAAGACTCCTCAAGTTGACGCCGAATTTGGTCAGACTTGGAGGAGATTCCTATGGCGGAACCTCATCGGTGAAGGCTGCCCCATGATGGATGTGATCGCGAAGTGCTTTGAAGGTGATCCTGACATGGGGCTGGTATTTCCGGACGACCCCAATATTTTCGGATGGATGACAAACAAAGAGTACGCTGCCAAGTTGGCAAAGAAGATGGGGCTTACCGTCGATCTGCCGCGGGCATTTGATTTTCCGGTCGGCACAATGTTCTGGTGCCGGCCCGTGGCATTGCGACCGCTATTTGAACTCGGTCTAACGTGGGACCAGTATCCTTTGGAACCGCTACCGGGCGACGGAACAATTCTGCATGCAGTAGAGCGGCTATTACCGTTCATCGCCCGAAACGAGCGCTACCGCGTTGCTGCTACTAACGTCGGCGGTCTAACCAGATAGCTCCCGACCGGTTGGTTTCATGCCGCATAAGCGTAATATGGAAGAAGCTGATAAGCGGCTAGTTAATTACTTGTGGTGATCAGCTGACTGAGCTTTTTAATCGTATTGAGCTAATCGAGTTATTTAATAGCCTATATTCCACGGCACATACTAATGAATATACCTCCAGTCAGTCTCAGAAAAAGAGTACATGGGTCTGAAGACCAAGCATCATTTGAGTTAGTAGGCAAAACTGTCGCTCAGGATCTGCTTGAAGTTATCAAGCCGCGTCTACAGCTTAATTCTCAGAGTAATATACTCGATTTCGGTTGTGGGTGTGCTCGTGTAATGTCGTATTTTGATAAGCGTTCAGCATCAATCTATGGAACAGATATTGATGCACAAGCAATTGCCTGGTGTAAAGAGAACTTAGCCGGACTAGCCAGTTTTATGGTTAATAATGAATGGCCGCCGCTGGCATTTGAAAGCAACTTTTTTGACCTTATCATCTCAGTTTCTGTCTTTACTCACCTGCCGGAGGATATGCAGCTTGCTTGGCTTGGAGAGCTTAAACGTGTAGCTAAACCCGGTGCTCTAGTTCTTTTGTCTATACATGGCGAGCATCTTATATCAAACGATGCCAGAGGGCATAAAGAACAAATATCACGAGACGGGCATACATATACTAAAGGACCTGGAACTGAGGGCTTACCTGATTTCTATCAAACCACTCACCATTCCGAGCAGTATATTAATAAACACTGGAGTGAGTTCTTTAAGATTGAAGCCATATTAACGCGACGGATAAATAACCATCAAGATCTCGTTGTGTGCTGGGCTACTGGATAATAGCAGCTGCGAGTAACCTGCCGCTGCCAGAACCACCGGACGTATGGACTGGCAGGAGCACTAAGCTGGAACGGAGAAACGAGAGCTCAACCAAGAGAAGATGTGGCGTGTTACGCGCTGAAGCTGGAATTGCGCTTTTCGCTCCGAGACCGTCAAGTCCTGGAACGTGATCGTTCCCTTGCGCCCACACCAGTGGCCGAAGTAGATCGGCTCTACGAGCGTCAGCCCGCTCTGTTCCAAAACGCGCCGCACCATCGCCTCCGGATAACTTACTGCTCCCTCGGGATTTGACAACTTCTCTACCCGTATCTGACCGTTCGCATACGGATGCTGGAACGAAAGCTCGCGAAGTTGCGTCTTTGCTAGCCGCTCGGATTCTTCATTTAAAATGAAGAACGTGATCACAGCTCTGCCCTTTGGTTTCAGTGTTCGTGCAATCTCCCACATGTAGTGGTCCAGATCCTGCGGCAACATGTGGGTGAACACCGACGTTAGGAGAGTGAAGTCAAAGCTCCGGTCCGGATAGGGGAATCTATAGTCCTTTGCTTTGCGCTTGCCCCGCGGATTGTATTCAGAATTGTACACGTCGGCCAACTGGAATTTGAAGTTGGGGAACCGCGCAGTGATGTTTTTCTGACACCACTCAATCGCATCGCGCGAAATGTCAAATCCCTCATAACTTCCAGTCGTCAGATAGCGCGTTAACGGTAACGCCATCCGCCCGCAGCCGCACCCGACGTCGAGTACTCGGTCCGTGGGCTTAATTCCACCATACTTGACGAAGATGTCAAAAAAATGTTGGCCAACGGCCTTGTAGTCAGCAGCCGTGTTACTCCCTGACCTCTGAATAAGGGTTTCCGGGGGCGCGAGATCGGTGGCCAAAGCTGCTCGTTCGAACATTGCTAGAAACCGCTTAGTGCTATTAACCGGACTGGTTCAGCAATGCTGTCCTCTACTAAAGGTGCGAGTACACTAGTCCGAAGTAGTAAAAAATGCAACGCGATGACCCTATCCCGCACGCGACACGTACGCGACGCAATCCACGAATTAGTCCGGCGCCGCAACCACTCGGCCAAGGTAGTCGAGAGATTTCACAAAAGGCGACGCTATTGAAAGCGAAGCGATTTTTGACTAATGAACAAGGCGGGCGGCCGTTTCGGCTGGCCCCGTGGGTGAGGCACGGACGCGGCGGTCGCTCAGGAACGTCTCTCATGTACGAACCATCGGAAGTCTGTGTTGTAGTTCCGGCCTTCAACGAAGGCCGGATGATTGGTCGCGTGCTCTTGGATGTGACCGCGCTGCCTTATCAGGTAGTGGTTATAGATGACGGATCGTCAGACGACACGACAGCGCAAGCGCTCGCCTTTCCTGTGACAGTGTTGCGACACGTATGCAACCTTGGACAGGGCGCTGCCCTCCAGACCGGGATCAATTTTGCCTGTCGGCAACTACAAGCCAAGTTTCTTGTAACGTTCGACGCCGACGGCCAACATCGAGCCGTGGATATTGAACGATTGCTTCAGCCCTTACGTCGCGGAGAGTACGACATAGTTCTCGGATCTCGTTTTTTACCCGAGGGTAGTGCGACGGGAATCAGCTGGGGTCGCCGGGTGATTCTTAGACTTGGAGCGATTCTAACCCGTATCGTCACCGGATTGGCGTTGACCGACACTCACAATGGTCTACGCGCGCTGACGGCGGAAACGGCGAGCAAGCTTCAACTCACAGAGAATGGAATGGCGCATGCCTCAGAGATTCTGTCGGCAATCGCTCGGCTGCGGCTGCGATATTGCGAGATCCCAGTGACAGTTACTTATACCGGATATTCAGTTGCAAAGGGGCAATCGGGTCTTAATAGCCTCAACATCGTGTGGGACATGATAAGGATGAAGTTGCGGTGACAATCCAAATTAGCCAATTAGTTCTTATCGCTGCAACGCTAGGGTTTATTATTTATGCCTTTCAATTGCGCACGATTCTGTTAGATCGGTTTCTTTATGCCCTCATCGCCCTCGCTGCAATCATCTTCGTCATCGATCCGGCTCTTTCCACTCGAATCGCCAATGCGATCGGAATCGGTCGCGGAACCGATCTCATACTATACGCTTTTATCATGTTTAGCTTGTTCCAAGTAGTTACTGTGTCGGCCTCCTTACGTGAGATTGAGCGGAAACTCACGCTGATCGTGCGCGAGACAGCGATTAGTCGGCCTGCGGCAGGTAGATCGCGCCGGACCCTTATCTGAACCTGACGACGCGGATGTGAGGTCCTAGGTTACCGCTCAGGGTACCTGTGAACCGATCAGCGTAGAGGAATCCGTCATCGGATGCGCGACGAAGCTCCATCATTTGCGGTACTCGGGTATACGGCATGCGCTCTTACGTGCGCATTGTTTATCAAATCAATCTACCTGCAATACCCTATAATTCCCGATGAAGCGCTCTATGCGCTACAAGCCAAGTTCTTGCAGGATACTCACTTTGATACCGGTTTACCAAATGTTCTTTTCTTTTACATATACCATCTGGCTTCGTGGTTCGGCCGGGATCACCTGGTTTTCTCGAAACTTCTTAACTCTTCATTTTTCGGCCTGTCCCTATTCCCTTTGTACGCGACAGCACGTCGCTTCTTATCAGCTAAGGGCGCATATCTGTTCGGCGTCGCAATACTTCTATCTCCAGTCAGTTCCTACTCAGTTTATATGATGCCGGAGGCGATGTACTTTTTCGTTTTCTGGGTGGTGGTTTATGTCACTGTTACTCAAGTCAGCAAAGACATTGCTTATGGCGCGGTATATCTGGGTTTTGCACTAGCCGCCCTGTCGACCGTAAAGCCTCACGGGTTAGTGATCATTGGCACGGTTCCTTTTGTCCTTGCGGGTATATATTTTCAGCGGCGAGACGAGATTCGCCTACAACGGTTGGCCGGCGCCGTTGTTGGATGTTCGCTGGCCTTTGTGGCCGGCCGGCTTGTCATCAGTTACCTGGCTTATGGCGATTTCACGATTTCGCTGGTCGGCAAGTTCTACCGGGGCCTGCTGACACCCGGGCAGCTCGATATTTCCTCGCAGCAGTTACTTCCCGTGATCAGAGGGCATCTGGCGTACTTAGGCGTTTTATTTTGGCCCGCGATAGTTCTGGGCGTCTGGCCGGCTAACCCTGCTCAGAGTCGAACAAGCACTAGTTCTTCTGCTCTTGTCGGATTGCGGATTTTCTCTTTCGTAGCTTTGGGACTTCTCATCTTGATGGTAACGAAATTCACTGCTGATGTAACCGGCCGGGATCCCACCCAGCTGCCTTGTCGATTGCACGGGCGTTATTATGATTTTGCGCTCCCGACTCTAGTGCTTCTGTTCCTTGCGCAAACCACTCCTAATAGGCAGCAACCGAGATCTGCGCCGTTCAAAATTATCGTGATTTTGGGCGCACTCGCTTCTAGTGCATTAGGATATTCCTCTGTGTTGAATTACTGTCCGACCTTTGTTGATTTTCCGGACCTCAGCGGGATTGTGCCCGATAGACTGCACATAGGGTTTCTGATTTTGGGGTGCCTCGGATCAGGAGCATGCTTGGCGTTTTCTACCCGGAGAGTGGCCAGGGTGTTTTATTGCGCTTTCATTGGGGTCGTAGCGTTGGCGGGATCAATCGAAGTATTCCGGATACAGTGCTCGTCGATGGTGACTCCATCTAAAACGGACGCGGCGGCGATCGGGGTAGGCAATCTGGTTCCGAGCAGTCAAATCGACGACGGTTTAGTTCTCGCTAAAACTCAAGATGGCCGCACTTATATAGCGCTGTTTCAATTATATTCGCGTTCGGAGCAAAAAATCCTCGATAGATCAGTCCTGACCGCCGGCGATATTCCACCGGGAAGAAAATGGGCGCTCCTTCTCGATCACTACGCTCTAGATTTGCCTTTCTATTCGGAAGTTCGAGTGATGGGTTGCGAATTCATCCAACTTGCTCCAGGCGGGATAGTCGGCACTGAAGGCGTGAAATTACAATCATTTCCCAGGCGCTACGATCTTTCGGATAAGGGTTATGGGATAATGGCGCTATCGGGATTTTACAGTCCGGAAGACTGGGGCGTTTGGACGCGCGACCCAACGGTACGAATATATCTCGACGCTGCGGTGTCTGGTAGCCTTCGAATCAAAATCAGAGGACACGCATACGGCCCCAACGACGGAAAGCCGATCAAAGTCAAAGTCGGGGCAGTCGAGCAGCAGGTTGCGTTCACTTCTAGCGGTAGCGCGGTGGAGTTCGTCGCGGATCTGGCTGCGCCGGCATTCTTTCTCGAGTTTAGTGGTATGACGCCCGTGTCTGCGCTATCGTTGGGTCTTTCAGACGACCCGAGACCTCTAGGAATCGGTCTGTCGGACATCGAGATTGATCGAAATTGACTACCCAATCGGTTGATATGTGTCATCTCCATCGTGCTTATCGTCTAGTTGTATCAACGACGTGCTTCGAGTGGAATTCGAGCGGCTGCTAGAATTGCTATCGAATTGATGAGCTTAAGCGAGACGGGCGGCCATCAGAGCGTCAAAACGGTCGGCCCCCACTGGGGACTGGTGAACTGCTTATATGGACCCAGCCCCGGGCGAAAGACGATTGCCCGGTTGAGTGCCGATTCGCGATCCTTGTTCTGGACCGCCGACCGCTTCTGACCGAAAAATCATCCCGCGCCTCACGGACGCTCGCCGCGGCGCGGCGGTTCCAAGCCCAAGCCGTGAGTTCGAGGGAATCTCCGGCGCTTGGCGCTTGGCGGGAAATACTCATTTAGGGCCGCCACGATGAAGCGTCGATTAGCCTCGGTTCGCCACACTACCACGTCGGGGTCGAACGGCTTCTCTCCAAGCGTTCGAGCGAGCAACGGCTCGAAGATTACGCCAGCAAGGTTCACTGCAGCAGCCAGCTCGCATACTCGACGGGCCTCGCCGATTCCCCCGACGATCGTCGGATCTGGCTGCGCGATGTCGAAGGCATCGGCACGGAGCCATTGAGCGAACGCGGCTGAGGTGGTGATGCCCTCGCCTCCGGAGATGTGGACTTTGCTGCGAGTCCGCAACTCGGCGTAGGGCGCGGGATCGAATGGGGGCAAGAACTCTTCGGCCCACGCCAAGTGGTAAGGCGCCAACTGATCGAGCAGGTCGAGTGCCTGCTTCACGCTCCAGGGCTGGGGGTTGAAGTTCTGCACGGCGTCGACCGCGAGCAAACGATCCGGGCCGAGCGCCACTCGCACGGCGGCAACCCGCTCGGTCTCGATGGCTGGTTGGTACGCAATCGGATTTGCCCGCATCTTGAAGCCGAGGTAACCATCGCGGACGACTTCTTTCGTGTGGCTCACGAGCTGGTCGAGCGTGAAAGTTGGGACACCGCCGCTCGCGTACAACGGGATACGATCGTGGACGGCACCGCCAAGCAGGGTGTGCACCGGGATCCCGAGCCTTGGTGGAGTCTCGGCACGGCGGCGGCACGGATTATCATGGTCTGACTGTACAACAACACGGGCAAGAGCGTGTTCGGTGTGGCTCTAGATGATGGAGCGCGTCGAAGGGACGAAGGTCTTCACAACCGGAGGAGCGCGCGGGATCGGTCTGGGTACCTGGCGCGCATTCGCTCGAGCTGGCCGCGCTCGATGAAACCTTCAATCCTCCGTCCTCTTCTCGCGATCATACTCTGCGCGGCATAGCTCGTCGTAGTCGCGGCGGGCTCGCTCCACCAGAACTACTCGATCTTTCTCCGGGATGCTGCTCAGCATCGCCACGGTCCGGTAATCGGCCGGAACGTAACTCAGATGCGTGACCAGGCCGTAGCCTGGATCCAAAGCGTGGAGTTGGATCGCGCGCGGTTCCATGATGAATTCGAAGCCATCACCGCCCGCGAGATCAAGTGCCACCTGATGACAGGTGCTCGGCGCTGTCGACGCGATGGTGCCGCCCCATGCGAGATGGATCGACCGATGAATGTGACCGGCTGCCACGCGAATCACGTTAGAGTGGCGTGCCACAATCTCTTCCATCCTGCGTCCACCGTGGAGACCGGAAGAGTCCATCCAATGCACTCCGGTGCGAAAGGGCGGATGATGCATGAAAATCAGGGTCGGCCGGTCCGGCTGCGCGCTCAGCGTTTCCTCCAGCCATCTCAGTCGCTCCTCGCACATCATGCCGTGATGATGCTCGGGGACCGACGTATCCAGCCCGATGAGCCTTATCGGGTAGTCTTCGACCGCATAGTTGATGAACGGCGTTCCGATCGCCGGCAGGTACTGCTCATTGCCAAATGCTTTGAGCAGCGCCTCGCGATTATCGTGGTTACCGGGAATCACGAACACCGGCGGAATCAGCTTCGAGAGGATCCGTCGCAGCATCTTGTACTCGTCTTCGCGCCCATGATCGACGAGATCGCCCGATGCGATCACAACGTCGGGAATCGGCGCTAGGCTGTTGATGTGAGCGACTGCTTCGGCGAGTTGCGCATTGGTGGGTATCTGGCGGTAGCAGAGCCGGTCCTCAGCAACGACGTGGAGATCTGTTATTTGCGCGATGATCATGGTCAGTCTCCGATATTCACTTTTCGCGATCGCCGACGGGTTTTGCCTCGCTGGCAGACCTTGGCGCTGGCTGTCTAGTTCACCATTTTGCGTTAGGCAATGCCATGTGCAATTTGTGTGTGGCTCTTTACGCGAGATCGCCGCACTGCCGCCGCGCCGTGCCCTGTAAAGGGTGCCCGGAGCACGTTGGCTCTTCCGCTTTACCCGACGGATCACGCCCGCGTGAAGGGAGCCGGAAACCTCGGTGCTGTCTTAATTCGGGGCTGAATGGTGAGGCTTAGCGTCGATGACCGCAGCGACCCGGCGGCCAGAAATATGCAAGCAGCGACGCAAGGGAAATAGAGGATAAGGCGCATATCTATCCTGCCCGTCTCGGCTTGATACAGAATCATGGCTCCGACGATCACGGTGCATAAGGCGATGTAGGCTACCTCGTTCCCACGCAAGCCGATGAGCAGCGGGGCAATCAGATAGAAGAGAACGATCATGCTTACGAACCCCAGAGTGAAGGGCGGCGGCGTGAGTAGCATGGCGACGAGTGTTGATTTTCCCGGAATCGGCAATTCGCCACGCACCCCCGGGCGCCTACTTGCCACCCTTCTGGATGTACATCCCGACATCGTGCATCTGCCGCATGAACGCATCGAGCGCGAATTGCGTGCGCATCCCTTCCGTCGGTTCGAAGCCCATTATCGGTCCCGTGCTGCTCGACACGCGAGTGTAGTGGATATCGGTGCCCTTGCCATCCTTGGAAGGCTTTAGCTCGGTGTGATTCTGGAACTGGATCGGCGACGTGCCGGCATTCTTTGCCGAGACGCTCTTGGTGGCGGGATCAAAGCTGTACTGCACCCGGAAGGAGGGTGGCGCGTTGGGCATCGGCAGGGTCTGCCCTTTGTACTCCACTGTCTTGCCGTTGGCGTCATGCGAGACGACCTTTACGTCCGTGATGCGCGAGTCGTACTTGGCGACCTTCTCCGGATGGGTCAGCGCGTCATAGACCTTGTCCGCGGGCGCGTTTATCCGTGCGGTCGCGTCGAGATGGAGCTGCTTGTCCTTATCGACCGTGGCTTTCTCGTCTAGGAGTGTAATCTCGATATCCCCTTCGTCGGCTCGCGCCACCGAGCGGATAGAGAGGCTGAGCGGCAGACTGACTACTACAACGATAAGACCGATCAATCTCATACGCATCTTGGTATCTCCCTCGTGGTTGATCCATTATCCCGCGGGCCGCGCTCCTGCGCCGGCCGGCGGCGTCGATGTCAGGTTCGAAATCTGCCAAACGTGTTCGACCCAGGTTCGGCGTCATCCTGGAATTTCACGGTGTGCAGTCCCCGGTAGCAGGTTATCGTTTTCCCGCATCGTGCTAAAGTGCCGCCCTCTCGATCCGACAGATGAGCGTTGCCAACCCGCTGTTGGGTGCGCCACGGATTCACGGCGACACCCGCGGCGGAAGATTCTGTATCTGAACGTCACCCAGCACCCCACCGCAGGTTGGCTCTCCCGCCAGATCACAGAGGCATGACCGGCCCGATCGGGCGATCAGCTCGTGCGTTTCATCCCACCCTACTCGCCGCAGCCCAGAATCTGACACCAGATGGAGTTTTGCGCAGGCACAGGGGATTCCGCCCGGTGTCACCCTTGAACATGGCGATCGTTCAAATTGACAGGTCCGCGGCCGGGCGTGCTATACGGGGTTTTCGCGCAAACCTGTCCTTCGGGAGGAGATTATCATGGCGGACAAGCTTACGTCTTCTGACGTGATTGGACTGTTCGAAAAGCTCAGCAACTGGGGGCGCTGGGGCAAGGAAGATCAGCGCGGCGCGCTGAACCTAATCACCAATCAAAAACGGGCGGCGGCGGCGCGCCTTGTGCAGACCGGCGAGAGCGTCTCGATGGCCGTGCCGCTCGCGACTATTCCCGCGCCCGACAATCCTGCTCCCGTTACTCACTTGATGGTGCAGGCGGGCACCGACGCGCACGAGCAGGCATTACCTTATTGCGGTGACTATTTCGCGATCGCACCGCACGGAATGGCGAATACTCATATCGACGCGCTGTGTCACGTGTTCTGGCAGGGCAAAATGTATAACGGCTTCGACGCTGGCGAAGTCGGATCGCATGGCGCAAAGAAATGCGCGATCGACGTCACGCGCGCGGGTATCGTCAGCCGCGGCGTCCTGCTGGATTTTCCGCGACTGAAAAACATCGAATGGATGCAGCCGGGCGAACGAATCCTGCCTCGGGATCTCGAGGCCGCCGAGAAGGCGCAGCACGTTCACGTCGAAGAAGGCGACGTCCTGATGATTCGCACTGGCCGCGCTGCGATGCGCAAGGTCAAAGGCGGATGGGATCCGATTACGGTAGGGTTGCCCGGCCTCGATGCGAGCTGCCTACCATGGCTCCACGAGCGGCGCATCGCAGTTCTCGGCTGCGACGCGGTCAGCGACGTCCTGCCCAGCGGTTACGACGGCGTCGCGTTGCCGATCCACGTCGGCACGCTCGTCGCGATGGGCATACATCTGATCGACAACGCCGACCTCGACGCGGTGTCGTCGGCTTGCGCTGGTCTCGGCCGCAACGAGTTCATGTTCTCAATGGCGCCCCTGATCCTCGAGCGCGGCACCGCATCTCCAGTCAATCCGCTCGCGATCTTTTGAATGCGCCAATGGGTGGATGCTGATTAGTCAGTAGGTGTTTTTAACTACTCAGTCTTGATTCGATAACTACTCAATGCGGGAGCCGTTACTATGAAGGCCGGAGAACTGGTTATTGATTGCGACGGGCATATCCTCGAACCACCCGATCTCTGGGAGAAATACATCGAGCCAAAGTATCGGGACCGCGCGATGCGCATTCGTGTCGGCGACGACGGCTTCGAGTATCTCGAGATCGATCGCAAGCGCGCAAAGCTGACCCAGCCCGGCTTGCTCGGCTCGCTCGGCGGGATGGGCAAGAAAGTCGAAGACGCCAGGAAGTTGCGCGAGACCGCCACTCGCGGCGAAATCAAGCTGGACCAAGTGCGGATGCTGGCGCCGAAACCCGAGGACACTTACCTGAAGGGGGCAGCTTTCGGAACCATGGTGATGAAGGAACGGCTCGAGCTGCTCGACCGGGAAGGGATGGCAAAATCGATTCTCTATACCACAATCGGATTGCTCTGGGAAGCCGAACTTTTCGACGCCGAGCTTTCGGCCGCATACTGCCGCGCCTACAACCGCTGGATCGCGGACTTCTGCCGCGACTCCGGCGGACGCTTGATCCCGATTGCGCATCTTTCGCTCGGCGATCCCGCCGAAGCGGCGCGAGAACTCGAGCGCGCGGCGAAGGACGGATGCAAGGGCGCATTCGTGTGTCCTTTCACCATCACCCGCGTTCCGCACGGCGACCCGCGTCACGACGCCGTCTTCGCCGCGGCGCAGGATCTCGGTGTCCCACTCGCGATTCATCCGACCTTCGAGCCTGCCAGCTTCGGCATCCATCATCGCTACGACAACTTCGGATGGGCCGCGTGGTATTTCGATCTGTTCGCGGGCCAGGGTGTGCAGCACGCATTCGGCACGTTTTTCCAGTTGGGCGTATTCGACCGCTTTCCCAAGCTGCGCGTTGTAGTGCTCGAGTCGCAGGCGGGATGGATCGGTTATTTCCTCGATCGCGGCGACGCCATCTTCAACGGCACTACGCTCGGCGCGACGGTGCGCCTCAAGGAGAAGCCCTCATACTACTTCAAGCGCCAGTGTTACATCTCGGCGGATCCCGACGAACGTACTATTGCGGCCATGATGGAGATCGTCGGCGAGGACAAGTTTTTCTGGGCGACTGACTACCCGCATCCCGATCATCCCGGCAACTATCTTGAGGAGCTCAAGGGGATGATCGCGCCGATGAAAGAATCGGGACGCCGTGCGATCCTCGGCGAAAACGTCGCGCGCGCGTACCAACTCATCTTGTCTCCAGTCAAAACTTAAACCCGGATGTATTGATGACGCGTCCCTGCAGGATTGGAATCGCGGCGATGCGGCCGATCTTCTGGGTCCGCCGAAAATCTGGAGCATCTTTCTCCAATGAGAGATGGGTCCGGACCCCATTGTAATATGAAGCGTAAGCCTTCAGGACAGCCCGCAAGTGCGCTTCGCCGAACACGATGAGGTGGTCGA
>CAWCTG010000032.1:0-427101 GCA_963798375.1 Binataceae bacterium (SeqCode)
AGATCAAATTCCTATCCGGATCGCCGGTTACGTTGTATGGGCCGGACCGAATCGTTTACCGGTTGATCGGACTGATGGTTTGACCCCTGCGGGATTAACTCAGTCAGGCGCGCCTTGGGGAGATTGACCTCCCTGGCTCAGCTCATCTCGAATAACTTTCCCTTCCACGACCGCTAGGCCAGGTCTATCTCACCCTCGCTAGCGATCCTGCGGCCATCGGAGATCTGGATAAAGCCCGTCGTGTGCCACTTGTTTTTCCCGTTACTCTCATAGGTCCCCTGACCGATGCCGCTGAGACCGTCGCCATTATCCAGGAATGCCGTTCCACACTCACTGAAACTCCCGCTCTTACCGCCAACGTAGGTTACCGTGGTGAAGACTGCCCCAAATCCCGACGCCTTCCCTTCCCAGGTCACTTGGTTGAGAACGCTACCTGCTGGCCCAGGACTGCAGGTGATCGTGGTGAACTTGAACGAAAATTCGCCGGTTGGTTTACGAGATGCCATGCGGTTGTCCTCCCTACGTTGACGAGTTGAGTTTGCTACGACGCCAAGGCGCTCTTGTACTCCTGTCTCGGGTTCAAAGCGAGCAGTGTTTCACATGAACCATTCGCGCTTAAACTGCGGCGCTTCGCACACTTAGACGGAAGAGGGGCCGATTCGGAACACCGGCACTTCGAATTCAGCGCGGTATCCACCGGCGGCGCCGGACGCCTTCGCGCTGAGACGCCACACGATTCGGCTTTTTGGATTCGAATCGTCGGTCGGGTGGCAATCCGATGCGATAAGGAATGCGACCGGGATCGAACCCGTCGAATCGCTCATCGAAGTTTGCTCAGCGCGCCACAAAATCCAGTCCCAAGTCGTGAGATTGTGCCAAGTTCCGCGCGACGTGCGATTGATGCAAGCGAGTTCGAGCGCGACCCGTTGTCCGGCCGCCGGCGGCTTATAGGGATGAATCGATCCAGCAAGCGAACCGCCGATTTGGCCCGGCACGGAAGCCATCGCGAACCACGACTCGCCGTATTGGCGGATTCGTCGCCGGGTTCGCATCGCCCACGCCAGCATGACGAGGCCGATCAGCGGGAATATCAAAGAGGGTATCGCGAAGTAGTCGGCGCTTCGGATCGCGCGGTGCGGAGCAATAAAAAGGATCGGAAACGTTGCGACGCACCACGCAATCGCGAAAACAGTCAGTCGATTCGCGTCGCGCCGGGCCGAGGTGCGGACCTCGCCGCGGGCCCAGTCCTCGCGCCACATCCACGGCGCGCCGGGATTGGCCGCGCGCAATCGCTCGGAAGGATCGGCAGCGCGCGCGTGGAATCGGACCCACCATATCGCTCCGAAGCCAGCTCCCCCGCATGCCAGCGCGATCGACGCGGCTAACGCCGCTGGCTCCCATCGTCCGTCGCGCGCACGAGTGAACGCGACCGTCGCGGCGAGGATCGCGGCGATGCATAGCGGCGTGCCGAGAAATTTGATGAAGCCGAGGACGAACCGCTCCGGATTCGTTTTCACTTCTTCACTGGCTTTGGCGCGAGCGCGCCTACGATCCGATCCTCAGTTTTTCAGTGCGGCGAGGCGATCGAAAAAATCCGGGAAGGTCTTCGCGACGCATCCGGGATCTTTGATCTTCAGGCCGCCGAGCTTCAGACCTGTCACCGAAAAACTCATCGCGATTCGATGATCGTCGTACGTCTCGATGACCGCCGGATGCATCGCAGACGGCGCAATCTCGAGTCCGTCATCGCTCTCGATGACCGCCGCACCCAGGCGGCGAAGTTCGGTCGCGAGCGCGCGGATGCGATCGCTTTCGTGATGCCGGATGAACGCGACGTTGTGGATTTTGGTCGGCGACGACGCAAACGGGGCAATCGCGGCCAGCGTCGGCACCATGTCCGGCATCGAATTCATAGCGACGTCGACGCCGGTGAGCCGCCCGGTTCCTGCGACCTCGACGTGGTCGGGATGCCACGTGACGCGGGCGCCCATTTGCTGAAGCACAGCAAGAAAACCAATGTCGCCCTGCACCGAGTTCGATGTGAGGCCCTCGATTCGCACCTTTCCGCCGACCAGAGCCGCGGCCGCCGCAAAATAGCTCGCGCTCGACGCGTCCGGCTCGACGACAAAACGCTGCGCGCGATACCACTGACCGCCGGGCACAGCGATCATTTCGCCTTCGACGGAGCTGTGCGCTCCCCATGCCTCCATCAGCCGCAGCGTCATGTCGATGAATGGCCGCGCGGCATCGCCGATCACCCGGAGCTTGAGGCCGGCCTTCCAAATCGGCGCCGGCATCAGCATCGCAGAGACGAATTGCGACGACACGCGCGCGTCGATCGAAGTTTCGCCGCCTTCGAAGCGTGCGCGCGACGCATCGACTATCACCGGCGGACAGTGGTTGTTGCGCTCGCTGTACACGCTCGCGCCCAGGCGCTGCATCGCGTCGAGCTGCGGACCGATCGGACGCTGACGCATCCGCTGATTTCCGTCGATCCGAAAGCGTCCCTCACCGAGCGTGACCATCGCGACGATGAATCGCATCACGGTGCCGGCGCCGCCGACAAAGATCTCACCGCCATGCGCCGGGATCGTCCCGCCGCGCCCGCTGACTGTAATTCTGCGCGCCGACTCGTCAATCTCGACGGTGAACCCCATCACTCTCAGCGCGTCGCTCATGTAGCGCGTGTCGTCGCTCAACAGAACTGAGTCGATGACCGAGCGTCCCTGCGCGAGCGCGGCCAGAACCATCGCGCGATTCGTAATGCTCTTGGAGCCGGGCAGCACAACGCGGGCGTCGAGCGGGCCGGTCAGGGGAGTGATTTCGATTTCGTCCACGGTTTTCTTGAGTATCTATGTCAGATTAACCGTGCGCGTTGACTGGTCACAAGCACGGGTGCCCATGCAGGCCCGCGTTAGCTGGTTATTGCCTCGTAAGTGACGCTACGACTAGAGTATCGAACGTTACTGGCAATAGGCTCACGGGAGGTCGAACGCCATGAGACTCATCAAGCTGATTGTGCCAGCCGTGCTGATTGCCGTGCTCGCACTATTCGCGCCGCACGCCGATGCGCAGACGATGGGCGAGTATGCGAGCACGACGGCGGGAGTCGGGACTGCGGGCGGCTCGATGGGCACCAGCAACGGTTCGAGCGACGTCGGCGGAGGCTCGAGCACTTGGGGAGCCAGCGGATTGGGCGGCAGTTGGAGCGAAAGAGCCGGGGCCGCGTCGGCTTCTGGCATGGGCGCAGATTTCGAATCGCGGGCGGGCTCGGCGACCAGCGGATCGACCGGGGGATCGCGCTGGCCGGAGTCCAGTCTTGGCGCCGCCGATACGTCGAGCAGATTCAGCGGTTCATCCACCAGATTCCCCGATCAGAATCGATTCACCGATCGTAGCGAGCTGTCGTCGTCGGATCGGTTTCCCGGAACCTCGCTCCACGACAATCGTACGGGGCTGGATACCAGCTACAACGCGATTAACAATTTCTGACGCCGCCACGGATCGACTAGCTATCCCCAGCTAGGTTGCGACGCAGGCGCTCCTTGCTAGCGGCCGGCCAGACGTCGTCGATCTTGTAGGCCGTTTCGAACGCCAGCGCACCCTCCGGAAGTCTCAGCCACGGCAGCTTGCTCCTGGTGAAGATGTGAACGTCGGGTGTGACCGCGTCAGGATTATCGAGCGTCCCTGCCCGAACGAACAGCGCGTCGCCGCCGGGCGCGGCCTGATAGCGACTCCAGACATAGGTGCCGCACCTGTCGCAGAAAAACACCTCGTGATCCTTGCCGGTGCCTCCCTTGAGTGTGAATGACTTCGGAATCGCGCCAGTCCTTTCCACGAACCGTTTCTCGATCCAGATATTGATCACAAAGCCGCTGCCGGTGACGCGCTGGCAATCCCGGCAATGACAGGCATGAACACGGAGCGGACTTTCGGTCAACTTGTAGCGGATAGCTCCGCACGAACATCCACCTTCCAGATTCATAGAACTCTCCTGAACTCAATTGAGGGACTGCCTTGATCGAAGAGACCGAATCAAGGCAGTCCCGGGACTTATAGCTACAGTTCTTTGTGGCAGACGGCTTCGATGTTGTTGCCGTCGGGATCCTTCACGAACCCGCCGTAGTAGTTGGCATGATACTGGGGCCTGAGGCCGGGTTTGCCGTTGTCCTTGCCGCCGGCAGGCAGAGCAGCATCGTAGAATGCTTTCACAGCAGCGCGGTCCTTCGCGACGAATGCGATATGCACGGGTCCGCGCGACTCGCCCTCAGCCAACCATAAGGCCGGTGCGCTTTTGGGCCCGAATCCTAACATTCCGTCGCCCTCGTACTGCACGCTGAACCCCAGCGGCGCCAGGGCGGCCGTATAGAAGCGCTTGCTCGATTTGAGGTCCTTCACCTTTATCTGGATGTGATCAAACATAACTCTCTCCTTGTTCTGAATTTTCGCTTTTTTCGGCCTTAGAAACTTTAGTGTCGTCCGCGCCACGCGGGCTTGTCCGCCAGCATCGCGCGCGCCATTTCAATCGCTGCGGCGCGTGTGACGCCTTGGGAATCCACATAGAAGCCGGCGTTGGTCTCGAGCACCTGCTCGTAGGGCAGCAACTCGCCGCGCGCATCGGTGCAATAGCGGCAGTAAGGGCGTGTCACGTCGCCGAGCGCGAAGTCTTCGGGTTTCTCTATCGGCATTCCGCATGAGCCACAGGCAGGGCATTTTTCGGCCATAGTCTTATCTCCTTTTACGGTTTCACCAGCGACATAAAATGATTCACCAGGGTTTCTCCTTGTTCCGCGATCACGGAGTTCCCGGTGGCGAATACGTCCCGATTGACAAGGTAGTGATGTACGAGGCCGATCCAGGTGTTGAACAACAGCGGGCGCGGGAATTTGCGCGCGCGGCCCGCTTTACGCTCCCGCTCCAGCGCCATGAACAGCTCATAGGACACGGCCGCGTGCAGCATCATCAGGGTGCTGCGGACTTTCGGCGGCAGCATTGGCGCCTCGGTGACCAGCCGCGCGTAGAACGGCTCGAACTCCGCCAGCACCCGCAGATGCGCCTGCAGCACGGCGCGAAGCCCAAGCTCATTGTCGAAGGCCTGGCGGAACTCACCAGACAGCCGGCGCCCGAACTCGTCAATCACCGCGATCACCAGGTCGTCGCGCCTGGAAAAATGCAGGAACACTACCCCGTGGGACATGCGGATCGATTTCGCGACGTCGGCGGTGGTCGTATTGACGATGCCCTTGCGCGCGAATAGCGTCATGGCCGCGTTGACCAACCGGTCCCGCGTCACCACTTTCTGTTCCCGCCGCGTTGCTGTCTGCATCGTTCGTCTGGTCACTTACTGAGCATCTACTCACTGAGTATATACTCAGTAACGCGCTGCCGTGTCAAGAGAGTGAGAAGCCCGCGTTTTGCAGAAAGCCTGGTTGATGCGACAGTAAGCAAGGCAGGCAATCCCGCATGACGGGTCCATATCCAGAAATCACACCTTACGAGCATGGCATGTTGGAGGTCGGCGACGGCAACCGCGTCTACTGGGAGACTTGTGGCAATCCGCGTGGCAAGCCGGCCGTCGTGTTGCACGGCGGTCCCGGATCGGGATGTACGCCGTGGCACCGCAGGCTGTTCGATCCGAGCGCGTATCGCGTCGTGCTGTTCGATCAGCGCAATTGCGGGCGGAGCACTCCGCACGCAAGCGCACCCGATACGAATCTCGCGAGCAACAACACTGCGAAGCTCATCGCGGACATTGAACTGCTGCGCGACTACCTGGGCGTCGAACGATGGTTGGTGTTCGGCGGATCCTGGGGTAGCACCCTGGCGCTCGCCTACGCGGAAAGCTACTCCAAGCGTGTCACGGAGATCATTTTGTTTGGCGTCACGACCGGACGCCGTAAGGAGTTTGACTGGTTATTTCGCGGCGGTGTGGCTGTCCTGTTCCCCGAGAATTGGGAGCGCCTGCGCGCCGCCGTTCCAGCGGCGCTGCGAGATGGCGATATCGTCGAGGCATACTATCGACTGCTCCACGATCCCGACCCCGCGATTCGCGAGCAGGCCGCCCGGGCGTGGTGTAGGTGGGAGTCCGCGACGCCGGCTTGGCCGCCTGCTCATGGACTGTCGCCACGGTTTAGAGATGCCGCTTTTGCAATGGCGTTCGCGCGCATCGTGACCCATTACGTCCGGCACGATGCGTGGCTCGAGGACGGGGGCTTGCTTCGCGACGCCGGCGCGATTGCTGACATTCCCGGAATCATGGTGGATGGGCGCTTTGACCTTCAGGCCCCGATCGGCTGGGCGTGGGACCTCAAGCGCGCGTGGCCACGCGCGAAGCTTGTGATCGTTGACGACGCAGGGCACGACGCATCCAACGCGAGCATCACCCGGGAACTGATCCGCGCGACCGACCAATTCGCAATTCTCTGACCGGGGTTAATATGCGACGATTCACGGCATTAGCCCCTAATGCAAGCGTCGCGCGGCGAATAAATCCGGGGGGTTTGTTCAGCATCTAAAGGGCGATTACTGGATACACCTCAAGCCCAGGCATGGAATTTGTTGACTACGGGAGCAACGGGAGCTAATTCATAGAGCCTGTTCCCAGCGGGCGGCCGGTCTACAATCGGCGCCCATCCGGGAGAGCGAGCGAGAATGGGGACTCGTGCGTGGGGAAGAAGGCGTTGTTCGAAGCGAAGTTGCCGGCAAACCGAACAGTCAAAGTAATCGCAGCGTTTGCGCTCGCGATCGCATTTGGCTTTGCGGCCCCGCCCAACGCGTCGTCGGAGACCAAACTTCCATTTCCGCGTCCGGCTTCGATCGAGCCCAACGTCGATTTCTGGGTCAATGTTTTTACCGCGTACTCGGACCGCGACTTCGTGGTCGTCGATCGCGACAACGTGTGGCGTATCTACCGGGTGTTTCATCTTCCCGGTGACGGTCAGCCGACCCGCAGCGATATCGACTGGGCGAACGACTACCTCAAAATAAAATACGGCGAAATTCTGAATCGCCTCGCGACCGGCCGCGAACCTTCGGACTATGAAGAGCGTCAGGTCGCCGCGATGTTCAAGGGCGAGCCGCCGAGCGCCTACGCCGTTGCGGCGCAGAACTTGCGCGTGCAGGAAGGACTGCGCGAACAATTCCACGACGGGCTGTTGCGGAGCCGATACTACGTGCCCACGATGGAGCGGATTTTCCGGACTGCGGGGCTCCCGCCCGAACTGGTGACGCTGGCGCACGTCGAGTCGGGCTTCCACGGCGCTTCGCGATCGAGCGCGGGCGCGGTTGGAATCTGGCAGTTCACCCGTGACACCGGCAGGCATTACATGAAAATCACGCGCTATCACGACGATCGCCTCAACCCGGAGCGCGAGACGCTCGCGGCGGCCAAGCTGTTGCGATCAAACTACGAGACGCTCGGCGATTGGCCGCTGGCGATTACGGCGTACAACTACGGCACCGGCGGAGTGGCGCGCGCGGCGGGGATTTACGGCGGCGACTACAGCCAAATGGTCCGGCACTACCAGGGACCGCATTTCGGCTTCGCGGTGAAGAACTACTACGCGGAATTCCTTGCCGCGTTGCAGGTGCATCGCTACGAGGACAAGTATTTCCCGGGCATCGAGGACGAGCCGGCGATTCGGCCCGCGCCAATCAAGACCGACTTCGCGCCGAAGCGCTCGAAGAAGTCGCACGCGTCACATACTCACCGGGCTGCCGCGAAGACCCGTCATTCGAAAAAGACTGTCGCGCAGAACACCTGATCGCCGCGCGGTCACGCTCGTGAACTCGCATCGGCCACCTTCGTGTGCGGGCTGATCGCCCGGTAGCTCGGGCGCTCGCGCAGCCGCTTCAGATACGCATCGACTCGCGGGAACGCCTCGAGCTTCATCGCGTCGACGTCGAGCACCATCGCCAGCGCCATCAGCGGCACGTCGGCGAGCGAAAATTCTCCGCACGCGTAACCGCCGGCGCCGGCTTGGCCGAGCACCCGCTCGATAAACGGCAGGTCGCGCGTTCGTAGCATCTCGCGCCCTTGCTCCATCCCTGCCGCATTGCGTTTGGCCGGCTCGCTCCAGTAGGGCATCCAGATGGGTGGCAGGCTGCCGATCAGCATCGCCTCGTCGGCGAAATTCTCGATCTCGCGCACGCGCATCCGGAGCTTCGGATCCGACGGCATCAGGCGCGGCGGCCCGTAACGCTCCTCGAGGTACTCGTCGATGACCGTGGAGTCGAAAATCACCAACTCGCCGTCCTCTATGTAAGGCACCTTGCCAAGCGGATGCTTCGCGAGCATCTCGGGCGGCTTCTTCCAGAGATTTCCCGGCGGAAGATTTTCGATCCGATACGGGATGTTTTTTTCTTCGAGGACGACCTTGGTCTTGGCGGCGTGAGTGGAGCGCAGCGTGCCCCACGGATAATCGCGTTCGGTGGTGTAGAGAACGATCACGGGGCGACTCCCTTTGGTAGTTATTCGGCTGCGAAGGATATTTTAGCATCGACAGCGCGAACGGGGCCATCGCAAATTTTGCGGCGCGCGCATGGCCGCATCTGTTATCGTTTACGTGATGCCACGCAAGGACGCGCAATCCCCGCAGCTCGAAATCCTTGCCAAAAGGCTGAGGGACAGGTTGGGCAACGATCGCCTGGCGCAGCAGGCGCTGGCCGCCGTCAAGGAGCGCGCACCGGACGACCAGTTGGCGCTGGCGTTTCTACTAAAGCTCGCCGAGGATTCCGCCGCCGCGCTGACAGGCGTGCTGCGCGATCGCGCCGCGGGCGGCGACCTGGTCTTTTGCCTCGGCTCATCGGAGCTGATCGCGACCGAACTGTCTTTGGCGGGACCCGGGTGGGCGGAAATTTTTCTCGACGCGCGCGCCCAGACTATCGACGGGCTGGTCGCCGCGATGCGCCAGGACCGCGCCCGGATCGACGCGCCGGATCGTCATGGCGCAGCCGCCGTGCTCGGGCGATTCATGCGCCGGACGATGGTCCAGGTGGCGATTGCCGATCTGCTCGACCGGCTAAGCGTCGGCGAAACAGCGCTGGCGATGTCGGAGCTGGCCGACGAGTGCATTCGCACGGCGCTCGAACTTGCGACCGGGTTTCTGGGCGGACGCGCGGGCGCGATTGGGCGATTCTGCATCCTGGCGATGGGCAAGCTTGGCGCGCGCGAACTGAACCTCAGCTCGGACGTCGATTTGGTTTATCTTCATGCCTCCTCGGGTTCGCCGGATAGTTCCGAAGCGGCGGCGCGCCTGGGTGAATGGTTTACCGAAATTTTATCGGCAGGATGCTTTCGAATCGATCTGCGCCTTCGGCCCGGCGGCCGTTCCGCGCCGCTGGTGACGCCGATTGAAGGTGCGATCAACTATTACCAGAGCCTCGGACAGACGTGGGAACGGGCGGCCCTGCTGCGCGCGCGGCCGGTCGCAGGCGCGCTCGAAATCGGGGATCAACTGCGCACGGAGCTGAATCACTTTGTGTTTCGCAGCTACCTGGATTTCGACACGCTGCGCCAGTTGCGCGCGATGAAGCGGCAGATCGAGGCGGAACTGAAAACGCCCGCGATGATCGAGCGCAACATCAAGCTCGGCCGCGGCGGAATCCGCGAGCTCGAATTCATCGTGCAGGCGCTCACGCTGATTTACGGCGGACGCGATCCCCGGCTTCGGATCGAGCAGACCGTCGGCGCGCTCGAGAAGCTCGATTCACTCGGCTATCTGCCGTCGAAACGCGCGCGCGAACTTTCCGGCGCATACCTGTTCCTGCGCGACGTCGAGCACAAGCTGCAAATCGTCGCCGGCCTGCAAACCCACGTGCTGCCTGCCGACGACGACGGGATGCATGCGCTGGCGGCGCGAATGGGTTTTGGCAAGGGGCCGGGTGCGCTCGAGAAATTCAGCGAGCAACTGAAATCTCATCGGGCTCTGGTTGCGACGCAATTCCGCGAGACGCTGGCCGGCGGCGAGGAAGAGTCAACGCGCTCGGTCTCCGACGCAGCGGAATCGGCGTGGAGCTCGGCGCTCGATTCGGACTCCGCGACCCGCTACCTGCGCGAGCTTGGCTTTGCGCTCGCAGACGAAAGCGCGCGCCATCTCGAGCTGCTCGCGCGCGGACCCTCGCATGCCCCGACCAGCCCGCGGCGTCGCGAGTTGCTCGAGCGGCTCGGCCCGATGCTGATCGACGAGATCAGCAGGCTGCCCGATCCGGATCTGGCGCTGATGAATCTGGCCGAGTTCATCGGTGCGATCGGCGCGCGCACCTCGTTCCTGGCGTTGCTCGAACAGCATCCCGCGACCCGGCGCATCCTGCTGCGGCTGTTCGCCTCGAGCGCCTACCTTTCCACCATCTTCATCCGCCATCCCGACATGCTCGATACTCTGGTGCGCTCCGATCTCGCGGCGACGCGGCGCAGTCCGGCTGAACTGCGCGATGAGTTGGCGGGATTGATCGCGGCCAGTCCGGACTTCGAGAGCAAGCTCGACGCGCTCCGCGCATTTCGGCATCAGGAATTCTTGCGTATCGCGATCGCCGACCTGGCCGGGTATCTCGAACTGTTCGAGGTCGAACGCGAGCTCACGAGTTTGGCCGAAACCGTCCTGGACGAGGCGATGTCGCTCGCGCGAATTCAGACCGAGGCTCGCTTCCCGATTCCCGCCACGATGCGGCTGTGCGCGATTGCGATGGGCCGGCTCGGCGCCGCTGAAATGTCATACAACTCCGACCTCGACCTGATCTTCGTCTATGACGATCGCGCGGAAGTCGCCGCCGGCAGCCGGGAAATCGCGTCTCGAATCACGCAGAAGTTGATCGCAATCCTCGAATCGCGCACGCGCGAGGGCTACGCCTACAAGCTCGACCTGCGCCTGCGCCCGTCGGGTAACGCGGGTCCACTGGTCACCTCGCTGGCCGGTTTTCGCGACTACCATCGACAAAGTTCGGCGGTCTGGGAGCGCCAGGCGCTGGTGCGCGCGCGCGTGATAACCGGCGACCGGGAACTGGGCCGCGAGGTTGAAGCGGCGCGCCAGGAATTCGTGTACGGCCGCGGACTGACGGCGGCAGAGGTCGGCGAAATAGCGGCGATGCGCCGGCGGATGGAGAAAGAGATCGGCGCCGAGGACAAGACGCGACTCAACGTCAAGCAGGGTCGCGGCGGTTTGGTGGACGTCGAGTTCCTTGTGCAAATGATGGCGCTGGCTCACGGCCATCGCAGTCCGGAGCTGCGCGTGCGCGACACGATGGGCTTGCTCGAAGCGCTCGACGGCCTCCATCTGATGACGCCCGCCGACGCAGCCGTTCTCGAAGACGACTACCGATTCCTGTCGCGTCTGGAAAATCGGCTCCGAATCGAGAGCGACCGGCCGGCCTGGGCCGTCCCGACCTCGGTGGTTGCTCTGCGCCCGCTGGCGCGCCGGATGGGATTCGAAGGGGCGAACGGCGCGGCGCGAATGCTCGCCGAGCTGGCGCAGCGCCGCGATCGGATCCGCGCAATCTTCGAGCGATATTTTGCGGCCGAGCAGGCAAGGGGAGCTTGATGCACGGAGCCTTTGCTGTCGTCATCAGCAATTAGGACTGGTATTTGAGCGGAGAAAAGGCAATTCGTACCACTTCATCTGCTAGTGAGACTCTCGCTTGACTTTTAGCAGCTATCCGGGTGTCAACTCTCGGTAGATAAAGTTAACTCTCGGTCAGCAAGATGTGTCGTGATTGGCATTCGGTCCGCAAGCGACACGGAGGGAATATGAATTTCGTGAAATCAATCAGCAATCGCGCATGGTCGTCGCTCTGGTCGCTGCGCTGATGGGGACGAAGCGCCAACGCGCAGTCGCCATCCGCCACGCCCACCACTACATGCTCGAGTAGGCTCCATTCCTGAAGAGCCCCCGCAGTTCTGGGCCGCCGATGGTGGGACTCAAGCTAGCTGGATGGCCTTCCGACAACGGTGTGCCGACATCGCCGCCGAGCTGACGCGCCGACAGGGTATGACCTACAAGCAGGGGTTCGCGGCTCTTTAGGTGTTCAACCTCTGCCTCTGCCGAAAGGGTGGCACTCGCCAATTTCTATCGGCGTGAGCGCGCTGATGGTAGCATGAAGGCGCGCAGTCGCCATCCGCCACGCCCACCGCCGGCGGAACGAACTTTCCCGGAAACGTACCGGAGGGATGGAAGGCTGAGGGATGGAGCCAATCTGATTGGATGGCGCTGTACAAGCAGTGTCTCAACATACCCGCTGAAACCACCAGGCGCGCGCATATGACCCCCGAGCAGCTTAGAGGTTTAAAGCCAATCCCCGGCGACTGGGAAGGGTGCAAACACATTTTCAGCGCAGTCGGTCCGTGGCCCACGGCGGGTTCGCCACAAGCAACAAATCTGGCGATTACACCCACACCGATGAGCACGCCGCTTCCACCGGCGCTTCCGGTTGGGCCGCAGTCTTTGGAACCGGATACGTCAGATCCTCCCGACGACCGGGCAGTCGTTCGCGGGAGGCGGCGCGTCCGCTTGCCAGAGCCCGCCCGCACCGAACGTCGGGGCCCAAACCCCGCCGCTCGACGTTGCTGCTGATGTGTCGTCAACTCAGAACGTCGAGATGAGGAGAAATCCTGCCGTCGATCATTACCTTGAGGCCAGGTCCGATGTGGCGCAGTGCAGGAACAATCTCGCCCAGACTCTACACTTTCATCTGCTTGCAGCACTTCCATTTGACTTTGATCGGAATTCGGGTGTCAACTATCGGTAGTTAAAGTTAACTCTAAGTCATCAAGATGTGTCGTGATTGGCATTCGGTCCGCAAGCACACGGGGGAAATATGAACTTCGTGAAATCAATCGTAATCGCCATGGTCGTCGCTCTGGTCGCTGCGCTGATGGGGACGAAGGCCAACGCGCAGCAGCCGACCGCCGCCGTAACGGCTGGTCCGAACTGGTGTACTGATGCGCCGGCCTCACCCCCTCCGCCCGGCTTCGAACTCCGACCCGGAGACTGGGCCAATGTTCGAAAAATGTGCGCTGCCCATATGTACGATCGCGGATGTGTGGGTCTCTGTGCGTTCGCTGAGGAACTGTGGAGGCGGAAGAAGGCGGCCAACTGAATCAGCCGAACACGGCTCCGTCGCCCAGCGACCAGCCTCAAGGCCCTTTCCCGCTTCCTGGCGGCGCCTCCGGATATGTTTTGCCAGCGCAGCCCGCTCCAACCAGCGCGGTGCCCAGCACATCTGATTTATTGGCCTCTGTATTGCTGCCCGGCCCTTTCTCCTCTTTTCCGGGCCAAGATCTCAACGCCACCGTCGACGGTCAGCCGCCCGATCCTGCGGCAGATGTTTCGCTGGTACAGAATGCCGAATTCGTCAATGACCTAGGGCTGTACGTGTGGAATAAGCCGTCGCTGCCAGTCCCCTCACCAGCACCACCCCCGATACTAACGACATCCAACGAAAATTTCTGGTGCGTTCCAAACGGCGTTAACGGCAAGCCGCTGCCTGGATGTATGAACGGCATAGAGACGCTTGGATTACTTTCTGATACCCAGATCGGATATGATTCGACGCTAGGGCGCTGGCTCGCGACGCAATTCGCCGGGAACGGCACCGCCGCCGGTACTCCAGCGACGATTACATCGGCGTCCGAAAGCGGAACTACCGTAACTATTACGACAACAGGGAACCCGTATGGGCTGGTTGCAGGAGATATAGTTACAATCGCTGCAGTAAGCGTCGCTGGTTACAATGGCAACTTCGCCGTAACGGCAATTCCATCTGGTACGACGTTTCAGTATACGACAACTTCAGGCTTAGGTGCGGGTACCGGAGGGACTGCGCAATTACCCTCACCGGCGACGATTACATCGGCATCCGAGGCAGGTAGTACTGTGACTGTCACGACCACAGGGAACCCAGGACTAGTTGTAGGAGCTGTGGTTACAATCGCCGGCGTAAGCGTCGCTGGTTACAATGGCAACTTCGCCGTAGCGGCAATTCCATCTGGTACGACATTTCAGTATGTGACAGCGTCAGGTCTCGCTCCGGGTACTGGAGGGACTGCGCAATTAGTCCCGCAGGTCGGTTACCTTTATTTTGCTGCGTCAACTACAAACAGTGCTGCCGGGAGCTGGAACTTGTGGAGTATCCAAGGTTGCACCACCAATCCGAGCTTTCCGCAGACCGATCAGCCACTCTTGGGATGGAGTAACTCGTCAGTGGTGGTCGACCTTTCGTGTCCTCAGGAGTCTCTCCCGGTAACCTGGGGACCCGACAACATCCTGGTAATCCCCAACTCGACTATCACGTCTGGCTCTGGTACTCTCCCGGGACTTATCTCTGCGCCGTGCGCGCTGATGGCTCCCGCGCGCGACGAGCAGGGAAGCTTTGCAAGTGCATTCCTCCTGGCTTCGATTGTGCCCGGCAGCGGTATCCAGACGAACGCGCCGAACTGCGCTCCCGCGTCCTCGAACACCGCGCCATACGTCGTAGAGTACACAGCGAACGCCTCGGGTGTGTTCGGGAGCGGGGGCTGTGCGGCAGGTAGCTCCGGCTGTTCTCCTGCATCCATAAGCCCTCAGTGGGGCGATACACCACCAACGTACGGTCTTGGACTCGCCAGTCAAATGGGATGCAATGCTACGACGTGTGAGATAACGCTAGGAGACGCACGGATTACCGCAGCTCAGATCCGGCCCACTAACATTTCTGGAACGAGCACGCCCATCTTGACCTCGGGATTCGCAACTGGACTCATGGTTGGTGGATCCGTTCCCCAGAGCCAGAACATATGGGTCGTTCAGAATCCGTCGAGCGGCAGTTGGTTAAACCTGATAAGTCTCACCGGCGGGAGCCAATGGTACGCTTATCCGACGATCGCAAACGACGGAGATCAAGATCTGTATCTTGGCAGCACCCTTTTCTCCGCTGTCTCATACCCGGCGACACTCTGGGATTCGTACGTCGGCATTCCGGGACTGATGTTCATGGGGCAGAACTTTATCGAGATGAGCACCGGTGAATATGTGGGCAATCCCGGCCAGCAGCCACCAGTACCAGTGCGGTGGGGCGACTTTAACACGATGATTTATGACCTCCGGGCGATACCGCCAGGAGGCGAGGGAAGCTGGTGGTCGGTAGAGGAAATCAGCAACGGCCCGTCGGACCAATCCACCAATTGGGTAGCCTTGGCCGATCCGACTCCGCTGCCGTACTTTGTCGGGTCAACTAGTACGGAAGCCGAATGCCTGGGCATTGAGGGCGCATACTGTAACGTTACGATCAATGCACCACCGGGAGTTCAGAACGGCGACGTCATCCTGGTGGATCTCATTATTGGCGAGACGGCATCAGGAGGACCGATACTACCCGACAGTAGCTGGACCTTGTTGTCGGCCTCAAACATAAGTGGCTCTCCCACGAATATTGCCGCATCGGATAGCTACGCTGTAAACACTTCTTGCCTCGCTGCGCACATTTTCGGAAGTGTGCCGAACGATTCCGGCTCATATAAATTTAAGCACTGGGACAACGCTGCTGCGGAACTTGCAGTGATCACGGTCGCCTATCGTGGCGCTGGGCAGACTCTGAGCAGCTATACAGGATATGGTTTTACGCAAAACGGGGACAGCGCCAGTTTCTATACAAGCGGTGTAGCTCCCCCTGCAGATAGCCAATTCGTCGCAATAGCCTTCGCCGATGAGGGTTGCGACTCTCCAGAGAAAACAGAGCCAAACGGAGTAACTTTCGGAGTCCCGTCCGGACTGCCTGCTCTAACTCCGGAAACCCCGCTCGTCCCGGCACACAATCCCTGGTTAGCCGCGGATGCCGGCGTTCCGCTGTCCGGCCAATACTACGGGCCTTACACCTTCACTGCGACCATCAAAGGAAGCAGCTGCCCAAACAACGCAGGGAGCTGGCTGGTATGGGGAGTGGCTGTCCCGGAGGATTAGTAGTGGGATCCGCCGAAACGCGGGAGCTGGGAAGGGAAATTCTCGAATGAGTGTGCTTGGCCGGAGCGAGCGATCGCTCCGGCCTTTCTTCCCAACTGCCGCGCTGCTCAAGGAAGTCTCAGATCCGGGATTCTTCGACTCCACTCAGAATGACGGGAGGCAGGCCTATTCGAAATCCAGCTTCACCCCCGCCAGCACGTTAATCGTCGGCGCGGGAAATCCAAACGCCTCCGAATAGTGGCGGTCCATCAGGTTCGACACGCGCGCGAAAACCTCTTCATTGTTCACATGATTGAGCGGGATTCCCATCGCGTACGACACGACCGCGTTGACGAGATTGTACGCGGCGTGATTCGCGATCGTGGACTCAATCGTGATGTCGTCGCGATCGCCGACGAAGATGTAATTCACGCTGGCCGTGATTCGATCGTGAGGGAGAAAATTCGCGCTCCGCACGTATTGCAGCAGCGCCGACGCGGTGTGCTTGGCCACCCGCAGCGGCTGCGCCGTCGAGCCGGCGGCATCGGCGTGCGTCTCGTCGAGCACCGTCACGTTGCCGCTGAGCGTCAGTCCCTTGACGATAGTGAGGCTCGGGACGACCTCGACCCCCTGCACGTCCACGCGCGCCGCGTTGCCTGCTTCCGATCCGAACACACACGACGGGCCGACCGGGCAGGTCACGGTGACAATCAGGTTGTGAACGCGGCGCGAAAAGTAGGTCGTGGTGAGCGACGCCTGCTCGCCGAAGTTGGTGGTAAATCCGCCGTCGTACTCGCTCGAAATCTCGGGCTTCAGGTTGGGATTGCCGTAGTCCGGGTAGTACAGCTCGTTGAATGCCGGCGCGCGAAAGCCTTCGCTGTAGCTGCCGCGCAAGGTGGTCGAGATTTTTGTAATCGGAATCGCGACCGACCACGCGGGGCTGACCTCCTCGCCGAACTGGCTGTTGCCATCGACGCGAAATCCGCCCGTGACAAGAAGGTGGCCGTTGAACAGACTGCCCTCCTGCTCGACGTAGCCGGCGTACTCCTGGCGGCGCGCGTTGAATGTGGTCGCTCCCGGCCAGGAACGGAGGCAGGGGATCGCAAAAGCTGCAGAAGCTGCCCGAGCGCAGCCATCGATCTTTGAAATCGAAGCCCACCAGCGTGCGCCAGCCGCGAGCCCAGCTGTAGATCGCCTCGGCGTTGCCGCCGCGGGTCTCATCCGGAATCGAATCCGTCTCGAAATACGGCGCTCCGAAAACGAGGCCTCCCGGAAATGGCGGCGCGTTCAGGCGCAGGTCCTGGCGCAGGTAAAACGCGCTCGCACGCACCAGCAGCTTTTCGCCGAAGTGATGCTCGACCTCGCCCTTGAACAGCATGAACTCGTTGCGCTGATGCGCCGTCGGATCGAGCGGCACGCCATCCGACACCAGAAAATTGGGCAGGCTCACGTTCGACCCGATATAGCGCGCAAAGCCGCGCAGCACGGTGTCGTCGTCGAGATGGTAGTCGAGCCGGGCCGAGCCCGAGAGGTTGTCGGAGTTGTCGTTGACCGGACGAAACCCTTCAGTCGAGAAGTACGACAGCGCGCCCGAGTAACCGAGATTTCCCTCGGCGCCGCTGACGGTCGCCACCTGCTCGCTGGTCGCTCGATTTCCGCCCGCCGAGACCAGGCTCGCCGTCGGCGGGCCCTGCCCCTCCTGCGAGAGCACATTGACTACCCCGCCGATCGCCTGCGAGCCGTACAGCGAACCGCCCGCGCCGCGCAAAACCTCGACGCGATCGAGATTGTCGGTCGTCAGGTTGGCCATGTCGAAGCTTCCGGTCGCGCCCGCGTTGACTTCGACCCCGTCGATGAGGATCAGCGTCTGCGCGGGGGTCGCGCCGCGAATCGATACGTCGGTGATCGAGCCGGGCGAGCCGCTTTGGGTGACCTGCACGCCGGGCACCTGGCGGAGCACGTCGCTGACCCGGTCGATTTTCTGCTCCTGGATTTGCGGGTCTTCGACGACGGTGATCGTCGTACCGATGTCGGCGATCGGCTGCTCGATCCTGGTTGCGGTGACGACCACCGGATTTAACTTCTGTGCCTCCTGTTTCTTGGGCGGCGTCGTCGGCTGGCTGGCTTTCTGCTTTGCTGGCGTGGAGGCTTTGGTCTGATTTGTCGGCGTGGACTTGGTCTGAGTTTGCGCTGGCGATGGCGCCGAAGCAGGCTCCTGGGCCTGCGCGATCGGCGCTAACAGCGATATCGCAACTATTGTTGACAGGATCCAACCAGATAACCGCATGAACTCCCTCCGAGTTCAAAGGCTGCCGGCGCGCGGAGGAGTGGTCGGGTACGAAAAAACGAAAAAGAAAAAACCCGACCACTCGCCAATCGAGGAATCGGGCTTCAGGAAAATCGTGCCTGAGGCCACCCTCCCCGCGGAAGGCAGACAGTTAATGACCCGGCCGGTCTCCTGGCTTGGGGTTCGTCCTCGGGCCCGCCTTCCCGCCTAAGCGGTGGCATGATAGGCCGTCGTCCCCCCACACAGTTGCGGGGCAGCGCCGGATTTGAACCGGCTTCCCGAGCACCGGGTGCGAGGCAAAACTTACGCGCGGCACGCTTCGCGGTCAACCCGGATTCGAGCTGGACGTAGTATCCTAATTTGACAAGAAGCTCGCGAACCTCAAGGCATCGGTCGCGCTTCACGATGCGCAGTATAATTTCGTGCGGATTCATCGGACGCTCAGGATTGACGCCCGCGATGGCGGCTGGCGTGAGCAATCGGCTATGGTCGGTTGAAGAATTGATCAGTGTCGCAGACCCAACCGAAAAAGTGGCACTCGAATGATGCAGATGCGAGAACAGGATTGCGAGCCGTCCTGCTCTCGTTCACCGTTCTTGCGATAACGACCGCCTTCCAAGCCGCCATTTTTCTTCTGACTGGAAGTGTTGCCTTGCTGACTGATCTAATTCACAACGCGGGCGACGCGCTGACCGCGGTACCGCTCGGGATATCGTTTGTTCGGCCCTCGCGCCGGGCATCACGCATCGCGGAAATGTTTGTTCTGGGCGCAATCCTTGTGAGCGCCATGGTTGCCGGAATCGAGGCGGTAAGACGCATCGCAAGCGGTCGCCCACCAGACCGCCTGCTGGTACTGGCTGCGGGCGGCGTGATCGGGGCAATCGGCAACGGGATGGCCGCTCGACTGCGAACCAAGACGGAACGCTCTATAAATAATGCGGCTTTGATGGCTGACGGCGATCACGCCCTGATCGATACGTTCGTGAGCCTCACCGTGGTGTTGAGTGCGGCGCTCGTATATCTCGGCCTTCCGATCGCCGATCCGCTCATCGCGCTTGCCTCGGTCGGCGTCATCGTCCTCATCACGATTCACGCATGGCGGACTATCCAGTCAAATTAGGACACTACCCGGATTCGAGCGGGGCGGAAATTTTCGTCAGATGCGACGCGATAGTGTACGCTTGATGATTCGCATGGGCACGGTAACGCTAATCACCGGCGGCGCTCGAAGCGGCAAGAGCATGCAGGCGTTGAAGCTTGCGCTCCCATATCGACGCAAATTCTTCGTCGCGACCGGACAGGCGCTCGATGAAGAAATGACGGCGCGAATCGAATTTCACCGGACGACGCGACCGCCGGACTTTCAGACCGTCGAAGAGCCGGTCCAGGTGGTCGCCGCGCTCGAGCGGCTCGCCGATCGCGCCGACCTGGTGGTGCTCGATTGCCTGACGCTATGGATATCCAACCTGATGCAGCGTCACGAGCTGGACGGGCCCATTCTGGCGGAGGCGGACAAGCTGGCGGCGACGCTGAAGGATGCGTCGTTTGCAAGCATCGCGGTGACCGATGAAGTCGGATCGGGAATCGTGCCGACCGATCACGCGGAGTCGCGCCGTTTTCGCGATCTGCTGGGATGGACCAATCAGAAAGTCGCGGCCGTCGCGGATCAGGTGATCCTGATGGTGGCGGGATATTCGATCAAGTTGAAGTGAGTCCGCTCAAGGTGAAGTAAGCGCTAAGCTGAATGACACGGACGGTTCATGCTCACTGAAACAACATCGCGTGGACAGGTCTGGCCGCGTTCGTCGGCGCGATTTGTTCGGTGTTTCTCGGGTTTCGCGGCGGTAAAGGCGTAGCCGCCGGGTTGGGAATCTGGCTCGCAATCGCGCCGACTGCGATTCTGATTGCGCTCGTGGTGTTCGCCGTGGTCTTTGCGATTAGCCGAATCATGTCGCTGGCGTCGATGGGCGCGGCGATCGCGCTGCCGCTGACGGTCGCCGCCCTTGGCTTGCCCCATCACTATTTGCTGCTCGCTATACTGATGACCGCGCTGGTCCTGTTTCGCTTTCGCGAGAATATCCAGCGCCTATCGCGCGGTGAGGAGCCCAGGTTCCAGCCCAAGCGCAGCGGCGCCGCCGCTTCCGGCTAGTGCCTGCTGATTAATCGGACGCCCGCCAGGCGCGCTTGTCCACGAAGCCTGTCGGTAACAACGAGACGCCGGAAACCATTGCCGCAGCAGCAATCGCCGCTAGGACGCCATCGTGACGAGGACCGCAATCTCGACGAGCTCGCCGCACGCGCCGATCAAGTCGCCCGTCACTCCTCCCAGCCATCGCCGGTAGAACCAGCGCATCTTGAACACGATTACGATTGCGACCGCGCCGGCAAGGGCGACCGCGCGCAACGCGCCCAGCATCGGCACAACGACGAGTGTGAAAATCGCGACGAAGACAGCGCGTGAGCCCAGGCTTTTGTTTTCGTTGCCGAGCAGCGTCGATCCTGAGCCGGAGGAGCGCAGATAAGGCAGTCCCGAGGCGACCAGAATCATCGCCCACCGCGCGAGCATCGGCGCCAGAAGCAGGGCGGCGTAACGGCGGTGGCCCGCAAGGGTCGAGAGCGCGAGGATTTTGAGCGTCAGGTCGAAGAAAATCGCGCTCGCGCCGAAAGTTCCGACCCGGCTGTCGCGGAGAATGTCGAGTGCGCGCTCGCGATCGCGTCCCGCGCCGAGCGCGTCGGCCGTATCGGCCAGTCCATCGAGATGAACCGCGCCGGTGACGACGGTGAGAGAGACGATGATGAGAACCGAACGAATCACCTGCGCAAAGACGTGAGCGAGCAGCCAATCCTCGGCGGTGAGCGCGGCGCCGAGAACGAAACCGACAATCGGGAACCATGCGAACGATGCCGCGACGGTATCCTCGGATGCGCGACGCCGATCGATCACCGGCAGAATTGTGAGGAAGCTGATTGCGAGACGCAGTTCCGTCAAGAAGCCGCTCGGCGGCATCGTGTCGTTGTCGCCGGCCGGTGCGCCCAGTTCGTCACTCATCGCACTTTGCCGGACACGCCCGCGCCGGCGAACGTCGCCATGTTGTGGAACAAGTCGAGCGCGGATTCGATCACGTTCATCGCGAGCGCGGCGCCGGTGCCTTCGCCGAGTCTGAGGTCGAGATCGAGAATGGGACGGAGCTTGAAGTGTTCGAGCGCGAGCGCATGGCCGCCCTCGGAGGAGCGATGGCTGAAAAAAAGATGATCGAACAATCCCGGATGAATCTTCTCCGCGACCGCCGCGGCAGCGGTCGCGATGAAACCGTCAACGACGATCGGGACATTGAATGCGGCCCCGCCGAGGCACACGCCGGCCATCGCAGCGATCTCGAAACCGCCGAGCGCCGCCAGCATCGACTCGCCCGAAGCCAGCGCCGCGCGATGAATCTCGAGCGCGCGCGCGACCACTTCGGTTTTGCGGCGCACGCCGTCGTCATCGAGGCCGGTCCCGCGCCCCACCATCGCGTCCGGCGCGATCGCGGTAAGGGCAGAGAGGATCGCGGCTGCGGGCGTGCTGTTCGCGATTCCCATCTCGCCGATGCCGATCAGCGTCGCGCCGATCCCGGCGAGCTCGCGGGCGATTTCGATTCCCACTTCGAGCGCGCGCGTCGCATCCTCCGGCGTCATTGCGGGGCCGTCGAGGAAGTTGCGGGTGCCGGCGCCGACGCGGCGATAAGTCACGCCCTTAAGCGGCTTGGTGCTGGTATCGATCTTGACGCCGACATCGACGACTTTGAGCGGGTAACCGAAACGGCGCGCGAGCACGCTGATCGCGGCGCCGCCGGCGGCGATGTTGCGGAGCATCTCGGCCGTGACGGCCTGTGGAAATGCGCTGACGCCTTCGGCGGCGACGCCGTGATCGGCGACGAAGACGGCGATCGCGCCGTGTCCGGAGCTTGCGGATTCGTCGCGGCGGATGGCGGCGTAGCGGCGCACGAGTTCTTCGAGATGGCCGAGGCTGCGGGGAGGCTTGGTCAGGGAGTTCAGGCGCGCGTCGGCGGCCCACGCCGCTTCGTTGTCGAGCGGGAGGATCGAGGCGACGGTTTGGTTGAGCAAAGACATGGCCGCGTGATCGCATCACGCTCGGCGCCGGCCCGCAAGCGGTGCTGCGGCGGCGGTTCAGTCGCGCGAGGGCGGTCGGTCGGGGGAATCTTCGGGAAAGATCGACAGCCAGATGGTATGGTCGTCGATCTTCTTGAGCAGGGAATCGGCGGCGGCCGAGGTTCGGTCGCTCGCGTCGTTCCACGAATCGAAGTGAATCAGCGAGCGCGGCGGTAATCGCTCGGCCCATTGTGCGCTGGCGAGCACGGGGCGGTCGGGAAAATCGCGGACGAAGCCGACGCATAGGTAGGCGATGGGTATGACGTCATCGGGGATGCCGAAAATATCGGCGAGCGCGTCGTTGCGCATGATGCTGACCCATCCCATCCCGAGGCCCTCGGCGCGCGCCGTGAGCCATAGATTTTCGACCGCCAGGCACGCGGAGTAAATCTCGACATCGCGGATGCTGGTCTTGCCGAGCACGGCGGGACCGAAGCGATCGGGCTTGCAGGTGACGATCAGATTAAGCGGAGCTTCGAGGATGCCTTCGAGCTTGAGCGAGAGATATTTTTCGCGGCGCTCGCCGCTGAACTGAGCCGCATTTTTCTGGCGCTCGGCTTCGAAAATTTCCTTCACGCGGCGGCGCCGCTCGAGGCTGCGCACGACGATGAAGTCCCACGGCTGCGTGAAGCCGACGCTGGCGGCATGATGGGCGGCGGTCAGCACGCGCGCCAGTGCATCGTCGGGAATCGGATCGGAAATGAACTCCCGGATGTCGCGGCGGCGGAAGATCGCCTCGTAGAGGCCGCGCTTGAGCAGGTCGGTGAAGGCGTGGCGATTGGGCGCGTCGGTCGGCATGAGGAAGAAGATCTATCACGGGCGGACGTGCCGGTGACACGTCCGCCCGCAGGATGAATCACTTTTTCACTTCACTGTCAGGCAGCGGCGGCCTTTCTGGCCGCTCCCAGAGCGGCTTCGAAGTTGGGCTGGTCGGCGACTTCCTTGACGTATTCGACGTAGGTGACGGTGTCGTTCTTATCCACCACGAAAACGCATCGCGCGAGCAGATGCAGTTCCTTGATCAGCGCGCCGTAGCTGGTGCCGAAATTCGCGCTGCGCCAGTCGCTGAGCGTAGTGATCTTGTCCACGCCGGCCGCGCCGCACCATCGGGCCTGCGCAAACGGCAGATCCATCGAGACCGTGAGAATCTGAACGTCGCCGGGCAGCTTGCTCGCTTCCACGTTGAAGCGGCGCGTCTCGGCGTCGCAGACGGGAGTGTCGATCGAGGGGATGGTGGTGATGATTTTGACCTTGCCCTTGAACTGGTCGAGCGTCGCAGGCTGCATCCCCTTGCCGACGACGTTGAAGTTGGGTGCCTTTTGTCCGACCTTGATTTCGGGGCCGACCAGGGTCATCGGGTTTCCCCGCATCGTAACGGCGCCTTTGCGTTCTTCCGCCATGAGCGAATTCTCCTTGATGATGAATCGAAAATGGAATCGTGAACTAAGAGACTTTAGCCGCGGCGGGCGCCGGGGTAAAGCAGCGGGCAGGGACCTCGATCCCTCAGCCGAGCAAGGAGATGCGGGCGGAGTTTACCCTGAGCGGCTATTTTCGCGAAAGTTAAAGCGCCTTGATTGCGATCCAGATCAAGCTGCCCAGCACGAGGATGGCGTTGATCACGAAGGTGGCGATTGCGCCCGGTGCGCGCTTGGCCGGCGCGCTCAAGTAGCCCGACGCGTAGATGATCCGCGCGATTACGAACAGCAATCCGAGTGCTACGCCGAAGTGATAGTTCACCGTCAGCGAGAATATCCACAGTGCCGGGATGAAGACGATGAGACTCTCGAGCGTGTTCACATGCACGCGGAAGTAGCGCTCGAAGTCGGGATTGCCGGCGGTGGCGGGCGCCTCGACGCCATATTTCTGTCGCGCGCGGCCAACCATCATGCCGAGGACTGAATATTCGAGCAACGCGAGCAGCGTCACTATCTCGAGTCCGTGAGTTCCGTACATATGCATCACACCTCCGCGCATGGTTGTCGTGGCGCCGGGCCGCTCGGATGAAAAGAAACTACTCGCGCGGGCTGCGAAGCGCGAGAGCGGAAAGGCTGGTGGAAATGTCCCGGAGATTTGGGATGCGGGGTCCCCCGGCACATTTTCTTCCCGGCACGGGTGCCGGCAGGCACCTGCTCCGGAGGAAAAGCGGGCGGAGCCTTGTCTCCGGCGGCACATTTTGGTATATAAGAAATACTGAAGCAAAGCCCGATAGAGAATAAGGTAATCTGAATCGACTCTCGACAACGTGCTATTCGGTTCCTGGAGGAAGGGGAAATGGACGGACAGAAAAACACGACTCGCACCGACTTCGATTTGCTGAATCGGTTCAAACCCTTGTCGTTTCTTTCACCCGTCGCGTTGCACGAGCTTGCGAGCGACCTCAATTCGGCAAACTTCAGAAGGCGCCAGGTCATCCTTCATGAGGAGGCGCTGGCGGCGGGTGTCCACATCCTGCTAAGGGGCGTGGCGAAGGTCACTTGCCTGAACGCGGCTGGCCACCGTGTAGCCATAGCTATACTTGCGCCAGGGCCAATCCCCCAGTTTGTTTCTCTGCCGGTCAGCCAGCGGGATTTTCGCTGCGAGGCTCATAGCGATTGCAGAGTCGGCAGTCTGAGCTGGGACCGATTCGACGTCATCACCAGGGCGGCGCCCCAGTCTGCTTTAAGAAAATTTCACGAAGACAATCTGATGCAATGGTATCGGTTCTTCGCGGAGGGCCTCGACCTTCACGAGCGTCTCTTGTTTGCGCTTCTTCAATTATGTTCGAACTTCGGAGTCGTAGAGTCGCGTGGTACGCTTTTACGAGTCTCCCTCAGCCACAAGGACCTGGCCGGTCTGGTGGGTGCGTCGCGACCCAGAGTCACCGAACATCTAGCCGAGTTGGTGCGTCAGCATCTGCTTATTCGTCAAGGTCGGCAATTGATTGTGTGCTTGGATAAGATCGAGAGTTCAATAGGCGTCCCGCCGCATAAAACGAATGACTCGTACGCAAAGGCTGGCGCACAACCGCATTTTTCGAAGCAAGGCCAACTCTATAGTCCACGTTCGCTTGCAGCGGCGGGCTCGGGATATCGCACGGATGCTATGGCGGAGCCGGAATGAGCCGGCTGACCATCGTTCTAATCTGGCAGGTGATGGGTGGCGACACGCAACGATTATCCGTTGAGCGTTTTTCGATCAGGGAGAAGTATCATGCACCGACCATCGTGGATGTGGATTAGGTACAGTGTCATGGCAGTGGTGCTGGGCGCAGCGCTGGCCGCGCCGGCCGGGGCGGCGACCCCCGACGCCTGGATCACCACCAAAATCAAGCTGGCCCTGTTGACCACCGAGGGCGTGAGCGGGACGGCCATCAAGGTGGACACAGTCGCGGGCCAAGTCACTCTGTACGGCAAGGTGCACTCCGCCGAGGAGAAGGCGAAGGCCGAGAGCATCGCTCGGAAAGTCGAGGGCGTTCAAGGCGTGCGCAACCTGCTGCAGGTGGTCGCTCCAGAGCATGAGAAGGCGATGGAAGTGTCTGATGAGGACCTCAAGCAGCGGATCGAACAGGCGTTACAAGCCGATCATTCACTCAAGAGCAGCAATATCGATGTGCAGTCCGTAAACCAGGGCGTCGTGCTGCTGGGCGGCACGGCAAAGACCTTGAGCGCTCACCTGCGCGCCGTCGAGGATACGGCCGCAGTGCCAGGTGTCCGCCGGGTCGCCAGTGAGATCCAGAGCCCCGACACGCTGGCCGATGCGGAGATCTGGCGCGCGCCCACGCCGCCGTCCAGCGCGGGGTACGGAGCCTGGGACACCGCCCGCGACATATGGATCACGTCGGCCGTCAGGATGAGCTTGATTGCCGATAGCAACGTTCCGGGACTCGAAATCGATCTCGACTCATGGGACGGAGTGGTGACGCTGTTCGGGATTGTGTCCTCGCAGGACGCGAAGGGCGCCGCTGAGGCCGATGCGCTCAAGGTGGACGGAGTCAAGCGCGTGGTGAACGAACTGCAGGTGGTGCCGAGCGCGAAGCAGGCAGCTGTGAACGCGAACGACGACGAGCTGCAGCGGATGGTCAGGAAGGCTCTCGACGACAATGGGTTCAGAGACGTCGGCTTGGAGGTGAGGAATGGCGTCGCGCGGCTGACTGGGAGCGTCCCAACCGGGGCGCGGAACCTGGAGGCCGCAGTGCTAGCGCGCTCGGTGCCGGGCGTGCGCGCGGTCCAGGACGATCTACGCCTGCGGGACTAAGTGACTGAACGAGCAGCGCAGATGTATTTGGTGAACCTTAACGCTGGCCAGCAACGGCCTTGAGCAAGAGGAGTACAGTGTAATGAGTGGAACGAGCGACAAGATCAAAGGCCGTGTGAAAGAAGCAGTTGGTGCTCTGACGGGTGACAAAAGCCTAAAGCGGGAAGGGAAGCTCGACCAAGCCACCGGCAAGGTTAAGAAGGCCGTGGAGCGCGTGGTCGATAAGGCAAAGAATGTTGTAAAATAGGCTCTCGAAAAAATAGCGCAGTTTTCCGGGCGACCGCAGCTTCCGTGCTTCCCGTCTGAATCGGTCTCCTATGAAAGGTTACGGGGCGGCCCCGTAACCTTTCGCGGGCGCGACGGCTTATACTGTCAGCACCCGCATCGAGAGGAGCTGGCACCCTCATGGCAACGAACCTGTGGCGCACACCGACAAGATAGGCGCGTAGCGCTTGCTTGACCGGAGCGCGATCACATTGCGAGGCCGCCGTCCACCTGGATCACCGCGCCCGTGATATATGACGCCGCATCCGACAGCAGAAATGCGGCCATCGGCACCACGTCCTCGACTTTGCCGAAGCGGCCGAGCGGAATCATCGCGAGCGCCTGTGCGCGATTGTCCTCGGGCATGGCCGCGGTCATGTCGGTCTCGATAAATCCCAGCGCGAGCGCATTGACGCGAACGCCCAGCCGCCCCACTTCCTTCGCGACCGATTTTGTAAGTCCAATCAGTCCCGCCTTCGCCGCCGAATAGTTTGCCTGACCCGGGATTCCGATAAGCCCGCTGACCGAGGTGATATTGAGGATCGATCCGCGCTTCGCTTTCATCATCATGAACGCCGCCGCGCGCGCGAAATTAAACGCGCCCGTCAAATTGACGCGGATGACCTCGCTCCAATCCTCTTCCGACATCATCACGAATACTTTGTCGCGTGTCATGCCCGCATTGTTGACCAGCCCGTCGATTTGCCCGAATTCCTTTTTGGTCGCGTTGACCATCTCGCGCACGTTCTTCAGATCGCCTACATCGACCTTGTACGCGAGCACCTTCACGCCGAGCTGCTCGATTTCGGACTTGAGCTCGGCCGCATTCTGGTCGCTCTTGAGGTAGTTGAACGATACGTTGGCGCCGCGCCGTGCGACTTCCAGAGCGATCGCCCGGCCAATTCCGCGCGTCGCGCCGGTGACGATGATTCCGCGCCCCTCGAGATCTTTCATCTTGAGATCCTGCACAGCTTTCTCCATCCCAACGAAGCTCAGGCCGTGTCGGCCGCGGCCATCGCGCGCTCCAGCGCCGGCCGGTACTGAGCGATGTAAGACAGATAATTGTATCCGAAGATGCGCTCAAGCTCGGCGTCGTACTTGGGCGCCTCGGCGCCAAGGTCTTTCGCGAGCCACGTCAGCAGCATCCACTCTTCGGAGCGCGGCGCCTTGCGGATCGCATCGCGCCGGAGCATCACCTGGGTCTTCTTGACGCCCGCAAGATGCGCGAGCAGCGCGATCATTTCGCTCTTGTTGTTCGTCATCTCGTCGCGCGCAAACAGATTTACCGAGTAGATCAGCATCGTGGCGATACAGGCCGAGACCCGCTCGGCCGTTGCGCGATCGCAATACATCTTAAGCGGCCCTTGCGACGAAAGCGCGTAGGCAAGGAAGTCGGCGTTGGCGCCGAGAATCGTCGAGATGAACTGAACCGCGCGCGGCGATCCCGCTTCGGCCAACCGTGCGCGCGTCGCGTCGAGTCCCGGCTTGGCCAGCCGCCGCATGAAGCGCCGGCGCGCCGGAGACAGCCAGTAGAACAATCCCGCGAGCATCGCGGGTTGGGTTTAACACAGCGCCCGCTGGAATAAAAAAGGCCGCCCCAATCGGAGCGGCCCTTGCAAATCAACCAGTCGTCAATCTTACGCGCTGAAGGACGACCCGCATCCACAGGTGCGGCTCGCGCGCGGATTGTCAAAGCGGAATCCCGCGCCGTGCAGTCCTTCGACGTAGTCCAGCGTCGTGCCCGCGATATACGGCAGAGAAATTTCGTCCACGTACACCAGCACGCCGCCGAAATCCGTCACCCGATCGCCTTCTTTCAAGGTGTCGAACTTCAACGAATACTGAAACCCGGAGCATCCGCCACCGACCACGCCGATTCGCATTCCATAGCCCGCGCCAAGACCTTCCTTCGCGTGCATCTTGCGGACCATCTCGATCGCGGTGGGCGTGAGCTTCACGTCCGGCAGCGACGCGGTATCGATTCGCTCGGCCGGCGCCTGTTCGGCGCGCCCGTGATGCTGAATATGAAGTCCTTCGGCCATTTTTGCTACCAACCTCCAGCAAGGAGCGCTTACCCGTCGATCATGCTCCTCACCAAGAAACTAATCGTAGCGCAATAGTGGAGTCAATGCATCCACCATTACCAGCGCGAAAAGCCCAGCCAAATGCTAGCGTTTTTACATCGCCATGGATGCTTCGCGTGAAACGATAACCCGCGCCGCCAACGAACTGGGATTCGTGTTGGTTGGATTTGGGCGGCTGCGTCAACTAACGGAGCGCGAGAGCTTTTATCGCCAATGGCTCGACGACGGCGGTCACGCGACGATGGCTTACCTGGCGCGAGAGCCCGAGCGCCGGTTCGATCCTCGCCGCCTCGATGCGCGCTACAAGTCGGTCGTGAGCCTGGGTTATCCGTATGCGGCGCGCGCGATTCCCAACGTCGATTGGCGCGGCGAGTTGCGCGGCAGAATCGCGGCCTACGCGCTTGGCCGCGACTATCATGACGTTGTGGGTCGCCGAGCGCGCGCCGTCGCCAAAGTGATTTCGCAATTTCGTCCCGGCTCGATCGCGCGCTCGTACGTGGACACCGGGCCGGTCTTCGAGCGCGAATGGGCGGCGGATGCGCAGCTCGGATGGTTCGGCAAGAACACGATGATCCTGAATCGCGAGCACGGTTCGTATTTTTTTCTCGCCGAGATTTTCACCGACGCGGAATTCGAGGCGACGACGGAGCCCTACCGCGAACATTGCGGGACATGCCGGCGATGCCTCGATTTGTGTCCGACCGGGGCGCTGGCCGACGGCTATGTCATGCGCTCGGATCTGTGCATCTCGTATCAAACGATAGAAAATCGCGGCGCGATTGCACGCGAGTTGCGGTCGAAGCTCGGCAACTGGATCTTCGGCTGCGACATTTGCAACGAGGTTTGTCCATGGAACGATTTGGCGGCTGACGACGGCTCGAACGATCTCGTCCCGCGCTTGCCCGAGCTGTTGGCGCTCAACGACGAAGAGTTCGGCCGCCGCTTTACGAAGAGCGCGGTCAAGCGCGCCAAGCGACGCGGGCTGCTGCGCAACGTCGCGGTCGCGCTTGGCAACACGCGAAATCCCGATGCGGTGGCGCCGCTGGCGCGCGCGCTGGAGACCGAGCCGGAGCCATTGATCCGCTCGCACGCCGCATGGGCGCTCGGACAGATTGGAGGACGCGCCGCGCGCCACGCACTCGGGCGCGCGCTCGGCGACTGCGATGCGGCGGTACGCGATGAGGCCGCGGCGGCGCTCGAAAGAAACTGATCGCCGGCGCTTGTCAAAGCAATCGCGCAAGGCGAGACTGTTGCGAACGGTGCCGACCCGATGAACGATGCACGGCGGGAATTTGCGATGCTTGCGGCGAAGGAGCCGGTGCCACTGGCGCGCGGCGGGCTGCTGATCGCGAAAGAAGAGTATCCCGAGCTTGATATCGAAGAATACCTGGACAAGCTGGCGACGCTGGCGCGTGAAGCCGAACCAATCGTCCGCGCCGGCGAGGACACGGTGGAACGCGTCCAGTTGCTCTCGCATTTTCTGTTCGAGCTGAAGGGATTCGAGGGCAACGCCGAGAACTACAACGATCCGCGCAACTCATTTCTGAACGACGTGATCGATCGCCGGCTCGGAATTCCGATCACGCTTTCGGTGGTGTATCTGGAAGTGGGCCGCCGGCTCGGTATCAACCTCTACGGTGTTTCGTTCCCGACGCATTTCCTGGTCAAGGCGGTGGACGAGCGCGGCGAGCTGATCATCGATCCATTCGTCGGCGGAAAGATCCTCGCGCTCGACGAGATTCGCGCGCGCCTGATGCAAATTTACGGACAGCCGGTGGAATTGAACCCTGCGATGCTGAAGCAGCGCGGTGCGCGCCATATTCTGGCGCGGATTCTTCGCGACCTGAAGATCATTTACATGGGGGCGTCGGACTGGACGCGCGCGCTGGCGGCGCTGGACCGGATTATCATGCTGGAACCGCGCGCGCTCGACGAGCTGGTGGAACGCGGCGCGCTGTTCGAGCGGCTGGAATGCTTCAAGCCGGCGCTCGACGACTTCCAGAGTTTTCTTTCGCAGGCTCCCGAGCATCCCGCGGCCGAGTCGGCGCGCGAAGCGGTGCTGCGCCTGATTCGCCAGGTTGCGCTGATAAACTAACGTTGCGCTGATAAACTAAGGTCGCGCTGATAAACTGACGCCGCGCGCGGGTCGGCTGACAACCGACGCGCGACATCCGAGATGGCTGAATTTCCGAAAGCCCGCGATTTCTTCGAGTCGAGCCGCGCCGCCGTCGGCGACCATGAGTTGCGGCGCAAGCTCGAGAGCGCCAGCGCGCGGCATCTCGATCACTTCGCCGAAGTAAAGGCGGAGTTCCCGCCGTACGACGACGAGCGCGACGCGGCGCATCGAATCAAGACCGACGCGATTGAGCATCTCGACGAATTGCTCATCGAACTGACGTCGAAGCTCGAAGCGCGCGGATGCAAGGTGTTTTTCGCCGAGGATGCGGCGCAGGCGCGCGACTATATAGTCGAACTTGCAAAGGCGAGGGGCGCGAAGAACGTCGTCAAGGGCAAATCGATGACGACGGAGGAGATCGAGCTCAATCATGCGCTCGAAGGCGCGGGGATCGACGCGGTCGAGACGGATCTTGGCGAGTACATCGTGCAGCTTCGCGGCGAGCGCCCGTCGCACATCATCACGCCCGCGATTCATCTGTCCAAGGAGGACATCGGGCAACTTTTCGCCGACAAGTTTGGCATCGAGTACACCGCCGAGCCTGAAAAACTCACGGCCGAAGCGCGTTCGCGATTGCGCGCGATTTTTCTGAACGCGGATTTCGGAGTTACCGGGGTCAATTTTGCGATCGCAGAAACCGGCACACTCGTCATCGTCGAGAACGAAGGCAACGGGCGCCTGTCGAGCACGATGCCGGAGACGTTCGTCGCCGTGATGGGAATCGAGAAGGTCATCCCGCGGCTCGAAGACCTGAGCCACTTCCTGGAAATCCTCGCGCGCACCGCGACCGGGCAGAAGCTCACGACCTACACCAGTTTCATCACCGGTCCGAGGCGCGAGGGCGAGCTCGACGGGCCACGCGAGATGCACGTGGTGATCCTGGACAACGGACGCAGCGCGATGATTGCGGATCCCATTTTGCGCGAGGCGTTGAATTGCATCCGATGCGGCGCGTGCCTGAACGTATGCCCGATCTACAGGCGCATCGGCGGCCACGCGTATCGCTCGGTCTATCCGGGTCCGATCGGGTCGATCATCAGCCCCAATCTTTTCGGCAGCGCCGCGGGATACCTGCCGTTTGCGTCAACGCTGTGCGGCGCGTGCAAGGACATCTGTCCCGTCAAGATCGACATCCCGCGAATCCTGCTCCATTTGCGCTGGAAAGAGAGCGCCGGCGAGCATCCAATCCGATGGCCGCGTGCGATCGAGCGTGGCGCGGCGGGGCGCGCGGCGGTTTGCGAAGATAGCGCGGCATCCGCGGACCGTTCGAGCGCTTGGAAAATTCGCCGCGATGGTGCTGAAACCATTCGCGCACAATGGTTATCTGCGCCGGATGCCGGGACCGTTCGGCAACTGGACGAAGTATCGCGATTTCCCGCGGCCGCGTCCGCATAAGCGCCCCGCGTCCGGGCCGGAGCGCCCGCCAGGCTGAACGTGGCTGAGATTCACAAGATAATCGCAAGCGTAAAAAACGCGCTCGGCGCCGGCGCGCGGAGCAACTCGCAGGCCGCGGCCGCGAGCGCGGCGGTGCCAGTATCGCCCTCGGCGCGTCGCGCCGAGCTCGCATCGACGTTCGCGCGCGAGCTCGAAGAGGTCGGCGGCAACTTCCTCGGAATACTCACTGCGGCCGAAGTGACTAGTCGAATAGTCACTCTCGCCGGCGAGATCGGCGCGAAGACGGTCGCGCTTGGACAAGGCGTCGTGAGCGACATGGACGCAATCGGCGAGGCGCTCGAGCGCGCGGATTTCAAGGTAGTTCGCACCATTCCGGTGGCGGACACGGAACGCGCCGCGATGCGCGAGCGGGTGGCAAATGCCGACATGGGGATCGCGGAGGCGGACTTCGCGATCGCCTCGACCGGCACGCTGGCGGTAGTTTCAACCGGGGATCGGCCGAGTTCGCTGACGCTGCTGCCGCCGGCGAGCCTTGCGATCGTTCAGATCGATCGCGTGATGGCGAATCTGGCGGCGGTGCTCGCCGAGTTGGGCCCCGGCGGCGTCGCGGCGAATCGATTGACGTTGATCACTGGCCCGAGCCGGACCGCGGATATCGAGAAGCGAATCGTGCTCGGCGTGCACGGTCCAAAATCGATCCACGTGATCGTGGTGTGGCCCGGCGATGACTGAAGTCCAACTATTCTCGACCTGCCTCGCCGAGGAATTTTTTCCCGAAGTCAACGACGCGGCGGCGACAGTGCTCGAGCGGCTGCGGCTCAAGGTGACGCCGGTGCGCGGCGCGTTCTGTTGCGGGCAGGTCGCTTTCAACGAGGGCTTCCGCGATGAGGCGCTCGATCTCGCGCGCCGCTTTCTGAACTCGGCCGAGCCGGGCATTCCGATCGTTGTGCCGTCGGGCTCATGCACGAGCATGCTGAAGATTTTTTACGGCGACTTGCTGGCGGACGATCCCGCGCTGTCAGCCAAAGCAATGGCGATTCGGCCGTGGGTATTCGAGCTGTCGCAGTTCATCGTCAACGTGCTGAAGGTGAAGTACATCGGCGCGCGCTACGAGCGGGCGGTCGCGTATCATCCGTCATGTCATCTGACGCGCGAGTTGGGCGTGCGCGATGAACCGATGACGCTGCTGAGTGCGGTGGCCGGAATCAGAATCCGCGAGCTGCGCGACCGTGAGGAGTGCTGCGGCTTCGGCGGGATGTTCTCGGTGAAGTTCCCGCATATTTCGGCCTCGATGCTCGAGGACAAGATGGCGCGCATCAGGGAGAGCGGCGCCGAGGTCGTGGTCGCCAACGATTGCGGATGCCTGATGCAGATCGGCGGGGGTTTGAGCCGCGCGGGCGAGAAGATCGAAGTGCGTCATCTGGCGGAAGTGCTGGCGGCGCGGTGAAGGGAGAGATCTCGCGGCAAACGGCAATTCAGAGGATTCGCGATAACCTAACCCTTAACCCCTTCCCATGCGGGAATGGGGAACAGTCGCGCAGAATTCCGAACTTCGAACTGGGATTAGTGGCTTTCGTGGACGTATAGGCCGGGGGCAGGCTCGCCGGCCTTGTAGAGCTCACTGCCCAGCGATTTCGGCGCGGGACGTTCGCCGCCGGAGCGCGCCCCAACCCACTTGATCCAGTGATCCCACCAGCTGCCCTTGTTCTCGGCCGCGCCCTTGATCCATTGGTCGGGATCCTCGGGAAGCCGCGCGCCGACGTAGTAGCGGGCTTTGAAGTTGCCGGGAGGATTAACGAGGCTCTGGATATGGCCGCTGGAGCCGAGCACGAATTCGATTCGCCCGCCGAACATCTGCGTCGCGCGATAGCACGCGCGCCACATGCAGATATGGTCGGTCATCCCGGCAACCAGGTAGAGGTCATTCTTCACGGCGCCCAAATCGATCGGCGTGCCGAGAACCGTGACGCCGCCACCGCGCGTGAGCGGATTTCTGAGAAACAGATCGAGAAAGCCCGCGTGCAGTTTGGCCGGAAGATTGGTCGGGTCCGCGTTCCAATAGAGGATGTCGAACGGCGCGGGATCGTTGCCGAGCAGATAGTTGTTGACCCAATAGTTCCAGACCAGATCGTTCGGCCGCAGCCAGGCGAAGACGCGCGCCATGTCGCCGCCGTCGAGCACGCCCTTTTCAGCCGAGCGATCGCGCGCCGCCTTGATCGCATCCTCGGTCGCGAACATCCCGGTCATCGAGGGCAGGCTCGTATCGAGCATCGTCACCAGCAGCGTCGCCGCGTTGACGCGCTTGTCACCCGAAGCCGCGAGATGCCCAAGCATGAGCGAGGTCGTGATGCCGCCGGCGCATACGCCGAGCACGTTGCAATCGGGACTGCCGGTGATCTCGCAGGCGGCGGTGATGGCGTCCTTGCACGCGCTCACGTATTCGTCCAGCCCCCAGTTGCGATCGCGCGGCGTGGGGTTGCGCCAGCTGATCGTGAACATCGGAAGTCCGTGCTTGACCGCGTATTCGACGAAACTGCGTCCCGGCGCGAGATCCATGATGTAGAACTTGTTGATCTGCGGCGGGATGAAGAGCAGCGGGCGCTCGTAAACTTTGTCGGTCGTGGGCGCGTACTGGATTACCTCGCAGACCGGGCTTCGGAACACGACGGCGCCGGGCGAGACGGCGAGATTTTTGCCGACTTCGAACGGCCGCTTGTCCACCGTCGACGGCATCCCGCCGTTGGTCCACAGGTCGGAGATGAAGTTGCGCAGTCCCCACACCACGCTCATCCCCGCGGTGTCGAAGGCGCGCTTGAGCGCGGCGGGATTGAGCCAGAACGCGTTGGTGGGCGCGAGCGCCTCGGTCATCAGCGTGACCGCGAATTTCTGCTGCTCGACTTGCTTCCACTCGACGCTTTCATCCTGGTTGACGAGATCGTGCATCGCGGTGCGCCACGCGAGGTAGGACTGCATCATGCGACGGTAGAGGGGATGCTGCGACCAGGCGGGGTCGGCGAAGCGCTTGTCGCCAGCCTCGGGCGCCACGGTAGAAACGCCCGCCGCTACCTGCCCCAGCTCGAGCCACAGTTCGAGCGCGCGCGCGGCGACGGTGGAGGGCTCGGACGCGAGATGCGCCAGCAAGGCCGTCAACGTGCCGACAACCTGCGTGGCGTCGAGGCCGACGAACGGATTGGCGCCGAGGATCGCGTTCAGCGCGGGATGGTTTTCCTCGGGGATCTGAATTTCAGGCTGCCGTTTGGCCGCACTGTCCATTTCGCCACCTCCAACTTCCGGTCACGACGAGTTCCGATCACGAAAGCGCAGGACGCAATTCCACCACAAAGTCATCCGGAGGCCAAACCGAAGATGTGCCGGAGGGTACAGGTGGGTCAGCCGATTAATTCGAGGCCGTGTTCGAACATTCTTGGCGCCGACCGCGCCGTCTCTTCCCACAACGGATCGTGGCGCTTGCCGCGCCGATGCAGCATCAGGTTGAAACAGGTGATCACGCCGAACCGGTAGCCCGCGAATGCGCGGAACCATCGCACTTCCGCCGCGGAGACCGGAAAGCCCGCGGCTTCGGCGTACGCATCGACGATTTCACCTGCGTCGAGAAACGAGCCGCGGCCGGCGTCGGCGCCGACCCAGCTTGCAGGATCGGAGAAGAAGCAAATCCATCCGAGGTCGAGCAGGGTTGCGCCGACGAGCGAGATTTCCCAATCGATCAGCGCGACGACCCGTTCTTCGTTGAACAGCACGTTCGACCATTGGAAGTCGCCGTGGACGCATCCAATGCGCGCGTTTGCCGGCAGGCTCGAGCGCAGACGCTCGCGAAGTTCGGGTGCGCGCGCGACGACGGCGGGATCGAGAGTCGGGCGGTCGAGCAGGTAGTCCAGGCGTTTTAGCTCTTCGCTGAGCGCGAACGGCTCGCCCCATGCGGCGCGGCGCGGCTCCCACGGGACGTTGTGCAGCGCGGCCATGGTCGCGATACCGTTGCGCGCCAGGCGTTTCAAGTGCGCGGCCGGCAGCGCGGATTCGCCGAGTTTGAATCCGTCGACGAAGCCGCCGACGAAGTACGGCCGATCGAAGAACTCGGGCTCGTCGCCGTACCAGATGATCGGCGGCACCGCGACCGGCGTGTCGGCCAGCGACGCCATCACGCGCGCCTGCCGCACGATGTCGGCGGGGCCTGAGATTTTGACGCCGGGAGGCGCGATGCGCACGACGAATTTCCCCGCCGGCGTCGCGCCGGGCGCACTGCGCTCAAGGATGAAGCTGTAGCTGAAGCCGGCGTGACCGGGCAGCGATTCGAGCGAATGCGCTCGCGCGCGGGAGTCACCGGTTTTCGCGCGCGCCAGGGCCGTCAGCTGAGCGGTTACTTGTTCGAAATTTCCGGGCATATGCGGACTCGGCGCGTGTCACTGGCGGGTCTCGGCGCGTTCCTCGGCTGCGTGGCTTGCGAAAATAGACTCCGACGGGACTATACAACAGGCGGCTCGAAAGCGGGAATCCAATTCCGGGGCGGGTTGCGCTGGGAGGAAGCGGTCATGTAGGAATTTGCTGATGCGATTTTGTCCGCAATGCGGCGCGCCGCTGATTTCTGGGGCGAAGTTCTGTGTGGAGTGCGGCAGCGTGCTCGCGGGCACGGCATCGGGCGCCGGAGAAGCGGGCAATCTCCGGGGCAGCGCGGATCGCGGGCGCAAAATACCGATTACAACGGCGTTTGCGGTTGTGTTCGTCGCAATCACCGTGGTGGGTCTGGCGGCAGCTGGGTGGATAATGATGCGAACGCCCGAAGCGGTGCGCGAACAAGCCGCCGTCGCCAACGTGCCAGGCGCCGGCGCGCCCAATGCGGCTGCACCGGAGCAGAATGTCACGGCGAATCCAGCGGCGGGTGGAAGTCCGAGCGGCACCTTGCCGCCGGGACATCCGAAGATCGAGTTGCCGACTGAGGCTCGCACTTTCGTTGACACGACCGAAAAAGACGCGCGTGCGAAACCCGGCGACGTGGCGGCATGGAACAAATTCGGCACAGTCTCGATGCGCGCGGCGATGTTCGATCAAACCTACTACGGCAAGGCCGAGGAAGCGTACGGCCACGTGCTGAAGTTGGAGCCCGACAACCTCGAAGCACTCCGCGGTGTCGGCGATATCGACTACGACAAGCACCACTACGACGAAGCGATCGCCGCATACGAGCATTACCTGAAGAAGAAGCCGGACGATCCGGAAGTTCGCACCGACCTCGGCACGATGTATCTCTACACGGGCAACGCCGATCAGGCGGTCGTGCAGTACAAGAGAGTGATCGCCGCCAATCCCAAATTTTTCCAGGCGTACCTCAACATGGGAGCCGCGTACACGCAGGAGAATAAATCTGATGACGCGGCCGCCGCGTTCAAGCAGGCGCTGGCGCTCGCGCCGGACGACTCGTCACGCGCCGAGGCGAAGGATCTGATCGCAAAGATCACCGGTGCGCCGGCCGCAGGCGCGTCGATGGCGGCGCAGACATCCGGATCGCCCGCGGCTGCGCCGACCGCCGGAGCAACGGATTTTCACGGTGCTATCGAGCAGATGGTCAGGGCGCTGCCAATCGCGGGACCGATGGTCGGCTCCGTCCAGTGGCCCGACAAGCTCAAGGCCATGGTCCTGATGGACAACTTTCCGATGGACGAGATGCCTCCGCCCGCGAAAAAAATGTTCCTGGCCGACGTGAAGGCGAAAATCGACGCCGCCAAGAAAGACAACAACGTTTCATCGCCGCTCGAAGTCAATTTCGTCGATGGCGCAAGCGGCCGCGTGATGGAAACCATTACTCAGTAGCAGAGCGCGCGAATAATAATCGCGCCAGGGAGCCAGATGCGGGGTGAACTGGTCAGGCTGCGCGCTTACGAAAAATCCGACGCCGACGCGCTATTTCGATGGTTCTCGGACGAGGAGGTAACGCGATGGCTCGGGCCGCCTAATCTGCCGTCGCGCGCGCAGCAGGAAAAATTCATCGAGATGGCGTCGGTATCCGGCGACGATGCAAAATACTTCGCGATCGAAACGCTCGACGGAAAGCTGGTCGGCGATTGCGGACTCAGAAAGATCGACTGGAAGAGCCGCAAGGCTGAGTTCTTCATCACGATCGGCGAGAAACAGTTGTGGGGCAAGGGCTTTGGCAGCGACGCGCTCCGAATCGTAATTCGATTGGCGTTCCACAGAATGAACCTGAATCGATTGTGGCTCAGCACCCTGGCCGACAATTCCCGCGCGGTCCGCTGCTACGAGAAATGCGGCTTCGTCCGCGAAGGCCTGTTGCGGCAGGAGAGTTTCGTCGATGGAAAGTATCGCGACGTTTTCATGATGGGTCTGCTCAGAGAAGACTACGAGGCCGCATCGCGGCCCTAGCGTTTTTTTTGAGCTCGAGGTGCACGACTATGGCATCGAAATCTTTCGAACGGCTGCGCCGGGTCGGTGACAGGCAGACGCTGCGTCTGACTCATTATGGACGCAAAACCGGCCGCCCCTACGAAGTGACTATCTGGTACCTGCTCGATGACGACCGGCTATACCTGGTCTCGGCAAATGCCGCGCGCAACTGGGTACGCAATGTGAAGGCGCGACCCGCAATCTCACTTCGCGTCGGCGACGAAGTCTTCAACGGCAATGTGCGCGCGATTACCGATACGCAGGAACGCGAGAAAGTGAATGGCTTGGTCGAGCGCAAGTACTGGTTCGTGATTCCGATACTTCGGCTGGGACGGTTTCTGGCGTCGATGGGTATCATGCGCGACGACAGCGCCGCCTTCGAAGTGATCCTGGCGGACGACTAGAGCGACGCTTGGCGACAGCTCACGACGGATCTCCGCCTTCGGCAACGCGCTTGAGGCTCTCGACCCAGTTCTGATGCCCCCGCTCGAGCATCGGGCGCAGATACCACCACGCGAGTTTCGGCACGAGGCCGTTCTGGCATTCCTCGGTGATGACGCGGCATCCGCCACCGCCATCCGGTTCGATAAGCCAGCCGTGATAGGCGCTAAGCATTCCATGCGCGTCCCATCCGAGTTCGCGCGGCGGTTCGAAGACGATCACGCGGCTTAAGACGGTGGCGCCGAACGTCTTCCATCGAAATTCGGTGTCGGGCGCGAGGTCGGGTGGATTGCCGCGACTGAAATTCACGTTGGCGCTGTTGCTGTACCATTCGGGCCACTTGGCGGCGCGGATGAGCCATCGCCATACGCGCTCAGGCGGGGCCGCAATCGCAATTTCATTGCGCGCGTACACGGATGAGTTGTCAGGTTCAAATCCTGCCGGCCATTTCATCGCGATGAGTGCTCCTTGCCGCTTGCCCTGGTCTGCCCCAGAAACGGATTTTCCGAAACCGCCGCGGCCAGCCCGAGTACTTCAGAGGTAACCCAATTGCCGCGCGCCGAGACGAAGTTGCTCGCGAAATTTTGGATGAGCTATTGCGATCAGCGCCTCGGCTCTTTGCGCCGTCGATTTGCCGGTGAGGCAGGCTACTCCATACTCGGTAGCGACATACTGAGTATCGGTTCTTGGATCGGTAGTGGGTCCTTCGATCTTTGGCACGATGCGCGAGATGGCTTCTTTGCGCGCGGTCGAGTACCCGGCGAGAATCGATTTGCCGCCCTTCGATAGCTGAGCGCCGCGCACGAAATCCAACTGGCCACCGGGAGCGCTGAACTGCTTGCCCATGATCGCTTCGGAATTGACCTCGCCGTCGAGGCCGACCTCGAGAAACGCGTTGATCGAGATTACGCGATCATTCTGTCCGATGACGTTCGGGTCGTTCACATAGTCAACGGGGCGGGCCTCCATGCTCGAATTGTCGTTGAGAAATTCGTAGAAAGGCTGGTCGCCGGCCGCCAGGGTGTACACGTTCTTGTATCGATTGAGGTTCTTGTACCTGTTCGTGACGGTGCCCGACTGAATCAGCGCCGCCAGGGGCGGCATCATGAGCTCACTGTGTATGCCCAAATCCTTGTGGCCGTGCAGGGCGGCGCACACAGCGCTGGGTACTCCACCGATTCCTACCTGGAGTGTGGCGCGGTCCGGGATCAGCTCCACGATGTGCTTGCTGATCACATTGTCCAATGGCGTCGATGGCCGGGAAGGCAGCGTCAACAGCGGACTTTCGTTTTCGACAATCGCCGCGACTTCCGATATGTGCACCGACGAATCGCCGAACACGCGCGGCATCCTGGGATTGACTTCGACGATCAGGTTCTTCGCGATTCGTGCGGTCGGGATTGTGTAGTCGGCGTTGGTGCCGCAACTGAAGAATCCGCCTTTGTCCATCGGCGCGACCATCATAATGAATGCGTCGATTCCTATTTCGCGCAACACCCGCGGCATCGCACTGAAATTGCCCGGCATGTAGAAGACGACGCGCCGATTGTCCTGTTGGCCCCGCTCGAAGAGCGTTCGTTCGACAATGGTGGGGAAGAATGGATGCGGCTTGATGACGTCCATGTATTCGTACTTCAGAATCGTGACGGCGGCGGCTGCGACTGAGTGCGAATAGTAAACGCGAAGCTCCTCGATCTTGCGGCTCTTAACTCGATTCTCGAGCGCTCCCAACAAGGCGGGCGGTTCGCTGAACGCCATGCCCATCGAGAGCGTGCCTCGCGACGGGATCAACTCCACCGCCGCCGCTGGCGTCATCAACTTGGACTTGTATTCCGTTTCGTACATTTACTGTCCGTTGCCCGGCCCATTACCTGGGGATTTCCGTACGGCGTCGCGAAGCAGGCGTGTAGTGAGTCATCTTCTTGTAGATGGCCATCACTATACTGTAGAACTGCCTGCCGCGCGCGTTCGGATATTCCTCTCGTGCGCGGGCCTTCGCGCGTTCCCACGCGATCTCGTCTTCTGGAGTTTTGACTACGCCGACCGGCATAAGCTGGACCTCCTGCTGACTGAAAGGGATGTAGCGGCTTCCGTGCCATCGCAAAATTCCAGCTTCGCAGCCACCCGCCGAAGCTAGCACTCGAACAAATGGATCGAGAAACGCTCTATCGCTCCAGGCTTGAGGAGTTTGCCGATCGCCGTGGGACCTGCTTGAATTCGGTTCGAGGACGACACCATGAATTCAGAAATCGAGTTGCGCGACCATGTGTTCGTCGGCCCCCTGCGCCGATCCGTCAATAACGCTCGCAATGTTTCGGGGAGCATCCATGATGACGCGATGGCGACCAAGCTCGGTTTTCGCGGTGGCACCGTCGCCGGATCGATCCACCTGGAACTGTTTCCGCCGCTCCTGCTGAAAGCCTTCGGCCGGCGATGGTTTGAACGCGGCACTATCTCGATGTATTTCCTGAACGCGACGACCGACCGCGAAGCGGTCCGCGCGTTCCTCAAAGAGCCGCCTCACGATGCGACCGACGCGCAGGTCGATGTCTGGATCGAGCGCGACGACGGCATGCGCGTAGCGGAAGGCACCGCGTCGGTCGGACGCCCCGAGGATCCAACCGCATTGCTGCGCCGCCCGCTCGATCGATTCGATGCGGGTCAGTTGCGCATCCTGGGATCGCTTAAAGTCGGCGATCGCTTCGAGGAATGCGACGCATTTCTGACCAAGAATGCGATGACCGAACGGATGAAAGTCATTACCGAACCGCTGGAATGGTACACCAAGCCCTCGCCATGGGGCGGTGCAATCGCCACTCCGGCGACGATGGTGCAGCTTCTATATGCGCAATCGATCGCGACTCTGCGCGGCAAACTTGGCCAGGCAGTGGGCCTATACGGCGCGATCGAACTGCGCAACATCAACGGCCCGGTCCTGGTCGAACGTCCATACCGCGTGAGCGGGAGCATCGTGGCGCTGGGCCAGAGCCCCAAGACTGAATTCATGTGGTTCGAGACTGCGCTGGATGAAGCGGCCGGCAAGCGCATCGCCGAGATGAGGATGCTGCTGCGCTTCATGAAAGCGTCGTCGCCGCTGTACAAGGACGGGATCGCTAGCTAACCCGCCGTGGTCTTGTATTACATACTGTGATACAAATCTCACCATGGGTGCCTTGAATGTCAGAGTCGATCCGCAGACCGCCGCCCTGGTCGAGCGGGTCGCGCGGGAGAGCGGATTAACCAAGTCCGAAGTGGTGCGCCAGGCGCTTGCGACCCTGCGGGAACGCGGGGCGCGAGCCACAGCCGCTACGCCCTCCGAGGCGATGGCTCATCTGATCGGCTCTGGGGATAGCGGCGGCATGCGCCTGTCGGAGCGCACCGGCGAGCAGTTCGCACGACTGCTGCGAGAAAGAAAAAATGCCAACCGTACTGGTCGACGCCGGTCCACTCGTCGCGCTGATTGACCGAAGCGATCCCTATCATCAGCGGTGCGTCTCCGCGCTCGCGACCGTTCGCGAGCCGCTCGGCACTGTCTGGCCGGCATTTACGGAAGCTATGTATCTCTTGCGGGGCGATGCGCAAGACCAGCGCGCGCTGTGGAACATGATCAATGTAGGTGGCGTCAGGTTCGTGGAGATCGGTCACGAAGATTGTCCCCGCATGCGCGAGCTGATGTGGAAGTACCGTGACCTGCCGATGGACCTCGCGGATGCCGCGTTGGTGCGGGTTGCCGAGCGCGAGGGTCTGCGGCGCGTCTTTACCATCGACAGGCAAGACTTCGAAATCTATCGACCGCATCGCCTCGGACGGTTCGAGATCCTTCCCTGACCGGCAACGACACTGATTGCGCGACGTCTTAGCAGATGAGATGGGCCGCTTGGGCTGGCGTCGATGCCGGGATCGGGTGTCAGTCAGGCGCCACCGATGCGCCGCTCGTAAGCCCAATCCTCGGTTCTCAGGTAGGCCCTCAGCGCGCCGGCGATCGAGATCCGGATCGGTTCGGGCGGCCACGGAATCACTCTCCGATTAACGAATGGGCAATCCAGTTCGCTCTTGCGCTCCAGCACCAGGTCGCGCAGCACCTGCGCGTTCAGGTGACTCATCGAGACCCCGTGGCCGATACAGCCGAGCGCGTAAACTGCGCGATGGTCGCCCAGATAGCCGACTGCGGGGGTAAGATCGAGCGTGACCGAAAACGGTCCGCCCCATCGATGGGTGATCCGAACCCCGCGCAGCGACGGGAACAGGAAGGCGATGTGCTCCTCAAGATGGCGCCACGCCGACTCGGAGCGATCGCCGTCGAGGCCGTTGGCCCAGGTCAGTCCAACCGGACCACCGCCCATCACCAGCCGGCGGTCGGGCGTCAGCCGATAGTAGTGGATGAGATTGCGCGCGTCCTCGATTCCCTCGAACCCGCTCCATCCGATCGGCCCGAGCCGCTCGGCGCTCAGCGGCTCGGTTGCGATCATGTAGGTGAAGGCGGGTACTTGCTTGCGCTTGAGTTCGGGAAAGAGGTGCGAGTAGGCGTTGGTCGCGAACACGAGCTTGGCGGCGTTAACCGCTCCGCCCGGAGTCATCAGCCTGAAATTGGGCCGCGAGGTGATCTCGAGCACCGGGGTCTCTTCGTAAACCGACGCGCCCGCTTCAAGCGCGATCCGCTTGTCCTCGCGCACCAGTTGCGCCGGATTCACCAGCACCAGGCGCGGTTCCCACAGCGCGCCCAGATAGCGTTCCGAGTTGACCCGGCCGCGCACTTCGTCGCGCCCGATCCATTCGATCCCGCTGAAGCCCAGCGACTGGATGAGCTTGATGTCGTGCTGGAGGCGGCGAATGTAGCCCGGCGCGGTAGCAACGCGCAGAAAGCCGGGGCGAATACGGCTGCATTCGAGCTTTTCATCCAGGATTAGCCGGTCCAGGTTATCGACCGCCCGCTCCATGTAGGCATGCGCTTCTCTGAGGAATTGCTTGCCGTGCACCATCGCGCTCACGCCCAGCCCAAGCCCGACCACCGTCATCGCGAACGAGCCGTTGCGGCCGCTCGCGCCGTAGCCGACGGTCTTGGCTTCGAGCACCGCGACCTTTAGCGACGGGTCGGCGCGCCTGAGTTCGCGCGCGGTGGCAAGGCCGGTGAAACCACCGCCGACGATCGCCACATCGGCATCGATTTCGCCCTTGAGCGGTGGCTCGGGCGTGTACGGCCCGTGGGTGTCGAGCCAAAGCGAAAGCGGCGAGTCCGGCAGGGACATTGTCGTCATGGCTGTTTTCATCCGGCTTCCTCGCTCCAAACATGCTCGTCTTTCGGCCTGGCTTGCAACCGCTGCGCCGGTGGATCGTCGGCACCTTGAGCTTGCTCACCCGCTGGCTCGCGCGAGCATCCCGCTCAAGGCATGAGTTTCTTCAGAGCGTTCATCGGGTTCGGAATCGACGGAATCGACGATCCAGCCGACGGTCCGGCGCCGACCATCGAGCCCACCGCGTTCACTCCGCCGCGGATTATGTTGCCGGGCGCGTTAATCGCGCCCATCGCCACGCGCTCCGCCAAGGTTGGCACGTCCGGCAGCACGCGCACCCCAGGCAGTTTCCCGGTCACGGTGACCGGAATCGCGACCTGCAGTCCGAGCGTGAACCGGATGTCGGCGTCCATGCTGATATTCTTGCCCATGTCGAACCAGCCGTCACCTGTGATCGCGTAATCCGGCGACTGCGCATGGAGGTTATGCGTCGTGAACCGCGGCCCCACCTGCTGATAGCTCATGCTTGCCGATTGCAGCTCGGTGTCGGGATCGACCAGCACCCCGTGATGACTCGACCTGAATGCCACGTTCACGAGCTGGCTGACTCCCGGCGCCGCGGCGACTGCGTTGACCGCGTCCGCCACGATATTGACGCCCACCAGCTTGCCGTTCGCGATTGCCAGCCGCCCGCTGCCGCGCAGCGTCGGCTTGATTCGATTCCAATCCGCGCCGCTGCCCGACGCCGCCACGTTGCCGGTCAGAAAGCCGTGCACGGTGCTGGCCGCATCGATATTTTGCGAGCGCAGCGCTTGTTCGACGTTCAGATTTTTCATCACGAGCGTGAGGTTGAATGTCGGCGCGGCGCCGAACACAGCATCCGCTTCCGCCGTCAGCGAGCCGCCGAACACATCGACGTTGAGCGGACGCGCCGACGCGCGGCCGTTCAAGTATGCCGCCGTAAGATCGAGATTGCGGTAAGAAACATTTTCGAGCGATCCGTCCGTCGATTGGATCGTCGCACTGATTCGCGGCGAAGTTATCTCGCCATCGGCAGTGCCTTTGACTGCCAGCTGATTGATGACGTCGCCGGGCTGACGAGCGGCGAAAGCGAATATCTGCGCGGGCTTCACCGAGTCGGCCTTCAGCGCGTAGCTCGCTTTAAGCGGACTGATGGATTCGACTCGTCCCTCGAGATTCGCGTGCCCGGAGCCGAGCGTGAAACTCGTCGGTTCGATGACTTCGAGCCCGTCGGTGAAGCGAATCCTGCCGTTCAGATCGCTGATTGCGCCCGGCCACGACGGCCCCGGCTTCACCGCAACCTGTTTCAGCGTCACGGTTCCATCCATCGCCGGCGCGTTGATGTCCAGTTTCGCGGTACCGTGAATTTCGCCCATGCCGGCCACGCCGAACCCGGCCGCTGCATCGATCATCGGGCTCAGATTGGCAAGGTTGAAGCTGTTCGAATCGATTTGCGCACTCAAGGGTTGCGGACCGCCGCCCGAAAACCTGCTCGCCGTTAATTCGAGATCGGACAGCTTCAAATTCACGCTTGCTATCTCGAGCTGCTCCGCCCAGACGCCGTTGGCATTCACCGTCATCGCGGTCCCCGCCGGCTTGTTGAACAGCGCCGCGTACGCGACCCGGTCCCCGCTCAGGTCGGTGCCGAGCGCAATTGCGAGCTTGCCGAATGAACCGCGGACTGTTCCGCTCACCGATACGGGATCGGGAATCGAGAGCCCGGGCGGTATTTCCGATCCCACGTCAGCGAGCGGCCGGACCCTGTCGAGGAGGATCGAATCGAGCTTCAACTTCAGATCGACCGGGATTCCCGATGCGTCCAGTACGCCTTGCTCGAGCAGCGGTCCGAGCTTTCCTGACACCTCGACGTTTCGCTCTTCGCCTTGGAACGCGAACTTCGTCGCGACGTCGAACGCCGACGCGGGGTTGAAATTTGTCGCGCCGAAATCCAGATGACGGACGCGGATCGGCGCCATCTTTTCGCCAAGATCGTTGAAATAAATCCCGCCGTCCTCGATGCTCAGCGCCTTTATCGACAAGTCGGCGAGCGACGATCGCTTCTTCGCGCGCCGGCTCCGCTCCGCTTTCGAAGTCTCTCGCCGTACCTCATCGGGGCTGCTCCCGATCGTGCTCAGGTTCAGGTCACCGCGCGCGTTCATCACGATCCGGATGTCGGGTTTGATCAGTTCGAGCCTGGTGACTTTTGCCGCGCCGCGAAGCAGCGGGATAAACTCAACTTTGATCGAGACTTCATTGGCGGCAAGAAACGGCTTATCCGAAAAGGAAGAATCGTCCGCAATCTTGAGCCCGCTTACTTCAACCGACACGCCCCACCCCATCTGCGCCTGTATTTTCCCGACGTCGACCCGGCGGCCAAGCTCGTCGCTCACGCGCGCCAGTATTCGCTTCTCATTGCGGGCGACGATCGAACTCAAATTGACGAATGCGTAAGCGGTAAGCGCAGCCGCGATCAGCACCACCGCGCCAACCACGACTGCGGAGATGAGTAGTATCCTGCGCAACGCCGCCTCAGGAAGTAATCCGAGTGAAATGATCGGCGATCACTTTTGCCACGCAGCAAGTCACCTTCTTCGCGGTCGGGATGTGGAGAAACTCATTGGGCCCGTGGGCATTGGCGTGAGGCCCCAGCACCCCGGTGATCATAAATTGCGACTGTGGGAACCGCTCGCCCAACATCCCCATGAATGGAATGGTGCCGCCTTCGCCCATGTACGCAATCGGATTGCCGAAGTAGTCATTCGAGGCCGCCTCCAGGCTGCGCTCGAGCCACGGCAAAAGTTCCGGCGCATCCCATCCGCTGGCGCCCCAGTTCGCGTGGAAGCTCACTTTGCATCCATACGGCGGGTCCTTCTCGAGAATGCTTTTCAGCTTTTGCGAGGCGATTTTTGCATTAACGGTCGGCGGCAGTCTGAGCGACAGACTCACCGCGGTGCCCGCGCGCAGCACGTTGCCGGCGTTGCCGGTCGGCGGCAGCCCGTCCGCGCCGATGATCGAGAGAGCGGGCCGCCACGCGCGGTTGAGGATGAGCTCCGTCGTATCGTTGCTTACTGGACGCGCGCGCTCGATGAACGGAAACTTCGCGCGGATGTCGTCGCCGAGCACCGCGGCCGTGGCGGCCGCCTGCTTGAGACGCGCATCGGGGATCGACGCGTAAAATTCCGGCCCGAGCACCTTCCCCGTCGCCTCATCCTCGACGCGGCTTAACAACTGGCGCACGACGCGGAAGCTGTCGGGCACGACTCCGCCGGCGTCGCCCGAATGCACGCCCTCGGTGAGCACCTCGACCTGGAGTTTCCCGCCGATCAGGCCGCGCAGCGATGTTGTCAGCCAGAGTTGCTCGTAATTGCCGCATCCCGAGTCCAGCGCGATGCACAGGCTCGGCTGCCCGATGCGGGGCGCCAGATGCTCGATGTAGTGCGGGAGATCGAAGCTGCCGCTTTCTTCGCAAGCCTCGATGATCACCACGCATCGCGCGTGTCGAATCGAGTTCGCCTGCAGCGCGCCGATCGCGCCCAGACACGCGAACATCGCGTACCCGTCGTCAGCGCTGCCGCGGCCATACAAACGCTCGCCGTCGAGCACCGGCTCCCACGGACCCAGCCCTTCGCGCCATCCCGACATCTCGGGCTGCTTGTCCATGTGCCCATAGAGCAGCACGCAATCCTTGGAGTCGCCGGCGATTTCGATAAACAGCAGCGGGGTCCGGCCTTCGAGGCGCACGACTTCCAACTTCATGCCGCCGATCGGCTGGCGGCGCGCCCAATCCTCGAAGCGCGCGACGACGCGGTCCATATGACCGTGCGCTTTCCAGTCGCGATCGAACGCGACCGACTTGTTGGGGATACGAATGTACTCGACCAGTTCGGCGACTATGGATTCATCCCAAAGCCGCTCGACGTGAGTTCGGATCGCTGACTTGTCCATGACGAAAGCCTACGCGAGAGAATTTCGAATCGGCGCAATGTTATCGCGCGGCGCATCCGTCGAGGAAGATCGACGTGACAATATCGACCGCACGATCGGGTGTCGTGTACTCGCGACCGTAGCGGTTGATCCCGCGCATGATGCCCAACAAAGATTCGGCCGCGATTCGAGTGTCGATACCCGGCCCCATCGCACCGCGCCTGACGCCGTCGTCGAGAACTCCGCTTATCAATCGCGACAAGTCATTGCGCTGAGCTTGATACTGGCGCTCCTGTGAGGGGCGCAACGCCTTGGGATCGCGCAGCAGCGCGAAGAACTGGCGGCGGCTCCAGAAGAATCTGAGCGAATGACGCACGATGGTCGCGATTTGCTCGCGCATCGACGTGCATCCGGCCAGCGCCGAGCGAATTTCGCGCTGCAGTTCGGTGAATCCGTTGATTACCGCGGCCGCGTAGAGCTCCTCCTTCGATTTGAATTGACGGTAAACGCTGCCCTTGCCAACTCCGGCGTGAGCGGCGACCTCGTCGATCAACACCAGCTCGAATTCCCTTTCGGCAAAGAGTTCCGCTGCGCTCACGAGGATTCTTTCGCGGATGAACGGCGTTGACGGCCTGCCACGGACGCCTTTGCGGCGAATCGGCGGCGAAACCGGTTGGCGCTTGACGCTCACGATTGGAAACCTGCAATCATTAAATTCGTAGATTCGTAGTCGCCTCGAGAGGGCCTCATCTGAAATATGGACTGGCGGGTCCAAAATTGCAACAATAGATTTCGGATTGGTATTTGGCTGCTTGGAAACGAGTGCTACGGAGAACATGATGGATTCAGACGCCCCCGCGACCGGAAAGCCTAACGCCTCGCGATTTGTACAGGATGCTGAAGTGCGCAGTTGGCTCGACAAAGCTATTCAACGATGGCGGCTGTGGCTGGTCGTTTTGGCTGTCGCGGTAGTCGGTTTTTACTTTTTTATCGCCCACAGCGGCCCTGATTCTTCCACACAGGCGCCTCCAGGCGGATTGCACACCATCGTTCCGGTCGCAGCGGTGCCGGCGAAACTCGGCGATATGAACCAGTACATATCCGCGATCGGAACAGTGACGGCTTACAATACGGTCACCATCAAGAGCCGGGTGGATGGCGAGCTCGACAAGGTAAACTTTACCGAGGGGCAAATAGTAAAGGCCGGCGATCTGCTGGCTGAGATCGATCCGCGTCCGTACCAGGTGCAGCTCGAGCAGGCCGAGGGCACGCTCGCGAAAGATGTGGCGTCGCTCGAAAACGCCAAGGTAACGCTCGCGCGCGACAAGGAACTCTTCAAGCAAAATGCCCTCGCGCGTCAGGACCTCGACAACCAGGAAGCGGCGGTCGGACAGTACGCCGGTTCGATCGAGAGCGATAAGGGCGCCGTGGACAACGCCAAGCTTCAGTTGGTTTACAGCCGTATCACTTCGCCGATCACGGGCCGGGTCGGGCTCCGGTTGGTGGACCCGGGCAATATCATTCATGCGACCGACGCGACCGGTTTCGCGGTGATCACGCAGCTGCAGCCGATCGCGGTTGATTTCAGTATTCCCGAGGACGACTTGCCAAGCCTCGAGACCGCGATGAAGACCGACCCCCAGTTGCCGGTCGAGGCTTACGATCGTGACTTCAAGCACAAACTCGCGACTGGAAAGCTGCTCACCACCGACAACCAGATCGATCAGTCCACCGGCACGATCAAGCTCAAGGCGTCCTTTCCCAACGAGGACAACGCGCTGTTTCCAAATCAATTCGTCAATGCCAAGCTGCTCGTCAATACCATCCACAATACGATTCTGATCCCGGCGGCCGGTCTCCAGCGCAGCCAGCAAGGTTCGTTTGTTTATGTCGTCAAGCCTGACCAGACCGTCGAGATGCGCAGTGTGACCGTGGGCGCAACCCAGGGCGACGTGATCGCCATAGACAAGGGTCTTGCGACTGGCGACCTGGTCGTCACCGACGGGGTGGACAAGCTGCAACAAGGTTCGCACGTGAGTGTGCAGACCGCCGCTATAGCGCCTGCGAGTACTCCGTGAGTCTTTCGCGACCGTTCATACTCCGGCCGGTTGCAACTTCGCTGTTGATGGTCGGACTGATGCTGGCCGGCCTCGTCGCCTACGGCCAGCTGCCCGTGTCGGCACTGCCGCAGGTGGACTATCCGACCATCCAGGTCATGACCTTCTACCCCGGCGGAAGTCCGGACGTGATGGCGTCTTCGGTGACGGCGCCGCTCGAGCGGCAATTCGGAGAGGTGCCGGGGCTTACCCAGATGACCTCGAACAGCTCGTTCGGCAGCTCGGTCATCACGCTGCAGTTCGACCTTAACCTGAACATCGACGTTGCCGAGCAGGAGGTACAGGCGGCGATCAACGCGGCCGCGACTTACCTGCCGACCGATCTCCCGAACCCGCCCGTTTACAGCAAGACGAATCCGGCCGACACGCCCATTCTCACGCTGGCGCTGACGTCGAAGGAACTGCCGCTGGACCAGGTCGAGGATCTGGCCGACACGCGTCTGGGCGAGAAGATCTCACAGCTGCCAGGTGTGGGCTTGGTGAGCATCGGCGGCGGCCAGAAACCTTCGGTCCGCGTGCAGGCCAATCCGACCTCGCTCGCCTCGTATGGATTGACGCTCGAGGACCTGCGCACCGCGATCGCCAACGCCAACGTCGACGAGGCCAAGGGCAACTTCGACGGCAAGCAGCAGGCGTACACCATCGGCGCCAACGACCAGCTCCTGAAAGCCAAGGACTACATGCCGCTGATCGTCTCATATCACAACGGCGCGCCGGTAAAGCTTTCCGATGTTGCAGTTGCGATAGACGACGCCGAGAACGTCAAGGCGGCGGCATGGATGAACCTCACGCCGGCCGTGATCCTCAACGTTCAGCGGCAGCCCGGCGCCAACATCATCGCCGTCGTGGACCGCATCAAGGCCCTGATGCCGCGCCTGCAGGCCTCGCTGCCCTCGTCGGTGAAAATCGAGATCCTTACGGATCGCACCACCTCGATTCGCGCGTCCGTGCAGGACGTGCAGTTCGAGCTGATGCTGACGGTGGCGCTGGTCGTGATGGTCATCTTTCTGTTTCTGCGCAGTCTGTCGGCGACGATCATTCCCAGCATCGCGGTTCCGCTCTCGCTGATCGGAACGCTCGGCGTGATGTACCTGCTGGGCTACAGCCTCGACAACCTGTCGCTGATGGCGCTTACGATTTCGACCGGCTTCGTCGTCGACGACGCGATCGTGATGATCGAAAACATCTCGCGCTTCATCGAGGAAGGCGACAAGCCGCTGGAGGCCGCGCTCAAAGGCGCCGAGCAGATCGGCTTCACGATTCTATCGCTGACCATCTCGCTGATCGCGGTGCTGATTCCGCTGCTGTTCATGGGCGACATCGTCGGCCGGTTGTTCCGCGAGTTCGCGGTCACGCTGGCGGTGACGATCCTGATGTCGGCGGTCGTCTCGCTGACGCTGACGCCGATGATGAGCGCGAAGCTGCTCAAGCATACGCCCAAGGATCAGCAGACCTGGTTCTATCGCAAGTCGGAAAAGGTATTCGAAGACACAATCAAGTTTTACGGCCGCACGCTCGAATGGGTTCTTGAACACGAATTCGGAACGCTGATGGTCGCGATCGCCACGCTGGTCCTGACGATCGCGCTCTACATCGTCGTGCCCAAGGGCTTCTTTCCGGTGCAGGATACCGGCGTTATCCAGGGCGTTTCCGAAGCGCCGCAGAATGTGTCGTTCGCCGCGATGGTGCGCGGCCAGCAGGCTTTGGCGCAGGTCATTTTGCAGGACCCGGCGGTGGAGAGCCTGTCGTCGTTCGTCGGGATCGATGGCACCAACATCACCGTCAACAGCGGACGAATACTGATCAATCTGAAGCCGCTCGACGTGCGCAAGGTGGACATCACCACTGTGATCAGGCGCCTGGCGCCGAAGTTGGCGGCCGTCAACGGGATAACGCTGTACTTGCAGCCGGTGCAGGACCTGACGGTCGAGGACCGCGTGAGCCGGACGCAGTATCAGTACAGCCTCGAAGATCCGAGCGCCGACGAATTGAATCTGTGGACCGGGAAACTCGTCGATAAGCTCAAGATGCTGCCCGCGCTGCGCGACGTCGCGACCGACCAGCAGAACGCCGGCTGGGAGGAGCATGTCGTCATCGATCGGCAGACAGCTTCGCGCCTGGGTATCACGCCAAATCTGATCGACCAGACCTTGTACGACGCCTTCGGACAGCGGCAGGTCTCGACGATTTTCACACAGCTCAACCAGTATCACGTGGTGCTCGAAATCGCGCCGCAGTTTCAGCGCAATCCGCACGCGCTTGACGACATCTATATTCGCTCGACCGGGGGCGGCGAGGTGCCGCTCAGCGCCTTCACCCACTTCGAGCCGGGTTCGGCCCCGCTCGCCGTCAACCATGAGGGCCAGTTTCCCGCGGTTACAATCTCGTTCGATCTCGCATCGGGCTACTCGCTGGGCGACGCGGTCTCCGCCATCGACCAGGCGCGCGCGGAAATCGGGATGCCCGCAAGTATTGAGGCTTCGTTCCAGGGTACCGCGGCGGCGTTCCGGGCGTCGTTGAAGAACGAGCCGCTGCTAATCCTTGCGGCGCTGGTCACCGTGTACATCGTGCTCGGAATTCTTTACGAAAGTTACATCCACCCGGTCACGATTATCTCGACCCTGCCATCGGCGGGCGTCGGCGCGATCCTGGCGCTGATGATCTGCGGTCAAGATCTAAACGTGATCGCCCTCATCGGTATCATCCTGCTGATAGGTATCGTCAAGAAGAACGCGATCATGATGATCGATTTCGCACTCGAAGCTCAGCGTGAGGAAGGCAAGCCGCCGCGCGAGGCAATCTACCAGGCCTGCCTGCTGCGCTTCCGGCCGATCATGATGACCACGATGGCGGCGTTGCTCGGCGCATTGCCGCTCGCGCTGGGAACGGGAGTCGGCTCCGAGTTGCGCCGCCCGCTCGGCATCGCGATCGTCGGCGGCTTGCTCGTGAGCCAGGTGCTCACGCTTTACACGACGCCGGTTATCTTCCTGACCTTCGACCGCATGGCGACGCGATTCGCCAGGTGGCGGGCAGGGGAGGTCGTTCCGGAAACCGTTCCGGCTCAAGCGTCATGAGCATTTCCGAACCCTTCATACGCAGGCCGGTCGCCACCACGCTGCTGACCATCGCGCTCGCGCTCGCGGGCGTGATCGCATTCCGGCTGCTTCCGGTTGCGCCGTTGCCGCAGGTCGAGTTCCCGACTATTCAGGTCCAGGCGACGTTGCCCGGCGCGAGTCCGGAGACGATGGCTTCGTCGGTGGCGACTCCGCTCGAGCGCCAATTCGGCCGTATCGCGGGCCTGACGGAACTGACTTCGACCAGCTACCTGGGCGCCACCAGCATAGTTTTGCAGTTCGACTTGAACCGCAATATCGACGCCGCCGCGCGCGACACGCAGGCCGCCATCAACGCCGCGGCCGGGCAACTGCCCACGACTCTGCCGAGCAAGCCGACCTATCGAAAGGTCAATCCCGCCGATGCGCCGATCATGATTCTCGGCCTGACCTCGGACGCCGTGCGCCCGGGAGGGATGTACGACGCGGCAGATTCAATCCTCGAGCAGAAACTCTCGCAAATAGACGGCGTCGGCCAGGTGCTTGTCGGCGGGAGCGCGCTGCCCGGTGTCCGCGTCGAACTGAATCCAACCCAGATGAGCAACCTCGGCGTCGGTCTCGAGGACGTGCGAACGGCGCTGGCCGCCGCCAACGCGAACCGGCCCAAGGGTGAAGTGGCGAACGACAGCCAGACCTGGGGGCTGAGCACGACCGATCAGCTGCTCAAGGCCGAGGACTACCAGCCGCTGATCGTTCGCTACAACAATGGCTCCGCGGTTCAGCTTTCCGATATCGCATTGGTCAGGGATTCCGTCGAGAACGTCCGCGCCGCCGGGATGGTCGATGGCAAGGCCGCCGTCCTGGTCGTCATCTTCCGGCAGCCCGGCGCGAACATTATCGACACGGTCGATCGAGTCTATGCCGCGTTGCCCCAGTTGCGCGCCTCGATCTCGCCGGCGATCGATCTCTCCGTAGTCCTTGACCGTACGACCACCATCCGCGCTTCGGTGCGCGACGTCGAGTTCACGCTGTGCATTTCGACTGCGCTCGTGATCATGGTGGTGTTCCTGTTCCTGCGTAACCTGCGCGCCACGTTGATTCCGGGAGTCGTCGTTCCGCTCTCATTGGTCGGAACATTCGGCATCATGTACCTGCTCGGGTACAGCCTCGATAACCTCTCGCTGATGGCGCTTACGATTTGCACCGGCTTTGTGGTTGACGACGCGATCGTCGTCATCGAAAACATTTCGCGCTACCGCGAACAGGGAATGTCGCCGTTCGAAGCCGCGATCAAGGGCGCTGCGGGCATCGGCTTCACGGTGATCTCGATCAGCATCTCGCTGGTCGCGGTCTTTATTCCGATTTTGCTGATGTCGGGAATCGTCGGCCGGCTATTCCGCGAGTTCGCGGTCACCTTGTCGGCCGCGGTCCTCGTTTCATTGGTAATTTCGCTCACCACGACGCCGATGATGAGCGCGCAGCTGCTCAAGCCGCACGACCAGGAGAAACATAACCGCTGGTACGTGGCGAGCGAGCGATTTTTCAAGGGGATGCTGGACCATTACGAAAGCAGCCTGTTGTGGGTTCTGGACCATCAGCCGTTTACTCTGATGGTCGCGCTCGCGACGCTTGGGCTCAGCATTTTTCTGTTCGAAGTCGTGCCCAAGGGATTCTTCCCACAGCAGGATACCGGACGCCTGATGGGCGCGGTGCAGGCCGACCAGGACACTTCATTCCAGGCGATGCGCAGTCGGCTTGCCGAACTGATAACAACCATCCATAAAGACCCGGCCGTGGACAACGTGATCGCATTCACCGGCGGCAATGGCGCAACCAATACCGCGACCATGTACATCGGCCTCAAGCCCCTGAGCGTGCGAAAGATCGACGCCGATCTGGTTATCGCACGCATCCGCAAGGAGGTCTCTCACGTTCCCGGCGTCAATCTCTATCTGCAGGCCACGCAGGATCTGCGGATCGGCGGCAGAGGCAGCAACGCGCAATACCAATTCACGCTGCAGAGCGACGACCTCAATGAGCTCAACCAATGGGCGCCGAAAGTGCTCAAGAAATTGCGCTCCGTTCACATTCTCACCGACGTCAGCAGCGATCAGCAGAATAGCGGCCTGGAAGCCAACGTCGTCGTCGATCGTGACACCGCTTCGCGCCTTGGTCTCTCGCAGCAGGCGATTGACGATACGCTCTACGACGCGTTCGGGCAGCGGCAAGTGTCCACGATGTACACGCCGCTCAACCAGTACCATGTCGTGATGGAAGTCGCGCCGCAGTTCTGGCAGAGCCCCGAATCGCTTGACCAGATCCACGTGCGCTCCAGCGCCGGGCAGCTGATCAAGCTCAGCGCCTTCACCCACTTCGCGAATGACACGACCGCGCTCGCCGTCAATCACACCAGTCAATTTCCTTCCGTGACGATCTCGTTCAATCTCGCGCCGGGCGTCGCCTTGGGCGATGCGGTTGACGCGATCACTCAAGCCGAGGCGGAGATTAAACTGCCCGCCGGCATTCGCGGAACGTTCCAGGGGACCGCACAGGCTTTCCAGGACTCGCTCAAGAACGAAGGCTTCCTCATCTTCTTCGCGCTCTTCGCCGTGTACATCGTGCTCGGCATCCTCTACGAAAGTTACATCCATCCGATCACGATTCTCTCGACGCTGCCCTCGGCCGGCGTCGGCGCAATTCTCGCGCTGCTCCTATTCCACATCGATCTGAGCGTGATTGCGCTGATCGGAATCATCCTGCTGATAGGCATCGTCAAGAAAAACGCAATCATGATGATCGACTTCGCGCTCGAGGCTCAGCGCGGCGAAGGCAAGTCGCCGCACGACGCGATCTACCAGGCGTGCGTGCTGCGCTTTCGCCCGATCATGATGACCACGATGGCCGCGATGCTCGGCGGGTTGCCGCTCGCGCTGGGCAACGGCGTCGGCTCCGAGATGCGCCGCCCGCTTGGCATCGCGATCGTTGGCGGACTGCTCGTGAGCCAGGTCCTGACCCTCTACACGACGCCGGTGATCTATCTGTATATGGATCGGCTGAGCGCTGGATGGTCGAAACTGTGGAGGCGGATCCTCGGCCGCCCAACCACGGCACCCGCTGACTCGCGCGCCTGATCCCCCGGCAAGTGCGTTACGGTTTCACAGTGCGCGTGACTCGATTGATCACGAATACGCCGCTCGGATTCTTCACGTGGTAGTAGAGCGAAAGCTCATCGGGCGAAATCGAGGGCGCCTCGGCAAACCCGGTGATAGCGTCAATTTTCTTCGGCGCACCGAACGGCTTCGAGGTTGACTTGCGGGTGGCCATGTATATGGCCGGACCTACCTTGAGATTGGTTCGCGTGAAGAAAAACTCGAGCTCGTCAGCGGACGTGTCCGCCGCATAGTTGAGATACTTGTCATTAATCGTCTTCATGATTTTGGCGCTGTTCGGGTCAACTACGAAGTTGCCGCCCTGGAGGGTCGCGACCATCATCGTAGTGCTGGTCAGATTGCCGAAGAAGTTGAAATTGCCTTGTGTGAAGTACAGCGTATTGCCATCGGCGCTGATCTCTTCGTCGAAGTTGACCAGCCCCGGCTTCGGCGCCGCGGCGCCCGGAACCGGATTCACCGGCGTTGCGGTGCCAGCCGCGAACGGTCCCGAATAAATCGTTGACAAATACCCCGCAGTGCCGACGTCTCCATAACTTCTGGTGGTGATAAAGTAAAAGTTGCCATTCGAGTCCATCGACGGAACTGCGTCGAGCGGACCGCTGCTGTTTGCTTCCCCTCCGATCTCGCCCTGGTATTGGAACGTCACGTCATTGACGCGAGTTGCCCAGAACAGGTTGGTCGGTTTGGCCGTGGTGCCGGTGTTCAGATTATTGAAGAAGAGGAAGTTGCCGTCGCGGCTGATGAACGGCTCCATCGCGTCATTACTGTTTCCCTCGTTGTGGTCATAGCCAAGAATCTGCACCATCTCCGGATTGCCGAATTCGGTGAACACAGGCGGCCGCACCGGCTTGCTCTTTGAGTCATAGGCCGAACCAGCCTGGGCGCCGCCAGCCCACAACAAAAGCTGGATAACGGCCGTCGCGGCAACGAGCGTAAGATTTAGCCGGGCAGTCATTTCGCGATTTTCGATTCAACTCAGCTTAACACTGAAGGCGGTCGCTTTGTCACCCAGTTGGTCGCCTGATCGTACGCATGCGCCAGCTGCATGCAGGCCAGCTCGGCGTGATTCGGGCCGACAATCTGAATTCCCATCGGCAATCCGCGTTCGTTGAAGCCGGCTGGTGCGCTGAGCGCCGGGCAACCCGACATCGAGATCGGAATCATCACTTCCATCCAGCGATGGTAGGTATCCATGGATGCGCCGCCGACCTCTATCGGCCAATGTAGCGCCGCGTCAAACGGGAAAACCTGGCCGGCAGGCGCGATCATGAAATCATACTTCTCGAAGAATGTGCGCACCGCTTGATACCACGCCGTGCGCACCGTGAGCGCGTCCGCGATTTCGAACGCGCCGGCCTTGAGGCCGTTTTCTATCTCCCATCGCAGTTCGGGTTTCATCAAAGCACGCTTGGCGGGATCGGCATAGACTGCGTTGAGCATCGCTCCAATCTGCCACGCTCGAATCTTGAGCCAGCTATCCCACACGGGCTCCAGCGGATGGTCGGGTATCGCGGGCTCGACCGTGCATCCGAGCGCCTCGAACACCTTGAGCGCGCCTTTGCAGAGATCGAGCACGCCTGATTCGAACGGGATGTGTCCGCCAAAGTCTCCGACCCACCCGATACGCGTCCCTTTGAAGTCGCGCCCGAGCGGCCCGGCAAAGTCAGCCGGCTCCTGGCGAATCGAAAGCGGCGTGCGCGCGTCGTATCCGGCGATCACCGACAGGAACATCGCGAGGTCCGGCACCGTCCGAGCCATCGGGCCGTGCACCGAAATCGACGGCATGAAGACCTCGTTGAACAAAGATGGAACCCGGCCAAACGAGGTTCGCAATCCGAACACGTTGTTGAACGCGGCGGGATTTCGGATCGATCCGCCGTTGTCGCTGCCGTCTGCAACCGGCAACATCCCCAGCGCGAGCGCGACGGCGGCGCCGCCGCTGCTGCCGCCGCAGGTCTTCGATTGGTCGTACGCGTTGAGCGTAGTGCCGAAGACGGGATTGTAGGTTTGCGATCCCAATCCAAACTCCGGGACGTTTGTTTTCCCGATGATGATCCCGCCCGCCAGCCTGATTCGCTCGACCAGGATCGAGTCCGCCGCCGGAACAAAATTTTTGAACAGCGGCGAGCCCATCGTGGTGCGGATGCCCCTGGTCGGCTCGAGATCCTTGATCGCATGCGGAAAGCCGTGCATCCAGCCAAGACGATCGCCGCGAGCCAGCTGCGCGTCGCGAGTGCTGGCCTGGTCGAGCAGGTCCCGGCGCGGCAAGAGCGAAACGATTGCGTTGACGCGCGGGTTCAGCCGATCGACACGATCGAGATACGCGTTCATTACCTCGACGCACGAGACCTGCTTCGACCGGATCGCGCTCGCAAGAGCGTTTGCACTAAGGTTTACGATTTCGGTGGTTTCGGCCGCCTTGTTCATGGTTTCGTTAGGTGTTTGTACGCCAGATCAGTTAACAAAATTCCGATCCGTATCTGCGCAACTTTGAAAGTCGGTCGCGCTAGCACCTTTCCAATATGTGCAAACGTCAGAGTAGTAATGCGAGCCGTCGAGACCCTCATAGTAAATGCAGCCAACGACATAGAGGGTGTTGGTGCCACCTTTCTTCAGCGCGACCGCGCTCTTATTTTCGGGGAGTGTCCAATTGGCGAATCCAGATGCTCCGACCTCGACTGGCGCAAGTGTCGAACGCCAGACATCCGGTGCGAGACCGTCTGGATTGCAACCCGCGTCCTTAGGCGCGTTTTTGTATGCATCGCCAATCTCAAGATGACCCACTGGGGTTACTCTCAATGCGACCGTTTTCCCGAAATCACGGATCAAAAGGTGGACAACCTTTGGGAACCCATCTTCATCAAATTCTGTGGCCGCCATTCCGTTGTCAAAAACGACGGGACGGTTGATCATCACCTGCTGTTGGAGCGCATTTTTTGTAACGCACCAGAGAGCAATCGAAACGACAGAATACACTCCGGTAAAGACTACCAACCAAAAATTGAACTGCTTCCAAATCGGCTTTTGCCGTTGGCAGTCTTCGTCGGCGTAATCTGCGCTGCAAGATCGCAAATGGAGGGGACGGGTTTCATTTGGATCGTGTTGATGTTCGCCTGTTTTCATCTAGCGGCGTGGTTGGCTGGGATGTACTCGTGAGAATTCTCTTCGCGATTTACCAAAGCGAGAGTCAAAGCGAAAGGCCAAACCCTTCCGACAGGTGTTCTCTATTCGTGCCTTCTGAAAAAAGATGCGGGGCTGATGTCTTCAGGTCTAATGTCCGTCACCAGCCCAACCTTTATCAGAAAGTTTGGGCCGGAGATGCAACGGCAATTTATGTTGGAAAGTCGGCAGGCCGCAGGAATCTTAGATGGACTAGTCCGACTTTCATCAGTCACGACCGTGTAATCGTAAGTTGCCGCGACAGCTACTAACCATGGATCGGCAGGATCAGGATTTTTGTACCCCGTCTGCTCCCACAGATTTGGCATCTCATTTCCTAATAAATCTATGAATTCCCCCACACGAGGATAATGTTGCTCTCGGGTTGGAATCTGAAAGATTTCGCGGTGCGCCCTTAGAACATCGAATGCAGACGGAAATCTTTTTAGCTCATCAAAGACTTGGCGCACGGAACGCACGCGCCGCTCACTCGCCATCGCAATCAGTCCATCGTAAATCTGACTGGCATCCTCGCGACTCGCGATATGGATTAGTACGTCAGTATCTAGTAAATATGTCTCGGTGCTATCCGGCACTGGCGAGGCTGTGGGATCGCTCAATGTACGCTCGCGCTGTTGGAATGCTCGAAGAACTTATTCCGAGAGCCTGAGAAGCATGTACACTATCAATAACCTCGCGGTCTAGTGCGCCTACGACAGACTGTGTAAATCGCGCCCCAATCTCACTAAGCCTGACTACCACCGGGTTGGGATGCCCATCTGGACGCTGCGGTCGCTCTCTGGGCCTGAAGTTAAAACGTTGATTGAAATTCCGTGGTGCCTTTTGAAGTTCTTCTAAACGTATAGCCAACGCTCGCGCACTGACTTTTAAGCGAGCCGCTGTGTCGGTTATTGTAGTCATTTCCCACCTGATTGGCTCACTAGGCCATTCTGGGAGGAGCAGTCTGAGCGCATCCACTGGCATCAGAAAGGCGCTCGCGAAGCGATTGCAGAATGCCTCAACTGGATTGTCGGACCGCAGGTCAGAAATACCAGGACGGCGGATCAACAGATGGGCATACTCATGGATCAACGTAAAAAGTCGACCGTTCTCAGAAATATCTTGCTTGTTGATGATGATTGCGGGCGGAGAATCATCTTCGGACATGCTCCATCCTCGACAATCAGCCGTAGGGAATTTTTGCAAATAAACTGCTATTCCGAGCTGTTCGATTAATGCGCGCCAATGGCGAAAGGCTTCCTCACTTCTCCAATGCAACTGGTCATCGATGGAAACTCCCATTACGCGCCTTTCGTACTCGCCTTGCTGAAATGGGTCCTCTGTATAGTGGTATTCCCGCAAGTTAACCGTTTGAAATTGATCATCTTCAGTCCGTAGAGCCCTGAGTATGGCTTGAAGAGTGCGAACGTTGCTCAAGGCGACTCGGAAATCAAAACTCTCTTGATGCGGCGCACCCTCGAAAGTACGGAAGTCAGATGGTTCAGTAGGCTCGCGAGGTGGGGTGCGGCGAAATAGCGTGGATGTCGGTAACCGATAAGAGGAAGCGATTTTCTCAAACTTGGTGAGAGAAGGCTTGGCTTGCTCCTCTTCAAATGCTCTGAGTTCGTCGGTTGGTAAACCGATGCGTTGGGCTGTTCCTGTAGCGATAAGCGCCTGAATTCGCGCGCCCATTTCAAGACCGCGCCGACTATTGGGATTTCAGCCATTCGACCTCGCCTAAAATGGAAACAGTAAGCGAGATCAAAAAGTCAAGGTTTGCGTGTCAGATTCTTTTATTCTCTAGCATCCGTGCGGTGTTTAGGCGAGCGAGATCGTCGCGGTTCCTTCTCCGGAATCGGGGCACTGATCAGCTTCCGCATGAACTCCTCAAAGCCGAGACCGATTGATTTCCGTGTCAACTGCCAGATAACCACCTTTGCGCGACGGACCAGCCAAGTTCGGCCATCAGTCTCGCCTTGGTGCCGCGCTCCGCCGCGTTGGGACCGCTCGCGTTGCCAAGTTTCGCACGCATCGCAATTCCCTGTGAGATGGCGGCGGCACGAAAAAACGAGAACGCCACAAAGAACATCAGATCGGGGACGCTGGTCCGGCCGACGCGCCGACAGTAGGCGGCGACAAATTCCTGCTCGCTCGGAATTCCAGCCGCCTTCAGATCCAGCGCTTGAAAACTCAACACGCCGTCGATGCCGGGCGGGCAATGGTAAGGACGGCAGGCCCACGCCAGGTCGCCGAGCGGATGCCCGAGCGTCGAGAGCTCCCAGTCAAGCACCGCGACCACGCGCGGCTCGACCGGATGAAAGACGATGTTCTCTATGCGATAGTCGCCGTGCGCGATGGTCGTCTCGTCCGCCGCGGGGATATGCCGCCCAAGCCATTCGATCAGGCGATCCATCTCGGGGATCTCGCCGATTTTCGAGGCTTCGTACTGCTTGGACCAGCGCGCAACCTGGCGCGCGACGTATGCATCGGGCCGGCCGTAGTCGCCGAGTCCCACCGCGCGAAAGTCAACCTTGTGCAACCGCGCAAGCACGTCGTTCATCGAGTCGTAGCACGCCGCGCGCTCGCGAGGACTCGATTCGGGCATCATCGGATCGCGCATGATGCGCCCCTCGACAAAATCCATCACAAAGAACGCGGTGCCGATGACGGCGGCGTCCTCGCACAGGAGGTGCACGCCCGGGACCGGCACATCGGTTGCCGCCAGCGCCTTGATGATTCGAAATTCGCGCTCGACCTGATGGGCCGACTGGAGCAGCGTCCCCGGCGGTTTCTTGCGCATGACGAAACGCGCGTCCGGGGTCTCGAGCAGGTAAGTGGGATTCGATTGGCCGCCGACGAACTGTCGAACCGCAAGCGGACCGCGAAAATCCGGCATCCGGCCGCTCAGATAGCGTTCGAGACGGGCTTCATCGAAACGATGATTCGCGCGCACCGCGGTGACGTCATCGTCGATCGACATTACTTCGCGCTCCCGATCGGCGGCGGTTCGAGCACGCAGCTTTGGATCTCGGTCTGCGCCACATCAGTATCGACCGGATTGAGATGGGGAATGGCGGTCAGAACGCCCCATCCGAGTTCTTCTCTGATGTAGTAGGAGCGCCGCTCGGTTTGGATTTCCACTTCGTCGGCGGTGTCGGTCTGGATGCTGCAAACGACCTTGTCCCCGGCGGGAACGATGAAAGCATGATAGCCGCCCGGACCGATCCGCGCGGTGTCCTCACCGCATGTAACCGCCGGGCGAAGCGCCACCGACCCGTAGCTGTAAGGCCGGTACACGTAAATCACCGCATCGCCCGGAGGTGACGTGATTTTTTCAAACGGTTGGCCCTGCACCGCGCATCCGAATCCGACAGTGCCGACGACGCCGAGCAAAAGTGCTACCAGCCGGCGATTCATTGGCCAACGGGAGCAGTTGGAGATTTGCCTGCGCCGGCGACGGCATCCGCCAACCTGGCCTCATCGCTATAGAGCTTTTGATCGATCCTGTTCCTGACCGCGGCGCGCGCAGCGTCGTCCACCTCCTTGTGGGTGGGCTGCGAGTACATGTTGTACGATTTCGAGACGTGCTCCTTGGCGGTGTAGTCGCCGAGAATCCGGTCGCCGTCGCTGATCGACAAAGACGCAAACGCGGTCGTCCCAATATCGCCGAGCGGAGCACCGACCAGGTTGGCCGGATCGAGCGCGGAAACAATCAGCGGGACGTGATAGTCGTCATGCGTCAATTCCTCGCGATAGGTGAAGGTCACGGGTGAAGTGCTCGACAGGGACATCGCCACTCCGGGTGGAAGTTCGGTCGGGTCGCCGGCGACCAAGCGGCCCTTGAACGGCAACGGATGCGCCGGCTGGTCGATGACCTTGGGCGCGATTACAAGTTGCGAATCCGATTGAAATGCGCCGGCCGGTTGCGATTGATTCGGTTGCTGAGTGCCGCATCCGAACGCGGCGGTCGCAGCAAGAAGCGCCGCGAGAGCAAGTGTATGTCTCATGGCATTGCGGCGTCGCGGGTGCTCGGGAGTCGCCGATTCAATCCCACGCGGCGCCATATAGCCATAGTATCAGAAAATTCGGCGCTGCTTTACACGCGATGAGCGTGGAGCTACGAGTCAACCGGCAAAGACAATCTCTTCACGCCGGCACCAGTTCCACGAGTGGAATGTCGCGCGACGTCTTTTGCTGGTAGTCGTTGTAGGTCGGGTAGATCGCGACGAGCTTGGGCCAGGTATCTTTCTTTTGCTCCGCCGTAAGCGTCCGCGCCCGGTAAGTGCCGCGCGACGAGCCGATCTCCACCGTCACTTCGGGATTCGCCACCAGATTCAGGTACCATGCGGGCGGCCGGTCATTTCCGCCATACGATGCAACGACGAAAATGCGCTCGTTCTGTTGATAGTACAAAAGCGGCTTGGAGATTTCCCGGCCGGTTTTCCGGCCGCGGGTCGTCAGGATCAACGTATTGCGATTGAGAGGAGTCGCGCCACCCCACAACCGATAGAAACCCAAATGCATCCAGCTTACCCATCGCACGAACTCGCGCGTCACGGGATCGATCTTCATGGCACACCTCGACCGGCTATTGTAATCGTCCGGTCATTGCTAACTCGGCCCTATCTTCATCCAGCGACGACGCCGCTGGCGATATAGACGGTGCCGCCGAGCATCTGCTCCAACACGAGCTCCGACACCAGCGGCTCCAGATGGCTCCACGGACGCGCGAGGCCCTCGAGCGTGCTCGTCGATCGCATCGCGGCGTTCCATACCAGGATATTCAGCGGCATGGTCCGGATGGGAGCCCACTTGAGTCCGGCCGCGACGATCCGCCCGCCCGGCTTGAGATGGCGGCATACGTTGGCGAGCGCGTTGCGCGTGCGCATTATGTCGTGCGTGAAATGAAACAAGGCCGCGTCGGCCGCCAGCGGTATAGCGGCTTCCTCGACCGAGGCCGCGATGAGCGCGACGTTCTGCCAGCCGTTGTCAGCCGCCCGCGCGCGCGCCCGCTCGATCATCTCGGGGCTCTGCTCGATTCCGACGATCGAGCCTTCGGGGCCGACCAGATCTTCCAGGGCCGAAAAACTCAGCCCGGTGCCGCATCCAACATCCAAAACCCGGTCGCCGTTTTTCAGACGCAGCCGACTGATCGCGCGTTGCCGCACGGGTTCGAACAACGCGAGCTCGAGATCGTAGATGCGGGCGCGCGAGCGATACTGGCGGATCGCGGTGGATCGGTTGGGCGTGAGCCATCGCGTCAGTCTTTGAAATGGTTGCGGGCGGTCGTCGCGAGCAGGGTCCACCTTCGATGCCTCGCATTACCGAGTATCACGAAAGCGTCCCAACGTCGTGCTTGCGGCGCATCCGCAGGCGGCGGCCGGTCAGGCGGTTGCCGGTGTTCTCGTCAACTACCAGCGGGCGGACTTCGCGGCCCGTTTCATGATCGACCAGAATCACCGGCGGACCGTTTTCGCCCCACAGCCAATCGCTACCCCATCGCCACATCGCGGCCAGCACGTCCCAGAACGCGCGGCCCTTGTCCGTCAAGCGGTATTCGTAGCGGGGCGGATGCTCTTGGTAAGAAACTTTTTTGAGCAGGCCTTCATCGACCAATCGATCAAGCCGCCGGGCGAGCACCGCGCGCGGAACTTTGAGCGCGCGCTGGAAATCCTCGAAGCGGCGCCGGCCCGAGAATGCCTCGCGCATCACCAGCGGCGTCCACCAATCGCCAACCAGGTCGGCGGTGCGTGCGATGGGGCACGGCCACCGGTCGAAGCGAGTTCGCCGCATCAGGCAACCGCCTCGATTCGCGCCGGCACGTGCTTGTGAAAGGGAGTGCCCGCGAACCAGTCGCGATCCTCGGTCGCGGTGAGCTCGTTGGGAGCGACGCCGTGCTGAAATTCCTGGCCTTCGCGGTCGGGGTACCACAGGCCGGTCCCGTTCGGCAGGGCGACATGACCGGGCAGCATTGTATCTGTCAGCACGACTACACTCTCGGCGCTTGCACGCTTCGTTATGATCCGTACGCGGCCACCGCTTTGGACTCCAAGTGCGGAGGCGTCCGCCGGGTTCATCCAGAGCGCGCCCGCTGGATCCTTCGGACGCCATTGCGGATCGCGGATGATGGTGTTCGCGGTAGAGGAGCGCCGCTGGCCTGCGGAGAGTACGAACGGGAACTCGGGGTCGCGAGACGGATGCTCGTCGCGAAGTAACTTAAGTTCGGTCATCAACTCGGGGATCGCAAGATCAACGCGCCCCCCGTGAATTCTCCGCCAGGTTTCCTCATACGGATCGATGCTGACGACCACTCCCGAGCGATTCTTCAACATGGCGTCGAACAAGGCGTTACCGAGCTCGCCACCTTCGCCGATGAAGCCCGCGCGGCGCAGCGACTCCGGATACCTGCGCGCGAAATTGTGCGCGATAGCCCAGACCGACGCGGCATTTTCGTTTCCAGCTCCGAGCGTCGGGCCCAGCGTCTCATACAGAAGGACGGTCATCACCTCCGCCAAATGCGGCCGCTCTGAAACGACTCGCATCAGTTCGCTCGCATAGGCGGCCATTCCTTTCGCTGCGGCCGCATGCAGAGGCGCGACGTCGTCATCGGTCATCGCGCCAATCGCGCGAACCAGCCTGCGATGAATTTCCCCCTCGGGAAGCGTTCCAGGCAGCGCATCGAGAATCGGGGCGCGGAGTGTGAACGTGTTCGCGTATTGCGTCTCAGCATGGAAAGCCGCCCCGAAGAAGGTAGCTTCCCATTTTTCGTATTGCGACGACGCCGGCAGGACATAGTGCGCCTCACGCGCGCTCTCGGTCATCGCCACATCGATGACGACGACGAATTCCAGCGCGCGTAACGCTTCACGCATCCGGGTGCTGTCGGCGACCGAGTGCGCGGGATTTTCGCTTTCAATCAGCATTGCGCGGAAACGCTTGGGATGGTCGGTCAGGATTTCGTCAGGGATCACGTTGGCCGGGATCATCCCGCCGATGATGCGATGCCCGCCGACCGGACTGGCCGCAGATGAGAGGGCGCCGCCGAACATCCCGGTCAAACTTGTCGCCGCATTCATGGCGCCGGGTGTCCCGATATTCCCGGTCACGGCGAAGAGAAGTTTCTCAAGGTAGGAATTGAGCGTGCTGTGGAGCGACTGCTCGATGCCAAGATCTTCGTAAACCGAAACGCTCGATGCGCGGGCGATTCGCCGCGCCACATCGCGAACCAAAGCCTCGGTGATACCTGCGCGCCCACCGTAGTCCGCGACCGGTACGTCATTTAGCGCTGCGAACAGTTCATCACAATTTTGAGTGCGGCCTCGAATGAAGTCTTGATTGATCAGATCCTCTTGTACGAGGACGCCAAGAATCGCTGCGAGGCAGAAAGCGTCGGTCCCGGGACGTACCCGTAAATGGTAGTCCGCCATCTCCGCGGTCTCAGTGCGACGCGGATCGATCACAATAAGCGCACGGTTCGGGTCGGCCGCAATGTCGCGGAGGATCGGACGGGCGCGCTGAAAGCCATGGGACTGCCATGGGTTCTTTCCGACGAATACCGCGACCTCCGCCTGCTGGTAGCTGCCACTGAGGCCCGTTCCAAACAGCATATGGTCTACCCAAAACTCGCCCGTCTTTTCCTGGGCCAACGCGTTGGAGCTGAATACTGAGCCAAGGGCGCGCCGGGTCGATGCACCGTAGCTGCCACACAGATGATTCCCCTGCCCACCACCACCGTAATAGAAGATGCTCGGGCCGCCCCATCGATCGCGAACGCTAACGAAGCCTGCGGCGACCTCGCGGATGGCGGTGTCCCAGTCGATCTCCTCAAACGTGCCATCGGGTCTGCGCCGCAGCGGCGATATGAGCCGATCGCGTCCGTTCTGGTAGTAGTCAAGGCGCTGCGCCTTCTCGCAGGCGTACCCGTGCGACGCGATGTGCTCGCGATTTCCACGTACGCGGCTGATGTGGCGGCCGTCGAGCTTCACTTCGACTCCGCAGTTAACACTGCACAGGATGCACACGGTTTTTTGCCAGTCGTCGGCCATGGCGATTCTCCTAAGTTCATCTATAGAACTAAGTAGTTCAACAAGAGAATGGACTATAATTCAGCGGGAGGCAATCGGAACTTTACGCGCCCCGACATCGTGCCGCGAGCGCAGGTCCTGCCGCGCGCCCTTGAGCTCGCGCGCGAGATCGCAAAGCTGGGGCACACTCCCCCCGGGGGCGCAGAGTGTTGCACGACGGCTGACCGAGGGCGCGCGTGCGCTACATCGCCGCGCAACGCGGGCGGAGCTGACTCTAAGCGAATCGACGCAGGCGCGCCGTTTTGCTACTTAAAACGACTCTTTTTTACAAGGTGGGGTAACTATATGCTGCGTGTTAGAAGATGGCGCAGTCCTTGCAAGCATTTTGGAGCACCGGCGGATTGAGTCATTGAGTCTATGAGCAAACGGATATGGGTCGTAGCGATCGTTCTGGCGATCGGTGGGTTGGCCGTGGGCATCCTGCCGATCTCCGCGCGGGCGCTTTCCGGCGCAAGCTCCGCGCCCGACCAAATTACGGACCCGATCAACGACAATGACGTTATCGCGACGCCGGGTAATACCCGTCCCGAGGCGACTGCCGCCAACGATCGCGGGCGCATGCCCGACGATTTTCCGCTTGACCATCTGATCCTTCTACTGCGGCGCTCGCCACAACGGGAGCGCCAACTGCAGCAATTGCTCGGCGAGCTCGAAGATCCAAGCTCGCCAAACTACCACCATTGGCTGACCGCGGATGAGTTTGGGCAGCGTTTCGGCGCAAGCCCGCGGGACGTGGACACGATTGCCGGATGGCTTCGGGCGCACGGGTTCCGAGTAAATTACATTTATCCGAGCGCAATGCTGATCGATTTTTCGGGGACTGCGGGATTGGCACGCGACGCTTTCCACACCGAGATTCATTCGCTGTCGGTAAATGGTAAGAGCCATTTCGCCAATATGAGCGATCCCGGCATACCGGCCGCGCTCTCGCCGGCGCTGGAGGGAGTGGTATCGCTCAATGATTTCCGGCCGCACCCGATGTATCTGCAGCGCGCCGATTACACGGTCGGCGGCGGTTATGAGTTGGTGGTGCCCGCTGACCTTGCCACCATCTACGACTTCAATCCGTTATTCGCGGCGGGATATTCGGGCAAGGGACAGACGATCGTAACGATCGAGGACACCGACGTTTACAACTACCCGGGGGATTGGAACACGTTCCGTTCCACGTTTGGTCTGGCCAGCGCCTACCCAAGCGGCTCTTTCACGCAGATTCATCCGGCGCCGGGGACAGCAGGCACCTGCACCGATCCTGGAGTCAACGGCGATGATGCCGAAGCGGCAGTCGATGTGGAGTGGGCCACCGCGGCGGCGCCCAACGCGGCGATCGAGCTGGCATCGTGCGCGGACACGAGCACAAACTTCGGTGGATTCGTCGCGTTGCAAAATCTGATCAGCGAATCCGGCACCCCGCCTGCGATCGTGAGCATCAGCTACGGAGAAGCCGAGGTGGAGCTGGGCGCAACCGGCAACGCCTACATCAATTCCCTGTATCAGCTGGCGGTGACCGAGGGGGTGTCCGTATTCGTGTCGTCGGGCGATGAGGGCGCGGCCAGCATCGACGCAGGCGCATCGACGGCGACGCACGGCATAGCAGTGAGCGGATTCACCTCGACTCCGTATAACGTGTCGGTGGGCGGCACCGATTACGGCGACACTTACGCGGGTACGGCAAGCAGCTATTGGGGATCGACGAACAGCTCGACGTATGGGTCGGCGCTCTCCTACATTCCGGAAATTCCCTGGAATGACTCGTGCGCGGGCCAATTGCTCTCCGCGTTTGAGGGCTATTCCTCGGCGTTGGGAACCGGTGGGTTCTGCAACAGCTCGGTGGGAGTGTCAGATTTCCTGAACATCGTATCGGGAAGCGGAGGACCGAGCGGCTGCGCCACGCTCGGGAGCGGAGGCTGCGCCGGTTATGCCAAGCCCGCATGGCAATCGATTTTTGGCAATCCGGCCGATGGAGTCAGAGACATTCCTGACGTCTCACTGTTTGCCGCGAACGGATTGTGGGGACATTACTTCGTAGCCTGCTATTCGGATCCGGCCAATGGGGGCACCCCATGCTCGGGAGCTCCTGATACCTGGTCCGGATTCGGTGGAACGTCACTTTCCTCGCCGATAATGGCGGGAGTCCAGGCGCTCATCAATCAGCATACCGGGAGCCGCCAGGGAAACCCGAATCCAACTTACTATTCGCTCGCCGCGGCGGAGTACGGAGCCGGCGGCAACTCAGCCTGCAATTCGAGCCTGGGCAACGCCGTCAATTCATCGTGTATCTTTCATGACGTCACGCTCGGCGACATGGATGTCGATTGCACAGGCACCGATAACTGCTACACGCCGTCGGGCACCTACGGAGGCCTGTCAACATCCGATTCCACGCTTCAGCGTGCGTACGCGGCCGGGGTCGGCTGGGACTTTGCGACCGGAATCGGCACTGTCAATGCGAACAACCTCGTGATGGCATTTGGATCGCCGGCAGCCACCCCGACCGGCACGCCGACCGCCACTGCGACCGCGACGCGCACCGCGACCGCCACTCCGACTGCGACGCGCACCGCGACTGCGACGGCGGCGACCGCGACTTCGACCGCAACGCCGACGCGCACTGCGACCGCAACTGCCACGGCCACGCCTACCGTAACTGCGACCGCCACGGCGACTGCGACGCAAACGGCAACGCCGACGCGCACCGCGACTGCGACGGCGGCGACCGCGACTTCGACCGCAACGCCGACGCGGACCGCGACCGCGACTGCGACGCCGACTGCGACTGCGACGGCGACCGCGACACCGACCACAACTGCGACCGTAACTGCGACGGCCACTGCGACCACGACCGCCACTCCGACTGCGACGCGCACCGCGACCGCGACACCGACCTTGACGGCCACAGCGACGCCAACGAATACCGCGACGGCCACTGCGACCACGACCGCCAGTCCGACTGCGACGCGCACCGCGACCGCAACTGCGACGCCGACCGCAACTGCCACGGCCACAACGACCTCGACCGCAACTGCGACGCAAACCGCGACTGCAACGTTGACAGCCACAGCGACGCCAACGAATACCGCGACGGCCACTGCGACAGCGACCGCGACGCGCACCGCGACCCCGACCGCGACGCCGACTACCTCCATGTCCGTGACTGCTTCGCTCGCATTCGGCGACGTTGCCGTAGGCCAGACGGTCGCGAAGAATCTGACGGTCCGTAACACCGGCAGGACCAATTCGCTGGCCATCTCAGGTGCGGCATCGTCCGACCCGGCTGAATATGCGCTAAGCGGCGCAGGGACATGCGGTGCGATTCCCGTGACGCTCGCGCCTTTGAAGTCCTGCACGTTGGCAGTCGCATTCACGCCAAACGCGGCCGGCGCGCATAGCGCAACGCTAACGGTTGACGACAACGCCGCCAGCAGCCCGCAGACCGTCGGGCTCAGCGGCACCGGCATTGTGGATCTGACAATCTCGAAGAGCAGCCTGGTATTCGGGAGCGAGAAGTTTGGCGTCAAGACGACCAAGTCCTTCGCCGTGACGAATCATCAAACCCAGCCGGTGTCGCTGAGCGAAACCTTCAGCGGGATCAACGCCGCCGACTTCTCGATCACCGGCGGTACCTGCACCACGACTCTGGCCGCCAGGAAGGAGTGCTCGATCATCGTGACATTCACGCCGGGCGCCCTGGGAACGGAATCAGCAACACTGTCGGTCTCTGACAGTCCCGACCCGCTCAGTCCCTACACGGTGGCGCTCAGCACCGGGCCGACGATCCCGGCGACCGTCACGCCGACCACACTGGCGTATGGCACGCTGACGGCCAAGACACCGTCGATGACCAAGAACGTGACGGTCACCAACCTGTCGAAATTTTCGCTGTCCATAAACGAAAGTTTCAGCGGCGCGAACGCGAGTGACTTCGCGGTGACCGGCGGCACATGCACCGATGACACGGCGGCCACAAATTCATCGTGCACGATAGCGGTGACGTTTACGCCCACGGGCGGCGGATCGTCGGAGAGCGCCAGCATGGCGGTGAACGTCGCGGTCGATCCGACCAGCCCGCACGTGGTGAGCCTGACGGGCGCCAGCAAGTAGCCGGCTTATCCCATCTGGATGACGAAGCCGCCGGGGCGAATTAATCGCTCGGGCGGTTCAACTTCCGTCCACGTTTTTCGAAGACCCCGGTGGGGCTTACACCGAGTATCGCGAAAGCGCCCTGACATCCTGCTTGCGGCCCATCGAACAGCGCATCGCTGTTTCATCTCCCCGGGGGGTGCGCGGGATGTCAAATCTTCACACGGCACTATCCTCTGCCGGGCCACACCTGTTGCAGGAATGAGTCATTGGAGCTGTATCGGAGTTGCTACGGGCCATCCCGGGTACTGATTTTCGGTAGTGATTTTCAACGCAATTTCGGGGCATAAAAGTTGCTCCTAAACGATTTGGACTAATTTCGCACATTTTGTAGAAGTGTAGTGCTCGGAAACTTCGATTTATTTGCCGTTTGCTTGGAGGGTTCTGCGATGAATCGCCGGCGTAGTCGTGAGCGTGGTCAAGTCCTGGCGTTGGCCACCGCTTCGATAGATGCGCTGATGGGCTCCCTGGCGATCGTTAGATCCACAAGTTCGCGAAACTTGGTCGGACGCGCACCGCGCGCGGGGTGACCGCCGTTTTCGCGGGGGAATCGTGATGCTCAAATCTGGATTTTGGAAACTCGCAGCGCCGTGCCTGCTGATCATAGCCGCAACCCTGGCGACTCCCTCCATCGCGGGCGACGACGTCGCCGATGTTGTGCTGGGGCAGCCTGACTTTCTGCACAACCTGCCAAACTTCCCTGACCAATACGCGCTTTACTATCCATTCGCGGTGACGATCGACGCCAGCACAACGCCCAACCGGCTTTATGTCGCGGATGACAGTAACTCGAGGGTGCTGGGCTGGAACGATGTGACGACGTTCGCCAATGGCGCTCCGGCCGACCTGGTCATTGGTCAACCGGACTTTTACTCGACCGCGTGCAACACCGGCGGCGTAAGCGGGAGCAGCCTGTGCTATCCCTACGGGATTTCGGTGGACGCAAGCGGCAACCTCTACGTCGCCGACTATGTCAACAGCCGGGTACTCGAATACAACACCCCATTCGCCGGATGCGGTTCGTTTCCCTGCGTTGGGGGGTCGGCAAATATGGTGTTCGGGCAGGGCGGCATCTTTACTTCGAATACCCCGAATAGCGGCGGGGTGAGTGCGAACAGCCTCGCCTACCCTTTTGGGGTTGCGGTGGACGGAAACGGCAACCTATACGTCGCCGACGCAAGCAACAACCGCGTGCTCGAATACAACACGCCGCTTAAGACGGGCACCACCGCCCATCTGGTGTTCGGGCAGGGCGGCATCTTTACTTCGAATACCGCGGATAACGGCGGGGTGAGCGCGAACAGCCTCAACGAGCCCTTTGGGGTTGCGGTGGACTCAAGCGGCAATCTCTACGTGGCAGATGACGGCAACAGCCGCTTGCTCGAGTACAACACGCCGCTTAAGACGGGCACCACCGCCAATCTGGTGCTCGGGCAGCCCAACTTTATCCTCAAGTAACTGCAACAACGGCGGCGGGACGAGCGCGAGCAGCCTGTGCGCCCCCTACGGGATTACGGTGGACTCAAGCGACAACCTCTATGTCGCTGACTACGGCAACAGCCGGGTGCTGGAATACAACACGCCGCTCACCACCGACACGACCGCTGATCGCGTCTTCGGGCAGGATGACAGTTTCAGTTCCAGTGACTGCAACTTCGGCGCGACGAGCGCCAGCGCGCACAGCCTGTGCAGTCCGAGCGGCGTCGCGGTGGACGCCAGCGGCGACCTCTACGTCGCCGACACATCTAACAACCGTGTGCTCAAGTACAACCCTCCGTTCGCAACCAACCCCATCGCCGATGTTGCGCTGGGCCAGGCCAACCTCACATACAACGCCGCCAACTTTCCCGACGCGCAAAAACTTGATTCTCCGCAGGGGGTTGCGATCGACGCCAGCACAACCCCAAACCGGCTTTATGTCGCGGACGTCCAAAACTCGCGGGTGCTGGGCTGGAACGATGTGACGGCGTTCACCAATGGCGCTCCGGCCGACCTGGTCATTGGTCAGCCGGACCCTTACTCGACTGCGTGCAATTCCGACACCGACGGCGGCAATCCCACCGCCGACGACCTGTGCAACCCCTATGGCGTCGCGGTTGACGCCGCCGGCAACCTCTACGTCGCCGACTAAGCCAATAACCGCGTACTCGAATACAACACCCCATTCGCCGAGTGCGGTTCGTTCCCCTGCGTTGGGGGAGTCCGCCCATCTGGTGTTCGGGCAGGGCGGCAGCTTTACTTCGAATACCGCGAATAATGGCGGGGTGAGCGCGAAAAGCCTCGACTCCCCCTGGGGGGTTGCGGTGGACGGAAACGGCAACCTCTACGTCGCCGACACGGTCAATAACCGCGTCCTCGAATACAACGCCCGCTTACGTACGGCACCACCGCCCATCTGGTGTTCGGGCAGGGAGGCATCTTTACTTCGAATACCGCGAATAACGGCGGGGTGAGCGCGAACAGCCTCTACTACCCTAATGGCGTCGCAGTTGATGCTGCCGGCCAGCTCTACGTCGCCGACTTTAGCAACAGCCGCGTCCTCGAATACAACACTCCGCTTACCAGCAGCACCGCCAATGCCGTGTTCGGGCATGGCAGCTTTAATTCGAATACCCCGAACGACGGCGGGCTGGGCGCTAGCAGCCTCAACTACCCCAGTGGGGTCGTGGTGGATGCAACCGGCAACCTCTACGTCGCCGACTACCTCAACAACCGCGTCCTCGAATACAACACTCCGCTTACCAGCAGCGCGGCCAACGCCGTTTTCGGGCAGGGCGACAGCTTCGACTCGGCTGACTGCAACAACAGCGGGGTGAGCGCGAGCAGCCTGTGCAGCCCCTGGGGGGTTGCGGTGGACGCCGCCGGCAACCTGTACGTCGCCGACACAGCCAACAACCGGGTGCTCAAGTACAACACGCCACTGATTGCGACACCAATACCCACAACTCCGGCACCCACCCCGACCGCGACGGCAACCGCGACCGCGACGGCAACTGCGACTGCGACGGCAACCGCGACGGCGACGGCAACTGCGACAGCCACAGCGACGCGCACCGCGACCGCGACGGCGACTGCGACAGCCACAGCGACCCGCACCGCGACCGCGACGCCGACCGCGACCGCGACGCCGACCAAGACTGCGACGCCGACCGAGACCGCGACGCCGACCGCAACCGCAACGCCAACAGTGACCGCCACTAAGACCGCCACTGCGACGGCGACGCCAACCAAGACGGCGACGTCGACCAAGACGGCCACACCAACGTCAACCAAGACGGCGACGCCGACCAAGACGGCCACACCAACGTCAACCAAGACGGCGACGCCGACCAGGACGGCCACACCAACCACGACGCCGACGCCCGCGATATCGGTGCCGGCGAAGCTGGGGCTGGGCTACTCGACGCTTGGCAACATGGTGTCCAAGAACCTCAACGTGAGGAACGCGGGGAAGGTGAACTTGTCTATTGAGAGCGTGAGCGTGAGCGGGGCCAACTCCGGCGATTTCGCGCCGGGCGCCTCGACCTGTCCGGCGGGCGGGCTTGCGCCCAGGGACAAGTGCACGATCGCGGTGGGATTCACGCCGAGCGCGCTCGGCCCGCACAGCGCAACGCTGACGCTCCACGACGACGCGGGCACGGGCGCGCAGAACGTGGCGCTGTCGGGGACGGGATTCGCTGACGTGATGGTATCTCCCGCCAGCATCGCTTACGGCAACGTGAGGCTGAGCGCAAAGAAGAGCAAAGCGCTTATCGTGAGGAACGCGCAGCCGGTGGAGGTGGCGCTGAGCAAGAGCATCACCGGCTCCGACGTGGGCGACTTTGCGGTGACAGGCGGGACGTGCGCGGCGACGCTAGAGGCCAAGGCGAGCTGCACCTACATCGTGACGTTCACGCCGCGGGCGGCTGGCCCGCGCACGGCGACGCTCAGCGTCAGGGCGAGCCCCGACCTGCTAAGCCCGCACGCGGTGAGCCTGACCGGCAGCGGCTCATAGGCGGGCGCGATCAGGCGCGCTCGGTCATTGTGACATTCACGCCGGGCTCGGGATCGATCCGACCAGCCCGCACGCGGTGAGGCTGACGGGCGCCGGCAAGTAGCCGGCTTGTCTCATCCAGATCACGGAACCGCCGGGGCGAATTAATCGCTCCGGCGGTTCAACTTCCTTCCACGTTTTCGAATACCGGGTGGGGCTTACACCGAGTATCGCGAAAGCGTCCGAACATCCTGCTCGCGGCCCATCGAACAGCGCATCGCCGGTTCAGCTCCAATGGCGATGATGTCAAATCTTAACCCGACGCTATCATCTGTAGGTCAAATATGTCGCAAAATGAGTCATTTTGTATCAAAGTTGCCATCGGCCATCCCACGTGCTGATTTTCAGCGCAATTTCACGATATAAAACCTGCCTCTGAACGGTTTGACACAATTTAGCATACTTTATATAAGTATAGTGCTCGGAAGCTCGATTCATTTGTCCTCTGCTTAGCGAGAGATCTGCGATGAATCGCCTGCATAGTCATGAGCATGGTCAAGTCCTGGCGCTGGCCGCCGCTTCGATAGAGGCGCTGATCGGCTCCCTGGCGATCGTTCCGTCCACAGGTTCACGAAACTCTGTCGGACGCGCGCCGGGCGCAGCAGCGACCGCGGCTTTCCGGGGGGAATCGTGATGCCCAAATCTGGATTTTGGAAACTCACAGCGCTGTGCCTGCTGATCATCGCCACCGCCCTGGCGACTCCCTCCGTCGCGGGCGACGGCAACGCCGACATTGTGCTGGGTCAGGCCAACTTCACATACTACGCCGCCAACTTTCCCGACGCGCGCAAACTTAATTCTCCGCAGGGGGTTGCGATCGACGCCAACACAACCCCAAACCGGCTTTATGTCGCGGACGTCTACAACTCGAGGGTGCTGGGCTGGAAGGATGTGACGGCGTTCACCAATGGCGCGCCGGCCGACCTGGTCATTGGTCAGCCGGACTCTTACTCGACTGCGTGCAATTCTGACACCGGCGGAGGCAATCCCACCGACGACGATTTGTGCAACCCCTATGGCGTCGCAGTTGATGCCGCCGGCAACCTCTACGTCGCCGACTACACCAACAACCGCGTGCTCGTATACACCACCCCATTCGCTGGCTGCAGTTCGTTCCCCTGCGTTGGGGGGTCCGCCAATATGGTGTTCGGGCAAGGCGGCAGCTTTACTTCGAATACCGCGAATAAGGGCGGCGAGCCGAGCGCGAACAACCTCAACTCCCCCTGGGGGGTTGCGGTGGACGCAAACGGCAACCTCTACGTCGCGGACGCAAGCAACAACCGCGTGCTCGAATACAACACTCCGCTGACTCTAACCTCGACCCCCGGCAGCGGCGACACCACCGCGGACATCGTGTTCGGGCAGGGCGGCTTCGGCTCGAATAGACTAAACGACGGCGGGCTGGGCGCGACCAGCCTGTACCTTCCCGTTGGTGTTGCGGTGGACGCAAGCGGCGACCTCTACGTCGCCGACAGCGAGAACAACCGCGTGCTCGAATACAACACCCCAATCGCGGGATGCGGTGGTTCGTTCCCCTGCATTGGGGGGGCCGCCAATATGGTGTTCGGGCAGGGCGGTTTCGACTCGAAGACCCCGAACAACGGCGGGCTGAGCGCGAGCAGCCTCAACTACCCCCGCGGGATCGCGGTGGACGCAAGCGGCGACCTCTACATCGCGGACTTTTTAAACAACCGCGTGCTCGAATACAACACCCCACTCGCCGGATGCGGCGGTTCGTTCCCCTGCGTTGGGGGATCCGCCAATCTGGTCTTCGGGCAGGGCGGCAGCTTCGGCTCGGCTGCGTGCAATTCCGACACCGGCGGAGGCGCTCCCACCGCCAATGACCTGTGCAACCCCTGGGGAGTTGCGGCGGACGCAAGCGGCAACCTCTACGTAGCCGACACCTCCAACAACCGAGTGCTCGAGTACGACACCGCGCTTGCACCCAATATCACTGCCGATGTTGTGCTGGGGCAGCCTGACTTTCTGCACAACCAGCCAAACTTCCCTGACCAATCCTCGCTTGACAATCCATCCGCGGTCACGATCGACACCAGCGGAGCGAAAACCCACCTTTATGTCGCGGACCCCAGCAATTCGAGGGTGCTGGGCTGGAACGATGTGACGGCGTTCAGCAATGGCGCTCCGGCCGACCTGGTCATTGGTCAGCCGGACGCGTACACGATTGCGTGCAATTCCGACACCGACGGAGGCAATCCCACCGACGACGATTTGTGCAACCCCTATGGCGTCGCGGTTGATGCCGCCGGCAACCTCTACGTCGCGGACGCAAGCAACAACCGGGTGCTTGAATACACCACCCCATTCGCGGAGTGCGGTTCGTTCCCGTGCGTTGGGGGGTCCGCCAATCTGGTGTTCGGGCAGGGCGGCAGCTTCACCTCGGCCGGGTGCAATTCCGACGCCGAGGGAGGCAATCCCACCGCCGCCGACCTGTGTTATCCATCTGGCACCGCAGTTGACGCCGCCGGCAACCTCTACATCGCCGACGCAAGCAACAACCGCGTGCTCGAATACAACGCACCTCTTACAAACGGCGCCAGCGCCAACATGGTGTTCGGGCAGGGCGGCAGCTTTACTTCGAATACCGAAAATAAGGGCGGAGTGAGCAAGAAAAGCCTCAGCTACCCCTCTGGGGTTGCGGTGGACTCAACCGGCAACCTCTACGTCGCCGACTCTAACAACAGCCGCGTGCTCGAATACAACACTCCGCTTACGAACGTGAACGGCACCACCGCCAATATGGTGTTCGGGCAGGACAGCACCTTCACCTGGGTTGGGTGCAATTCCCACACCACTGGAAGCAATCCCAGCGCCAAAAACCTGTGTTACCCCAATAGCGTCGCAGTTGATGCTGCCGGCAACCTCTACGTCGCGGACAGCGGCAACAACCGGGTGCTCGAGTACAACACGCCGCTCACCATCGGCACGACCGCTGATCGCGTCTTCGGGCAGGGTGACAGTTTCACTTCCGGCCTTTGCAACTTCGGCGCGACGAGCGCCAGCGCGGACAGTCTATGCAATCCGAGTGCTGCCGCGTTGGACATCACCACCGGCCACCTCTACATCGCCGACACATCTAACAACCGTGTGCTCGAGTACGACGATTCGCTGCCTGCGGAGCCTACCTCGGTGTCGGTGACTGCTTCGTTCGCATTCGGTAGCTCGCCGGTTGGGGACACGGCCAGCAGGACTATCACGGTTGCAAACACCGGCACGAACCCGCTGTTCATCGGCAGCGTTACCTCGTCCGACCAGGCTGAATATGCGGTCACCGGAGCGGGGACATGCGGTGCGATTCCCGTGACGGTCGCGCCCAAGACGTCCTGCACGCTGGGAGTCGCATTCACGCCAAACGCGGCCGGTTTGCACAGCGCAACGCTTTCGATCAACGATAACACCGCGACCAGCCCGCAGCACGTGGCGCTTAGCGGCACCGGCACGGTTGACCTGACGGTTACGCCCACCAGCTACGCATTCGGCGACGTCAAGGATGGCTCCAAGGCGATCAAGGCGATCGTCGTGCACAATTATCGGAGCAACTCGGTTTCGCTCAGAGAAGGCTTCGGCGGGTCGAACCCCGACGACTTCAGCATCACGGGCGGCACCTGCACCTCGAGGCTGGCGGCCAAGACCGCTTGTACGCTGATTGTCACTTTTGCTCCGAGCGCAGTGGGCACGGAATCGGCGACCATGACGGTTACGGACAGCCCCGATTCGCTGGGTCCGTACACGGTTTCATTCAGCGCGTCGGCAACCATACCGGAATCCGTCTCTCCGACCAGCCTGCATTATGCAGACGTCTACCAGACCGCCTCCAAGACGCTGAACCTCACGCTCACCAACCATGCCACCAGCTCGATCACCCTGACCGGAACGACCATCGGCGGTGCCAACGCGGGAGACTTCGCAGTGACGGGCGGCGGGACCTGCACCGGCTCGCTGGCGGCCTCGTCGAGTTGCACCTACGCGGTGACATTCACGCCCCGCACCGAGGCGGCGGAGAGCGGCACGCTTTCAATCGGGGTTGCGCAAGACCCCAATGGCGGTCCCCCGGCAGTCGCGCTTAGCGGAACCGGATTGGTGCCAGTGAGGGTAGTTCCGGCAAGCATCGCTTTCGGCACCATCGCGTCGGGCCATTCCTCACCAAACAGGACCGTGACAGTGATCAACGACGGCGCGGCGGTTTCGTTGAGCGAAAGCGTCGGCGGTGCCAACCCGGGCGACTTCGCGGTGACGGGCGGGAGCTGCGGCGCGTCGCTGGCGGGCGCTGGCGCTTCGTGCACGTACACGATGAAGTTCACGCCGAGCATCGTTGGAGCGGAGAGCGCGACGCTTGGGGTCAGTGCGGTCGGCGACGGGGCCAGCCCGCACAATGTGAGCCTCTCGGGGACCGGCTCTTGAGCGGCAGGGTGTAGGAGCCCGGTCCCTGCACCTGAGTGAGGGAGAGAATCGGCGTCGCCATGTGAGTTTGCTCCATGTGCGGGCGATTCTCTCATCGAGGTTTACAGCCGGCACCGCGCCCATCGACGAGCTTCCGCAAACCCCCTTCTATTTCTTGAAATCGATCGGCTGCGGGCAGGCCGAGCCGCCGGCGTTGTAGCCGTAAACCATCTCGCCGCCGAGGTCCGCGCCCGCCGCTATCAAACCCATGACTGCAATCAGACCGGCGAGAAACACGTAACGTCCCCGCATCGGCATCGGCCGCGCCGCGAGCGCCCACACCGTCAGCACGCCCGTCACCACCGACACCGCGACCATCAGATGCTTATGATGGCGCAGCAATTCGTGGCGGACCGATACTGAAACCATCAGGCCGGGCGCCGCATAGAGACCGCTCAAAAGCGCCGCCGCCGCGCCAAGCGCGCCCAGCACCAGCATCCAGAGCGCAGTCCACTTAAGCGCTTCGCTCGCGCGAATCGACGCGAGGAAATAAAGCAGCGCCGCGCCATAGAGAAACGCGATCGGAAAATGCACCAGCAGGGGATGGATATTCTGCAGGTGCGATGCGCCCGGCAGAACGCGGTCTAGCACGACGATGTTTGTCCGCGGCTATTTCACGGATTCGACGACCAGGTAGTCCACCCCGTTCTTGCTGTATTCCTTGCCCGTCACCGTCACTTGGTCTTCCATCCGCTGAATGACGCTGTCGGGAAGCGGCGACGCATCCTTGTTCGGCAACAGGATGTAGGCTTTCTCGGTCCCGCTTTCGATAAGCGTTGCGGGAATTCCCTTGGATACGCACTTTATCGCGCACGCCTTGTGGCCCGCGCCCTTCGCACCCATCGTGCCGTAGCAGTAGGAGTCTTCGATATTGCCGGTGACCGATTTCTCGCCGCCGTCGGCCGCGATCGCCGCCGGCGCAACCATCACCGTTGCGAGCAAAACCATGAGGGCGAGTTTTTTCATGACGAAATTCCTCTCCATATTCTAATAACCGGCAAGCGCGGGCTTCACAATGACGAAACGCAAGCCTAGCGGCGATACGGGCGGGCTTCAACCGTCGAGCCGACGTCGCCGCCGCCGAACATTTCGCGCCACCCCTTGCGGCGCCGCGCCCCGGGCAATCGCGCACCCAGCCGCTGCAGGTGCAGCTCGAGAATCTGCTTGAGTTCGTCGTTGAGCCGCTCGATTTCGACTTCCTCGGGCATCTTGGGCCGCGGCTGCCCTTCGGTAATTCCGCCACGGCGCCGGCCGTAGAGCTGCTGCAAGCGCAACTCCGCCTTCGCGAACATCGCTTTGTACTTATAGTCGAGCCGGCTGAGCGCGTCGGTCATCGCGGCCAGCGCCACGAACCTACGCCGCATCCGCCACCATTCGAACAGAGTCAGCAGCATCGCGCCGAGCATGAACAGCGCAAAGAATCCCAGGCTGACGGCGGTGCCACGCCACCACGGCAGCAACTTGATGCCAGCCTGCAAGTCCTGATTGTCGCCGCTCAGTTCCTGAACTTGCGCCTTGAGCGATTTGACCTGCTCCTCCGCCGAATCGGCCTTCTGCTCCGCCGTTTGCTGCTGCGCGCTCAGCGTCTCAACCTGTGACTTGAGCGTGTTGACCTCGGTGGTGAAAGGATGCGGGACCTTCAACACCTCGTCCACCTGCAGTTCGTCGTCAGGATGAATCCGGTTGGCGTGGGCGAGATCATCAGCGGTGATCCCGAACATCTGCGCAATTGCGCCGAGCGAATCGCCGGGGCGAACCGTGTAAGGGATCATGTTCGCGGGATGATCCGGCTTGGCGGCGGGTTTTGGCTCCGGCTGGTCCGCGGGCTGTTCCGTGTCGCGAGCCTCAGACGGTTCGGCCTCGCTCGGCGGACTCACGACTCGCGAGGGAGGCGCAGAGGGCGGAATCGTACTCTCGTTGAAATCGGCTTGAGCGAACGCAACTCCGCAACCGGCAACGATAAACGCCGCCGCGAGGGTCAGTCTGGATAAAGTTGACCAAAACTGTCGCGCGCTCATGATGGACCCTTTGCCTGCGATCCCATTCCAGTATCCATGAGATTGCGCCCACGGTCTAGGATGCAGCAGCATCCCCCGACTTCAGCGGGCACGGCGCGCACGCTTGACCGGATGCAGCGCCGCGTAGGCAGCCCCCACAACACCGCCTCGCGGACCCAGCGCCGCACGCACGATCTTCGCCTGCGATGCGACCGCCGTGAAGGCCCGCTCGCGCACCTGCGTCATCATGGCTTTACGCATGTATGGCAGCGCGCCGGCGACGCCACCCCCGATCACAATCAGCTCAGGATTGAAGATGTCAAGAAAAGCCGCAATCGCGATTCCGAGGTAATAGCCGGCCGTGGCGAAAGCCTCGAGCGCGAGTCTGTCGCCGCGGCGAGCTTGGGCCGACAGTCCGCGCACCGAGAAGTTCCCTTCCGAATCAACGATCGGTGCGGGCAACGGCGCACCCGGCGACAGTCCCAGGCGCTGTTCGACCAGGCCGCGCAGCCCCGACGCCGATGCGTATGACTCCAGGCATCCGTTCGCGCCGCAGTCGCATCGCGGACCGTCGGGATTGACCGTGACATGCCCCAATTCGCCCGCCATCCCGCTTCGCCCGTGAACCAGTTTGCCGCCGACGATCAGTCCGCCGCCGACCCCGGTGCCGAGCGTCAGCAGCACGACATCGCGCCGCCCGCGCGCCGCGCCGCGCCAGTATTCGCCGAGCGCCCACGCGTTGGCGTCGTTCTCGACGACCACCGTCCTGCCGATCAGCGCTTCGAGCTTGCGGCGCAGTGGGTATCCGCGCCATGCGGCGACGTGCGGCGCCTGCATTACGGTTCCCGAGTACACGTTTAGCGGTCCCGGCACCGCGACGCCGATCGCTCGCGGCGATCCAAGTCCGCGCCGGCGCGCGGTGTTCAGCAAATGAATGAGCTGCGCGGCGATGTTTTCAGCGACGGCTGCGGCCTGGCGCGACGCATGCGAAGGCCCGTGCTCCATCAGGATCACATCGCCGTCGCCGGCAGATACGGCTGCGCACCGGATATTGGTGCCACCCATATCCAATCCGACCGCCCATGCGCGCGTCATTTTCCGGATTCGCCCGGGAATTTCATCAGCGCGAGATATTCGCGATTTCCGGCCGCGCCTTCAATCGGCGATTCGATGGTGCCGACCACCTCGAGGCCGATACTCTGCGCGAACTCGACGATCCCCGCGATCGCTTCGCGCCGGAGTTTTTCGTCCCTGACGATGCCCCCCTTGCCGACTTTGCCCTTGCCGACTTCGAACTGCGGCTTGATGAGCGCGACTATCTCAGCGCGCGGCGCGAGCAGCGCAAGCACCGACGGAATCACCAGCCGCAGTGAGATAAAACTGGTGTCGATCGTGACCAGCTCGGGCGCGTGGGGCAAGTCTTCGGGCGACGCGAGCCGGATATTCATGCGATCAAGCACGGTGACGCGCGGATCCTGGCGCAGCTTCAGCGCCAGCTGTCCGTAGCCGACGTCCATCGCGATCACCGCCTTGGCGCCGCGGCGCAGCAGCACGTCGGTGAAGCCGCCGGTCGATGCGCCCACGTCCATCGCGAGCTTGCCCTCGACCGAGATGCCGAAATGCTCGAGTGCGGCGATAAGCTTGTACGCTCCGCGCGAGGCGAACTGCGGCGCACCTGCCATGAGCGCGATGGGAGTTTCAGCATCGACCTTGAGGTCGGCTTTGTAGGCCGGCCGCGAGTTGACGCGCACGCGCCCCGCCATTATCAGGCGTTGGGCGATTTCGCGGCTGTCGGCCAGACCGCGGCGTGCCATTTCGGCGTCGAGCCTGAAGCGGATCAAGGGCGCGGGAGAGCGACGCGCTCTGGGCTTGACGCCGGAACCATTGCTAGCAGGATGTTTCGTCGTCGTCCCTTGCGCCGGCGGGGTGCTCGTCATCATACGATGCTTCAAAGGGCGCCGTGCGCAGTTCGCCGCCGGCGCTCCGCGTTAGCAGTTCGACCTTGCGCTCGACTTCGTCGAGTTTCCCATTGAGCGCCTTCACCAGCATGACGCCGCGTTCGAAGGCTCCGATTGATTCTTCGAGCGTAAGCTCACCCGAATCGATCTGATTGACGATCGTTTCAAGGTCCTTGAGCTCGTCCTCGAATTTTTTCGTCTTCGTGACCATCGTCTAGATTGTGCGGCCGGTCGCGCGCGCGCGCAGCCGCCCCCTGGCCAGCCTGATATCGAGTTCGTCGTCCAGCTCGACCGTGGCCGCGTCGAGCACCGCGCGCGAATTGGTCTTATCGATCACCACGGCGTAGCCGCGATCGAGAACTTTCAGCGGCGACAAAGCGTCGAGCCGGCCCGCCAGCGCGCCGAGCTGGCGCCGCCTGGCTTCGAGCGCCGACCGCGTGCCATGAACGAGACTGTTGCCGAGCCGGGAGGTCGCAAGGCGCATCTCGCGCACCATCGCATCGGGACTGCGAAGACGCAGCCGCAATTCGCGGACGCTGCGCCGCCGCTCCGCGATTCGCGAGGACACCGCTTGCGCGAGTTCGCCCTCGATCTCGGCAACGCGTTCGCGCGCCTCGGCGATAGCGACGCCAGGATGACGTATCCGCGCCGCCAGATCGTCGATCGATTCGCGCCGGTCCGACAGTTCGCGTTGCATCGCGCTCGCGAGCGACGCGCCTAGCGATGCGACGCGTTCGGTCAACTCGGCGAGACTGGGCACGACCATCTGCGCGGCCGCGGTGGGAGTAGGCGCGCGCAGGTCGGCGACGAAATCGGCGATCGTGTAGTCCACTTCGTGGCCGACCGCGGAAATCACCGGGATCGCCGACCGGAAAATCGCCCGCGCGACGATCTCTTCGTTGAACGCCCACAAATCTTCGAGCGAGCCGCCGCCGCGTCCAACGATCAGCACCTCGGCCCGGCCGTCGCGATTGAGATCGGCGATCGCATCCGCGATCTCCTGAGCGGAGCCGTCGCCCTGCACCTTCGCGGGCCTGAAAATCACTTGCAGGTTCGGGAATCGATCGAACAAGATGCGCAGCATGTCGCGCAGTCCCGCGCCAGCGCGCGCTGTCACGATTCCGATTCTGCGCGGCAGATACGGCATCGCGCGTTTGCGCGCCCGATCGAACAGCCCCTCGGCCTCCAGCCGCCGCTTCAACTGCTCGAAGGCGACCTGCAACGCGCCGACGCCGCGCGGCTCCATTTCCTCGGCGTAAAGCTGCAACGCGCCGCGCTGTTCGAAGATTTGCACCCGTCCGCGAACAATCACTTCCATCCCGTCGACGGCTTTGAACCGCATCCGGTTGAACGCCGACTTGAACATCACGACGTTGATCGCGCTGCGCGAGTCCTTGAGCGTGAAGTAAAAATGATTCGACGGCGCCAGCCGCGCATTCGAGATCTCGCCGACCACCCAATGCTCGCCGAGGCTGGCGTCGAGCGCGTCGCGTACCATCCTCACCAGGTCCGATACGCTGATCGCGCCCGAGCGGCGGCCGCGGATCGAAAGATCGAGCTGCCCGTCCATGGTCGTTTAGCTTATCAGAACGAGTTGCCAGGCACCTATATGGCGCATTAGATAAGCTGTTCGACGATTGTCCTGGCCAGAGGCTCGCGATACCTCATCCGGCCAAGGCACGGAGCCTTGGCGATTCGCTTCAGCGCCGCCTCGGTGTCATCGGTCGCGGATGAAGCTGTCGGCTCGCAATCGCAAAGGATGTAGCCGGCGACAGCGACTTTGAGTCCCCGGCTCTCGCATCGTTGAAGCGCCAGCGTAGTCGCGTCCATACATCCGGGCCGATTTCCCACCACCACGATGACTTCGAGGCCGAGCATCGCGGCCAGATCGGCGAAATCGCTGTCGCCGGTAATCGGCGCGACGATCGCGCCCGCGCTTTCGACGAGCACGATGTCGTTATCCGCGGCGATTTCGCCAAAGCATCGCGCGATATTCGCAAGGTCGGGTGGCGGCAGCCGATCGATGGCGGCCGCAGCGGCGGGTGCGAGCGTCGAGCGATAGCGATACGGACAAATCAACTCCATTGGCAGAAGCGAACCAACTGCCAGCGCCAACGCATCCGCATCTCTGGGCTTCAGCTCGCCGTCAATTTCCGCGCATCCGGTTTCTACCGGTTTCATTACGCCCACGCGCATCCCACGCGCCCGCAATGCGAATCCGAGCGCGCATCCGACAGTGGTCTTGCCCACGCCGGCGCCGGTCCCGGTGATCAGGAATCGTCGTCGTTGTCCCATGCGTGATCGTCCTGAACATTGAGGCTACCATCAAAACCGGCTCTCGCGATCAGTTGCTGGCCAATGTTCGGGATGCGAGCGACCGGCGGCAACAACAACCCGCGCCGGCGTGAAAAAAAACGCGCCGGACATCACGATGCCCGGCGCGTTGCGATCGATTCTATTGCCGTCGTCTAGTCGCCCTTCGACTTGACGCTGTCGCCCTCGGATACCGCCGGCTGCGACTCGCCCTTGGCAAGCTGGAGCTTGAACGTGTTCCAATGCTTGAGGATGTCGATCGCGCGATCGAGCTGCACGTCCTTTTCCTCTTTGGCCTTGGCGCCCTTCGCGCCGGGGCCCTTGTCGCCCTTTCCGGTCCCGGGCACAGCAGCCGCGCCGGTCGCAGGATTCTTGTCATCCTTCTTCTGCCCGTTCTGGAAATGATGGGGCAAATCGGACTCGTGGATCTCCGGGTTTTCGTCGAACTCGGCGCCCTGCTGCGTCAGCGATGCGATCGTTTCCTTGGGCGGCTCTACATCGACGTCGGGTGTGATTCCCACCGCCTGGATCGAGCGCCCGGTGGGAGTGTAGTAGCGCGCCGTGGTCAGCCGCAGCGCGGAATGATCGTCGAGCGGCAGAATCGTCTGCACCGAGCCTTTGCCGAAGGTCTGGGTGCCGAGAATGACGGCGCGCTTCTGATCCTGCAAAGCGCCGGCGACGATTTCGCTGGCGCTCGCGCTGCCGCCGTTGACCAGCACCACCATCGGATAGTCAACGAAGTCCGGCTTCTTGTGCGAGAAGTATTTCTGTTGCTGATTTTCCTCGCGCCCCTGCGTGTAAACGATCAGCCCGCCGTCGAGAAAATCGTCCGAAACCTTTACCGCCTGGTTCAGCAATCCGCCCGGATTGTCGCGCAGATCGAACACGATTCCCTTGAGCTTGCCGTGCTCCTTCGATTCGAATCCGTCAATCGCCTTCTCCACCCCCTCGCCCGTGTTCTCCTGGAAGGTGGTGACGCGGATGTATCCGTAGCCGCCGTCGAGCGTCTTCGACTTGACCGACTGAATCTTGATGACGTCGCGCGCGAGCGTCACCGTGAACAGCTCGGCCACGCCGTTGCGATGAAGCGTCAGCCTGATCTTGCTGCCCTTGGGCCCGCGCATCCGCTTGACCGCCTCGGTGAGCGACATGTCCTTGGTGAAGTCGTCGTCGATCTTGATGATCTGGTCGCCGGCCTTGAGTCCGGCGCGATACGCCGGCGTGTCCTCGATCGGCGCAACGACGGTGAGCGCGCCGTTCTTGATGGTTATTTCGATTCCGAGTCCGCCGAAGCTGCCGCGCGTCTCGACTTCGAGGTCGCGGTACAGGTCGGGCGTGAGGTAGGCGCTATGCGGGTCGAGCGACGCCAGCATGCCGCTGATGGCGCCGTCGATCAGCTTTTTGGTCGATACCGGCTCGACGTAGTTTTTCTGCACGATTGCCAGCACGCTCGCGAATGTGTCGAGCTCCTGGTAGGTGTCGTTCGAGAGCGCCTGCGCTCGACGCACGGCGACCTCCTGGAGGACAAGGAAACAGGCAACCAGGGAGACCGCCAAGGTGATGGACCATCGATGTCTTTTGATCATTGACATTTATTTAGTGCTGCTTTGGACTCTCGATTGTAAATTTGGAGATTTAATTTAAGCAGATGCCGCGCTCTAATGCATACGGCTGCGACACCGCCCCCGTTACGGTAAATAATAGCAGATTTATCGCGCCGAGCCTGCTCGACGCGATTGATTAAGCCGTTGACAGGGGCCGCGCGCGACAACGCAGCGCGGCGTTAACATTGGGTGCAGGGGTCACCCCTGCTTTGAGTCGAGCAGTTGCTGCAAGGCGTCCTTGACGTCAGGCCGCGACCAGTCGAATGCGCCCATGTGGTGCGCGACTATCTGGCCCTTGCGATCGATTATGAAAGTCTCGGGCACCCCGCTCACGTCGTAAGTCTCGCTGATCTTGTTTTCGGGGTCGAGCAGTATTGTGAAATGGAATCCGTTCTTCGCGACATAGGACGCCACCACCGAGCGGCCGCTGGTGTCCTGGCTGGCGGCCAGCATCACGAAGTCCTTGTTGCCCTTGAAGTCGTCGTACAGCGTCTGCATCGAGGGCATTTCTTCCCGGCACGGGCCGCACCAGGTAGCCCATACGTTCAGAAATACGACTTTGCCGCGCAGCGATTGGAGCGAAACAGTTTGTCCGTCCAGGGTCTCGAGCTTGAAGTCGGCCGCTCGACTGCCGGCCGCCACCGTCGCCGGGGATTGCGCTGCCGTTTCCGGTGAGGTCGTAGCGATGCGTGCGCCGCGATGCCCGCTGAGCGCGACGAGCGTAAGGCCGGTCATCACGACGATGGCGGCGACGAGGTAGAGGATTTTGTCCTTGATCTCCATCGCGCTCAGGCCCGCGCCGCGTCCATCGCCGGACGCCGGTTTTTTTCGCCGGGCCGCTGGCCGCTTTCTGCCTGGTCCTTTTCCCTGCTGAGAATCAACGCGACGCCGCCGCCGATCATCATCGCGATCGCAATCAGTTGCGCCTCACTGAGATCATGGAAGACCCGCGGATTGATTCGTACGAACTCGACCAGAAAGCGCGCGGCGCCCGCCAGCACCAGGTACCAATACATAATCCGGCCGGCCGGATGAGACGTCTTGCGCATCGACCACAATATCGCGAACAAGCCGAGATACAGAATAGTTTCGTAAACCGGCGCCGGATGCACGCGGACGCCGGGGAAGAAGCCGGAGACGAGGCGGTAATGCTCGTCCAATTTCAGCACGGTCTGGGAGTTCCAGCCGACGATCGCGCGAGGATAGGCCATCGCCCACGGCATCGTGGACGGCAGTCCCCAGTCGCCGTCGCCAGCGAGCTGGCATCCGATTCGGCCGATTGCCTGCCCGACGGCAAGCGCAGGCCCGCACATGTCCATCGTCGCGGCGAATCCGATTCGATACCACCGCGAAACAATGTAAGCGCCGAGGATTCCACCGATCATGCCGCCGTAGAATACGAATCCCGAGCCGGAGAAGATCATCAACTTGGGATCGGCAAGGTACGTGGGCAGATCGTCCAGGATCGCGTAGATGCGCGAACCGACCAGCCCCATCACGGCTGCCGCGATCACGATCGAGGAGGAATATTCGGGATCGAAGCCGCGGCGGACGCATTCGAGGCGGATAACGTAGTCGGCCGCCAGGAATCCAAGCGCCATCATCAGCCCGAAGCTGTAAACGGTCAGCGGGCCCAGGTGGAACAAGACGGGAATCATTATCGTTTCGAATTATAGTACGCGACGGCCCGCCCAGACCACAAAGGGTTTCGCCTTGCGCCGCTCGCTATTATATGACGCAAGTATGCGGGCGGTGGTTCAACGCGTCAGCCGCGCGGAGGTGCGCTGCAACGGGCGCATCGTGGGCAAAATCGCTCGCGGGTTTGTCGTGCTGCTGGGAGTTGCCGGCGGCGACAGCGAGGCTGACGCGGCGTATCTTGTAGATAGAATCGTCGGCATGCGCGTATTCGCCGATGACGCCGGCAAGATGAACTGCTCGCTGGCGCAGGTCGGTGGCGCGCTGCTGGTCGTGTCGCAATTCACGTTGCTCGCCGACACGAATTCAGGCCGCCGGCCGTCGTTCATTGGGGCAGCCGCGCCCGACGAAGCGCGCCGCCTCTACCAGCACTTTCTCTCGCTCGCGCGCATTCGCGATGTTAAGGTTGAGAGCGGTGAGTTCGGCGCGATGATGGAAGTGGAAATCGTCAATGACGGCCCGGTGACGATCATCCTCGATAGTCGTGACAAGTGAAGATGGAAGAACCGGGCAAGTAGGTTGCGATGGCGCGGGCGGGATTCTATACGGCTGAATCAGGGAAGATCTCGTTTCGGCGCGACGGCAACTGGTACAGCGACGACGAGCGGATCGAGAACCCGCGAATCTCGCTGCTCTTCAGCCGGAGCATCAAGCGCGATCCCGACGGCAGCTACTATCTGCAAGTCGCCGAAGAACGCGCGCCGATCGCGGTCGAGGACACACCCTACGTAGTCAAGGCGCTCGAAGACGACGAGCTGGGCGGATTCCTGATGGTGCTGAACGACGAGACCTACGAGCCGCTCGATCCCACCGCGCTGGAGATCGGCGCCGGCCACGTCCTCTACTCGCGCGTCAAGGGCGGCGATGCTCGCGCACGCTTCCTTCGCTCCGCCTACTACCATCTCAGTGACTGCTTCGAATCCGATGACGCGGGCCGTTTCTACGTCAATCTCAGGGGATATCGGTACCCTCTCGCTAGCGCGCCAGCGCCAGGCACCTGATGCATCTGGCCGAGCCGAATCTGCACATCGTCCTGGTTCGCCCCGAGATTCCGCAGAACACGGGATCGATCGCCCGTCTGGCCGCCGCGACCAAGGCCCGGCTCCACCTGGTGGGTCCGCTCGGATTCTCGCTCGAGGATCGCTACCTCAAGCGCGCCGGCCTCGACTACTGGCCGCTGGTGGATTTGCGCACGTATGAAGGATGGGAGCAGTTCGCCGCGATGCATCGCGATCCGCCGGCAACGAAGGTGAAAAAGACGAAATTTTTCTCGACTCACGCCGACGCGACCTATCTCGATGCGCACTATGCGCGCGGCGATTTTCTTTTCTTTGGCTGCGAGACGGCAGGCCTGGGCCGCGATTTCGTGCTTGAAAGAATTGACCGTGCGTATCGGATTCCAATCTTCGAGGCGGGCGTCCGGAGCCTCAATCTCTCCAACGCGGTGTCGATCGTGGTTTATGAAGCGCTGCGCCAGACCGGCGCGCTCAATGCTTCTTGACGGCGCAACTGCCGCAGCCTGTGCTGCAACCGCCCTGCTCGCCCGCGGCGGCGCCGGCGTCGGCGGGCGGCGCGCCAAAATAATAACCCGCCTGCTCGAGTTCGCCGGGCGAGACCCATTTGAGATGGTCGGCGACGGCGGTGTCGCAATGCACACAGACGCGGCGTTCGGCGCCATCGTCGTCGAGCGCGACGTAGGTCAGCACCGGCTTGCCGCAAGCCGCGCAATCCGCCATCAGAAATGACGCATCTCTGGGGATGGGCGTTAGCGTCGGCATCGCAGATCAACCTACATCATCGCGCGCAGATGGGGAATCTGCGAGTTCACCCCTGCTCATTGGCGGCGATACGGTTCGCCAAGCGCGCTCGGCGCCGCCGCCTGTCCGCCAAAGCCCGCCAGTACCACCAACGTCAGCGCATAGGGGAGCGCAAGAAACAGTTGGTACGGTACGACGGTACCGAGCGCCTGCAATCCGAATTGCAACGCCATCGCGGCGCCGAACAGCACCGACGCGGCCGCCAGACCCCACGAATTCCATCGTCCGACGATGACCACCGACAGCGCAACGAAGCCGCGGCCAGCCGAGATATTCTCGACGAACGTGTTGGCGTACGCGAGCGTCAAAAATGCGCCAGCCAGGCCCGTCAGCGCTCCCGACACGATCAGCGCCTGCCATCTGATTGCGATTACGCCGAGTCCGAGCGCGTCCGCCGCTTCGGGACGCTCACCGCAAGCGCGAAGTCGCAGGCCATAGCGCGTGCGCGCGATCGCGTACCAAAGCGCCGGCACGAGAATGAACGTGAAGTACACCAGTCCGTTGTGATTGAAGAGCACCGGACCGAGAAGCGGGATTCGCGCCAGCGGACCGAGCGGGATTTTCGCAATCGGCGCCACCATAAACGCCTTGCCGGTCACGCCGAACAGCTTGCGATAGAAGACGCCGGTTAATCCCAGCGCCAGGATGCTGACCGCGGTTCCAGTCACGACCTGGTTGACGGCGAGATTCACCACCAGGATCGCAAAGATCGCATTGATCGCGACACCCGCCGCGATTGCGCCCGCCAAGCCCAGCGCGGTACTGCCGCTGAAGTACGCGATCGCAAGCGCAGCGAACGCGCCCGCCAGCATCGCGCCTTCGATGCCAATATTGATTACGCCGCTTTCCTCCACGAGCAGCTCGCCCAGCGCGGCCAGCAGGATGGGCGTCGCCATGGTGATCGCCGAGACGAGGAACGCTTCAAGCATCAGGCATCTCCGCAACCGGCGGCACCGCGGCCGCATCATTTGGCGCGCCGAAAATCTGCTCGCGGAGTCCGCTCCAGGCCGGGGTGTCGAACGCCAGGATGATCAAAATGACGAGACCCTGGATAACCTGCACCAGCTCCGGCGAGACACCCTGAGTTCGCTGCATCGCCTGCGAGCCGTTGTCGAGCGCGCCGAACAGGATCGCGGCGGGAATGATGCCGAGTGGATTCAGGCGCGCCACCAATGCGACCGCAATTGCCTCGAAACCCCATCCGGGCGAGAGCTTCTCGTACAATCGATGCGAAATCGCGGAGATCTGCACCGCGCCGCCAAGCCCGGCCAGAGCGCCTGACAGCGCCATCACCCACAACGTGAGCGACGGGATTCGGATGCCGAAGAATGTCGCGGCGCGCCGGTTGCGGCCCATCGCGCGCAGCTCGAATCCGGCTCCGGTGCGGAACAACAGCAGGTAGCACGCGGCGGCGAGCACGACTGCGAGGATCATGCCCAGGTTGATGCGGCTCGGCGCAAAGTAGAATTCAAGCTGGGCGGCGCGTGCGATTGGCGAGCTGGTCGGATACGCGCGCGACGGTTCCATCAGCGGTCCATGCACGACCCAACTGAGCGCCTGCACGGCGACGAAGTTCAGCATGATCGTGCTGATAACTTCGTTTACGTCGCGCCGCGCGCGCAGCCATCCCGCCACGCCGCCCCAAACCGCGCCGCCAAGCGCGCCGGCGGCGAGAATGATCGCAATTGCGATCGCATGCGGAAAATTGCCGAGATGCGGACCGATCGCGCCGGCCGCGATCGCGCCGATCGTAAGCTGCCCGTCTGCGCCGATATTCCATAGCGCGCCCGAGAAAGCGAGCGAGACTGCAAGCCCGGTGAAAACCAGCGGCGTGGATTTCACAATTGTATCCACGCATGCGTACCAGTTGCCGAACGCGCCTTCGCCAAGCGCCGCGAACACGCCGAGCGGAGACGCGCCGAGAGCGGCGAGCACGATCGAGATGAGCGCGGCGGCGAGCGCCAGCGCTGCAAACGGTTTCGCAATCGAGGACAGCATCAGTCGCGCGCCCCGGCCATCAGCAGGCCCAGCCGCTCGGGATCGCGCTCGCCGGGATTGGTCTCACGGATTTTTCCGCGGCTGATAATCAGCAGCCGCCCGCATATCGCGAGCAACTCGTCGAGGTCGCTCGAAATCAGAATCACCGCGCCGCTGCCCGCGGAGAAGTCGAGAATCGTGCGATGGACTTCGGCGGTCGCGGCGAGGTCGAGGCCGCGGCAGATATTGTGCGCGACGATGACTCGCGGCCGCGACGCGATCGCGCGCGCCACTTCCAGGCGCTGCCGGTTGCCGCCCGAAAGCGCGCCGGCGATCGTTTCGGGACCGGGAACATGGATACGAAAACGATCGATGAGTTCGCGGCAAAGATCGATCGCGCGCGCGGTGTCCAACCATCCGTGCGATGTCACCCGCTCCCGGAGCGGACGCGCGAGAATCAGGTTTTCCCACAGCCGCATGTCGAGGATGAGTCCGTCGAGGTCGCGATTTTGCGGTATCACCGCCATCGCGCCGTCCGACGACCCGTCAAGCACCGTTATTTTCCCACTGCTCGGCCGGCGTGCGCCCGCAAGCAATTCGACCAGTTCGGTCTGGCCGTTGCCGTCAACGCCGGCAATTCCCACTATTTCGCCGGCGGCGACGCGAAACGAAAGCCGGTCGAGAATCCGGCGGCCGGTATGATCGTCGAGGGTCAGATCTTCGATTTGGAGCACGGGATCGCCCGAATGCGGCGGCGTCGCGGACGCGGCAGGCTGAGCCACGATTTCGCCAATCATCAGGCCGGCCAATTTCTCCTCGCTGGTCTCGGCCGGAGTCGTGCGGGCGACCACGCGGCCGCGGCGCAACACGGTGATTCGATCGGCGACTGCGATTGCTTCGGCAAGCTTGTGGGTGATCAGCACGACGATTCGGCCCTCGCCGCGCAGATTGCGCAGCAAGTCCAGGAATGCGGTCAGCTCCGATGGAGCGAGCACGCTGGTCGGTTCGTCGAGAATCAGGACCCGCGGATTGAAGCTGAGCGCGCGCAGCACTTCGAGCCGGACGCGCTCGGCAACTGAACGATTCTCGACGGTGGCGCCCGCCGGCGGCATTTCGAATCCGAGTTTCGCGGCGAGCGAGCGCGCACGCGTCGCGATTGCATCGAGGTCGAGCGCGCCGGCGCCGGTGTCGAAGCCGCCCAACGCGAGATTTTCCTCCCACGTCATCCGCTCGAACAGCATCGGGCTCTGATGCACCGCCGCAATTCCGGCCGCCAGCGCCGCGCGCGGCGAGCCTGCCCGCAGCGGCTCGTCCATCGAGGATGGTTTCGCCACGGTCGGCGGCGAGCGAGCCGGCCAGCACGTTCATCAAGGTGGTCTTGCCGGCGCCGTTTTCGCCGACCAGCGCGTGAATCTCGCCGGGGAGCGCTTCGAAATCGACCGCGTCGAGCGCGAGCGTACGGCCGAAGCGCTTGGTTATGGCGTTGGCGCGGAGCAACTAGGCGGCGCTTACGCCGTAATGGATGCGCACATATTCGAGCGCGGCTTCGCGGGTTTCGAGCGCGCCGTCGAGTTGATGATCCTCGACGTCCTTCAAAATTTCCTTGAAGCGCGGCCCGGGCGTAAATCCCAACTGCTTCAGGTCTTCGCCGCCGATTAAACGCGGTGGCCGAATCTCGGCCGCGGTCATCGTCGTCATTGCGCGGCGGCAAAAGTGCCAGAAGCCCAGGTAAGAGCTCGACGCCATCGCGTCCATAAACGCGACTTCCATCAATTCGTCAAACCCGTCTTCCGCGAGCATTCTTTTCAACGTCGCCGGGCGCATCCGCGGCGCCATGCAGAGCTTCAGATGATTCTTCACCAGGTATGCGACCCGCTCCTGGACCGCGCGCGAGCGCTTGAGCCGCGCCATGATTTCCGCCGCCATCACGGCGCCATCCTCGGTATGCCCATAGAACGTGACCTTGTCGCCGGTGACCGCACGGCATTGCGGTTTGGCGATGTCGTGCAGCAGGATTCCGAACGCAACGGTCTCGCTGCATCCGGCGGGAAGCATCGCGACGCCGATCCGCGTATGGGTGTACACGTCGCCCTCGGGATGGAAATTTTCCGGCTGCGCGCATCCGGGCATCAGGACGACTTCGGGCAGGATCAATTGCATCAGGCCGCTGTCCATCATCAGATCCATCGCGCGCGCGGCGGCGCCCTCGGTCATCATCATCACGATTTCTTCGCCGATTCGTTCGGCCGCTATTCCGATGATCGTCGGCGCGGCGCGTTTCATCGCGGCCCAGGTCGCCGGATCGATCGTGAAGTTGAGCCGCGCGGCGAAGCGTGCGGCGCGCAGGATGCGCAAATGATCCTCGTCGAAGCGGTCGTAGGGATTTCCGATCGCGCGGATGATTCCGGCGCGCAGATCGCGCATCCCGCCGACCAAATCGATCAGGCGGCCGGCGATCGGATCGTAAAACATTCCGCCAATGGTGAAGTCGCGGCGAACAGCATCCTCCTCGATCGCGCCGAAGCGCACCGACGAGGGCCGGCGTCCATCGACATATTCGGCATCGGCGCGAAACGTCGCGACCTCGAACAGATCGTCGTCGATCAGCACGCCGATCACGCCGAACTTGGCCCCGACCGCCACGGTGCGATCGAACAGTTTCTGCACCACCTGGGGACGCGCGTCGGTGGCGACGTCGTAATCCTTGGGCTCGACGCCAAGAATTCGATCGCGCACACATCCGCCGGCGAAGACGGCGCGAAAGCCGGAATCGACGAGACGTTGAACGATATAGAGCGCCTTTTGCTCTTTGTCGCTCATGGGCGACTCTCCAGACGCGCATTTTATAGCGGCGCGATTGGGAGGCGCCATACGGGGGGAGAGGCACCTAACAGCGAGAGTAAACCGACAGCGCCCTAGCCCTCGCCCAGGCGCGCTTGCCCCAGCAGGATTCCGCCATCGACGGCGATCACCTGGCCGGTCACGTTAATCGCCTTGTCGGAGCAGAGCCACGCCACCGCGCGGCCGATATCCTCGACGGTCTGTTCGCGGCCGAGCGGAACGAGCTGGCCCACCACCGAGTCGAAGACCGTGCGCGCGTTCGCATCGCCGCCGCCGAGCACCGCGCCCAAATCCTGCCATACTTTGGTGTAGATGAGCCCCGGGGCAACCGCGTTGACGCGAATTCCGGCCGGACCAAGCTGGAGTGCGAGCGTTTTGCTGTACGAGATCACGCCAGCCTTGGCCGCGGCGTATGCGGCAAGCATCGGAGACGCCTGCAGGCCGGCAACCGATGAGGTGTTGCAGATCGCGGCGCCACTCTTCATCCGCGGCGCAACCTCGCGCGACACCAGATAAACCGAGTTCAGGTTGAGATCGACATAGCGGCGCCACGTTTCGACGCTGTCCCACTCGCGTTGATTCCCACTCTCGAACCATGCCCGATCGCCGCCGCCGGCGTTGTTGCATAGCACGTCCGGATGAGCGCCGAAGCGGGAGACAATCTCCTCGACCGCGCCATGCACCTGCTTCTCGTCGGTGACGTCGGCGGCGAAGCCTTGAACCTGGGCGGCGATCGCGGCGGGTGGCGGCGCCAGATCGCGATCGATGACGGCTACCCTCTCGACCACCTTTTCTTCCAGCAGCGCGTTCACGATCCCGAGTCCGAGTCCGCGCGCTCCTCCTGTCACGATTGCGTATTTCATTGATTTTTTCTCCGGGGCGAACTGTGTGCGTGCCAGGCGCTCAGGCTGCTTCCTTGCGCCTGCCCGAGTATTCCTTTCTATAGACGCGCAGCAGAGCCGCAAACACCGACATAATCGCGGGGCCCAGGAACAGGCCAAGCGGCCCGTACGCTTCGAGCCCGCCGAGAATCCCGAGAAACAGCGCGATAGTGGGCAGGCCCGTGCCGTGCTTCATCGCCAGCGGCTTGACGAAATTGTCGATGACCGCGAGCGCGATCGAACACCAGATGACCAGGCCGACCGCCGCCGACCAGCTCGACGCAAAGCCCAGGTAGAGCGTCGCGGGAATCCATACCAGTGCAGTGCCGCCGATTGGCATCAGTCCCGCGGCAGACGATGCAATCGCCAGGAACAGCCAGTACGGCACGCCGAAGATCAGCATGCCCAGGCCGATCGTCACGCCCTGCAGCACGGCGGACAGCATCAGGCCGCGCATCACCGACGACAGCGTCGTGCGCAGCGTATCGAAAATCGCCTTCTTGTCATCTTCATGCAGCGGGGTCAGCTCGCGCAGGCTGCGGTAGTAGTAGTCGCCGTCGCGCAGCATGTAGAAAAACGCGAGCAGCGTGATTCCGAAGTCGATGATGAACGAGAGGACGTTTTTCGCGGCCTGGGTCGCATTCCTGGCCACGTAATCGCTGGTCATCTGCGCCGCTTGCAGCGTGAGCTTGGGCAGCTCCTCGTCGAGCTTGTAACCGCGTTCCCCCATCCGTTTGGCGACCCATGCGCCGAGTTCGGTGTTAACCAGCCGATCGTGCAGCTTCATCACGCCGCCGCTATTCACCATTTCCGTGGCCTGCGCGTAGAGCGTCTGCGCCTCTACCACGAGGCGGCCCGACGCCCAGATTGCCGGCAGCACCACGACGAGGCCGACGACCACGCTGATGATCGCCGTCGACAGCGATCGCCGCTTGACGTACTTTTCGACTTCGATCAGCGCGGGATGCGCCATGAATGCGAGCAGGATTCCCCACGCCAGGGGCGTCAGGAACGGCAACAGCAGTTCGTACAGCTCGTAGGCCATCACGGCCAGAAAGCCGAAGAAGAACAGCTGCACTATGCGCTCGCGATCCATTTTCTTAAGTCCGTGACTGTCCCTCCGTGCGCGCGCGATACTTGGCGCGCAAGCTTAGCAGATGCCCCCGTTACGGTCGCCTGCCGGCCCACGCTGAATCGGGATGCGCGATGCTTCGGTTGCCCGCCAGCCCAATATCGGTTACCGTTTGCGTTTGCTTGACGTATCTACTCAATACCCCTCGCCCGTGAAGGCACGTAGCTCAGTGGGAGAGCGCTTCCTTGACACGGAAGAGGTCGGCGGTTCAATCCCGCCCGTGCCTACCAGGTCCGTGCCCACCGCCTCGCGCGCGAATTTCGTCCCGCCAGTTCATTTCATATGCGCCTGAAGTTCGCTCCGTACCCCGCAATGATTAGAATCTTCGCCTGATGAGTTCCCAAGTAACCGTAACCTTGAACGGCGAATCGCGCGTCGTGCCGGTTGGCACTATCGTTCGCGACGTACTGGACGGGATTCCGAGCCGCGAGCTGGTGGCCGCGCGCGTCAACGGCAAGGTCGTCGATCTCACGCGCAAGCTCGAGCACGACGCGTCGGTCGAGCCGGTGCTGGCCGACTCGCCCGAGGGTCTCGAGGTAATCCGTCATTCCACCGCACATCTGATGGCGATGGCGGTGCAATCGCTGTATCCCGGCACGCAGGTGACGATCGGTCCGGTAATCGAGGACGGGTTCTTCTACGACTTCGCGCCTCCCGCGCCGTTCACGGTCGAGGATCTGCCGAAGATCGAAGCGAAGATGCGCGAGCTGGTGAAGGCCGACCACAAGATCCAGCGGACCGAAGTCTCGCGCGAGGACGCCATCCGCAAATTCTCGGCGATGGGCGAGAAATACAAGGTCGAGATAATCCAGGGCATCCCGGACGATCAGGTGTCGATCTACAGCCAGGGCGACTGGATGGATCTCTGCCGCGGACCGCACGTCCCCTCGACCCGCTATCTCAAGGCATTCAAGCTCACCAGCGTGGCCGGCGCGTATTGGCGCGGCGACGAGCACAACGCGATGCTGTCGCGAATCTACGGCACCGCGTTCGCCGGCAAGGAGGCGCTCGAGGAGCATCTGAAACTCGTCGAGCTCGCCCGCCAGCGCGACCATCGCAAGCTCGGCCGCGAGATGGGCCTCTACATCTTCGATCCAATCTCGCCGGGCTCGCCGTTCTACCTGCCCAAGGGCGTCATCATCTTCAACGCGCTCGTTGACTACATGCGGCGACTGTACCGGCGCTACGGCTACGACGAGGTGGTCACGCCGCTGATTTTCAAGAACGAGCTTTTCAATACCTCCGGGCATTGGGAAAATTTCCGCGAGAACATGTTCCTGTCGCCGGATCCCGACAGCGATACGCATACTATCGATACCGGTCCCGACGGATGGCATCACGGCTACGGGCTCAAGCCCATGAATTGCCCCGGCCATGCGCTGGTGTACCGCGCCGAGAAGCGCTCGTACCGCGATCTTCCGCTGCGCCTGGCGGAGTTCAGCAGGCTGCATCGCGCGGAACGCTCGGGCACGCTGCACGGCCTGATGCGGGTGCGCGCGATGTCGCAGGACGACGCGCACATCTTCTGCCGGGAAGATCAGATCGAGGACGAAATCGCGCTGAATCTCCAAATGGTGCGCGACGTTTACGGCGCGCTGGGTTTCGAACGCGTCGAGTTCAAGCTCGCGACCATGCCGGACAAGCATCTCGGCACCGAAGAGCAATGGCGGGTGACCGAGGCAAAGCTCGGCAACGCATTGAAGCGCAACGAAATCGCGTACGAGATAAATCCGAAGGAAGGCGCGTTCTACGGCCCCAAGATCGAGATTTACGTGTCCGACGCGCTCAAGCGCAGGTGGCAGGTCGCGACGATCCAGCTCGATCCCAACAACCCCGAGCGCTTCGACCTGACCTACACCAACAGCGCCGGCGCCGAAGAACGTCCCGTGATGATTCATCGCGCGATCCTGGGCTCGCTCGAACGCTTTATCGGCGTGCTGATCGAACATACCGGCGGCGTGCTGCCTTTGTGGCTCGCGCCGGAGCAGGTGCGGGTGCTCTCGCTCAGCGAAAAGGTCGAGACCTATGCGGGCGAAGTCACCGGCCTGCTCAGGCGCGAGGGATTCCGCGCCCATGCCGACATCCGCAACGAGAAGCTCGGTTTCAAGGTTCGCGAGGCCGAACTCGCCAAGGTGCCGTATATGGTCGTGGTCGGCGAGCGCGAGGCCGCCGATCGATCGGTGTCGCTCCGGCTGCTGCGCGGCGAGAAGAGCAATGCGATGCCGCTTGCGGCGCTGGTCGAGCTATTGAAGAAGGAGCCGATCCCGGCTTAGGAAGTTCATCCGGCCACCGAGCCGGAGGAGGTGCTTTATCCGAAGAGATTTCAGAACCCCGCCCTCAAGGGAGCCCGCGATTCGCGTCAATAACCTGATTCGCGCTCAAGAAGTCCGTGTAATCGACGCCGACGGCAGCCAGATCGGAATCCTGCCCCTGCGTGAGGCGATCAAAGTGGCGGAGGGCCGCGGCCTGGACCTGGTCGAGGTCTCATCGACGGCGACGCCCCCGGTGTGCCGGGTCACCGACTTCGACAAGTACCGATACGCGCAGAAGAAAAAGTCGCACGACTCCAAAAAGCACACCATCAGCATGATCAAGGAAGTGAAGATGGGGTCGGCGACCGGCAAGCATGATGTGGACTTCAAAGTTAATCACATCAAGCGCTTTGTTGGAGAAGGTCATCGTGTTAAGCTCACGGTTTCGTTCCGCGGCCGCGCGATCACCCATCCGGAACTCGGACGGGCGCTGATCGAGAGAATCATCGCGCAGGTTACGGACATCGCGCAGGCGGAAGGCACGCCACGGATGGAAGGACGTAACATGTCCGTGCTGCTGACGCCGCGATAGGAGAAAATTTCAGGAAAGAAGCAAAGCGACTATCGTATGCCGAAAATCAGGACCAGCCGTACCGCCGCCAAGCGCTTTTCCGTGACCAAGAGCGGCAAGGTCAAGTTCAAACACGCGTATGCCCGCCACATGTTCTCGGCCAAAAATCCGAAACAGAAAGCGCGGCTCCGCAGGACCGGTATCCTGGGCAAGGCCGACGCCGAAAAAGTTAAGATAATGATGCCGTACGCTTGAACGCGGCCGATTAACTCACCGGATATCTACCAAGGAAGGATTCGACCCCGATGCCTCGCGCCAAAGGCGGACCCAAGACGCGCCGCCGTCATAAGCGTCAACTCAAGCTCGCCTCCGGTTTCGTCGGCGGGCGCAAACTCTACCGGCAGGCTCGCTCGACGCTCGAAAAGGGCCTCACCTACGCCTATCGCGATCGCAAGCAGAAAAAGCGCGATTACCGCACGCTCTGGATTGCGCGTATCAACGCGCTCGCCCGCGAAAGCGGAATCTCGTACAGCGCGCTGATGAACGGGCTGAAGAAAGCGGGCGTCGAGGTCGATCGCAAGATGCTCGCGAAGCTCGCGCAGGAGCGCGACGGATTGTTTACCGAGCTGGTGCGCACCGCGAAGAGCGCGCTCGGCTTGCAAGCAGCATAGAGCCGCGCCGTTCCAAGCGCCGCGCACCAGGAGACCATGTGGGTGATTGCCCGCGTGGTTTTTTGTTTTTCGTTGCTGCAACATTGCACAACGGATCAATGGCCGGACTGAGCTGGAGATGCGGGGAAGACCACGATGAGAGAACAACTCGAAGAAATCAGGCACCGTGCGATGGCGGAACTCGCCGACGACGCCGGCGAAGCGCAAATCGACGCGGTTCGGGTGCGCGTGCTCGGCCGCTCGGGTGAGCTTACGGAAATCATGCGCGGGATGCGCGAGGTTCCGGGCGCGGAGCGGCCCGCCATCGGCCAACTCATCAATCAGATCAAGCGCGAAGTCGAAGCGCGCATCGAGACTCTGAGCGAGAAACTCAAAGCCGCGGCGCTGACGAAATCGCTCAATGAAAAACGCCTCGACGTGACGCTGCCCGGCATGCGCATCGCGCGCGGCCACATCCATCCAATCACCGACATTCTCGAAAAAATGTTGCAAATTTTCGAGTCCATGGGCTTCGAAGTCGCGATGACCCAGGATATCGAGGACGACTTTCACAACTTCGCGGCGCTCAACTTCCCGCCGCATCATCCGGCGCGCGACATGCAAGACACCTTCTACCTCGAGGGCGGGATGCTGCTGCGAACGCATACCTCGAATGGCCAGATCCGCGTGATGGAAAAACGCCGGCCGCCGCTGGCGGTCGTTTGTCCCGGCCGATGCTATCGACGCGACGACCTGACCGTGCGCAGCTCGCCGATGTTCACGCAGATCGAGGGTTTCATGGTCGATAAACGCGGCCGCATCACGATGGCACATCTCAAGGGCGTGCTGACCGAATTCGCGCGCGCGTTTTTCGGCACGACCGCGGTGCGCTTTCGCGCCAGCTATTTTCCATTTACCGAGCCGAGCGCCGAACTCGACATGCATTGCCTTCTCTGCGACGGCGCCGGATGCCCGGTCTGCAAGCATTCCGGATGGACCGAAGTGCTCGGCTGCGGAATGATCCACCCCAACGTGATGCGCGCGGTCGAGTACGATCCCGGCGAGTACCAGGGCTTCGCCTTCGGCATGGGCGTCGAGCGCACCGGTCTGCTGGAGCTCGGCGTTGACGACATGCGTCTGTTTTTCGAGAACGACCTCCGCTTTTTGAGCCAGTTCCCGGCGCTCAGCGCAGGCGTGCGATGAAGCTTCCGCTCAGTTGGCTGAGAGACTTCGTCAGCATCGACGCGCCGGTCGAAGAAATCTCGCGGCGCCTAAGTTACGCGGGGCTGGTTGTCGAGAATGTCGAAAAACTCGCGCCCGGATTCGCGGGCGTGTTCGCCGCCAGGGTGCTCCACGTCGAAAAGCATCCCAACGCGGACCGGCTGAATCTCTGCGACGTGGACGCGGGCCAAAAGGGCCAATTCAAAGTCGTGTGCGGAGCGCCCAACGTGAAGGCCGGCATGGTAGCACCACTCGCTCTGGTTGGCGCGCAGCTTGGCAAGCAGCCGCCCCTGGAGGCAGCCGTCATTCGCGGTGTGCGTTCCGAAGGCATGCTCTGCTCAGAGCGCGAGCTCGGCCTGTCGCAGGATCATGCTGCAATCCTCGCGCTCGGCGCCGATGCGCCGCTTGGTAGCGACGTGGCCGCGTATTTGCACCTCGACGATACCGTGCTCGATGTCGAAATCACCCCGAATCGGGGCGATTGCCTGTCGGTTCTCGGCCTGGCGCGCGAGGTCGCAGCATTGTTCGCCGCCAGGCTGCGCGCGCCCAGGTTACGCGCGGCGCATTGGGCTGGCTCGCCTGACGGAGCCCGCTTTTCGTTTTCGGTTTCGATCGAAGCGCCCGATCTATGCCCGCGCTACGCCGCGCTCGCGATGACCGGAATCAAGATCGGTCCTTCGCCGGCGTGGCTCAAGCGCCGGCTGGAACTGTGCGGGATGCGCGCGCTCAACAACGTCGTCGATGCGACCAACTATGTAATGCTCGAACTCGGCCAGCCGTTGCACGCGTTCGACTTCGGCAAAATCGCCGGCGGAAAGATCATCGTCCGCCGCGCCGGCGATACGCGCAAGTTCGTCACGCTCGACAACGTCCCCCGCGCGCTCGATCCGAACGATCTGCTGATCGCCGACAGCGACAAGCCGCTCGCAATCGCGGGCGTGATGGGCGGCCTCAACTCCGAGGTCGGCGATTCGACCGGGACTATTTTGCTCGAGAGCGCATACTTCGAGCCGATGACCATAGCGCGCACGGCGCGGCGGCTGGGTTTGCGCAGCGAGGCAAGTTACCGCTTCGAGCGCGGCATCGATCGAGCGGGACAAGTCGGCGCGCTGATTCGCGCCGCCGATTTGATCCGCAGGATCGCGCGCGGACGCGAGGCGTCGCCGATCGCCGACTTCGAGCCGCGCACAGCCGAGCCGCGCGAGATTGCGCTCGACCTCGGCGCGATGGAATCGTTGCTTGGCGCCGCGATACCGCCGGCCGTCGCCAGGAGCCGTCTCAAATCGCTCGGCGCGCAAGTGAGCACGCGCGCCAAGGGTGTGCTCGCGGTCGTGCCTCCATCGTTCCGCTCCGATCTGGTCGAGGAGGCCGATCTGATCGAGGAAGTCGCGCGGCTCGGCGGTCTCGAGGACATTCCGGCCCTGCTGCCTGAACGCGTCACTGCGCTGGCTCCCGTCAATCGCGAGCGCGAGTTCTTGAAGGGCACGCGCGAAGTGATGCTGGGATGCGGCCTGACCGAGGCCGCCACCATCGCGTTTATCGCGCCCGCCGACAACGCGCGCTTTTCGGGGCTTCAAGCCGCGCCGCGGCCGGTCAAAGTAACCAACCCGCTGTCGGCGGAACTCAGCGAGCTGCGCGTGAGCCTGATGCCGGGCCTGATCACCTCGCTCAGGTTCAATTTGAACCGCGAGGCCCGCGCCTTTCACGCGTTTGAAATGGGCAAGACCTTCCGCATGGACGGCGACGTGGCGACCGAGCACCATCATCTTGCCGCCATCAGCTACGGAGCTTACGCGCTTTCTGCAATCGGCGAGCACAGCGTCACGGCGGGATTTTTTTCGATCAAGGGAATCCTCGAGACGTATTTGGAAGCGATTGGAATTTCGCCGCGCGTGGCGTTCAAAGCCCTCGAGAGCGCCGATGCGCCGTTCCTGCATCCCGGCCGCAGCGCTATCGTTACGCTCGACGACGCGCCGATCGGCTTGATTGGCGAGTTGCATCCGGCGGAGGCGATGCGCCTTGATCTGAACGATCCCTGCGCGGTTTACGAACTTGACATGAGCAGTCTCATTGCCTATGGTTTCTCGCCGCGTAAAACTTTCCAGCCGCCGCCAAAATATCCCGCCATCAGGCGCGATCTGGCGCTGGTGCTGGATCGAAATTTCCCGGTGGATATGGTAGTCAAAACCATTCGGGAATGCGGCGCGTCGCTGCTGGAAAGCGTCGAGGTCTTCGACGCGTACGAGGGGCCGGCGGTGGCGGCCGGGAAGAAGAGTGTGGCGTTGGCTTGTCGTTACCGTGCAAAAGATCGCACGCTGACCGATGAGGAGGTTAACCGCATTCACGCCGTGTTGGTCGAGCAGGCGCGGACGCGATTAGGGGCGGAGTTGCGGCAGTAAGCGTGCCTAACGCGAGCGGGTGGGGATCGTTACGCCGCAGGGCATGACCAAAGCCGATCTTGTAGAGCTGATCTACGAGCGGGTAGGCTCCTCCAGGAAGGAAGCCTGTGAAGCGGTCGAAGCGGTGTTCGCGATCATCAGGGATTCGTTGCGCCACGGTCAGAAAGTGAAAATTTCCGGCTTCGGCACTTTTCTCGTCAATCAAAAACATGCGCGCCGTGGGCGCAACCCGCAGACCGGGGAGCCGATTACCATCGATTCCCGCCGCGTCCTCTCCTTCAAGCCCAGCCAGGTGTTGAGGGAGCGGGTTAACCACCTCTCCAAGCCAGCGCCATGACGCCGATGCCACGCCAGCCATCAGGTCTGCGGCGAAAACCCAAGCCGGATGCGCGCGCCACCATGTCCTTGTTCCCCGAGCGCGGGTTGAAGATCGGCGAAGCGGCGCGCGCGCTGGGCGTCGAGACCTACGTGCTGCGTTTTTGGGAAACCCAGTTCCCATTTCTGAAACCCAGGCACACCCGCACCAAGCATCGCTTCTACCAGGAAAAGGACCTCGACGTGCTGCGCCTCATCAAGCGCCTCCTGCACGACGAAGGCTTCACGATCGCGGGCGCGAACAAGCATATCAAGGAATTTGGCATCGACACTTTGATGACTGGCAAGCCCGTCGCGAAGCCTGCCCCGTCGTCCTCGGAGCGCGCGCCGGCGCAGTCTGCCGGAATCGACGGTCACGCTCGCCGCGTACTCAATGAGGTCCGCCGCGACCTGCAATCGATCCACAAGATTTTGGAAGACTGACCCGCGCGATCGCGCCGCAGCTCGCGACGCGGACCGATGGAATCTGAAAAAAACTAGTCCGCGATGCGTTCTTGCGAGGCCAACTGCGCGCCCGCAGGTTTGCGCGCGGCGGCTACCGCTTGCGTGCCCGAAGCCCGAGGGACCAGTACCCCCAGCGGCGCAAGATTCAGCTCGGTTGCGCACTCCTCACTCGCGCGATGCGCGATTCTTCCCGCTCCTGCCATTTCGGCGGCTATGCACACCGCGCCGGCCATCGTGAGCGCCCCCAAGCCAAGCGCGATCTCAGGCAGTCCCGCTATCGCCGCAACTGCCGCGCTCAGCGCGCCCGCCGCCAGAGCCAGCCTGGTGATTCGAGTGGACTTTATCCGCGCCAGTACGTGGTTGGTTACCTTGCCCGCCTCGTGTTCTTCGTCGGCGGTCTTGAGCTCGATTCGCGTCCACGGATTCGGCCGCACTTCCAGGTCGTAGTCGTTCCACCCCGCATCGACGATCGCGCTATGCCCGCTGCGCGCGAACAGCTTCAGCATCCTGTCCATCAGGCGGTCACGCGTGATGCTTTCGTCGTTCCAATAGTCCAGCCGCATTGTTCGCCTGAGCCAGTCGATGGTTGGGCGTTGGCGCACGCCGTCAGCGCCCGCGAGTCCCGTCAGGGCTTTCGCCCGCGTCTTGTAGCGCGTCATCGTTCGCACCATCGGCCCCGTGTACGCGAGATACGCGATCAGAAGTCGCGCGGCGAAACTTTCGTGAGATTTTTCGAGCGGCGCATGCCACGCATAGTACATCGCCCAAATCGGCCCCAGCGCGAGCATCGCAGCCGCGGCAATCAGCGGCACCCCAAGCACTATCGACGCGGCTAGCGCAAAAGCCGAGAGCAGCGTCCACTCGAGCGTCTGCGGGATAACCCTGGCCAGCGTGAGTCCGGGATCGAAAAGCGTCTGCGCACCTGCGCTGGCAGTCCTCCACAGCACGCGTTTGCGGCTGCCGCCCGGTATCGTCCGCGCCAGCCCGGGGATCGTGCCTCGCCACGCGATTTGGCCGATCGCGTTGAAGCGCTCGGGATAGCGCCGATGCAGCATCGCCTCGGCGCGTCCATAGCCGCGCTGCTGTCCGTAGTAAGCCTTGACCGTGTTGCGCCGGAAATGCCAGACGAATGCCGCCGGCGAGAAGCCGAGCTTGAAGCCCGCCTCGAGCAGTCGCCAGCATATGTCAACGTCGTCGCCCGCGGACGTGAACTGCGGATCGAATCCGCCAATCTTTGCGAGCGCCGCCTTCGAGAAGAGCATGTTGCAGCCAGCCAGATGCTCGGCTCGATCGTCGGCGACCAGCACGTGGCACGGCGCGCCCGGCGATGCGGCGCAACTGGCTTCGATCCAGCCGTCTTCGTGCGGCGCGTAGTTCGGTCCGCCGCATCCGTCGAAATTGTTTTCGATCATCGAGCGGACCATCAGCGTCAGCCAATGCGGATCGACGACGCAGTCCGAATCGGTGTAGGCGATTATTTCGCCGCGCGCCGCCTGCATCCCGACGTTGCGCGCAACGCTCAGCCCCTTATTGGGTTGGCGAATGAGACGGAACTCCGGAAAGTCCATCGAGATGTCGGCGGTGCGATCGCGCGAGCCGTCATCGACGATCACTACCTCGAAATTCCCGTAGTCCAGACGGCGCAGCGACTCCAGGCAAGCCCGCATGGTGCGCTCCGCGTCGTACGCGCAAATCACCACCGACACCATCGGCATCTTCGGCGGCCGCGGCGGGCAGGTGCCATTGAGCGTCACGAACGGCATCACATCCGACGCGCGCATCATGCGCACGCCAAGCCAGTCGTGAGAAACCGGAGCAGGAACCGGCGGAGCAACCACGCCAGCCGCACCCGTGCCAAACGCCACTGCTACCGCTTCGTCCTGCCCCGGCGATGCATCTTTGAATTCGATCACCACCGGCCGCGCTTCCGCGAGGTTATGCAGGGCGACGACGAAATCGCGAATCTCGACCGGCTTGAGCGCGGGGATTTCCGCGTAAAGAAAATCTTCTTCAAGTATTGAAAGGGCGCGGGTTTCCGGCCGCACCTTTATTCCGACCATCGCCTCCGGCGCGCGTCCCTTGATCGTCTTGACGACGCCGCGCACGCGCCGCCGCGCGTTTTCGAGTCCGCCCGCGCGCAGCGCGTCCTGGCCGATTTCGCAATCCAGGATGTAACCGGCCAGCGCAGGATGCGTTGCGAAAATGCTTGCCGTACGCGCGATTCGCGAGACCACGGATTTCCATCCGCGGCTGCGGGTGAGCTCATCCGCGCTGATTCTCAACTCGACCATGGCGACCAGTCCCGACTGGGCCGCGATGTCCAGGCACGGCTGCGACTGCGCCTCGCTCAGCACCACGCCGGTCGTGTGCGCGGTTCTGAGATCGTCGAGCCGCTTTCTTAGTTTGAGCTTCTGAGCAAAATCGAGCGTTGCGCTCACGTCGGCGAGGCGCATCGCCTTGAAAAAGAACTTCTGTCCTGCACGGGAAAGAAACTTGGCGTGTGGCGTGACGCGTTGAACAGACCCGGAATTGGTAAGCATCAATGGGTGTCCTGCCAAAGCCATGCCACCGGGAAAATCCAGTGATTATCGGGCTTTTTCGGCAAACACCCGCCTCGCACAAACCAATTGGGATGAGCCCTGTACGATTTGCGCCTCGGGCGGACTCGGAGCGAACAGTTCGCGGGTGCAAAATCAGGCACTATGCCGCCCGAATGCACACGCTAGATTGGTTATTTTGCGAATGTTATACGTCAGTTGGTTGACACATCAACGCTGGAGTCCTCCGGCCGGATTTTACTGCAATGAAACTATCGCTCGCTTGTGGATGCTGCAGACCATCAACGTTCAAACGACACCGCGAACCAACCGACGCGCCAATTCAGGCCACCCCCGAAGAACTACAGGCGATAAGGCTCCAGCTCGCTGAGATCGAGCAATCGCTCTCGCGCCTATGGGGTCCGACAATTTGGAGCCGCACGCCCGAGTGCATCCAGGTTCGCGCCGAAGCCGCCGATCTGATCGACCGGCACTTCGACGGCATCGTCGAGCAGTGGGGAGAAGCGATAATCGCCCTCATCGACGGCCGCTCCGAACACGACCAGGAAGAGGGCAAAGCCAGTTTGGTCAACGCTCTCATCCGTCTCGTCGATCACCTGCGCGATCCCGACGACATTTGCACGTACGTTTATCTGCGCCGGCATTGCCAGGAGGGGATGCTCGCGCGGGCCAAACCGTCGCAGTTCAACACCATCCACATCGCGCTCAAGCAAATAATTCTCAATCACGTAAAATCTTCAATGACCGGTCCCGCGATGGAACTGGTGCGCGACCTGGTGGTGGCGGCAATCGACGAGCGGCGCCTGATGGTCTCGCAGTTCTACATCGAATCGCGCGAACGGATGCTGCGCGAATCCGAAGAGAAGTACCGCAACACCATCGACCACGCGCCGGATCCAATGTATGAGATCGAAGCGGATACCTGGGTCGTGACCGGGCTGAATGCGGCCGCCCTGCGACTCCATCGAACCGAGGTACCGCCAAAAGGTTGGTATGACCCCGGCCATGAAAAGAAGCAGATTATTGGATTTCCGATCACAGATTTCGTACCGCCGGAGTTAAGGCCAAGAGTGATCGAGAGCCTGGAGACGGTTGTGCGCCAGGGATCGGCGCAGGCCTCGGAATTTCCGATCGGGCCGCTCTTCTTCGACGTAAACTCCGCGCTCATCACCTACGGCAAGAAGCAATTCATCCAGATGATCCTGCGCGACGTAACGCAGCGGCGCGACATGCTCGACTCGCTGATCAAGGCCGAGCGATTGGCCGCGGCGGGCACCTTCGCGGCGGGCGTGGCGCATGAGGTGAACAACCCGCTGGCGTCGATCTCATCGCTGGTTCAATCCATCCTGACCGGCGAGAACGACCCCCAGCGGCGCACCACCCTGCACACCATCCTGTCCCAGATCACGCGCATCTCGAGCACGCTCAAGGACCTGGTGAATTTCGCGCGACCCACCACCGCGCAACGCAAACCGGTTGACGTCAACGGGCTGATCGCCGAGACGCTGCGGCTCATCACCTACAACAAACGCTTCAGCGGCATCCAGATCGAACCCATTCTTGCTCCCGATCTGCGCCGCGCGTTCGCCGACGACAACGAAATTCAGCAGGTGCTGCTCAATCTGCTCTTCAACGCCGCCGACGCCTCCCCCGCCGAGGGCGCCGTGATCAAAGTGATCACCGAGAACCAGCGCGCCGGACAGGGCGCGGACAAATCGGGCCGGGTGGTTATCAAGGTGGTTGACAACGGCATCGGAATCCCGCGCGAACATCTGGAACGCGTGTTCGATCCATTCTTTACCACCAAGCCCGCGGGCGCCGGGGTCGGACTGGGACTGTCGCTATGCCAGCGCATGATCCTGTCCAATCAGGGCACCATTCGCGTTGACAGCGAGGTCGGCCGCGGCACCTCCGTCACCGTCACGCTGGCGGCGGGCGCCCAGGATTCCGAACGCGCGGAACAGGCGGCGAGCATGGCCGCGTCTTGAGAATCGAAATGCGATGAACAACGACGCTTCATGGACCGCACAGGAACGCGGACCTTACCGGCTGCTGATCGTCGAAGACGAACCCTTGATGCGCTCGATCATCGTGCAGCTCGCGCGCAGCGAAGGCTACGAGGTAATGGAGGCGCCGGCCGCGGAGGTCGCGCTGCACATCTTCGAAAAAGAAAAAATCGATCTCGCGATTCTCGACCTTAACCTGACCAGCGGCGGCAACGGACTCGATCTGCTCCGCAAAATGCGCGAACTCGACCCCGAGGTGATGGGAATAATCGTCACCGCCTACGCCAGCGTCGAGTCAGCCGTCGAGGCGCTGCACCAGGGCGCTTACGATTACATCACCAAGCCGTTTGCGAACGATCATCTGAAAAAGGTGATGCGCAACGCGCTCGAGGGCAAGGCGCTGTTCAGGGAAAACCGTTTTCTGCGCCAGGAACTGCGCGAGAAGTATCGCTTCGAGAGCATCATCGGCAAAAGCGACGCCATCGAAAGCGTGTTCCGCGTCATGGAAAAAGTCGCGCGCACCGACACCAGCGTGTTGATCACCGGCGACTCCGGCACCGGCAAGGAACTGGTGGCCCGCGCGATTCATTTCAGCTCCGAGCGCGCCAGCAACCGCTTCCTGCCGATCAATTGCGGCGCGCTGCCCGAGAACCTGCTCGAGAGCGAACTGTTCGGCTACAAACGCGGCGCATTCACCGGCGCCGGGCAGGACAAGGTCGGCCTGCTCAAGGCCGCCGACAAAGGCACCGTCCTGCTCGACGAGATTGGCGAGTTGCCGCTCGCGCTGCAGGTCAAACTGCTGCGCGCGCTTCAGGAGCGCGAGGTCTATCCGCTTGGCGCCAACGATCCGGTGGCGTTCGACGTGCGCGTGCTGTGCGCCACCAATCGCAACCTCGAAAGCGAAGTCAAGGCCGGCCGCTTCCGCGAGGAACTGCTCTACCGAATCAACGTCATCAACATCAATCTTCCCGGTTTGCGCGAGCGCCAGGACGATATTCCCCTGCTCGCCAACCATTTCCTGCGCAAGTACGAAAAGTCGATGTCGCGAACAGCGATGCGCTTTTCCAAAGGCGCGATGCGCCTGCTCATCAACTACGCCTGGCCGGGCAACGTCCGGGAGCTCGAAAACGCCGTCGAGCGCGCCGCCATTCTGGCCGAGACCGACGTCATCCACTCGCACGATTTGCCTGACAAGCTGCGCAGCACGTCGCCCGTGATGGCGAGTGTCGAGAACCCCGGCCTCACGCTCGAGGAGCTTGAGCGCGAGCATATCAAACTCGTGCTCGACAGAGTCGAAAACGACAAGGTGAAGGCCGCGCAGGTGCTCGGGATTCACCTCTCGACGCTCTATCGCAAGGTCCAGCGTTACCACCTCGACGGCGACATCCCCGTGCATCAGGAGCCTGCGCGCTCGGCGTGAGGGCCGCGGAATAGGCGTGGCAATCCGCCAGTCAAGGATATAGAGTTTCCAGTGGGCCGACTGGACGGCGGCCGGCCCGGAGAAAAATATGGACCTGTTTGCGCCAACTCACCTGCTGATCATTTTGCTGATCATTTTGGTCATCTTCGGGCCTAGCAAGCTCGGCGATGTCGGCGGCGCGATGGGCAAAGCGATTCGCGATTTCAAGCGCGCGATGAACGAGCCCGACGACGCCGCCAAGACGGTCGCGAAGACCGACGACGCCAAGGCGGCCGAGGCCGTAAAACCCGACAAACTTTCCTGACCCGCCGCGCTTCGCTGATTTTCCCGGACATTCGCACACTGCGCCTGCGATGACGCGCGTCATGAACGCGCGAGATCCTTTCGATCCGCTCACTTTTCACTGCGTCACATGTTCAGGCATGCTTCGGCGGCGAGCGCGAACAGCCGCTCGCGGATCTGATGACGGTTCCAGTTGCGATGATCCCATCGGGCGCTTAGATCGTCCCCGCCATAGAGAATCTGTCCGAACTGGACGCCGCGGAACTGCGCGACGGCGAAGAAGGCCGCCGCTTCCATCTCGACCGTGAGGCATCCTTCGCGCCTGCGCGAGAGCATCCGGGCGCGCGTCTCGCGGAACAGCCCGTCGGTAGTCCAGGTCTTGGCGACGATATAGTCGAGGCCGTTTCGCCTCAGGGTCTTTTCGATCGCCGCCAGGGCGCGCGGATGCGGCGCGACTTCACGCGCGGGCGGCAGGTAATGGTACGAAGTGCCCTCGTCGCGAATCGCAGCGGTCGGCACCACGATATGGCCGACCGCAATCTTCGAGTCGAGCACGCCCGCGCCGCCGCATGCGATGAACTTGCGCACGCCGCGCGCGATGCATCGATCGAGCATCGCAGCGGCCATCGGAGCGCCTATGCGCGGGTGAGCCACCGCCAGCCGCTTGCCGCCGAACTCGAGCTCGTAAACGGGATGGCGCCCCACTTCGCTGATCGCGTGATCGATCTCGCGGGCGCCGCCATTGAGGATGAGGTCGTCGATCACGTCCTGGAAGAAGCAGAGCACGCAATGCTTTGGCACGTCGATCGGTTTGTACACGCGGCGCGGCTCGATGATCGCAGTCGGTGAGGGATCGTATTCGAGGATGGGGAACGGACACGCGGGCCGGCGCTTTGGGACGCGATGGGGTGATTTAGGGTGACGCGGCTTCATGACGCGATAGTAGCAGGGGCCGGCCCCTGCACCCGAGTCAGGACGAGAAGAAGAGAGGCGGCGGAGGTTATCCTGAGTGAAGTCGAAGGCGCCGTTAGAAGGGCGGGGGTAAGGTCGCGAGCGGCGAGAGACGCCTGCTGCATTCAGCTCGATTCTCGCGGCGGCACTGGAAAGGCTGTGCAACAAACCCGCCTGGAAATCTTGCACAGGGGGGCCGTTTGGACTACAAGACGGGCTGAAATCATAGAGTAAAATGCGATTGCGAGGATTGTGACGGTATAAAATTTGCTTACTTGGCAGACCGAGGTTTTTAGAAAGATTAATGAGAGGGCATTTTCTCCAAGGATCACAAGGCCGCCGCCGAAGGATCCCAAAACCATGATGATTCTTTTGGATAGGATCGCATCGCCTTTTGGATACAGTTGTCCCGTTTTTGGGACAGCTCGTCGTTGTGAGGAGCATGTGTAACCGCCGGCGGTAAGCCGCTAGACGGGCGCGCCTTTGCCGACGGCGGGCGCCCGAAATGGAGACGGCAATATGGAGGGGGAACGCAGCTCGCGAAAGTTTTGGGCAGGTCTTTTGGTGGCGCTGGTCGCGTTTGGAATCGCCTCCCTGGTTTCATCGCCCCCCGCAATCGGCATGGAAGGCACCCTGCTTTCCCAAGCCACAGGATCGGGGACCCGGCTACCGCCGGGCTATGTCCATAATGACACCTGCACCAGTTGCCATGATGTATCGGTCAAGTCCTTCCGCAAGACAATGATGGGCCATCTTATGATGGGCCAGCCGCGCGACGAGGAGGAAGGCCTCGCGTGCCAGGCCTGTCATGGTCCCGGCCGCGAGCATCTACGCCATCCGAGCAAGCCGTCGCCGGGATTTCTGAGTTTTCGCGAGACCACCTTCACCGACATCAAGATTGAGAACGACCGGTGCCTCGCATGCCATCAAAACGGCGAGCGCGGGTTCTGGCGAGCCAGCGCCCACGCCGAGCGCGGCATTCGATGCGTTGATTGCCACGCCGTGATGTGTCCGGTGACGGCGAGCGCGCTGCCGCAGGCGCAACTCAAGAAGTCACCGCTTGGCACTGAATTCATCAACCCGTTCGTCGTGACGCGGCCCGAAACGCAGGTCTGCCTGCGCTGCCATCTCGACAAAAAGATGGAAATCAATTTGCCGTCGCACATGCCGCTGCGCGAGGGGTTGATGACGTGCACCGACTGCCACAACCCGCACGGCGGACCGTATCAGAAGCAATTGCGGGCGGCGATGGTCAATGAGGTCTGCTACCGCTGTCATGCCGAAAAGCGCGGGCCGTTCCTCTGGATGCACGCGCCGGTGGCGATGAACTGCCTCAATTGCCATATCCCGCACGGCAGCGTCAACCAGCACATGCTGGTGATCAACATGCCGGTGCTCTGCCAGCGCTGCCACATCGGCACCCGTCATCCGAGTGAGCCACAGAGGGGGGGTCAATTTTCGTGATCAACCAGCAATGCGCCAATTGCCATTCGCAGATACACGGCTCGAGCTCGCCGGGCGGGAGATATTTCACGCGCTGAAGCGGGAGGCAGAGGAACGCACGGCATCGCTGGGCCGCACCGCGTCTTGCAGCCGGCCCGGGAGGAAAGTCATGAACCTGAAGCGGTTGTTAGCCGGATGTGGAACGATGGCGCTCGTGTTGTCGATGCTTTCGCCGGCGCTGGCACAGGTCGATTTCGCGCAATTCACAGCGCAGGGTTCGGTCGAGGCCGGCGCCATTCCCCAGCCTGTCCCTTATACCAATGTCGCGGAGTATCAGCAGTACCGCGATCTGGCGCAGCAGTTCATCGTTCCGCAACTGCAGTTGATCCTGGGCGACAAGGCGGAGAACTACTACGTCCAGTTCGACGCCATCAACGTCGCGCAAAAGAACCAGATGTATTCGCTGCGCTTCGGCGAGTACGGTCTGCTCGATGTTCAGGCAAAATTCTTCGAGATTCCACACAACTTCAGCAACGGCATCGCGAGCACGCCGTACAACCAGGAAGGCGGCAACTTCACTCTATCCTCGAAGCCCACTGGTACCGGCCCCGCGCTCGATTCCTGGCTGACAGCGAACGCCAAAACGTTCGACATGAGCCTGCTCGAAGGTGTCGCGGACATCGACGTGCGCTATACGCCGACGCCGTCGCTGACCTTCAGTGCGAACATGGATTACCAGAACCCCACCGGCCAACAGCCATTCGGCGGCTCCTTTCTGTTTGGCACCAGCCCGGGTACTTACAAAGTGAACGAACTGTTCCTGCCAATCCAGTACTACACCTATAACTTCGGCACCGGCATCGAATACGCGAAAAACGGATGGATGGTGGGTTTCCAGTACCAGGGGTCCTTCTTCGTCGACGACTACAGCACCCTGACCTGGGACAACCCCCTCAATACCAGCGGAGTAGGCAGCAAATGCGTTGATTCCACCGTTTTCACTTCCACCTCGCTCACCGGCCCCTGCCAGGGACGGGCAGCCATGTACCCGAACAACCAGGCTCACAACTTCATCGTGAACGGAACGGGTCAGCTTCCATTCAACACACACGTGATGGGGAGCCTCGAGTACGGATTCTGGCTCCAGAACGCTCCCTTCATCCCGCTTACGGCCAACAGCAAGTTGCAGCAGTCATTAAGTTCGGTAGGAGCGCCTAATAGCCTCGGCGGCGACGTGCAGCCTTTCTTTGCCAACTTCACGATCGATAGCAATCCAATCGAACCGCTGGATCTAAAGGCGACCTATTCCTATTTCGATTACGACAACCTGACGCCGGCGATCACCTTCACAGGTGTTAAGTCGCTGAATGACGTAGCGGACGCGCAGACGCCTTTCACCGCTTATCCCTTTGCATTCTCGGAGCAGGACGTCAGCCTCGAGCCAACCTACCGCCTGACTGATACTCTCGCCACACACTTTATGTTCAAGTGGCAGACCAACCACAACGGCGGGCTGGAGGTGCTACAGCAGGATCAAACCAGCTACGGACCCGCGCTCGATTGGAACCCATACCCGTGGCTGACTTTCCGGGCGGACTACCAGCACGCGCACCGCGACTCGCCGGGATACAACAACAACCGCGCCAGCCTGGTCCAGGTGCTTGGCGGGACCCCGGGAGAGATCGAGGAGCTTCAGAGCCTCTGGCGGTTCGACGAGGCCACGCTCGATGTGAACCAGACCTCGCTCTATGCCTCCGCGCAGCCGATCGAACAACTCACGCTGTTCGCCGCCTTCAATTACGACGACTATAACTACCCCAACAGCGACTTCGGCCTGGAGCACACTTCGGACTATTCGCCGTCGGTGGGGGCCAGTTGGGAACCGATGCCAGGCATGCACCTTTTTAGCGACTACTCCTGGCAGGCGTACGATTGGAACCTATGGTCACAGGACGAGACTACTATTCCGGCGGCGAAGCCTCCGCCTGGAAAAACGAACGCTTGGGAGGCCAGGGGCCGCAACCAGGGCAACAATATCGATTTCGGCACGGACATCGCGATACCGCCGAATCGCATTCTGCCGCGGCCGTCGCACCTGAAACTCCAGTACACCTACACGGTTGGCAACAACAGCACCCACCAATCGGGGGCTACCTCGGCCGGGGCGTCAGGGGAGGCGATCGACTATCCCGATGTCGGCAGCCAGTTCCAAGAGTTGATAATTCAGTACCAGTACGATTTGCTTGACAACCTGGCTATCAACGTCGGCTACTACTTCACTCACTCCAACGAAAACAATTTCATGGTGGACAACATGAGGAACTACATGCCGAATGCAAGCGCAAATTCGACATTTCTCGGCAACACCGACATAGCTCCTTACAACGTCAATGTCGCATTCATAACCCTGAAGTACAAATTTTAGGCCAAGCCTATTAAGGTACTTGGAGCGAGAGGCCGGAACACAAACAACGAATGACCTATCGTCCGCGGCGGCCCGGCCCGCAAACCAATTGGCGGACAAGGATTGTAAGGAAGGAGAGAAGCTATGTCGAAGAGTTTGAGAACGAAGATTCGATCGAGACTCTGGATTTGGACCGCGTCGGCCATACCAGCAGTTGCAGTGCTGGCGTTGATCTCAACCTGCGCCCGCGCAGCCGATCTCACGGCCGCGGCCGGCAGTTACTCGGATACCTGCGCTAAGTGTCACGGCCCGGCCGGCAAGGGCGATGGCCCCAAAGCGGCCGAACTGAAAGACAAGGACGGCAAGCCGGTCACCATCGGAGATTTATCCGATTGTGCCAAGATGAGCAAGATAACCGATGACGACATGTTCAAGGAGCTGAAAGAGGGCGGCGCGTCAGTAGGCAAGAGCAAGTTCATGACTCCCTATGGCGATGCGATGGAGGACGACGAGATCAAAGGGCTGGTCGCTTATGTCAGAACCTTGTGCAAGAAGTAGCGGCGCGCGCCACATCGGCGATCGACTGTATCAATACTGGCACCCGGTTCCATGAGTTGATATTTCAGTGCGAGTACGATTTTGCGCGATAACATCGCGTCATCGCAGGCTACTACTCCAGCAATTGTGGCGAACATAATTTCATGGAGGGAAGGAGAGGAGCAATGAGAACTAAGATTCGATCGATACTGTGGGTTTGGACCGTGTCGGCCATACCGGCGGTTGCAGCGCTGGCGTTGATCTCAACCGGCGCCCGCGCAGCCGATCTCACGGCCGCGGCCAGCAGTTACTCGGATACGTGCGCTAAGTGTCACGGCCCGCTCGGCAAGGGCGACGGCCCCAAAGCTGCCGAACTGAAAGACAAGGACGGCAAGGTGGTCCCCAGCGGAGATTTGTCCGATTGCGCCAAGATGGCCAAGGTTACTGACGACGACATGTTCAAGGAGCTCAAGGAAGGCGGCCAGGCGGTCGGCAAGAGCAAGTTCATGACTCCCTATGGCGACGCGATGGAGGACGACGAGATCAAGGCGATGGTTGCGTACGTCAGAACCTTGTGCAAGAAGTAGCGGCGCGCGCCAGGCTCCAGAATGAGCCTCGGCGCGCGGGGTTGAAAGCGAGCAGTCTCAGGCAGCGGCCGGCTTGTAGTTCGCCGGCGGTGTCGCGCAGCAGTTGTACTCGCGCTCGCCCTGACCACTCAAAGCTGGCAAGTGAAAGGCCTCGCACTGGTAACCGGCTGAACCTCACCAGAGAGCGACCCAGGACAAGCGGGTCCGATCCCAGGGATCGGACCGCTTGCCGCTCGGAAACCGGGCGTCGCTTCCCCAGATTTTCGAGAGAAGCTACGCAGGTGGAATATGCAAACGAGCGGAGATGAGCCGGGCGCACCGGGATCGGAGCGCCCGGCACGGCAAAATGGCGCCGAGGCCGAACGCCAATTACCAAGCCTGGCTCGCAACCGGCTGAGCATCGCCGGCCTGATCATCGCCGTCATCGTCTTGGCGGACATGGTTTCCCTGGCTGGCATGACGCTGCTAGGGGTGCAGTTGAACCCCTACGTCGGCATTTTTGCCTACCTGATCGGTCCGGCCGTCATGATATTCGGCCTGTTGCTCATTCCGGCCGGGATGGCACTCGAACGGCGACGGCGCCGGAAGTTTCTGCCGGGTGAGCTGCCGCCCTTTCCCAAGCTCGATCTCAACGAGCCTTCGGTTCGGCGCGGCTTTCTCGGCGCGGTAGGCTTTTCGATGTTTTTTGTGGTTCTGAGCCTGGCGGCAAGCTACCAAGGCTACCAGTTCACGGACTCGGTGATGTTCTGCGGCCAGACCTGTCACGTCCCGATGAAGCCGGAATTCGACGCCTACCAGGATTCGCCGCACGCGCGGGTCGCATGCGCGGACTGCCACGTAGGACCCGGCGCCACTTGGTTTGTTCGCTCCAAGCTGTCGGGCGCCTATCAGGTCTATGCGGTAATGTTCAACAAGTACCCCAGACCGATTGAAACCCCCATCAAGGATTTGCGCCCGGTTCAGGCAGCCTGCGAGCAATGCCATTGGCCGCAGAAGTTCTACGGCGCGCAACTCAAGGTCTTCGCGCATTATGCCTACGACGAGAAGAACACGCCCACGCGCATCCAGATGCTGATCAAGACCGGAGGAGGAGCTGCCGAGTTCGGCCGCGCCACCGGAATCCACTGGCACATGAACATCGCCAACCAAGTATGGTTCGCGGCTACTGACACGCAGTCCCAGGTGATTCCATGGGTGAAGGTAAGGACCCCCGACGGAAGGACCACGGAATACACTGCCAAGGGCACTTCGCTGACCCCAAAGCAGATTGCGGCGATTCCCATCCAGACGATGGACTGTGTGAGCTGCCATGCCCGCCCGTCCCATAAGTTTCTTCCGCCCGATCAGGCGGTCGATGCGTCGTTCGAGGCGGGCCAGCTCGACCCTACGCTTCCCTTCTTGAAGAGGCAGGCGGTCAAGGCTCTGCTCAAGCGCTATGACACGTCGGAACACGCGACCGAGGGAATCGCCACCGCCCTCGATACCTTTTACCAGGATCGCTATCCCCAGATTTATGCCGCCAAGGCGCAGCAAATCGGGGCCGCCATTGCCGCCGTGCAGCACATCTACACAACCAACATCTTTTCGTTTATGCGGGTTGATTGGCGCACGCATCCCGATAACATCGGCCACCTTTATTACGCGGGATGCTTCCGCTGTCACGACGGGCAGCACGTCAGCGCCGATGGCCGGGTGATACCCCAGCAATGCGAAACCTGTCACACGGTCCTTGCATCTCCCAACAGTGTCGCCGAGTTCAAGCATCCAGTTGATCTGAACGATGTAGGCGGCGCGACCTGCAGCACCTGTCATACCGGAGGCGTCCTGTAAGCGAATCGGCGCGGCGCAGGCGGTGTGAGACAAATGACGCACGGATCAGGGCGTATGGTTAGCTCAGGGCGGACGGTTAGCGGCCTCGGGCGCGCCGCGTGCGCTATTGCGGCAATGCTGCTGTACGCAGTTGCAACGGCGCAGGCCGCTCCGACCAAGGCCGCTCCGCCGAAGGCCGCTAAGACGACGAGAGCCGGTAAGACGACGAAAGCCGCTCCGGCGAAGCCGCTCACCGATAGCGATTGCCTGTCCTGTCATAATCTTAAGGCCAGCGCCAAGTTACAGGCGCGGCCGGTTAGCGTGTACGTCAATGCGGAGATATACCAGCCCTCGGTCCACGCGAAGCTGGGTTGTGTCTCCTGCCATTCTGACATCCATGCCTTTCCTCATCCCGATCCGGTCAAGCCGGTTTCCTGCGCCGGCTGCCACGCGAGTGAGACTTCGGCCTATGCGGGCAGCGTTCACGCTATCGCCGAGCGGGAGAAGAAGAGCCGCTTTCCGGCCTGTCTCAATTGTCACGGAAACCCCCACGGCCTCCGCGCCAAGACTGACCCGAAGTCGCGAGTTTACCCGCTCAACCTGCCGGGCACCTGCGGCACCTGCCACGGTAACCCCGAGCTTGCCAAGAAATATGGCTTGCCGGACGTGTACCCGCTCTACATGGATTCGATTCACGGCTTCGCGCTGAGTGCCGACGGGCTCCTGGTGGCTGCCACCTGCAGCAAGTGCCATGGCGCGCACGATATCCTCAGCCGAAAGGACCCGAAGAGCCGGATCTTCTATAAAAATGTGCCTGCCACCTGTGGCGCGTGCCATGCCGGCGTCGAAGTCGAGTACCTTGCCGGAGCGCACGGCGCGGCGATGATCGCCGGGCGCGCGAATGCTCCGGTATGCACGAATTGCCATACCTCGCATCAGATTACCCAGGTGGACGTCGCTAGCTGGCAAATCAAAACCGTCGCCACCTGCGGTAACTGTCACAAGACCAGGCTTAGGAGCTACGGCGATACTTTCCACGGCGAGGTGACCGAGCGCGGCTTCGTCTCCGCGGCGCAATGCTGGAGTTGCCATGGCGCTCACGAAGTTCTTAAGGCCTCCAATCCCAAGTCCAAGGTCGCGCCGGCCAACCTTCTCACCACCTGCGGCAAGTGCCACGTCGGCGCAACCGCTAGCTTTGTCAAGTACGATCCGCATCCCAATGCGCACGAGCGGCGGCGCAACCCGGCCCTGTATTACGCGGCTCTATGCATGGGACTGCTGCGTTTGATTGACCCATTCGGACTGATGGCTGTTGGCGTGGTGCTCGCAATTACGCTCGCTCACGGAATCGGCCAGATCGTGCGGTATAACACGGGGACGGACCACTCGGACTCTGACCGCCATTCGGGAGATGAAAAATGACCTACGTCGTAGTTGATCCCGTAACGCGCATCGAGGGCCATCTACGGATCGAAGCCGAGCTTGACGGCGGCAAGGTGAGGATTCTGTGAGTGCGCCACCGCGGCTTGTGCCCGAGCCACCTGGCACTGGCCTTGTTTATGTCTGGCAACTGCCAGTGCGTTTGTCGCACTGGTTGATCGTCATATCGATAGCTGTGCTAGCGGTTACCGGCTACTTCATCGGCAATCCGTTAATAACAACCGGCGGACCTGCAAGGGATCGCATCGTCGCAGCCACCATGCGCAGCATCCATCTCTACGCCGCGTGGGTGTTTGGTGTGTCGGTGGTCGTGCGGGTTTACTGGATGTTCGCCGGCAGTTACTACGCGCGTTGGGACCAGTTCATTCCGGTCTCGCGCGACCGGCTCAATAGCGTCTGGCAGGCGATGAGGTTTTATAGCTTCCAGCGCCGCGGCCCACAGCTTTATCCGGGTCATAGCGGCCTTGCCGCGCTGGCTTATACGGGCATCTTCATGATCTACTTTATGGAGATCGTCACCGGCCTGGCCCTGTACTTCATCTATGCTCCGGCGAATTCGGTCTTTCAGGGTTTTCGCTTTTTAGTCCCAATCTACTCTCGCTTTCTCCACCATATCGGGATGTGGATCTTGTTGATGTTCGTGATTCAGCACGTGTACTCGACGATTCTTTTTTCGGTCGAGGAGCGCAGTGGAATCATCGACTCGATGTTCACAGGCTACAAGCGCATAAGCCCGGAAGCCGAGGAGGAGGCGCATCGCGATGCCTGACGAGTTACTCGAACTCATGAACGCCGCTATCACACAAGGAGAATCGCAATGATATTCGGTGTAGTCATCTTAATCGCCGCAATCTTCATTCTGAGCGGGGTCAAAGTCCTTAACGAATATCAGCGCGCCGTAGTCTTCCGCCTGGGGCGGCTCATGCGGTACCGCGGCCCCGGCATAATTTACGTGGTCCCCCTGGTGGAGCGGATGGTCCGGATCGATCTGCGTACCGTCGTGCTCGACATCCCGCCGCAGGACGTAATCACCAAGGACAACGTGACCGTCAAGGTGAGCGCGGTGCTCTACTTCCGGGTGATCGATCCGTCGCGCGCGGTCACCGAGGTGGCAAATTACCTGTTCGCCACCATGCAGCTCGCGCAGACCACCCTGCGCTCCGTTGGCGGACAGACCGAACTCGACGAACTTCTGAGCCAGCGCGACAAAGTCAACGCGCGCATCCAGGCGATCGTCGATGCCCAAACCGAGCCGTGGGGAATCAAGGTCATGCTCGTCGAGCTGAAGAACATTGATCTGCCGCAGGACATGCAGCGCGCGATCGCCGCCCAGGCCGAGGCCGAGCGCGAACGGCGCGCCAAGGTGATCGCGGCCGAGGGCGAATTTCAGGCGGCGCAGCGCCTGGCCGAGGCGGCGGAAATCATGGGCAAAAGCCCGATCACGCTCCAGCTTCGCTACCTGCAGACGCTTGCCGAGATCGCGACCGAGCATAATTCGACCACCGTGTTTCCCCTCCCGATCGATCTGCTCGAGCCCTTTCGCAAGCTGGCAGGCGGCGGCGACGCCGACAAGCCGAAGTAAGGGGAGGTCATCGCGGCGCCGTGGACAGATGGCGCCGGCAGTGGTCGGATCGCTGAGCTGATTTCGACGACGGCCCTGGGCACGCCTGATTGTGGTTGACAAAAGCTTGGAATAAATGTTGCTGATGCTTTAAAGTAAGCGGATGAAGGGAGGCTAATGCGTTGGGAAAAACGGAACTGAGGATGCTATCGTCGCACGATGTTCCCAACCATTGTGTCTCAAACGAATACACCTGTGTAGCCTTTCGTCATGATGTTTGGTAGCGAAGCGAAACGCCTTAGACAAAAGAAGGAGCAGAATGGTCATGTCAGAAAATTCACCGGCGAAGATTCGATCGAAGGGCTGGAGCTGGACGCCCTTGGCGGCGGGAGTAGCGATGATGCTGGCGCCGGCATTGATCCCAACCGTCGTACGTGCCGCCGAAGTCGATCTGAAGGCCGCGGCCAGTAATTATTCGGATTCGTGCGTGGACTGCCATGGTGAGTCGGGCAAAGGCGACGGTAAAAAGGCGGCCGACCTGAAGGTCAAGCCCGCCGACTATACCAATTGCGCAGAGATGACGAAGTTGAGCGACGATTATCTCTTCAACGTCATCAAAAACGGCGGCAAGTCGGTGCACAAGAGCGAGGCCATGGCCGACTTCGGCAAGGCCTACGACGACGACGAGATTCACGGGCTTGTCGCCTACGTCCGCACGTTCTGCAAAAAGTGAGTGCGGCTAGCCGTGCCCGACGGTAATCGCGCACAATTTGCGGTCTCGGAAGCCGGCGAAGTTATCGAGAGCGAACCGCGGCGGAAGTTCCTGGCGCGTCTGTTCTGGGGCGCGATGGCCATTGTCAGCGCCGCCATCGCGGCGCCCGTCATTTCCTATCTGATTATCCCGCTGTTGCGGCCGGGTGAGTCCAACGATTGGGTAAAGATGGGAAACATCGCCGACCTTCCGCTCAACCTTCCCCAGCGGCTCGAGGTCGGCCGGCGCGTGGTCGAGGGATGGGAAACGGACGATTCGCAGGTGACGGCCTGGGTGGTGCGGATGCCGGACAAAATCTACGTTTTCGATCCGCATTGCACGCACTTGGGATGCGCCTACCGATGGGTCGAGCAGGAAAAGCAGTTCTTCTGCCCATGCCATGCCGGCGTATTCAGCCTAACCGGGCAGGTGGTCAGCGGCCCTCCCCCACGTCCGCTGGACGTTTACGCGCACGAGGTCCGCGAGGGCGCCCTTTATGTGGTCCCGACTCCAACTAAGCAAGTGGTTTGACGAGCGCCTCGGCACGCGGGCGATCCGCGTCGCGCTCTTCGATCGCAACATTCCGAAAAGCAGCCCGCTGGTCGAGTGGATCTACACGCTCGGCAGCGTGCTGCTGTTCTTTTTCATCCTTCAAGCAGTGACCGGCATGATGCTGGCGATGAACTATGTGGCCAGCCCCGATCACGCCTTCGACGCCGCGCGTTACATCTCGCTGCGCGCTCCCATGGGCCAGTTCATCCGTGGGCTTCATTCGTGGGGCGCAACCGCGATGGTGGTGGTGATCGGCGCGCACATGCTGACCACCTTTCTCTCCGGCAGCTACAAGTATCCGCGCGAATCGACCTGGATTACCGGCGTCGTCCTGTTCCTGATCGTGATGTTGTTCGGATTCACCGGATATCTGCTGCCCTGGAACCAGAAGTCGTACTGGGCGACCGTGGTCGGCACCAACATCGCGGGCGCGACTCCCTACATCGGGCAGTACATCGTGCGCTTCTTCCGCGGTGGCAGCGAGGTCGGCCCGCAAACGTTGACCAGATTCTACGCCCTGCACGTGCTGATGCTGCCGGCGGCGCTGATCGTTTTCGTCTCGGTGCATCTTTTCATGGTCGTGCGCCAGGGCATCTCGGCGCCTCCCAAGCGGCATCCCGAATACGGCCGCCACGGTATCAACGCCCAGCTCGGCATCGACCCCGGGCTTGGTGTCGGCACCCAGCTCAGCGTCGACGACCAGCGCAGCCGGGCGGCCGACGAATATCATCACGAGAAAGAGGCCGGCGAGTCCTTCTATCCGTTTTATCTGTCCAAAGACGCTGTCGCCGTGCTGCTGGCGCTTTCGGTGCTGGTGATTTTGGTCTTGAAGTATCCGGCCGAGATCGGCGAGATCGCCGACCCCGCCAGCACCAGCTACAATCCGCGCCCGGACTGGTACTTCCTGTTCCTGTTCCAGGCGCTCAAGTATTTTCCCGGCAGCATGGAATCGGTCGCGGCAGTCATGCTGCCGGGGCTTGCGTTGCTGGTCCTCGTCACAGTGCCCTTCTTCGATCGGCGGATGCGCCAGCATCCGCTGGACCGCCCGATCGCAACCGGCTTTGCGCTCTCCACGCTGGTCGGCGTGATCGCGTTGACCGTGATCGGCGCGCGATCGCCGCTGCTCAACCCATATGTGCCGGAGCTGCCGACCGTCGCCGAGGGTCACCGGCTCTTTCACACGCTCAATTGCGCATACTGCCACGCCGTCAATGGCCGCGGGAGCAGGATTGGGCCCGATCTGATGCTGGATCCCCTCAAGCACGACAAGGCTTGGATAGTCCTCCATCTCGAGCGGCCCGGCGAAGTCTTTCGGCCCGGCGCCCGCACCGCAATGACCGGATTGTTGCCGGAGGAAAGCGCGGACCTGTTCGACTACATCAATGAGCTGCAGGGCGGCGGCCCCTATAGCGACAAGGCGTCCCGGCTGTTCTACCGAAATTGCGGCAAGTGCCACATGGTGGCAGGCCACGGCGGCGCCAAGGCTCCCGATCTGAGCGGAATCGGGCTGGTGCGGTCGGTTTCGTTCATCCACCGCTACATCGAGGATCCGAAGGCCCTCTACAGCCAGACCAAGATGCCGCCGTTCTTGCAGCCGCAGGGCAAGCTGACCCACCCCGAAATCGAGGACATCGCGCGCTTTCTCGCGCATCAGCGCACACCGGCGCCACCTAAAAACTGATCCGCGCGCCCCCCGCCGATCCCCTAAAAGCTGTTGAAATTGGAGTGGCGGTCATCCTCGCCCGATCGGAAGATCGGGTGGAGTTTAACGAGGAGGACGCCCTGAGGAAGGGTGCCAAGAGGTGAGGGAGTGGAAAGACAGCCGTTGGCGAAGGACAACTGTGGTTGCGATATGCGGGTTTGTACGCGAGGCGAAGTTCGGCCGATCGCTGGCAACGGAATCCGCGCCTGTCAGCAAATGTGGATAGCCGAATCTGCATTGCGTCAGCGCGAGAGGCGAACCGTGAAGCGACAAGCGGAGGATGCCGCTAATGAGAATTCACGAGAACGAGAACCGGAATGTCCGAACTAAAGACAAATGGAAGAATGCAAGCAGGATTCAAGAACGCTCAACTTGAAGCAGACTGTCGAGAACGTCTTCGACAGAAGCTGACAGTTGCGTCAATGAGGCGGCATGCCTTCCTGGTAGTACGAACACCATAATGATTCCCAGTTTCTCGAATTTGCCGAGGTTGGACAAACTCAGGGCACTTGCTATCGAACTTAATTCCGCACTGCTCGAAGAATTCGACTCTTACAATGACGTTCCTCTAGACGAGCGGTCGCTTCTCAAAAGGGAAGGCTGAGAACTTAGCGCGATGGGATACGGGCCGATTTGGATCATACTGGGCGCGGGCGTCTGCCCGATCCGATGAAACATGTTCAAAGCGATAGCGAGCCTCGCTCGCGCTTGTGGGCCGTTTTCGTGGCTGGCACTCTTAAGAATTCTTTGGCATTTGGCGGCGGAAAGCCGATAGCAAGTAGTGGGTTCGAATTTTGTGACTAACCGGGGGACTGTTTATGTCGATTTTTCGGACCGCTCTCGGTATGCGCCACGGCTATGGGATCAGGGAGTGGCGCAGCGCCTCCTTGAGCAGCCACCATGGAGCTCTTAGCGGAGAGTCCGACGCCCACGGGGATGCTGGCATGCGAGAATAATAAGAGTCACGCAATCAGTTTCACCATGTCGGAAAGTCGAAAAAAGTGCCAAACGATATCGCGCTCGATGGCCCAGGCCCGCAGGGCCCGCCGGGTCCAGCCTCGACAACTATCGTCCCAACCGCCTCGCAGGTCTGCGATTGCTATTGTACCGCACCCCCGTGCGATTACAATTCCCCGAACGCAGAAGTTGTTTCGCAATGCCCGGATGGTGAAGTCGTCGTCGGCGGCACCTACACCTTCGACTTTGACGAGTATTATAATAAAGCCTTTGATTTCTGGGCAGTTCGGCTTGCGGGCTTCCCGATCTCACGCGGTGACCGATGGGTTATGTCGGATAGCGCTTGAGGTCGATTCACCGTCCACTGAATCAACACGGCTATACCAACGGTTTTCCGAGCTGATGCAGGGCAGCGCTACTGTATTGCCTACCGTCGAAGCCACCCCATCGGTGTCATACGACGGGGATTCGGCGTCGTCACCGAAGAAGAAGTAGCGACACGGAAAGGAGAGCCTGAGGGAAGAAAAGTCTTTTTGGCATACCGTCACGTCCGCCAGGTCGAACTGAGCCCGCAGCACTGCGACTTATCGTCATCGAGCGCGAGCGTACTCGCGGCCTTGAGATTTGCGACAGACGCGACGAATAGCGTCCGCTTCGATCACTCCGATGACTACTTCGAACGCTTTTCTGCCGAAAAGGAACCAATGGCTTTTTCTGCTTTTTGCAGACGGTCTAGCTCCTCACGCTTATGTCTATCCTGATCGAGAATTAAAAAGATCGCCTGCTTAAGCATCTCAAAGGCGTTGAGGCATTGAGTCTCCTCAAGTTCGTGGATACCAATCGATAAAATCGCATATACCTTTTTGTTGCGAACAAGAAACTCCGGCAGGTGGTGCTTAAGGAACTCAATCTTCTCTTCCATGCGCTTGCCAACGAAGTCGGCGTCCTTCCAGCCTTCTGGCGCCTTGAATTCTTCGAACCGCCGTGTGATCAGCCTTTCGAATACACGCCGCAGATAGACGAAAGAACCGACGCTCGACGCCGTGGGCGGCAAGCCGATTGCTCGATGGAGTTCTACGCCGTCGACTGGGTTAAGAACCTGTCGATAGTTGCGGCTTTCGTCGTTGGCTATATCTGAAGCGAAGGGTACTGCCCGATTTTTTAAATCAGCGGCTTCTTGAGCTTCAACACAAAAAGGATTGTGTGCTTCGCGTTACGGGCACAGGCAATTTCGAAACCGAGAGCCGGAATATTTTCGACCGCATATTTGAGGTTCCCGATCTCTATATCGCCAGCAGTGCGGCTAAGCGTGGGAGCCTTATGGAAGTGCGGGCAGTACCCATCTACGACATGAGGGTGATTGAACATATAGAATATGCCACGCCGCTGTCGCCCAGTTTGGCAGAGTCGAAATCATACTCGGCATACAGGGGTGCACCGAACAGAAAGTCCTGAATTGAAGATAGCAACGGGAATTTAGGCCCAGAATTGGATTCGGAAATTTCCGTAGAGTCCATTCTTTCGTATCATGTTGCAACCCGATTTCGACCCCGCGCCAACGACAGTGCGCAGCCAGCTTGGAAGGAAATCGCGCCGTGGGCCGCCCCTTGCGCGCGGCGGCGAGAAGGCTTGTCGAAAGGTCGTGCCAAACGACTGACAAACCGTGCAGAAATAGACCGAGCAGCATCGACCTGATTTCGACAAAACCTTTATTTAAGGCGCGTTTTGTTCTTTCACGGATCGAATGCTCGAACTGCTAAGAATGAGAGCCTGTTCCACGCGCGCGCGAACGCGTATAGTCAGAGGGACCGATCCAGCCACTGTGCATTCTCAAAACTCTGACACCTAGGTGAAGCATCCATGATGCCCTCGATCGACTTCGCGAAAGCTCCCTTTCTGGTTATCTGGGAAACGACTCAGGCCTGCGACCTCGCCTGCAGCCATTGCCGCGCCTCGGCTCAACCGCTGCGCCATTGCGACGAACTGACCACCGCGCAAGGCTTCGCGCTGCTTGCCGAGACCGCTGCGATGGGCACTCCGGTGTTTATCTTAAGCGGTGGCGACCCGCTCAAACGTCCCGACCTGTTGGACCTCGTGCGCGAGGGCAAGCGGCTCGGTCTGCGCATGGGAACCATTCCGGCGGCGACTCCAGCACTTACTCCGACCGTGGTCCGCCAGTTGAAGGAGGCGGGCCTGGACCAGATGGCGCTGAGCCTCGATTATCCGCGCGCTGACCTTCACGACGGTTTCCGCGGAGTACCAGGGGCCTTCAACAAGACAATGGCGGCGGTCGAATGGGCGCACCAATGTGGTCTGCCGCTACAGATCAACACGACCCTGTGGGCTGGTTCGGCGCCGTTTCTGTCCGAGATGGCTGAATTGGTCGAACGTCTTCGAGCAGTCTTCTGGGAAGTGTTCTTCCTGGTCCCGATGGGTCGCGGCGAGGTCCTGGACGGAGTCGCGGCGAACCAGTGTGAGGAACTCTTCGCGACCTTATACGCGGTTCAGAAAAAGTCGCACTTCGTCGTGAAGGTGACCGAGGCGCCCCACTACCGGCGCTATGTCGCGCAGCACGAGGCGGGAAGCAGCGGTGCGCAGTACCAGGGCCACCCCGGCTCGGTGGCGATGCCCGACATGCTTCGGCGATCGGAAGGCCCGGGGCACACCGTTGGGCTTGCGCCTCACGGCGTCAACGCTGGCAAGGGCTTTGTCTTCGTGTCCCACCTGGGCGAGGTCTATCCGAGCGGATTCCTGCCGGTTTCTGCCGGAAACGTGCGGTCGCAAAGCTTGGCCGAGATTTATCGTGACTCCGAGCTCTTCCGCACGCTGCGTGACCCCGCCGCCCTGCGCGGCAGGTGCGGGCGGTGCGAGTATCGCAGCTTCTGCGGCGGCTCTCGCTCGCGCGCCTATGCGTTGACCGGCGACTTTCTCGCGACTGACCCGTGGTGCAACTATCAACCTGCCCGGTCTGCCGCTTAGCAAGGCCCTGCGGCTGGCAAAAACCTCGTCCGGTGACGCGCTCGCCGGCGATCCTCTGTGCGCCGCCATCCCGGCGAAGGCTGAGACTCCGCTACCCCTTGCGAAGCGCAACCGCGGCGCGGGCCGGCTCGATCGCGCCGTAGCATACGATCGGATCGAACAGGTCGAGTATGGTGCGATCGTCGGACAGCAGACCGCGCATCGGATGGCGCCCGAGATGCGCTTGCGCGAACAGATGCGCGATCACCGCCTTGCGCGCGCTGCCCGAAGTGCTGAGCTCGAAGGCGGCCTCCTGGAGCAGCAAGGCGGCGGAGGCCGCGTCAGCGAGATAGTTGCCGAACACGCGCGCGCGCAATTGCGCGACCTCGCGATCGAGACGTGAGAGATGTGCGAGCGCCTCGCGCACTTCGCCGAGCGCGCGCGCCACCGTCTCGCGCGTGGCCGCCAGCAGGGCGCCTGCGGTCTCGACCCGTTCGCCGAGCGCGGCGAAGGCGGCCTGCATCACCTGCTCGCTGCGCAGCGCGCGCAGGATGTCAAGGCAGATGATGTTCTCGGTGCCTTCCCAGATCGTGTTGCTCTGCGCGTCGCGCAACTGGCGCGCGAGCGGCCAGTTTTCGACATAACCGTTGCCGCCATGGACTTCGACGGCCTGCGAGGCGAACTCGACCCCGCGCCGGCTGGCGCGCATCTTCGCGACCGGCACGAGCAGGCGCGCGAGCGCGCTATCGTCCGAGGTGGAGGCGAAAACCAGCGCTGCGGCGGCCTCCAGCTCGACCATCATGCCCACCAGCATCTCGCGCATCATCGGTAGATCGCGCAGCGCGTGGCCGAACGCGCGGCGATGCCACGAGAAGATCGCAGACTCGAGGAACGAGCGGCGCATGATGCCAAGGCCCATCACGGCGATGCCGCGTCGCGAGTCGTTCACCATCTCCATCATTCGGTTGATCCCCTGGCCGTCCTTCGCCGTGCCGCCGCTGCCGGCGAGCAGAGACGCTTCGGCGTCGATGAAGTCCACTTCGGCGGTGGGCACCGCGCGGGTGCCGAGCTTGTCCTTGAGGCGGCGAATGGAGATGCCGTTGCGCGAGCCGTCGCGGCGCAGGCGCGGCAGCAGAAACAGCGCGACGCCGCGCAGTCCGTCGTCGCCGCCCTCGGGGCGGGCGAGCGTCGCGATCGCGCTGGCATCGACATTTGAGCAGAACCACTTGGAGCCGTTCAGGATCCAGCGATCGCCGTCGCGGCGCGCGGTGGTGGTGAGCGTGGCGAGGTCGGAGCCGCCGGTTTTCTCGGTCATGAACATCGCGCCGTCCCACGCGTCGTCGAAGTGCTCAGCGGTGAGATGCGGCATGAACTCGCGCTGCACCTCCGGCGGCGCGAAGCGGCGCACCAGGCCGATCACTCCGCTGGTCATGCCGACCGAGCAGAGCATCCCAATCTCGGCCTGCGATAGCATGTAGTTGAGCGCGGTCGGGACCACCTCGGGCAGGTGGCGGCCGCGGCGGCGCGCTTCACTGTACAGACGTGGTCCGCTTACGCCGGCTTCCCACAGGTCGCGCTTGGTGGCGAGTGCGCCGGGATGGTGGCGCACTTCGTCGAGCGGATCGCCCCAGCGGTCGAACTTGACGAGTTCGGATGAATGCTTGTCGGTGACCTCAGCGCGCGCGGCGACCGGACCGCCGCACAGCGCCCCGACCTTGCGCAGTTCCGGCTCGAGCCAGTCGAAATCGGCGGGGTCGAGCAAACGGCGCATCTGAAGTTGCAGGTTGGGATCGATATCGTACCAGTTAAGTCCGATTGCGCTCTGGAATTGCGCGTAGTCAATCATGGCCGGGTCTCCCGCTGCGGCAAGGCGCCAGAGATTCGAAGCACGGCGGCGCCGCGCTCGACTCAAAAATTACTCGCGCGCGTGCAAGCTGTCCATCGAAGCGCCGGATTCTCCGCGCGGCGGCTACTTTTGGAACTTGCGGAAATCCGGCGTGCGCCGCTCCATGAATGCGTTGCGGCCTTCCATGGATTCTTCGGTGCGGTAGTAGAGTCCCAGCGAGATTCCGCCCATCGCTCCGATTCCTTTGATGTGGTCGGTTTCGGCGTTGAAGGAGGCCTTGGCGATCCGGATCGCGGTCGGGCTCAAGGCCAGAATTTCGCGCCCCCAAGCGCGGGCCTCGTCCATCAACTGCGCGGCGGGCACCACCTTGTTGACCAGGCCCATCTCCAGAGCTTCCTGCGCCGAATACTGGCGGCACAGAAACCAAATCTCGCGCGCTTTTTTCTCGCCGACCAGGCGCGTCAGGTAGGCGGTGCCGAAGCCGGGATCGACGCTGCCAACCCGCGGGCCGACCTGGCCGAAGCGGGCGGTATCGGCCGCGATAGAAAGGTCGCAGATTATATGGAGGACGTGTCCTCCGCCGATTGCGTAGCCGTTGACCGCGGCGATAACAGGCTTCGGAATGTCGCGGATGACTTCGTGCAGCGCTTCGACGTTCATCCCGCCGCGATAGCCTCCGCCACTGCGCATGGCTTGGTCACCGCCCGAGCTGAAGGCGCGGTCGCCGGCGCCGGTCAGAATCGCCACCCCGATCGAACGGTCCTGCCAGGCGTCCCTGAACGCCTCCACCATCTCGTCCACGGTCTGACCGCGGAACGCGTTGCGAACCTCCGGACGGTTGATTGCGATGGTGGCGATCCCGTCTTGCTTGTCGTAGATGATGTCCTCAAATGCCATCTGCGTCTCCTTCGGCCGCGGCCGACCTTTGCGCCACCGCGTTTATGCTACCCATCGGGAGATTTATTTTCCCTGGAATCTGGGCTTGCGCTTTTCTGCGAAGGCAGTCGCCGCCTCGCGATGGTCTTCGGTGTTGAAGCTCATCATCTCATACGCGATCGACGCGTCCAGAATCAAATTGACCTGCTGCTTGAGCCACTTGTTCACCGACAGCTTGGTCCATCGGATCGCCCAAGTCGGGCCGTCGGCCAATTCGCGGGCGATTTCGCCGGCCTTGGAGAGCACCTGGTCTCCCGGCACGGCGTAGTTGACGAGCCCCATTTTGGCCGCCTCGGATCCGCTGATGAACGTCCCTCGCATCAGGAATTCCTTGGCCCGTGCCGGCCCGACCAGCAGCGGCCAGATCACTGCGCCGCTGTCGCCGGCAACGATTCCGACCTTGACATGGGTATCGGCGATCCGCGCGGTTTCAGAGGCGACGATAACGTCCGACAGCAGCGCGATATTCGCGCCCAGGCCCATCGCGTCGCCATTTACCGCGGCTATGATCGGCTGCTCAACGTCGAGCAGGTTCTGGATGATCCTGCGGCCCGCCGCGGCGATCTTGAGCGTCCACTTTCTGCCTTCCTCAGTGCCCCAGCGCGCCGCCATCGCCTTCACGTCGCCGCCGGCCGAAAAGGCCTTGCCCGCACCGGTCAGCAAAATCGCGTTCACTTCCTCGTCGTTGGCAAGATCGATCCAGATGTGTTCAAGTTCGTCGTGCAGCTCGGAATTGACCGCGTTAAGTGCTTCGGGCCGGTTCAGGATCACCGTGGCAAGCTTGTTCTCCCTCTCGACCTTGATGCATCGATACTTCCCGTAATCGATCATGACGATTCCCTTCTCTTCCGACGCTCTGGCGGCTCGCCTCTGGCGCAGTCCGCTACATATGATGCCATCGGAAACTTCGCGCGACCCTGCTCTCGCTCTGGAGATCGAAGCCGGCGGCAGACGCTAGTGAGCCAATTGACTCAGGCAGCCTCGGTTACAGGCACCGCGTTCAGGCCACCGAGAACAGTCGTCCAAACGGAGTCGGTTCATCCCAACCGCCGACGTCATCGCAGCGTAAGTGGCGTCCACCGCGACCTGAGCGAGCTTGCCGTTGTCAGGGCAGATTACCTCCTTGGGCTTTCTGAAGTCCGCGAAGACGCTCAGCCCGACGGGTAAAAGGACGTAGCTGATGCCGATTGCGGCGATAGCGCCGAGTGTGACCAAGGTATCCATAGGTCATACCTCCTGCTGATGCGAGCTAGCCGAGATCATCTACGCATTAATCGTACCAATCTTCGGCGACATGGCCTGTGCCTACTCCGACGTGTCGGAAAAGTCGAGCGCGCGCCACGTCCCGCGCACGGACACCTTCCATAAGAGGGTATCAGGACGGTCGGGGCGACGGGGGCAGAGGCTAGCGGGCGAAGGCCGCCTTCAAGGCGTCGGCGGCTTGCCGCAGGCCCTCTTTGCCCTTGTCGAGCTGGTCGGCGAAGCTGACGAAGGCGTGGGTCACGCCTTCGTAGCGCGTACAGGTGACGTTGACGCCGGCGGCGATGAGGTGCTGGGCGAATCGCTCGCCTTCGTCGCGCAGTGGATCGTGGCTGGCAGTCAGGACGAGCGCGGGCGGTAGACCCTTCAAGTTTTTCGCGCGCAGCGGGCAGGCGTAGGGATTGTTTTTTTCGACGCCGGGGTCGAGATAATTTTTCCAGAACCATTCCATGTCGGCGCGCGACAGCACGTAGCCGTCGGCGGCGAATTCCTTGTGCGACGGCGTGTCGAGCGCGCAATCGGTGACAGGATAAAGGAGCAACTGGAAGTTGATCGCGGGACCGCCGCGATCGCGCGCCATCATCGAGACCACCGCGGCCAGATTTCCGCCCGCGCTGTCGCCGCCGACCGCCATCCGCGACGCGTCCGCGCCAAGAGCGGCCGCGTTTTCGGCTACCCACTTGGTGGCCGCGTAGCAATCCTCGGCGCCGGCCGGAAAAACGTGCTCGGGCGCGAGCCGGTAATCGATCGACACGACCACGCATCCCGCACCGTTGGCGAGCGCGCGGCAGACGTGGTCGTGACTCTCCAAATCTCCGAGCACCCATCCGCCGCCGTGGAAATAGACCAGCACGCCCATCGGCGGGCTGCCCTCGGGAGTGTAAACCCGCGCCGCGATTTGACCGTCGGCGCCCGCAACGTGGCGATCCTCGACGCGGTAGATGGCAGGCGCCGGGGTCGGATTCGACTCGATCAGCGCGCGCATCTTGGCCCGCGCCTGCTCGGCAGTTTCCGCGCGCAGGAACATCGGGCCGGCCGCGTTGAACGTGTCGAGTATGATTTTCATCTGGGGATCGAGGGCGGTGGCCATGCAAAATCTCCTTGGACCGCGCGTGATCGACAGACAGCGACCCGCGACGATCCAGAGCCCAGCGAGATACTTAAGTTAGGCGGGGCTGATAGGCAAGCGCCGGCGCGCGCCGCTAATCCTCGAAGCGGTGAAAGTCCGCGCGCCAATGCGCGCGGGGCTAATTCTCGAAGCGGTGAAAGTCCGCGCGCCAATGGGCGCGAAACCAGGGCTCGCCGTCGCGCGTGCCGTACACGTCGGCGTTGACTATCATGTCGTCGCCGCCGATCCGGCAGTCGAGGTTGGTGGTTTCGTCAACCGCAAATGTCGCTGACGAGCCATCGCTGCGGGTTTTGTATTCGTCGAAATATAGCCGCGAGCGCATCGCCGCGTAGGCGCGGCCGTCGGTCGTGATCGGCATCACGTTGCCGTGCGGATTGACAATCTTCTCGCTCGGCGCGACGCCGGTCTCGGTAAACGTGAGCGTGAACGGCTGATCGCCGACGCGTTTGTAGCACAGCCGGTAAGTCTTCGGGGTCCAGAAACCGATTTTGTGCGCGCCCGGTTCGCGCCTGATCCAATCGAGTTGATTCACCTGTCCATCCCAGCATCCGCGGAACACGGCCGGCAGAGCAGAAAGCGCTTGCGCCGTCATCGGCGCGACGTTCACCGGAGCAGGCGGGGGAGATGGGACGGGTTGAAGCGGCGCGGGCGCCGGCCTCCACAATTCCTGCGGCAGCAGTTGAATCGTGTCGCCATTATCCGCGCCGGACGGCGCCCACGAGGTCGGCGGCGGCGCCGGACGCGGTGGAATATACGGCTGATTCTGCTGCGCGGGTCCTGGGACCTCGAGGGTTGTCTGCGCGCGAGCGGATCGAATCCCAATCCAAGCCAGTCCGCAGGCGAGCGCACATAATATGAGGATACGGGTCCGCATCGCATCGAGTAGCTATTCTACTATACTCGAACGCATCTCGCGTGCCGCGGCTTTTGACGACTGCGCCGTAGATTGACCGCGAAGCGACAGCTACCATCGGGAAAAGTTCGCCGCAGTTTCCGATCGATGCCGGCCGAGGAATATGAGCGATCAAAATGTGAATTTCGAAGCAGCGTGGGCGATCAGCCAGGCGCCAGCGACCGGACGCCGCGCCCAGGCGCATCGATTGGCCAACGCGATGCGGCGGGTAATCGACCGTTTGGTGCAGGTCGCCGCGCCTGAGGAAGACTTGTCAGCCGCCGCCGACGCGTTGGAGCGCTACGCCCGGCGTTTGTCGAAATATCCGATCTCGCGCAGCTACGAGGGGTTTGCCGAGAGCGCCAACGCCGGCGACCCACGTGCGTTCTTCGATCACAGCCCGCTGATTGGAATCGCAAATCCGCTCGCGCCGCCGATTCGGCTGGCCGTGCTTCGGCGACAAGGTCGAGGGCCGCGGTACGTTCGGCGTCGCATATGAAGGTCCGCCGGGACACGTGCACGGAGGATTTCTCGCCGCCGCATTCGACGAAGTGCTAGGAATGGCGCAGTCGCTGACGGGTAATCCCGGCATGACCGGGACGCTTACGATTCGTTACCGGCGGCCGACGCCGTTGCTGACCGAGCTTACCTTCGAGGCGTACGTCGATCGCGTCGATGGGCGCAAAATATTCACCCACGGAACGTTGTCAGCGAACGGTCTGCTGATGGCAGAGGCCGAGGGACTGTTCATCGCAGTCGGGCAGGAGCGGTTCGCCGCGATGGCGGCGCAGGTTACAAAGCGCGCCAATTCGGCGGACGAGAAAAGATCCGCGGAAAAGACCGCGCTCGAGAAGTAACGATTAGCCAGTAGCCGAAGCGAACCTATAGCAAGCACTACTCAATTGAGCATGCGCGGCATCAGCGCATGGGGAAAATTGCCTGCGGCGTTGCCGCCGCAGGCAGGCATGGCCGACCGGGGTTACCGCTCGGCCTTTGGTCTCTTGTAATAGGGCTTGGCGGGACCCGCGATTATCACAATCGCAATAGCCACTCCCGCCAGCAAAGATACTGCTTCCATCAGCATGATCATATTCCTAATTCACCTTCGCGTGCGCGCGGACCTCACCTATTCGAGGAAGTAACTCGAGAACGCTTCGGGAAGCCGATCGAAGTCGATTCGCTCGACCGGTCCTTCCCGTGCGTGGTATGCGATGCGTCGATTTAGAGGCTCACCAACGAGAGAACGATGTACGCCAGCGTCAGGAATGCGAACGTCACACCGGGCAATTCGCTGAGCAGACTGTTCTGCGCAATACGATCGGCAGCGACAGTCTCGGTCTGCTCCCTTATCTGTTGAAAGCCTGCGAGTCTCTGATTAACCGTGGTAGCAGCCATTTTCCTTACCTCCCGTAAAAGTTCGTCGTCAGCAGAGGTAGAGCAAGGCTGATGCCAAGGAGCGAAGCGTTTATTTCATTGGATTATTTTCGACAGGCACAGTCTTCATCATTTGCGATTCGCAAAAGGTTGGCCGCGAGTCGCGAAAACTCCGCCATTTGCATAGAGGCCGTCGGTTATGTCGGCTCATCGATGCGAAGCAGTCGCGCGACTGCATGCAGCGCGATCACATCGTCAAGATTGCAGCTATTGTTACCAACGCGTTACGCGAACGCGATCGCCATCTAGACGGCTCCCACCGCGTACGCGACGGCCGAGGTCGAGCAACGTGCAGGTGCGGCTCATCGCCGGGCCGACGCCCGAGCGCCGGTTTTGAGTTGACCGCGTGACCAGACTCGGCCTTTAATGCCCGTCATGGCTGGAATTGTTTCTTACGGTTCATACGTTCCGTACCGACGCCTCAAGCGCTCCGCGATCGCCGCCGTCCTCGGCACGCCCGCCGGCAAGGGCGAGCGCGCAATAGCGAGCTTCGACGAAGACAGCGTATCGATGGCGGTCGAGGCGGTCCGCGACGCGCTGAAAGCCGCGCCGCCCGGCGACGTGCAGGCGCTCATCTTCGCAACCACGACGCCACCCTACGCGGAAAAACTCAGCGCCGCGGTGATCGGCGCAGCCGCGATGCTGCCGGCGGAAATTCGCGCATCGGATATGACCGGCTCGGTCCGCGCCGGATTGTCTGCCCTGCTGCAAGGCGCCGATGCGATCGGCGGCGGCGCCAGGCGCGCGCTCGTCGCGATCGGTGATTGCCGATTGGCAGCGCCCGAGGGCAAGGCCGAGCAGACGACCGGCGACGGCGCGGTCGCTTTCGTGCTCGGCTCGGAGGGCGCGATCGCCGAAATCGAGGCGAGCGCCTCGCTGACGCGCGAGTTCCTCGACAGCTGGCGCGCGCAGGGCGAGCGTTTTTCGCATTCGTGGGAAGAGCGCTTCACGCTGACGCAGGCGCATTCTCCGCTGCTCGGTACGGTGATCAAGCACGTGCTGGAGAAGGCGAAAGTCGCGCCGGGCGATCTGTCGAAGGTAATCCTCGACGCGCCCAACGTCCGCGCGGCCGACGAAATCGCGCGTGCGCTCAAGATCGATCCCGCCAAATTCTCCGATTCATTTGCCTTGACCGTGGGACAAACCGGCGCCGCGCACGCGGGCCTGATGCTCGCGGCCGCGCTGCCGTCCGCCAAGCCGGGAGACAGGATACTGGTCGCGACGGTGGCCGACGGCGCCGATGCGATTTTGTTCCGCGTCACGCCGGCCAATGCCGGCTTCAAGCCGGTACATTCTGTCGGCCGCATGATCGAGTCGAAAGGCGACGTGTCTTACGCCAGCTATCTCAAGTGGCGCGAAATTCTGCCCACCGAGCCGCCTCGACGTCCGGATCCCGACCGGCCCGCGGGACCGCCGATGATGCGCTCGGAGAAGTGGAAGTTCGGCTTTATCGGTTCGCGATGCACCAACTGCGGGACTCCGCAGCTTCCGCCGCAACTGGTCTGCGTGAAATGCCATCAGCGCGGCAAGATGGAACCCTATGGATTCGCCGACCGCACCGCGAAAATCGCCACCTACGCTATCGATCGCCTCGCCTATTCTCTGAATCCGCCGACTGTTAACGTCGTGATCGACTTCGCCGGCGGCGGCCGCTTCCTGTGCGAGATGACCGACTGCGAACCCGACAAGGTCGCGATCGGCGACGAAGTCGAAATGACGTTTCGCCGGCTCTTTACCGCCGACGGCGTCAACAACTATTTCTGGAAAGCGCGCCCCAGGCGCTAAGCCCGAGGAGAACCATCAATGGCAAGCAAAGGAATCAAGGACCGCGTCGCGATCGTCGGAATGGGATGCACCAAGTTCGGCGAGCATTGGGACAAGGGGACGGAAGACCTGCTGGTGGATGCAGCGTACCAGGCCTATGAATCGGCGGGCGTCGAGCCCAACGACATCGACGCGTACTGGCTCGGCACCATGGGGTCGGGAATCTCGGGCCTGACGCTCTCCGAGCCGCTCAAGATTCAGTACAAGCCGGTCACTCGCGTCGAGAACATGTGCGCGACGGGGTCGGAGGCGCTTCGGCAGGCGTGCTACGCGGTCGCGTCGGGCGCATTCGACATCGCGATGGCGATCGGCGTCGAGAAGCTCAAGGACTCGGGCTACTCGGGATTGGTGATCAACAATCCGCCCAACGACGGCACCCAGGGCAGCATGACGGCGCCCGCGTCGTTCTCGCTGCTGGCGCCGGCATACTTCAAGAAGTACGGACTCGACCCCGACAAGGGCAAGGACGTGCTGACCCGCATCGCGTGGAAGAATCACAAGAACGGGGCGAAAAATCCCAAGGCGCAGTTCCAGAAGGAAGTATCGCTTGAGGCAATCAAGAACTCGCCCAAGATTGCCGACCCGCTCGGAATCATGGATTGCTCGGGCGTGTCCGACGGCTCCGCGGCTGCGATCGTCGTCCGCGCCGAGGACGCGCACAAGTACTGCAAGAATCCCATCTATATCAAGGCGCTCTCGTTCATCGCGGGGCCCGCGGAAGGACCGCTGTCGCAGGACTACGATTTCACGACCTTCCGCGAGGTTGTCGCCACCGCCAAAGACGCGTACGCGCAGGCCGGTATCACCAATCCTCGCGAACAAATCAGCATGGCCGAGGTGCATGACTGCTTCACGCCCACCGAACTCGTGCTCTACGAGGATCTCGGCTTCAGCCCGCGCGGGAGCGCATGGCAGGACGTGATGGACGGGTTTTTCGATCTTGAAGGCAAGCTGCCGGTCAATCCGGACGGCGGTCTCAAGTCGTTCGGCCATCCGATTGGCGCGTCGGGTCTGCGCATGATGTACGAGATGTGGCTGCAGATGCGCGGCGAGGCGGGACCGCGTCAGATCAAGAATCCGAAAGTCGGACTGACGCACAATTTAGGCGGCGCGCCGGGCCGATGCGTCAGCTTTGTGTCGGTGGTCGGCAGCCAGGTCGGCTAGTAGCGTCGTCATTCTGAGCGAAGCGAAGAATTCCGGTCTTTACTGAGCTGTTAGAACGGCCGGCGTCGTCGAATGCCGGCCGTTTTCTTTGCGCGACTACCATGCAGAACGCCGCTCCACTACTCAAACGAATAGCCACAGTCGTAGTCGTGTTAGTATGTATCTTTTATGCGGGCGAGTTTATTTCAGTTAAGTATCGAATTCCCGCGAGCCGCGAGCCTTTCGGAACCGTGCAGATCAATAAGTATTACGCGGTGCCTCAGAAAAGCGGCAAGACCGAGTTCGAACCGGGCGAGCTTGAGACGCAGACCTGCGTTAATTCGATATTTCCGCACCTGGGTTACAGTCCGTGCTGGTACGTCAAACGGTACCGAAACCAGCAGGTAAATCTCTAAGTTCGCGCCGCATTAACCAATCGGAGGGCTCTGTGGCAGTATGTTCACTGAGAGTTAGCGGCTAACAGGCCGTTCAAGCTCAGATGAGCTACAGATTCTGCGCTGCCTTCCTTTCTTCCGTTCTATTGATCGCCTGCCCACTTCTCGATGCGGCTTACTGCCGGGCGACGGCTTCAGGGTCGAACGGCGCAGATAACGGCGTCGCTGAATATCTGGATGGTGCGAAGAGAACACGCATGGCGAGGATCATCGCCAGGTACTCAAGCAAGCGCTGAACGATATGCTCGATTTGCCAGTCAAGAAACTTCGCGACAAATACTATCCGGATTACGAGATGCGCCGGGACTCTTGGTCGATAACTGTAATCCTGGAGCGTTATATCGTGCCCAAGCGCCAGGATCTGACGATCGGCGACAACAAGTTTTTCGATGATATGAAAAAGCTCGAAGCGCAACGAGTGATCGATGAATGGTTGGTGAAACTGAGTCGCGAGGACCTACAGTGACTCCGGTTCAACGCGCCCTCGCAACACTGTGGAAGACTACCTCAATGGCGCCGAGGAACAGGTCGAAACCAACGATCAGAAGATCGTAATCAAGCGAGGCCTTCGTCGATATGCTATACGAACCTGTCGAGAGTCTTCGGAAGAAACGTTATCCGGACTACCAGATGCATCCTCACAAATGGCCAATAACAGAAGTCTTAACCAGTTATATCGTTCCAGATTCATTATCGCCGGGTTCGACGACGACGAGTTTTTCGCGACTTGAAGAAGCCCGAAGCTCAAGAAGTGATTCAAGAGGTGGTTCGACTACATGAATAACCCTGACGGCAAGAACGGTCCGGCACGAGAAGAACGGCCGTGACCAAACGCCCGCCGTGAGGTGTCTATGCCACGATGTCATCTTCATCAGGGCCGAGAAGCAGTCTGCGAATACAATCGAGTTGAGTACTGCGCTAAATGTGAAGTCGCAAATTCTCGCTGCCGATAAGGCCGTGCGTAGCGATGTCGAACCGAAGGAGTGTTTCATCAGATATCGCGAGGCACGACTATTGGGAGCCGATCCCAGGAACCGGTTGCGCCCGTTGGGTGGCGCACGAGAAACGACATTCAATCGGGTCGAAGCCCACGAGCGATGCCTGTTCGGTTACACCTTTCGCGTTCACGTGCTCGCAGAGAGATGCAGAGAGGTGCAGTTGGAGAATGTCCGAAGCGGCGACATCTGGATTAGCGATGAGGAAGATCATGCAGGTCTGGTCATTCGAGTCATGCCAAACCTTTACCCTGATGAAATGCCTGAAATCACCATCTGCCACGATCAAGCAGACAGAACGGCGTGCCATCAACGACTTTAAGACCTACTTTCACGGACGAGGGTTCGTTCTGGCGCTGACGCATTTCGTGGCATCCCTTTACGAGGCGAGCAAGCGAGCGGCGCGCGGCGTTCTATTCAGGCTGCTCGCTCACGAGGGCGGACTTCGCGATCAATCCGCGCCGCCAGCTTGTCCATTGTGCTCTCCAAATCGTAACGCGCCTGCAGATTGATCCAGAACTGGGGCGAGGTTCCGAAGTATCGGCCCAGCCGCAGTGCAGTGTCGGCGGTGATTGCGCGCTGGCCCGCCACGATCGCGTTGATCCGATTGCCGGGCACGCGCAGCGCCAGCGCAAGCTGATTCATGCTGAGACCGAGCGGCTTCAGGAATTCCTCACTCAGGATCTCGCCGGGATGAACGGGCGGAATCTCTCTCTTTTGCCTTGCCATGATGATGTTCTCTCTAATGATGCCCGACCTCCACTTCGATCATGTTCTTCGGTGGAAAATATCTCGTCGCATCATTCCGGCATCTTCGTTTTGGTGCGCAGTGCGATCAAGCCCGGCAGATCATACTGCGGGAGATCGTCGGTTACCTCGAACCACGGCGCCTTTAGCTCGATAAAAATGTGCTTGTCCGGCTTTAATCCGGGGTCGTCGTCGAGAAGTCCAGCGGGAACTTCGAGCAATCCCGACCGCCCGCGAGACCTTGGTTGTGCCGGGGCCGGATCTGGATTCGGCACGGGCGAACCGCATCGGCTGCAGAAGGAAACGCGATAGGCGGGAGGCTCGCGCAAGATCGGCGCCTCGTAGGTGGTTATCAGTTCTATCCCCTCGACCAGGCGGAAATCTTCGATGCGCACGTATAGCCCGGAAAAGAATGCGGAGCCGGTGACTTTGCGGCATCGCCGGCAATGGCAGAGCTCGAAGGGGCCCGCAGGTTTAGTGAATTCGAAACGTATGCCGCCGCACAGACAGCTTCCGTGAATCATGTAATCGTGGAAACTCCTTTTTTTGCTTGAGGTCTAAGCGCAGCAGCAGGTCTGGCGACTGGCGGGGCCGCCTAAAGAGGACCTTTAACGATGATAATTTCACAGGCGATGCAATGTTGAATCGTCGCGGGATCGCATTTCGATCCACCAAACTACTATCAGCGTCGCCAAAGCGAAAAGCGCGATCGCGCATGCCGCCACGATGTGGCGCGGAGTGAATACCAATTCGATTTCCTGGCGACCGGACGGAACGCGCACACCGATCAGTCATTTTCCGGATAAACCGATCCATCGCCATGCGTCAAATGCCATCCGGGATACAATATCTGATTGACCACTAGCGAGGTTGGTTCGGAAGCGTTACTTCGTAATTCATTCGGTTGGGCGTCCATAGAGTCTCGTTCACGCTGCCGGCGCCAAGCAAATAGTACTCACCGCGATATCCTTTGTCATTGTATCCGAGCACAGTGCCCTTAGGTGCCTCCATATGATAGCCGATGCCTCCGCAATTGACGGAGCCCATCCCAGCCATGGCAATGGACGTCAGCGGCGACGGGAATCCGCGACTGTACTGGCGAAACGTTTTTGAGGGCGGGGGGCTCGAGCCGGCGGTTGAAACAGGTAGCGGTAATTTGGCGCGCATACCAGCCATGCATCGGCGACGCCCACTGCGAATAGTAGCCGGCCAGGCGCCGGCCCCACTGTTGTGGCCGCTCGCACAATGATTGCGCACCGAGTGCGGCCAGCACACCGACACAGAATACCAGCGGAATCACCCAGCGTCCGCACAGGCCGATGTTGCCGCCAAGGGGTAGATGCCGCAACCACATCGTTGGCGCATTAGGGCCCGTGTCCCCGCGATACAACATGAGGAAAAAGATTGCCCCGAGCACCCACGGAAACGATTTGCGCACATCGCCGATTGCTCCGATCAATGCGAGCAAAACGAAGGGCGCGCCGATATAGCCGCCATACTCGGAGAAGAAGAATGACGCGACCATCGGAGTGGCCAATGTCCTGGTCTCTCGAGAAAAGTGAGACAAGAACACCGTGCCACGTCAGATAGGAAAGTTCCCCATGTCGCGCGGATGTATCGTCAACAGTTCGGCGGTAGGGACCAGCTTTGGCATGCTGAAGGCGAGGGCGAAAATTCCGATCAGAGACGCAGCCAGGAGGGGCCGGACACTTAATTGAACCATCGCGTACCATACCGCGACGATCGCGACCAGCATCGCGGCAAAAACGAATCCGTAATTCCCCTCCGTCAGCGTCAGCCCGCAGAGCAGTCCGCCCAGCATCGCAAGATGCCATCGCCGCAACCTGCACGACGCGAGCAGCAGCGCCAGAATCCACGGAATATAGGCTATCGAAAGAAAGTTGAGGTGACCCAAAGCAATATGCAGCGATAGCCAGGAGCTCGATGGAAACATTGCGGCGAGCACCAGCGCGGCAAGCGGGACGAGTCCGAGTTCCCGCCCGAGTACGTACCCGCCGGCGAACATAATCGCGACATGCAGGTAAATCTCGAGGAGCATCCCGGGTATCAAGCCGAATATCAAATAGAGCAACAGGAACGGAGTGACTATTGCCGATTCTGGATTGCCGAGCATGGGCATCCCGCCGCACTTGTAGGGATTCCAAAACGGCAATTGGTGAAAATGTGTCAGCGTGTAGTAGGGAACCCAGCGCAGTTGCGTAAACATATCGCGGTCTGCGCCGTCGCTCGGGATCGAGAAAAAGTGTTCGAGCTGGGGCCTGATTATCCAGGCGCCGAATCCGCGGCCGTCGGAGACGCTGCTATCGCACAAAATCGGGTACAAAAAGACAAAAGTGAACGCGAGCGATAGCAGGACGAGCTGCTTAATCTCTCTCCGCGCGAAGAAGATTTCCGGACGCGTCGAAGACCATAAGATGACTCCGGTCGAATCGATTGCCCCGCCTGCTTTCTCGGGTGAGTTATCAGTCGCCACAGGCGGCATCGTACCACACATCGGAGTTTCGATGACCCTCTTCACCATCTTGATGCTTGTTCTTGGAATATGAGAGAACACTGGACGATGCATCGTTGCGGCGCGGGGATCTTCGATGAAGTTTGCATCGAAAAGCACGATGCATTGTGAAATACAATGCGCCTGAAGTATGCAAAGAGCCTTGTGGAATCCGCGTTTTCGCGTTGGCACACGCGGTGCTGATAATCCTGTATGTTGAGGTGTGCTTGCGCATGAACGGATCGGCGATGCTCCCTGGTTACCCCGAGGAGCACTCTGGTCGCTCCGAACTCCGCCCGCATTAGCAAACCGCACTGAGGTTTACTAAGTGGGGAAACCATTATGTGGGATTTGATTTCAATTCTCGGCGGCATCGCTTTTTTTGCGATCGCAATCGCCTACGTTCGGGGGTGCGACAATTTATGAGCCCGGTTGAAACCGTTCTCGGTGGGGTGTGCGCCGTCTTGCTGGCTGCTTACTTGATTTACGCATTGCTGCGTCCCGAACGATTCTGAACCGCACTGGCCGGTACATACCTACATGCTATCCAATTCGGTAATTCAGCTCGTTGCCTTCTTCTTGATCGTCGCCTTAGTCAGCGTGCCGTTGGGCCTGTACATGGCGCGCGTATTCTCGCATGAGCGCACCTTTCTGGACCCGGTGCTCTCGCCAATCGAGAGATTGATTTACAAGATCTGCGGGATGAACCCCGGCGTCGAGATGGGCTGGGCGGGATACGCGGTGTCGATGCTCGCGTTCAGCCTGGTCTCGATGATCTTCCTGTACGCGCTGCAGCGGCTCCAGTACTACCTGCCGCTGAATCCGCAGGGACTCGCCGGGGTGCCGCCGGGACTTGCCTTCAACACCGCCGCAAGCTTCACGACCAATACCAACTGGCAAGCATACTCGGGTGAGCAGACGCTGAGTTATCTGACCCAGATGGTCGGGCTGACGTCGCACAACTTTCTCTCGGCGGCGGCTGGAATCGCGATGGCGGCGGCGGTGATCCGCGGATTCGCGCGCCGCAGCGCAAAGACGATCGGTAACTTCTGGGTCGATCTCACCCGCGCGACGTTGTGGGTGCTGATGCCTATTTCTGCCATCTTTGCACTGTTCCTGGTTTGGCAGGGTGTGCCTGACAACTTCAGTCCGTACGTAAATGCGACGACGCTCGAGGGCGCCACGCAAACGATCGCCGAAGGACCGGTTGCGTCCCAGGAAATAATCAAGGAACTCGGCACCAACGGCGGCGGCTTCATGAACGCCAACTCGGCGCATCCGTACGAGAATCCGACGCCGCTGACGAACCTCATCGAGATGCTCGCGATCTTCTCGATCGGCGCGGGCCTGACCCACACCTTCGGCAAGATGGTTGGTGACCGGCGCCAGGGATGGGCACTGTTCGCGGTGATGTCGATTCTGTTTTTCGCCGGCGCGACCCCGGCCATCTGGGCTGAGCAACGCGGCAATCCGCAATTCAGCACGATCGGAATCGATCAACATGCCTCCGCGGCGCAAAGCGGAGGCAACATGGAGGGTAAGGAAATTCGCTTCGGGATCGTCGAGTCCGCGATGTGGGCTACCGCCACCACCGATACGTCGTGCGGCGCCGTCAACTCGATGCACGACAGCTACACGCCGCTCGGCGGACTGGTGCCGTTGGTCAACATGCAGCTCGGCGAGGTGATCTTCGGCGGCGTCGGCTCGGGTCTTTACGGAATCATCGTGATGGCCGTGCTGGCGGTGTTCATCGCGGGTCTGATGGTGGGCCGGACGCCGGAGTACCTGGGCAAGAAAATCGAAGCGCGGGAAATGAAGCTGGCGATGCTCTACGTGCTCATTTTTCCCGCGGTCATTCTGATACCGGCCGCGATCGGTGGCGTCATACCCGCCGGCTTGTCGAGCATTTCTAATCCCGGCCCTCACGGCTTCTCGCAAATCCTGTACGCGTTTACCGAAGCTGGAGCGAACAACGGGTCGGCATTCGCCGGCCTGAACGCCAACGTGCCATTCTACAACGTGACAATGGCGTTCGTGATGCTGCTCGGCAGGTTCATGATGGCGATCCCCGCGCTTGCGATCGCCGGCTCGGTCGCAGCCAAGAAAAGCACCGCCGCCAGCGCCGGGACTTTCCCGACCGACGGCGTCCCGTTCGTGCTGCTGCTGATTGGCGTAATCGTGATCGTCGGCGCGTTGACATTCTTCTGCGCCGACGCGCTCGGACCGATCGTCGAGCAACTGCTGATGACGGCCGGTAAACTCTTCTAGGTCTGGTGTTTCAACCATGAGTGATCGTAAGGCTCCCCAACTTTGGAATAGCGAAATCGTCTCGCGCGCGGCGATCGAATCGTTCATCAAGCTCGACCCGCGCGTGATGATCAGGAATCCAGTGATGTTCGTAGTCGAAGTCACCAGTGTGATGGTGATGTTCACGCTTTTTCGCGACACGCTGGCTCGTCGGATGGCGCTGGCCGGGTTCGAATTTCAAATCGCGCTGTGGCTGTGGTTCACCGTGCTGTTCGCAAATTTCGCCGAGGCAATGGCGGAAGGCCGCGGCAAGGCGCAGGCCGATAACCTGCGCAAGACTCGCACCGAAACCCAGGCCAAATTGATCGTTGAAGGCGGCCAGACGAAACTCGTGCCGGCCGCGCAGCTCCGGCGCGGCGACATCGTAATGGTCGCCGCCAGCGACGTCATTCCGGGCGACGGCGAAATCATCGAGGGCATCGCCGCGGTCAACGAGGCCGCCATCACCGGCGAATCCGCACCGGTGATTCGCGAAAGCGGCGGCGATCGCAGCGGCGTCACGGGCGGGACCACGGTGATTTCCGACTGGATCAAGGTGAAGATCACCGCCAACCCGGGCGAGACCTTCCTGGACCGCATGATCGCGCTGGTCGAGGGCGCGCATCGTCAGAAAACTCCCAACGAGATCGCACTCAGCATTCTGCTGTCCGGCCTCACGATCGTTTTCCTGCTCGTGGTCGTTACGCTCTATCCATTCGGGCTGTATGGCGGCACGCGGCTGGCGCTGCCGGTGCTGGTGGCGCTGCTGGTATGCCTGATTCCGACGACCATCGGCGGATTGCTCTCGGCGATCGGAATCGCTGGGATGGATCGGCTGGTGCAGCACAACGTGCTCGCGATGTCGGGCCGCTCGGTTGAAGCGGCCGGCGACGTCGATACCCTGCTGCTGGACAAGACCGGAACCATCACGCTCGGAAACAGGATGGCGGCGGAGTTCCTCCCGGTGCAGGGCGTGGAAAAGCGCGAACTGGCCGAGGCCGCGCAACTCGCGTCGCTGGCCGACGAGACCCCCGAAGGACGCTCGATCGTCGTACTGGCCAAACGCGAATACAACCTGCGCGGCCGTGAACTCGGCGAGGTCGGCGCCACCTTCATACCGTTTTCCGCGCAGACCAGGATGAGCGGGGTCGACATCGGTGGAAATCGAATCCGCAAAGGCGCCGCCGATCAGATCATACGTTTCGTCCAGGAAAATCGCGGCACGCCGCCGGCTGACTTGAGGACGATCGTCGAGCGCATCGCGCGCAGCGGTGGAACTCCGCTGGTGGTCGCGGACGAGTCGAAGGCGCTCGGCGTGATTTATCTCAAAGACATGGTCAAGGAAGGAATCCGCGAGCGCTTCGAGCGGCTGCGTGCGATGGGTTTGCGCACCGTCATGATTACCGGCGACAACCCGCTGACGGCCGCGGCGATCGCCAAGGAATCGGGGGTGGACGACTTCCTGGCGGAGGCCACTCCCGAAACCAAGCTGCGCCTGATTCGCGAGGAGCAGAACCAGGGCAAACTGGTGGCCATGATCGGCGACGGCACCAACGACGCACCAGCGCTCGCGCAGGCCGACGTCGGGATCGCGATGAACGCGGGCACCCAGGCGGCGCGCGAGGCCGGCAACATGATCGACCTCGACTCGAATCCGACCAAGGTCATGGAAGTCGTCGAGATCGGCAAGCAACTGCTGATGACGCGCGGCGCCTTGACGACGTTCTCGATCGCCAACGACGTCGCCAAGTACTTCGCGATCATCCCGGCGCTGTTCATCGTCGAATATCCGGAGCTGCAGCGGCTCAACGTGATGCATCTGGCGACGCCGCAGAGCGCGATTCTGTCGGCGGTAATTTTCAACGCGCTGATCATAGTCGCGCTGATTCCGCTGGCGCTGCGCGGGGTGCGCTACCGTCCGGTCGGTGCGGCCGCGATTCTAACCCGCAATCTTTTTATCTACGGCGTCGGCGGCGTGATTATTCCGTTCATCTTTATCAAGGCCATCGACATCATAATCACGGCGCTCCATCTCGCCTGAGGTCAAATCCGTGCGAACATTCATATCGGCACTCGTTGTAACCGCCGTGCTCACCGTGATTACCGGCATCGTCTATCCGCTGGCGGTATGGGGCATTGCGCAGACGATCTTTCCCGCCCAGGCGGGCGGCAGCCTGGTCGTTGCGGGCAACAAGGTCGTCGGCTCGAGCCTCATCGGGCAGAATTTTTCGTCGCCCCGCTATTTTCAGAGCCGGCCTTCCGCCGCCGGTGACAAGGGCTACGACGCCGCCAACTCGAGCGGCTCGAATCTCGCGCCCACCAACAAGGCGTTGATCGACGCGGTCAAGTCGCGGCTGAAGAACTTCATCGAGAGCAATCCCGCCACCAATCCGCGCCAGGTTCCGGTGGACCTGGTGACGGCTTCAGGCAGCGGCCTCGATCCCGAGATAAGTCCCGCCGCCGCCGACCTCCAGGTGGCACGTGTTGCCCACGCGCGCGGCATAAGCGAAGATCAGGTCCGGCAGTTGATTGCCGAGAACACGCGGCCGCGATCGGCGGGAATCTTCGGCGAGCCGGGCGTAAACGTTCTGCTGCTGAACCTCGCCCTCGATCGCGTCGCGGGAAGTCATGGCGCAACTCCCGGGACCTGAATGGATGATGAAAAACGACTCGAGCCCGAGGCTTTTCTCGATCTTGTGCCCCAAACTCAACGGGGACGGCTCAAAGTCTATATCGGCGCCGCCGCGGGCGTAGGGAAAACGTACCGGATGCTCGAGGAGGCGCATCAACTCCGCGACCGGGGAGTGGATGTGGTGCTTGGCTTCATTGAAACGCATCACCGCCGCGAGACGGAGGAGCGGATTGGCAACCTCGAGGTCGTTGCGCGCCGCAAGATTTCGTACCGCGAAATTACGCTGGAAGAGATGGACGTCGATGCGATCATCGCGCGCAAGCCGGAGGTTGTAATCGTCGATGAGCTTGCGCATACCAACGCCCCCGGCTCCCGCCACGAAAAGCGCTACCAGGACGTCGAGCAGATCGTCGCGACCGGCATCAACGTGATTACCGCCATGAACATCCAGCACGTCGAAAGTCTGAACGCGCTGATGCGGCGCATCACCGGCATCGACGTGCGCGAGACGGTGCCCGATTCGCTGCTCGCGCGCGCCGATCAAATCGTTAATATCGACGTGCCCGTGGAAGCGCTGCGCGAACGACTGCGCGAGGGGAAGATTTATCCGCAGGAGCAGATCGAACACGCGCTCAAGAATTTTTTCAAGCCGAGCAATCTAGCCTCGCTGCGTGAACTGGCGCTGCGCGAGGTCGCGCGCAGTCTGGACCGCCAGCGCCTCGACCGCGAGTCGCTCAAGCGCGAGGGCGGCCGCCACGCGAACGTTATCGACCGCATCATGGTCGGAATCTCGTCCAACGCCGCCGACATTGGACAACTGCTGCGCAAGGCTTCGCGCATCGCCGGACAGCTCAACGCGGAGTGGTTCGCCGTGCACATCGAGACGCCCGCCGAGTCGGTGAAGAATATCGGCACCAGCGATTTTGTCGCGCTGCTCAACAACATCAATGTCGCGAGCGACCTCGGCGCGGAAACCGTGTGGCTGAAGTCCGACGATGTGGTGAAGGCGTTGATCGACTTCGCGCACGACAAAGGCGTGACGAAGCTAATCGTCGGCCGGACCCATCAGCCGCGATGGCGCCGCTGGCTCAAGGGCGACGTGCCGGCGCGGCTGGTTGCGGAGGCACGCGATCTCGACGTGGAAATCGTGGCGACCGACGAACGGGAGGGATCGCGATGAGCGCGCCGTCGCTGCAACGCCAAATTCGCAACGGTACTTTGCTGTTGCTGGCGTTGGTCGTTGTGCTGGGACTGTACACGCTGCCGCGGGTCTATTCGCTTGGCGGCGCAATCCGCGAGACCCTTTATCGCAACTACATCAGCATCGAGGCCGCACAGAACATGCACGCCGCGCTCGCGACGCTGCAGGTGGCGGAGCACGACGGCCGCGCCAAGGACGTTCTGCCCGGGGCGCGGCAAAATTTCCTGCAGTGGATCGACGTCGAGAATCACGACTTGACTGAAATCGGCGAGCCTGACCTCGCCGCCGATATCGCCCGGCGCGGCAACCATCTGTTCGCAGGCATCGTCGCCGCGCCGCCCGGCGCACTTCACGATCGCGAATTCGCCGAATTGAACGGCCGCCTCGACGATCTGATCGCGATGAACAAGGCCGCCATGTTCCGCGCGGACAGCCGCTCGGTAAAGCTGGGCCGGCGGCTCGCGTACGAATTCGCCGGCGGGCTTGCGCTGGTGCTGCTGGTGGGCGCCGCGGTCTCGTGGGGTCTGGGATGGCGGCTCACAAATCCGCTCACGGAACTCGCCGAGCGGCTGCGCGGAATCAGTCAGCGCAAGTCGCAGGTGCGGCTTGGCCCCCAGCCGCTGGCCGAACTCGAAGCGGTCGGGCGCGAATTCAACCAGATGGCCGAGCGACTCGAGCAGTACGACGAGCTCAACGTCGAGCGTCTGGTTTACGAAAAGAGCAAGACTGAAGCGATCATCGAGAGCCTCGAAGACGGGGTGGTGCTGATCGATACGGAAGGAATCGTCGCGCACATAAATGAGATAGCGTCGCTAATTCTCGGCGTCGATCTTCAGGACGCACTCGGCAGTCCGTTCGACGATCTCAGCAGCAACCATCCTCATTACCTCCGCGTTCGCGATGCGCTGCGCACACTTCAGAGGGCCGGGCCGGAGGGCCAGCGCACTGAAATCGATCTTCACGTCCGCGGCCGCGATCATTCCTACGTGCTGAAGTCTGTCCCGCTTCATCATACGGTCGGCAAGTCGCTTGGCACGCTGCTGATTCTGCAGGACGTGACGTACATCCGCGATCAGGATCGCGCGCGCACCAACCTGGTCGCCACCCTGTCGCACGAACTCAGGACCCCGCTCACCTCGCTGGCGCTGTCGGCGGAGCTGCTGAGCCGCGAGATGCCGGGTTCAAACCCGAGGAGCAGCGAACTGCTGCAGGTGATCCTCGAAGAATGCTCGCGGATGCGTCAGCTTACCGACAACCTGCTCAACCTCGCACGCGGCGAGATACCCGCGATCGCCGTCCAGCAAAAGCGTCTCGATCTCGCCCGGCTGGCGGCAGACGTGACCAGGCGCTTCGCAATCCAGGCGCGCGAGAAGCACGTCGAGATCCAGGAGCACATCGAATCAGTGCCCGAGGTTATTGGTGACCCGGTCAAGCTCTCGTGGGTGATTTCAAACTTGCTCGGCAACGCGCTCCGCTACACCCCCGCCGGCGGAACTATCAAAGTCTCGACGCACGGCGCCAGGCAGGCGACGCGGCTGGAAGTCACCGACTCGGGGCCCGGAATTCCGCCCGAGCTGAAAGACTATATTTTCGAGCGGTTCGCGCAGTACGGTTCCGACGGGCTCGCAAAGGGATCGGCCGGGCTGGGTCTGTCGATCGTCAAGGAAATTGTCGAGGCCCATGGCGGCAGGATTTTCGTCGAGAGCGCCAACTCTCACGGCTCCCGATTCATCGTCGAAATTCCCGCCGCGCAGGAGATTTGATGGCCAAGCTGCTGATTGTCGATGACGAGCGCAATATCCGCCGAAGTCTCGTCTCGTTTTTCGAATCACTCGGCCACGAGGTTCGCGCGGCGGAGAACGGCACGCAGGCCGTCGCGATCCTCGCCGAGACGCGGTTCGATCTGGTTCTGACCGACTACCGGATGGCCGAGATGAGCGGCCTGGAACTGCTGCGCGAGATTAAGCGGCGCGCACCCGAGTGCCTGGTAATTCTGATGACCGCTTACGCGACCGTTGAAAATGCCGTCGAGGCGATGAAGTCCGGCGCCTACGACTATGTCACCAAGCCATTCTCGCTGGAACAGATTCAGCACACCGTCGATCGCGCGCTGCACGTCGGGGTCCTTCAGGCCGAAAATCGCGCCCTGCGCAGCGCGATCGATGAGGAGCCGATGCTCGAATCGAGCAGCCCCGCGATGCAACGCCTGCTCGAAACTGCGCGCCAGGCCGCCGCGAGCGACGCGACTATTCTGCTCACTGGCGAGAGCGGGACCGGCAAGAACGTTATCGCCCGGCAGATCCATCGATGGAGCCACCGCCAGAGCAAGCCGTTCGTCGTCGTCAATTGCACCACGCTCTCGGAAGAACTTCTGGAGAGCGAGTTGTTCGGGCACGTGCGCGGCGCGTTCACCGGCGCGGTCAAGGACAAGCCCGGGCGGCTCGAGGCGGCCAACGGCGGGAGCGTTTTCCTCGACGAGATTGCCGACTTGACGCCGACCCTGCAGACCAAGTTCCTGCGCTTCCTGCAGGATCAGAACTTCGAACGGGTCGGCGGCGAACGTACGATTCACGTCGATGCGCGAATAATCGCCGCGTCCAATCGCGACCTCGACTCCGAAGTCAGCGCGCATCACTTTCGCGAGGATCTCTACTACCGCCTCAACGTCATCACGCTTCGCGTTCCTCCGTTGCGCGAACGCCGGGAGGATATTCTGCCGCTCGCACAATGGCTGCTGAGCGTCGCCGCCGTGCGCAATTCGCATCCCGGCCTGGCATTTTCACCCGGAGCGACCGCGGCGCTCACGCGCTACCGATGGCCCGGAAATGTGCGCGAACTTCGCAACGCGATCGAACGCGGCACCGTCCTGATGCACGGCGAGACGATCGCGCCCGAAGACCTGCCCGATTCGCTGTTTCGCGATTCGACCGAGGCGCTCACAGGCATCCCCAACGCTGCCAGCCTCGATGAAGTCGAGCGTGGGCACATCGCGCGGGTGCTCGCCGCCAGTGCCACGCTCGAGGAAGCCGCCGACACGCTCGGCATCAACGTCACGACGCTGTGGCGTAAGCGCCGGCGCTACGGAATCGAGTAGGTCACAAGTGGCGGCAGTTCGCGGATCTCGAATAGCTAGTCATCCAGTGACTCGACGAATTTGCGCAGCCGCTCGAACCAAATCAATTTGTCCTTGAAGCCCGGGAAGCTCGCATTCAGGCCGCTCGGGTTCGGCAGCACGAAAACGCGCGCGCCGAATATTCGCTCGTCCTTCGGACCGGCACCCTCGCCCTGCGCGGCAGCGAAGAATCTGCGGTAGATGCTCACGCCCACGAATGCGACCACCCGCGGGCGCACTCGTCGAATCTTCCGCGCGAGCATTCGTTGTCCCGCGATCATCTCAGCCGTGCTCAACTCGGCCGCCGCGCGCGTCGCCCGTGCGCATAGATTCGTCATCGCCAGGTCGAATTCCACCAGCCGCGCATCGTCCTCGCACTTGAGTTCCTCGGGCACGAGCTGCGCCGCGTGGAGTAGCCGCCAGAACGGATTGCCGGGGCTGGCAAAATGATGCCCCATCTGCTCGGAGCGAACACTTGGATTGATACCGACGAACAGGATTCGCGGCCGCGGTTTCAGGATGTCGCGCAGCGTTGTCATGCAGCGAAAGCCAATATTGGCATCTTCGTCATTCTCGCGCTCGCGCTCGATCTTTCGCTTGACCCCCGGCGTGCGCTGCCGTAGCAACGTGGGAGAGCCAAAGAGTGGAAGATTCCGGGAGTACTTCCCCTCCTGACAAAGACTCCCCGCGAAAGCGTCGAGGTGCGGACCTTGTCTTCTTTGCGCCGGACGCGAGGATTCTGAAGCCGCACGCCGAAAGGAGCAACCGTGGAATATCGCAAGCTTGGCAACTCGGGACTCAAGGTTTCGGGCGTCGGACTGGGATGCAACAACTTTGGCATGCGATGCGACGCGGAGCAGACGCGCGCCGTGGTGCATCAGGCGCTCGACGACGGCATCACGCTGTTCGACACCGCCGACATATACGGCAACCGAGGCGGCTCCGAAGAGCTGCTCGGCAAGGCGCTCGGAGATCGCCGTCGCGAGGTCGTCGTCGCGACCAAATTCGGCATGGCGATGGGCGACGGCCCCTACCTGCGCGGCGGGTCGTGCCGCTACATCGTCGCGGCTGCCGAGGCGAGCCTTAGACGGCTGGGCACTGACTATATCGATCTGTATCAGATTCACGCCCCGGACTCCGATACGCCGCAACAAGAGACTCTCGAGGCGCTGAACGATCTCGTTCGCGCGGGCAAGGTCCGCTATATCGGATGTAGTAACTTCGCCGCGTGGCAGACCGTCGATGCGCTCTGGATATCGCGCAGCCGCGGACTTGCCTCGTACATCTCGGCGCAAAACCAGTACAACTTGCTCGACCGCCGCATCGAACGCGAGCTCGTCCCCGCATGCCGCCAGTTCGGAGTGGGTATCCTGCCTTACTTTCCACTGGCGAGTGGATTTCTGACCGGAAAATACCGGCGCGGCGCCGAGCCGCCAAAGGGCACCCGGCTTTCTCTGGTGCAACGGATGGCGCAGCAGGCGCTCACCGACGAGAATTTCGCGACGCTCGAACGGCTCGAGAAGTTCGCGCGCAGCCGCGAGCACACGATGCTCGAGCTGGCCGTGGGATGGCTCGGCTCGCAGCCGGAGGTTTCCAGCGTAATTTCCGGCGCGACCAGGCCCGAGCAGGTCACCCAGAACGTGAAGGCGGGAAATTGGAAATTGTCCGCCGAGGAACTCACCGAAGTTGACAAGCTCACCCGCCGCTAAGTGACAGGGGTAGCTCCGGTCAATCGCCGCGACGAGTAAACCGGCGTTGGCGGTCATCTATTTGTAGTTAACATGAAGCGGCCCCGCCGTCAGAAGGACCGGCGAGGCTATTCGATCTGAGCATCGGAAACGAAACGCCTGTTCAGGCGGTATCGCGCCCGCGATTATTTCTTCGCTTCTTCGCGCACTCCGCTCTCGTGACCGCCCTCGTGACCCGCATTCGCTTGCTTGTTCTCTTCAGGCCGCTGGCGGGACGACTGCTGTTCGCGAGCCGCCGGCTTCTCTTGATGAGAGGCTTGCTGCGGACGCTCCGGCTGCTGACGGTCTTTCTGCTGGACCTGCGCCTGCTCGTGAGCCGCCGGCTTCTCTTGACGAGAGGCTTGCTGCGGACGCTCCGGCTGCTGACGGTCCTTCTGCTGGACTTGCGCCTGCTTCTGATCCGTCTGTTGCTCGCGCGCCGCTTGCTGCTGGCGATTCGCCTGGCTCTGCCGATCGCTGGCTGCCTTCTGATTCACCTGTTTCTGCTGATTCGATGCCTGCTGCTGGCGGCTCTGCTGACTCGCCTCGTTCACCGTCCGCATCACGGCCCGATGGTCTTGCGGCTCAGTGTGACTCACCCAGTTCTGGTGTTGGCTAATCCAGTTGGGATGGTTGGCGGAAACCCAACTCGGGTTCTGGTTGTACCACCATTGGCCATAATGCCAGTTGTGCTGGGCGTCGTAGGCGCCGTCCTGGGCAAGCCACTGCGAATTCCACGATATCCAATTCGGATGATTGGCGTAGAAGAAGTCAGGGTCGTTCTGATGCCACCAGTAGGCATCGTGCCAGTTGCCGCTGTTGTCGTAGTCGCCATCTTCGTTGAGCCACAGCGCATCCATGATGGCCCATTCCGGATGATTGGCGTAGAACCACATGATGTCGTGCTGATGCCACCATCGGGCGCCGTGCCAGATGTGATTATTGTCGTATGCGCCCCATCCGGCTTCTCCCGGTCCTCCGTAGTAGCCCGGGCCGGCATAGCCTGGACCGTATTGCGCGAAGGACGGCGCTGCGATCGTGAGCGCCAGAATCGCGCCAGACAAGGTAATCGTCTTTCTCAGTTTGTTCTTCATCAATTGTATTTCCATGGGCAGCGAATACCGTGAGACTGGGTCGTCCCGCGCGGACCTCCTCGAGCCTTATGCTTTGACGATTTGCGATGGTCTAGCGGAACGTGGTCGAAGGCGAGCGGAAAGGCCACTGTTGGGCTGGATCAGAGTCGGCCTCGAATCCTATATCGATTCCGACTAGTTGACAATATATTTAGTAATGCGGAATGTCAAAGTGATTAATACTAGTATCGTGAATTCCGTTCTCAAGGGAACGAACTAACTGAATATATTTCTATTACTCATTTTACTACCCACCGGTCGCCGCACAATCAGCCAAGTATAATCCGCACTCGATGCGTGATGCCGTCGTCGGCGAGGGCGATTTGCGCCGGGCGCCGGGCGAGCGCCTTGCCGTCGAGTTCCACGCTGCTCACTCCGCGACTAACGCTGCGTGGGTTTTCGACCGCGATTTCATAACGGGTCGAGCCGTATCGATAGACAATCTCGAATCCGGGCCATTTGGCCGGGATGCATGGATCGATCAGCAGCGTTTTGCCGCGGACACGAAAGCCCAATATCCACTCGAGACCCGCCCGATACATCCATCCCGCCGAGCCCGTGTACCATGTCCATCCTCCCCGCCCGACGTGCGGCGGCATCGAGTACACGTCCGCGCACGCGACGTACGGCTCGACTTTGTAGCGATGGATCCCCGCGCGCGTGTTCGCATGATTGATCGGGTTCAGGATCGAGAACAGTTCGCCCGCCTTGTCGCCATCGCCCAGAATCGCAAACGCGATGACGGACCACAGCGCGCCGTGTGTGTATTGGCCGCCGTTCTCCCTGATGCCGGGCGGATAACCCTTGATATATCCGGGGTCCAGCGGAGTGTGATCGAACGGCGGGGTGAATAGCAGCACCAGGCCGTCTTCGCGGCGAACCAGGTATTCGTCAACCGCCGCCATCGCGACAGCAGCACGGACCGGACTTCCGGCGCCGGAGATTACGCTCCACGACTGCGCGATCGAATCGATTCGGCATTCGATACTGCCGGCCGAGCCGAGCGGCGTCCCGTCATCGAAGTAACCGCGCCGATACCAGTTGCCGTCCCATCCTTCGCGCTCCAGCGATCCCGCAAGCGCAGTCGCGCAACGCCGCCACGTCGAAGCGCGCGCATCCTCGCGGCGGATATCCGCCAACGGCGCAAACGCCAGCAGCGTCGTGTAGAGGAACCACCCGACCCAGGTACTCTCGCCCTTGCCCGCCTCGCCGACGTGATTCATGCCATCGTTCCAGTCGCCCGACCCGAACAGCGGGATCCCGTGGATGCCAACCGCGAGGCTATGGTCGAGCGCCCGCGCGCAGTGCTCGAAGATCGTGCCGCGCTGCTCGGAGACCGTGGGCTGAAAGAACGATTCATCCTCGCCGGGATGCAGCTCCGGACCGTCAAGGAAGGGGACCGTTTCCTCGAGAATGCCCAGCTCGCCCGTCACCTCTATATAATGAGCCACTGCGAACGGCAGCCAGATGCGATCGTCGGCGATGCGGGTGCGGACTCCCTGGCCCGCGGGCGGAAGCCACCAATGTTGCACGTCGCCAGCGACAAACTGGCGCGCCGCCGCGCGGATCAGTTGCTCCCGTGCCGTCGCGGGCTGCGCCACCGTCAACGCCATCACGTCCTGGAGCTGATCGCGAAAGCCGTACGCGCCGCCCGCCTGGTAGAAGGCCGATCGAGCCCAGACGCGGCACGCCAGGGTCTGATACAGCAGCCATCGATTGAGCATGAGGTCCATCGAACGGTCTGGAGTCTTTACCTGAACGGTGTCCAGCAAGCCGTTCCATCGATGCGCAGCGGCGGCCAAAACCGAATCGAGGTCCGCGTCGCGATATTTTTTGATCGAGGAAATCGCCGCCGCCCTGTTTTCCGCCTCACCGAGAAGGAAAACGACCTCGGTCACCGCGCTCGGCCTAAGAGACAGGGTCGTTTGCAGCGCCGCGCACGGATCGATCGCGGCTCCGGCTCTGGCATACAGCGGCTTGCCTTCCGCGAGCGCCGCCGGATTGTCCAGCGTGCCGTTGCGGCCGAGAAACTCGGTTCGGTCGGCCGTCCATGACAGTTGCCGGCCGTTCAAGTCTGCGAATGCGATTCGACTTCCGTATTCGGTGCTGAAGGAGTTGCGCGCGAGTACCGCGTGGGTTTCGGGCTCGATCTCGGTCACGATGAACGGGGCGGATGCGCCGCGCGAAGTGCCGAGCACCCATTCCACGTATGCGGTGACCGACAAACGCCGCGCGCGCGCCGAGAGATTTCGAATCTTCAGCCGCGAAATCTTGATCGAGTCGTCCATCGGCACGTACTGCGTCAACTCGAGTGAAATTCCGTGCGAGGTGTGCTCGAAGACGCTGTAGCCGTGGCCGTGGCGAACGACGTACGGCGCGACATCCTCGCGAATCGGGGTCGCGGTCGGTCCCCACAGCTCATCGGTATCCAGGTCGTGAACGTAGATCACCTCGCCGGGGCGGTCGCTCACCGCATCGTTTGACCACTGCGTAATCTGATGCTGCTGACTGTTGATGGACCAGGTGTAGCCCGCGCCCTCGACCGAGACCTGGAAGCCGAACGAGGGATTCGCGATCACGTTGATCCACGGCGCCGGCGTCCATTGTCCCTCGCCGAGAATCGTCACGTATTCATGGCCGTCGCCGGCAAACCCGCCCAGCCCGTTGAAAAATTCGAGCTCGCGACGCGGCGTCGAGGTCTCGCCCCGGCCTGTCGCCTGGGTTCGCCGCGGCGGCGGGGCTGCCGCCGGCGCAAACATCTCCAGCCGTTTGACTTGCTCGGATAATGTCCCGCGCCGGCTCAGCAACACCGCTCGCGCCGCAGTCTGCAGAATGTTTCGCAGCTCGACCGAAACCAGATCGGAGCGCAGCAGGAACACATTTCCGCATGCGCCCTGCCCGTCGGAAGCCGACCGCGCCGGATTGGACCGAACCATGCCCTCGAGCGCGGTTTGCAGCTCTTGATCGTATGACGGGGGCCGCTCGTTCAGAATCACCAAATCGACGCACAGCCGCTTCATCCGCCAATATTCATGGGCGCGCACCAGCTCGCGCACGATCTCCAAATCCCCTATCTCGTCGATCCGAACCAGCACGATGGGCAGGTCGCCGGAAATCCCGCTGGGCCACAGCTTCGATTGTCCGCCCGCGCCGCGCTTGAGCAGGTCGGACGAAGGCCGCAGGGTCGGATCCGAGTAGAGCACGCGATTGGCGATACGCTGAAAAAGATGCGCTTCGTCGGCGTCAATCCGCAGGTGATGCAGTTGCACTTGCGCCTGCGTCCACGCCAGCGTCACCGCGCGCTCGAAGGCGGCCGAGTCGTGATGCTTGTCCACCAGGTCGAGCGCTTCGGCTCGCGTCGGCGCGACGATGGTCCAGAACGCGACGCGCGCGGTTGCTCCGGCCTGTATTCGCAGCCGGCGGCGAACGCTGAAGATCGGATCGAGAACGATGCCCACCGTATCCGTGAGCGGCCGCCCGTCGATCACCGAAATTGCATCGCGGACATCCCGCCCGCGCCCAAGAAACCGCGCGCGGTCGGTCTCGAACTGTATCTCGCCTACGGACTCTCCTTCGGCCACCGCCAGATGCGCCGCCCAGACCGGCGCGTCGGTGGGCGAGCTGAGCCGCCGCGTCGCCAGCAGCGCGCCGGTTTCAGCATCGAACTCCGTCTGCACGAACATCTTGGAGAAGGCCGGATGCGCAGTGTCCGACGCCGCGGGCGCCAGCACGATTTCGGCGTACGAGGTCAGCTCGATCTCGCGGACGCGATTGCCGAGATTCGAAATCGACACGCGCCGAACCTCGGCGTCATCTTCGGGCGACACTGCAACTTCGAGCGTCGTCGTCGTGCTGCCGTCGCGCCGCACAATTTCCGCCCGATCCTCGGAGAACTCGACCTCGTAGCTGTCCGCCTCGACGCCGGCTGGTTGAAAACCCGCCGACCAGACCTTGCCGCTGTTCACATCGCGGATAAAGACATAGGTTCCCCACGAATCGCAGGTCACATCCTCATGCCATCGCGTGACCGCCAGGTCGTGCCAGCGGCTGAAGCCCGAGCCGGCCGCGGTGATCATCACGGTGTACTTGCCGTTGGATAACAGATGCGTGCGCGGAATCAGGTCGTGCGGCGAATGGAACCGGCGAATCGTCGGCGAAGTGCTCTCGCGGACGTTGGCTTCCGCCTTGACCTCTTCGGCACGCGGGCGCGCCACCGCGACGTCGCGCGGCGTTCGCTCCTGCAGCAGCAGCTCGGTCGCCTGGATCATGGGTTCGGCATGAAACCGCGCGCGCATCGCGCCAGTGTGCAGCGCGTCGGCAAGAGCCACCAGCGTCATCCCCTGATGATGCGCCATGTACGCACGCACGATGGCGACGCTCTCACCTTCGGGAACGCGCGACGGCGTGTAGTCCAGCGCCTCGTACCAGCCGAAATGCCCAAGCCCGCCGGCGATTAACAGCCGCGAGAAATTCTGCGCGGCGGCTTCCGGATCCACCATCGCCGCCAGCGCCGTAGCGTAAGGTGCTATCACCGCGTTCTCGCTAAGCCCCCGCTTCAGCCCGAGTCCGGGCACCCCGAAGTTCGAGTACTGATAGGTGAGCTCGAGGTCGCGCGCGTTGTACGCGGATTCCGAGATACCCCACGGCATCCCAAGCTCGGCGCCGTACTTCATCTGCCGGCGAACAATCAGCCGATTGGTTTGTTCGAGCAGGCTGCCCGGCGGCGCGCGCATCACCAGCGACGGCATCAGGTACTCGAACATCGATCCCGACCATGAAATCAGCGCCGAGCCGCGATCGACCGGGGTCATGGCGCGTCCCAGCCGGAACCAGTGCCTGACTGGTACTTCCCCCTTTGCGATTGCGACAAAACTCGCCAGCCGCGCCTCGGAAGCAAGCAGGTCGTAGCAGTTGGGATCGAGGCTCCCGTCCGTGACCCGGTAGCCAATCGACAGCAGTTGGCGCGCGGGATCGAACAGGAAGTCGAACTTCATCGCGTCGAGCATTTTGCCCGCGGTTGCGGCGAGATCGGTCAGTCGCCGCTCGAGCGATTTGGCTGCGTCGCGCGCGCGCGCAAGCGCATCGAGCGTCGAGTCGATCGTTCCGGGCGCCGCGCCAATCGCGCCGGCGTTCGCATCAGCCGGGCGCTCGTCGATCGGGCGCTTGAGGCAGCCGACCTCATCATATAGGTCCGGCAGATCGCCCAAAGTCGGTATCGAATCGAGCTGGGTTGCGGGACCGTCGATAGCCGCGTCGCGGGCACCGCGAGTTGACCACGGCTTTAGCAATTCGAGGTCGCGTCGATGACTGCGGATGCATGCTCGGAGCGCTTCAGCCCACGCGAGCACGTCGGCGGCGGCGGAGTCGGCGCTCTCCAGCGTCAACGCGCGCGCAATGTCACTTATCGAATCGCTCTGAATCTCAAGTTCCGCCAACCACGCGGTGAGTTCCACCACGGTTCGCGGATCCGACTGGATCAACGGCGCCATGGCGTCGAGCGCTTCCTGCAGCTGCTTTGGAGTTACCGTGTTGCTTCGCCGGTCGGCGGCCAGCGGGCCGAGCGCCTCGCGAACGAGTGCGATCGAGTCTTCGATTCCCTTGAGCCATTGCCGGTCCACAACCGGCCGCGCGATCATCTCGCGGCATGCGTTGCCCAACGCGATCAGATGCCCCGCGAGATTGCCGCTGTCCACCGACGATACGTACCTGGGGTCCAGCGGCCGCAGGTCGCGCGTGGCGTACCAGTTGTAGAAGTGGCCGCGGAACTGCTCCAGGCGCTTCATCGTGTCGAGTGTCGCGCCCAGCCGCTCGACGGTTTCATGCGTTCCGATCCAGCCGAAATCGTGAGCCGCGACGACCGAGAGCAGATACAGTCCAAGGTTGGTGGGCGAAGTCCGATGAGCCAGCATGGGCTTGGGGTCTTCCTGAAAATTGTCGGGCGGCAGCATGTTGTCTTCCGCCGTCACGAACTTCTCGAAAAAACGCCAAGTGCGCCGCGCGCTCAGTCGAAGCGCCTTTGTGTCGGCGAGCGGGAGCGGCTGGGTGCCCTCGATTCGCGGCGGAAGACTTGCCCATCGCGCGACGGGCGGCGACAGCATCCACAGGATCACGAAAGGAGCTGCGATTATTGCGCCGCCCCTGCCTGCCCATGCGACAAAGATTGCCGTCGCGGCGCCGAGCACCGTGCCGCCAGCCATCATGCCGTAAAAGCCGCGAACGTCGAGACGACTCGTCCGCTTGGCCTGCGCCGCGGTCGTCCACTGGAGCATCAACCGATGACTCACGTACAAACGGTAGAGCGTTCGCGAAATTGCGTCGCTCATCAGCCACGCCTGATGCGCCAGCAAGGTCAGCATCATCGCGAGCTGTGAGAGCCCGACCATCAGATCGGTGACGACCGCGCGGATATGGCTGCGCTTGGAGATATCGCGCCGCCGCGGGATGATTCCGGTCAGGAACGGGAGCATCGGCGCAGTCGCAATCGTCGCGACAATGAACCCGGTCCAAATCGCAGCGGCGTCTTCGGGAAGCCGCCATCCTTCCATCAATGCCAGCAACGCCGTCGGCGCCGACAGCGTGCGACGCAGGTTATCGATCATTTTCCAGCGCCCGAGCGGCGGGATCGACGACCGGCCGTCGCGCGGGACCGTCGTTGCCGTGTCGGCGTTGGAACCATGCGCGCGGCCGAGAATCCACGGGATCAATTGCCAGTCGCCGCGGGCCCATCGATGCTGTCGGGCGGCGGCAACGTCGTAGCGCGATGGAAACTCCTCGACCAGTTCGATGTCAGACGCCAATCCCGCGCGCGCGAAAATTCCTTCGAAAAGATCGTGGCTCAGAAGGGTATTGTCCGGGACGCGCCCGGCCAGCGCGTCTTCGAACATGTCCACATCGTAAATCCCTTTGCCGCTGTAAGAGCCCTCATCCAGAAGATCCTGGTACACGTCGGAAACTGCGAACGCGTACGGATCCATGCCCCTGGTGCTGGAGAAGACGCGCTGGAAAACCGATCCCTCGCGGCGGGTCGGCAATGAAGCCGTGATTCGCGGCTGAAGAACCCCGTGACCTTCGACCACCCGGCCGCGTTGCTTGTCGAATCGTGGCGCGTTCAGCGGATGCGCCATTTTACCGACCATCCGCTTGGCGGCCCCGCGCGGGATACGCGTGTCGGCGTCGAGTGTGATCACGTAGCGCACGCCCTCGGGAGCTGCCGGCGGATGTCCATCCGACGCTATAAACGTCGTGTCTGTCGCGCCGCGCAGCAGCCGATTCAGCTCGTGCAGCTTGCCGCGCTTGCGCTCCCACCCCATCCACACGCCTTCGGCTTCGTCCCAGACGCGCCGGCGATGGAGCAATAGAAATCGCTTGCCGCCCGGCCCCTGTCCGTGACGTTGGTTCAGGCGCGCTATTCCTGCCGTGGCGGCGCCGAGCAGGCCGTCGTCGTCGGGCGCGGTTTCGGTCGCGGAGTCGGTCCAGTCCGAGAGGATCGCGAAGTACAACTCGCCGTCCGAACTCGCCAGGTAATGAACCTCGAGACGCTCGATCTGCTCGTCGATCTCGTCGCGCGTGGTCAACAAAGTCGGCATCACGACCATCGTGCGCAGGCTCGCCGGCACGCCATCGTGAAGCTCGAGGGCGGGAATGATAGCGGGGCCGATGAAAGTCGTGATTGCCCGATTGACGATCACAACCGCCGCATCCATCGCGGGGATTATCGCGAGCATGGCGAGAATGAACCGGGTCCACCCAGCGATTTGCGCGTCCGCAATGGCAAGCATGGCGCCTGCGACGATGATCGCCGTGACCAGCGCGATCGTGCCCAGGTAGCCCGCGATTCCGGCGGCCGCGTTGGCGCGAGCTATCCAGTCGCGGACCGGAGCGCGAAATCCCAGGTGCTCTTCCAGAGTGTGCCGCCCCTCTGAAATCAGGTAGTAGCCCGGATGGTGCTCGCGGCGCGCCCTGGCGCCGTCGCCGTTTGGCACTTCGGACGCCGCACCCCGGGCCGAATCAATCGCGCTTTGACCAACCTCGATTTCGGTGTGCCCCGAACCTCGCGCCAGTTCTTCGATCGCGTGCCGGTAGCGATCGCGCGTGGCAAAGTCCATCGTGGCAAAGTCGCTGGCGGCGCGCAGCACGGCATCGACCGCGCTCACGCTCTCGAAAAAATCCGCCCAGTCAACCGCCGACAGCAGGCGCATGCTCGTGATCACGTTGCGCACGGTAACGTTCATCGCGCCCTGCCCCTGATGCACTTGACGGACGATCTCGTCTGCCGTGGTTCCCTGCGCCTGCAGCCGCTGGTCCAGCCACCGCAGCGCCGGCGTCACCTTGGGATCCTGATCGCGCAGGCGCTGAACCATCTCAACCGCAAAGGCCGCTGACAGCGGCGACTTATCCAAATCCTTGAACACTGCCTCTGCAGGCTCCGCGTCGCGGCCGTTCGATCCCAGCAGCCTGTTCGCCAGCAGGTCGGCATGCTGGCGTTCCTCGCGGCTGTGGCCCATCTGTTCAGCCAGGCGCCGCAGGTTTTCGACGAGCACGATCCGAATCGTAATCGCCACCGCCCATAGCTCGCCGATCGTCAGCGGCTGCACGCGCTGGTAAGCCTGCACGAACCTGGCGAGCGTCTGCGGATCGAAGTGGCTGTCGGTATGCGCGACGTAGGCCCACGCGATCCCGAAGACGCGCGGGTACCCTTCCAGCGGGCCATCGGCAAGCTTGGGCAGTTGCCGATAGAAACCTCGCGGCAGGTCATCGCGAATTTCGCGAATCTGCTCTTCGACGACATGAAAGTTGTCGACCAGCCACTCGGCGGCCGGCGTGATCGCGCGTTCCTCGCGGATTGCGCCTGCGATGCCGCGATACGCCGCGAGCAATACTCGTCCGTTGTCGCGCACGCGCGCCGCCATCGGCCGTCCGCGGCCGGGGTAGGCCGTGACGCGCTGCGCAACCGCCAGCGTCTCGCCATGCTGTTCCAGGCGCTCGACGCTGAACAGTTCCGCACGGATCGGCTCGTCGATATGCGCGAAAGAGGCTGCCGGTCCTTTAGGCGTGCGAAAGAATACGAAGTTCAAACTTGCCTCTCGATCCGGCTGACCGGGCCACGGGCTGACTGATGCGAAAAAAACTGAGCAAAAAAAATGCGCACGCGACGCGCCGAACGACCGCGTTCCTGCGTCGCCCCCTCTCTTAGAATATCAGAACGCGGCCCGCGAGCCTTGGCATGAAGCTCGCCGATTTACCTCGCCCGAGTTAGGCTGATGCGTCCATCTGATCGACTGCTCTAATGTGGAGATTAGATCGGCGGGACGACGGCTACAGTTTCTCCGATTCTTCCGTCGCTCTCAAATGTAGCGGGCGCAGGCGCGACGACTTCTTGGACTGGTGGTCCTGCATGCGGCGCAGGATGTCGTCGAGCGCGCTGACGGCCGCGACGATGTGAGGTCCCTTGTTCAGCATCACGCACTCCGCGCGCTCTCCCATCGCCGCGTCAGTGATTTCTGCGCGGGATGCCTGACCTTTTTTGGCGAGAGACTCAAGCACCTGCGTTGCCCATATGACGGGCAAATGCGCCGCCTCGCAGATCCACAGAATCTCCTCCTGAACTTCTGCCATCCGTTCATAGCCGCACTCCACCGCCAGATCTCCTCGTGCGATCATGATACCTACTGGTTGCTGCCGCATCGCGGCGAGCATCAGGTTAGGCAAACGCTCGAAGCCTTGGCGCGTCTCGATTTTCAGCACGATTCCCAAATGACCGCCGTCAAGGTCGCGCAGTCGCGATTGAAGTTGAACGATGTCGCGCTCATGGCGCACGAATGACATCCCGACCAGGTCCGCGTGTCGAACGATAAACTCAAGGTCTTCGAGATCTTTCGGCGTAAGTGCGGGCAGCTCGATTTTCGTATCGGGCAGATTAATTCCTTTGTCGGCTCCCAGGCGATTCCCGCTTGATCTGGCCTCGGTAATCTCGATGCGAAGCGCGCCAGGCTCGACCTCCCTCACGATTCCGCCTATTTTGCCGTCGTCGAACCAAATCTTCTCGCCCGCGCGAACCATCGAAAAAATCTCCGGCAGCGTGCACGAGATCGTCGCAGGACTGAGCGTCCGTCCGTCCGAACCGATCGAAGCGCTTTTGCCCACGATGGGTTCGCCCGTGAGCAGCAGGAAGTCGCCTTTGCGAAGCAGGATTCCTTGCTCGCGGCGCGGCAAATCTCCCACCTGCGCCTCCCGGCTCGCGTCGTTGCCCACGTCGACGCGCAGCAAAACTGTTCCCGCAGTCACGTATGCGGTCTGGCTGCATCGAGCCCATCGCCCCGCCTCGCCACTGCCGACCACTTCGAGAACTCGTCGCTTCCCGCGCGCATCTTTGAAGTGAATGCGTTCTCCGGTTTTGACCTTATCAAGCCATTGCGCCGAGACGGGCAATGCCGCGTCCGCACCCGAGGGAATAGGGTGGCCCGGCTGCGCAGAAGTAAGCCAGATTCGCGCGGGTTCCGTCACGCGTCCAAAACTATCGCGGCCGGGATGCCACACGACCACCTGGGGCCCCGGTTCTGTCGCTCCAGTTCGGAGCTTCGGCCCGGCAATATCCATTAGAATACGGCAGGGCAAACCCAATTCCTGCCGCGCGCGCTCCAGATGATTGACCATCCGGCCCCAGATTTCCGGGGTATCATGCGCACAGTTTATCCTCATACAGTTCATTCCGTGGGAAACGAGGTCGCGCACCAACGAATAGTCATCGGCAGCCGCAGCCGACATCGTCACCATGATGCGGACTGCGCGATGCTCCGGCGCGGGACCGAGTAGCGCGTCGGTATGCGCCGCGAGGATCGACCTGCCCTCGCGAAAACCCGGACATTCCGACGACGCCGGCGCTTCAATCTTCCGCCCCGCCAGATGATGGAGAGCTACGAGCACTGCATTTAGCGTGCTCATCACATGAGCTTCTGTCCTGCCGAGCGACGAGAGACCGAGAGCCGCGAGTTCGTCCTGGAGTGTCCGAATATCCTGGCGTCGAAGCGCCAGATAATGGATCAAATTGATCGCGCTTTTTCGATACGCGGGATGGACAGTCGATGCGCGCTTGTGAAGATCGCTTTCGTGCCCGATCAGCGACCCGCGGATGTCACGAAGCCTCGAGATTAGCGATTCGAACACTTCCGGGCTTGCTAAAGGCGATTCGAATTCATCTTTCACGGGGGTAAAAGCATTGGTGCAATCGACGTGCCGATTCGATTGCTTCTCTCGTAACAAAGAGAGCATCTGCGCGGCTTCGGGTAAATCTTGGCAAAGTTACAGGATCGTTAATTCAGATGTCATTCGCCAGATCCGAAGCTGTTGCCCATCGCACCATCGACCTGCCGTGCTGATGCGTATCGACACAGCTAGACGGACTAACGAACGGAGCCGGTGACCAGCAGGCCCGCAATCGCGAGCAGCAAAGCCGGCGGCATCACCAATGCGCCAAGTTTCAGAAAGCTCCAGGCGCTCACATTCTGATTTTCCCGCCGCAGGGCGGACAGCCACAGGATGGTTGCGAGCGATCCGGTAACGGACAGATTCGGTCCGAGGTCCACGCCGATGAGCACGACGCTGGCGACCTGCCGCGGTACATGCGAAGCAGACACGACAGAGCCTGCCAGCAGACCGGCCGGCAGGTTGTTGACCAGGTTGCAAATCAGGGCCAGAGTCACGCCCGCTATCCAAGTCGTCGCAATCGCGGAGCGACCGGCCGCCATCTGCAGAACATGAATGAGCGCCTTCAGCACGCCGCTGCGGTCAAGCGCCTCTACCATCACGAACAGACCGGCCACTAGCGGCAAGATCTCCCACGGAGCATCCTTTATGACGGTCCATGGTGACTCGCGCTTTAGAAAAAGCACTACCGCAGCAGTCGCGACCGCGGCGACAAATGTCGGCAGTCCAAGTTGAACGCCGAAGCCGGAGACAAGCAGCAGCACGATTCCCGTGCCCACGATGCCACAAGCGGTCATGCGGCCGCCGCTGGACAGACCAGGTACATCGACCTCAGCTGCCATTGCCTCCTGGCTGAGCGAATCGCGCTGCGTGAACCGCAGCACAGCGTAGGTAACCGCGATCGACAAGATCGATGGCAACGCGAACCGCCCGAGCCATTGCAGCAGCGGCGGCATGTGGTCGCGGAATATGATCAGGTTCGCTGGATTTGAGATCGGCAGGACGAAGCTTGCCGCGTTTGCTATAAACGCGCAGATCAACAGGTAGGGGAGCGGGTCTTTCACCTTGGCGGCCTTGGTCGCGGCGAACACGGCCGGCGTGAGAACGACCGCAGTAGCGTCGTTCGACATAAAAACTGTAACCACTGTGCCGACGGCATAAACCAGCGCGAACAGCTTCGTCGCGGAGCCGCCCGCCAAGCGAGCGGCTTGCCCGGCCAGAAAGTCAAACAAACCCTCGGTTCGCGCCAACTCCGCCAGCAGCATCATGCCGCCCAGAAACAGGTATACATCGGTCCCCTTAGCTACCGCTTTCAGCGCGTCGCTCCATGGCAGCAGACCGAACACGATCAGCATGACCGCGCCGGTCACGGCCCAAATCGCCTCAGGCAGGTTCCAAGGGCGGACGATCACGCCGAGAGTGCTCAGCGCGACGATTGCCCAGATAGTGTCATTCGCAATCGTCAACGTTTCGCCATCGACGTCGGCGTGTGAGCACCGCCTTTCCAGTGGAGGGTTTCGGGCATGAAGAGCCACAGGATCGCAAAGGCCGCTGCCGCCACGGAGGCCAGGAACAGAAACCCGGCTCGGTCGCTGAAGTGGTGAACAATGGATCCGGCGATCGTTTGACTTAGAGCCGCGCCGATTCCCACGGCCGTCGCGATCGCGCCCAGGGTAAGATTAAACCGCCCGGTGCCGCGCGTCAGGTCGGCGATCACCAATACGGAAACGACGCCGAAAATGCCGGCGCCGATGCCGTCGAGCACCTGGATGCCGACCAGCAGGTAGAGGTTGTGGGTGAGGGTGTAAAGGACGCCGCGGATCGGCAGCACCCCGAATCCTATCAGCAACAAGGGTTTTCGACCCCATGAGCCGGCCGCGCGGCCCGCCCATGCCGCGAGAAGTGTGATCGTGAACTGCGTTGTCACGACACAGGCGGACATGAACATCATCGAAGTGCGACCCTTGCCTTTCGCCAGCATCTCGCCGAGCAGCGGAAGCATCGCTGCGTTGGCGAAATGAAACATGACCGCGCAACAGAGGAAGATCATCAGCGGGCGATCTTCGATCAGATCCATGACACTTGCCGGAGTTCGATCATCCTCGCCGTCCCTGGCTCCCCTGGCCAATTCGTAGTCGATCTCGCCCGGGCGGATGAGGAACAGCGACAGGATCGTCGGGACTGCGAGAACCGCGACAAAGAAAAAGACGCCGCGGTTCGAAATGAAATAACCGATCAACCCCATCATTACCGCTGCGACTACGTTGCCGGCCGAGTTGAATGCCTGGTTTCGTCCTTGGCGGAGATTGAAGAGTCGATGCCCCAGAATCCCAAGAGAGATGGCGGCGATGGCAGGCATGAAGAAACTGGACATTGCGCCGATAAGCACTTTGCGCTGTGACGACCGGCCAGAACGAAGGAAAGAACGCAATGAAGAGAGCGCCGATAGCCAAGGCGACCACTCCCGCCGCAATCAGCGCTCTTTTGGACTTGAGCCAGTCCACCAAAGCGCCCGCTGGCGTTTGCGATGCGATGCCGGCGATTCCGCCAATCGTTAGCGCAAGGCCCACGCGCTGTTCGTTCCAGCCATAGCCGGCAAGGTAGATCGCGAGGAACGGCCCCACCCCGCTTTGCACGTCAGCGAGCAGGAAGTTGAGCCAGTCGAGTCCGCGCAAGCTCTGCGCGGAAGGCCGCCGGTCCAGGTCGGAGTCGCGAGCAACGACAGTCGGCCTATCGTCTGCCTCGGACACTCGGCCGCTCGGCGGTCGTCGCGTCATTCGAGAAACTCCTCAGGTTCGCTAGAGTTGAAAAGGAGGCCGGCCAACGCAACCATGCCCGTGATCCGTCGCGCCGTTTTGTATCGAAGCTTGCGCCACTCATCTTGCCGCTTCATCAATAGTGGGCGACCATATTACCGCAATGATCACGCATGACCATCAGTTTCGCGTCTCGTCGCGATGCGAACTGCTGCCGTATCTGATCAGCGCTCCGCTGGGACTGTCGCGCAAACAGGCGAAGGATCTACTGCGCTTCCGGGCGGTGACCGTAAAGCGAATGACCGCCGTCAGGCATGATACCCAGTTGGAGCCGGGCGACGTTGTGACGATCGCCGCGGGCAAGCAAATCCCCGCCGCGTCGCTTGAGCGCTATGGCCTGAAAATTATTCATCTCGACGATGCGGTGGTCGTAATCGACAAACGGGCGGGGCTGCTTTCGATGGGATCGGAGGGCGAGAAGGAAAGAACTGCGCATCGGATCCTCAACGAACATCTGAAGGCGCTCACAAAATCGCCGCTGCAACAGGCCTTCATCGTGCATCGACTCGATCGCGAGACCTCCGGCTTGATGATGTTCGCAAGAAGTCGCCCGATCCAGGCGGTCCTTCAGCAAAACTGGAAGGACGTCACCAAAAAATACCTTGCCGTTCTGGAAGGCGCGCCCCCGAAGGCGCAGGGAACGATCCGGGACAATCTTGTCGAAAGCAGGTCATTCAGGATGCATCGTGTCGAGCGCGGTGGAGGGCCGGCAATCACCCACTATCGCGTTTTACGAACATGTCGGGACAGGTCGCTGGTCGAACTTACGCTCGAAACCGGCCGCAAAAACCAGATTCGCGTGCAGATGGCTGGCCTGGGCCATCCTATCGTCGGCGATCGCAAATATGGCGCGACCAGCGATCCCGCCCGGCGCCTGGCGCTCCATTCGTGCGAGCTGAAGTTTTGCCATCCAGTGTCAGGCGCCTCGATGGATTTCCGCAGCGCTATCCCAAGCCGGCTGATGGCGCTAATCGAGCCGCGCGGAGTCACGCGCGCAAAGTGAGCATCCCCGCGATTCGCGCAGCGACAAACAAATGACACTGCGGTGCGATTCTGACGGCGCTCGAAGCTCGCGCATCAGACGGGCATCGACGTTCAAAACTCCCAAGAGTTCATGAGGCGCCCGACTGCTCGCCACAGCCAATCATTGGCGGCGTCGGTCACGCTTCGCAGGCCGTGGTGTTGCGGCGGCACGCAACTTGGATCGATCAGGCGCGGAGGTGCGCGGTGCGCGGCTGGTGGGAGTGAGCCAACCAGGTACCGGATGAAAAAGAGTGAGCATTGAAACCGCGAGCGTTCCCGCGATCGACATGCGCGCAATTACCCAGCTCGCCGAAAGCGATGAACTGGGCGAGCAATTTGTCGCCGAAGTCATCGACGTATTTCTTGCCGACTTGAGCGAAGGCGTACGCGCGATCGGCTTGCAGATGAGCCATGACGACCGTGCTGGAATTGCGGCGACCGCACACGCGGTCAAGGGCAGCTGTGGTCATTTTGGCGCGGCGCGCCTGATGGAGTTGTTGCATGAGATCGAAGGCCGGGTCAGGCACGAACCAACCGATGGCCTACAAACGGCGATCGATTCCATGGTCGCGGAAACGGAACGGGTCCGCGCAGCGCTAGAAGCCTATCGATCCAAACCGTATGCGCGGCCCTGATGGGTGATCTGCGGTAGAATCACGCACCCGCGATTTAAGCGGTTGCAGATCCTCCGCTGCTCAATGCAAGCATCACTTCAGTCCAGCCGTCGAAAATCATGTCGATGCCGATGAACAGCCCGATGACCCACAGTCCTGAACTCGGCCACCAACTCATAATCGAGACTCCGAGGAACAGCGAAATTGCGCCGTTCAGGATTAGCCATCCCCGATGATGCATTGGAGTCGAAAAGGCTACGAAAATTCTAAAAGTCCCGGCGACGATCAGCAGCATCGCGATCATCAAGGTCAGCGTCACGGCAGCCACTCCCGGATGCGTGACCATCAGGATGCCGGTCACTGCGTATAGCGCGCCGCCCATGAGATTAATGAAGAAGCCGCCCCAGGCGCGTCGCGCGAATCCGTGAATGATTTCGAACAGGCCGCCGAAGGTCAGCAGCCATCCGAGGAAAATCACGGAAACCATCGTCATGAGTTCGGTGCTACCTATTGCTATGGTGCCTATGACGATCAGCACCGCTCCCAGGCAGAGAAACCAGGTACGATGCGCCCTTACTTCTTCGATTCCCAACGGCGTTACAAGTAAAGCCATCCTGATCTCCCCTTGATTACCTGGTTTGAGCAATCAAGTTGCGCATCAACTGGCGGACGGCTGCAATCGCCTCCTGCCGATTGGCGCTGCCAACTCGCGCGCACAGCGCAAGCTCATGTCTTCGCGTCGATTCGAGCAGTTCGCTACGAACCCTTCTTCCTGCGCTCTGCCCAACGCTTCTTCATCGCGATTGACAACCGCCTTCTGCCCTCGGGAGTCAGGCCTCCGCGCCTCTTCCTCTTCAATCTGGTTCCCCTTGGCCTGCCGGCGCTCGTCTTCTTGCCGCCCCGCGCCAAAGCCGATCCCAAGAGCGCCGCAATAGCTCGACCGAGCCTCTCGCTCTCCTCCTTCAAGTCTGCCACCAATTTATCCAGGTCCAAGATTCGCTCCTTTGGCGCGCTTGCCATATGCAGCTCGCGCCGTTCTGTAACCGCTCGTTATGATTCGCGTCCTATCGGTGCCCGGATAGGAGCGCACGCCAACTCGTACCAGCGCAATACCTACTCTTTCTATCGACCCGATCCAATCATGCGGAATATCGAATATCCTCGGCGCGAACAAAGTGCGGCAATGCGGCAGCTAGCGAGAATTGTGAATAACCAATAGAGTGGGGTGCTGCTTGCCTGGAAAAAATCATGAATGAAGCGGGTCGCACCAGATTTCTTGTCGAGCTGATCAAGCCGTCGCATTACGACGACGACGGCTATCTCATCCAATGGTGGCGCGGCTTCGTGCCGTCGAGTTCGCTGTCGAGCATCTACGGCCTCGCGCTCGACGCGCAGGCGCGGGCCATCCTCGGCGAGGGAGTTGATCTCGAGATCGAGGCGCACGACGAGACTAACGCGAGAGTCCCGCTGCGTTCGATAATTCGCCGGTTCAAGCGCAACTCGAACCGCGGCGTCGTGCTGCTGATCGGAGTGCAAACCAACCAGTTTGCCCGCGCGGTTGATATCGCGCGCCAACTGCGCGCCGCCGGAATCCAGGTCGCGATCGGCGGATTCCACGTCAGCGGATGCCTCGCGATGCTTCCCGAGATGCCGCCCGAGATGAAGGACGCGCTCGCGCTCGGAATCACGCTGTTCGCGGGCGAGGCTGAGCACCGGCTCGACGAGCTGTTGGTCGCGGCATTCGAGAATCGTCTCCCGCCGGTTTACAACTTCATGACCGATTTGCCGGCGATGGATGGCGAGCCGCTGCCGTTCCTTCCGATCAAATACGTCAAGCGCTATGCGGGGGCGCTCGGATGCTTCGACGCGGGACGCGGATGCCCGTTCAGCTGCAGCTTCTGCACGATCATAAATGTGCAGGGGCGCAAGTCACGTCATCGCAGCGCCGACGACATCGAGCGGTTGATTCGCGCGCACGCGGCGCAGGGCGTGCGGAGCTTCTTCATTACCGACGACAATTTCGCGCGCAATCGGAACTGGGAAGCGATCCTCGACCGCATCATCCAACTCAAGCGGCGCGACCGGCTGAAGATAAACATCATCATGCAGGTCGATACCATGTGCCACAAAATTCCGAACTTCGTGGAGAAGTCGGTGCGCGCAGGGTGCAAGAAAGTCTTTATCGGCCTCGAGAGCATCAATCCCGACAGCCTCAAGGGCGCATCGAAGGGTCAGAATCGCATCACCGAATACCGCAAGATGCTCCAGGCGTGGAAGCGCGCCAAGGTTCTGACCTACGCCGGCTACATCCTCGGCTTCCCGTCCGACACGCCCGAGAGCATCGAGCGCGACATCCAGATCATCCAGCGCGAACTCCCAATCGACATCATGGAGTTCTTCATGCTGACGCCGCTGCCCGGCTCCAAGGATCACCAGGAGATGTACCTGCGCGGCGAGCGAATGGAAGCGGATACCAACAAGTACGACGCCGAGCACGCGACCGCCGATCATCCGCGGATGAGCGCCGCCGAGTGGCAGGATATCTACGAGCGGGCGTGGCACCTGTACTATTCGCCGGCGCACATCGAGACGCTGATCAAGCGGGCCGTCGCCAGCGGAATGCGCACGCGGCGGATGAGCTCGATGATTTTCTATTTCTACGGGAGTCACGCCTACGAGCGGGTGCATCCGCTGCAAGGCGGGATCATTCGCCGCAAGCTGCGCACGCAGCGCCGCCCTGGTTTTCCACGCGAGAGCGCGCTCAGGTTTTTTATGCGGCGCGCGCGCGAGATGTCAGCGACCTACGTGCCCGGTCTGTGGTTCTTCTGGCGGCTGGAACGGCTGCGACGCAAGATCCAGAACGATCCCGCGTCGAAGCATTATACCGACGCCGCGCTCAGCCCGGTCGCTGATGGCGAATTCTCCGCCGATCTCGAGCTCTACCACGCAACCGATTCAGCGCGCCGTGCCGCCGATCAGGCCCGCACGCGCGCCGAGGAGATGCGTCAAATCGAGAGTCGCCGCGCCACCGCTGCATGATCGCGCCGCATCGATCGCGATAAGGCTCACCGGCAAGACGAAGTAGCTCGCTTCTCTGCTTTCGGGACTATTGCTGGTAGAGCGCAGGAAAGTCTTGTCGGAGCCGTTCGACTTTCGGCATATCGTTGATGACGATGTAGGGCTGATACGGGTGCAGAGCCAGATAGTTTTGATGGTAGTCTTCGGCCGGGTAGAAGGCGGTGAGCGGAACTACCTTGGTTACGATTGGCTTGGAGAATGAATGTTTCTGTTCGAGCTGGGCGATGTAATCATCCGCCATCTTCTTCTGATCGTCGTTCTCATAAAAGATCGAGGACCGATATTGAGTTCCTGAATCCGGGCCCTGTCGATTCAGCTCGGTCGGATCGTGAGCGACAAAAAAGAACACCTTCAACAGATCGTCGTACGAGACCTTGGACGGATCATAAGTAATCCGCACCGACTCAGCATGTCCCGTCGTTCCGGTGCTGACGGTCTCGTAGTTCGCGGTGTCTGCGGCTCCTCCGGCGTATCCGGAAACAACTTTGGACACGCCCTTCACATGCTTGAAGACGGCATCCACGCCCCAGAAACAGCCGCCCGAAAAAACCGCAGTAGCGCGGTCGTTACTCTCGGCCTGCGCCAAAACGCCGATCGGCGTCAGGCCGAAAAAAACGCCGCCTGCAAGCAAGAGCGTTAGTATCCATTTCGTTCGCGGCATCATCGTTGTGGTTTCTCCGCGTACAGGGCGCGTATGTTTCCCTATCTTGATTCATACTAGCATCCAGGAATTCTCGAGGAACGCGGCGTACCGCACTAGCTTTTTGACCATCGGTATTGAACTCTGATCAAAATCTATCCATGCGATTCGCGCCAATACTTCTTGCTCTGGTCACGCTCATCTCCACCGGGTTGGGCGGTATGGCAGCGATTCGGTTGCGCGACCGGCTTCATCTGCTGCTGGGCTTCAGTTCCGGCGCCGTGTTGGCGGTGGCTCTGTTCGACATATTGCCGGAAGTCTTCGCTTTCGACCACGGCGCATCGTACATGCCGATCACTGCGCTCGGATTCCTTGCCTTCTTCGGACTTGAACGCTACACGGCGATGCACCGTGCCCGCGAACACCCTCACTTGGTGGGAGCTCATGAGCCGGAGCTTGGCGCAATGTCCGCGGGCGGCTTGGCCTTTCACAGTTTTTTGGACGGCGTTGCGATCGGGGTCGGCTTTCAGACCAGCGTTGAGATGGGACTCTTAATTGCCTTCGGCATAATCGCGCACGATTTCAGCGACGGGCTGAACACGGTGACGGTCGTTCTTGCGCATGGAAATTCGCCCCGACGCGCCGTCTTCTGGCTGATAGTAGATATGTTGACGCCGGTGCTCGGTGCGGCCTCGACGCTGATGTTCAATTTGAGGGCTGGACTCCTGCCGTGGCTGCTTGCATTTTTCGCCGGTTCTTTTCTTTACATCGGTGCCTCGGATCTACTGCCGGAAGCTCGCGAGCACGACTCTCCATTGGTTGGCGTCGCCACCTGTATGGGGATGCTCGCAATTTTTCTGATTACCCGCTTGCTGCGCGGATAAAATTGAAAGCATGACGTCGCTCGAGAAGCGGTGCGCAGTCGAGAGGCGATCGCCGGCGGAACTTGAACGCGAGCGAGGATTGCCTTAGAACTGGACTCTGCGGCATGAGGCAGTTGTTTTCAAAGACGGACTTGCGGGACCTGAGTTTAGTCGTGGCCATCGTCATGTTGTTGGCCAGCGTCCCCTCGAATCCCGGGTTCGTCGTCGTCTCCGGACCGAGCCGGCCAGAATTGACCGTCAACATTTGCCAGCCACTTCAAATGTTCGATCGCGTGCCGAACGCATTGCTTGCACGCCCAGCGACGGTCTTGCCGGAGTTCGTTCTCCGAGACTTGGGCTCGACCGCCGTGAAGAAGGCGGTGCGACTACTCGATCTTAAGGTCGCTCCCGACACCCCGCCGCCAAAGCGCGCCGTCTGACAGCCTTCGTTCGACAGGTTACTCCGACTTGAGTTCCCAGCGCCGCCAGAGTCGCGGCGCCAGATTTTTTTGTTCAGGTGAGCGGCGCACCGCAAGGTGTCCGCCGGGAGATGTCCTATGCGACGGATTTATGAGCTTGTCCATTTGGCTGGAGCGGCCATTTCTCCGCGTAACATCGGAAAAACGTGCGGACGCTTGCTGGTGGCAGCCGTTTTCCTCGTTGGTCTAGCGCCCAGCCTGGTTTGGGCCTGTGCATGCGGGTGCGGAGTCTTCGAGGTTGATACCGCAGCACTGTTTCCGGAAGGGGCCGGAGGCCAGGTGTGGACACAATATGAATACATGGATCAGTACATAAACTACCACGCGACCCAGCCAGCCTCCGGCTTCTACAATAACGACAAGTACATCCGGACAGACTTCATGGAATTTGGCGGACAGTACATGTTCAATCGGAGTTGGGGAGCGATGCTCGAGGTGCCCTATTGGGTGCGCCAATACAAGGGTGCTTATGAGGGCAACAACGACGACATCCATTGGTACCAGAACAACTCCATAGGCGATATCCGGATCCAAGGGATGTATACGGGTCTGTCGGAGGACATGTCGACCGGACTCCTGATGGGGGTCAAGGTCCCGAGCGGCGACTGGACCTATCCAAACTTCGATCGGGACACGCAGATTGGCACGGGAAGCACTGATCTTCTGATGGGGGTTTACCACCTCGGAACATTACCGAAGCAGTTGGGGACCTTGCCGTTGACCTTCAGGGAGCGCCCCCTCAGCTGGTTCGTGCAGGTCAACTACGATTTGCCGCTCTGGGGACAGGACCACTACACACCCGGTAGGGAAGTCGATGGTGCAGTGGGATCCTACTACGACTTTGGCAAAGTCGGTCCTCTCAGCGAACTTGCTCCGATGCTCACCTTTCTCGCCTCTGACCGCACGCGCGACACCGGGACAAACGCAGATCCCGCCGACAGCGGCTACACCCGCTTTATCGTTGCTCCGGGGGTGGAGACGAAACTCGGGATCATCCGGGCTTACGCAGACATCGAGGTTCCATTTTTTCAAAACATGAGGGGTTATCAGCTGACCACGCCCTTCGCAGCCAAGGTGATTCTGAGTTACAGCTTCTGATGCGTGAGAAGGCAGTCGTGAGGCGAGCGGCATTGTGGTCTGCTGCAGCAGGAGTCAGCACGGTCCTGTGTGCGGCTGCATTGGCGTTCGCCTCCGCAACGGTCGGCAACGCGGCGCCGGCGCTGGTCGTGCCCGAACTAAACGGTCAGGCATTCGATCTGAGTGCGCTGCATGGGAAAGTCGTTATCGTCAACTTCTGGGCAACCTGGTGTCCGCCTTGCCGCGCGGAAATGCCGGCGCTCGACGCCTTCTACCGGCGCTATCATGGCAATGGACTCGAGATGATCGGAGTGAGCACGGACCGCCCGCACGATCGATCCGATGTGACCAAGGTCATGCAATCATTCAGCTATCCGGCGGCGATGATGGATGACGCCAAAGTCAACGATTTCGGCCCGCCTGACGTTCTGCCCGTCACATTCGTTGTAGATGGCAGCGGAGTGATCCGCGCGAAGCTCACCCCCGACCAAACCCCGGTTACGGAGAAGAGTCTGACGGACGCAGTACTGCCGATGCTTCCGCAAAATTCTGGGGCGCACGCTTCAGTGAATCCAGGTGGCCCCAATGCCAAACCTTAATCTCAAGGAGCAGAGTCTCGCGAGCACGTCGTAACGCAATTTAATCCATCTGTCCGTCAAGAGCTCTGACAGGCTCCCAATGAAGAAGCTCGCCTTAGTCGCAATCATTCTGCTGGCCGGATGCGCTTCTTCGAACGCCCGGACAAGCGACTCTGATCCGAAGCTCGCGCAGTTGGAAAAAAAGAGCCTGGCAATCGCCGAGAGCGAGAAACGGTGCATCGACGAAACGCCGATCCGTAGCCGTGATAAGATGGCCGGCATAGCCGCAACTCCCGGTGCTTCCGTGGAATCGCAGACCCAGAGGGAAAACGACGAGCGCGATCGGGAAATTTCGCAATGCCGCGCGTGGGCGGACCAGGAAAATGCGGAAATAGCTGAGCAGGAGCGCAACGAATATGAGCTTCAAGCGCAGCAAGAGCGCAGTCGCGCCTCGTTCATGGCGATTGTCACAACCTCCACGATGCACTGAAGTTTATGAATAGAAGTACGATGCATTCTCCGCGGACCGTTGCGTCGACCAGGAAAAGCTTATTTCTCACGATGCTGGTTGTGTTCGCGGGCGCGCTGACTCTAATTGGTTGCCGCCAGCCGGCTGAAAATATCGGGGAGCGCGGAGGATCCGAGGTGCGCAATAGCCCCGACTGCCTGCCCGACATCACATTGGTCGATCAGAACGGCCGCAACGTTTCCCTGGCATCGCTGAAGGGCAAACCGGTGCTGTTCGATTTCATCTACACTAGCTGTCCCGGACCGTGTCTTCTCCTCACGGCTCAGATGAAAAAGATCGCCGATCGACTCGGACCCAAGCTTGGAACGGAAGCCCGCATCGTGTCGATCACAGTCGATCCCGAACACGATCACCTGGCGCAGCTTCGCGCATATGCGAGTGCGCAGGGCGCCAACGTTAACGGCTGGCTGTTTTTGACGGGAACGCCCAAACAAATCGACGAGGTAATGGCACGATTCAAGTTGTTCCGCCAGGGCGAAGCCGACGGAACAGTCGATCATTTTCTCCTGTTCTGCCTGGTTGACGCGAACGGTCGTGCATTGGTCCAGTACTTGGGCCAAGATGCCCGACCGGAGCGCGTCGCGAGCGACGTCGAGCGCGCTGCAGCGCGCAGGCCGATGACGGCCGGTGACGGCGCAACCTAGCCTTTTGGGAAGTGAACGCATGAAATCGTTACTGGCATTCGTGGGCTCCTTGCATCCTCAGCGGAGCGTTTCGTCGATCGGTACAAGCCTCTCTTTGACGATGCTGGTGGTCTTCGCGGGCGCGGTGACTCTTATTGGTTGCCGCCGGCCGGCCGAAGATATTGGGGAGCGCGGAGGGTTCGAGGTGCGCAATACCTCCGACTGCCTGCCCGACATCACGTTGGTCGATCAGCATGGCCGGAACGTTTCCCTGGCCTCGCTGAAGGGGAAACCGGTGCTGTTCGATTTCATTTACACCACGTGTCCCGGCCCGTGTCTTCTGCTCACGACTCAGATGAAACAGATAGCGAATCGACTCGGACCCAAGCTTGGAACCGAGGCCAGCATCGTGTCGATCACAGTCGATCCCGAGCACGATCATCCGGCGCAGCTTCTCGCATATGCGAGTGCGCAGGGTGCCAACGTTAACGGCTGGCTGTTTTTGACGGGAACGCCCAAGCAGATCGACGACGTGATGGCGCGATTCAACGTGATTCGACAGCGCGAAGCCAATGGAACGGTCGATCACGTTCTCGAATTCTTCCTGGTTGATGCGAACGGTCGTGCGTTGCTTCAGTACATGGGTCAAAAGGCCGAACCGGATCGGGTCGCGAGCGACGTCGAGCGAACCGCAGCGCGCGAGCCGGTGACGGCTGGCGACGGTGCTAACTAGGCGGGTACCCTTTAGGAAGTGAACGCATGAAATCGTCGAGGCCATTCGTCGGATCCTTGATGGGTCTGGCGTGCATCTGTGCCGGAGCGATCTTTCTCGCTCGAATCCTCGGCGGCGGCGTGACCGGGCCTGCGCTCACGGTCCGGGCGGTCGCGCATCAGTGGTGGTGGGAGTTCGACTACCCCTCGCTCGGCATCAAGACCAGCGATGTCTTGTACGTTCCGAGCGCTACCAACGTTCGGCTCGAGCTTGCCTCCGCCGACGTGATCCACAGTTTCTGGATTCTTGGGATGAAGGATTCCGTAGAAATCGTGCCCGGCAAGACGCGCCCGCTTGATCTGGTCGTCAAGTCACCAGGCGAGCTCTACGGAAATTGCGACTCCGGTTGCGGCTGTGCAACCGTCTGCATGCGGTTTCGCGTGCTGGCCAGCAGTCCCGGCAGCTTCGATCGGTGGGCGGCTCGCGAGCGTTTGCTCCACTCAGAGTTCAATCCGCCGCATACGCGCGTTGTGCCAGCCTGCGCTTTGAATACCGGGCACGATGGCCACGCCGGGCGCGACTCTCCCGCCGGTCATTTGCAGCGGTTGCTCGATGAAGCCGCATCAACCGGCAACCGTCCATCCCACTGACTGCGCTCATCGTGTGTCCAATCTTGGCCGATCCCTCGCCCGTGAAAATAACGGGCGAAGTATTGGAGGAAAAAATATTCGGGGGCTGGGATTGCTCCCAGCCCCCTGCCGTCACCACATCCGCCGCCCCACCACAACCCCTGAAGTGCGACCATTGCCGCGCCTGCATTCAAGGTGGGCCCCGGAGAATCCGTCATCCGCATTCTCTCCGAGGACTGGCTGAAACTTTTCGCCGCCGCCCGTACCTACCTACCCGTCCGCATCCACCTCATTGCCAGTCTCTCGAAAACCTCCCCCACCTATTCTCCGGGACCCTTGAAACTCCTTCTTTATGAGCACCCGCTGGTGGTGCCGCAGTTCATGCACTTGTAGCAGGCGCCGTTGCGCACCATTATGCTGCCGCAGTCGGGGCACGGGGGCGCGTCGGCCTGATTGATGAAAGCCTGGCGAAGGCCGCCGTCCTTGCCGTCGCGCAGGCTGGCGACAGGCGCCACCGGCGCGTGCGCCGCGTCGGATTTTGCCGACAGCGTTTTCTCCGACTCGATGATCCCGACCTCGCGCTTCGCTTCCTCGTCCAGAAACTTCGACGCCATCCATCGGAACAGGTAATCGACGATCGACTTGGCGTACGGAATCTGCGGATTCTTGGTGAAGCCCGACGGCTCGAAGCGCATGTGCGAGAATTTGTCCACCAGGAACTGGAGCGGAACGCCGTACTGGAGCGCGAACGAAATCGCGGTCGCAAACGAGTCCATCAGGCCCGAAATGGTCGAGCCCTGCTTGGACATCGTGACGAAAATTTCGCCCGGGGTGCCGTCCTCGTACATGCCGACCGTGATGTAACCTTCGTGGCCGGCGATATCGAATTTGTGGGTGATCGATTTGCGCTCGTCGGGCAGCTTGCGCCGCTGCATGCGATCGTCGGCCGCCGCGATCGACGCGACCGCGTCCACCGCTTTCTCTATTTCTTTCTTGCCCGTGTTGAGCGGCTGCACGCGCTTGGATCCGTCGCGGTAAATCGCGACCGACTTGAGGCCGAGCTTCCACGCGGTGACGTAAGCCTCGGCGACTTCGTCCACGGTCGCTTCCGCGGGCATGTTGATGGTCTTGGAAATCGCGCCGGAGATGAACGGCTGCACCGCGCCCATCATCTTGAGGTGCCCGTTGTAATGAATCGTGCGCGCGCCGGCGCGCGGCTTGAAGGCACAATCGAAGACGGCGAGATGCGCGTCGGCGAGCTGCGGCGCGCCTTCGATGGTCTCGTTCTCGTCGAGGTATTCGACGATTTCCTGGACCTCCTTCGAGTCGTAGCCCAGGCGCTTGAGCGCGCGCGGGACCGTGTTGTTGACGATTTTCAGCATCCCGCCGCCGACCAGCTTTTTGTACTTGATGAGCGCGATGTCAGGCTCGATGCCGGTGGTGTCGCAATCCATCATGAACGCGATGGTGCCGGTCGGCGCGATCACCGTGGCCTGCGAATTGCGATAGCCGGCGGAAGTGCCGAGCTTGAGCGCGTCGTCCCATGACTCGCGCGCGGCGCGAAGCAGGTCGAGCGGAACGTAGGAGGTATCGAGCTTGTAGGCAGCGGCTTTGTGGCGCTCGATCACTTTCAGCATCGGCTCGCGATTGGGCGCGTAGCCGGCGAACGGCCCCATTTGTTCGGCGATTCGCGCCGACTGGAGATAGGCCTCGCCGGTCATCAGCGCGGTAATCGCGGCGGCGTAGCTGCGGCCCTGGTCGGAGTCATAGGGCATCCCGAGCGCCATCAGCAGCGCGCCGAGGTTTGCGTAGCCGAGCCCGAGTTCGCGGTACGCGCTGGCGTTCTTGGCGATCTCGTCGGTCGGATACGAGGAATTATCGACCACGATGTCCTGCGCCGTGATCATCACGTCCACCGCGTGGCGGAATGCGCGCACGTCGAACTCGCCGCGATCGTCGATGAACTTCATCAGGTTGAGCGAGGCGAGATTGCAGGCCGAATTGTCCAGGTGCATGTACTCGCTGCACGGATTCGACGCGTTGATTCGTCCGCTGGCCGGGCAGGTGTGCCAGAGGTTGATCGTCGTGTCGAATTGCATCCCGGGGTCGCCGCATGCGTGGGCGGCCTCGGCGATCATGTGGAGCACCTTGCGCGCGGGACGGGTCTCGGCGACCTCGCTGGACTTGACGAAGTGGGTCTGCCAATCGGCGTCATCGAGCACCGCCTGCATGAATCCATCGGTGGCGCGCACTGAATTGTTCGCGTTCTGGAAGAACACGGAGCCGTAAGCCGGGCCGTCGAGCGAGGAGTCGTAGCCGGCTTCTATGAGCGCCCACGCCTTCTTTTCCTCTTCGACCTTGCACCTGATGAAATCGACGATGTCGGGATGGTCGGCGTTGAGCACCACCATCTTGGCCGCGCGCCGCGTTTTGCCGCCCGACTTGATGACGCCGGCACTCGCGTCGGCGGCTTTCATGAACGACAACGGTCCCGACGCGGTCCCGCCCGACGAGAGTTTCTCGCGGCAAGAGCGCAGTGCGGACAGGTTCACGCCCGCGCCGGAGCCGCCTTTGAAGATCATGCCTTCGTTGCGGTACCAGCTCAGGATCGAGTCCATGCTGTCATCGACCTTTAGGATGAAGCATGCGGAGCACTGCGGCTTGGCCTCGATGCCGACGTTGAAATAGACCGGGCTGTTGAACGAGGCCTTCTGGTTGAGGAGCAGGTACTTAAGTTCGGCCTGGAAGGTTTCGCGCGCGTCGAGGCCTGCGAAGTAGCCCTGCTTCTCGCCCCATCCGGTGATGGTATCGACGACGCGGGAGATGAGCTGGCGGACGCTGGTCTCGCGCCGGGGCGTTCCGAGCGGGCCGCGGAAATATTTCGAGACCACGACGTTGGTCGCAGTCTGCGACCATCCGCGCGGCACCTCGACGTCTTTCTGCTCGAAGACTACGCGGCCGTCTTCGCCCGAGATGACGGCGCTGCGGAGATCCCATTCGACTTCGGAATATGGATCGACGCCGGCGGTGGTGAAGAAACGCTCGAGCACGATACCGTGACCGGGCGCGGCAGAGTCGGCGGGCGCAGCGCTGGAGGCTGGCGCGCGATCGGTTATTTTTGACTTCGAACCCATTTCCAAATCTATCGCTCCCCCGCCCATCGCCGCATCCTCCCCGCCTCAGTTACATGCGCGTTAAGCCCGCATTCAATCTACAAGTCGCTAGTGACTCGTGGGCGACAATATGCGCGCGGCCAATGCGGTCTGTCAAGCCCCGACCCCTACAGGTAGTGTAGGACAATCTGTTCATAAACAATATATCAGCATGTTGATAACTTTTGATAAATGTTCGCTTCTATTTAAAATTTAAGGCTTACCGATGACCTCAAATTAGCCGTACTAATAGAAGTTCCAGCTCGAATCCGGCGACTCAGGTGCGCGCCGAAAGTCGCCGGCCGAGCAGTTGGTATGCGTGCGATGCGTGGGGCGCTATATGTGGAGCGCTCATGCCGACTCGACGCCACAAGGCTCCGGTACAGATCGGGGCCGCGATGCAGCCGCTACTCGATCGCATCGACCGCGAAGGTCATTTCGCGATCGTGCGGCTGGCGAAAGCATGGCCGGAGATCGTCGGCGAGGAGATCGCGCGGCGCACCGAAATCGTCTCGCTGAAATTCCACACCGCAGTCGTGAAAGTGTCGGGTGCAATGTGGATACAAGAGCTCAGTCAGATGAGGGTGCAGATTTTGGCGCGCTTGACGGCGCGGTTGGGCGATGACGTCGTGCGTGAGCTGCGATTCGTGCAGGGACGGCTCAGCCGGCGCGAGCGACCGAAACTGCGCACGGTGCCGCGCGCGACGCGGAAATCGATCGAGCTGCCGGAGTTGAAAGATCCCGAGTTGCGCAAGGCGTTCGAGCGGCTGATCGAGGCGTGGGGTCGCGCGTCGAGATGATGGGTCAAAAACACTGAATCCGTGGGCCGCGTAGTTCGTACTACATAATCGAGACAGACACACTATCGTCGAGAGAGACAGCTCGTGGTGGAATCAGCGGAAGAATCAAAACGCGACCGGATTCTGCACGTCCTGAACCGGCTCGGGTTCGGTCCGCGGCCGGGCGACTTCGAGCGCGTCCGCGCGATGGGCCCTGAACGCTACGTGCAGGAGCAATTGCATCCCGAGTCGATAGCGATTCCGAGCGATCTGACCGAGCGCGTCAACGAATATCGCACGATCCACATGTCTCCGATCGCGCTGTTCGTCCAATATCAGCGGCCGATCATGGAGGCGCGCAGGGACGCCAGGGCCGAGAGCGGCGGCGACAATGCGGCGATAAAGGACGCGACCAAAGACTTGAGAATCCGGCAGCGAATCGTGATGCGCGAGGCGGTCGAGGCGCGGATGATGCGTGCGATCGAAGGGCCGCGGCAATTGCAGGAAGTGATGACCGCGTTCTGGTTCAACCACTTCAACATCTTCGCCGGCAAAGGGCTGGACTATATATGGACCGGTGCGTTCGAGGAGACTGCGATTCGGCCGCATACGATGGGCAAGTTCCGCACGCTCCTGGGCGCGACCGCGCATCATCCGGCGATGCTTTTCTACCTCGACAACTGGCAGAACACTGCTCCCGGCAGCGCCGGCGCGAAGGGCAAGTTCGAAGGAATAAACGAGAACTACGCGCGCGAGCTGATGGAACTGCATACGCTGGGCGTCAACGGCGGCTACTCGCAGGCCGACGTAATCGCGCTCGCGCATATTCTGACCGGATGGGGGCTTCCCAAGCCCGGCGGCGGAAATCGCAGGCCCGGCGGCGAGGGCATGCAAGGCGCCGGGATGGGCGGATTTTTTCCATTCATGCGGCGTCGGCAAAACTTCAGGCGGCCGGGCGCGGCGCTGGTCGATCCGAGCGGCTTTTACTTCGACGCTCAGCGCCACGATTTCTCTAGCAAGAATTTTTTGGGGCATCGAATAGACGGCGGCGGAATCGCCGAGGGCGAGCATGCGCTGGACATCCTGGCGAGCAGTGCCGCCACCGCGAAGCATCTGAGCTTCAAGCTTGCGCAGTACTTCGTCGCCGACGATCCACCCAAAGCGCTGGTGAGCCGGATGGCGGATCGCTACCGCTCGACCGACGGCGAGATTCGCGCGGTGCTCGAGACGATGTTCACGAGCGCGGAATTCCGGGACCCCCGATACTACGGCGCCAAATTCAAAACGCCCTACGAGTATGTGGTCTCGTGCGTGCGCGCGACGGGCGTGCCGATCCGCAACTACCGGCCGCTGTACGGCACGATGCAGATTCTCGGCATGCCGCTGTACGGATGTCAGACGCCCAACGGCTACGCCAACACGCAGGAGGCGTGGCTCAATCCCGGCGCGATGATGACGCGGCTCAGCTTCGCGACGGCGCTCGGCTCGGGCAATCTGCCGCTGGAAAATCCGCCGTTCGAAGAAGACGCGGACGGCGCCGCGATGCGCCGCGAGCCGGCGGTGGTCCCCAGGAATGGCGGCGGCAAAGTGAACGTCAAGTTCGACGCCGATCCCGCGCGGCCGCACGGACCGAGGATGACGCCGCCCGATCCCGCGCAGCTTGCGGCTACGCTCGGCGATTGTTTTTCACCGTCGACGGCCAACGCCGTGGAGGCGTCGCCGACGCAACTTCGCGCGCCGCTGATTCTCGGCAGTCCCGAGTTCATGAAGCGCTGAGAGTTTAAAATGGGAAAAGAACTTCAACCCATCGATGGATGCGCGGCGTGCAGTCCGGGGCCCGCGTCTTCTTTTAGCCGGCGGGCGTTCATCCGCCGCGCGGCGATTCTGTCGGCGTCGGGAATCGTGCTGCTGAGCCCGCACGCATGGGCCGCGCGCTCGCTCGACGCCAACAGCAAGCGGAGGCTGATCGTAGTCTTCCTGCGCGGCGCGGTTGACGGCCTCAACGTGGTCGTGCCGCATGGCGAGTCGGCCTACTACGACGCGCGCCCGACCATCGCGATCGGACGCATGGGCGCGGACGGCGGGCTCGTCGATCTCGACGGCCATTTCGGGTTGCATCCCGCGCTCGCGCCGCTGGAGAGCCAATGGCGCGACGGCACGCTGGCGTTCGTGCATGCGTGCGGCTCGCCGGATCCGACCCGATCGCATTTCGACGCGCAGGATTTCATGGAGAGTGGCACGCCGGGTATCAAAACGACGCAGGATGGATGGCTGAATCGGGCGCTGGCGGTGATCCCGGGTACGCACGGACCGACCCAGGCGTTGAGTCTCGGTCCGACGGTGCCGCGGATTCTGAGCGGCAAGCTGCCGGTCGCGAATATCGCGCTCGGGCGGGCGGCGGAGCGGCCGATGCCGATGGACCGGCCGGTAATCGAAGCGGCGTTCGATCGGCTGTACGCGGGCAACGATTCGATCAGCCGCGCCTATCGCGACGGGCGCGAGGCACGCAAGCGCCTGATGAGTGAACTGGCGGGTGATATGGCGCAGGCCAATGCGGGCGCGCCCTCGCCGGAGGGATTCTCCGACGACACCGACCGACTGGCGCGTCTGATCGGCCGCGATCCCGCGATTCGGGTCGCATTCATGGCGCTTGGCGGCTGGGATACGCATGTCAGCGAGGGCGCCGCCAACGGCCAGCTCGCGGGACATCTTAAGCCGCTCGGCGAGGGGCTGGCGAGTCTGGCCAAGTGGCTTGGGCCGAGCTACCAGGACACCGTCATCCTGGTGATCTCGGAGTTCGGGCGCACGATGCACGAGAACGGCAACGGCGGAACCGATCACGGGCACGGCAACGTGATGTGGGTGATGGGCGGGCCGGTGAAGGGCGGGAAAGTTTATGGAAAGTGGCCGGGGCTGTCGCCGGGGAGCCTGTACCAGGAGCGCGACCTCGCGATCACGACCGACTTTCGCGAGCCAATCGCGGCCGTCTTGCGATCGCACCTGCAGTTTTCGGATTCGCAGATCGATCGCGTGTTCCCGGCACGTCCACGTTCCAGCGCCCATGTCGATGGATTGATCAAGGCGTGAAGGGCGGGCGCGGGTTTGCGCTGGGCGCCACCAGGCGCGAATAATCGCTTCATGGAATATGACGTAGTCGTCCGCAACGGCGTCGTGGTCGATGGTAGCGGCGCGCCGCGCTACCGTGCCGACGTGGCAATCAAGGATCGCAAAATAGCCGCGCTGATCGATCCGGGCGACGCCGCGAGCGCATCCGCGGCGCGCGAAATCGATGCGACCGGACTCGCGATCGCGCCGGGCTTCATCGACATGCATTCGCATTCCGACTGGGTTCTGCCGATCGCCGATCACGGGAAAATCCTGAAGCCATTTCTGCTCCAGGGCGTGACCACGTTTGTCGGCGGCAATTGCGGCTTCTCGGTGGCGCCGGTGATGCGCGAGCGGAATCGGATGCTCGACGAGTCGGGGCAACTATGCGCCGAGCGGAAGTTCGATTGGGAATGGGACGACGTGGCGGGCTTCGCCGCGTATCTGAAGCGCCGCGGGCTCGCGCTCAACGTCGCGCATCTGGCGGGGCATGGCAGCATTCGCCTGAGCGTGATGGGCTCGGACGCGGGAGAGCCGTCGGCGGAGCAGTTGCGCGCAATGCAGGCGATGGTCGAGGGCGCGATGGCCGATGGCGCGGTGGGGCTGTCGTGCGGGCTTGGCTATTTTCCGGGGATGATCGCGAAGCCGGCCGAGTTGGCAGCGCTGGCGCGGGTGGCGGCGGCGGGCGGGGTGTTGACCTCGCATCTGCGCGCATACTCGGAGCGCTCGTTGTTCTTCGACAGCAAGTTTCCGCACAACATCCTGGCGGTGCGCGAGATGGCCAATGTCGCGCGCGAGGCCGGCGTGCCGCTGCAAGTTTCGCATCTGATTTTTGTCGGCCAGCGCACCTGGGCGACGGTCGAAGACACGATTGCCGAAGTCGAGCGTCACAAAAGCGACGGGGTCGATATCGCGTTCGATACTTTCCCTTACACCTGCGGCAACACGACGATTCGGGTTATTTTTCCGGCGTGGGCGCAAACCGGACTCGAGCGTTTGCTCGATTCATCGGACGGATGGGCGAAATTGCGCGCCGGATTCCGCCCGCTCGCGCCATTTATCGCCGACTCGGTTCAGCTCATGTGGGCGGTCAAGCCCGAACTCAGTCATCTCGAGGGCAAGTTCTTCGGCCAGATCGCCGATGAACTGAAGCTCGATCCGATCGACGCGTACCTGACTATCACGCGTGAGAGCGGGACGCGCGCGCGCGTGCTGAACCATCTATACAGCGGCGACGACTACGGCGACGAGCATGCGCTGCGGGAAGCGATGAAGTATCCGCTGAACATGTTCGAGATGGACACGATTCTGACTTCCCATGGGCATCAAAATCCCGCCAGCTTCGGCACCTACCCGCGAATCCTCGGGCACTACGTGCGCGAGTTGAAACTGCTGACGCTCGAAGACGCGGTTCACAAGGCGACCGGGATGGCGGCCCAGCGGATGCGGCTGGGCGCGCGCGGCTTGGTTCGTCCGGGATACGCGGCGGACCTGGTGATATTCAGCCCGGAGACGATCGGATGCGCCGCCGATTCGAAAACGCCGGCGGTGGCGCCGGTTGGAATCGAGCATGTGATGGTCAACGGGAGCGCGGTGGTCGCCGACGGCAAGTGGTGCGGCGATGGCGTGATGGCCGGCGAGTGGATCGCCCGGGGATAAGCGCCCGGTTGACGATTCTTTTTTTGTGTCATCCCGACCGAAGTCTTCGTAGTCGAGGGACCCCGGATTCTTACCTCGCCCGTTCTTTCACGGGAGAGGCAGCCGCCGCTTGGCGGCCGGTAGGTGAGGGTGCAGCCGCCGAGGCCTGTGGCTTATTTTGTGTCATCCCGACCGAAGTGGAGGGACCCCGGATTTTACCTCGCCCGTTCTTTCACGGGAGAGGAGGCCGGCCGCTCTGCGACCGGCAGGCGAGGGTGCGGGCCCCGAGGCCGCGCTTTTTTTGTGTCATCCCGACCGAAGTGGAGGACCCCGGATCTGACCTCGCCCGTTCTTTCACGGGAGAGGAGGCCGGCCGCTTGGCGGCCGGTAGGTGAGGGTGCAGCCCCCGAGGCCTGTGCTTCTTTTGTGTCATCCCGACCGAAGTGGAGGCACCCCGGATCCTACCTCGCCCGTTCTTTCACGGGAGAGGAGGCCGGCCGCTGAAATCGCGCCGAGCCTGCTCGACGCGGGTGCCCGAGAGAGCCGAGGAAATCAAAAAGCTCAGGCATTCGTAGCCCGGGACCACTTTGGCAAGGGGGGCCGAAGTACAACTGACCCTCCTGAAGCTCGCTCGTGCCCTTGTAAGCTGCTAAAAGCTCGTAAAACGCCGTTGCAATAGCTACCCGCGAGGAGGAGTCTTCGTTGGTCAGTCGTCGGGAAGCACGCTATGAGTAGAAGGCAAAGAACCTTGCCACAACTTCCGAAACACATCAGTCAACCGGACGATTTGGTGACACCACACGCTCGAATCTGTGAAGGATTTCTTCGACAGGCCTTGGAAAAGACGCGCAGAGTTACCCCGCACGTCGCCGAGGCCAGACGGCTTTCGAAAGCGTTGCATTCTGTCGAAAAGGTCGAAGACCTCCTACAGATGCCAGAGCTTGGCAGTCACCTAATTTCCGCGGCTGGTTTCTCGGTCAAAGCTACGAAGAATCTCTCGAAGCCTGAGCTCGACTCCGCAATCAAGAGTGTTCTCAAGGAAGTGAAGTCGCAGTCTGGAAACGACTTCCGAGAGGAAATCGTATACCGGTACTTGCTTACTATGGGCGAAGCGCTGGGTGGCAGCATGCGAAACGTCACCGGTGCTGCGGCGGGTGTCCGGTTTGCGGAAGCCAGAGTAGCCGCCCTAAGGAAGAAGGGTATTCGCCACCAGATTCAACGGGCTAGCTCTGGAAAAATTCAGCGAATTGCGTGGCCGACTCGATCGCTATTGTTCGATCGAAAGCCGAAGTTGATCGACAAGAACATTGATTGCATTCTCTTGGACACCGGCTCAACAGGCAAGACGGAAGCTCAGCTTTTGGAGGCACGCGAAAGCTACATCGCGTGCGGAGAACTCAAAGGTGGCATTGATCCGGCTGGTGCCGACGAACACTGGAAAACGGCCACCGCCGCTCTCAATAGAATTAGGGCGTCATTTTCGACTCGACGTCCCGCTCTCTTCATTCTGGCAGCAGCAATCATGCCTGCGATGGCGAAGGAGATATTCCGTCAACTCAGCAATCGCGACCTATCTCACGCGGCCAATCTTACCGACTCTAACCAGCTCGTCGATCTCGCTGACTGGCTTGTTGGGCTTTAGCGCGACGCCATATATACACGCACTTTCGCGTTTCCTCGCGGCCGTGAGCACCCATCTGTTGGCTGCTATTCCCCTTACCCTTCGGAAGCACCCAAATGTTCTCTACATCAAAGCCTGCCTGTTGTGCGATACTCGACAGGATCAAGTCAACGGGGATGTTCGCGCCTTCGTACCGCACATTGTCATTCACCATGACGAATGGAGCGCCAGGCTTAAACACGCGTGAGGATTCAAAAATAATAAGCGCGATTTCAAAAAAATAGTTGCGAACCATCCGCGGGATGCCCAAATTGTTAAGCTCTTTTTGGACTTTTTTCTCATCTAAGTATCGAAGAATAGTTTGTAGTTCAGTCTGCGAATCAAAAGCGCGAGTTGCTCTTTGATACAGGTCCCGCGAAAAGAGCGACTGCAGATCGGGTTTGTCTCTGTTTTCTACCGTGCAAGACATCAACTCTTGTCGAAGGTTCCTCAGCTCTTCTTCTCCGATCCCCAGCATCGCTAGTTCTAGGGCATAGGTACGCGTATAGTCGTAGCGATTACAATATGGAGGTGATGTAATAAGGCAGTCGAAAGACTCACTATCGAATCGGGGTAGAAGCCTGAGGCAGGATCCCTTCAACAGCTGGATCGAGCCAATTCTCTTTGTTTGCCGAAGTCAAAGAGATCGCTCTTTCCGAGATCGATATAGATCTCAGTAAGCTTGTCTAGGATAGCTACATCGAAGGACCTCACGGGTCCTTTGTCAATGGCCGTGCCCCCTGCCGTCTGCCCGAACGATGATCCCAACGAAGGTACTGACCGTCTTTGCGCGTGTAGCTGATCTCCTCAAGAACGCTAAGGGCGGCAAATCTCAGGACGCGCCTAAGGTGGCTGTTTGTCTCGTGTTCCAAGCTGCGGACGTAGCATCCCAAGTCGCGTTCGGTTTCTTGCGGAAAGGCATCTTGCGTTATCCGGAGATGTGGGAAAGGCGTCGCTTTCAGCTCCTTGGTCCATGGCCTCTCCTCACGCCATCGCTTCAGGCCGTCTTCAATGGATCGTCGTTTGCTACTAGACACGAGCACTCGTGTGCCGATTATCTCAGCGCCGATTGGTAGGAGTTCTATCCCTACTGCGTCTAGACCGCGACCGCTCGCGACGAAGAGAGCCGCTCCGGAGCCTGCAAAGGGGTCGAGAATTCGGCCCGACGAGACTTTGAGGAACGTCCAGAATGTGACCAATTAGCGAGGCAGAGAAGCCTTCCTTATATTTGAACCAACGATACTCCGCTTCAGTCTTGTTTGCCTGGAAACTCACGAGCGTCCGCTTGAGGTCAGAATTGACGCTAAGCTTCGATTGAAACCGACCCTCTAGCGTCTCTACTTCCTTTCGAATTGTGTCTAAGGTTGTCATCTCTCGATTCGTCTACGCTCTGCGGCTGCCCTTGCGCTTTGCCGACCGATCCGTAGCTTATCGTCGAATGGATGAATTGTCAATAGATGAATCATCAATTGATAATTCGTTTTCGAGGTCGGAGCGACACTCCTCGACCATATGCACGATGAGCTTGCTGACGGACGCTCTCCCCCCTGTGTTCTGTGCGCGACGGAAAGCAACGGCGCGTAGCAGTGTCCAAGTCTCCTTGGAATGTGAATCGCGGTTGTGATACTCGCGACTTCTTTGAGGTCCGGCAGGCCACTGACGGCCTTGCTGCTCGTTTTGCCAGTCTTGCGAGAGACGCGTGTAATCCGCTTCGTCACGACTCGTGAGGTCCATCAATTGATGGAGAATCCTAACACGGAACTAACCCGCGGCGGTAGAACCTCCGCCAAATCATCGGTTGCCAGACAAATCGCCAACGCGAACGGGCACCCTTGCTCGCGCCGCGGGGGAGCAGTCAGCAGCGGGCGAGGGGCCGGGGCCCTCGGCTTTGCACGGATGACAAGCGAAAAAGGGCGATCCGAAAAATCCTGCCCTCGGGTGCAGCGGCACCGGTTGGAATCGAGCAGGTGATGGTCAACCGGAGCGCGGTGGTCGCCGACGGCAGGTGGTGCGGCGATGGCGTGATGGCCGGCGATTGAATCGCCCACGGATAGGCGCCCGCCCCCGGGTGAGGGTGCAGCCCCCGAGGCCTGTGCTTTTTTTTGTGTCATCCCGACCGAAGTGGAGGGACCCCGGATCTTACCTCGCCCGTTCTTTCACGGGAGAGGAGGCCGGCGGAACCCGCCTTGGGTTCCGCACCTCCTTGGGCAGGGGTGACCCCTGCACCCAATATTCAGAGAATCGGCACCGCCGCGGGATGCGGGACTTCGTCCCTGTTAGAACAGGTTATGGGGAAATTTACCTCGCCCGTTCTTTCACGGGAGAGGAGGCCGGCCCCTCTGCGACCGGCAGGTGATGGTTCTGCGACTCAAGATGAAAGTGTGCAACCTCGCTGCCTCCTTTTTTCTGAGTTGTTCTTTTTTTTGTGTCATTCTAGAGCGAAGCGAAGAATCCCGGTTCCTTCCTTGCCTCGCGCACAGTCTGGAAAGGCCGCGCCTCCGGCGCCGGTGAGGGTGCAGCCCCCGAAGCCTGTGCTTTTTTTGTGTCATCCCGACCGAAGTGGAGGGACCCCGGATTCCTACCTCGCCCCAGTTAGGATGTTGCGTTCCGCGCGACTTCTTACCCGCCTCGCCCGCTTAGTTTGCGGGAGAGGCCGCGCCTTCAGCGCGGGTGAGGGTATCGATTTCACAGGACCTTCCACGGGAGAGGCGGCCAGCCGCTTGGCGGTCGGTAGGTGAGGGTGCAGCCGAATCAGAACCGGCGGGCGTGGTCGGCATACCCAAACAATAGAGTTAATTCCGCTACTGTCGAAACCCTATCGCGATGCGGCTTTGTGCGGCACGCAGTTTTTGGGCGCGAAAGTCCAACTAGGGTCGCACCCACCGAAAGTAGGCTGCGGATCGAACCGCTCAAACGGCCCTTCTGGGTCGGCCCTCGCTACACATTTCTCCGCACTCACCGATTCCTGAAAGCGATGGGACGAGGAACTGAGTGGTCGGGATTCATAGCGGCGCACTCTCGCGAAGCCCTCAAGAATCGCTCGCACGCGATCCAGGAAGGGCACACGGCGACAATGCCCCACTCCCCTGCCGGCGCAGCCAAGTCGGGCCCCAGTTCACTCACGCTTTTTGGAGGTGGCTCAATGAGCAACCATTCCTGCTCGTAGCGATACGTTTCGTACTTCGCTGAGACCCTTCCCCATAGCCACCAGGCAAGAGCGACGCCAATTAAGATCGTCAGATTCGGATGCTGACGCACGCGGCGCAATAAGGTGTCCTTCCAAGCAGACATTCTTAGGCTTCCTTCACAACGCGCTACTTTCGTTCTTCAGCAGACCGGAGGCTGTCAAGCAATGTTTGACGCCTCTCCAAGTAATAGTAGCTCGGTCCCCTGGCCATTGGCGCGTCATAGAAGTATTTGGACCGGTCGATCTTGCGGTAGTTGTAATCGAGACTCAGCGATCGGAAAAGGTCCTCGTCCATATACACTTCTGCCGGTGTGTGTACTCCCTCGTGAATTGCTTTACGAGCCGCGCTGTCGATTGCCATAAGCTGCGCGAAAGGAAGACCGAGACTATTTAGCGAAACATGATTGCGTGCGGTTGATATGTGCAACAAGCCGTCATCATAGTATTCGTTGCTACCCTGTGTGATGACCGTATAGATGTCCATCCCCAGAATATCGCGATAAGCGGCGTTGATCTCGGGTAGCAGCCTGACGATCGTCTCAGGTTCGTAGGTGTAAGTGATTTCGCTGCCCCGATGACCGACCACCCAGTTGCTCTTGAGCAGCAGGCTGTCCGCGAACGATACGAACGCAACGTCCGGATAGCGGGCAGAGATTTCGTCGATTTTATCACGTAAGGCCACCAGCTTCGGCCGGGTAAGTGTACCGTTCGAAAGTGCTGCCTTGACCCCTATCGCGTCGATCAACATAAATGCCGAATAGACTCGTAGATGGAGATTCGTAAGCCAGCCACTTCGAACGAATATTCGAGGTTTCTCATCCCATTGCCAGCATTCCGTGCATACGACGAACTGTGAACGGGGCAAGATCACCCTGACTTCGTGGAAACGGTCAAAAACATTAGGATACCAAGACAGCTCTATAGCCTCTGGCCTTATTTACCGGGCAGCAGCGAAGGAGATGTACCCAACCTCATCACGCTCACCGCCGTTGAAAAGCGTCAGGAGGACCCCTCATATTCCAGCATCCACTTCTCATCCATCAAATACAGGTCGCGATCGAGCGGGATATTCTCGAACGAGTGTTTTTCAATGAGGTCGTGATCAAACATGGATCTCGTTAATAGCAGGAGTCGGCGAACGCTGACATCCGAACCCAAGGCACCGGGATATGAGCCGACTCAACGTCGATGGGTTGATCAGAATCTAGCCCATTATCGCGGGTTTGCGCTGGGCGCCAGCAGGCGCGAATAATCGCGTCCATGGAATATCCCGTAGTCGTCCGCAACGGCGTCGTGACCGATGGCAGTGGCGCGCAGGGGCGGGCAGCGTGATCGCGGCCACGGCGGGAACTAAAACGGCCGCGCGGAGATTTTCCGCACGGCCGCCTGAAGTCAGGGAGATGCCGGGGCGCGGTCAGCGCTCCATGTCCTGCATCTTCTTGTCCATCTCGCGCAGCTTGGCGAGTTTCTGATCCGTCGGCTCGTTATCCTTGTTCGAATCCGCAGCCACCTTCTTGGCGCGCTCGGTCGGCATCTGGCCGCTGACCTTTTGCAGCGCTTCCTGCGCCAGGCGCCGGACCATCTGGCTTTGATCCTCCGCAACCACCGTGTTCAGCAGCGGGACGGCCTTGTCGCTTCCGATTTCGCCAAGCGCGAAGACCGCAGTGCCGCGGCCGCGCTCGTCCTGATCTTCGCCGAGATACTGCATGACCGGCATCGCGCCTTGTGCATCGCCGATCCTGCCAAGCGCCGCCACCAGATGCAGCTTGACGATGGGCTCGGTGGAACGCAGAAAGAGCATCGAAGACATCGGTGGCACGGCCTGATTGGCTTCACGCGCGCCGAGGATGTCGATGGCCTTTATCTTGACGCGCGCGTCCGGGTCGGACATCGAGTTCGTCAGGATCTGGTTGACTTCCGGATCCTGCAGATAGCGGAGTTTCACCAGTTCGGACACGCGCACGGCGGGGTCGGCGTCCTTGAGGCCGAGCTTCACATCTTTGATGATTTTGAACGGCGTTTCCTCGGCCGCGCGACTCGCCATATCGTCAACGCCGGGTTTCACTTGCCCCTGATGCGACATTGGATTGGAACTGAGAGCGCTGCCCAATCCCTGGCCGCCATACTGCGCAAAGGCGGGGTGTGGTACGGCAAGCGCGACGCCCAGCGCGAAGGTCGCAAATAAATTTCGCGTGATAGTCATTTCCCGCACCTCCGCAATCGGCCAGAATTATTGGTGATTATGACAGGTATTGCAAGGAAGCGCGCCGCCGGGGCGAGGCGCGTGAATGTTCGTGCCGGTGCGCTCGCGAGCATCGTAATCGCCGCGTTCATGCTCATCATAGTCGCCGCCGGCGCGGGCGCGCTCGCGGCGCCGATACCGGCATCTGGCCCATCGAATTTGGATCCGCCGGCCCAGGATCAGCCGGCGCCTCCGCACAAGCATCGCCATTTTCCCACACCGGCGCCGACCCCGATGGCGCTGCCGCCCGAGGTCAAGGCGAAGGTGCCGGCGTACAAACCCGGGCCGATACCGTTTCACGACGGCGAGCAGTTGATCTATCAAGCGTCGTGGATTGGGATTCCGGCGGCGCAGGCGCGCATCGAGTTCCACAAACGGCCAAAAGATCCTTCGCGATGGATCGGGGAAATCTGGATCGAGACCAACCCGTTTGCGGATCTGTTTTACAAGATGCGCGACTACATGCGGGAGAGCATGGCCGACGACACGCTCCACACCAGCGGTGTTCATCTGGTCCAACACGAAAAATCGCGGCTCAATTACTACGACGTGACCATCGATCGGCCCGCGCAGATGGTCACGATCACGAAGAAGAATCACAAAGGAACGCAGAACAGGGAATTCATCGCGTCAGATCCGTGGGGACCGATATCGGGCGCGATGATCGCGCTGACGCAGAACTTCGAGCCGGGCAAGACCTATGCGTTCGACGTGTTCAGCGGCAGCCAGCGCTATGTTTTCGCATTCGAGGTCGAAAAGCGGGAGAAGATTCACCTCTCGCTCGGCGACTTCGACGCGTGGCGCATCGTGCCCGACGTCTGGTACGTCAGCGACGGCGCGCTGCGCAGTCAGGCGCACGGGACGGTGTTGTGGATATCGGCGGATGAGCGCCATCTGCCGCTGCGGATCGAGGCGCAGGCGTTCATCGGGTACGTGCGGGCGGACTTGATCAAGATCGATGGCAAGGACGGAGTGGAGAATGCGCTCAAGTGATGGTTCCGCCGTGGTTGGCTGAGCTACTATGAGCGGGGGAAATCGGACGATGCCCAAGAAGCTCGAATTTTTCTTCGACTGCTCGAGCCCGTGGACATACCTGGCGTTCACGAAGATCGAGGACGTCGCGCGGCGCCACGATGCGGAACTGATCTGGCGGCCGATCCTGGTGGGCGGCCTGTTCAACACGGTCAATCCTTCGGTGTACGAAAGTCGCGCCAAGCCGGTTTTGGTCAAATCCCGCTACTACGTCAAAGACCTGGGCGACTGGGCGCGATTCTACGGCCTCAAGATCGGCAACCCTACGGTGTTCCCGGTCAATTCAGTCAAGGCGATGCGTGGCGCGTTCGTCGCCAATGAGCATCGTGTAATCGCGCGTTACTCCAAGCGCGTGTTCGAGAGCTATTGGGGGGAAGACAAGGATATAAGCAAGGACGACGTACTGCGCGAAATCGTGCGCGAAACGGGCCTCGAAGAAAAAGAATTTTTCACGAAGATTTCCTCCGATGAGTACAAGGCCAAGCTGCGCGAGAACGTCGAGGAGCTGATCGCGCGCGGCGGTTTTGGATCGCCAACGATGTTCGTCGAGGGATCGATGTTCTTCGGCAACGATCGGCTGCCTCTGGTCGAGCATGAACTGGCGGTAGGAGTCGGCGGGGCCTTAAACGAAGTATCGGGCAACTCAACTTAATTTCAGTCAGGATCGAATGACGCATTGGGCGGAAGATCAGGTATCAGCGCATCTGCGCGACGACCTCGGGGATCGCGAAGCCAGGGGAGTGCGCGCGTTCCTCGCAGTCCGGATGAACGAGCAGGTCGAGGAGTCTGTGGCGGAGACGATCGACGAGCTCAAGCATCCCCGCGACCGTGTCCGATGGGTGCCGCGGGCAAATCTGCATATCACGCTCAAGTTTCTTGGACCGGCAGTGGATTCGCATCGATTGCAGCGGCTCACCGCCGGGCTTCATCAGCTCGCGACCAAGACCGCCCCATTCGAGGTCGCCGCGGCCGGCGTCGGCGCGTTCCCCAACCTCGAGCACCCGCGCGCGATTTGGGTGGGATTGCATGGCGTGGAACCGGGAGCGCTTGCCGCGCTGGCCGCGCGGTTGGAGACGGTCGCGGCTGACTATGGATTCGAGCGCGAGAAGCGGCGCTGGAGCGGGCATCTGACGATCGGGCGGGTTGGCGATCAGCCGATTGCGGGCAAAACCCGCCAGGCGTTACACGCGGCGCAGGACCGCGAGTTCGGCGTCTCGAGGATCGAATCGATCACGCTCTACCGCAGCCATCTGGGACCCGGCGGATCCAGCTACGAAGCGCTCGCGACATTTCTGTTCCAGTCGCGTTAGCAGGCCGCAGTGCCGCTTTTTGTTCTTTTGGTAACTCCGGCGCCGTCTTCTTAACCCTCCTGTGGACACGAGTGCCGGCGCGGATAGAGCTATCGACGCGAGTTTGTGGCAAGATTCGCAGCGCGATAAAAGAAATCCGACATGGGCACAATCGATGGCGATAGAGATCAAAAGTAAAGCGCTCGACCTGGCGTTGAGCCAAATCGAGAAACAGTTCGGCAAGGGCTCGATCATGAAGCTCGGCGAGCAGGCGATTTCGGCCGATGTCGCGGTCGTATCGACCGGCTCGCTCGGACTCGACCTCGCACTGGGCGTGGGTGGATTGCCGCGCGGGCGCGTGGTCGAAATCTACGGCCCGGAATCGTCGGGCAAGACGACGCTGGCGCTGGAATGTATCGCGGAAGCGCAGAAGATGGGCGGTACCTGCGCGTTTATCGACGCGGAACACGCGCTCGACGCGGCCTACGCGCGCAAGCTCGGCGTCAAGGTCGAGGACCTGCTCATCTCGCAGCCGGACAACGGCGAGCAGGCGCTGGAGATCACGGAGACGCTGGTGCAATCGGGCGCGATCGACGTGCTGGTAATAGACTCGGTGGCGGCGCTGGTGCCGCGCGCGGAAATCGAAGGCGAGATGGGCGAGCCGCAGATGGGCCTGCAGGCGCGCCTGATGTCGCAAGCGCTGCGCAAGCTTACTTCGATCATATCGCGCTCGCGCACGATCGTTATCTTCATCAACCAGATCCGGATGAAGATTGGCGTGATGTTCGGGAATCCGGAGACGACCACCGGCGGCAACGCGCTCAAGTTTTATTCGTCGGTGAGAATCGATATCCGGCGAATCGGCACCATCAAGAACGCGACCGAAGTGATCGGCTCGCGAACCAAAGTCAAAGTGGTGAAGAACAAGGTCGCGCCGCCGTTTCGCGAGGCCGAGTTCGACATCCTGTACGGCACCGGGATTTCGAAGGAAGGCGAGCTGGTCGATATGGCCAGCGAAAACAATATCATCGAGAAGCTCGGTGCCTGGTACTCCTACAACGGCGAGCGAATCGGGCAGGGACGCGAAAACGCGCGCGATTTGCTCAAGGCGAATCCGAAGCTGGCCGACGAGATCGAAGCCAGGGTGCGCGAAAAGCTGGCGGCCAAGCCCGTCGCGCTGCCGCCCGACGCGGCGGTCGAGGAGCCGGCGGAGACGCCCGCGCCGCCGCCCAAGAAAAAGGGCTGACGTCTGACGACCGTCTGTCTGACCCTCAACCCTTCTAACAGGGACGAGGTCGCCCGCATCCCGCGGCGGCGCCGATTCGTCTTAACATTGGGTCCAGGGTCAACCCTGCTCACATCGCCAGGTGGAAGTGGGCGAGGATTGCGGGGCCGTTGTGCGAAAGGATTCGCGAGAGCGCGAAGAGCAGCCCGAAGAAGGCGCCGAACAGGCCGCCGTTGACGCGAATCCAGTCCAGATGCGTGCGCGTCTTCGATTCAATCTGAATTCTGATCTGGTCGTCAGAGAGGCGCGCCAGATTCTCGCGGACCATCTGCGTTATCTGACCGCGGCTTGATTCGACGGTCCTGCGCACCAGGTTGTCGATCAATCGCTGCGCAAATTGATTCGCGTAGCTGTCGGGATCGTGGAGCTGACTCCCAAACTCGTGAATTGCGCTTTCGAGCGTGTCGCGAAGCTCCGGGTCGTTCTGCAGCTCGGGCAGCCGTTTGCGCAAATTCGCCGCGATACGCGCGCCAATCGAATCCGCGCCGAGCCGACTCATCACCGCATAGATTCGCGTGACCGTCTTCGGAAGCATCCGCTTGAGTACGCCTTCGAGGCGATCGCGTTTCTCCGGCGATTCGAGGTATTCGATCGCTTGGCTCAGTATCCGCTCGAGACCGGCCTGCCCTAGCACGTCGTGCAGCTTGAGCTCCTGGAGATACGAGCCGAGGCGGCCGACGAGGTCCATGTCGCTCAGCTTGCGCCCGATCATCTGCGGCGTCAGCCATTCGTTCTCGATGGTGGCGGCGATTCCGTCGATCAGCTTGGCGCGATTACGCGGCAGCACGCCCGAGTTGGGCAGGTACCATCGCCGCTCGAAGATCATCTTGAGCGCGATGTAGTCGCATAGACCGCCTATGAGCGCCGCCTCCGCCATCGAGACCGCAATCTCCGACGAAGTTCTCCAATGCGTGAGCATCAGGGCGGCCAGGCTCACGAGGTAAACCAACGCTGAAAAAGCCAGCGTCAGATCGCCCTTGTGGGAAAATAAGAAATTGGTGAAGGAGAAGTGCTCTCGGGTCCGGGTGGGCGCGTCGATGCTGATGTCCATGAGATCCAGTTTGTCCGACGTTCAGCGTCGGGCCAACCGGGCGCCGCAGCCCAAACCCTGCTTCTCCATTTAATAAAGTGATTTACCCTTCCCCTGCTGCTCAATTAGAATCAGGACTGCATGCGCTGGACCACCGCAAAGATCAGGCAATCGTTTCTCGATTTCTTCGCCGCGCGCGGTCATACGATCGTGCCGTCGGCGTCGCTGATTCCCAAGGGCGATCCCACCCTGCTGTTCACCAACGCCGGGATGGTCCAGTTCAAGGATTATTTCCTGGGCGTGCGCTCGCCCCAGCACGTGCGCGTTGCGGATTGTCAGAAATGCCTGCGCATCTCCGGCAAGCATAACGATCTCGAAGCGGTCGGCCGCGACACTTACCATCACACGTTTTTCGAGATGCTCGGCAACTGGTCGTTCGGCGACTATTACAAGCAAGAAGCGATTCGGTGGCATTGGGAACTCATAACCAAGGTCTGGGAAATCGATCCGAAGCTGCTCTACGCGACCGTTCACAAGGACGACAAAGAGGCCGAGGACATCTGGCTGAAGATGGGCGTGCTGCCACGCGAGCGGATTCTGCGATTCGGCGACAAAGATAATTTTTGGGAGATGGGCGAGACGGGGCCATGCGGTCCCAACTCGGAAATCAGCATCGACCGCGGCGAGGGCGCGTGCGATCCGGAGAAGAATCACGCCGGGCAGAAATGTTTCGTGAACGTCGATGGATGCGAGCGATTCATCGAGATCGGCAACCTGGTTTTCATTCAATACAATCGCGATGCGTCGGGCGTGCTGATGCCGCTGGCGAAGAAGCACGTCGATACGGGCACCGGGCTCGAGCGCACCGCGGCGGCATTGCAGAGCATCGAGACCGGCAAGATCCTCGGCAACTACGACATCGATCTGTTCCAGATGATCATCCGCAAGATCGAAGAGGCCGCGCAAAAGTTCGGCGACAAGACGCGGTACGGTTACAAGGAAGAGAGCGACGTATCGTTTCGCGCGATCGCGGATCATGCGCGCACGATGACCTTCCTCATCGCGGAGGGCGTCATTCCCGGCAACACCGATCGCGAGTACGTGCTACGGCGGATCATTCGGCGCGCCGCGCGTCACGGACGTTATCTTGGAATCCATCGGGCGTTCCTCGCGATGGCGCACGCGGGCGTGGTTGAGGCGATGGGCGACGCCTATCCGGAGATTAAAGCGGCGGCCAGTAAGACCGCCGAGGTAATCACCCAGGAGGAGTCGCGCTTTGGCGAGACGCTCGATCGCGGGCTGGAACTGATCGACACGGAACTCGCACGAATCAAGAAGACCGGCGGGCGTATGCTGTCGGGCGAGGTCGCGTTCAAGCTCTACGACACGTACGGGTTTCCGCTCGATCTGACCGAGGACGTGCTGCGCAATCACTCGATTGAGGCGGATGTCGCGGGCTTCAACCGGCTGATGGACGAGCAGAAAGAACGCGGACGCGCCGCACGCAAAGATGATGCGGTCGCGCCGGAGATCAGTCTCGGCACCGGAACTGCGTCGCGGTTCATTGGCTATCACCGTTACGAGGGTGAGTCCGAAGTGCTCGCTGCCGGCGGCAAGGACGGGGAGCACGTAGCGGTCGTCGTCGCGGAGACGCCTTTCTATCCCGAGGGCGGCGGGCAGGTCGGAGACCGCGGAGTAATCGAGACCGCGTCAGGCGCAATTCTCGAAGTGTCGGACACACGCAAGGGCGAAGGCTCGATAGTTCATGTCGGGCGGATTATCCACGGCGAGGCCGGCGACTTCGCACGTGGTGCGCGAGTCAAGCTCAAGGTGGATCGAATCAGGCGCGACGCCGCCATGCTCAATCATTCCGCGACGCACATCCTGCATTACGCGTTGCGCGATATCCTGGGCAATACCGTGCATCAGGCGGGCTCGCTCGTCGATCCGGACAAGCTGCGCTTTGACTTCGCGCACACCGGGCCGGTCAAGGACGACGCTCTGGCGACGATCGAGGAAGAGATCAACGCGCGCATCCGCGAGAACGCCGAAGTGACGACCGAGGAGATGGCGTACGACGACGCAATCAAGGCGGGCGCGCTCGCATTTTTCGGCGACAAGTACGGCGACCGCGTCCGCGTAGTCAAGATGGGCGATTTTTCGGTCGAGCTATGCGGCGGCACTCACATCTCGCGCACCGGCGATGTCGGCGTATTCAAACTCGAGGCCGAGTCGGGCGTCGCGGCGGGAGTGCGGCGAATAGAAGCGGTGACGGGGCAGGGCGCGCTCGAAACAATTCGCAAGCGCGAGAAGATTCTCGAGGAAATCGGCGCGCAGCTCGGCGCGCGCGACGGCGCGGCGATCGAGCGGCTCGAAAAACTTCTGGCGCGCGAAAAGGAACTGGAGAAAAAGCTCCGCGCGATGGAGCAGAAGCTGGCCGCGGGTGCCGGCGGCGCGGCGGCCGAAGAAGAAGTGCGCGAGGTCGGCGGCATCAAGATCGTGACGCGCAAGCTCGACGGGGTCGATCCGCGCACGATGCGTGAGATGGCGGATCGGCTTCGTCAAAAGCACGGCTCCGCGGTGGTCGCGCTCGGCTCCGACCTCGGCGACGGCAAGGTGGCGATACTGGTCGCGGTGACGCCTGACCTGACGGCGAAGATCAAAGCGGGCGACATCATCAAGAATATCGCGCCGATCGTCGGCGGCACGGGCGGCGGGCGGCCGGATCTCGCGCAGGCCGGTGGCCGCGACGCGTCGAAGCTCGACGAGGCGCTGGCCAAAGTCGCCGCGCTGGTGCAGTAGCATTTCGGAACCACTTTCATACGCCCGGCGAAATGATTACGATTAGCTTCGCCGGCGCTTGAACGACCGCATGGCCGGCGGGCGACAGCAACGAAAAACGAAATCAGTACCTCAAGAGGCCCGGCGATTCCCCAGTTAGCCACCGAAGATTCGCTCGAACTTCATTTCGACGATCCGCGCCTGTTCACCGATTTGCTCGGCCAGCACGACGCGCACGTCCGCACTATCGAGGCGACGCTGGGAGTCCGGATTGGCGTGACCGGGACCTCGCTGCGAATTTCGGGCGCGCACGCCGAGCAGGCGCTCGCGGGCAAGGTGATCGGCGAGATTTACGATCTGCTGAAGCACGGCTACCCGATCTATCCGAGCGACGTCGAGTACGCGATTCGAATTATTCGCGGCGACCGCAACGCCGAGCTGAAGGATATTTTTCTCGACACGATTTACGTCTCCCCTAACAAGCGCGTCATCTCTCCCAAGAGCGTCAACCAGAAACTTTATATCGACTCGATTCGCAGCCACGATATCGTTTTCGGAATCGGTCCCGCGGGCACCGGCAAGACATACCTTGCGATGGCGATGGCGCTGGCCGCGTTGATGAAGAACCAGGTCACGCGGATGGTGCTGTGCCGGCCGGCGGTCGAAGCGGGCGAGAAGCTGGGCTTCCTGCCGGGCGACCTCGCGGAGAAAGTGAATCCGTACTTGCGGCCGCTCTACGATGCGCTGCATGACATGGTGGATTTCGATCGGGCGCGGCGGATGCTCGAGCGCGGGACGATCGAAGTCGCGCCGCTCGCGTTCATGCGCGGGCGCACGCTCAACGACTCATTCATCATTCTCGATGAGGCGCAAAACACGACCTCCGAGCAAATGAAGATGTTCCTGACCCGGCTCGGCTACAACTCCAAGGCGGTCATCACCGGCGATGTCACGCAAATCGATTTACCCAGCGGCAAGCTGTCGGGCCTCAAGGAAGCAAGCATCGTGCTCGGCAACACGCCGGGAATTTCCTTCGTGAGGTTCAACGACCGCGACGTCGTACGGCATCGGCTGGTGCAATCGATCATCAAGGCGTACGAATCGTTCAACGTTGAGGGACCGGCGTCGGCGCCGCAAACTGACGGTAACCATCGGGATTGAAGCGCGTGGCAGTGGAGTTCCGATGCGCGACGGCGCGCGGACGACGCTACGCGCGCGGGCTTCGCGCCGATGCGGACCGGCTCATGCGCGCGGCGGGGCTTGCGGAATGCGAATTGTCGCTTACGCTCACAACCGATCGTGCGCTCCGCAGGCTGAATCGTGATTTCCGGGGCATCGATGCGGCCACCGACGTTCTTTCCTTCTCGCAGATCGAACAAGCAGGCGCCGCGCCATTGGATCCCCGCAGCGTAAAGAACAGTCCCGGACTTCCGGTCGGAGACGTGGTGATCTCGATCGATACCGCAATCCGGCAGGCGCGCGAGCTTCGCGTGAGCCCCGCGTCGCGATTGCGCCGGCTTCTGATTCACGGATTTCTGCATTTGATCGGTTACGACCACGAACGCTCGGCAACCGGCGCGCGGCGGATGTTCGCGCGAGAGCGAACGCTGGCGGCGAAGATCGGCGAAAGACGCGTCGTCCGGTCGCCGCGCGCGGTCGGCGATCAACGCAAACCCAAAGTCGCCAGCCGGCGCGAATCGTCGCGATGAAACGCGAGCCCGCCAGGATTCCTGCGGTCGCGATGCTGACGCATTTCACGCGCGCCTCGACGGCCGCGTCGGCCCTGGACAACCTGGTGGCGATTCTCAAGGATGGCGTTATTCGTGGCGGAAGCCGAATGATCCGCGGCGCGCGTCCCGCGGTTTGCATGTTCGACGTGCCGATTACGGAACTGCGCACGATCCTCGATCGGCGCAATCGTCGCCGTTATGAACCGTTCGGGATCGCGGTGGACAAGCGGTATGCTTTCACGATGGGTGCGCGGCCAGTCATTTACCTGCCATGGCGCGAGGCGGAAAAAATCCTCGCTCCGGAAGAGAGTTGGCGCGTGGTGTCGATCGAAATCGACAAGAATCCGCCGGTCGATTGGAGCTTCGAGCGCGAATGGCGCGCCGCCGGCGATCTCGCGTTCGAGCCGCCGCTGGCGGCCGCGCTGGTGGAAACCTGGAAAGACGCGGACGAGATCTTCGAGCGCTTCAACGGCCGGCCGCCCTGCGCCGGCGTGATTCCGATTGCCGAGATGTTTGGCTCCCCTGCCTGACGATGTCGTCGACCAATGCAACGCGCGCGGTGCTCGCCGTAGCCAGCGGTCTCGCGCTGGGACTGGCATTTCCGAAGTTCGATTACGGACTGCTGGCGTGGGTGGCCTTCGTGCCGCTCTTTTACGTGATCGAAGGCGAAAGCATGAGGCGCGTATTCGCGTGGGCATTCCTGCAAGGGTTTGCCTCGTACGTCGTATCGCTCTACTGGATCCCGATTCCGCTGCACGACTTCGCCGACGTGCGCATGACGTTCGCGATCTTTCCGATGCTGCTGCTGGCGGGCATCCTCGCAATTGACACGGCGGCTGCCATTTGGGCGGGTGAATTCGTCGCGCGGCGGACGCGAATTCCGGCCGTGCTCACGATGCCGGTTGCGTGGACGGCGGTCGAATGGATTCGCACCTATGCCCCGATCGGCTTCCCGTGGAATCTGCTCGGCTACGCGGCTTACCGCAATCTGGAATTGATCCAATTCGCCGAATTCACCGGCGTTTACGGCGTGTCGGCGCTGATCGTGTTTTTCAACGCCGTGGTGTATGTCGTGATTTTCCGCCGCGGCGTCTATCGCCTGCAGACCATCAGCCTGAGCGCGTTGACCGCGATAATGATCGCGCTGGTCGGGTTTGGCGCGTGGCGGATCAGCAATCTCAAGAACGCACCGCACGCGGGGAGCTTCAAGGTCGCGATGGTGCAGGGAAATATCCCGCAATCGCTCAAGTGGGATCCGAAGTTCCTGCCCGAGAGCTACAAAGTCTACCAGGACGAAACCGCGAGCGCGGCCAAGCGCGGCGCCGACCTCATCGTCTGGCCCGAGGCAGCGGCGGTGTTCCTGTTCGAGCCCGATGATCAATATCCCGCCGAGCTCGCAAACGACGCAGCGTATCGCACCGCGCTGCTCACGCTCGCGCGCAATATCGGCGAGCCGGTATTGTTCGGAGCGCCGGCGCTGGCACGCCAGGACGGGCGCTTGGGATTTTACAATCGCGCGTACCTGGTGTCGGCCAAGGGCGAAGTGGATGCGCATTACGACAAGATCGAGCTGGTGCCATTCGGCGAGTATGTTCCGGCTCGCGCGATCCTCGGCTACTTCGTCAACCGGGTCGTGGAAGGCTTCGGCGATTTGGTTCCCGGCAAAGAGCAGACATTGTTCAACGTCAAAGGCGCGCAACTCGGAATTTTGATCTGTTACGAGAGTATCTTTGCCGATTTCACCCGACGCGAGGTGAACCTCGGCGCCGATGTGCTGGTGAACATCACCAACGACGCGTGGTACGGCGAGAGTTCGGCGCCATACCAGGTGCTCGCGATGGCGGCGATGCGCTCGGTCGAGACGAAGGTTCCGATGGTAAGGGTGGCGAACACGGGAATCAGCGCGCTCATCGAGCCGTCGGGGCAAATCACGAATCGCACGCCGCTGTTCAAGCGTGGCACGGTGATGGTGGACGTGTCATGGCGGCCGGTGCGGACGGTGTACACGATCGTGGGCGATTTATTTGCGGAGATTTGCTTCGTGCTGACGGCGATTGGATTACTGCTCGCGTGGCGATGGCCGCGCTCCGCCCCGGTCGAGGCCGCTCGATCGCGGCGGCTGCCCGCCAACGGCAGGCCCCATTAATGCGAGTAGCGTTTCGTGACATAATACTGACATTGCCCGGCGGACGGCGCCGGCGTGAGGTGTGATTGCCGATGCTCAGCGACATGAGACAGCAGCTTTCCGAGTTCGACGACCGCGCCGAAAAGCTCGGGAGGCGTCTTTGACGTCCCCGCACTGACCGTCCGCCAGAACCAACTCGTCGAACAATCTGCCAGGCCCGATTTCTGGGATCGGCAGGAAACCGCACAAGCAGCGCTCAAGGAGCAGGAACAGATTCGCGCGCAGCTGGCGGGCTACAAGATGCTCCGCGACAAGCTGGACGAGGCGCGCGTGTTCCTGCAGATGGCCGAAGAAGAAGGCGCCGACGATTCCGAAGCGGCGCGCGAGACTGCCGCCGCCCTGGCAGCGTCGCGAGCCGAACTCGAGCGCCAGGAACTGCGGCTGATGCTCGGCGGCGAGTACGATCGCCTCGGCGCGATCGTTTCGATACATCCGGGCGCCGGCGGCATGGAGGCGCAGGACTGGGCCGAGATGTTGCTGCGCCTTTATCTGCGATGGGCCGAGCGGCGCGGCTTCAAAACCGAGATTGCAGACTTGCAGCCGGGCGACGGCGCGGGAATCAAGAGCGCAACCGTCACGGTCGAAGGGGACTTCGCGTACGGATATTTGAAGGCCGAGGCCGGGATTCATCGGCTGGTGCGAATCTCGCCGTACGACGCCAACGCGCGGCGCCATACTTCGTTCGCGTCGGTCTTTGTTTTTCCGGCGGTTGACGACAAGGTCGAGATAATGATCAATCCCGCCGACTTGAGAATCGATACGTTCCGCGCATCGGGTGCGGGCGGCCAGCACGTCAACAAGACCGACTCGGCCGTACGATTCACGCATCTCCCGACCAATATCGTGGTGACCTGCCAGAATGAACGCTCGCAGCACAAGAACCGCGCGATGGCGATGAAGATATTGCGCGCGCGATTGTTCGAACTCGAGCAGCGCAAGAAAAAAGAAGAGCTCGAGAAGTTCAGCAAGGACAAAAAAGAGATCGCCTGGGGCAGTCAGATTCGTTCGTACGTGCTGCAGCCCTATCAGATGGTCAAGGACCATCGCACCGGCGTCGAGATCGGCAACACCGGCGCGGTGCTCGACGGCGCGATTGACGAATTTATCCAGGCCTACCTGATGGGCGTGCGCAAGGGCGACGCCGACTCGGTTCCCACCTAGGCTTGCGCGCATAGTCTTCGCCGATCCAGTGTGAACCCACCGATGGCGGAGCATCCAAGCGAAGGTCCCCGGCGCCGTAAGTATCGTTCGCCGCGCGCGCGCAGGCGCACGGTGGTCGGGCTGGTGGTCGCGTTCATCTTTGTGGCCGTGATGACGGGGTTGTTCTACCAGGCCACCCAGAGTGGGCTCGCGCCGGAGTCGGGCGTAGTCCATCTCGCCGGGCTGATGGCGCCGGTCAAGGTGATTCGTGACGCGGCCGGCGTGCCGCATATCTATGCACAGAACCGGCTCGACCTCGCGCGGGCGCTGGGCTACGCGCAGGCGCAGGATAGGTTGTTCCAGCTCGAGATGCGCCGGCGGCTGGCGGAAGGCCGTCTGGCCGAAGTGTTTGGCGCCGACCTAGTCGAAAGCGACTACGTCTATCGGCTGTTCGATCCGGAGAAATTCGCGCGCGACAGCGTCGCGATCTACCTGCCCGAGATGCGCGCGCAAGTGGAAGCGTTCGTCGGCGGAGTTAACGCTTATATCGACGGCCATCAGCACAGCCTGGAACCCGCGTTTCGGCTGCTCGGCATCAAGCCGGCGCATTACACGGCTGAAGACCTTGAAGCGGGCGCGCTGACGATTGCGATGCTGCTCGGTTACAACGCGACCGAGGAGTCGGTGTATATCAACCTCGCGCCGAAGATGGCGCCGAGCGAGATCGCCGCGCTGTTGCCGGTGTATCCGTCGCTGCCGCTGGAGGCGCCGCCGCCCGAGACCACGGCGGTATTCGGCGGCGCAAAGTTGTCGTTCCATCTCGCACCTGGCTTCGCGCTCGCGCCCGGCCTCGCGCGCATCGGGCATATGGGCATCTCCGCGAGTAATAACTGGGTGGTCGACGGCACCAAGTCGATGTCGGGCAAGCCGATACTCGCGAGCGACCCGCATCTGCCCCAATCGATCCCGTCGATTTGGTACGAGGCGGTGCTGGTCACTCCCGACGGCTTCACGTCGGGCGCGCTCGCGGCGGGTTCCCCGGCAGTCGCGATCGGCACCAACGGTCACGTGGCGTGGGGCGTGACGAGCGTGTGCGCGGACGTGATGGATCTCAGCCTCGAGCATCTCTCGGCCGACGGGATGAATTACGAGTTTCAGGGAAAATGGCTTCCCCTGGAGCGGCGCGACGTGACGATTCACGTCAGAGACGCGAGCGACGTGACGCGGACGATCCTCTCGACGCGGCACGGCCCTATCGTCAGCGACGTGCTTGCGCGCGCGGACAACCCGCTGAGCGGCGTCAAGCTGCGGGGAAATTACGCGCTCTCCCTGCGATTTGCGGGACTGACTCCCGGGCCGTCGGCGGCGTCGGGATTCGGCTCGGCCACCGCGCGCACGGGAAAGGAGCTGGTCGAAGCCTATCGCACCTTCACGACGACGCCGCTCAATCTCGTTTGGGGCGACGATTCGGGAAATATCGGATGGCATATCGTCGGCGCGATACCGAATCGCGCCGGCTTCGACGGCAAATACCCGACCGCGGGATTCACCGGAAATTTCGAATGGAACGGAATGATTCCCTTCGACAGTTTGCCGCATACCGAGAATCCGCCGACGCATTTCATCGTCACTGCGAACAATCGCCTGGCCGACGTACCCTGGAATGGAAGTTGGGTCGCGCCGTGGCGCTTCGATCGTATCTCGGACCTTCTGCGCGCGCGCGACAAGATGACGGCGGACGATTTCAAATCGATCCAGCGCGACCGCGTATCGATCTTCGCGCTCAAGCTGCGCGACGCGCTTGTACAGGCCGGCGATGGCGGCGACGAAGACGTGCGATGGGCGCTCGGCGAAATCCGCGGATGGGACGGTGCGATGACGGCGAACAGCAGGCCGGCTGCGATTGTCGCGGCGACCGAAGTGACGCTGGCGCAGCGGGTGTTCAAGCCTCTGCTCGGCGACGATTACAAATCGTTCATGCTGCTCGAGGACAGCGGAGCATATCCGGCGAGCGAAGACATGATCGTACGACCGGCGAGTCCGCTGTGGCCCGGCGGCGCCGACAATGCGAATCCGACGTTGCGCGCGAGTCTGAAGGACTCGCTCACGATGCTCGCGCAGAGACTCGGCAACGATCGCGACAAGTGGCGATGGGGCGCGATGGAGACGATCGAGTTTGCGCATCCGTTGGGCGAGCGCGGCGGCGTGCTCGGATGGTACTTCAACCGCGGGCCGTTCCCGACGGAGGGCGGACGGCATACGGTCAACAACTCGTGGTTCGATTTGGGCGATGCGCCGGATCAATTCAAGGTCAAGCAGATTTCGTCGTACCGATTCATCGCCGACCTCGCCGACCCCGAAGGCGCGCTCGGAATGAATCACAGTGGCGAATCGGACCATCCGGCGTCGCGACACTACGACGATATGATCGGCCCCTGGAGCCGCGGCGAGTATCACGCGCTCGATCCGGGTTTTGCCCGCGCGCAGTCGTCGGCCGAGGCGGAATTGGACCTGGTGCCGCGCTAACTGCGTTTTCAGGTTGCGTCGCGCGCCGGTCTGATCCAAGTTGCAATATGAAACGGACGGTTCGATTCGATTGATCGTACGAGGAGTTGCAGATGATCGACTTATATTTCTGGCCGACGCCCAACGGCTACAAGATCACGTGGATGCTCGAGGAAGTCGGCCTCAAGTACAACGTGGTCCCCGTCAATATCGGTGCGGGCGATCAGTTCAAGCCCGAGTTCCTTAAAATCAGCCCGAACAACAAAATGCCCGCGATCACCGATCCCGACGGTCCCGGCGGAAAACCGATTTCGATTTTCGAGTCTGGCGCGATTCTGATGTACCTGGCCGAGAAGACCGGCAAGCTGATGCCGTCGGACACGCGCCGAAAGTACGACGTGATTCAGTGGCTGATGTTTCAGATGGCGAGCGTCGGCCCGATGCTCGGCCAGGCGCATCACTTCCGCCGCTACGCGCCCGAGAAACTCGAGTACGCGATCAACCGCTACACCAACGAAGCGAAGCGCATTTATGGAGTGATCGACAAGCGCCTGGGCGAGGCGAAGTATCTGGCGGGAGAGTATTCGATTGCCGATATCGCGACCTACCCGTGGCTGGTGCCGCATTCGATGCAGGGACAGAACCTCGAAGATTTTCCGAACCTGAAGAAGTGGTACGACGAGCTGCGCGCGCGGCCTGCGACCCAGCGTGGCTTCGCCGTGATGAGCGAGGTTGTAGAAAGGATGCGCGCGGCGGCGCAGGCGAATCAACCGGTCCATGACCAGAAATCGTGGGAGATACTGTTCGGCGACAAACAGTTCGAGAAGCGCTAGAGGACGGGCCGCTCGACTGTGACCCGCGCTCGCGCGGGGGAGCAATACACTTAATTGAATGTGAAACCCACCGTGGGGTTCACACTTCCTTGGGCACGGTTTAACCCCCTGCACCTCAGTATCAAGATAAGAAAAGATGCGGGACTTCGTCCCTGTCAGAACTGAGGCTTAGGGGCGGCGTCGAGCAATCGCAAAAGGGCATAGACGGTTTCGACCGCGGGAACGCTTAGGCCATGGCGGCGCGCCGCGCGCACGACGGCGCCGCTGAGCGCTTCATATTCCAGCGCTTTGCCGCGCTCGAGGTCCTGCTGGGTCGAGGTCTTGAGCGCGCGCAAGTTCTTCTGCGAGTGGGCGATATACGCGTCGATCCGGTCGTCGGAAATATGGGCACCGTCGGCGCGCGCCACCTCGACAATCTCCCCCATCAGGGTGCGCAGGAGTTTAAGGCCTTCGGGGTCGTCGAGAATTTCCCCGACGCGCCGGCGCGTCAGCGTCGTCACGGTGTTGAGTGCGCCATTCCAGATAAGCTTGTCCCATCGCGCTGTCACGATGTCGGCTGAGATCTGGCCGAGAACCCCGGCGCGTCGAAACACGTCGGCGATCGCCCTGACACGATCCGTCTCGCGGCCGTCGAGTTCGCCGAAGTCGATGTCGCCGGTGCTCAGATGAACGATTTTCCCGGGCGCGACCATCTCGACTCCCACCCGCGCGTTCCCACCCATGACTGCCTCACGGCCGAAGATCCCGGCGAGCGATGCCTCGTTCTCGACGCCGTTCTGAACCGTCAGAATCGCGCCGCCCGGCTTGAGGCATCCTGACACAGCCTGAGCGGCGGCGGCGGTGTCGTAGGCCTTCACGCAGAACAGGATCAGATCGTACGGTGCGAAGTCGCGCGGCGTGTCGGTGGCCGCGACCTCGATTCGTAAATCGCCTCGAATACTCGTGATGTCGAGGCCGCGCTCGCGAATCGCGCGCAAATTTTCGCCGCGCGCACACAATACGACGTCCTCGCCGGATGCCCGCAGCCGCGCGCCGAAGTAGGCGCCGACCGCGCCCGCGCCCATCACCAAGATTTTCATGGCGCAGTGCGGATCCGATTTCTTTTCCGAGTAGTCACTTTCTCAGTTTTCACTTTTTCTCTTCTTCACTGCCTATCGTAGCGCCGCCGCGATCTGTTGTAATCAACCGGGCCACAATGGAATCGGCGAGCGAAACGAGTCTTGCGGGTATGCGCGAACTGCTGTTCGAAGCCGTGCTGGCAGCCGCGACGCTCACGCTGTGGCCAATCCTCGACGAAAGATCGCAGGGCAACGCCGCGCAGCGCTCACGCGCGACGGTCTATTTCCCGATTGTCGGATTCATCCTCGGCGTAATTCTCGCGATCGCCGATCGAACCGCCGGCTTGGTATCCGGACCGATCGGACGCTCGTTCGTCGTGCTGATCGCAGGAGCGGGGCTGTCGCTGGGACTGGCGAATCGGGGAGTCGCTGACACGGTCGAGGTGATTCGCCGGGGCACACGGCCAGCCTCGACCGGACTGGCGCGAATCGGACCGGTCGGCGCGAGCGCATCGATCGTCGCGTTCGCATTCGAGGTTTGGTGCTTGTCGCGAATCACCGACGACGCGAGACGGGCGGCCGCGATCGTGATGGCGATGATGCTGTCGCGATGGGCGATCATTCCGATCGGCTACGGGCTGAAACCGCTGGAGCATTGGGGCCTCGGCATCCCGTATGAAGGCGGCATTTCGTTTCGCGAGTTTTCGGTCTCCAGCGCGGTCGCGCTGGGACTCACGATGGGGCTGTATCAAAACGTCGGGCTGGCGGTGATCGTCGCGCTGGCGCTGACCATTCTTGCGATGCGTCTGGTGCTCAGCCGCCGCATGGGCGGGGCCTCGGGTTACATGCTGGCGGGAGGATGTGCGCTGGTCGAAGTCGTTACGTTCGCGGTGCTGGCGGCGCTTCGCGCCTAACCGTTTCGCTTGAGCGCATCGGGCCACACCGATTTCAGCAGTTCGCGCAACTCGTCGAGCGATCCATTGTTCTCGATCACGAGGCTGGCATGCTTCGCGCGTTGCTCGTCGGGTAACTGCGCGCGGATGCGCGCCTCGGTTTCAGCCGGTTTCAGCCCGCGTTGGCGCTCGATTCGGGCGACCACTTGTTCGCGCGAGGCGCGCACCAGCCAGATTTCGTCGAACAGCGGCTGCCAATTTGCCTCGATCAGAATCGCCGCCTCGACAACGATCGGCATCTTCGTACCGCTCGCGCGCAATTCGGCGACGTTGCGGCGGATGCTCTCGAACGTGGCGGGCCATACGATCGACGTCAGCTTGCCCAGTTGCTCGGGATTTCCAAACACGATGGAACCGAGTTTCTTGCGATCGATTGTGCGATCGGGAGCAACAATATCCGCGCCGAAGGCCGCGACGACTGCATCGTAGGCGGGACCGCCGGGAGCGTAAGTGGTGTGCGCGATTTTGTCGGCGTCGAGAATCGGCGCACCGAATTCGCCGAGGATCTCCGCGACGGTGCTCTTGCCCGAACCGATTCCACCAGTGAGACCAATTGTAAGCATCCAGCTTCCCGGCAAATGGGCGCAGCGCCAAGCGCAGTGAATATTCAGCCCGCGGCTTCGCGGCTCCACGCCTGAACGTTATAGAGGTAGCTGAAGAAGCCGCCTCGAGCCAGTAACTCGTTGAACGACCCCTGCTCGGCAATTACGCCATCGCGCAGCACGAGTATTCGATCGGCGTTCTGAACCGTCGAGAGCCGGTGCGCGATCACCAGCGTGGTCCGTCCGCGCATCGCCTCGCGCACGGCGGCGAGCACCGTCGATTCGGTTTCAGTATCCAGCGCGCTGGTCGGTTCATCCATGATTAGAATCGGAGCGTCCTTCAGCAACGCGCGTGCGATCGTGACGCGCTGCGCCTCCCCCTCGGAAAGACTGTGTCCACCCTGCCCCAACACTTCGTTCAGGCCGCCCGGCAACTTGGCGAGCACGGGTCCGAGCCGCGCCATTTCGATCGCGCGGAGCACTTGCGCGTCGTCAACCACCGGCTTCCCGAACGCGACGTTGACGCGCAAAGTATCGCCGAGCACGAGCGGCGGCTGCAGGACCATCGCGATGTTGCCGCGGATCGAATCGAGGGTGAGGTATCGGGTATCGTTGCCGTCAATCTTGATCGCGCCCTGCTGCGGCTCGTAAAAGCGCGCGAGCAGAATGGCCATCGTGGTTTTTCCGGAGCCGCTCGGACCGACGATCGCGATGGTCTCGCCCGGCGCAGCCTTGAAACTGATTCCCGTGAGCACGGTGCGGCCCGGTTCGTAGCCGAACACGACATTGTCGAATTCGATCTCACCGCGCGAGCGGCCAAGCGTCTGCGCGCCCGCACGGTCCTTGATTTCAGGATCGATTGCGAGCAACTCGAGGCATCGCCTGAGTCCCGCCTTCGCGCCTTCGATCTGTCCGTAGGTTTGGGAAATCTGGTTCACCGGCGCGTACAGCGAGGCGAGGTAAGTCGTAAAAACGATCAGGTCACCGATCGTGAGCCGCCCGTCAAGGACGTGCCGCGCGCCGAGGTAAATCACGATTGCCGTGCCGCACGCGATCAACACGCCGACCGCGCCGGCGTAAATCGTTTGCAGAGTGTACAAGCGCAGAGTCGCGTCCAGACTTTCGCTGCTCGATTCGACGAACTCGCGGTACGACTCGCCCTCTCGGGTGAAGGCCTGCACGACATGTATCGCGGCGAGCGCGCTATGCGCGACGGTGAACAGACGGCTCTCCTTGATTCGCGCGCCGCCCGCGATCGCGTCGATTCGACCGCTGATCGACATGATCAGCAGAATCAGGAGCGGTACTATGGCGAGCGCCACGAGCGTCAGCGTCGCGTCCATCCTGATCATCACAACGAACATCCCACCCAGCAGAATCAGCGACGACAACACCGGGAAGAATCCATTCATGGCGATCGTTTGAATCGAGTAGGTGTCGTAAGTGATGCGCACCATCAAGTCTCCGACTTCGCGCCGGCGATGAAATGACAGCGAAAGGCGTTGCAAATGATCGAACAGGCGCGCGCGCAACTCGTTGACCATCCGCTGGCCGATTGAAATGGTGACGTAATTCGTCATGACGTTGAGCAGGCCGAGCAGCGCGTACAAGATGACGAGACTGATGCACGCGGCTGCCAGAAGCTCGCCACGCGGCATCGGTGGAATCCATTTGCTCACCATCGGCGCGCCGCGCAGCACATTGTCGATTACAATCTTGAGCGGCCACGGCTTGAGCACCTCGGTCGCCGAGGCAAGCAGCACGCCGCCGATTGCGATCGCGAGACGGCCCAGGTGCGGACGCATCCTGCGAATAACGTGGCCGTAAAGTTCCAGCGTGCGCATCACGTTTCGCCTTCCGAGCGCTTTGCCATTGAGATTCCAAGCGATCCGGCTACTTCGCCCGCGCAGACTTTGATGATCGCGGGAATACGCCGCGCGCGATTGATCGCTAACAGCCCGACTGCGATCACGGCGCATATTACGCCGGCGATTCCCGCGCGAAGCGAGAATCCCGCGGCCAACAAGACGAGCAGCGTGACCGTGGCCGCGATCAGCGCCCGACGCGGCGCCGATCGAAGACGCCAGAGCAGCGCGATGCTGCCGTTGCTCAGGCGCAACGCGTTAATCGGCACGCGAATCATCGGCGCAACGACGATCTCGAGGTCGTATGACTGGAAGCCGTCGGTCTCGGCCACTGCGACGCCGCGGCGAACCAATGCTCCGCGGATGGCGGCAAGGATCGTCGCGGAATCGATCCGCACGGCGCCGTCTGGCATGACGAACTCGACCTGGCCGTTTAATTTAATCGGACCGCTGTAATCTCCGCCGGCAGTCGCGGGCTCGAATCGCCATTTGACGCGCTCGCGCGCAAGACTGCGAACGGCAGGGCCGAGCAGATTGACGATCCACAGATAGATTCGCGCCGCCGCGCCGCGATGCGCGCGCGGCAAGGGCGCCGACGCTGCGCCAGCCGCCGCGGCCAGCATCGAGAGCGCGATTCCACCAGCGCCAAGCACGCCCAGCAGCCGATTGACCCCGCCAAGGATCAGAAGGATCAGCGACAACCCGACCCATTGAATGGTCAGCGGCAGGTCGGCGTACGAGTTGTCCGCCGCATAGACGGTCTGAAAGAGGCCGCGGCCGAAAGCGCCGTAATAGACGCGCGCGCCGCCGAACATCCAGCCGATCCATGACGGCCCCGCGTAGATTCCGTCCTGGTCTGCGGTCCGCAGCGGATATTTGCGGAAAAGCAAGCCTTCGCCGGCGCCGTAGCTGCGTTGCTGGCGCAGATAGGCGGCGAGCGTCGCACGCCGCTCGTGAATCACGACCGCTCCAGGCGCGTACGCGAGCGTTTCAGCCGACGCCGCAAGGCGCCAGGAAAGATCCACGTCGTCGCCGGCGGTGGCAAACATCGGATCGAAGCCGCCGACCTTCAGCAGCGCGGCTTTGGTAATCGCCATGTTGCATCCGCACAGTTGCGCGAGGCGATCGTCGCCGGCACGCACCTCGCGCGGCAGTCCGGGCGCGGCTGCCATCGCGGCGGCGCGAGCGGATGTGGGAGCGGGGGCGAAATTCGGGCCGGCCGCCGCGGCTGCATCGCGGCGCTCGATCGTCTCGACCAGATGATACAGCCAGTCGCGATCGGCACGCGCGTCGGCATCGATGAACGCGACGATTTCGCCGGATGCGGCGCCGACGCCGGCGTTGCGCGCGGCGGCGAGACCATTGTGCTCGACGCGAATCGCGCGGACTCCGGACCGGCCGGCGATTTCAGAAGTCGAATCGGTCGAGCCGTCGTCGATGACGATTGTTTCGTAGTTTGGATAGTTGAGCTCGCGAATCGAGGATAGACATTCGCCAAGCGTCGATGCCGCGTTGTAGGCGGCCACCAGCACGGTCGCTTTGGGAGCGGCCGGAAGCGTGGGCGGCAGATTGCCGCCAAAAACTTTGGCGACCGCATCGAAGGCGAGTTTGGGCGAGCGATCGCGGCGGGTCAGTCCAAATGCCCAGTCGGTAATCTCGGATCCGCCAGTGTGCCATTCGTCGGTGAACGCGAACACGATGAAGCCGGACAATCCGGTCTCGAATGCCGCGCGGCACTGCCATGAAAGGAGTTCGGCCTGATGTTGCTCGCCTTCGCGAACCGTATCCATGCCGGTTTCGCTGAGCACCAGGGGCAGCTCGCCGGCTTGTCCCATCAGATGGGTCAGGTAACGGCGGAAGTTTTCCTCGCGATGCAGATACACGTTGAACGAAATGAAATCGAGAAAACTCAGATCGAGATATTCGGCCGACGGATAGTTCGAATAGGTGAACAGCGCGCCGGGATCGATCTGTTTTCCCAGCTCGCGGAGTTCGGCGAGAAAGCGGCTGACGGCGCGCGGCCCGTGCCAGCGCACGATATCCGATCGAATCTCGTTGCCGATGCTGTAGGCCGCGATCGTCTCGCCAAATTGGCGCTTCTCGAGAACCGTCTTGCGGATCGCGCCGCGGATTTCGCGCATCATGTCGCGGGAATCCAAAAACGCCATGTGAAACGGCCACGGGATGCCGAGCATCATGCGCAGCCCGGCCTTCTGCGCCTCTTCGACCATCCACGGCGGCGGTGGAACGTACAGACGAATCAGATTGGCGCCGAGCCTGTTCATCAGCGCGAAGTCGGCTGCCGCGCGCTCGGGCTCGGGATACCTTTCGCCGCGGGAATTCGGAGCAAACGGACCGTACGAAACGCCGCGAAGGTAGAATTTTTGCGCGCCGTCGAGGAGGTATTTTCCGTGCGCTGCCAGCCGGGCCATGAACGATGAGCTAATCGCAAAGCGCATGGGCGCGCAACGCGCGGCGCGCCCGCAACTTGACATCGCGCAAGTCATGCCCTGACAATCGATTCGTGAAGCGCGAGCAAATCGGCGGCCGCGCAATCCTGCGCTCCGGCAGATGGAGGGTCGGTATCGCCGCTGTAATCTAACGTGGCGCGACCCACACCCAGCTGGCTCGAGAGCAAAAAGCTGGACCTCAAAACCAGAGCATCGCCGCGCGTAGCTCCTCGCAAACCCTGAGACATGGAAAAGACCGAACCCCGCGGCAGCAGCTCGAAATTCAACGAACCGGCCTCGAGCTTCGTCAACGTCAACGGCATCCGGATGCACACGCTGGACTGGGGCGGCGACGGCGCGCCAGTCGTGATTCTGCACGCGACCGGATTTCTCGGCCGCATCTACCGGCCGCTGGCAGAGCCGCTGCGCGCGATCGGTCACGTGTACAGTTACGATCAGCGCGGCCATGGCGACAGCTCGGCGCCACCCGGCGGCGACTATAGCTGGGACTCGACGATGCGGGACCTCGAAGGGTTTATAACTGCGATGGGATGGTCTGGCGTCCGGGCGGTTGGCCATTCCGCCGGCGCGACGGCGATCGGCTCGCTTGCTTGCGAGCGCCCGGACCTGATCTCACGCGCGGTCCTGGTCGAGCCGGTGATCTTCGAATCGCCGACCGCGCCGGAACTCGGATGGAGCAATCCGTTCATCGAGCGGACGCTGAAGCGCAGGCGCACTTTCGATAGCGTCGAGGCGATGTACTCGAGCTTCCTCAGCAAGCCGCCGTATAGCACCTGGCAGAAGGATATTCTGCGCGACTATTGCCAGTTCGGTACGCGTCCGACCGTCGATGGCAGGCGCGAACTCAAATGCGCTCCCGAAATCGAGGCAAAATTCTATGAGGCAGCGCGCGATTTCGACGGGCTCGGGCGAATTCTTCGCTGCTCGGCGCCACTGTTGATAATGTTCGGCGCGCGCGGCGATTCGGTCGGCGCGGTGCTGTCCGGAAAAGTCGCGCAGCACCTCAACAACGGACGCGTGATCGATGTGGCCGGCGCGGGCCATTTTATGCCGATGGAAATCCCGGATTACGTCGCGAATCAGGCGAGCGAATTCCTGACGTCTGAGTAATAGTACAATTTCGAATATACGATTGCTCAGCCGGTCGAACTGAGTATTGCGCGCGCTTCGCTGGTGTATATCCCCGGACGTTCGTAGAGAATCAATGGCGGCTCGATAGTTACTTCGATTCCGCCGCCGGCGCGCGCTTCGATCAACATCACCGATGCCGGCATCGCAATCCGCGGATGAACGAAACGGATACGCTTGGGCTCGAGCTGCTTCGAGCGCATCGCAGAAATCAGCTCGGCGCTTCTGCGTGTGGTGAAGACGAACGCAACGCGCCCGCCGCGGCGCGCGTAACGGCGCGCGGCGACGACGAAATCCATGAGCACGGCAACGGCAGCGCTTTCGCCGCGCGCCAGCCGGCGGCCACGGTCCGGATTCTCGCGGCCGGCGGCCGCCGCACGATAGGGAGGATTCGCGACCACCAGGTCGAAGCTTGCGGGCTCGACGCCCGCGATCCTTTTCTGCCGAAGGTCGGCGCAAACCGCATTCACCGACTGAAGCCCGTTGGTCGCGGCGCTGCGGGCGATCATGGCCGCCAGCGGCGGCTGGATCTCGATCGCGACGACTTCGCGCGGTCGATAAAGGGCGGCCATCATGATCGCTACGACGCCGCATCCGGCCCCCAACTCCAGCACTCGCTCGCGCGTGCTCGCGCGCGCGAAGCGGCCGAGCAAAATCGCCTCGACCGAGAAGCGGTAACCATGCCTGGGCTGGATCAGCGTGATACGCCCGTCCAGGATCGTGTCGCGAGTTTCGTCTTCGTTGCTTGAACTCGCCGTCATGAATGCCGCCGGGAAGTGAGAGCTTTACGCCCGCATCCTTCGAATACTTGCTGTGTTCCTCGGCAAGCGGGGAATCCCCCCGAGCCTCAAAGCGCTGAATCAGGGTATGAAAATTGCCGAACGCAACGGCGATAGCAAGATGGCCGGGTGGGTCAAAACCGGGCTAAAACCTTGCCGAGGGAGGCCGCTTTGTTTATGGCGCGAGTTGAAATCAGATAGGTTCCTGGTGGGCTGCGACTTTCGCTGGATCCCCGCTTCCGTTGTTCACCGCCCCACGAACCAGCACGTGCTCTCCAGCAGGGAAGAGCGCGACGAGGCGCCAATACTCAGTCGTAAGGAGGCTCTCTTATGAAGATAGTCGTTCTCGACGGTCATGCGTTGAATCCGGGCGACTTGAGCTGGAAGGCGCTCAGCGCGATTGGCGAGCTGCAAGTCTTTGACCGCACCGCAGACGATCAGATCGTAGCGCGCGCGCACGAGGCCGAAATCGTGCTGACCAACAAGACCCGGCTGCCTGCGCAAATCTTGCGGCAGCTCAAAAATACCCGTTATATCGGCGTACTGGCCACCGGTTACGACGTCGTCGACCTGCAGATAGCACGCGAGCTCAAGATCTCGGTCACCAATATTCCGACCTATGCTACGGCCTCGGTAGCACAGTTCACCTTTGCGCTGCTTCTCGAGCTCTGCCATCACGTTGCTCTTCACAGTGAGGCGACCCGCGCCGGAGAATGGTCGCGATCAAAGGATTTCAGCTTCTGGAAAACTCCCTTGGTCGAGCTGGCGGGCAAGACGATCGGTCTAATAGGCCTTGGTCAAATTGGCCGACGCGTGGCCGAGACCGCCCTGGCATTCGAAATGCGCGTACTTGCCGCCGGTACGGTCAGAAGCCCGGTCCCTGACTGGCCCGGCTTTCGATGGTACGAAGTCAATGAACTGCTGCCGCAAGCTGATGTCGTGAGTCTGCACTGCCCGCTGCTGCCGCATACCCGGGGAATTATCAACGCAAAGTCCCTGGCTATGATGAAACCGAGCGCCTTTCTCATCAACACGTCGCGTGGTCCGTTGGTGATCGAGCAGGACCTGGCTGATGCGCTCAACAACGGGCGTCTGGCGGGCGCCGCGGTTGACGTGCTTTCGAGCGAGCCGCCCTCCCCCGACAATCCGCTTTTACGTGCGAAGAATTGCATCGCGACACCGCACATCGCCTGGGCAACGAAGGAAGCGCGGACCCGGCTGCTCGATACGGCCGTTGCCAATCTGCGAGCATTTCTGGACGGCCATCCCGTTAACGTCGTGAATTCGGCCTGAAATTTCGACGTTTCGAGTAAACGTCGCTTGACGGGTGCGAGTTCGTACTTAACTTGAAGGCGTGGGCCGAAAGGCGTTCCGAGCGAAAGACGTATACAAGCTTTCGCCGCGCCGGCGCCCCGAAATAAACAATCACGCCGGAGATAACTACCGGCAGGAGGCTTTCACATGGAAGTGCTGATGACGAACGGTCTGACCCCCAACGATTCTCTTCTCCGCCGCTGGAACGTGCTGTGGAATGAGCTCGAACCCGCGCGCAAGGCGGCGCCGGCGGCGGACGTGGTCGAAGATGCGGATGGCTATCATTTCTACTTCGAGATGGCCGGCATTGCGAGCGAATCGGTCGATGCTCGCGTCGAGGACGGAAATCTGGTCGTCGAGGCCGAGCGCAAACGGCCCGAGTGGTCGAAGGACGCCGAAGTCCATCTGTCCGAGCGGGCTTACGGCACGATGCGCCGCGCGTTCACGATGCCTGACGATGCCAGCCACGACGGAATCAAGGCGGCCTACAAGGACGGCGTGCTCGAAGTAACGGTGCCAAAGCGGCCCGAGAGCAAACCGTTCAAAATCAAAGTCGAGTTCGAAAACTAGCCGCGCCCAGGTAAGTTTTGGGGGCGCCAGGCGCCGGCGGTCGATACAATCACGACTGCCGGCGTCCGTGAGCGCCGCCGACGAAGCCACTTCGGGCTGACCTCTCGACGGAGGAATCGCAGATGGTGTTTTTGATTATCTTAGTGGCTATCGTCGCATGGGTAGTCTTTGCATACAATCGATTAGTCAGTCTGCGCAACCAAGTAGATAATTCGTGGCGGCAGATCGATGTACAACTGAAACGCCGCCACGATCTAATTCCAAATCTCATCGAAGCCGTCAAAGGCTATATGCAGTTCGAGCGCGACACCCTCACTCAGGTCGTCGAGGCGCGCGCCAAGGCTGTCAGCGCGCCGGACCAGGCCTCGCGCATGGCGGCGGAGACCCAGATCACGGCCGGGCTGGGCAAAATGCTGGCCGTGATGGAGAACTATCCGCAGTTAAAGGCCGACGAGAACGTGCTCAAACTGCAGGAAGAGTTGACGACCACCGAAAATCAAATCTCGTTCGCGCGACAGGCATACAACGACGTCGTGCTCGACCTGAACACGCGCATCCAAGTCTTCCCGACGAATCTCATCGCCAGCAATTTCGGTTTCAAGGCCGCGGAATATTTCAAAGGCGCTCCGGAAGAGCAGGCTGTTCCAAAGGTTGACCTTTCAATGACCACGCCGCGCGCCTGAGCACACGCGTCGCAGGCGGGCATGCTCGATGGCAGCAAGCAACTTCAGGGGTCTCGAAGCGACCAATCGCCGCGAGACCGCGGTGCTGGTCGTCGCGTTCATGCTGCTGTTCGGAGCGCTTGGGCTCGGCCTTGATTTTGCGGCGCGCGATATCGCGATCGTCGACGGACACCTGATCGGCTTCCCGGTGCTGACGATTGCCGCGCTGGCCTTCGCCGGCATGCAATCGATCGTGTCATATTACAGCGGCGCGTCGCTGGTGCTGCTCTCGGTTCACGCGCGCCCGCTCACGCCCGACACGCCGAAACACGAGATGGTGCTCGATGTGATCAACGAAATGGCGACCGCGGCGCGGATGCCCGCGCCCAAGCCGTTTCTCATCGATGATCCGTCGCCGAACGCGTTCGCGACGGGGCGCGACCCGGCTCATTCGGTGATTTGCGTCACGCAGGGACTGGTCGATCAGATGGATCGGGAAGAGTTGCAGGGGGTGATCGGGCACGAGATGTCGCACGTCGCCGACTACGACATCCGCACGATGATGATGATCGCGGTGATGGTCGGTGGAATCGCGATGCTTTCGGATTTCGTGTACCGCTGGATGTTCTTCGGCGGATTCGGAGCGCGCGGCAGGAGCAGTTCCGATCGCGACAACCAGACCGCGGTGCTGATCTGGATTGCGGTGATTGTCCTGGCTGCGGTGGCGCCGATCTTTTCGCAATTGCTTGCGATGGCGGTGTCGAGGCAGCGCGAATACCTTGCGGATGCGTCGTCAGTTGAGTTCACGCGCAACCCGCGAGCGCTGCTACGCGCGCTGGAGCACATCGCGAAAATCGAGTCGCCGCTACAACGGGGCACCGCCGGCACCGCGCATCTGTTCATCGTCAATCCTCGCGAGGGCGTGCGCGAAGACGACGAAGGATTCTTTGCCAACCTGTTTTCGACGCATCCTCCCCTCGGCAGGCGCATCGCAAGACTGCAGGCATTGCTGGGTGCGGCGGGCGCTACCACACTCGACGCGCAGGCGGGAGCGGACACGTCTGCCGGCAGTTAGAACTGAGGTCGAGACCGCGTCGGCGTTCGTCGTTGCTCCATTTGGACGCGCGACCTAAGCTCGGCGGGTGGCTAGTCAGGCCGAAATGGAAGAAATACTCGGTCTGGTCGTGGGTCGAGTCGCGAAGATCGACGGGGTCGCCGCGATCGTGCTTGGCGGATCACGCGCGCGCGGTAACGCGGACGAACGATCGGATATCGATGTCGGAATTTATTATGACGGCGGGAACCCATTCTCGACGGCAGCTCTGGGAGCGGCTGCGCAGGAACTGGACGATCGTCATCTTGATGGATTGGTGACTTCGTTTGGCGAATGGGGACCGGGGGTGAACGGCGGCGGATGGCTCGAGATTCGGGGCCATCACGTCGATTTCATTTACCGTGAAATTGGCGCGGTGCGCGCGGCGATCGAGGACTGCATCGCCGGACGTTCCCGCAGCGTCCATCAGCTTGGTCATCCGCTCGGATTCCAAATGCAGATTTACGCGGGCGAAGTTCACGTCTGCCGTTCACTTTACGATACGACCAGTGTAATCGCCGAACTCAAGTCCCTGGTACGCGAATATCCTGAAAAATTTCGGGCCGCTGCCATAGCCAAGCATCTCTTTGACGCGGAATTCGAAATTTCGATCGCTGCGAAGCCAGCCGAGCGCGCAGACGTGATGTACGTCGCGGGATGCCTGTTTCGCGCGGCGGGGTTCATGACGCTGGTGCTCTACGCGCTGAATCGGAGATTTTTTCTCAATGAGAAAGGCGCGCTCGCGGAGTCGCGTCGATTCGCGATCAAACCGTCGCGATTTCACGATACCGCCGCGAATGTGCTGGGAAGCATCGGCGCTACCTCGGCGGAACTATCGGCGAGCGTCGATAGTTTCCAGAGCCTGGTTGCGGAATTGAGTCAACTCGCGACGAGCCCGGAGGCGCACTAGCGGTTGCGTCCTTTCAGGGCACGCTCGATTTCGCGCTCGGAGGTCTTGCGCGCGATCGCGGCGCGTTTGTCGTAGGAGTGCTTGCCCTTGGCGAGTCCCAGTTCAACCTTGGCGCGGCCGTTTTTGAAATAAAGTTTCAGCGGGACGATCGAATAGCCCTTCTCGCGCACGCGGCCCCACAGGCGATCGATCTCGCGGCGATGCATCAGGAGTTTTCGCGCGCGAGTTTCCTTGTGGCTGAATTGGCCAGCAGGCGCGTAGGCGCCGATATGGACGCTCTCGAGGAACGCTTCGCCGTTTTTTATGCGCGCGTAACTGTCGCGCAGATTTGCGCGATGCGCCCGCAGCGACTTGACCTCCGTGCCGGTGAGTGCGAGGCCGGCCTCGAGCGTCTCCTCGATAAAGAAGTCATGCCGCGCCTTGCGGTTATCGGCGACCAGATCGAATCCGTTGCCGGATGGTTTGCCATTGCGGGTGTCCCGTGCCATCGCAGGGCGAGTTTATCCGCAGGCGGCGGTGCAGATAAGGGGGTCGAGGCATGGTTGCGAACGCGGCGATTGAGCCTTAGATTGAATCATGTAACCGTTTCGACTGGCCTCGTATCGAAAACCCACGATCCGTGGGGGCGAACTGGATTCGACGAAGACAATATGGCCATGGTCGCACGCCGGGTGCTGTCGACCCGTAAAACTGGCAGACTGCGAAATTTACCCGCAGACAATAACGGTTACGCTCTGGCGGCCTAAGGGCCGCTAGCGTCCCGCCGCTGCTCGCCCATGGCAGCGGGTCGGGGCGTCATTTAGTGGGCTAGGGAACCGTAGTTCACCGGCTGGGCGGCGTCCCGAAAATTCAGCCGGCTGGCGTCCGGAAAGCCCGTCTGTGGGCGGTCCGGATGCGAGCTAAAATTCGCAGACTAAGCGTGTAGTGGCCGTCGCCGGAAGGCTTTCGGACGGGGGTTCAATTCCCCCCGCCTCCACCACCGAGAGGTCAATAAGTGCCAAACGCGGTCCCAGCGATGTAGGGGATTGGCCTTTTCGTGAGACGATTGGGCATTGCGGAGCGCAATCCGCTTGAGGCATCGCGCCGGTTCTGTTAGTTGCGCCTTATGCGAGTCGATATCGGTGGCATGCGGATGTTCTTCGACGTCGAAGGCGCCAAGCTGCGTCCCGACGGGCCCAAAATGCGCGAAGCGCCGACCGTGGTGCTGCTGCATGGCGGACCGGGCGGCGATCACTCGGCGTTCAAGCCGCACTACGGGCGGCTCGCCGACATCGCACAGATCGTCTACATCGACCATCGCGGGCAGGGTCGCAGCGATCGCGGCACGCCCGAACAATGGAACCTCGCGCAATGGGCCGACGACCTCAAGGCGTTTTGCGATGCGACGGAGATCGAGCGCCCCATCGTGCTCGGACTCTCGTTCGGTGGATTCGTCGCGACCGCCTACGCGACCCGATATCCCGACCATCCCTCGAAGCTCGTGCTCTGCTGCACCCGCGCGGGACGCCCCGATCCCGAGCGCGAGGCGGCGGTGTTCGAGCGACTGGGCGGCAAGCAGGCCGGCATCGCCGCGCGCGGTTTCCTGTGCGCTGAGAATCCCGATCGCGATGCCCTTCGCGAGTTCATCAAGCACTGCCGCCCGCTCTATTCGCGCGCGCCGTACGATGCCGAAAAGGACGCGCGCCAGTTGTGGAAGCTCGACGTGTTGAGCGCTTTCCGCAAGGGCGAGGATTACACTTTTGACTACCTGGCGGATCTGGCGCGAATCAAATGCCCCACGCTCGTGCTCGCCGGCGAGGACGATCCGATCACGCCGCCGATCTACTCCGAGCAAATAGCCGCGGCGGTGCCGTCAAATCTCGTGCGATTCGAACGCTTCGCCAACGCTGGCCATGGAATCGTCGCCGACGCGCCCGAGCGCTACTTCGGGGTCCTGCGCGAATTCATCGCGGCGTGAGACTGAGGTCAGCGACGACCAGCCGTGAAGGCCGCCGAGGATTTTTCCAGGCGATCGCCTTCGACTACTGGAGCGAAATCGTCGAGCCGCACGGCGGCGGTCGTTGCACTTCGCGCAGAATAATGTGTGTACTGACGGTTGGATTGATCGGCTGAAGGAACCCACCAGATGATCCCTGCTAATGCCGCGCCGTTGGCAATCGCGCTCCTCGGGCTGCTACTCGGAATGCGCCACGCTACCGATCCCGATCACGTGATCGCGGTCACGACCATTCTGAGCCGCGAACGCCGCCTGGTCGTTGCGGCCAGGATCGGTGTCGTATGGGGGCTCGGCCACACGCTGACCGTGCTGCTGGTGGGCGCCGCGATCATAGTTTTCAAAATTGCGATCCCGGTTCGGCTCGGACTGGCGATGGAATTCGCGGTCGCGGTCGTGCTGATTATGCTCGGCGTCGGCGCGGCCGCAAGCTTGATTCGCAAAGCGGCGGCTCGGATGCGCGCGAGTTTATCGGAGCAGCAAGGGTTGGTCGTCCATGCGCACGCGCACGCCCACGGCGGCTCGGTGCATTCGCATCCACACGTTCACGTTGGTTCTCAGGAAAATACCGACGATGCGATGCATCACGATCATCGCATCCCAGCCGACAGATTGCCGCCGTTCGCCGCGCACCGACCGCTGCTGAGATCATTCGCGGTCGGCCTCGTCCATGGACTTGCCGGCAGCGCCGCGATTGCGTTGCTGGTCCTGAGCGCGATTCCACAACCGCTGTGGGCGACGCTCTACCTCGCGATTTTCTGCGTCGGTACGATCATCGGAATGGGGCTCATCACAACCGCAATTGCCACGCCGTTCATGGTCGTGTCGCGGCGAGCGTCATGGATCCATCAAAGCCTCGTCACTGGCTCGGGACTGCTGAGTTTCGGCTTCGGCCTGTTCCTCGCGTACCAGATAGGTATCGTTGACCATCTGTTCAGTGCCGCTCCCATCTGGATTCCGCAATGAAAGATCGGCCGCGGCCATCGGATCGTTGAACGCACGCGGGGGCACTTTTGAGCAGGTATGCACCGATGCGGATCTCAAACGGGCAAGCAGTGCTGGAAGGAGAACCAAAATGATCGACCTGTACTATTGGCCGACCCCGAACGGACACAAGATTACGATTTTTCTCGAGGAGACCGGGCTCGACTACAAAATCGTTCCGGTGAATATCCGCAAGGGCGAGCAGTTCGCCCCTGAGTTTCTCAAGATCAGCCCGAACAACCGCATGCCCGCGATTATCGACCACGACGGTCCAGGCGGGAAACCGTTTTCGCTCTTTGAGTCCGGCGCGATCCTTCTCTACTTGGCGGAGAAGACCGGTAAGTTCATGCCGTCGGAGACCCGCGCGCGCTACAACGTCGTGCAGTGGCTGATGTTCCAAATGGCCGGAGTTGGACCGATGTTCGGGCAAAGAGGGCACTTTGTTCGCGCCGCGCCGGAGAAGATTCCGTACGCGATCGAGCGATACACCAACGAATCGCGCCGCTTGCTCAACGTAATCGAAAATCGTCTCGCCGAGAGCGCTTACCTGGCGGGAGATTACTCGATCGCGGACATGGCGACCTATCCGTGGGTGGTAGGAACCCGCCGCGAACCCGAGCAGTTGGAGAGCCGCCCGAACTTCAAGCGATGGCTCGACGCGATCGGGGCGCGTCCCGCCGTGAAACGGGGAGTCGCGGTGATGGCCGACCTGCCGCCCGAGCCGCTCGACGACCAAGCGCGGTCGATACTGTACGGCACGAAGCAGTTCGAGCGGCGCTAGTATAATTGCGCCGGGCGCCCGACACCCTCGGGGTGTCAGGCGCCCGTGCGCCGGTGACTAGTACTTCGCACTCGTATCCCCGTTACAGCTCTAGCGATGTCCATGTGCGCCGCCGCCGCCCCCACCGCCGCCGCCGCCGCCCGGACGCGCGAACGCCTGCATCTGCTGCGCATGCTGCTGCTCAAAAGACTGCATTTGCTGCGAGTGCTGACGCTGTAGCACCTGCTGTTGTGCAAAATGCTGGCGTTGAGCCGCCTGTTGATCGGCCGCATGCTTGCGCACCAGCGCCTGCGTTTCCTCCTGATGGCGTTGCAGGAGTTCCGCTGCTTGCCGGGTGTGACTATCCTCTACTTGCTGCCACTGATCATTTTCCCTCGGTTTCACTTGCTTGTTCAGGAGCGGCCTTCTCGTGCTGCTGCACTTCCTGCAGATGTTGACGCTCGAGAGCCTGCGCTTCCGCGTCATTCTTGCGCTGAAGCTCCTGCATTTGCGCGTCGCGGTTGCGGTCGGCCTCCTGCTGCTGCTGGACGCGATTGCGCTCGAGCTCCTGCAACTGCACGTCATGCTGGCGCTGGAGGGCTTGCTGTTGCTCGCCATGTTGGCGCGTTACTGACTCGCGCATCGCGTCGGTCCACTCGGGATGATGCTGCAATGCCCAAGTAGGGTTTTTCTCCGCCCACCAGTGGAGGTCGTGCCACACGTGCTTGTCGTCGTAGTCGCCCTGCCATTCGGGATGATGCTGGCTTGCCCAACCGGCATCATGATCGTGCCACCAGCTGTCGGTGTGCCATGCGTGTTTGTCGTCGAAGTCACCCCACCAGTTGGGATGATTCTCGCGCGTCCAGTCGGGTTTGGTTTCCCACCACCAGCTTGCGGGACGCCAAACTTTGTTGTCGTCGAAGGCGCCCCACCAGTCGGGATGATTCTGGCGCACCCAGTCGGGCGAGTTCTGCCACCACCATCCGGCGGGACGCCAGACTTTGCGGCCGTCGAAGGCGCCCCACCAGTCGGAATGATTCTGGCGCACCCAGTCCGGATGATACTGCCACCACCATCCCGCCGGGCGCCAATAGTGCTGATCGTCGAACTCACCCCACCAATCCGGATGATGCTGCCGAACCCAATCGGGGTGATACTGGTACCACCACGGCGCCGCGTACCAGACGCCCTCGTAATAGTCGCCCCACCAATCTGGATAATGCTGAAGCACCCAGTCGGGCTGGAATTGCCACCACCACGGCGCGGGATACCAGATGCCGTTCCAGTCATCGCCCCACCACTCGGGATGATTCTGCAGTACCCAATCGCGGCGGAATTGCCACCACCATCCAGCGGGATACCAAACGCCTTGGTCGGCATCGCCCCACCATTCAGGATGATGCTCGCGCGCCCATTGCGGCTGATATTGATACCACCAAGTGGCGGGGTACCAGTGGCCCTGGTAAAAATCGCCCCACCATTCAGGGTGATGCGCCCGTACCCATGCGGGCTGCGAATCCCACCACCATCCGGCCGGGTGCCAGAGGTGCTCATCGTCGAAGTCGCCCCACCATTCGGGGTGATGTTGTTTGACCCAGTCGGGCTGCGAATCCCACCACCATGTGGCATCGCGCCAAACGTGGCCGGTATCGTAATCACCCCACGCAGGCGCAGCAGGAAGCGGGGTCGGCCATGGTTGGTACTGTGCGAATGCGGGCGTCGCCAGCATCAGGAGAACCGTGGTTGCCGCCAACAGACGCTTGATTCTGGTCATCGATGCCACCCCCAGATAAATGGTCAAGTCAATCGCATCGCAAGCCAACGTACATCAGCAAATCACTACTTAGTATATGTTACGTATCGGGCCAACAGTCGTTTACAGGCTAATCATGATTTTGCGCGCCAGTGAAAAAGTGAAACGCGAGTGCGGCGCGTTGAAATGAATCGGCGCACACAAGTCGGCATTGTCGGAGCGGGCCCGGCGGGCCTGATGCTGTCGCACTTGCTGCACCTTGCCGGCGTCGAGTCCGTCGTGCTCGAGGCTCGCAGCCGCAAATATGTCGAGGAGCGAGTTCGCGCCGGCCTGCTCGAGCAAGGCACCGTCAACCTGCTCAATGAAACCGGCGTCGGCGAGCGGATGAAGCGTCTAGGGCTGGTCCATCACGGGATCGAGCTGCGCTTCGGCGGGCGCGGACATCGTATCGATCTGAGCGGGCTGACCGGTGGCAGTACGGTAACCATCTACGCTCAGCACGAAGTCATCAAGGATCTGATCGCTGCGCGGCTAGCGGCCGGCGGTGAGATTGTTTTCGAAGCGGGCGACGTCAGCATTCACGACTTCGATGGACCCACGCCGAAGATTCGGTATCGGATGGATGGCAGCGTCAACGAGTTGTCGTGCGATTTCATCGCGGGATGCGACGGCTTCCACGGAATATGCCGGCCCACTATCCCGGCCGGCGCGCTGACTACGTACGATCGCATATACCCATTCGCATGGCTGGGTATTCTCGCCGAAGCTCGCCCATCGTCGGACGAACTAATCTACGCATACCATGAGCGCGGCTTTGCGCTGCGTAGTATGCGCTCGCCGGAGATTACCCGGCTCTATTTGCAATGCGCACCCGACGAGGATCCCGGCAAATGGCCCGACGAAAAAATCTGGGACGAACTTCAGTTGAGACTCGCAGCCGGCGCCGGCTGGAAACTCAATCGGGGCGCGGTTCTTCAGAAAGGAATCACCGAGATGCGAAGCTTCGTCGTCGAGCCGATGCAATCCGGCACTCTTTTCCTCGCCGGCGACGCAGCCCATATCGTACCGCCGACAGGGGCCAAGGGCCTCAACCTGGCGGTTGCGGACGTTCGTGTTCTCGCCCGCGCGCTGACTGACTATTACGCCAATGGTAATCGCGAACTACTAACTAAGTATTCGGAGATCTGTTTGCGGCGAGTCTGGAAGGTACAGCGGTTCTCCTGGTGGATGACGTCGATGCTGCATCGGTTCGGCAACGAAGACGAAAACGCCTTCGACCAGCGCCGCCAACTCGCCGAGCTCGACTACGTGACCAGCTCGCGCGCAGCAGCGCAGACTCTAGCCGAGAACTATGTAGGCCTGCCGATGGAATCATCATGAGACCGGCCGCTTGCGCATCAGGGCCGGCCGCTTGCAGTAGGCAATCCGTCCGACTTCGAATTCTTCGAAAGAAAGTCCGGACATCCGGCTAACCCTACTCTTTCATCGATTGTGCGATCTCGAGACCGACCAGCCGCGCGATCAGAATAGCCATATACAATTGGCCGAACACCGCCTCCATCACCGAGAGGCTGCGGGCGCCCTCGGAGACCGGCAGGATATCTCCGAAACCGGTCGTCGTCAGGCACACAAAGCTGTAGTAGATGAAGGTGTGAAGCGAGGCGAGGAGCGGCGCCATGTTGCCCGTCGGCCTCTGGAAGAGCGCGGCGCTGAACGAACCGGGATGGCGCAGTTCGACGACTGCGAAGGCATAGGCCCACGCGACGCCAATCAGCAGGTACGCGCAAATTGCGGCGCTTATAATGTCGAAGGTAACGCTCTTTACGGTGAACAGCCTGGATACCAGGGCAAAGACCGTCACGGCCAGGAACAGACACGAAGAGATCGCGCCGGCCATCTCGAGCGTTGGATTCGCCGTGAATTGCAGCACCAATCGGCTTCCGAGCGAAGGTACCATCAGTATTAGCGCAATCGTGAAGTAGGTCTTGGTGGTGCGAAATGCATAAAGAGCGGACAACAGCACAAGAGATATCGTCGCGGTCGCAAAATTCTGCGCGAAGGCGTGGCCCGAGAAAATCGGCTGAGAGACGAGCAGCAGCAGAATCGTCAAGAGCAGAACGGTAAATCTGCCCGGCCAGTTGTGGCGCGCCAACCCCAGCCGTCGCCATAGCGCGGCAGGGTTCAGGAGGCTGGTTTTCTCGCTCATAATGCATCCGTTTCGCGCAACGGGACAGGCAGTGTCAAGGCGAGCATTTCCCCCAGAGCATGGATCAATCTAGAGAACCAATCATCCAGGCTGTCGCACTTTGACATGAATCGCAGCGTCTCATCATGTCCCAAAGCGCGACATGGCTGTCTCCGCTTCGGTCGGCCATTGAATCCGACACCTTAGTTCGGCCTGCTCGGCGACGTAGTCTGGCGACGGCTCTGCGCTATCTGAGCCTCTGCTTGTCATCGCCGCAAGGCACGCACATTGCGTATCAGCGCAGGGTCAATTGCGCTTGGCGGAGTGCGTTGGCACCTGGCAGATCGACTGTCCGGCATTTTTTCGGCAGGAAGGAGGATCGAATCCCCCATGGACCAGATCATTAAACAATCGTTAGCCGGCAGGAGGTTCGCCTTGATGGGACTCGAAGCGCCCGAAGCGAATTCCATCATCGCGACGTTGGGGACCGTCCGTGGATTCGGCCACGTAGTCGGAGCGGCACCCAATATTCCCGGGCTCAACTCCTTTTCTCCTTTCGATGCTTGCTTCGTCAATGCTTCGGCCATCGGCACCGGCGAGCAACCGTCCCCGATCGAAATGATCGCGCACAGCCGCAAGCCGGCGGTCATCATCGGCACAGACGAGGAACTGGTGACGCGATTCGCGGCGGTCGCCGACCTCAACCGCGACTTCATGATGCGCCCGTACCAGCCCCAGGAATTGTTGCTCAGGGCATACCGCATCCTCAGATTCGTCGAGAGTGCTGCAGTTGCGATTCAATCCTCAGCTCGAAACGGTGCCCGGCGCGTAGTACTCGCCGATGACGACGCGACCACCACCGTTATGATCTCAACGATCCTGAAGCACTTCAATTTCGAGTGTGATATCGCGCACGACGGTGCGCAGGCATTTGATATTGCCCGTAAGAAAAAACCCGACCTGGTGCTGCTGGACGTGTCGATGCCGAATATGAATGGGTTCGAAGCGCTGACCGCTCTGCGCGGCGATTTGGCGACCAGAAGTACCCCGGTAATCCTCGTCAGCGCGCATCGCGACGAAGCTGAAGTGGTTAAGGGTTTCTCGCTCGGCGCCGATGACTACATCACCAAGCCCTTCAACTCGGGCGAACTGATGGCTCGGATCAGCCGTGTCTTGCGTGAATCGGAAGACAGATGACCGGACCGTCTGACTCCCTGGTCTCGCGCGTAACGACCTATATTCATTGGCAACTCGAATAGGCAGGCCCTGGTCAATCCCGGTCGTCGTACTGATCGGCTGTCAGGGAGCGCTCGCCTGGTCCGTCCGCCGGTGGGCGGACGACTAATCCGTTTGGCTTGAGGGCCAACAATCGCAATCATTGTCGGTGGAGGATGATCAGTCCGATGAGCGCAGAACATGTCGTTTTCTTGTTTGACGTCGATAACACCCTGATCGACAACGATCACATCGTTGCCGACACGATGCGCAATCTCGAGCGCGACATCGGCCACGAGCATCAGCAGCGCTACTGGGATTATTTCGAGCAGTTGCGCTCCGAGCTCGGCTACGCCGACTATCTCGGCGCGCTGCAACGCTATCGGGTCAATCATCCGCGCGACTTCAACATCATCGCGGTGTCGTACTTCCTGATGAACTACCATTTTGCCAACCGGCTGTTCCCCTGTTCGCTCGACGTGATCGAAAAATTCAAACAATACGGCGAGACGGCAATCCTGTCCGATGGCGACATGATCTTTCAGCCGCTCAAGATCGAGCGGTCGGGACTGCGCGAAGCCGTCGATGAAAAGGTGATGATTTACATCCACAAGGAACAGGAGCTCGACGACGTCCGGACCCGCTATCCTGCGGACCATTACGTGTTGATCGATGACAAGGTGCGAATCCTGGACGCTGTGAAGAAGGTGTGGGGCGCGCACGTGACGACGGTGTTCCCCCGCCAGGGGCATTACGCTGCCGACACCAAGGAGACGGCCAAGTACCCGGCGCCCGACGTCACGGTGGATAGAATCGATCAGCTGCGTGATTACGATCTTGCGCGCCTGCGTGCGGCAACGAGGCCCAACTGAGCGCCGCATCGCGCGGCGCACTCACCCGAGATCGAAGAACAGGACCTCGGCGGGAGAGTTGGCCACGATAGTCACTTTCTCTTCGTCGCTAACAGCGGCGCCGTCCCCTTCCGCGAGCGCCACACCGTTGACCGCGACTTCGCCGCGCGCCACTTGCACCCATCCGTGGCGGCCCTTCTTGAGATCGGTCCCGACCGTCTGTCCGCGCTCGAGCTTCGCAACTGATAGCACGGCGTCCTGATGAATCTTCACGGACTGATCGCGGCCATCGGGAGAACCTACAGGCGCGAAGCCGGCGCGCGCTTTGGCATCGTCGATGGGTTTTTGCTCGTAGCCCGGAGCGATTGCGCGCGTGGAGGGCGTGATCCAGATCTGCAGAAAATGAACCGGGTCGGTTTTCGAATGATTGAATTCACTGTGCGTGATTCCCGCCCCGGCACTCATTCGCTGCGCTTCGCCCGGACGAATGATCGAGCCGGTGCCAAGGCTGTCCTTGTGTTCGAGCGCGCCTTCGAGAATGTAGGTGATGATCTCCATGTCGCGATGCCCATGGGTGGGGAAACCCGCGCCGGGGCGGACGCGATCCTCGTTGATTACGCGCAGCGTGCGAAATCCCATCTGGCCAGGGTCGTAGTAGTCGCCGAACGAGAAAGTGTGGCGGCTGTCGAGCCAGTCGATTTTCGTGCGTCCGCGGTCGGCGGACCTGCGTGGAGTTATCATCGAAGGCGTGGCCTCAGGCTGCGGCGGCCGCCGGTTTCATTTCCATGCGAATCGGCATGTGCTTGATTCCGCCCACGAAGCTCGAGCGCAGCCGCTCCACGGGACCTGCGAGTTCGGCGTGATCGAGGCGCTGCGCCAGTTGCCTGAAAATCACCTTCAGTTCGAGCCGCGCCAGGTTCGCGCCGAGACAGAAATGCTCCCCGAGGCCGAATGCGATATGCGGATTCGGATTACGGCTGATGTCGAACTTGAAAGGCTCCTCGAAAACCTCTTCATCGCGGTTCGCCGACGGATAAAACATGCACACCGATTCGCCGGCTTTGATCTTCTGGCCGCGAATCACGGTATCTTCGGTCGCGGTCCGCGCGAACTGAATAACCGGTGTCGTCCAGCGAACGATTTCCTCGACGGCCGAGTCGATCAGCTCGGGATTGCGCTTGAGCTTTTGCCACTGGTCCGGATGCTCGATGAAAGCCTGCAGACCGCCGGTGGTCGCGTTGCGCGTGGTTTCGTTGCCGGCCACGACCAGCAGGAAATAGTACGACAGCATCTCGAACTGCGGTATCGGTTGGCCATTGACCTTGCCGTTGGCAACGACACTGGTGATGTCGTTGGCCGGGTGTTTCATCCGTTCCACCACCATGTCGGTGAAATACTGGAACAGGCCCAGCCGCGAACGATCCATCGTCTCCTGCGCGGTCGTTCCAGCCTGGAATTCGGGGTCGCCGCCGCCGATCGTCTCGTTGGTCCATCTGAAAAGTTGTTCCCAATCCTTATGCGGAACGCCCAGCAACTCGGCGATGACGGCCAGTGGAATCTTCGACGATACGTCGGTGACAAAGTCGCACTTGTCGCGCCCCGTCACGTCGTCGAGCACCTGTCGCGTAATGTTCTCGATTTCAGGCTGCAGCGGACGCACGCCGCGCGGCGTGAAACGGCGGCTGACGATCGCGCGATATTCGCCATGATCCGGCGGATCCATGTCGAGCAGGTGGCGGAACGGCGGCGTCGGACTCTGCTCGAGCCCCTGCTCGTTGACAAACACCAGCAGGCGGGGGCCGTTGAGGAACAGTCGCGGTTGCTTGGAAATCTGTATGATGTCGGCGTGTTTGGTGATCGCCCAAAATGGATCGGTCTCTGGATACTCGCACCAGAAAACCGGTTTGTGCTTGCGCAGATACGTCCACTCGCGATGCGGATAGCCGTTTTTCGCGTAATGGTCGGGTCCAATGATGTTCAACGATTCCAGTGACAGTGCATTCTCAGTTTCCATTGAAAAGCGTCTCCACGATCCCGCGCGTTCCGTCTCGATTCCGCATTCCGACCTGTCGGGCCTCTAGTCATCGCTGAGCGTAATGGCCTGGCGGGGGCATAGCTTTACCGCCAGCTTGATCTTCTCGCGCATGCGCTCGGGCGGACTGTCGATCAACAGATGGCTCTTGTCGTCGTCTCGTACCTCGAACACTTCCGGCGCCGTCTGCTGGCATTTCGTGTTTCCCTCGCACAGTTTCTGATCGACAACGACTTTCATTTGATTGGTTCTCCTTTTTTCGTTGCCCACGGAATACCGCCCGGCGAATAGATCATATAAGACGGCAATTCGTGCGACTAGGAGCGTCGAGCAGCGGATAAGTCGAGATCGGCTCTGCAAAACGCGCCCGCATCCAGAACGGTTGTGCTATGAAACTGTACGCGACGCGGATGACGACCCGTTGCCGCCGGATCGAGGAGGAATCGCCATGGCCGAATTCGGAATCTCGATGTTCCCGACTGACTACGCAATCCAGCCGATCGAACTTGTACGCGCGGCCGAAGAACGCGGCTTCGAGTCGATGTTCTTCCCCGAGCACACTCACATACCCGCGTCGCGCAAGACGCCCTTCCCCGGCGGAACCGAATTGCCAAAAGAGTACTGGCACACGCACGATCCTTTCGTCGCGCTCGGCGCGGCGGCCGCCGTAACCAGGAAACTCAAACTCGGCACGGGAGTATGCCTGGTGGTCGAGCGCGATCCGATCACGCTCGCCAAGGAAGTGGCGTCACTTGATGTGATTTCGGGCGGCCGCGTGATCTTCGGCATCGGCGCGGGCTGGAACGTCGAGGAGATGGAGAATCATGGCGCGGTGTTCAAGCGGCGCTGGAAAATCGTCAGGGAAAAAGTTCTCGCGATGCGCCAAATATGGACCAAGGAGGCGGCCGAGTTTCACGGCGAGTTCGTGAACTTCGATCCGATCTGGTCCTTTCCCAAACCTGTGCAGGCGGGTGGACCGCCGATTCTCCTCGGTTCGCAATCGCCCAAGACGTTCGATCGCGTCGCCGAGTATTGCGACGGATGGATGCCGATCAATCTTCCGCGTTACGATCTCGCCGCCAACCTGAAAGCGCTTGCCGAAGCGGGGACGAAGGCCGGCCGCAAAAAGCTTCCCGTCTCGATGTTTGGCGTCGGTCCGAAGGAGGAACACATCAAAAAATTCCTCGACCTTGGCCTCGATCGGCTGATTTTCGGGCTTCCGCCTGCCCCACGCGATACCGTGCTCCCGATGCTCGACAAGTACGCTGAGCTGAAGGCCAAGGTGCGCTGAAGCGAAGCAGAACCCTTCCTGTCATTTGCGAGCCGAGCGCCTTCTCTCTCGGGGCGAGATGGAGAGGAATTTTCTGTCTGGCAGCGTCTAAATATTTGTAGTCCGGAGCTCTTGACTGAAATAGTCCAGATCTTTAGTCTAGCCACCCTATCGATTAAACGTCGATCGAATGCTCTCGAAAAAGTCGAAATACGCCCTCAAGGCGATGATGGTATTAGCCAAGGAATACGGTCAGGGACCCGTGCTCATATCCGATTTAGCCCAGCGCGAGGGTATCCCGCGCAAGTTTCTGGAACTGATCCTGCTCGAACTCAAGAACCAGGGGCTCCTCCAGAGCAAGAAGGGCAAGGGCGGCGGATATTTCCTTCGCCGCGATCCTCAGCTGATCAGCGTTGGGCACATTGTACGCGTACTGGACGGGCCAATCGCACCGTTGCCATGCGTCAGCAAGACCGCATACATGAGATGCCGTGAATGCCGCGACGAGCGCAGTTGTGGAATTAGAATCGTGATGAAGGAAGTCCGCGACGCGACCGCGAAGATAATGGACTCGACTTCGCTGGCGGACATGCTCAAGCACGTCGAGGCGGTAGTCACCGGCAAGGAATCGTTGAGTTTCGCGATTTGAAACCATGGTTGCTCTTTTTTTGGGGATTAGTCTAGTCATCTAATAGGATAGATCATGAAAGTTGACTCGATTCTTACCGGCCGGCGCGAGGTTCAGCCCGAGCCCGATCCAGGCGACGAGATTCTGCGGCGCATCGCAAACGCCATCAGCGGCGTGCGTTTTGGGTCGGTAGAGGTAGTAATCCAGGATTCGCGAGTCGTGCAGATCGAGCGCAAAGAGAAGTTTCGCTTCGACAAGCCCGGTCGTGGGTAACCCTGGCCGCCGATCGAAATGAATCGTCCATGACCATTGAAAATTCAGGCAGGAGCCCGGACCGGGGAAGGATCCGGTGCGCCATGAAGAGAGCCGTTAATGACCAACCGCGAGCTGACCGGTCATCCGGAAGTTCCCAAGACGATGGAGGGACTTTTGAGATGAGAAACCGCGCTACGCTTTTTATCCCGGGGCTGCTGGCGGCGACACTGGGTATAGTGGGGTTCGGAGCTTTGATGATGCCGGCTCCGGCCTCGGCTCAGGCAGTATGCCCCCCGACCATCAATGTGTGCGGATGCAGAATTACTACTGCCGGCTCCTACAAGATCGGGCTGGCACTCGATTCGACACAGGGACTTACTCCGGCCGGCGCGTGCATCGAGATAGCCTCGAGTTACGTGATCCTGGACGGCGCGAAGAAAACCATCACGGGCCCCGGTGGCGATTCGCCAACCGGAATTGGAATTTGGGTGCGGCGCACCGCCCGCACAGGTTTCCTCGGATTCCGGGGCACTGTGATAAGCGGGTGGGACGTCGGCTTGCTGATCGAGGGCAGCGACATCTTCGCCGACGATCTCACGGCGAATAACAACGGGACGGCAGGTGTGGAGCTGTACAGGGCCAATTCTATTCAGCTCACCAACACCACCGCGGAGAGCAATCTCAACTACGGAATATGGCTGAAGCAAACGTCCTACAGCAACGTCAGCAATTCCAAGACTGAGAGCAACGGCAACATTGGATTGTACGTGGGATGCTCGGACGTTGGGCCGATCGGCGCGGTATGCCCGGGAGTCGGCAATTCAGTCGGCAACTACATTTTCACCGGAGGCATCCAGGCCAATACCAACTATGGTGTCGTGCTCGACATCGGCACCAACAACTCCATTGTGACCAATCAGACACTGAGCGGGGGCACCCACAATTCGAAGGACGACCTGTATGACTCGAATTCGAGTTGCGGCACCAACAAATGGTTCGGCGATGATTCGACGGTGACCAACAACCAGGCAGGCGGCTGCATCAAATGACGAATCGCGCACGACAGTGAAAATATGAAAATCCAGGGAGGAGCCCGGACCAGGGAAGGATCCGGTGCGCCATGAATAGAGCCATCAATCACAATCGCGAGCTGACCGGTCATCCGGAAGTTCCCCAGACGATGAGGGGCTTTCGAGATGAGAAAATGCACTTTGCCGATTCTGCCATTTCTGCTGGCGGCGGTAATTACCGGGGTGTTTCTGCCGGCCGGGCCGGCGCATGCGCAGTCGAAGCGATCCACGGATCCGAAGGATCGGGAAATCGAATTGCTCAAGACAGAAATTAAGCAACTCGAGCAGAGGGTCGATACGCTCGAAGGGCTGAACCAGAGGGTGAAAGTGATCGATCAAAAGGTTGACGTTCAGGCCCAGAAACTCGACGTTCAGAGCCAAAAAATCGAGGTTGAGGCCCAGACGGAGCAGAAGCGGGCGCTTGACCTGGCCGATCGTCAAGGCGGGCGAGGACGGCTTCTCGCTCTCTTCACCCAACCACGACTACAATATCGATTTCGGCGGAATCATCCAGGCCGATGGCCGCTTCTTCTCCAGCGGCGCGGACAAGAACGTCAGCAGCACGTTTTACCTGAACCGAGTGCGGCCGATTCTGACCGGCTCGGTTGCGAAGTATTACAACTTCAACATCACGCCCGACTTCGGCCAGGGCAAGGTCGACCTGCAAGACGCCTACCTCAATATCACCTATTTCGATTTTGCCAGCCTGAGGAGCGGGAAGTTCAAGGCGCCGCTGGATCTCGAGCGCCTACAGTCGGATCGCGACCTGGAATTCAGCCAGCGCTCGGAGATCCAGAACCTGGTCCCGAACCGCGACACTGGTTTCGACCTGCACGGCAGACTTCTGGACGGCCGGGTCTTCTATGACGCCGCGCTGATGAACGGGGTGCCTAACAACACCGCGGCCGACCCCACTACTGACATCGACAACAACGACGGCAAGGATTTCGTCGGCCGAATCTTCACGACACCGTTCGAACTGGGCGAGAACCGGTGGCTGAAGGGGCTGGGCTTCGGTATCGCCGGTTCTTATGGCGATGAACGCGGCAGCACGGTCTCGTCCTACAAGACATACGGCATGAGCACCTGGTTCACCTACAACTCGGGCGTGACCGCGTCGGGCTTGCGCACGCGTCTGGAGCCGCAGGCCTACTACTACGTAGGCCCGTTCGGATTGATGGCCGAATACGCGCAGGACGAGCATTCGCTGAACCGATTCGCCACCAACGGCGCTCCTGCCCCGTTCACAAAGCGGATCAACCGCACCGATACCTTCACGGACACCGGCTATTTCGCGCAGGCTTCCTACCTGTTGACGGGCGAAAATGCGTCCTACGGGTGGGTTAAGCCAACTCATCCGTTCGACCCGCGCAACGGATGGTGGGGCGGATGGGAGTTGGCGGCCAGAATCAGCAACGTCGCCGCGGATAGCCGACAGTTCCAGCTCGGTTTCGCCAATCCGAGCGTGGCCGCGAAGACTGCGACCGAGTTTGCGGCGGGCATCAACTGGTACCTGAGCTCGAACATCAAATGGCAGTGGGACTATGCGAACACGTACTTCGACGGAGGCGCCGGAACCACCGCCTTGCCGAAGGACCGGACCAACGAAAGCGTGCTTCGAGTCGCAACTGCAAATCTCGTTCTGAGGAACCTGGAGCAAGGAATGTTCGGTCGCAGATTGAAATTGACACATACGCTCGCCGCCATCGCGGTGGCGGCGAGCGTTGCTCTGGGCGTGCGCGCCGCGCGCGGAGCGCCAGATCACACTCCTCAACGTATCGTACGACCCGACCCGCGAACTTTACGAATCGATCAACGCCCGGTTCGCGAAGGATTGGAAAGCGAAGACGGGCGACGACGTCACTATCAACCAATCGCACGGCGGCTCGGGCAAGCAGGCCCGCGCGGTAATCGACGGCCTGGAGGCCGACGTGGTGACGCTCGGCCTGGCCGGCGACATCGATGCGATCGTCGAGAAGGCGAGCTTGCTCCCGCCGAACTGGCAATCGCGCCTGCCCGACAACAGCTGTCCCTACACTTCGACCATCGTGCTGCTGGTGCGCAAGGGAAATCCGAAAAACATCCACGACTGGGATGACCTGGTGAAACCGGGCGTCTCGGTAATCACGCCGAATCCGAAGACCTCGGGCGGCGCGCGATGGAATTTCCTGGCCGCGTGGGGGTACGCGCTCAAACGCAACGGCGGCGACGAGGCCAAGGCGGCGGCGTTCGTCAAGCTGCTCTACAAAAACGTGCCGGTGCTCGATTCCGGCGCGCGCGGCTCGACGACTACTTTCGTCGAGCGCGAAATCGGCGACGTGCTGATCGCGTGGGAAAACGAGGCGCGCATGGCGATCAAGCAATTTGGCGCCGACAAGTTCGAGGTCGTGTATCCGTCGGTAAGCATCCTGGCCGAACCGCCCGTCGCGTGGGTGGACAAGGTGGACCGGATTCACGGCACGGCCGCGGTCTCGAAGGCGTATCTGGAATTTCTGTACACGCCGGCGGGCCAGGAAATAATCGCGCAGAATTTTTTCCGTCCGCGCGACAAGACCGTCGCCGCGAAGTATGCGAGCCAATTTCCAGGCATGAGCCTGCTCACGATCGATTCGGATTTTGGCGGATGGAAAAAGGCGCAGCCGAAGTTTTTCGGCGACGGCGGCGTATTCGACAAAATCTATCAACCGGGAAGTTAGGCGAGTCGGGGCGCAGCGTCGCGCGATGGCAACGAAAACGAAACGGAACAACGTGCTGCCGGGATTCGGCCTGACCCTGGGCTTCACGCTCGCGTACCTCGGAATCGTCGTGCTGATTCCGATCTCGACGATCTTCTTCAAGACTTTCACGCTGACCTGGCCTCAGTTCTGGGCCGCGGTCGCAAGTCCGCGGACCATTGCGGCCTACCGGCTGAGCTTCGGCGCGTCGATCGCAGGAGCGTTGGTCAACTCGGTGTTCGGGTTCATCGTGGCGTGGAGCCTGGTTCGTTACGAATTTCCGGGCAAAAGCCTGATTGACGTGATGGTCGATCTGCCGTTCGCGCTGCCGACTTCGGTGGCGGGAATCACTCTCACCGCGATTTATGCGGGCAACGGATGGATTGGGCGGTACCTGGCGCCGCTTGGAATAAAAGTCGCCTACACCCCGCTCGGAGTGGCGGTCGCGCTTACTTTCGTCGGGCTGCCGTTCGTGGTTCGCACCATCCAGCCGGTGCTCGAGGATCTCGATCAGGAATACGAGGAGGCCGCGGCGACGCTCGGCGCAAGCCGCTTGCAGACGTTCATATTGGTGATCGCGCCCGCGCTGATTCCCGCGCTGCTGACCGGGTTCGCGCTCGCGTTCGCGCGCGCGCTCGGCGAATACGGCTCGGTCGTATTCATTTCGGGCAACATGCCGATGCATACCGAAGTGGTGCCGTTGCTGATCATGAGCAAGCTCGAGCAATTCGATTACGCCGGCGCGACCGCGATCGCGGTGGTGATGCTGTCGGTGTCGTTCGTGATTCTGCTCGGCATTAACATGCTGCAAAGGTGGAGCAGCCGCCGCCTGGCGGCTTGAGGTTCTCGATGGCCGGCCAGCCGCAACGCGAACCGAAAAGACCCGGGACGGCGGATCCGCCGATGGTCAGAATCGCGCTGATCGCGATCGCGCTGGTGTTTCTCGCGCTATTTCTTTTCATCCCGGTAATCGCGGTTTTCGCCGAGGCGCTGCAGCAACGGAATCGGCGCTTACTTTGCCGCGATCGCCGATCCTGAGGCCCGCGCCGCAATTCGGCTGACGCTGATGACCGCCGCGATCGCAGTGCCGCTCAACGTTACCTTCGGAATCGCCGCATCATGGGCGATCGCGCGCTTCGATTTTCCCGGCAAACAAACACTGCTGACGCTGATCGACATACCGTTCTCGGTCTCGCCGGTCATCTCGGGGATGCTGTTCGTGCTGCTGCTCGGGGTCCGTGCACCGCTCGGCGGGTTCCTTGCCGATCACGGCATCAGGGTCATCTTTGCGGAGCCGGGAATCGTGCTGGCGACAATCTTCGTCACGTTTCCGCTCGCCGCGCGCGAACTGATCCCGATCATGCAGGCAGTCGGCAGCGAGGAGGAAGAAGCCGCGATCGTGCTGGGCGCCGGTGGATGGCAGATGTTTTTTCGGGTGACGCTGCCCAACGTCAAGTGGGGGCTGCTGTACGGCCTGGTGTTGTGCAACGCGCGCGCGATGGGCGAGTTCGGCGCGGTCTCGGTGGTTTCCGGCCATATCCGCGGGCACACGAACACGATGCCGCTGTACGTCGAGATTCTGTACAATGATTACCAGTTCGCGGCCGCGTTTGCGGTCTCGTCGCTGCTAACCATGCTCGCGATCGCGACGCTCATCGCCAAGCGTTTTCTGGGGCGCCGCGTGGTTCCCGCGAAGCAGGAACAGGACGACCTGGCGATCAAAGTTGCGGCATGAGTATCGAGCTCAGAAACATTTCCAAGAAGTTCGGCGACTTCGTTGCGGTTGACAATATCAACCTGCATATCGAAACCGGCGAGCTGGTCGCGCTGCTGGGGCTGTCGGGCTCGGGCAAGACCACGCTGCTGAGGATAATCGCGGGGCTGGAAACGCCGGACACCGGCGAGGTGCTGTTTCACGGCGAGGACGCCAGCGCGTCAGCGTCCGCAAGCGCAAGGTCGGTTTCGTATTTCAGCATTACGCGCTGTTTCGCCACATGACGGTGTTCGAAAACATCGCCTTCGGGCTGCGCGTGATTCCCCGCAGCGAGCGCGCCCGCCGAGGCCGAAATCGCGCGGCGCGTGCATGAATTGCTGAAGCTCGTGCAGCTTGATTTTCTTGCCGATCGCTACCCCTCGCAGCTCTCCGGCGGGCAGCGCCAGCGCGTCGCACTCGCACGCACGCTGGCCGTGGAGCCAAAAGTGCTGCTGCTCGACGAGCCGTTCGGCGCGCTCGACGCCAAGGTGCGGCAGGAACTGCGCCGCTGGCTGCGGCGGCTGCACGACGAGATCAAGATAACCAGCGTCTTCGTCACTCACGATCAGGAGGAGGCGCTGGAACTCGCCAACCGGATCGTCGTGATGAACCAGGGGCACATCGAGCAGATCGGCTCGGCCGAGGAAGTCTATCACCATCCCGCCAACGCTTTCGTGTACAACTTCCTGGGTAACGTGAACCTGTTCCACGGCCGAATCGAGAACGGCCGCGTGTTTCTGGGCGATACTGCCGTCGAGCTCGAGAATACCCATGCCCATGCGCATCCCGAGACCGGCAAGGCGATCCTCTACGTGCGGCCGCATCTGTTGGAAATCGTGATGAAGCCCAACGGCAAGCAGACGTTCCCTGCGACCGTGAAGTCGATCAATCCGGCCGGTCCGCAGGTCAAGGTCGAGTTGGTCGCCGAGTGGGGCGACATGGTGCAGGTCGAGATCGATCACGAGCGCTACCAGGCGCTGCATCTGGAGCCGGGCGCGAACGTTTTTCTCAGACCCAAGGAACAGAAGCTGTTCGTCTATTCGATCTAGCGGTCGCTCCCCTTTCCCTGGAGCCCGGTTATTTTGCCGTTGGATGTTGCACTGCGATTAACATTATGTCGTATGACATGCTACATCCCGATTGGTGATCCGGAGCATTCGACACAAGGGGCTCAAAGACCTGTTCGAGACCGGACGCAGTGCGGCGGTTCCGCCTCAATTGCGGAAACGATGCGCGAACTTACTCGAAGTCCTGGACGAAGCCGAGGATTTAAGTGACTTATCGGGGCCTGGATTCGGAACCCATCCGCTGCATACAAAGCCACCGCGATATGCGATGGCGGTTAACGGCCCATGGCGGATTACTTTTCAATTTGAGGAGGGGGACGCACTACTGGTCGATTTAGAACAGTACCACTGAGACACGGAATCACCCTATGTTTAATCTCTATTTTTCTAGGAGTTTTGGGAAATGAAGCCGGAGTATGCCGTCGATCGCAAGAAGGTAGCCGCCCGCAGGCCAATCCATCCCGGTATTATTTTTGCCGAAGAGGTGATGCCTGAACTGCGGCGTCATCGGACGATTGGTGAGATTGCCACTCTGCTCGGCGTGAGTCGTCAGACTTTACACCGCGTGATGGTCGGCGACATCTCTATCAGCTCCGAGATGGCCGTTCGTCTAGGCAAGCTATGCGGCAACGGTCCGGGAATTTGGATCAGGCTGCAGGGGCGTTACGACACGTGGGAAGCTGCGCGCCGGCTTGGCAATCGGATCGAAAAGATACCAACATTGGCATAACCTGATTACGCCGCGTGGAGAAGTGGGCGGCCTTCGAAGCCGTCGTCCAATATGCAATGATCAACACAGCGGGTCGAAAGTTGACTGAAGCTGGGAACAGCTCCGCCGCGCACAACGAGCGTCTGATCGGGCGGCGAGTATTCATCGCCGCGATTGCCGCGATACCGGCGATCGTCGCATTCGGATACGCTGAAACCGCCGTCACCTCCGATGCATCCGGTGATTCGCCGGATCCGGATGCGCCGGGTATAGTCAAAGTATCGATAGTAGAGTTCACCGATTCCGGCCAAAGAAAGGGACTCGTGATGGAAGATAAAGTGGTCAAGACGGACGAGGAATGGCGCAAGGAGCTGACCCCGGAGCAGTACGAGGTCACGCGCAAAAAGGGCACCGAGCGCCCGTTCCAGAACTTGTACGCCGAGAATCACGACAAGGGTCTGTATCGATGCATCTGCTGCGGCAATGCGCTGTTCGACTCCGACACCAAGTTCGAATCGGGCACGGGATGGCCGAGCTTCTATCAGCCGATCGCGCCGGAGAACGTCAAGACGGAGACCGATCGTTCACTTTTCACGAAGCGGACCGAGGTGTTGTGCGCGAAATGCGACGCGCATCTCGGGCACGTGTTCGACGATGGTCCGCGGCCGACCGGGTTGCGCTACTGCATGAATTCCGCGTCGCTCAAGTTCATCAAGTCCGACGAACCGAATAAGACGTGAGTCGCGATGGCCCGCGCGTCAGCGTTGCGCGAGCTTGAAACGTCCCGAATTGCATATTCCCGCACGACAAGTTCGTGACAATCGCTCACCCGGCAGGTTGGTATACTCGACGGTCAATTCAATGGGAGATCGCGACATGCTCAGCGACGCGCGGAAATATTGCGTCGATGCCAGGATGCTCGACGGCGCCGCGATCCGGATCCGCGCGATTCGCCCCGACGATCAGGAACGCCTGCTCGAGCATTTCAGGGGGCTGAGCGAACAGTCCGTCTATTTTCGTTTCATGGGGGTCAAGCGCGATCTGTCGCCGCCCGATCTGAAGCGTCTAACCGAGCTCGACTTCAAAAGTCACGTCGGTCTGGCCGCGACGGTAACTGAGAACGGGCGCGAACGCTTCATCGGCGTAGGTCGTTACATTTGCGGCTCCGATCCGCATCGCGCAGAGGTTGCGTTCGCAATTCTCGACGAGTTCCAGGGCCGCGGCATCGGCACTCTGCTGCTCGAACATCTGAGTCTTATCGCCGATGCAAACGGGATCGCGGAATTCGAAGCCGACGTGCTCGGCGACAACCGCCAAATGCTGGAGGTGTTCGCTCACAGCGGCTTCGAGAGCCGTCGCTCGTTGGATTCGGGCGTCGTGCATCTCTACTCCTCGACCAGCAAAATGTTGAAAAGGTAAGTTTTTTGAGCAATCGCAATTGAGCCGGGGAGGTCATTCGATGAGTCTGGTCGAGTTCGGAATCGAGGACGACGTCGCAATCGTCACTATCAACCGTCCCGAGGCGCGCAACGCCGTCGATCAGCCCACCGCCGCGGCGCTCGCCGCCGCATTCCGCCGTTTCGACGCCGATGACGCACTCTCGGTCGCGATCCTGACCGGCGCCGGCGGGACGTTTTGCGCGGGCGCAGATCTGAAAGCGGTCGCCACCGATCGCGGCAATCGCGTGACCGAGAACGGCGACGGACCGCTCGGATGCACGCGTATGCTGCTCAGCAAGCCGGTGATTGCGGCGGTCGAGGGATTCGCAGTCGCGGGCGGAATCGAACTCGCGCTGTGGTGCGACCTGCGCGTGGCCGCTCGCGACGCGACCTTCGGCGTGTATTGCCGACGCTTCGGTGTGCCGCTCTGCGATGGAGGCACGATTCGATTGCCGCGCTTGATTGGGATGAGCCGTGCGATGGACATGATCCTGACTGGCCGCGGTGTCTCCGGCGAAGAGGCGTTCGCGATGGGCTTGGCGAATCGCGTCGTCGAGCGGGGCACTGCGCTGGCGGCGGCGCGCGAGCTCGCCAAACAGATCGCGGGCTTCCCGCAGCGATGCATGCGCTCGGACCGGATGTCTGCATATGAGGGCTGGACGCTGGCGCTCGACGATGCGCTCAAAAGCGAGTACCGCTACGCGATCGCGACAGTCCGGTCCGGCGAGACGCGCGCCGGCGCCGAGCGCTTCGCGTCGGGAGTCGGCCGGCACGGCAAATTCTGAGCGCAAACTCGATTTAACTGCTGGTGGGGGGGCATTGTGCCGCTGCACTGCTTCCTGTAGGCTTATGCGCAAGTCAATCGTGACTTTATGCGCGCGTCGGATTCCGTGACGCCACCCTCTCAACCATCAGACCCACACGTTCGGCACTTTTTTGCGAACTGGAATCCGGGGCTCTGAACCATAGGACACTTTTTGTCGTTTTCTGAATTTCCTGTATCACCCGAGATCCATCGTTCAATCAAAGACCGCGGTCATCACACACCGACCCCGGTCCAAGCCGGAGCTATCCCGGTTGCGCTCAGCGGGCGCGACGTGGTTGCCACGGCTGAAACCGGCAGCGGCAAGACCGCGGCCTTTCTGATCCCGACTATCGATCGGCTGCATCGCAAGAACACCCGGCATCTCGCCGCGCTGGTGATCATGCCGACGCGCGAGCTTGCTGCGCAGGTCGCGCGCGAGTTCGATCTGATCTCACGCCATACCCATATCCGTTGCGCGACGGTCGTCGGCGGCGAATCCGAACGGCACCAAATCGACGAGATTCGCAAGGGTGCGCAAGTGCTGGTCGCGTGTCCCGGACGGCTCATCGACTTTATCGAGCGCGGCATCGTCAAGCTCGACAAAATTGAAGTCGTGATCATCGACGAAGCCGACCGACTGCTCGACATGGGCTTCCTGCCGCAACTGCGCCGGATCATGCGAATGGTGCCGAAGATTCGGCAGACCATGATGTTCTCGGCGACGATGGCGTCCGGTCCCGAAATGATCGCGCGTGAATTTCTGACCACGCCCGAGCGCGTCACAGTCGGCGGCAAATCCGCGCCGCCCGCACAGATTCGCCAGTCGATTTATCCGGTCACGCTCGAGAACAAGGGACCGGTGCTGCTCGAGATTCTCAAGCGTCCCGAAGTGGAAAGCGCGATCGTCTTCACCCGCACCAAGAGCCGCGCCGACCGGGTCGCCAAGATGCTGCAACGCGCCAACGTCAGGGCGGTGCAGATCCACGGCGACCGCTCACAGAGTCAGCGCAACGCGGCGTTGGCGGGCTTCCGCGCGCGAAAGTTTCGCGTGATGGTCGCGACCGACGTGGCCGCCCGCGGACTCGACATCCCCGACGTTTCGCACGTCATCAACTTCGATCTTCCCGACGAGACCGACGGCTACATCCATCGCATCGGCCGCACGGCCAGGATGGGCAAGGCGGGCGAAGCGATCAGCCTGGTCACGCAGGACGAACGCGTCAACCTGGCGCGGCTGGAACGCACGCTCGGCAACGCGCTCGATCGCGAGCACGTCGAAGGTTTCGAAAAAATCGAAATTCACGCGCCCAAGCCGGTGACCGTCTTCCGCTCGTCGGGCGCGCGCAATCGATCGACGCGCAATCGCCCGCGCTCGCGCTGGGCGTAACCGCAGCAATTTCCCAAAAATGAGTCCGGCCGCCGTGCCGATCGCAACCGCGATCGGCACGGTGCAAATCAGTGCCGCCCGTTAAGCCGGGATCGGACCAGTCAGCGACGCCCGCTGCGAAATCTCGATAAAGTTGCCGTCGGGGTCGCGAATGAACGAAATCCGCGCCACCGCGCCCAGCGTCATCGGCGCCGCGCCTTCCCAAACACCCATCGACATGAAGCGTCGATGCTCTCCGTCGCAGTCGCGTACCTGCACTGTGATATAACGCATCCCCACTGCGCGCATCGACGCGATCACGTCCACCGCGCTGGCCGACGCTGATTTCCGGGCGCGCACCGCCGCCGGATCGTGCCGGAAGCTTATAATCGTTTCGCCCACCTTGAAGCGGCCCGCGCCGATTCTCTCCGCCTGCAGGGCGTCGGCATAGAAATTTTCGAAGGCGGCCTCGTCGGTGACGCCGATATGGATTTCGATCTGATTGATCCCGCGCTGACCGCTCGGCACCAACTCGACGTCGTTGCCGTCGGGGTCTTGCAACGGAAGCGGCATGGGAGTGCGCAAATCGGAAATCGAAAGCTTTCGATAGCCGCCCGCGACGCGGGCCGGCAGAGGATCGCGGACGTGATTTATCTTGAGCACCGATCCGAGCAATCCGAAACGATATTGGCGCACGCCGCCGCCGACCGGCAGCATCTCCTCGTAGGGCAGTCGGATTCGTTCGGCGTAAAATGCGCGCATCTCGTCGAGCCGGTTGGTGAAAATTCCCACATCCACGAATCGTTTTGCCAGTTCCATTTCGATCTCCCGCAAATGCGCCGCGCGCACTCGCACGACTCCAAACCCTCCTCCTGGTTGAAAGAGATGGCAAGCGAGGGAACGAAAGTGCGGCGCGGCTTTAGTGCTTGGACTGCCGTGGTTCGCTCAATTTGAGATAGTTGACTTCGCGTAGTATTGCGCGAGAGCCAGGACCGGGATCCTCTCCGAAGGAAGCCGAGGATATGCAGCCAGTCGCGCCTCCACAGACTTGAGGTAGTTCCGGTAATAGTCTTTGTACTGATCACCTACCCAAGATATTCTGCGCATCGTCGAGTCTCCGGAATAGTTAGGACTATCCTCGCGCATCGCACGATCTCCCATTCAAATCCCGGATGGGGCGCTGCTGCCGCCAGACTCCACTCGGGAATTGATCACAATAAAGCTGCTTGCATCTAAGGGCGCACCCGGCGCGCTCGACAGGATCTATGCGCTGGGCGTCGCCATGCTCGCGCTGGTCGCCCTCCAAGCTCTATGCACGTTGTTCGTCGATTATCAGGGACATGTGATGGGCGCGAAGATGGAACGGGACATGCGCCGAGAGCGGTTCGATCATTACCAGAAACTATAGTTAAGTTTACATGACCGACCGAGAACCGGCAGCTCATGGCGCGGATCACCGACGATCTCCTTTCCCGCGCCGAGCTCTATCATCACGGGCCGTGAACTGCTGGCGACCGCGCGCCTGGAGCTGATTGGGGTGCTAATCATCCTCGCGCATATCGACAGGGCGCTCACGCTGATGGTCCTGTGCTTCCTGCCGGTGATGTTCGTCTTCGCGCTGCATTTCAGCAGGCGCATGATTGCCGCGCTCAGATTGAGCAAGGACCGGATCGGCGACATCAACGCGCGCGTCGAAGATTCGCTCGTGGGGATACGGGTGGTTAAATCTTTCACCAACGAGGCGTTCGCGACGGCGCGCTTCAACTACGAGAACGATCGCTTTCTCGCGAGCAGGAGCGAGGGCTATCAGAGCGAGGCATGGTCTCGTCGGCATGGACGTCACGAGCGCATCCCCATCGCGGTATCCGCCCGCCGCACGGGTCTCGCGCGCGGGTGGCCGACGGCGAGCGGCTTGCCTTCCAGAGTTCGACGCCGTGTTCAGCAATGCCGAATCCACTGGTATGAATCGCGCGGCTCTATCAGGAAGGGAGCACGGGTTTTGACCGGTTCTTTGAGATGCTGCAGATAGAGCCGGACATGCCCGACCAGGCTGGCGCCGCGGAGCTGACCCACGTGCGGGGTGATATCACGTTCCGCAACGTGAGCTTCCGGTACGCCGACGATTCGCCACTCTGCTGAAAGACGTATGGCGAGCGCTGAAGCCCGGCGGCCGTTCGTCGCTGAGTTCGGCGGCCACGGCTGCGTCGCGACGATCAAGCGCGCGCTGATTGACGCGCTTCGCCGGCCGAGGGCGGCATCTAATCGATGGCAGGAACGTGAGGGCGCTCGACCCGTGGTACTTTCCGGAAAACGGATCGGAGGATTATTGCGCGCGGCTCGCGCGCCGCGGATTCGCCGTCAGGTACATCGCGCTAATCCCCCGCCCCACGCCGCTGCCCACTGCAATCAACGGATGGCTGGAGACGTTCGCGCAAAGCTTCCTGGCGCCGCTGGCGGATAACGATCGCGCCGGTTTCATCGACGAGGTTCGCGAAGCGCTGCGGCCGGATCTCTGCGACGGCGACGGCAAATGGTTCGCCGACTACGTTCGACTGCGTTTTGCCGCCGGCAAGCCACGCGACTGATAATTCAGCCGTTCGAACTCCCCGCGTCCGGCGGGCATCGCACGATCTCCATTCAATCGCCCGCCTCCCGCCCGCGCGTTTTCTTCCCGTCGGCCCGATTCGCGCTCGCTTTCATTTGTTGGCGATCTGGGTTACCTGTTGCGATACAAATCACTGGACCTCGCGAGGATCGAAATGGACTTTTCGCTGACCCCCAAAACCGAACAATTGCGCAAGCGTGTCTCCGACTTCATGGACCAGTACGTCTTTCCCATCGAAAAGGACGTGCAGCGTGAGATAGGCGAGAGCGGACATACCGAGCCGCAATCACTCAAGGACGTCCGCAAAAAAGCCAAGGCCGAGGGCCTTTGGAACCTCTTTCTGCCCGACGAAAAATTCGGCGCCGGTCTCAAGAACTACGAGTACGCTCCGCTGTGCGAGCTGATGGGCCGCAGCCCGATTGGCGCGCGCGCGTTCAACTGCATGGCGCCCGATACCGGCAACATGGAAATCCTGGCCGAGTTCGGCACTCCCGAGCAGAAAAAGAAATGGCTCCAGCCGTGTATCGACGGCGAGATGCGCACCTGCTTCTCGATGACCGAGCCTGATACTGCCGGCTCCGATCCGACCCAGCTCAAGACCCGCGCCGTTCGCGACGGCGACGACTACGTGATCAATGGCCACAAGTGGTTCACTTCCAACGCGATCGGCTCGAGCTTCGCGATCGCGATGGTCGTGACGGACCCCGACGCGGCGCCGCATCGCCGCGCCAGCCAGATAATCGTTCCGACCAACACCCCCGGATTCAACCTGATTCGGCCCGTGCCGGTGATGGGCCACACCGGCGGCGGCGGGCATTGCGAGATAATCTACAAGGACTGCCGCGTGCCGCTGACCAACGTACTCGGCGAGGAAGGCGGCGGCTTCGCAATCGCGCAGGCGCGGCTGGGCCCGGGACGTATCCACCACTGTATGCGAACCATCGGGGTCGCCGAACGAGCGCTCGAACTGATGTGCAAGCGGGCGAACACGCGCTTCACGCACGGCAGCTTCCTCGCCGACAAGGCGAACATCCAGGAGTGGATCGCCAACTCGCGAATCGAGATCGACTCATGCCGCCTGATGGTGATGCATGCGGCGTGGAAGATGGACACCATGGGCAAGCGCGAAGCGCGCAACGAGATCTCGATGATCAAAGTGATGTGCGCGAACATGGTGATGATCGTGCTCGATCGCGCCATCCAGGTGTTCGGCGCGGCCGGCGTCAGCGACGACATCCCAATTGCGCGGATGTGGCGCGACAGCCGCTCGCTCCGAATCGCCGACGGCCCCGACGAAGTGCATCGCATGACCATCGCTCGCCGCGAACTGCGCAAGTACAAGTGAGTTCGCAAGTGATCCGGCAGGCGATATGGATAGTCCCGCGTCGCGCGCATGGCTGAAGCGGTAGAAATCGTCCCCGAATTTGGCGACGTCCGCGACGAGGAGCAGCTCGACTGGGGCAAACTCGCCGCCTACTTGCGCGGCAAGATTCCCGGCGCCGACGCTCCGCTCACCGTCCAGCAGTTTCGCGGCGGATCGTCGAATCTGACCTACCTGCTGCGCTTCGGCGAGCGCGAATGGGTGATGCGCCGGCCGCCATTCGGGCCGCTGCCCGTGGGCGGCCATGACATGGGCCGCGAGTACAAGGTGCTCTCGCGGCTGTGGGAAGTCTTCAAGCCGGCGCCGCGCGGGATGCTCTACAGCGACGACGCGTCGATCGTCGGCGCGCCATTTTTCGTGATGGAACGGCGCACCGGGATCGTCATCAAAAATCGTGAGCCGCTGCCCGTAGAGCTTGGCACCGATCCGGCAACGTTTCGCGCAATCTCAGAAGGATTCATCGACACGCTGGCCGATTTGCACGACGTCGATTATGCGGCGATTGGACTCGGCTCGCTGGGCAAGCCCGACGGATTCCTGAAGCGCCAGATCACCGGATGGATGGGGCGATGGGAGAAGGCCAAAACGCGCGAAGTGCCGCTGATGGAGAAGCTCGGCGCATGGTTTCTCGACAACATGCCGGTGTCGCCGCCGCCGGTGCTCGTGCACAACGACTTTTACCTGCACAACATCATGCTCGGTGCCGTCAATCACGGTGAGGTAGTCGGAGTATTCGACTGGGAAATGTCCACCATCGGCGATCCGCTGGTCGATCTCGGCATCGCGATTGGCTATTGGCGCGAGAAGAGCGACCCGCCCGAACTGCTGGTGACCTCGCACGGCGAGCCGCATACGCTGCGGCCCGGCTTCATGAACCGCGACGAACTGGTGCATCGCTATTCGAGCCGCACCGGCCGCGACGTGAGCGGCATCCCGTTTTACTGGGCGTGGGCGCATTGGAAGACTGCGACGGTAGTCGAGCAAATCTACGTGCGCTACGTGCGCGGGCAGACCACCGATCCGCGCTTCGCGCTGATGGGTCCGATGGCGCCGGCGCTGGCGCTCGCCGCAGCGCAGGTCGCCTCCCGCCTGGGCTTCAAGGAATAGCGCGCACGCGCTCCCAGAGCCGCCGGGCAGTTGCTGGTATTCAAGGCGTTTGATGCCTCTGTATTCCTAGTACGTCGGCGGAATTCTGGCTGGGATTGCAGAGCGACTACGAACTCGAGAAAGCCAAAGACGAGCTGACGGCGAGAATCGAGTGCGAGGTCCGTCCGCGCAAGGCGCGGCGTGACGCGCCGCCCTTGCTGCGGTCCCCTTTTCAGCCAGCGGCAACTAGGCTATCCAAGGTACAAGGCGGGTAATAATTGTCCCGACCCGGAGGTTTCCCAGTTTTGCACGCCATCGACTACGAAGCCCCAACCACGCTCGATCAGGCGGTCAGCATTCTCAAAGCCCACGGTGAAAACGCGCGCCCGTTCTGCGGCGGCACCGATATCATCATCCAATTGCGCGCCGGAGTCCGCCGCACCGAGCATCTGGTTGACGTCAAGAAAATCAAAGAGCTGCAAACTCTGTTCTTCGATGCGAAGAAGGGATTGCGGCTGGGCGCGGCCGTGCCTTGCATCGAGATCAGCGCGAGCGACGTGATGCGGCGTCATTACCCCGGCTTGACCGAGGCGGCCCATCTCATCGGCTCGCTGCAGATTCAGAACCGCGCCTCGGTGGGCGGCAATCTGTGCAATGGATCGCCGGCCGCGGACACTACGCCTGCGCTGATTGCGCTCGGCGCGCGCGCCCGAATCGTCGGCCCGAATGACGAGCGCGAAGTGCCAGTCGAGGCTTTCGTCGTATCGCCCGGACGCACCGTGCTCAAGCCCGGCGAGTTGCTGGTCGAACTGCTGGTTCCGGCGCCCGCAGCGCATTCGAGCGACGCGTATCTCCGTTTCATCCCGCGCAACGAGATGGATATCGCAGTTGTCGGCGTGGGAGCGTCGCTTACGCTCGACGGCGACAAGGTGAAGGCGGCGCGGATCGCACTCGGCGCCGTTGCGGCGACTCCGATCCTGGCAAGCAAAGCCGCCGATGCGATCATCGGGAAGAAACTCGACGCCGCGGCTCTCGAGGCCGCTGGACGTGCGGCGAGCGACGCCTGTTCGCCGATCGACGACATGCGCGGGACGGCGGAATTTCGACTCCACATCACCGCGGTGCTCACGCGGCGGGTGCTCTCAATCGCCGCCGAACGCGCGAAGAAGAACTGAATCACGGCGAGCAAACAGCAACGGCATATAAAACAATGTCCAAAAAGACAGTGGTAGAAGCGAGGATTAACGGCGACACGGTCGAGTTCCTGTGCGAGCCGCGCCAAAGCCTGCTCGAAACGCTGCGCGACGTGCTCGAGCTCACCGGCTCGAAGGAAGGATGCCTGACCGGCGATTGCGGCGCTTGCACCGTGCTGGTCGACGACCGCCCGGTATGCTCGTGCCTGATGCTCGGCGTCGAAGCGCAAGGCAAGAACATCGTGACCGTCGAAGGACTCGCCATCAACGGCGTGCTTCACGTTTTGCAGAACAAGTTTCTCGAGCACGCAGCCTTGCAGTGTGGCATCTGCACGCCCGGATTCTTGATTTCGGCGAAGTCGCTGCTCGATCGCAATCCGAAACCGACCGAGCCCGAAGTCCGCTATGCGCTGGCCGGGAATCTGTGCCGATGCACCGGTTACGACAAGATTGTGAAAGCGGTGCTCGACGCGGCTGCCGATATTCGCTCGCAAAGCGAAGGCAAAGCGGCCGCACGATGAGAGCATCGCAGTACTGGCAGGACTACCGATACGAGCGGCGATCCGAGAGGTAAAGCCATGGCGGAATCAACCACGAAACGCGATTTCAAAGTCATCGGCACGCGTCCGATTCGGCCCGACGGCATTGACAAAGTGACGGGCCGCGCCAAGTTCGGCGCCGACTACGCATTCCCCGGGATGCTGCACGGCAAGGTGCTGCGCAGCCCGCATGCCCACGCGATTATCAAATCGATCAAAATCGACAAGGCGCTCAAGCTCCCCGGCGTGAAGGCTATCGTCACCTCGAAGGATCTCCCGGCGGCGGAGAACAAGCTCGAGCAGTCCGGCGAGATGACGGTCAATCCGATGTACCTGTCGATGAACATCCTCGCGCACGACAAGGTCCTGTACGACGGCCATGCGATCGCCGCCGTCGCCGCGACCAGCCCGCATATTGCCGAGGAAGCGGTCCGCCTGATCGAAGTCGAATACGAAGTGCTGCCGCCCGTGATGACCGTCGATGCCGCGATCAAGCCGGGCGCGCCGATTCTGCTCAAGGATCTGCGCAACAACGAGGAAGGCGACAAGCCAACCAACGTCGCGCTGCACTACCAGTTCAAACGCGGCGACGTCGCGGCCGGATTCAAGGCGGCGGACTTTGTGGTCGAGCGCGAATTCAACACCGCGATGGTGCACCAGGGATACATCGAGCCTCACAACGCCGTCGGCATCTACAACTCCGACGGACAGGCAACGATTTACTGCTCGACCCAGGGCGCCTTCGACGTGCGCTCGCTGAGCGCGCAGGTGTTGGGGATGCCGGTCGGCAAAATCAAAGTCGTGCCGGCCGAAATCGGCGGCGGCTTCGGCGGCAAGACCACCATCTACCTCGAGCCGCTCTCGGTGCTGCTCTCGAAGAAGACCGGCGCCCCGGTCAAGCTCGTCATGTCGCGCTCGGAAGTGCTCCGCGCGAGCGGACCGACCTCGGGCTCCAAGATCAAAGTGAAGATGGGCGCGAGCAGGGACGGCAAGCTCGTCGCGGCCGAAATCTGGATGGCATACGAGGCGGGCGCGTTCCCGGGCTCGCCGGTGGGAGCCGGCGCGATGTGCATCATCGCTCCCTACACCATCGAGAATTTTCTAATCGACGCGTACGACGTGGTGGTCAATCGGCCCAAGACCGCGGCCTATCGGGCGCCGGGCGCAACCAACGCCGCGTTCGCGTCCGAGACTGTGATCGACGAACTGGCCGAGAAGTGCGGAATCGATCCGATCGACTTCCGAATCAAGAACGGGGTCAAAGAAGGCTCCGCGCAGACCATGGGCCCTCCCTTCAAGCGCATCGGATTTATCCAGACCTGCGAAGCGATCAAGAACAGCGAGCATTACAAGTCGAAACTGGCCGGCAAGTTCCGCGGCCGCGGCGTCGCGTCGGGATTCTGGTTCAACGCCGGGATGCAGTCGTCGGCGACGGTGAATATCCACACCGACGGAACCGCCAGCGTCGTGACCGGCTCGCCGGATATCGGCGGCTCGCGCGCGTCGATGGCGATGATCACCGCGGAAGTGCTCGGACTGCCGGTGACCGACGTGCGGCCGATCACCGCCGACACGGATTCAATCGGTCATACTGACGTGACCGGCGGAAGCCGCGTCACTTTCGCGACCGGGATGGCGGTGTACGAGGCGGCCAAGGACGCCGAGCGCCAGTTGATCGAGCGCGCCGCCAAGGTCTGGGAGAAAAAGCCGGACGAAGTCGAATTGCGCGGCGGGATGCTCCATGCCAAAGGCAACGGCGTGCCGCCGATGTCGATCAAGCAGCTCGCACCCCGCTTTCCGCGCACGGGCGGACCGATCACCGGTCGCGCCAGCGTGAATGCGCGCGGCGTGGGGCCTGGATTTGCGACCACGGTCGTCGACGTCGAGGTCGATCCCGACACCGGCAAGGTGCAAATGCTGCGATGCACAGTGGCGCAAGACGCCGGCAAGGCGATTCATCCGAGCTACGTCGAAGGACAAATGCAGGGCGGAACGGCGCAGGGACTCGGGTGGGCGCTGAACGAGGAATACTTCTACGACGACAACGGCACGCTGCGTAACTCCGGATTCCTCGACTACCGAATCCCGACCTGCCTCGACTTGCCGATGATCGAAACGATCGTCGTCGAGGAAGCAAACCCCGGCCACCCGCTGGGCGTGCGCGGCGTCGGCGAGGTGTCGATCGTGCCGCCGGTAGCAGCGGTCGCCAATGCGATCTATCGCGCGGTGGGCGTCAGGATGACGGAGACGCCGATGTCGCCGCCCAGGTTGCTAAAGGCAATCCTGAAGCATCGCGGCGCCACGCAACATTCCGGCGCGGCGGATTGATCACGAGTGATCGAAAGGGGGGCGAAGTCGCCCCCTTCCCCTATTTTTCTGCAATGCCAACTGTTGTGATTCCCGCGCTGCTACGCAAATTCACCGGCGGCGTCGAGCGAGTCGAGGTTCCGGGAAAATCGATTCGCGAACTGGTCCGGCGCCTCGGCGAGCGCTTCCCGGATATCGACGACCAACTGCTCGACGAGGATGGAGACATCCGGGCGTCGATCGCCGTGTCGATCGACGGTGAAATAGCCACCGGCGGCGTGCTCGATACCGTTGGCGAGAACAGCGAAGTGCATTTCATTCCCGCGCTTGGCGGAGGCAAAGTCTGAGCGCCAAAAGAGCGCGGTCGAGAGCCGCGGTTTCTCTGCGGATAGCCGGTTCGTCAGGGTCCCGACCGTTATTGCAACATACACGCACTTGCGTACAATACGCTTGCTAGCCGGGGTTTGCCCCCCTTTTCCCGGTTGGCTGCGGGCCGGGCGGAGCAATCTGCCTGGCCCTAATTTTTCGTTCAGAATAATTCCCTGACTGCTTCGCTAAATAACTCCCGTTCAAGCCGCCGGCCGCCGGGCGCGGGGAGTTAAATCGCTCGTTAGAAACTAACGTTGACAAGTCGACAACGACCAGTACTTAATGAGTCTAGCTCCGTACCGGGAAAGCGGGCCTATTGCTCGACTGAAGCGTTGCGCATATTGAACGATCCTGGGCACGGCAAGTTTACACAAAGGCTAGAGATGAAGGAGAGCAAGATAATGATCAGAGGGCAACGCGTTTCAGGCATTGAAGGGGGACGGAAGTCTGCGTTGAGTACGGCCAGCTTGCGGCTGCGAGCGGTGCTTGCCGGGCTTGCTATGCTGGTGCTGGTGCCCGGTGTCTCGCTGGCCAAGGACTACTGCATCAGCTTCACGGGTTTTCCGGGCAGCCAGTTTGTGGGACGGGGATTCACAATCCCGGGCAAAGGCCAATGCAAGCCGTTTACCGGCTTTTTCACCGCGGTCAAGAATGCTCCCGCCGCAGGCACGGGATGTACCTCTACGGACGGTTCTAATTTCTCCCTGACGATCCTCAGCTCATGGCCCGGGAGCGGAGGGGTTGTTTTTATCGATTCAATCAGTATGTCACTTCCGGCGCAGTCTGGCGAAGTTTCTGGCGAAGACAACGAAACCCAAAATATCAGCACCCCTCCGGCGAATATTCTAAGTATTCCCGTGACCGGCAAAGCCTGCACAAAGGTGGTTGTTCCGGCGTCAGACCCCGCAACGGCTTCGCCGCCGGTGCGCTGACGCTAACAACGGTGCGGCTTCCGCCCGTCGTCGCATCGTCATCCGCAGATCGGGCTAAACCCGCCACGTGCCGGCGGCCCGCGCGCTAGACGCACGCAACCGCCGGGAATGACCTGTCTGTTCGGCTAGCGCTTGCGCGGCCGGAAGACCAGGACCGAGCACGGCGCGTTGCGCACCAGCTTCTCGGTGACGCTGCCGATCAGAATATGCTCGCCGCCGGTCCGTCCGTGCGTAGCAACCACGATCAGGTCAATTGCCTGCGCTTTGGCGTAGTCGACGAGTTTCTCAACCGGAGGGCCGACCACGGCAAACGTGAAGACCTTCTTTGAATCGCCGAACTCGTCTTTCTTGATGCGCGCGAGTTCCTCTTCCGCCTGCTCGAGCATCGCGCCTTCCCGCGCCACCTCGCGATTCTGCTCGATGCTGGTCGCCAAAATCAACGGGATGAAAGTGTGCTGCGGCGCGATGACGTGCATCAGGTGAACTTCGTCGGCGCCGAGGTCTTTCGCCAGTTCCATCGCGCCGCGCATCGCTTCCATCGAGTGTTCGGAAAAGTCGATTGGGGTGAGAATTTTCTTAATATTCTGAATCATTGGAGCCTCCCGAGCACCACGGACCGACTCTGGGATTACCACGGGCTTCGCCGCCACTGCAAACCCGCGCCGCTCTGTGCCATTATCCTGCACGATCGCCACCTCTATCGGCGCCGGCACTGGCGGCCTGCCAAAGAAGGGATTGCTCTATGAAGGGAACTGTCTTCCACGGACCCCACGACGTGCGTGTCGAGCGCGTCGATGACCCGGCGCTCAAGACTCCCACCGACGCGATCGTGCGAATCACACGCGCGGGAATCTGCGGCTCCGACCTGCACTTCTATCACGGCGCTTTGCCCATCGTGCCCGGCTTCGTGCTGGGTCATGAGGGCGTCGGCGTGATCGAGGAAGTGGGGACAGGCGTCGGCGGGCTGAAGAAGGGGGATCGGGTCGTCGTGTCGGGGGTGGTTGCCTGCGGCCGATGTTACTTCTGCCGGCGCGGGCAGCCGTCGCAATGCGCGGAAAGCGGATCCGCTATATTCGGCTACGGAGCGAATTCCGCGGGCAAGCTCGGATGGCTGGGAGGCGAGCAATCCGAGGCGGTGCGGGTGCCGATGGCGGATTACACGTGCTTTCCGCTGCCCGATGCGATCGACGATAACGCCGCGGTGTTTCTCGCCGATATCCTGCCGACGGCTTTTTTCGGCGCGGTCAACGGCAATATCCGACCGGGCGACACGGTGGCGATTTTCGGCTGCGGCCCGGTGGGGTTGTGTGCCGTGATGTGTGCGAAGCTGTTCGGCCCGGCCGAAGTGATCGCTGTCGATAGCATCCCGTACCGGCTGGAGGCGGCGCGCAAACTCGGCGCGTTAGCGGTGAACATGGAGCAAGCGCATCAGACGATCCTCGATCGCACGGAAGGGCGGGGCGCCGACGTGACTATCGAGGCGGTCGGGGTCGAGAGCGCGCTGACGGCCGCGATAATGGCGGCGCGCGGGGGTGGCACAGTGTCGGTAATCGGCGTGTTCGGCGCGCCTTCGTTCAATTTTCCGATCGGCTATGCGTTCGCGCGCGATCTCACGTTTCGGATCGGTCTCGCGAACATCAACGCGCACATACCGGAACTCGCGCGGCTGATGGAACGCGGCACTCTGGACCCGCGCCCGCTGGTCAGCCACGTGATGCCGCTGGACGACGCGGCCAGGGGCTACGAAATTTTCAGCGCCCGCAAAGACAACGTGCTGAAGGTATTGCTAAAGCCCTGAGTTGGGGCGCAGTTCCGTTCCATTTCTTCTTATAATCAGCGGACGAATCCTCTTACCGGCTCGCAGCTCGTCGTCAAGTTCCGCTCCCGGTCTTTCCAGCGTAATGACCGTGGCCGTTTCAAGGAAATAATTCGTTCGCGACGCTCAGTCGCAGTTTCCCATCGGGCTCTTGACCCTGGCGATACCGCCGTTCATTGGCGTGCAAGTCGGCAGAGCGGTGTCGCTGCCGATGGCTATAGAGCCCTTGGTCGCGACTGCCGTTACAACGCTCCCGGTATTTTCACAATACGCTTCCGCATCGCCGCCGGTACCCGAGCCGGTGGCTGTCGCCTTACACTTCGCCGCCGTGCTGTCGCGTGCAAGTCGGCGCACTGGTGTCGTCGCCCCCGCGCCTGCCCCCGCCCCCGCCCCGTCGCTCGCGGTAGCCTTCGCCACACCGCCGTCTACTGCGTCGGCCACAGCACTGCTTCCATCTCCGCTTGAAACGCGAGTCGCCTTCCCGCCTCCGCCTGCTACCAGGGAGTCTGCCTCAGCCGCATCCTTCGCCGTCGCGACTGCGTTACCGCCCCTCTCCTGATGGAATAAACGCCGTGGCCTCAGCGCCGTCGGTGGCGGTCGCACTGGCTTTGCCTCCGTCGGTCAAGTCAATCGACGCGTCGGCTTCGCTGTCGGCGCCCTTGGCGGTCGCCTTGGCCGCGCCGCTTGCCGCCAGGGTCGCCGCTTCGGCGTCCTCTACCAACGCGGTTGCTGTAGCGTTGCCGCCGTTTTGTGCGTCGGCAGTCGCCTCGGCGCCCACCCCCGACGCGGAACTTTTGGCCTTGCTGCCGTCGGCCGTCCCTGATCCCGCCACGCCTTGGTCCGAGGCGTGGGCCGTCGCCCTGTTCGGTGGGCCGATTGCAGCCTCGCAAATGACCTCGGTACCGTCGGGGTTCGTAAGATTGACGTTCGTGCTTGTCGTCGAGCATGACTCGTAGTCCGAGGCCGCCTACGCCTCGGTTCGAGCCACCATGAGAGCAAGTACCAGCGCAGCTATTGCCGCCCCCATCTGAACGATTCGCGTCTGCATAATTCCCCCTCCGGCGCGCGCTCAGGAAGTAACCTAGTGGCCCTGTTCCAGAAAAGATATTTCGCGCGACTTGACGACCGCCTGCACCTCAGGTCTCCTCCTGAATCGCACGCGGCGGCGGCACGACCAGCTAAACCGGAATCTCCGTTTTGAGTCTGCGATTCCAGCCCCCCTATAGACCCGACGGCCTCCCTGTGCAAGGTTCCGGGCTGGTTTTGTTCACAAAATGTTTCCAGCGGCGACGGAAGGCGCTAGTTTCGCGTCGGGCGCGCTGTCAGACGCGGAGATTGCCACTTCGCAACGCGGCCGCCAACCTACTTCACCATCGAGGCGAGCCGGCCGGCGATCACTTCGCGCGCTTCGGCCGCTATCTGCCGCACGATCCCGGCGGCGGGCATGATGTCGTGAACCATGCTGACCGACATTCCCGCGTAAAAGGGCAGTTGCTCGACATCGCCTTCGATATTGTCCGATGGCGTCATCACCGAATATTTGACCAGCGGAACGTTGGCGCCGGGACGCTTAAATGATCCGATGACCTGCCCTTCGCCCGGGCGCTTGCCGCTCTCGGGACGTCCCGCGCGCTCCCATTCTTCGACGACCCTGGTGCGGAGCACGCGATGAGGCGCCTTGGGCCATCCGATGTCGAATAGCTCGGTATGGATGGTCTCCTCGGCCTGGGCATCCAGGACCCGCTGTTTGTAGATGGAATGCGCCGTCGCTTCATTCGACGCCAAAAAGCGCGTACCGAACGCTGCGCCGTCCGCGCCAAGCGCAAGCGCAGCAGCGAGCCCACGGCCGTCGGCGAAGCCTCCCGACGCCAGCAGCGGGAGACTGGGGCCGATCGCGTCACGCGCGGCAGGGATCAGGGCAAGCGAAGTTGTGGTCCCGCGCACATGGCCGCCGGCCTCGAAGCCCTGCACCATGATCACGTCGGCGCCGGCGTCTTTGGCGGCAACCGCCTCTGCAACCGAGCCGCATTGCCAGATCACTTTCATGCCCGCCTTCTTCACCTGCGGAACATGCTCGGCGGGGTCGCCCCAAAAGAACGTGATCGCCTGGATCGGTTCCTTCAGCAGGGTCTCGACCACGCCCGGCGTAAGGAACGGAACCAGCAGATTGACGGCCAGCGGCTTCTTCGTGATCCTTCGCGCGCTGGAGATTTCGTTCTGGATCTCCTCGGGATTCAGCCCCACGAGCGCCAACGTCCCGAATCCACCCGCCTCGGAGACCGCGCCGGCAAGCTCGGCGAGCGACACTCCTCCCATTGCGGCGGAAACGATCGGATATTCAATCCCGAACAGTTCGGTGATCCGCGTCTTGAGCATAGCCCAACCTCCAGCGATTCAATGCTTTGCGGCCTTTGACCCGGAATTTCCCTAGATGGACTCAGCCCCGCCGTAGTAGGTCCGCATAGATGGGCGTAGCGGCGCTTCCATTTGCTTTCCCACGTTAACGCGTTGTGTTTATCAGACGCGGAAATTGCGGCGGTAGACGAGGTAATTCGCGCAGACCTTGGCGCCGAGCTTCTCCGCCGTCCGGCGCGACGGCCAGTTGTCGTCGAGCACCAGCGTGTAGCTCAGATACTTCGCGCCCTTGCGGATCAGTTGGAGAAACGCGTACGAAGCCATCGCGAGGTTGACCCCGCGCCCGCGCGCCGCTTCGCGTACGCCGATTCCGAGCGTGTTCAACTTTTCCGAATCTGCGATCTTCCGCACAGATCCGAGGATCGCGGCCGATGAAACGTCCGGCGTGACGAAAAGGGCGCCCACCGCCGCGCCCTCACGGTACGCCATGACCGAGGTTTCGTGCCCTCCGGTGAAGGCGGACATCGCGTCAAGCAGCGTACCTTCCTCGCGCGTAACCGGAACGTGCCCCCAATGCCGCTTGAACGCGTCGTTCATCACGTCGATGTACTCCGCCACTCGCCGGTCGTTCGGTATCTCTTTCGCCGGCACGATTTCGAATCCTGCCCGCCGCGCCGCTTCGAGCGCGCTCTCGTAGCGCGCGACCAGCGCGGGGGTCACTTCGATCTTGTAATCGACCATCCCCTTCTCGGTCTCGAAGCCCGCATCCTTGAGCAGAGAATGGTAATAGTCGGGATTCTGCCTGAGCAGGTTGGGCGGAAGCAGTTCGTATTCATCGATCACGAAGGGAAAATCGATCGGGAAGAGATCGCCTGCGCGCGCGGCGATTGTGCCGTGGGACTCAAGCCATTGGCACGCTTCGTCCATGATCAACTTGACCGCATCGCGAGCGCCCGCCGTCGCCTCGAACATCACAACGTGGCCCAGACGTTCGTTCCAATGGCGGCAGTACCGCTCGTCGACTACAGCTACGGCCCGCGCGACCAACTCGCCACCGTCGTGCGCGGCGAACGGGCGTATCGTCCGTCCCTCGCAGAGCGGACTCTGGCCCATCAGAAGCGGCAGCTCGATCTCCACCGACGCTGGCCAGCGCGCGCCGCGGTAGGCGTAGACGCGGTCGTGGAACAGAACGAATTCGGTCAGCGACGCACTGTCTTCGGGGACCTCGATCCTGATTGCCATCCGAACTCCAAGCCAGACTCGCAGCTCGCTATTTCAAAGCCGGTCGCTACAGCCGAGCGTTCGACGATACGATCCTGGATCGCGAACGACGTGGAAATTGATCACGGTGCCCCTATCAGTTGGAGCAGTTCGCCCGGCAGACTCAGGTCGCCATCCGCTGGCCCAACGACGCACTCAAAAAATACGCCTAAAATGGGTCGAGCCGGCTGCGAATTAAACCGGGATTTCCATTTTAAGTCTCCAATTCCAGCTCCGCTATAGACCCGACGGGTTCTCTGTGCAAGGTTCCGGGCCGGTTTTTTTCACACGGTCTTTCCAGCGGCTGCCGGAGGGGATAGTTTCGCGTCTGGCGCTGCCGCGGCAGCATCAGTTCAATAGCAATCGAGGTGTCAGACATGGCGGAAAATCCAATCAAGGTTCGAGTCGAGGGTGAGCTCGCGTATATCGCGCTCAACCGTCCCGAAAAGCGCAACGCGATTAACCAGGCGATGCTCCGCGCGATTCCCGAGGCGATCGACGAGGTCGATAGGGCCGAGGTTCGCGCGATTATCATTTACGGCGAGGGACAGGCGTTCTCGGCGGGCATCGATTTCACCTCGCTCGCCAACGACACCGGCGCGAGGGGTCAGGGCGGCGCCCCCGACATGCAGCGCTTTCGGCGCTTTGTGGCGGAGTCGCAGGCGTCGCTGAATCGGCTCGAGAGTATCGAGAAGCCGGTGATCGGCGCGCTGCACGGCTTCGTCGGCGGACTCGGGCTCGAACTGGCGCTGGCGTGCGATGCCAGGGTGGCGGCGGCCGGCGCGCGGCTTGGGATGCCGGAAGTGCGGATCGGCCTGGTGCCCGACGTGGGTGGCACGACGCGGCTTACGCGGACGGTCGGTTATGCACGCTCGAAGGAGCTGATCATGACGGCGCGGATGATCGAGGCGTCGGAGGCGGAACGGATTGGGCTGGTGAATCGCGTCGTCGCCGAAGGTGCGCATCTGGCGGCGGCCGAAGAGCTTGCGCGCGAGATGGCGCGCAACGCGCCGATCGCGGTCGGGCTCGCGAAGCGGATCATCGACAAAGGCCACGGCCTGGACAAGATGACGTTTCAGGAACTCGAAGTGCTGGCGCAGAGCTCGCTGATCGGCACCGAAGATTTTCGCGAGGGCGCGGCAGCGCTGGCGCAGCGGCGCGAGCCGCGCTTCAAGGGGCGCTGAGGCGAATCTCGAAGCCGGCCTCGAAGGTCTGGCCGGGCGCGAGTTCGCGCATCCCGGCCGCGATGCCACGGGCCGCGAGATTGAACGCATCGGGCGCGCAGGTGTACGGCTCGAGCGCGACCACCGGGCTGTCTGCGGGAGCATAGACGACGAAGTCGCCGAACGCGGGATCGGCACGAATCTCGAGCGCGATATTCAGCGACGGATCGATAAGCCGCGCGCGCGGCGCGGACCCATCGTCGTTCACGGTTCGCTCCGCGATCGGCGCCATGCGGAAGGCGTCGTCGTAAGTATCAGCTCCAAGCGGACGCGGCGCGCGAAGATCGTACTTGCCCGCCAACGGCTCGGCGGCGCCGGTGGGTATGAGGCGCGCGTCGAGCGGCCATCGAGCGTTGGCGTCGAGCTGAATCAGCATCGCATCGCGCAGGCCTGCGGGATTGAGAGGGGCGTGAAAGTAAGGATGCGCGCCGAATCCGAACGGCATGACCGAGTCGCCTGTGTTGGTAATGCGGGCCTTCAATCTCAGCCCGTTACCAACTTTGTAGTCTATCTCGAGCACGAACGGCCACGGCCAGATCGAATTGAGATCCGAATAGTCCGACGAATCGAGAATCGCAGTGACGAAATACGGTCCGCGCCGCGTCACGCGAAAGGCGCGTTCGCACGCGAAGCCATGAATCGCGTGCCCGCGTGCGGGCTCATTCACCGGCAACCGGTATTCGCGGCCCTTGAACGTGAAGCATGCGCCGGCTACGCGGCCCGGCCACGGAAAGAGAATCGGAATGCCGCCGCGATGCGGATGCTCGCGCCATGCGTCGGGATTGGCAGGGCCCGCGATGACCTCGAGCGTGCCGGCGCGGTAGCCCAGGCATTGGCATCCGGCGCCGGGCACAATCACGGCGCGCTCGCTATCCGCTTCAAGCGTTATGAGTTCCACGGTGATGGTTCAATCCGAGGCGAGTTTTCTTGCAGCCGCAGGGGTTCGGCCCGAGAATCCGGCGTCCCCTCAAGTGGGTTAGGTACACTTTGCGGCGCGACGGGAAGGCGACCTACAATCGCGCGCTATTTTGAAATGCCGGAACTGACTAGTGGTCGCGACCGCCGCGCCGTTCGCCACCGCCGCCACCACCGCCACCACCGACTCCGCCGCTGCGCGCCTGCGCTTCGTTGACGCGAATCGGACGGCCCTTGATGTCGCGGCCGTTCAGTTTCTTGATTGCGCCTTCGGCCGCCTCATCGGTCGCCATCTCGACAAAGCCGAATCCCCGCGAGCGGTTGGTGGCGCGGTCGATTATGACTTGCGCGCTGTCCACCTTTCCTGCTTCTGAAAACACGTCAAGCAGATCCTGGTCGGTCACAGTCCAAGCCAGATTCCCAACATACAGTCTGCGGCCCATTACCCTCTCCTCGCGCGCGACCCGGCCGTCCCGCGGCGTACTCCGTCTATATCTACAGGCATTCGGAAGCCTGATCGGTGGTACAGACACATAAGTGGCGGGGCGATACCTACGGCGCGCATCTAATCCGAATTCCGGAATGCTTATAGCATCGTGCCAAGCGCAAACATAGTACTCTTCCTATCCAATCCCCGACCTTTATTTCTTGATTTGCCCCAATGGCTACCTGCTCGCGCATAGCGCGATAACCGTCCCAGATCCGGCTATCCGTGACCAGAAATCAGGCGATCCGCGTGCCAGATCGCTATTTTTCAATAATCATTCGGGCGGAAACTGCTAACAACTTGATAGCGTGGAGGTCGCGGGCGGATAGGTGTTATGACTACCGAATCGACCGAATGCCTATGCATGATATTGTACGCATTATGATTCCTGATTGATTCTAAAATCGCTATATCGCACGAGGGCGCCGGCCAACCATCGTTCCCCGATTTCAGTTTCCAACCGTGTCGTCGCAAGGCTCCCCGCACGGGGATGTAGTCGAAGAGCGCACCGGCTAGCGCGCAAGTCAGCGAGGATAGCAATCGCGAGGGCGAAAGACGCTTGAACTGATCGGCGAAGCGTCCGCGACGTTCGCCCGGAACGCGGCGAGATCAAATTCTTTTCCCGGACGCGAACTCTGGTTGGCGGGCAACGGCGCTTCACGGACTGACTGAAATATCGGCGAGTCGATCTGACTATCTGCCGGATAACTTTCAGCGCTGCGCGGAGTAGTCTGATGGTGTCGTGGGGCAGCGACGAGTCCCTGTAGATCGCTCTCAATGGCAGACCGATCCTGTCAAGTGCGGATTTTTAAGTTTTTCATTTTTTCACTGGCACCAAAAGAACTAGAGCCGAAGAGGTATTGAGAACACCAGACGCTATATCCAATTGACTGATGTTGATAATGGACAAAATGACTTTGATACTTGTATGATTAGGTTTGATTGTGTATATTCAAAGTTGATTTGTACTGACCAATTCACCCCGAAAGGAGAATGCTAAATGCCTCGAAAGAAAGCCTCTCGCGGAGCCACCTCAGCATTCCAACAAGTACAGCGGCAGGCGCGCGCTCTGCTCATGAATCTGCGCAAAGACATCCGCTCGAAAGAGTCGCTACTGAGTAAACTCAAAGAAGAGGAAGCGCGGCTGGGATCGTTGATCGGTCGTGGGGGCGGTGGAGCGAAGGCGGTCAGCGGCGGGCCACGCGGCCGGGTCAATTGGCGCAACGTGCTTTCGGCACTTCCCAAGCAGTTCAAGGCCGCCGACGTGCGCAACGTGCGGGGACTCAAGCAGAAGCGGCCGTCGGAGATATTTGCGGCGATCACGCGATGGATCGATGCCGGAGCTGCAAGGCGAAGGGCACGCGGAGCATACGAAAAAGTCTAACCGAAGCCTCGGGCGTACCGGCCGCAATGCGGTATCGCGCAATGAGAGCAGAGTTGAGCGGCGCCGCGAAGCATCAGCTGCGCCGTTTTCTATTGCTCAATTCATCTGAAGTATCGCAGCGTCATCCTGCGTTCCAATTGCGCTCCGAATAAACTTCGCGCAGCGAAGAATGACAGCAATGCAAGGTTGCTGTAAGCTTCTTTTGAAACCTCATTCGCGTGCGAAAGAGTCAGACTACATGGCCGTGATGACGATTGAATGGCGGGCGGACACCGTCCGTATGATCGATCAGCGCCTGCTTCCCGCGCGCGAGGTAATTCGAACCTATCGCGACTACCGTGGCGTCGCACGAGCTATCCGCACGATGGTGATTCGCGGCGCACCCGCAATTGGCGTCGCGGCGGCAATGGGTGTCGCGCTCGGCATCAAGGGCACCACAGGCGCGAAAGCGCGAAAACGCTTCGAGGTGGTCGCGCAGAGCACTCAAGGCCACCCGGCCAACCGCGGTAAATCTGGCGTGGGCAGTGGATCGAATGGGCCGCGCGCTCGACGACAGCATTTCACTCGACGCGGCAGAGTTGTTTAGCCGCATGCGCGCGGAGGCGATCGCGATTTACCGGGAAGACCTGGCGGCGAATCGCGCGCTGGGACGGTTCGGCGCCGAACTCATCGGAGACCCGGCCACAGTGTTGACGCATTGCAACGCCGGCGCGCTGGCGACGGCAGGATACGGGACGGCGCTCGGGGTGGTGCGCGCCGCACGCGACGCGGGCAAAAAGGTCCAGGTGTTCGCCGACGAGACGCGGCCATTTTTGCAGGGCTCGCGCCTGACCGCGTGGGAACTCCACAAAGATCGGATACCGGTGACGGTGATCGCTGACAACATGGCGGCAACGGTGCTCTCGCAGAACAAGATCGATTGCGTGGTGGTGGGAACAGATCGCACGGCGGCGAACGGCGATGTCGCGAACAAAATTGGCACCTACCCGCTGGCGGTGATGGCGCGGCGCCACGGTGTGCCATTTTACGTCGCGGCGCCGCTGTCGTCGATCGACCTGGACTGTCCCGACGGCGCGGCGATACCGATCGAAGAGCGCTCGGGCCGCGAGCTCACCGAGTACGGCGGCAAGCAGATCGCTCCGAAGGGCGTCAGCACGTTCAACCCCGCGTTCGATGTCACCCCGGCCGAGCTGGTGACCGCGATTATCACCGAACGCGGCGTCGCGTATCCGCCATACACGGAGAGTTTGCGCGCGCTGAAACTTGGACGATGATCCAATTATCCGACGCGAGCGACGCGCCGCCTACTCATCAAAGTGATCCAGATACTCGGAAAGTCCATAGCCAATTTTGCCGTCCCAGTTCCACTCGGTCATACCTTCGGCGATGCGAGTGACTATACCGGCGCGCCGGTTGCGGAGCGGAATCATCGATAGCACCTTCCCGGTAATTGCTATTGGCACTCCACCGTCGGCGGTCTGACAGTTCACCTTGATTTTGTCGTGCAGCTGCTGCTCGCCGATGAATTCGGTCTGAATATCGACCTTCACGATATTGAGAATCGGTTGGCCCTTGCGCGCAATGAATCCGCCCGGGAGTTCGCTGCCGTCGCGATTCACCGTAATAGTGGCCATCGCGCCAAGACCCTCATCGAAGTTCATCGTGAGCCATCGGTAGAACTTCGGCGCCTGCCAATAGCGCGGTCCCCAGCTATGATCGCGCAGGCCAAGCGCGTCGATTTTGAACTCGCGGTCAATCCCGTCGGCCGTCAGCAGCAGTTTTCCCGTTGCGTGGCCAAGCTGTTCCAGGTGCCCCTTTGCGAATTGAGTTTCGGGGTCACCGGATAATTTCGGCGACACCCATTGATCGCCAATTTTTTCGCGCACTTCACCGCCCCATCCGGGAGAAACAGCCACATAGTCAAGTTCGAGCGCCGCTTGCGAGTATGGATTACTTTTGAACGCCCTGGCGGGATCGGCCATCTCGAGAGGATTCTTCAGAATGCAGAGTTTGCCATGGTAGCTAACGCGATGGCGTTCGAACGGCTTGACGACTGCGAACTTTGCACCGCCGGCGTCGTGAGCGTCGTTATCCTTGATCTCGGGCCGTTGGAACATGAAGCCGACGGTTCCGTCCGGAAGGTACAGGCACGCGGTCATTTCGGCGTAACCTTCGTTCGCGCGATTACCTAGTCTGATGAAACCGCCAAGGCGCTGGCTACGGTCGAAGAAATTGTAGTATGCGCTTTCGTTGAAATTAGACTCGCCGGTGTTGGAATGCATCAGGTCGTCTTGTTCAAGTAATACCACTTTGAGCTCAGACATTAGTCAGATCTCCTTTTGCGGTTTTGCGGCGTTGCGAATAGCGATGTCGCTCTCGAGATAACGCGGATTCGCGATACGCAGTTTGTCCTCGACGCTCTGACGCACGACCGCAAGTACTTCCCCGCGCCAGCCGCCGCCGTCCGCCTCGCCCGCGCGAATCTTCGTGGTCAACTCTTCGCCCATGCTGGCAGCGGCCGCGCGCAGATCGTCGAGGCTGTGCATATGCGGCGCGTCGTGCCCGAGCAGCCGCGCAAGCGCCCTCACCTCGCTCCGAACGAGCGGATCTTCCATTTTTATTTCGCGTGCGACGATTCGCATCACGTTGGCAACCACTCGCGCCTGGAACTGGCGCGCGCCTTCGATTGTCGGTACGAGTTCGCGATCGACAAAGTCGGCGGCCGCTTCAAGCAATTCAACTGAAGTCGGGCGGTCCTGCATATTGAGTACTCACATTACCGTTGGCTAATTCGTAAACGGTTGGCAGCGCGAATTACCATGTTGCTATTCGATCAGATTTAACAGCTCGAGCTCCGTTTCGGCTGTCCGTCGTCCGATACTAGCCAGTTCGATGCTTTTTACAAATCCGTCGATATGGGTCCGGGCCTGGCTGATGGTGATTATGCCCCAGCGCAGATTGCCGAAGACCTCCCAGAATCGAGCCGCTTCGGGATCGACGGCAGTGCCACTGGCTTTTTCGTAGGCGTGGAAAAAATCCTCGCGGGTGCCAAGCCCTCCGACCGGTTTCTGATCATTGCCGAAGCGCCACGCCCGCACGCACATCCATCCGACGTCCTCCATAGGATCGCCGAGATGCGCCAACTCCCAATCGAGGATCGATCGCACGCCTTCGGGGCCAAAAATAACATTGCCGATTCTATAATCGCCGTGTACGAGCGTCTTGCGCGGCGTTTTCGGAACGCGCTCCAGGAGCCATCGGAATGCCAATTCGAACGCGGGATGCGGTTCGAGCGCTAGGAGTCGAAAGGTTTCTTCGTAGCGTTTGACCTCGGTCAGCGCCGCGTTGTCGCCCGGTTCCGTAAGGAAGTCGAGCTTGTGCTTGACCGGATCGATTCGATGAATCTTCGCGAGAATTTCGGCGAGTTGCGCGGGCATAACTTCGCGCGCGCGGGCGTAAGCGTCGTCGCGGAGCAGGCGACGCGCCAAAGTTTCACCATCGATCCGCTCCATGATGAAAAACGCGGAACCGAGAACGGCGGGATCTTCCGAAACCCAAAACACCTCGGGAACCGGAATGTGTTCTTCGAAAGCGGCCCGAATCACCATGAACTCGTGACGGCGATTGCTGGAGATATTGTGGGCGCCGGGATCGCGCCGCAGCACCATCGCGCGCCTAGTCGTTTCGCCGCCACGCTCCATCGCGCATTCGAACGACCAGATCTCGCGCGACGCGCCGCCGGGCATTTTGCGAAAATTCTCGATCACGACGCTGTCGAAACAGCCCTCGGTGCGGATGAAGCCGGTCAGCCGCCGGACCATTTCGCTGGGTTCGATTTTCTCCATTGCGCGGACTCACTTCCCAATCAGAATGAGTATCACGAAATTTCCCCGCTTCGCATACCGAGCGACGAAAGCGCTCGACCGTCAGGCGCGATGTCCCACTTTCTGCGCAATCCCATCACCGAGCAGGTTGAAGCCGAGAATCGAAAGCCCGATCGCGAGTCCGGGCGCGGTCGTAAGATGCGGGGCGACGAGCAGGAACGCGCGGCCAGCATCAAGCATGTTACCCCAACTGGGCGTGGGCGGCAGCGCGCCCAGGCCAAGAAATGAAAGCGCGGCTTCGGCGCCGATGATACCGCCGATTCCAAACGTCGCCTGCACGGCAAGCGGCCCAACGACGCCCGGGATCAGATGGCGCATCAGCAGGCGCGACCGACTGGCGCCCAGGCTCTCGGCAGCGAGAACGTAGTCGCGCTCGCGCAAGGTCAGCACTTCGCCGCGCACGATGCGCGCGTAGCCGGTCCATCCCATCGCAGTTAGCGCGATCGCGAGATCGATCAGGCCCGGTCCGAGAATCGCCGCCAGCGCGATCGCAAGCAGGATTCCCGGAAAGGCGAGTACGATATCCACGCCGCGCATTATCAGGTTGTCGATTCGACCGCCCGACATGCGCGGCGGTTGCGCCAATCAGGCTGCCAATGACGAGCGAGATCGCAACGACGACCGCGGAAATCGAGAGCGAAAGCCGCGCGCCATAGAGGACACGGGCGAGCACGTCACGGCCGAGCGCGTCGCAACCAAACGGATGCGCGCGGCTGGGGCCGGCGAGAGTGTTCGCAAGATCGATCGACAAAGGATCGGCGCGAAACAGTAACGGACCCAGGATCGCTGCGACAGCGATCGCGGCAACAGTAGTCACTCCAATAGCCAGTGACGGATTGCGTACGCGCACGATCACGAGATTCTCACTCGCGGGTCTACGATCGCATAAACGAGATCGGTCGCCATGTTCACGATGACGTAAGTAATCGCGAACGTGAGTACGCATCCTTCGACCACCGGATAGTCGCGCGCCCCTATCGCACTGATCAGCAGGCGGCCGATACCCGGCCACGAAAAAATTATTTCGGTGATGAGCGTGCCGCTCAGCAGCGCGCCCATCTGAAGTCCGATGATGGTCACGACGGATGTGAGCGCGTTCTTAAGGCCGTGGCGAACAAGGGCGGACCGCGCGCTCAACCCCTTGCTGAGCGCGGTGCGCATATAGTCGCTCTCGCGCACGCGAATCAGGCTCTGGCGCAACATCCGCGCAAGGATCGCGGCCAGCGCGGTGCCAAGCGTGACAGCGGGCAGGACCAGATGCCCGAGACCTCCGCGGCCGGTGAGCGGCAGCCAGCGCAGGTCCAGTGAAAACAAAATCATGAGCAACGGGCCGAGGTAGATGTGCGGAATCGAAATGCCGACAATCGCAAATCCCATCGCGCCCAGATCGCCGGCGCCGCCGGGATTCGAACCCGCGATTATTCCCAGCGGGAATGCCAACAGCACAGCGACCAGCATCCCCGCCGCAGCGAGCTCGATTGTGGCCGGAAAGCGTTCGGCGATGAGACGCGAGACCGGTTTGCGATATGAAATCGATTCGCCCAGATCGCCGACGGCGAGTCCACCGAGAAATGCCGCGTACTGCTCCAGCAGCGGACGGTCGAGGCCCAGCTGATGCCGCATCCCAACAATGTCGGCGGGCGCAGCGGTCTCGCCAAGCATCGCAACCACCGGATCGCCCGGCACGAGGTGGATAATCGCGAACGTCAGCGTCGCCACGCCGAGCGCGACGGGCACGAGCGCGAGCAAGCGCCGGACCACATAACTTATCACTGGATCACTGCGACGGCTCTCCGCCGCCGAGGGGGCTTAGCGTCACCGTCGCAAGTGCACGGAGGCTGCCGTTGGGATATGCGTCGAAGCCAACCAGCCGCCGATTCATCACGGCCACATTGTCGACCCACCACAGCGAAACGTATGGCAGATCCTCGGCGGCGAGTTGCTGCACCTGTCCGTATATTTTTTTTCTCGCTTCAGGATCGACAGTACTCATTCCCGCTTCGACGAGGCGATCCATCGCAAAGTTCGAATAGTAACCCCGATTCTGTCCGTGCGGTGGCATCTTCTTGCGAATCGAATACCATGTAGTAGCTATTCGGATCGTTGATTCCGACCCATTGCAGCGAGGTCAGGTCGAAACTTCCGGCCTGAATGTCCGCGTAATAGGTGGCGAAGTCGAGCGTCCGCAAAGTCAGCTCGATACCCACTCGCTGAAGCATTGCCTGAAACACCTCGCCCAGGCGCGCGCCTTCCGGAGTCGTCTTATATTCGAATCGGAGCCCGCGCATCCCGTTGCTTCCGGCCGCATAGCCAGCCTGATCCAGCAGTTGACGCGCTTTTGGTGGATCGTAGGAATAGGTAGTGACATTGCCCTCGTATGCCCAATTTTCGGGTGAGAGCATGCCAGTAGCTACCCGCCCAGTACCACGCAAGATGGTATTGACTATTGTATTGCGGTCGATCGCATAGGCAATGGCGCGACGCACGCGTAAATCGCGCAGCCGGGGATCACGAAAGTTGAAGGACAGGTACTTGTAGGTAGTACCGGGAGTCTTGCTGACTTCCAGAAACCGGTGCGATCCGAGCCACGGCAACACGTCGTACTCGATATTGTTTCCCGAGAAATCGCAAACGCCCTCTGCCAGTTCGAGCGCGCGCACGGTAGGGTCGGGAACGATCTTGAAGACGATCGATCGGGCTGCGCCTGGCGGATAGGGATAATACGGATTGCGCTCGAGCCGCGCGGCTTCATCACGCGCGTAATCGACCATCTGAAAGGGGCCGCTGCCGATTGGAGCGGCTGCGTTTCCTTTCGAGGGCAGCGGAGTACCTGCGGGTACGATGCCTTCGGTCGCCAACTCAAGGGCGGGCGCGTAGGGATGCGCGGTGGTCATGACGATCGTGTAATCGTCGGGCGCATCGATTGACTTCAACTCCTCGATGCCAGCCCGTTTTGCCGACATCGACTCGGGCGCGCGAATCGAATCGTAAGTGAATATGACGTCGCGCGCCGTCAGTTCGCGGCCGTCGCTAAAGCGCACCCCGTGCTTAAGATGAAAGACAATTTCCGTTGGCGAGGGACGCTCGATGCGGTCGGCGAGATGGCCGACAAATTGGCCGTTGCGATCGGTCTTCACCAGCGAATCGAAAATAAGTTCGTTGATACGCGATGAAGTTGCGTCGGTCGCAAAGCGCGGGTCGGTCGAGGTCGGCGAGGTTTCGATATCGACCTGGATCGTCCCGGGCGACCGATCAGTTCGATAGTGGCCGCATCCCGCGAGCGCGACGAGCGCCGCAGCAATCTGCGCGACGAATCGCAGCCGAGCAGTCCTTTCGCTGATCCACACGGTGAGCACGCCGTTTCAGGTTATTCCCGATTGGCGCGATAATAGCAGAATCGATGCGAGACTTTCGCATTTCACTTTTCACGTTTCACTGGGTAAGAGGTAACGATGAGTAAAGATTGGCGCGCAAAGATCGGGCTCCGTCAGGGCGACCTTACGGACGCGGACGTCGATGCGATTGTGAATGCCGCGAACAACGATCTGATGCTGGGCGGCGGCGTCGCGGGCGCGATTCGCGCCAAGGGTGGGCCGGCGATTCAGCAGGAATGCGACCGGATTGGCCCGATCGCACTCGGCGAGGCGGCGATTACGGGCGCGGGACGGCTCCGTGCGCGGCACGTAATTCACGCAGCGAGCATGCGGCTGGGAGAATCGACCTCGGAGACGAATCTACGCGCGGCGACGCGCAACTCGCTGATGCGCGCCAACGAGAACTCGCTCAAGTCGATCGCATTTCCAGCGATCGGCACCGGCATCGCGGAGTTTCCAATCGAGCGATGCGCGCAGGTGATGCTCGAGGAGGTGCGCGCGCATCGCGGCGGTCCGACGACGCTCGAGCGCATCGATTTTGTGCTCTTCGATCGCCCCTCGCTGGAAGTCTTCGAGCGAGTGCTCGCGGAGATGGAAGACTAGCGCGAGGTCAATTTGAAGCTCGGCTATCAGGCAGAGAGTCTCAGTGGGCGGCCACAGCGCTGCTGGATTGGGTGCGGCGCAGCAGCAGGAAGGTCGGAATCAGAATCATCATTACAATAGCCAGTGTGCGGTAGATGTCATTGAATGACAGCATCATCGCCTGGCGCTGAATCATTCCGTACACCATGCCAAGTCCCTGCTTCTGGCCAGTGAGTATTTGCGGCATATAATCAAAGCCGCGCGCGCCGGGAGTGAGCCGCGCCGCTTCGCTCATTTTCCACGCGTCGAAGGCGGTGAAATGCTCGACCAGATAAGACTGATGCGTCTGCTCATGATCCACGAGCACGGTCGTCATGTAGGAGATGCCGATCGCAGCGCCGGTGTTGCGCATCATGTTGTAGAGGCTCGCGGCGTAGCCGACGCGCTCGCGGCTGACGCACGAAAGTGTAGTGGCGGACAGCGTAGGGAAAATCATGCCCATCCCAACTCCCATGACGAGGCTGGGCCACGTCACCGTCCAGGTGCTGACTTGAGTGCTCCATCCCGCCATCGTCCACAAGGCGATTGCCATTATGACGAACCCAACGCCGATCAACGGACGCGTATCGTAGCGGTAGCGCCCAAGCTGTCCGACGATCAGCATCGCTGCCATCGTGCCAAGTCCTCGTGGCGCGAGCACCAGCCCCGCCTTCCACGCGCTGTAACCCATCAGCTCCTGCAGAAAAATGGGATTCAACAGTCCGGTGCCGAACAGTGCGAAGCTCATCGCGACCATCAGCATCACGGACATCGAGAAAACGGGAATCCCAAGGATTGAAAGATCCAGAATCGGTTCGGTGGTGCGCAGTTCGTTGATCGTGAGTCCCACCAGGCAGATCGCGGAAAAGATTGTACCCCAAACGACCCACGGTGAACTGAACCAGTCGGCGCGCTGGCCGCGATCGAGCACGAGCTGCCCCAGGCCGAGCCCGACGACCAGCAGGATGATGCCGGTGTAGTCGGTCTTGCCAGCGCTGGCGCGGCGGGTCCGCAGGTATGCGGGGTCGTGAACGAACGTCCAAACCATCAGGAACGCAGCGGCGCCAATCGGCAGGTTGATGTAAAAATTCCAGCGCCAGTTCCAATTGTCGGTGATCCATCCGCCGAGCGTCGGACCCATGATCGGCGCAACCATCAGGCCCATACCCCACGTCGCCATCGCGAGTTGCTGTTCGTTCGGCGGGAATGTCTCCATCAGGATCGCCTGTGACGACGGGACCATCGCAGCGCCCGCCGCCCCCTGTATCAATCGAAAGATGACCATCTGATCGAGAGATCGAGCGGCACCGCACAGGCCCGAGGCGGCCACGAACACGGCGACCGACGTCATGAAGTAGCGCTTGCGGCCGAAGCGCGACGAGATCCATCCCGTCATGGGAATCATGATCCCGTTGGCAACCAGGTAACTGGTGAGCACCCACGCGATCTCGTCGACGCTGGCCGAAAAGCTGCCCTGCATATGCGGCAGCGCGACGTTGACGATCGACGTGTCGAGAACCTCGAGCGTCGTGCCCAGCATCACCGCCAGCGCGATCAACCACTTGTGGCTGGAGGACCCGTACTCGGGATGGTCGATTCCAATCGCGGATGAGGCTGGGGCTGCCAAGCAAATACGTCCCTGCGGCTTGCTCGGTTCAGATTAAACCCGATGGATTTGCGATGATACCGCGAAAACACATTCGACATTCGGCGTTCATCGCGTCGTAACGCGCATCTCTTCTAATCATCGCAGGGTGAGTGCGCGATATTTTCAGCGCGCCGGTGCGGAGGCGGGGCAATATGGATGACATCGAGCGGCAGGGACGCTACCTTCTATCGATGCGGCTGGGAGCCATCGATGTCGGATCCAACTCCGTCCATATGATCGTGGCGGACGTGAACCGCGAGGGTCACCTCGAGGTCGTTGACCGCGTCAAAGAGATGGTGCGGTTGGGCCGGCGCTCTTTCACGACCGGACGGCTGACCGCTGAATCGATGGACCTCGCGGTGCGCGCACTGTTGAACTTCAAGCGGCTGCTGCAGGTGCGCAGGGTGGACCGATTGCGCGCGGTGGCGACCAGCGCGGTGCGCGAAGCACGCAATCGTGCGGAATTCATCCGGCGCATCAAGCGCGAGACGGGGCTGACGGTTGAAGTGATCTCCGGACTCGACGAGGCCCGACTGATCTTTCAGGCGGCGCGCCACTCACTGGGACTCGACGGCGGACCTCATTTGTTGATCGACGTCGGCGGCGGCAGCGTGGAATTGGTGCTGGTGCGCGACGGGCGGCCGCTATGGATGCGCAGCGTGAAGCTCGGCGCGGCGCGGCTGGCCGAGCGATTTCTCATCGACGACCCGCCATCGCGCACGCAGTTGAGCAAGCTGCAAGCGCATCTCGAGCGCGCGATCGCGCCGCTGATGCGAAAGGCACGGCGCGCCGGCGTGGTACGCGCAATCGGAACGTCGGGCACGATCAACACGCTGGTCGCGATGGCCCGATCCTCGCGCGGTGAGGAACTGGGCCGCCTGCATGGCGCGAGCGCCTCGGCCGGCGAAATTTCCGATCTGACCCGTGACCTGGTCGAGGCAAACGCGGCACTGCGCGTCGATCTTCCCGGGATGGACGCGAAGCGGGCGGACCTGATGCCGGCCGCGGCCACGCTGGTAAATTTCATTCTGAAGAAATCCGGTGCGCCGCAGCTGGTCGCATGCACTTGGGCGCTGCGCGAAGGCGTCCTGCTGGGCCTCGCGCGCAAGATCGACTCGCGCTCGGCGGCTGACGCGCGGCGGCGCTCGGTCGGCGCTCTGGCGGTGCGATTCGCGGGCAGCAACGATCACGGCAAACAGGTTGCGCGGCTTGCGCTCAAGCTGTTCGACGCGACGGCGCCGGTTTTGGGCCTGCCTAGGTCTTCGCGGGAATTGCTTGAATTCGGGGCGTTATTACACGATATCGGCCACGCGATTGATCATGACCGGCACAATCGCCATTCTTACTACCTGATTAAGAATGCGGAGCTGTTCGGCTTCGACGCTGACGAAATCGAGGTCATCGCGCAGGCGGCTCGCGGGCATCGCAAGCAAGCCCCCAAGCTCGATTCGCCGGATTTGAAGTCGCTTAGCCCCGCCAAGCGCCGTGTGATCAGAGGCCTCGCCGCGATTCTGCGGGTCGCGGACGCGCTGGATCGAAGCCACCTCGGTGTGGTTAAAAATATCGAGGTCAGGTACTCACCGGGCCGTGTAATCGTCGGAGTTGATTCGAAGCACGAGAAGGCCGACCTCGAGCTATGGACATGCGAGAGAAGGACCGACCTGTTATCGAGGCTGCTGGATCGCCAGGTGGTCCTGCAGCGCTAGAGCTGCCTGCCGCGGTACGTTCCCCCAAGGGCGACGTTATTCCATCCTCCACCGGGCCCAGGTCTGCGGCCGGGACCGCGCCGAAGACCCTGCTCGAAACGCCGCATCCCTATCGCGGACGATTGATCTGCGTCGAGGGAATCGACGGCTCGGGCAAATCGACGCAACTGCTGCTGCTCGAGCGATGGCTGCGGTCGCGTGGCTACCCGGTCCATTTCACGGAGTGGAATTCGTCGCGGCTGGTGCGGCGTTCGATGCAACGCGGCAAGAAAAAGAATCTGCTGACGCCGACCACGTTCTCGCTGCTGCACGCGGTCGATTTCGCCGATCGGCTGACCTATCAGATCCTTCCGCCGCTGAAGGCCGGCATGATCGTGCTGGCCGATCGCTACGTGTACACGGCCTTCGCGCGCGACGTCGCGCGCGGCGTGCACCCCGAGTGGGTCCGCGCGGTTTACAGCCCCGCGCTACGCCCCGATTTGACGCTGTACTTTCGCGTGCCGATCGACATTTCGCTCGAGCGGCTGCTGTCGGGCCGCGCCAAGCTCAAGTACCACGAGGCCGGGATGGATGTCGGTCTCTCGACCGATCCGGTCGAGAGTTTCCGCATGTTTCAGAGCCGCGTGCTCGAAATTTACGATCAACTGACGCTCGAGTTCGGGATGCGTCCGATTGACGCAACCGCCGAGATCCCCAATCAACAGAGAGTCATACGCACGATGGTCCAGGAAATTCTTCGCGACTACGACCGCAATCGAGCGAACCTGAAAAATGGCGTCACATCCCAGTCGCGCTAAGACCTGGTACGGGCACGGCCTGCCGTACATCGCGAAAAAGCGGCTGCCCGGCCACTTGATCGCGATCGAGGGAACCGACGGCGTCGGCCGCTCCGCGCAGATCGAACTGCTCCGACCGTGGCTCGAACTCGAAGGCTACGCCGTCAGCAACACCGGATGGACGCGCTCCCCCCTGCTCTCCGAGACCATCAACGAGGCCAAGGCCGGCCATCGGCTGACGGTCACGACCTTCTCGCTGCTTTACGCCGCCGATTTTGCGGATCGTCTCGAGCACGAAATCCTGCCGGCTTTGCAGGCGGGCTTTATCGTGATCGCCGATCGCTACATGTACACCGCGTTCGCACGCAACTCCGTGATGGGCGCCGATCCCCAATGGACGCGCGAGGTGTTCGGGATGGCGCTGGTGCCCGACCTGGTCCTCTACCTCGACATCGATGTCAAATCTCTCATCCCCCGCGTGATCATGGGCAAGGGGATGGACTACTGGGAATCCGGGATGCATCTCGCGCTCGGCATCGACTTGTTCGATTCATTCGAGCGCTACCAGGGCCGCCTGATAGACGAGTACCGGCGCTTGTCCAGTGAGTTCGGTTTCCTCTCGGTCGATGCGCGTCTTCCCATCGAGGAGCTGCAGGGCGAGCTTAGAAAACACATCGCCGAATATTTGTCGGCCGCATACCGCAACTCGCGTCCCGATTCGGCCGACAACCGCGCATCGACGCGCAAGGAATAGCACCGTGGTAGAAGCCTCGCGCTCCGATGCGCCGCCGCGCAGGCTGACGCTTTCCCCCGGCGAAACCGTCGCCGCCGCCGCGCGCAAAGCGATCGCGTTCGGCGCTGAATCCCTGTTGTGGCATCAGAACGCGGCGGAGTCCGGCGATGCGGAGCCACTGCATCAACTCCGCGTCGCGGCGCGGCGCCTGCGCGCGACGATCGAACTGTTCTCCAACGTCATCTACGCCGCGCAGCTCAAAATCTACCGGCGCGACCTCCCGTGGATCGGCGGTCAGGCCGGCGCCGTCCGCGAATGCGACGTGACGGCGGCGTTGATCGGCGCTCGCGCCGCCAAGATCGATCCCGATCTGAAAGCCGCGATCGCTCCGATGATCGCGGCGCTCGACGAACGGCGCAAGTCCGAGCACGCGAAGCTGTATAATCTGCTCGCGTCGAAGCGCTATCGGAACTTGATCGCGAAACTGTCGCGGCCGGCGATCAAGAAAGTCGGCGGCGCCCGGAGGCTCGGCGACGTCGCCGCCCAATTGCTCCGGCCGGCTATGCAAAGTGCAGCACGTCTTGGAAGAAAACTTGCCAACGACGCCCCGGCGCTGGTTTTCCACAAGCTCCGCGTTCGGATCAAGCGGCTGCGCTACGAGCTGGAGATGATCGCGCCGCTGGGCGCCAAGCGCCATAAGAGGGCCCTGGCGCGGCTCGAGGCGCTCCAGGAACTGCTCGGGCTTTATCACGACGTCACGGTGGCAACCGCGTGGTTGTTGTCGTATGCCGAGACCTCCGCCGCGCCGCCCAGGACCTTGCTCGCGGCGGGCGCGTTGATTCAGTCCTTGGATAGCCGAGAAAGTAAACTGCGCCGGCGATGCACGAGAGCGTGGCGGCGGTTGGAGCGCTCCGACGCGATTCGCCATACGCTCGTGGAGATTCGACGTGCCGGCAGATTGGCGCTGATGCCCGTGAGCTCGGCCGCGCCGGCTGGGGATGCGAGCCGGTCCGATCCGCCGAATCAATTGCAAATCGCGCGTCGTGAGATCGAAGACGCACCGCAGTCCGATCGCAATTCGATGAACTCGCAATCCGCCACGGAAACAATCCTATGATGCTCTACATTCTGCGTCACGCGACGGCCGAAGAGGCCGCATCGAGCGGCGACGACGGCGCGCGCAAGCTCACGGAACGTTCGAAGGAAAAAATGCGCGGAGCGGCCGCGGGTCTGCGCGCGATGGTTCTGAAGTTTGACGCGATACTGACCAGCCCGCTCGTGCGCGCCGCGGAAACCGCCGAGATCGTCTCGGCCGCCTACGAAAACACTCCGCCGCCGCAGGTGCTGCCCGCGCTCGCAACCGGTGTGGCGGCCGCCGACGCGGTGGCCGCGCTGCGCGCATTTGCAAAGCATGGCGAGGTGATGATCGTCGGACACGAGCCGCAACTGAGCGCCATCGCGTCGATTCTGCTGACCGGCGCAGGCGATGTCGCTCATATGAAGTTGAAGACCGGGGGATGTATCGCGATTGACCTGCCCGCGCGCTTTGAACGCGGCGGCGGCGAGCTGCGCTGGATGCTAACCCATCGGCAATTGCGCCAGATGCGCAAGTAGTTGAACGCTCTCTCCGTGGCGCTAGCAGGAGCAATCATGCGAGATCCGAATCCGTCCGGTCGGCATGCAGGAGCGGGGAGCGCGCCCCGTCAATTTGACGGCAATGGCAGCGGCAAGTTCGGAGAGGGCGGCGTGCCGGAGCGCAGTGCTGCCGTGGCGGCGCCAGCGAGGCTTAGATACCAGTCGCTCGGCAGGGGGCAGCCGTCGGCATCCAACGTGACGAACGAATATCCGGGCGGAATCCCATCCACCGGCACCTCTGCGGCCATGATCCGCGTCATCGAGGGGTTGGCATCCTAAGTCAGATCAGAAGATCGGCAGCCTGACTCCCGCAGTGACCATCGCGCCGCTTGCAACGCCCATCAGCGCCTCGCCCGCCACCAGACCGGCCGCGAGCAGAATACCAGGCCCGCTCTCGGCCGCATCTTCGGGTCCAAAAAGCGAGTGTGCGAGTGCGCCGATAAAAATCGTTACGCTGAGTCCCAACGGAAGGTAGAGACCGATCGCGGCGGGCATGATCGGCGTGCGCCACTTCGATCCGATCCGTTCCAGATAGCGATCGCTGAATCCGAGCATCGCCGCGAGCGCGGCGCCCGCTGCTATCGTTCCCAGCGGCAATCCACCATGGAAAACTCCCTGCGTCACTTTCGCCATCAGAAACGCCTGCGGAGCGGCAAGCGCACCGGCTCGCGCGGTCGCAGTGCCTGCTATTCCGTAGCCGGCGATCAGCAGGTTCAGAATCGGCGCCATCAGGAATGACGACGCGATCGCGCCGACCAGCACGCCGATTTCGAGCGAGCGCGGCGTTGCGCCGACGTGATAACCGGTCGCGAGGTCGTGAGTGGAATCACCCGCCATAGCAGCCGCCGTGCACACGATCGCGCCCGAAAGAATCGCCAGTTGCGGTCCGACGCTTTGTGACACGCCGGCCAATTTGAGAAACAGCGCCACGGCGAGCAACACAATCACCGTGACGCCCGAGACGGGATTGTTCGACGCGCCGACTATTCCGGTCAGATAGCCCGCGATCGCCGTCGCGAAAAAACAGATCAACGTCAGGATAACTGCCAGCGCCGCGCTGAGCGCGACTTGCCCGCTCAGCCCCACGCAGATGGCGAAGATTACCGGAACGCAAAGCGCCACCGCGGTCAGCACCGCGCGCGCCGAAAGATCGGTGTCCTCGCGCGCGGTCGCGACCGCTTGCGTCGAGCGCACGATCCGGATGCTGTCAACGATCGCGGACGCGATCCGGGTGCGCAACCGCCACAGTGTTACGACTCCGCCGGTGAGCATCGCGCCGACCCCGAGATAGCGCACCTGGCTGCTCCACAGTTTCGACGCGGTCGCGGCGGCGTCGCCAGTTCCGTGCCCGGGATGAAACGCGGTGAGCACAGGAATCGCGACCAGCCAGGCGAATGCTCCGCCGGCGAATACCAGCGCTGCGATCCTGATTCCTATTATGTAGCCGACGCCGAGCAGCGCCGCGGAAATATCCAGCGACCCTGCCAGCGCGGCGCTGCCGACCCATCGCGCGCCCGAGACCGCGCCCGGAATAATTCCGGCGACGTCCTGAAGCGCTTTGAGAGCCGCCGATATCAGACCACCCGCTACGAGCGGGCGAACATTTGCCTGCGCATCTCCGGCGCGAAGCACCTGCGCGCACGCGACCCCCTCGGGAAACGGCAGCCGCTCCTCGACGATGTACGCGCGGCGCAGGAAGACAACCATCAGTGCACCCATCGTCGCGCCAACGACGCACAGCGCCGTCACCTCGACGTACGGCAGCGTCCTGACGCCGCCCAAAATGACCAGCGCCGGAAACGTGAAGATCGCGCCGGCTGCGACCGCCTCGCCCGCCGATGCGATCGTTTGCACCACGTTGTTCTCGAGGATCGTCGAGCCGCCGAGAATCCGCAGAATTGCCATCGAGATGACGGCGGCCGGGATGCTTGCGGATACGGTCAAGCCCGCGTACAGGCCGAGATAGGCGTTTGCCGCGCCGAGGATCAGCGCCAGGGCGATCCCGAGCGCGATACCGCGACCCGTAAGCTCGCGCGGCGCCGCGGTCGCGCGGGGCGGCTCGGGAATGGGAGTGTCGCGCCGCACGCCTGGCTTAGGCCGTGAATCTGAACGAGTCGTCCTTCTTCACGATCTTTCCGGCCGATGGCGTGGCAAAATGTGTCCCGAAAACCTCGACGTTGGTGTCGGCGTACTTCTCGCAGAACGCGCGCCGTGTCTTCTTCGCCATCGCGCCGTCGGAATCGAATCCGTCGTCCCATTCGGGATATCGGCATTGAATCGGATGATGCATCAGATCGCCGGTGATCACGGCTTCCGCCCCTTTTGACGAAATCCGCACGCTGTGATGTCCGGGAGTGTGGCCGGGCGTCGGCTCGAGCCATACTTCGTCGGTGACGCGAAAGTTCGAGTCGATCAGATCGGCCATCCCTATGTCAACAATCGGACGCACCGAATCCTCGACCGGATCGCGCATGTCCTTGCCGTCGAACTTCGACCAGTAATCCCACTCGGTACCGCCGATCAGGTAGCGGGCGTTGGGGAACGTCGGCACCCACTTGCCGTCCTTGAGCATCGTATTCCACCCCACATGGTCCACGTGCAGATGCGTGCAGATGACGCGATCGATCTTGTCGCGCGCGTGACCCGCTTTTCCCAGGTCGCTCAGAAACGGCAGCTTCAGATTGCTCCACGCCGGGTTCGAACGAACCTTCTCGTTGCCGATGCAGGTATCGACGATGATGCGCTTGCCCTGCGACTCAACCACCAACGCGTGGATGCTCATCCGGAGCTTGCCCTTTTCGTCGGAGAAGGTGGGATAGAGCCAGTCGGCTTCTTTCAGGACATTCTCGCGGGTGGCGTCGGGCATGATGAAGGTGCCCGGCCATGGCGCCTCGCTTTCGATGATCCGGGTTATCGTGACGTCGCCGACTTTGAACTGGTTCATTGTATTCTCCGATTCTTCCATTTCCGACCAACTTAGCCGGATTTTTGGGGATTCGCCAAACGTGGAATGTTTCAGCAGGGGGAAGGGCGGGAGCGGGGGCGCTTGACACATCTGGTAGTCAAACGGCAGGCTCGAAGGGAGGTAGAATCCGGCCAATCGGCCGGTCGTAAGATCTGATGACCTCCGGGTTTCACAAAAGCGGCCGAGCGGCTGCGCGCACGATCGCGATTTTCGTCGCGGCGCTGTTGCTCGTCTCGCAGGCGATTGGCGCGGCTCATTTTCATGAGGGCGCGGCTTCGCACGACAGGGTCGGAGTCGCGCAATTCAGCGCCGACCCGGAGTTCTGTCCGGTTTGTCAACTCGCGCTGCATTCGCCGGGCTCGGTCTCGGCGACGGCGACCGTCGCGCGCGGACCGGCGATAGTCGAAACGGTATTCCTCGCCGCGCCGATGCGATCCGTGTCGCTGGTGTTCTCGCCGGCGCGCGTGCGCGCTCCGCCCGTATCGCTCTAACCCCCATTTTCTACAGATCCGATTGTTCTGGTGCGCGCGATCGGTTCGCGCGCCGCCACTCGCGTCCGGGAAGGCGCGGGGGACATTTGAACGTTATGGGAGGTTGCGATGCGAAGGAATTTACTTTTGTGGATCTCGGTTGCCGGGATCCTGATTCAACTGGCTATTCAACTTGCTATTTGCGAGTCAGCGGCGGCCGCTAATTTGAAGACCTCGACGGCCACGAAATATCGAATCACGGGCGTGGTGAAAGACGCGCTCGGCAGACCGATCAAGCAAGCGTCGCTGTCACTGCAGGCATCGGACGGGCGGGTCGTGGCTCATTTTTCGAGCAACGATGCGGGTGAATTTTCGTTCAGCGTCGGAGCGCGCGGCACCTATGCGGTCGTGGCGACCAAGAATGGATTCAAGACGGCGACGGCGATCGTGACGGTCTCGACCAAGGGCGCCGCGCCGATTGTGCTCGCGATGGAAGCGGAGAAATCGGTCAGCCTCGCGGTCGCGGCGACGCGGCTGGACAAGGCGCGCAACTCTTTGTCGCCGGACACGGGCGGCAGCAAATACACGTTCAGCGAGCAGGCGATCCAGCAATTGCCGCAGGGCGCGAATACGCCTCTGAACCAAGTGATACTGCAGGCGCCGGGCGTCGCGCAGGATTCGTACGGACAGATCCACGTGCGCGGAGACCACGCCAATCTTCAGTACCGAATAAATGGGGTGCAGCTTCCCGAGGGCATAACAGGCTTCGGACAGGTGCTGAGTCCGCGCTTCGCCCAATCGATCAGCCTGCTGACGGGTGTGCTGCCGGCGCAGTTCGGCCTGCGAACGGCAGGAATCGTCGATATCAAGACCAAAGACGGGCTGCTCGACAACCTGGCCGACGTTGATTTCTACGGCGGACAGCGCGGGACCACGCAGCCGAGCTTCGAGTACGGCGGATCGAAGGGCAACTTCAGCTACTTCGTGACGGGGCAATATCTCGGCACCGATCGCGGAGTCGAGCCGCCGACGCCAGGACCGACGGCGATTCACGATACGAGCAACCAGGGCGCGGGCTTCGGATACTTCTCGTACTTTCTAAATTCCACCATGCGGCTGAGCCTGATCACGGGAACCGCGGTCAATCACTTTCAGATTCCCGCGAATCCGAATCAGCCGCAGGTCTTCGTGCTGGCAGGCGTGCCGGTCTATCCGTCGGCGAAGGTCCGCGACAACCAGTTCGAGCAAAACTACTTCAACGTGCTGGCGCTGCAGGGAACCGTTGGAGAGGATTTCGATTACCAGGTCGCGCCGTTCAGCCGTTACTCGGCGGTTACTTTCAATCCGGACCACGTGGGCGACCTGATCTACAACGGCGCCGCGGCGAGAGTTTTTCGCAGCGACTGGGGCAACGGTTTTCAGATCGACACCGCTTACCACGGAGTTACCGATCATACGTTTCGGCTGGGCGGGTATTTCGACGCCGAGCGCGCCGAGATCGACAATCATGAATCAACATTCAAGATCGTGGGCGGAGTGCCTGAGACCACACCGATCTCGTTCGTCGATGACCTGGCGCTGCAGACCTGGATCTACAGCGGCTATATCCAGGACGAATGGAAGCTGACAAAACAACTGACGTTTAATTATGGCGTCCGCTTCGACCTGTACGACGGCCTGGTGCGAGCGGATCAGGCCAGTCCCCGCGTTGCGGCGGAGTACAAGCTGTTCAAGGGCACGACGCTGCATGCCGGCTATGCCCGTCAGATGACGCCTCCCGAGACCGAACTGGTGCTGGTCAGCGATATCAAACAGCTCGAAGGTACTACCGGGGCACCTCCTTCGAAGGGCAACGGCACTCCGACCGTGGAGCGCGACCATTTGTTTGACGCGGGAGTAACGCAAGAGGTTATTCCCGGACTCAACGTCGGCATCGATTCCTATTATAAGAAGGCCGCCGATCTTATCGACGAGGGACAGTTTGGGCCGGCGCTTATCTTCGAGACGTTCAACTACGCAAAGGGACGCGTTTGGGGAGTCGAGTTCACGGGCTCGTACACCCACGAAAATATCTACGCCTACGAGAACTTCGCCTATAGCGTCGCGCAGGGTACGCAGGTGGAATCGGGGCAATTCAACTTTACGCCGGCCGAGCTTAGCTACATCAATAGTCATTATATCTTTCTGGATCACGACCAGACTTTCACCAATTCCGTCGGGGCCGTTTACAACTGGCATGGATTCGCGTTCAGCATCGATGGGATTTACGGAAGCGGACTTAGAAGCGGATTCGCGAATACCGGCAACCTGCCATTCTACATCCAGGTCGATGCCGGCATCACCAAGCGCGTGCCGCTGCCCGACAATCGAGGTGTGCTCGAATTTCGCACCGCGATCGTGAATCTCGCCGATCACACTTACCTGGTTCGAAACGGCACCGGTATCGGCGTGTTCGCCGATCAATACGGCCCTCGCCGGGCGTTATACGGCGGGATAAAATGGGAACTTCCATTCACAAAACCCGCCAGCGTGCAGGCGCCATGAAACGCAACCCGGGTGCCGGGCGTCAGATTGTGAGGAGAACTGATTAATGCAGGAACTATTGGTAGCGTGGAACGCGATCAAGTTCGGCGGCGCGATGGTGTATCCGCTGCTGGCGCTGGGCGTTCTCGCAATCGCGATCATCATCGACCGGGCCGTGCTCTATGCGCGATGCCTGCGGCTGCCGGCGGAACTTGCAGAACTGGTCGAGACGTTCGGATTTTCGTGGGTCGAACTCGAGAAGCAGTTGGGCGTACTCGGGCCGCGCAACGCGTACGGACGCTTCCTTCAAGTGATCGCCGACAATCGCAACAAGCCCGCGTGGTGGGTCGAATCGAGAGCCGGCGATGAGGCGGGCCGGATCGAAAAGACGCTCGCGCGCGGACTCTGGGTGCTCGAGACGATCGTGACCGCGGCGCCGCTGCTCGGTCTGCTCGGCACCATCACGGGCATGATGCAGTCGTTCAACGTGATCGGGGCGTCAACCCTGGTCGCGCCGACGCAAGTAACAGCCGGCGTGGCGCAGGCGTTGATCGCCACGGCGCTCGGTCTGCTGATCGCGGTGCTCGCGCTGTTCGCATTCAACCTCTATTCCCGGATGCAATCGCAGGCGCTCGACACGATGGAGCGGCTGGGCTCGCGGCTGGTCGATCATATACGGCTCGACCAGGAAGGCGGCAGCGAGTCCGCGCTTGGCCCGCGCCCGGCGGCGGTGGCGCGATGAGCGCGCGCAGGGAGGGGGAGGAGATGCGATGAAACTGCGAAGAGCGCGCAGTTTTCGTCACGGGCGAATCGAAATCATCCCTATGATCGACGTGATGTTCTTTCTGCTGGTGACGTTCATGCTGGCGTCGCTGTCGATGCAGAGTCTCAACTCGATCGCGGTCAATCTGCCCAAGGGTGAGGCTGAATCGCTGCAGCATCGCGAGCCGATTACGCTGACCGTCACGCGCGACAGTCACATTTTCATCGACAAGACGCCGGCCACGCTCGAGCAAATTGCGTTCGTGCTCAAACCGCTGCTCAAGACGAATGATATGGCCGTGGTGGTCAACGCCGACAGCGATGCGCCGGAGGGGACGGTCGTGCAGGCGATGATTCAGGCGCGGCGCGCGGGCGTCGAGAAATTTCTGATTGCCGTGAAGCACTAACCATGACCGATGCAGCCCGCATCGCGATGCGACCGCCCGAGTTGGACGAGCCGGTGCGGCGCCTGCTGTGGATTGTCCCGGCGGCGATCGCGATTTGGGCGATTCTGCTGAGCGGATTTTCGCTCATCCTGATGCGTACGAAGGCGCCGCGCGAAGAGCTGGCGCCGATCGAGGCGCGGCTGGTCGAGATACCGCGGGAAGTCGGCGGGCTGCAGGGAGGAGGTGGAGCGATTCATCCGGCGGCGCCGGCGATTCCTCATCCAAAGTCCGAACCGATCGTCAAACCCCATCCGGCGGCTCACGAGAAGAAGGTTGCGCCTGCGGCGCCGGTGATTCGCTCTGAGTACGGCACCGAAAAATCGACGAACGCGCCGGGAGTCGAGGAAGCTCCGGGTGCAGGCGCCGCAAGCGCGGCGGAGAGCGGCGGTTCGGAAGCCGGCGGAGGATCAGGCGGCGGAATCGGCAGCGATACGGTGGGTGCGCGGGCGATCTACGCGCCGACGCCGGTGATACCCGACGATCTGCGCGAGGATGCGATCCAGACCGAGGCGGTCGCGCGCTTCAAAGTATCGTTCGACGGCGCCAGCGAGGTCACGCTTGAAAAGCCGACCGCGAGTCCGCGCCTCAACCAGGTGATACTCGACACGCTCAAGCAGTGGAAGTTCTTCCCCGCGGTGCACAACGGCGTCGCGATCGAATCGTCGTTCGAAGTACGAATACCTATTTCAGTTCAGTAAATCACGCGGCGCAGCACAGGCGTTCGATCACGTTGTGAATCATCGCGGGGCCGCGTTCGAAGGCGTCGCGGCGGATGTGCTCGTTGGGCTGATGCGCCTGGTCGAGATCGCCGGGCCCACAGATGAGCGAGGTGATTCCCGAGCCGGTGAACCATCCGCCGTCGGTGGCGTAGAGCGCGCCGCCGGAGGTATTCGCCCCGGTGACGCCGAACAGCGCGGCTTCCAGAGCCGTCCCGCGCGGCGAGTCGAGACTCGGCACGACGTTCAAGAGTGCGATTTCAATTTTTGCGCGATGCTCGCGGCCCGCATAGTCGTGGCCGTCGAGCGCGTCGAGGCGGCGCCCGATCTCACGGTAAACGTCGAGCGGATCGGCGTTGGGCAGCGTGCGATAGCTGATGCGCAGCTTGCATTCCTCGGCGATCATGTTGAGTGCGATTCCGCCCTGCACTGTTCCAAAATTCAGCACGTCGCACGGCGCGTCGGGGAAAATCGCCGCATATTCAGCACGCTGGCGCGCCGCGAGCTCCTGCTGAAAACGGCCGATCGTGTCGATCACGCGGGCCATCACGGCAATCGCGTTGACGCCCCTGGCCGGTGCGCCGCTATGGCCTCCGATGCCGCGGACGCTTACGCCGAATGCCACGATGCTCTTGTGGGCGTGACACACTGCGTACGAGGTCGGCTCGCCGATCCACGCCAGCCGCGGGACGGGAGTGTCGCCTAAAATTTGTTTGAGCGCAGGCGCGACGCTATGCGCACCGAGACAACCGACTTCTTCGCTCGCGGTGAACACGAATACCAAGGGGCGTTTGAGCCGGGCTGAATCGAGGGTGCGCGCCGCGTCGAGGCATTGCGCGATGAATCCTTTCATGTCGGTGGTGCCGCGGCCGTAAATTATCTCCCCCGCGGGTTCGAGTTTGAGCGGCTCCCGCTCCCATCCCGGCTGTCCGTCGTAGGGGACGGTGTCCACGTGTCCTGAAATTATCAGGCCGTCGGCGCGCGGCGGTCCAACCCATGCGACCAGGTTGGCCTGCGAGACTCCGAACAACTCGACCGGTTGAAGCGCGGTTTTGAATCCCCGCGGTCCGAGCTCGGTTGCGATGTATTCCATCGCGTCGAGATCGCTTTTTGCGCTGACCGTGTCGAACGCGACGAGCCGGCTTGCGACTTCATACAAATAATCATTCATGCTGCCACCGGGGTGAAAAACCAGTCGGAAGAATCGCACAATCGACACGTCGATAACAAATCGACATCCTATAACACCGCGGAAATGCTCACGTATGTCTGGCCAGGGACTGGGATAGGCAATAGACCGCGCGGGCGGCTAGAATGCTTGGGGCAGGATGGGCAGGATGGGACCGGATGAGCATATGGGGAACCAGGCGGATAATCCCGGGATAGTTGCCGCGACGACCGTTGCGGATGCGCCGGCGACTCAAAATGGAGCCGCGGCCGATTCGCCGGCGATAGCTGCGATGGTCGAGAGACCGGTCTTGGCGGTCGAGAAGGCGCCGCCGCCGCGAATCGACAAGGAGCTTGCCTCGCCCGACCTGTTTCTCAATCGCGAACTCACCTGGCTCGCGTTCAATCGACGCGTTCTGCGTGAAGCGGAAGACGACCGAAATCCGCTGCTCGAGCGGCTCAAGTTTCTCGCGATTACCGCGTCCAACCTCGACGAGTTCTTCATGAAGCGCATCGGCGGCCTCAAGCAGCAGGTCGTCGCGGGGATGCACGAGCTGACCGTTGACGGGCGCACGCCGCAACAACAGATCGCGGAGTGTTACCTGGTGGTGCGCGAGCTCGAGCAGCGACAGCGCGAGCTTGGGCCGCGAATTCTCAACCAGCTCGAGAACTACGGCATTCGCGTGCGTCTGTACGCCAGCCTCTCGGCCGACGAGCGCAAGTCGATTCGCGAGTATTACTACAAGAACATTTTCCCGCTGGTGACGCCGCAGGCGATGGATCCCGCGCATCCGTTCCCGTTCGTCTCGAACCTGTCGCTCAACCTGCTGGTGACGGCGCGTTACCAGAATGACTCGGACCCCCTGATGGCACGGGTGAAAGTGCCGATCGGTTTCGGAATCCCGCGCTTTCTGCGGGTCGGCAATCAAAGTGATTTTGTCCGGCTCGAGGACGTCGTCGCGAACAATCTCGATCTGCTGTTTCCGTCGATGCTGATCGACTCGTACGAGCTTTTTCGGGTGACGCGCAACGCCAACACGGAGCGCGACGAGGACGAGGCCGACGACTTGCTGGCGCTGATCGAATCCGAGCTGCGCGACCGCCGTTTCGCGCCAATCGTGCGGCTCGAAGTGCTGATCGGAATTAATCCGGTTCATCGCGGAATGCTGGCCGCTGAACTTGGACTGGACGAACGCGCCGACGTGTTCGAAGTGGACGGGATGCTTTCGATGCGCGACTTGGGAGAGCTTGCGGCGATCGACGCGCCTGCGCTGCACGATCCGCCGCATCATCCGGTGGATCATCCGCGCCTCACCGTCGGGCGCAGCATCTTCCACGTCATTCGCGACGCCGGTTCGTTCCTGCTGCTCCATCCGTACGAGTCGTTCTCGACGTCGGTGGAGCGGTTTTTGCGCGAAGCCGCGGACGACCCGAAGGTCCGCGCGATCAAGATGACGCTGTATCGGACCTCGCCTGATTCGAAAATCATCGGCTATCTGTGCGACGCGGCGCGCAACGGCAAACAGGTGGCGGTGGTGGTCGAGTTGAAGGCGCGCTTCGACGAAGCTGCGAACATCCAGTTTGCGACCAGACTCGAGGAATTCGGAATTCACGTAACCTATGGCGTCGTCGGTCTGAAGACTCACAGCAAGGTGATCCTGGTAGTTCGCCAGGACTACAACGGTCTGCGCCGTTACGCACACATCGGCACCGGCAACTATCATCCGGGGACGGCGAGATCTTATGTCGACTATGGACTACTGACTTGCGATGTTACTATTGGCGAAGACCTGACGGAGTTGTTCAACTACCTGACGACTGGCTATATGCCTGATCGTCCCTATCGCAAGATCCTGCCGGCTCCGACCGTGCTCAAGCGTGCGCTGTTGGCGCGAATCGAGCGCGAGATCAAGCTCAATTCGGCCGCGTCACCCGGGCTGATTCAGTTCAAGATGAACGCACTCGAGGACGTGGACATAACGCGGGCGCTTTATCGCGCCTCGCAGGGTGGCGTGAAGGTTGACCTGATAGTCCGCGACACCTGCAGGCTGCGCCCGGGAATCCAGGGGCTGTCGGAAAACGTGCGCGTGGTGAGCATTGTTGGCCGGTTCCTCGAACACGGCCGCATCTTTTATTTTCGCAATGGCGGAGCGGAGGATTTTCTCATCGGCTCCGCCGATTGCATGAAGCGCAATCTCGAGAGTCGCGTCGAAGTCGTCGCGCCAGTCGAGGATCCTCAACTGCGCAAGGAGTTGCGCATCGTGCTCGACGTCCAGCTGCGGCCCAATCGATGCCAGTGGGAAATGCTGGCCGACGGCACCTACGTCAGGACCGCTGCGGCCGACGCATCTCCGCCCTGTCAGCAGGCGATGATAGATTTTGCGGAGACTCGCCAGACGGAAGCGACCAAGGTCAAGAAGCGCCGCTCCAAAGGCTTCGCCCGCCGCACGGTACGAGAAAGGAGCGGCGAGTGACGGCGCGCGCTCACCTGTTCTGGTCCATTACGAAGCGCGTAAACCTTGGCTTGGCGCTGGAATGCGCGAGTTCTCTGCCCAGCGCGTCGCGGTTGATGTGCGGTGAGCCGCGGCGCAGGTACCAAGTGAACCCATTGAGCTTCACTGGCTCATAGCGGCTTTCCAATAGCGCAACATCCGCCCGATCAGGGCTCCAGATCTGCATCAGCACATCGGGAGCCTGCTCCCCAATCGAATACGCATAGTCCCACTTGTTGTGGCCAGGGGAGAATTCCCACCACCAGGAATAGTTGGGTCGTATATGTGGCTGCTCATGCGCGACCTTGCGGTCGTTCTTGCCGAGCAAATCGATTCCGGGACGGCGCGAGAAGTAGGGAATAGCACCCGCCAAGACCACCCCGATGGTCGCGCTTGAATCCGTCACGCGGTCAAGCAACAACGCCTGCTCTATCATCTCGGCGTTTGCTTCGGTTTGCGGCGGAACTGCGAGCATCAGGAACTCGCGAAAATTTTGCGCGTTGATCAGCACAAGCGCTCCGGCGGTAATGGCCGCGAACGAAATTGCGGCGCCCCGAGGGCTGCGATACCGGCAGGCAATATCTATCGCGCGCGCCGTGAGGATCATAAAGAGCGGCATGGCGACCGCCACGTACCGATTGCATCCGCCCCACCACTCCCACGCATCGCCTCCAACATAGATGCTGTAGAGCAACTGGCCGGCCAACGGCGTCGCCAGCAAGGCGATCGCTCTTGGCGCGTCGCGGAAAAGGTGCTGATGGCGCATCAAAAGCATAAGCGGAAGCAGCGGAAACAAGAACAGGACCGACACGGACAGACCGCGCCCAAGCCTCGCAATCAGCGGATAGCCGGTAAGCTTGAGGTAATAGGTGTTAGGCAGGATGTCGCCATAGTACGCGATTCGAAATATAGTTTGCGCCGCGAGAAACAAGCCCACCACCGCGCCAATCGCGATCACCTGCCGCCATCGTTCTTTCGGCGACAGCGCAAGAATAGTCGCGAGCAGAACGAACGCGAATCCAGCCGTATCGGGCCGCACCAACGTCGAGATGCCCAGTATAGCTGCGAGTGCGACCGGCGCCCGCGGCGCTTCAAACCGCAGCGCCGCAAGCACCGCGGCGCTGCTCATCAACGTCAGGATGCTGACCTCAGCGCCCTGCAGCGCCCAATTGTCGAGTGGAAAATAGAATGCAGTGAGAAAAACCGCGGCGGTGGCGGCGCGCCTGGAATCGGGCCACAGGGTTCTCGCAATTTCCCGCACGCACCAGAGATTCAGCAGCAGAAAAAGGCCGCCGCTGATCTGGATGCAGAGGCTCATCTTGGCCGCCGAAAGCGGGCTCAAATGGAACAACGCCATGAAGCAGACCCAGAGCGGATTCGTGTAGCCCTCGACTCGCGGTCCACCCGGGATCCAGACCAGGCCGTAACCGTGCGCCAGGTTCCGCGCGTACGTCATTGAGATCATGTCGTCGTCGAATAGTGAGAAGTATCTGACCCCGCCGATCTCGGCGCTCGAGCGAAATATGAAGTACGCGGCGTAAACGCAGAACGCAGCCATAATGACTGCCAGCGGATCACTGTACCAATCCGATGAAGCGGAGCGTCGGCAATCCGTGAGCGTTGCTGGCTGCTCCATCTCGTTCAATCGGTCCTTTGCGCTCGCTTTCGTGCTCCGCCTCCGCGACGAAGGTGCCGCTGGCGTCACGCGCCGCGCGCGCGGCCCGGCGGGATTGATATCGCCTGCGCAAGGAGAAGTTTATATTACAGACCAGAACCGGGCAGCACCCAATTACGCCGACGCGCGCCCGGAAATCGTGATTCATTCGGGCGCCGGTGGTGGGCAGCGTAGGCGCCAATCGCGACAATCCGGGACGATGGCCGCCTCATGACGGCCAGCCCGCGGTTGACAGCCTCAGGCTGCCCGATCGAATCAGACTGCGGAGCGAGCGCGGCTATTCGCCGGGACGCGGCGGAATCGCAACGTAGTTGCCGGGATTCGCCGCCATCGCCTCGCGAATATCTGGATGCGCCGTGAAGAACGCGCCGAGTTGCGGATGCTTCTTCGCATAAGCGTCGTCATTGATCAGCGCGGGATTGTGGGCGAGCTCGCTTGCGACCTTCGGATGCCCGGCCGCGAAAGCGTTCCAGGTCTTGAGCTTTTGCGTGTCGATATCGCGAGTGTCGGCGGCCTTGAACGTGGTCGTGGTATTTCCGTTGACGACGGTGCCCAGCGTTTTCCCTTCCTGCGCGATCGTTGGAGCAGCGAAAGCGACAGGAAGCGTAACTGCGATCAACAGAGTCGATATACGGTTCATGCTTTCAGCTTAGTGCACCTCGCTTGAAATGCAAAAATTGCGAGCGTGCTGTCAGGAACATAAACACGCGATTGGCTGAAGCGGGAATCACCCGCCCAGCGCGTGGTTTACGGCGCTGACGCTCAGCGCTCCGGAGTAGTTCAGTTTCGGCGGTGCGGCGGATCGGCAATCGCCAACGTGCGCGCGTTTCTCGACGGGATCCGTCAACGTCGTGAATTAGCCTGGGGCCTTGCGGCGGGTGGCCGTCCGGCCTATACGGGAGTTGCAATTAGAGGACTCAAAACGGAATCCTGGCTAGGATACCAAACTGCATGCGGATCCTATTTGTTCCCAATGTGCCATTTCCAAGCCACTGGGCGGGTGGCATTCAGACGATTGTCGAAGAGTTGGGGACGAGATGTCAAGCGGCTGGTCACACGGTGACAGTTTTGTCACCACCTCTCTTGCGTGTTGAGGACGCAGGATCTTCGAGTCTTAGGTGCGTATACCTCCCCATCCCCCCGTACAGACGTCATCGCTCGCGATGGCGCCGCCTTCGAGAGTTCTTACGTAAACCGCGTGGCGCCAAAGCGCTAGAAAACTTCCTCAAGCTTTGGCGACCTGATATCGTCAACTCACACCTGTCTCCGGGGCGCAACCTAGTGACGTTGGTTCACGCGTGCAACTCGCTTCACATTCCGCTCGTCGAGAGCTTGCATGCAGTGGCAATCGGAATACCGGAAGGTATAGCTCCAGATCCAGAAATCTTTACTACGTTGCAGTATGTCACAGCACTTACCGCGGTTTCAGACGCCGTCAAGACCTCGTATGAAAGAGTGTTCCCGCCCGCCCGAAACGCTAAAACAATCATAGGAGGCGTTGATACTGCAGGAGCTGACGCGGCCACGCCGTTCCTGCGCCAGCGACCGTACATATTTTCTGCTGGCCGTTTGAAGCTTAGCGCTAAGGCCGTAGATACGTTGATTTCTAGTTTTGCGATCATCGCGCCGGAGTACCCGGACCTTGATCTCCTGATAGCTGGTGCTGGACCGGACCGGACGACAATAGAAAGGCAGATCGTTGAGACTCGCTTGTCGGAACGTGTCCAATTGCTTGGTCCAAAGTCACGACTTGAGTTATGGAGCTTATATAAAGGGGCGATACTCTTTGCATCGCCGAGTAGGATGGTCGAAGGATTGGGCCTAGTGTTTTTAGAGTCAATGGCGTGCGGAACCGCGGTAATCGCAACCGGACGAGGAGGAACGCCGGAAATTGTACTTGATGGCGAAACCGGCCTTTTGCTCGAAACAGACGACTCCATTGAGCTTGCGTCTAAGATACGCTACTTACTGAACAACCCAACATTGATAAGACATATGGGAGAACAAGGGCGGAAAGTCGCTGCCCGATATTCCTGGGATCAAGTCGCAGGCGCGTTCATGCAGGTATACCGCTTTTGCGTGGCAACGTCACAGTGGCCAGACAATTTCGGTCGAAGTCCAGGGGACAGATCTAAACCGGAATTTCCTTTTTGACTCTTAAGACATCCGATTTGTAGCCGCTCACCGAACTCAGCGTCAAGTCGCGGCCCGGCTGACGATCGCGGGTTCCGTCGTGCGGCGCAGCGCAGTCGGGCTCTGTGCCGTGCGGCGCCTGTCACCAGGTATCGACGTTGGGCCGCTTCTTGCCGGTGCGCGGCGCCTTTGGCGGCGTCGATCGCAGGCCCGCGACGATCCATTTGCGCGAGTCGAGCGGATCGATGACGTCGTCGATCTCGAAGTGCGACGCGGTGTTTACCGCTTTCCCGTGGCGATACATCCGCTCCACCATTTCGTCGAACAGTTCTTTGCGCTTGCCGGGCTCCTCGACCGCGGCGAGCTCGTTGCGATAGCCAAGCTTCACCGCGCCCTCCAGCCCCATTCCGCCGAACTCTCCTGTCGGCCACGCGACCGTGAAAAATGGCGCCTTGAAGCTGCCGCCCGCCATCGCCTGCGCGCCCAGTCCATAGCCCTTGCGCAGCACGATCGTAAAAAACGGCACACTGATGTTCGCGCCGGTCACGAACATCCGCGCCGCATGCCGCACCAGCGCCGTCTTCTCCACCTCCGGGCCAACCATGATGCCGGGAGTGTCGCACAGGAACACGAGCGGAATGTCGAACGCGTCGCAAAGCTGCATGAACCGCGCGGCCTTGTCGGCGCCGTTGCTGTCAATTGCGCCCGCGAGATAAACCGGGTTGTTGGCGATCAGTCCGACCGGACGTCCTTCGATCCTGATCAACGCCGTCACCATCCCGGGGCCGAACTGCCGGCGTATCTCGAGCACCGATCCGGTATCGGCCAGAGTCTCGATGACCGAGCGGACATCGTAAATGCGAAGTCGATTCTCGGGAATGATTGTGCGCAACAAACGCTGCTCGGCGCATTCCCAGTCGCGAACCTCTCCCTGGAAGTACGATAGGTACTTCTTGGCCACTAGTACTGCTTCGGCCTCGTCGGCGACCGGAATGTCTACCACGCCATTAGCCACTTGCACATCCATCGGTCCTACTTCTTCCGGTCGAAAAATACCCAGTCCGCCGCCTTCGATCATCGCGGGACCGCCCATCCCGATGTTAGATCCCTTGGTGGCGATTACTACATCGCAGCATCCCAGCAATGCTGCATTGCCGGCGAAGCACCGGCCGGAGTTGATACCTACTAGCGGCACCAGGCCGCTCAACTTTCCCCAGTAGTTGAACGCCATGCAGTCGAGTCCTGCCACGCCAAGCCCGTCGGTATCTCCGGGACGCCCGCCGCCGCCCTCGGTGAAGAACACCACCGGGATACGCGACTTCTGCGCGATTTCGAACATCCTGTCTTTCTTGCGATGGTTCTGTTGCCCCTGCGTTCCGGCGAGCACGGTGTAATCGTACGACATGAGGATGCATTGCGCTTTGGATTCCTCGAACAGGTCGCCGTTGACGCGTCCGATTCCCGCGACCATTCCGTCGGCCGGCGTGTTCTTGATCAGGTCGTCGATCGTGCGCCGCCGCCGCTGCGCCGCAATCACCAGTGGACCGTACTCGACGAAGGTGCCCGGGTCGCACAGGTCGTCGATATTTTCGCGAGTGGTGCGCTGCCCGGTCTTGCGCCGGCGCGCGACCGCGTCGGGCCGCGCGGCGTCGAGCCCAAGCGCATGACGCTCGACCACTTCCGCGAGATCGGGACGCACACGATCCAGGTCCACGTCTTTGGTCGCGTCGCTATGCGTCGTTTCGACGTCGGCCTCCTCGATAAAAGCGAGTGGATGTCCTTCGAAGATTGCGTCGCCCTTGGCAACCGTGATGCGCCGCACGATTCCGCTCTTGTCGGCTGCGATGACGTGCTCCATTTTCATCGCTTCCATCACGAACAGTTGCTGGCCGCGATGCACCCGGTCGCCTTCGCTGACATCGACGGAAACGATCGTGCCCTGCATCGGAGCCTCGATCGCGACCGTGTTCTCTGGCCCCGCGAGGTCGTGCGCTTGTGGGGTCACGACCGTGGTGGAAGCCGCCAATGGTGACGGCGCGTTACTCCCGGATTTACCATGATGGAGCACCGCCAGCGGATCGCTCGCGTCGATCTTGGCTCCTGCCCGCCGTGCGCCGGCATGCTCGGCGCCCGCTCTGGGAGCCGGCGCCGAATGTTCGAAGAACAGCCGCCGATGCCCGGATTCTGCAGTGCCAACCAACGCCGCGATATTGTCCTCGACGAAGCGCGTGTAAACGCGATTCGCGATGAACTCGGGATGCCGCAGCAGGCTCTGCAGGAATCCAATGTTGGTCGGCACGCCCTCGATTCTGAATTCGCATAGCGCGCGATATGTTTTCGTCACCACGTCGGCGAAATCCGCCGAGTGCGAGTGCGCAATCAGTTTGGCGAGCAGCGAATCGAAGTTCGGGCTCGTCGTATATCCCGCATAGGCGAACGAATCGGTCCGCACGCGCGGTCCCGACGGCGCCTCGAACGCGGTGATCGTCCCGCCCGCCGGTTTCGCGCTGCCATCGGCGCGCATCGATTCCATGTTGATTCGCACCTGCATCGCGAACCCGCGCGGTTTGGGAATGTCCGCTTGTTGCATCCCGAGCTCCGCGATCGAGCGGCCTGCCGCCAGTTGTATTTGCAGCTTGACGAGATCGATGCCGGTCACCTCTTCGGTGACGGTGTGCTCGACCTGGAGCCGCGGGTTGGCCTCGATGAAGGCAAAGCCCGCCTCGTCCTTCTTCGCGGACGCATCGCCATTGACCAGAAACTCGAACGTGCCGAGGTTGTCGTAACGCACCTCCTTCGCCATCCGCACCGCGGCCCCGGTCAGCCGATCGCGAAGCGCCGGCTCCAGTCCCGGGCTCGGCGCTATCTCCACGATCTTCTGATTGCGGCGCTGGATGCTGCATTCGCGCTCCCAGAGGTGGCTGACGTCACCTGAGCCGTCGCCGATGATCTGCACTTCTATATGACGTGCGCGCGGCATCAACTGCTCGACGTACACGTCGCCGTTGCCGAACGACGCGCGCGCCTCGGACTGACAGCGCTGGTATGCTTTCTCGATTTCCTCGAAGCGCGAGACGGCGCGCATCCCGCGGCCGCCGCCGCCGGCCACCGCCTTGATCATCATCGAAGCGCCCTCGCCCAACGACGAAAAAAAGCGCCGCGCTTCATCGAGGCTCGTCGGCGCCGAGCTGCCGTGCAGGATCGGCACGCCGCATCGCTCGGCCAGCCGCCGCGTCTGCACCTTGTCGCCGAATAGTTCGAGTATCTCGGCTCGCGGTCCCACGAACGTGATGCCCTCGATTGCGCATCGACTGCGCAAAGCCGGCGTTCTCGCTGAGAAACCCGTAGCCGGGATGGATCGCATCGCAGCCCGCCTCTTTGGCGAGCGCGATAATCTGTTCTCCGTCGAGGTACGCGGCCGCGCCCGCGCCGCTTAGACGACGCGCCTCGTCGGCCTTTCGCGTGTGCAGCGACGTGGAATCTTCGTCCGCGAAAACGGCCACGGTGCGGATGCCCATCTCGGCGGCCGCACGGATGATGCGAATTGCGATCTCACCACGGTTGGCGATCAGAAGACTGTTGAATGTCATATTTTTCGTCTCGTTTTCAGTGCGCCGAACCCTGGCGTCTGAATTTCTATCTAAAGCATGATGAGCCGGCTGCGCGAAAGCGCCGCGTCCGGCCCCGCCAGCCCGACCACGTTGAAGCGAGTGCCGCGGCACGGCTATAATTCTTGATAACTGATCGTATGCGATTCCGCGTCAAACACGTCACTCGATACGTTTACGAACGGCCGGCCTCTCATTCGCATAACGATGTGCGACTAACTCCAATCGACGCTCCCGATCAAAAGCGCATCGCTTTCAGCCTCGAGGTCACCCCAGCTGCCGAGATCTCCGAGTATCGAGACTCTTTCGGCAATCTCACGCATTCGGTCGACATCCAACCGCCCCACACCGAGCTGGTAATCGCTTCGGATTCGATAGTCGAACGGGTCGCGCTGCCTGCTCAACCGTCGGATCGGATCACGGTTCACGACTATCTGGCTGGCGATTCCGCCAGGATGATGGAATACGGCGAATTTCTGAATCCGAGCCGCTATGTACCATTCAGCGATCGCTTGCGAAGATTTTTCTGGTCTGTGCGCCCCGAGCTATCCGAAGACATCACGGCCTACACCGAGCGCATGATCCTCTACGTGCGCAATCAATTCGGCTACGACTGCGCGACCACCAACGTACACTCCACCGTGGACGACATACTCACCACGGGCGGCGGAGTATGCCAGGATTTCGCGCATCTCAGCATAGGTCTGCTCCGCCTGGCCGGAATTCCCGCCCGCTATGTCTCCGGCTATCTAGCTCCTGATCCTGACCGCGATGCTAAGTCTCCGCCTCCTGAACTGGCAAGCCACGCGTGGATCGAGGCGCTATTGCCCGGCGCCGGATGGACCGGGTTCGATCCTACTCATAGGACTCGCACCATGATTCGCCACATACGCGTTGCGGTCGGCAGAGACTACAACGACTTACCTCCCGTTTCGGGCGTGTATAACAGCGCGGGAGGCGGCCTTCGCATGGCCTATGAGTTGGAAGTGAGTCCGGTAGCCGCCGCTTAGGACTGGATTTCCTCGGATCCGTCCAATCGCTTCGACAGATCAATCGGATCGCCTACTCTGACCTCGCCAGGATCGACCTGGTAGGCCCATACCTCGAACTTAGTCAAGCGCGCCGGTCCATACACAGTCGCAAAGGCGCATTCGATCGCGTCCAGCCCTTGCGCGATCTTTATTCTGCCTATCCTGGGTTCATTGTAACGCGCATCGAAGACATGCCATTGGCCGCCCAGATACACTTCGCTGTAGGCGTGAAAATCCATCGGCGATCCGGGATCTACATGTCCTATGTCCGGCAGATGACCGGTGACGTATCGTGCCGGTATGTTTAGGGCTCGGCACAAAGCAATCGTACAATGAGCAAAGTCGCGGCACACACCATAACCCCGTTCGATGATTTGCGCGGCTGAAATGTCCGGTCGTCCCGAAGCGAAGCGATACTCGATGTTGTTATGAACCCAGTCTGAGATGGCCTGCACGCGTTCGCCTGCGTCGAATATTTGTCCGAACTTCTGCCCGGCGAATGCGAATAGCTTGTCCGAATCGCAATACCTGCTCGGCAGAAGGTAACGCAAAAATGCCGGCTCGAGTGTTGCCACGGACGGGGCGTTTCCGAATTGCCCTGACTTGTCCGACGCGGTGGACACCTCCACCAGCGCGTCGTGCTGAATCTCGTTCAGGCCCGTTTCCATAATCACCCGGTAAGCGACGTTGCCGTCTGCGTCCACGAAGGATTCGGACTTGGTAGCGCGGCCGAAGTCAAGTCTTTCATGCCGTATGGGACGGTCAGGATCGAATTTCGGATTAACCAACAGTATAACCGTTGCCGGCGATTCGCATTCAAAATGAATATTGCAACCGACGCGAACCGTAAGCATCCAGCACCTGCAAAACACAACGCGACTAGCTATCGGCCATTGCGAACTCGATCGAAGAAATCGGCGAACAATGGAAGATAAAGCGCAGCTCTTTCAGGATGATATTGCACCCCGATGGCATAAGGGTGCGAGCGGATTCGTGCCTGTTCGACTATTCCGTCGCTCGCGGACCAGGCCTCGACTTCAACTCCGTCGGCCAACCTCTCGAGCGCCTGGTGATGCGAGCTGTTCACCGCAGCGAATCGATGAATCGCCTTCGAGCTATGTCTGAGCGACTGTATATTCGCTCTCTCCGCGTTGTCATGGCCGGGAATATCAATATGCAAGGTCCCGCCCATCGCGACATTCAGCACTTGCAGACCTCGGCAAATCGCCAGGATAGGCTTTCCTGAAAGCAGGATCTCGTTGGCCGCGTTGAACTCCCACTCATCGCGTTCGCAATCGGTATCTACAATCAACGATGGCTGCGCGATCGGCTGGCGCAAAAAGCTCCGCGAAATGTCGCCGCCTCCCGTCAACATCAACGCGTCCATCTGGCCCAGATCGACCGGATGAGTTCGCGCGTTATGCACCGTCAGATGCGGATAACGGTTGAATATAAGCGCAAACCAATGTTCGTCGCATTGGCGAATCCACGTAGCGATACTCGGCATTTCTAACCCGTCTGTAAAAAATCGAACATAGCTTCGCTGACGGCAAAATCTCGCTCTTCAGACTACGGCTGCTTCCGGATTGTCGCAAATTCGACCACAGCTCCGCTCTTGCGACGAATCGGCGCGCAACTTATGTACAGTGTCATCGCGAGGGGCAGGCAAGCATGAAAATTCACCAATCAGCGTTGGCGGCACTGATCGCAGCGCTGTGCTTTGGCGCGTCGCCCAGCCTGGCCTTCGCCGCCGGTTCTCCCGCGCCGACCCCGACCCCCAACGCGGCACAAGCTGCCAGCGTCGCGGCTCAAGGCCCCGGTAACCTCGGCGCTCTGATCGCCGCGGGCACGCTGCCGGATTTGCGCTCGCCCAATTTCACCGACTATCGCGACGATGTAAAAAAATTCTACGACTCGGGTGGCAATTCGCTGGCCTGGATCCAGAACGGCAAGGCCAGCCCTCAAGCCGTCTCCATGATCCTGCTCTTTCAGCAGGCTTCTTCGAAAGGCCTCAACCCCGACGACTACGACGCCTCGCGATGGGACGCGCGACTGGCCCGGCTGCAACCGTCGGTGCCACGAGCATCCGATACCGACCTTGCACATATCGATCTGGCGCTGACGGTCTGCGCGATGCGCTACATTTCCGACCTGCATGTTGGAAGGGTGAACCCTCAACGCTTCAAGTTCGGCCTGGTCGTCGGACCCAAACGGCTTGACTTGGCCGAACTGCTGAGAACGCAGGTGCTTCCGGCGCCGGACATCCCCGCGGTCATCGCGAAAGTTGAACCACCTTATGATGGGTATCGGCGAGCCGAAGATGCGCTCCTCACGTACTCGAAGATGGCGAGCGCGGCCGACGCTCCGCTGGTGCCCGTACCGCCGAAGGGTGTGCGCCCCGGAAATTCCTTTGCGTCGATGGCTCAGCTAGTCGCGCGATTGCGCCAGCTCGGCGACCTCCCATCCAACGCCGGCGCGTCCGCCAACTCGACCGTTTACGACGGGGCCGTCGTCGGCGCCGTGAAACATTTCCAGCAGCGCCATGGCCTCGATATCGACGGTGTGTTGGGTAAGGGCACCGTGACCCAATTGAACGTGCCGCTCAAAACCCGCGTGCAACAGCTCCAACTCACGCTGGAACGATATCGCTGGATACGGCCGGACTTCCCCGAGCCGCCAATCGTCGTCAACATCCCCGAATTCCAACTACATACGATGCGCCGTCAGCCGGCCAACTACCTAACGATGAGAGTAGTCGTCGGCAGGGCGATGCGTACGCAGACGCCCGTGTTCGCGGACAACATGCGGTATGTAATCTTCCGCCCGTATTGGCTTGTTCCGCGCATCGATCCAGCGCGCGGAACTCGTCCCAAAGACGCGTCGCGATCCCGATTATCTGGCAGATCATGGATTCGAAGTAGTAGATGGAAATGGTAACGTTGTTCCGTCATCTCCGGCGACGGACGAGGTCATAAGCGGACTTCGTTCCGGCGCACTGAGTATTCGGCAGATACCCGGACCCAAGAATGCGCTCGGCCTGGTCAAGTTCATGTTCCCCAATCAATATAACGTGTACATGCACGGCACGCCGGAGCAGGAACTGTTCGCGCGTTCCCGCCGCGACTTCAGTCACGGATGCATCCGGGTCGAAGATCCGGTCGCTCTGGCGGCGTGGGTGCTGCGCGACAAGCCCGAGTGGACGGTGGATCGAATTCGCGCCACGATGAACGGCGATACCACCGTACAGGTGAATCTCGACAAGCCTATTCCGGTACTAATTCTCTATAGTACGGCTGTAGTTGAGCCGGATGGCGAAGTCCGCTTCTTCGACGACATATATGGCTATGATACGTCGCTGGCCAGGGCGCTGGCGAATGGCTATCCATATCCTGGCTGATTAGCCACTCCAATAGTCACTCGCAATTATATATTTCAGGCTACGCCGTGTTCCTTGAACCAGGCCTGCATCCGCTTCCATCCATCCTTGGCGGCTTCCGGCTTGTAGCTGGGACGATAGTCGGCGTTGAAGCCGTGCGGGGTATCGGGATAGATCACGATTTCTGACGGCTTGCCCGCCGCCTTGAGCGCGGCGCGCATCTGCTCGATCTGCGCAACCGGGATTCCCATGTCGGCGCCGCCGTAGAGACCGAGAATCGGCGCGTTGATCTGATCCACCAAATCGATCGGATTCTTCGGCCTGATGGCAGCCGCCGGAGGCTGCAACGGCCCATACCACGCCACCCCGGCTTTCAGAGAGGGGTTGTGTGCGGCATAGAGCCAGACCTGCCGGCCGCCCCAGCAGAACCCGGTGATGCCGAGTTTCGCGGTGTCAGCCTTACCCGTGCTTTTCGCCCATGCCACGGTAGCGTCGAGGTCGGAGGCAACCTGTTGGTCGGGCACTTTCGCGACGACCTTCGCGATGATCTGCTGAACGTCACTCATGCTCGCGACGTCGCCTTCACGCGCATAGAGCAACGGCGCCACCGCGAAGTAGCCAAGTTTGGCCAGGCGCCGACAGATGTCCTTGATATGTTCGTGGACGCCAAAAATCTCGTGCACCACCAGCACGGTCGGGAAAGGCCCTCCGTTCGCCGGCATCGCGCGATACGCGGGAATCTCGCCGCCTTCGACCGGAATCTTGACCTCACCGGCAACCAATCCGTTGCTATCGGTCGTAATCGTGTCGGCCGACACCGGCATCACCGCCAGCGCGAAGCCGGCCGCGAGACTTCCCACCACGAATGCGCGGCGCGAGAGTTGAGGTTGCGATATCGGCCGCTTGACCTCTGCGTCGTCCGCTCGATCCATCTTTGGTTCCCCGTCTTGTTCCCAGCATAAAGTCAGGCTGGTTGCCTGCTTCTCAATTTCTGCAAGACCGTCAGCTGGAACGCAAGGGAGTTTCGCGCATGAAGCGGACGGTATCGTCCAAATCGCGGATGCCGGCGTCCGAGCCCAGGCCTTGTGCCACCAACGCTGCCGCAGCATTGCCGAGCTTCATGCATTCCGACGGCGGCCAACCCAGCCGGATCGCGCAAATGAAGCCGGCGCAATACGCGTCGCCGCATCCTGACGTGTCAACCACCGCAATATCGTGCGCCGACAGATGCACCTTCTCGCGCGCAGTCATTAGAAGGCTGCCGTCGCCGCCCATCGTGAGCACAACTCCGCGCACGCCGAGGTCGAGCAGGTGATGCGCTGCCTCTTCGGGCGCGTGCGATCCCGTGAGCTTGCAAGCTTGATCGGCGTTGGGCATGAACCAATCAACGAATGGCAGACACGGCTTCAGGATGGCGAGAAGCTTGGGCGAGCCTTCGCTCAGGATGTCCATGCTGGTGGTCGCGCCGCTGTCGCGTGCGCGCCGGAGTATCTGCGCGGCTCCATCGCGCCCGAGTCCGCGCATCGAATCGCTGCCGCCGAGATGCAGATGCGCCGCGCGCTCGATCAACGGCCAGGGTACGTCGTCGATCGCAAAGCAGGCGTTGGCTCCGATCGCATGAAGCGCAGGTCTGTCGCCGTTTGGCCTAATCGGCAAAATGCTGGCCGAGGTCTGGATGCCGGGCTTGCGAATAACGTGGCTGGTATCGACGCCGAAGCCGTTCAACGCGCGGATAAGTACGTCTCCCAAGGCATCGTCGCCGACGGCGCCCACCGTCGCAACCGCAAGTCCCAATTTCGCCAGGCCAACTGCTGTGCCCGCCGCAGACCCAGCCGGTGCGAGCCGAATCTCGTCGAGCAACACGCTGCCTTGCCCCTCGGGGATCTGAGTCACGTAGCGGCCGAGGATGTCGAGGACGTGAGCGCCGAGCGTCACCACCGGGCCGCTCATCAGTGACTCGGCTCCGCTTCGGGGACGGCCTTCATCCGCGTGACGCGGCGTTTTTCCTTGCGCGCGATTTCGCGATCCTGGCGCGCGATCACCGCGGAGTGAAGCTGCGCGACGGTCTTGTCGGGAAGAATGGTCACCGGCTTGCCGGTCGCCAGCGCCTGCATATAGATCGTGGCGGACTTCTCGAGCAACTCTACAAAAGTGAAAGTCTCGTCGAAATCGGTACCGATGCAAAGCGCGCCGTGGTTCTGAATTAAGTAGCAATGGCATCGATTGGCGAGCTTGCGCGCGACGTTGTCGTGCAGTTCGCGCGAGCCGGACAGCGCGTAGGGCACCACCTCGACGGTTTTGCCGATCGCCAGCGTGACTTCGTCGAACAGCGGCGGGATCGGCTGGTTCAGCACGCTGAGTGCGCTCGCGAACGTCTGATGGGTATGAATGATGGCGCTGACGTCGGCGCGCACTTTGTAGGTCGCTACGTGCATCGGAGTTTCGATCGACGGTTTGCGCTCGCCCTCGATTCGAGCGAGGTCGAAGTCCACGACGCAGATGTCCTCGATCGTCATCACGTCGTACCGAAGGTGCGACGGCGTGACGACGACGGCATCCTCGTCCTCGACCAGCATCGAGACGTTGCCCGCGCTGCCGGACTTCGATCCGAAGTAACCATCGGCGGACAGCCGCTGGCTGATGCGCAGGACTCGCCGCTTGTATTCGTCGTAGTGTCCCATTTCAGAAAAACGCCGCCCTCCGCGTATCGCTCGAATTTCACGATACCGCGAAAGCAACAGTTATTAACACACCATAAGATGCCTTCGATGCGCGCGCCTCACAGCTTGACCGAGTTAACCACCTGGATTTCCGTAAAGCCGAGCAGACCCCAAGGACCGTTCTCCACGCCAATCCCGGACCACTTGGCTCCGCCGAACGGAAGATTCGGTGCGATCGCAAGATGCTGATTGACCCAGGCCGAGCCGCACTCCAGTTGCGACGCCACCTCAGCGCCGCGCGCCGAATCGTTGGACCATACGGAACCGCTCAGCCCGTATTGGGTCGCGTTCGCACGGCGGACCGCATCATCGACATCCTTGTAGGGAATGACTGGAAGCGCGGGGCCGAACTGTTCTTCATCGACGAGCCGCACGCCATCGGAAATATTTCCGACGATGGTGGGGGCGAAGAAGTAACCTTCCTTGCCGACGCGCGCGCCGCCACAGACAATCTTCGCGCCGTGCTTCCTGGCGTCCTCGACCAGTTCAGTCACCCGCTCGAATTGGGGCTTGTTGTTGATTGGACCGAGCTGGGTGCCGGCCTCGAGCCCGTCTCCCACCTTGACGCCGCGTGCGAGCTCGCCAAGCTTCTCGAGCAACGCGGCGTACATCTTTTCTGGAACGTACACCCGCTTGATCGCGCTGCAGATCTGCCCGGAGTTCTCGAACGCACCCCAGAAAATCTTCGGCGCCACCGCCGCGGGATCCACGTCCGACAAAATGATCGCGGCGTCGTTGCCGCCGAGCTCGAGCGTAATCCGCTTCAGATCCGGCGCGGCGGCCGCGGCGACCTTCTTGCCGGTTTCAACCGAGCCGGTGAATGAAATCTTTCTCGGCACCGGATGACTGGTCATCCACGCACCGAGCTCGTCGCCGCCCGATACCACGTTGAGGACTCCGGGCGGAACAATGTCGCGCAGGATCTCGCCAAGCATCAGCGTGGTGATCGGGGTGAACGGCGAGGGCTTCAGCACGATGGTGTTGCCGGCGAGCAGCGCCGGCGCGATCTTCCACATCCCCAGCATCAGCGGGTAATTCCACGGCGTGATCGCGGCGACGACGCCGAGCGGTTTGCGCTTTATTTCGATTTTGCCCTGCGGCGTGTCCTGAAGTACCTCGCTGGGCAAATCGAGCATTGCCGTGTATGCGCACCACATCGAGGTGCCCATGATTTCCTGTGCCGCCTTGTCCAGCGGCTTGCCCTGCTCCTGGGTTAGAGTCCGCGCCAGCCCTTCAGGCGGTTGTTGCAACGCAGCCGCGCATTCCTGGAGGACTTTGCGCCGCGCGTTGATGTCGCGGCTCCAGGCGGGAAACGCGCGCTGAGCGGCGGACATCGCCTGATCGAGTTCAGCTTTGGTGCAATCGGGAACTTCGGCGAAGACCTTTCCGGTGGCAGGATTGATCACGCCGGTCGATTTCGATCCCTTCACCGCCTTGCCGTCGATAGTCATGCTGTATCCGGGCATTATGAATCTCCTCTTATGCGCAATCCGTGCGGGCAAATGTAATTGATTCATTACAACGCCGCTCGCACCGCACGCAAACCGCGGGCGCGCGCCCGTTAATCTTGTGTCACCTGCACTTGGAGCGTGGAGGCTCTCGGCGCGGTCGTTCATACTGCGCCAACCCTGATCGCTTGGAGGTTGAGTTGCGAATTTCGCGACGGTAATTTCTCAGACAGACTGGGGCGGCTTGAATGATTCAAACTCTTCTGATCGACAATTACGATTCCTTCACGTTCAACCTGTTTCAGCTCATAGCGCAGGTGAACGGACAGGAACCCATCGTCATAGAAAACGATCGGCTTGCCTGGGACGATCTGAAAAATTACCGCTTCGACAATATCGTTATTTCGCCGGGACCCGGGCGCCCTCAAAACCATCGCGACTTCGGCGTCTCCCGCGACGCGATCCTGTTCGCCCCGGCGCCGATCCTCGGCGTCTGCCTCGGTCATCAGGGAATCGGCGATGCCTTTGGCGCCGCCGTCGCGCTTGCGCCGGAGCCGATGCACGGCCGGGTCGCCCAAATCTATCATCATGGCGATCCTCTGTTCGCGGGCGTGCCTTCCCCCTTTTCTGCCGTCCGCTATCATTCGCTATGCGTCGTGCCTCCTCTGCCTGCGCCCTTGGCGGCAATTGCCTGGACCGCCGACGGCGTGGTCATGGGCCTCCGCCACGGGGATCGGCCGATCTGGGGCATTCAATTTCATCCGGAATCGATCTGCAGCGACTATGGCCATCGGATATTGGCGAATTTTCGCGATCTGTCCCATTCCTTCAAACAGACGCACAAACGCCGTCCCCAGCCGTCTTCTCCGCCCGCAAAGTCCGCCCTCCGGCCGCGCGCCGAGCCGACTGCCGATCGCGCTGCTAAGTTTCAGCTTCGCTCGCGGCGCCTCGATATCTGTCCCGACGCGCAAGCCGTGTATGCGGCAACGTATAGCCGTTCGCCAAGCGCATTCTGGCTGGATAGCAGCCTGATCGTTCCCGGCCTGTCGCGCTTCTCCTTCCTCGGCGATTCTTCGGGTCCTTACAGTTTCAGAGTTCTGTACGATACTCACAGTGGCGCGCTTACCATCGCCGATTCATCAGGTAGCCGCCGGATCGAGCAGAGTGTGTTTGAGTACCTGCGGGAATTTATCGAGCAGGCGCGCATTGCTCCCGCCGATTTGCCCTTTGATTTCACTTGCGGTTTTGTAGGCTACCTTGGCTATGAACTGAAGCGTGAATGCGGCGCCGGCTTCGCCTACAAATCGGCCACTCCGGATGCTTACTTCCTGTTCGCCGACCGGCTGATCGCAATCGATCACCTGGCCGCCGTCACATATCTGGTCTGCCTGGTGCCCGTCGGGGATAGCGCCGATGAAAGCGAGCGATGGTTCGATGCGATCGAGGCGCATCTGCGCCGCGTTGCAGCCGGGCCTGCCGCGCCCGCGCCGGTACTCGCCGCGCCCGTGCCCGCGATCCCGCTGCGCTATCAGCATTCGCCGCCGGAGTACCTGGAACTGATCGAACGATGCCTGCACGAGCTGCGCCGCGGCGAATCCTACGAAATCTGCCTGACCAACAAAATATTTCCGCAGGCGCGAATCGATCCGACTGGCCACTTACAACGTGCTGCGCGCGATCAACCCCGCACCGTACGCGGCCTTTCTCAGTTTTCCGGGGCTGTCGATCCTGAGCGCGTCGCCCGAGCGCTTTGTCAAAATCGATCGCGTCGGCAATGTCGAATCGCGGCCGATAAAGGGCACCGCCCCGCGCGGGCGGACCGCTGCCGACGACGAACGCATTCGCCGGGACCTGCAATCCAGCGAAAAGGAGCGCGCCGAGAACCTCATGATCGTGGACTTGATGCGCAACGATCTGGGCCGCGTCTGCAAGATCGGCACGGTCGAGGTGCCCCGCCTGATGGAAGTCGAGAGCTACGCCACCGTCCATCAGTTGGTGAGCACGGTGCGCGGATGCCTGCGGCCGGAAGTGACCGCAACGGACTGTTTGAGGGCCGCGTTTCCGGGTGGTTCGATGACCGGCGCGCCGAAACTTCGCACTATGGAGATCATCGATCGCCTCGAGAACCAGGCGCGGGGAATTTATTCCGGCGCCCTGGGGTTCCTTTCGATTTCCGGCGCGGCAGATTTTTCAATTGTTATACGCACGATCGTTGTCGCCGACGGCGCGATTTCGATCGGCGTCGGGGGCGCCATCGTGGTCGGCTCGGAACCCGCGCGCGAGCTCGAGGAGGCGATGCTGAAAGCTCAGGCGCCGGTGCGCGCGATTGCGTTGACCCGCGAGTGAAAGAGACCTTTGCATAACCGGATGTTGCTGCTGGAGAGAGGATGGGCGACGCTCCCCTTTAGCCCTTCTAACAGGGCGAAGCTCGCATCCCGCGGCGGTGCCGATTCTCTTTTCACTTTTTACTGGGTGCAGGCGTCACCTATGCTCTTCACATTGGGTGCAGGGGTCACCCCCTGCTGAAACCCACGGTGGGTTTCACATTCAATAACATGGCCGCTGACGCGGAATTCAGCCTGATTGAAACCATCCTCTGGACGAGGTCGTCCGGCTATGTGCTCCTGCAATACCATCTGCGGCGCATAGCGGCGTCGGCGGGATGCATGGGCTTTGCCTGCGACTTGGGCGAGATCGTCCGCACGCTGCAAGGATGCGCTGATAATCTGTCCGCCGAGCAGTTCTGGCGGATTCGATTGATGCTGGCGCGTGACGGTACGCTATCGGTATCCGCCACACCAATCGAACCACCCGGTCATAAGCAACCTCTGCCACGCGCGGTGATTTCCACCACCGCGGTTTCGAGCGCGGACCCTATCCTGCGTCATAAGACGACCCGGCGCGCCTTGTACGACGCCGAGCTTAAGACCTGGTCGGCTCGAACAGGATGCTTCGACGTCATATTCGTCAACGAACGCGCCGAAGTTACCGAAGGCGCGCGCACCAACCTGTTCATCCAGCGCGGCGCGGCTATCCTTACGCCGCCGCTCGAATGCGGGCTGCTGGACGGCACGCTGCGACGATGGATGCTCGATAGTCAGGCGATGCGCACGCGTGAATGCGTGTTGACGGTCGCGGACCTTGCGTCGGCCGATCGCATTTTTCTCGGCAATTCCGTTCGCGGCCTCACCGAAGTCCGCTTATAGCGCCCCTGTCACGCCCCATGGCCGCCGAATCGAGAGTCTTCATCGTTCTATCGCCGTCATGTCAGGCTGTTTCGGACTCATTAGTACCAACATCACCCTCGTCCGAGAAACCAGCCCGTCGCGAGCTTCGCGCTCACTGGCATGCTGCGAAGCACAAAGACAACAAACTGTTGTTATCGGCTTTCGTAACCATCCCGGACTCCAACCGAAGCCCTTGCTAATTATGAAACGAATGCACCCGGAATGTTTTTCTGACACGACCTGAGTTATAGTCAAGCGGGCTATCTAATTAATCAATGCTGTGTCTTCCAACCAGCCGCTAAGGAGTCTGGATAAAAAACCAGCGGGGAGGTGAAATAGCGTGCCTAACTTTCGAATTCTATCCTTCGATGGTGGTGGAATCCGGGGAGTGCTGACCGCGGTTCTGCTCGATCGACTTCTAGCCGAGTATCCGGGGCTGCTGCAGGATCGACCCGACACGATCACGATGTTCGCCGGCACCTCGACGGGTGGAATCCTGGCTCTCGGTATGGCCGCTGGTCTTACGCCCGCGCAGATCCGCGACCTCTATGTCACGAACGGAAAGCTGATTTTTGATTCCTCATGGACGCGCGATGTGGTCGAGATAGGCGGTCTCAGCGGTGCGAAGTACGACAACGTGAATCTCAAGCAGATCCTGAAAGAGACCTTCGGCGCTCTCAAACTCAAGGATCTAAAGCCGCGCATTCTGATCGCATCGTTCAGCTTGGACAATCAGGCGCCTGATCCCTCCTCCCGTACTTGGAACCCCAAGTTCTTCCACAATTTTCCCGGCGCGGATAGCGACGGCGAATCTCTGCTGGTTGACGTCGCCATGTCCACCAGCGCTGCCCCCACCTACTTCCCATCGTACGGCGTGTACGTCGATGGCGGCGTGATCGCCAACAATCCGAGCATGGCTGCCGTTGTGCAGGCGCTCGATGGGCGCAATCAAGCCGCCGAGCGCGCGACACTGGACGGGATCAAGCTACTGTCGGTGGGCACGGGCGCGTCGCTGCAATACATCGAGGGACAGGACCACGATTGGGGCGACGCGCAACGGATCAAGCCAATCCTCAACGTGATGATGGACGGCGGTGTAGGCGTAGCCGATTTCCAATGCGCGCAACTGCTCGGCAATCGCTACTGCCGTCTCGAGCCCATATTCCCAGCCGGGAAGTCGTTCCCCATGGACGATGTCAGCAAGATCGTAGACTTGATGGACTTGGCACAGTCATTTGACCTGACCGACGCCGTCGCATGGCTGAATAGCTCAGGATGGTGATGCGTGCAGCCGCGAGGACCGCGACCGGGCAGCGGGACTACGTCGACGCGATCGCCACGCCGATCCTCTCGGCGCCGAGGAACCAGCCGCTCCGGGCGTTGTAGTAGATGCGTAGCTCTCGGCCGCTCCGCGCAACGTCGAGCTGATAGACGAACGCGCGCTTCCACCCGTTCCCTTCCGGCCCGAGGATCGGCTCGGGCCGCACCTGCGTCCAGGCGAAGCCGTCCGCCGACGCCAGCAGCAGGATCGCCGAGCGGCTCGCGCCCGCGGCGTCCCTGTAGATCCCGTTCTCAAGGCCGACGAAGCCATCGCCGTCGCGGAAGACCTTGATCGCGCCCGCACCGAGGTTGCGATACGGATCGTCGCGTGAGGGCGAGAAAATCGGTTGCGCGCGCTTGCGGAATGGCCCCTCCGGCGCGTCTCCCTCGGCCACGCCCACGTAACGTGGCTCGATGAACAGGCAATCCCTAAGGAAGACCGCGGCGGCGCTGTAGTAGAGGAGGAAGCCCGATCGCCCCTCGACGAGGCACGGGTTGCCGGTCACCGCCGGGAGCCGGCCCTCCCACGGCATCGAGGGCTCGAGAACGGTGCGGGGCGCGCTCCAGGACACGAGGTCGCTTGACGTGCGCAGCTCCACGACCGAACGGCGCAGGCTCAGGTAGTGCTCGTAAAAGAGCAGAAAGCGATCGCCGACGCGCCGTACGCAGGGCCGCATCCCGCCGAACAGAGCGCGGCTCCCGCGCGTCCACGCGAAGCCGTCCGCGCTCGTGAAGTGATGGATCCGGCCGAGGCCGTTCGCGAAGAGATGCCAGCGCCCGTCCGGCGTCGACCCCGGCGTAAGCACCGTGGGGTCCGCGATGATCCACTCGGGCCAGCGCGGTTCGATGAGCGGATTGCCGGGGTAGTCGCGAAACGCGCTCCACTCTGGCGATGGCGTGCATGCGCTCGCGAACGCAGTCACGGCGCGCCCGGTCCTTTCACGACCCCTTGCTTTCGAGCGTCGGATCGCGGACCAAAACTCCTTCCGCATAGAGCTTGCGAATCTGCTCCGCCGGCATCTTAAGCAGCTCGCCCAAAACTCGCTCGTTGTCCTCGCCCAGTCTCGACGAACGCACTTCGGTCCGGTCCGGCCAGGCCGAAAACTTCACCGGCAGACCCGGAATCGCGACCTTGCCCAGGATCGGATCCTCGACCCAGCGAACCGTCTTGCGCTCGTTGAGATGCGGATGCTTTACGGCTTCGTTGACCGTCAGCACCGGAGCGCACGGCACGCGTTCAGCATCGAGCGCGGCGATCGCATCGTCGCGGGCCGGAAAGCGTGTGAGCCACTTCTCGATCACGTCTCTCAGTTGTTCCTTGTTGTCGCGACGCCCGCGTGCATCCTTGAAGCGCGGGTCGGCCGCCAACTCAGGCATCCCGAGCGCGCGCACGAGCTGCGGCCATTGATGCGGCGTCGATACAATCAGAACGTATTGGTCGCCCCGGAAATGAAAAATGCCGGTGGTGCCGCCGTCGGGATGGATCGAACCGCTTCGCGTCGGACGAAATTTGTCGCCGCGGATCGACACGATCGGCACGGTCTTCTCGTGCATGTGGAAGTAGGTATCCAGCAGCGACGCGTCGAGATACTGGCCTTCCCCCGTACGCTCGCGATGCAACAGCGCGAAGCCGACAGCCATCGCCGCGGCGACGCCGGTGGAAACGTCACCGATCGCCATCGTCGTCAGCGCCGGCGGCCCATCGGCCTGCCCGATGCCGTCGGTAATCCCCGCATATGCCTGGCCGATAAAATCGTAGCCGGCCTTGACCGACAGCGGACCGGTCTGCCCCGCCATCGAAATCGAGCACATGATGATTTTCGGATTGACTGCCTTGATGTCCTTGTAGGCAAATCCGAGTCGGTCGATCACGCGCGGCGCGAAATTTTCAACTACCACGTCGACCTGCGGAATCATCGACATCACGATCTCGCGCGCTCCGGGTTTTTTGAGATCGATCGCAAAGCTTAGCTTCGAGTGGTTGTGCTGCAGATAGTAGGTGCTATGGCTCGAGTTCTTGAATTCCGGCGCGAGCGATCTGAGCCCGTCGGCGCGGATGCGATCGCCGTCAGGCGCGAGTTCGACCTTGATCACTTCAGCGCCCATCTCCGCCAGGATTCGCGTGCAGGTCGGCCCCGCTACGAACTGCGTGAAATCCAGAACCCGGTAGCCTTCCAGCATTTGCGGCTTGTTCGGCATTAATCAGTCGTCTCCCAGCCTGTACGGCTGCCCGAATCTCAGTGTCGGCAATCGTCAGGGCCGCGGCAGTTGGCGCGCGGTAGTCCCAAGCTGTGGCCGATTATATCGAAGTAAAGCTGACTTGCGTAGCTGGCGGCGCGGCTTCGACATCTACAAGGATGCCGGCGAAATCCAGCGCCTCACCATCGCGCGCTCGATGCATGGCGATACCTCGTGCGATGGTTTCTTCGGAGAGCAGTCCGCACGGCATCAAATAGGTAATCGTGAATGTAGCCGTGCGTTAACATGCGAGTAGCAACTTGCTAATGCATTTATCATTCTTTTCTATCTCACTCTTCAGCCGCAGTTCACTAATTGTGTAGTTATCGAAGTTTCTATCTGATTGCATATCAGAAGCTGAAGTCCCGACATGGGATGTCGGAACGATCGGTGAAGGTTGATCGGCGGGTCGCAGGTTGCAGGCGGAAGGAACGCTCGTGTTGTCGACGCGAGTCAACATGGAAGAAGAGGACGGCGATGATTCAACCCAAATATTACCGAACAATCTGGATATCCGATGTTCATCTCGGAACCCGCGCATGCAAGGCCGGCTCGTTACTCGATTTTCTGCGCCATCACATTGCGGAGACCCTCTACCTAGTTGGCGACATAGTAGACGGATGGAACTGGGGACCTTCGTGGCACTGGAGTCCGGTGCAGCAGGAGCTGGTGAATGAGATCGTGCACTGGCGCCGGCGTGGCGCCAACGTAGTCTTCCTCCCGGGAAATCATGACGAGTCCAAGGTCAGTCTCGTTGAAGCACTCTTCGGCCCGATCCCTTCCACAAGTTCTTTAATCCATACCACCGCCGACGGCGCCAGGATGCTCGTGACCCATGGGCATCAGTTCGATGGCTCGCTCAATCCGAATCGCCTGTTGCCGATTATCGGACCCCACGCGTACGCGCGCGCCCAGCGGATCCATGACTGGTACAATCGTCAGTCCGGACAGGAAGGGGATGAAGGCCGCTCGCTTTCCGACTATTTCCGTTACCCCGCCCGCAAGGCCGTTGAGTTTCTCACTGATTTTCGCGATCGAGCGGTCCTTGCAGCCGCGCGCGACCATAAAGCCGACGGTGTGATCTGCGGACACATTCATCGCTCGGATCATCGGCTGATCGGAACCGTCTTGTATGTGAACGACGGTGATTGGGTGCAGAACCGGACGGCGGCAGTGGAAGAGCAAGACGGGACCGTGCAGGTCATCCGTTGGAGTGGTTCACACCAGAACATTCTGGTTTCAGAACCGATGTCAGAAGGAGCGGTCTCGTGACAACTTATCGCCCCGAATCGACGAATTACCCGGACGCACAACTCGACCTGATCTACTTCGACGCGGGTGGTGGGCACCGCGCTTCGGCAAGAGCACTGATATCGGCGGCTGAACAACAGCATCGTTCGTGGCAAATCAATCCAATCAACCTGCGCGATCTGCTCGAACCGGCCGACGTGATCCGACGCCTCACCGGCGTCCGCGTGGAAGACTTCTACAATTCGCAGCTCAAATATGGTCTTACCATCGGCACCGGTCCGATGCTGCGGATAATGCAGATGCTGATTCGGCAACTTGAGCCGACGATTATCAAGTTGCTGGCGCGCCATTGGCAGCACTCGCAGCCCGACCTCGTGGTCTCGATGATTCCCAATTTCAATCACGCGATTCTGGAAGGCCTGCGACAAGCCGACGCGATGCAGGCACGATCGGACACTCCTATGGTAACGATTCTCACCGACCTTGCCGACTGTCCACCGCATTTCTGGATCGAACGACAAAAGCAGTACCTGATTTGCGGCACTGCTACCGCGGCGAGGCAAGCGATCGCTATGGGACATGACCGCGCGCGCGTGTTTCGCACCTCGGGAATGATCGTGCGTCCTGAGTTCTATAGTCAGATGGAGCTAAGCCGCGAAGCCGAGCGAATCCGGCTGGGGCTCGATCCCGAATTGCCGACCGGCATCGTGATGTTTGGCAGCTACGGCTCGAGCCAGATGGCAACTATCGCGAGAAGAATCGAAAGCGTCCGGCTGAAAACCCAGCTTATTTTCGTATGCGGTCACAATGACAAGCTGCGCGAGCATATCGAAAGCATGAAGCTATCTTATCCCTCCCATTGCGTAGGCTTCACATCAGAAATTCCGTACTTCATGCAGCTAGCTGATTTTTTCATCGGCAAGCCGGGTCCGGGCTGCATCAGCGAAGCGCTCGTTATGGGTCTCCCGGTGATAGTCGAGCGCAACGCTTGGACGATGGTGCAGGAGCGCTTCAACACCGATTGGATCGCTCAAAATCGGCTCGGAATAGTGTTGCCTTCCTTCCGGCAGATCGCTGGTGCGGTTTCGACGATGCTGGATCGCGAGCAGTTCCTCCGCCTGCATACCAGCGTAGGAGCCCTCGACAACCATGCGGTGTTTGAAGTCCCCGAAATTCTGGAGGCCCTGATTTCTCGCCATCGAGCCGCAAACTCGGGATTCGGGCGCGCGTCGACCGCGAGCCAACTCGCACCGGAAGTCCACCGGAGTGCCTGACCAGCAGTTCTGTGATTGCCCGGGAGGCGGATTTTGAAAACGACGCTGCTGGTCGTGTTCTCGCTAGCCGCCAACGCGTCAGTTTGGGGGAACGCGGTCGCATCCGGGCCGAATTCCATAGGCGCCTTCGATTTCGGCGCGCTTGAGTTGAAGGTCTTGAGTCCCGATGGGAAGCAAACGATCGGATCTACGCGTTTCATGGTCTTGCGTGACAACTCAACCGAAGAGGTCAAGGGCGAGACCAAGTACCTCGATGGCGAACACGATAATGAAAGCGAACGGCTATACCTAGGAAACCCGGACTCCACACTCAGGCTCGACACTTACGAGCACTCGTTTTTCAACGCCGACGGCACGCTTCATATGGTCGACACGCTTAACGCCAAATCCGGTTTTGCCTCGTGCGTGAGCTATACAGCGGACAAGATAGAAGTGCGCAAATCGCAGCTTGAGGTCCCAGCCGATTCTTTCGCCGGCGCGTCGGAACTGATGATGGTGGTCGCAAGCCTTAGGCATGGGATCCGTGAAGTCAAATTCCATGCGTTCGCATGCGTGCCAGGACCTGAGATCTTCAGCGTCGAGACGTCGCTTGCGGATCGATCGGAACATTGGCCTCCATACCCAGGCGATCTCGTCCGCCTCGATATGCGGCCCGACCTCGGAGCCTTGAATCTGTTGCTCGCGCCGTTCTTGCCAACGATGGACGCTTGGTTCAATCCCAATGACAATTGGAACTACGTCGGCGGCGAGTTTGACCGCTATTTCCGCGGACCTCACGTGCTGACGCTGCGAGTCTCGCCGGCGGATTGAGGCTTCGATAACTCACAAATCGCCGGGCCACCGGCGAATTTCAACGAGGCGTGAAGCACTTGATTTAATTGGTGGAGCTGACGCGGATCGAACGCGCGACCTCCTGAATGCCATTCAGGCGCTCTCCCAAACTGAGCTACAGCCCCACCGCAGGCGAGATTTTTCAGCTAACCGGATACCGTCCGTGGAGTCAACCGACCGGGTCCGCGCTGGTCATTGGGGGGGCGGTTTCATAACGGCGGCCAATCGGCGTCAAGCGCGCGTCATTCCCGGGCGCGATCGAGCAGTTCGCGGGCGGCGCGGCGGAATTTGTCGGATACTTCGCCGCCGAGCATGCGAGCGATCTCCTCGGTGCGATCGCCGGGTTCCAGAACCGCCACACGGCTGCGAGTCGAACCGCGCCGCTCTTCTTTTTCTACGGTCAGATGACGGTCCGCGAACGCCGCGATCTGCGCCAGGTGCGTGACACACAAAATCTGATGAAAGCGCGAGAGTTGTTTCAGTTTGCGGCCAACCACCTGGGCAACTGCGCCGCCGATTCCGGCGTCCACTTCGTCGAAAATCATCGTGGCAACACCGCGGCGCTGCGCCTCGAGGCGCTTGAGCGCGAGCATCACGCGCGAAAGCTCGCCACCCGACGCGATTCTGAGCAGCGGCATCGCAGGCTGGCCGACATTCGGCGACAGATGAAACTCGATCGTATCGATACCGAACGGACCGAGCGCAACGCCGGCATGCACAAAGCCTGCTTCGTCCGGGGCGAGCGCGCCGAGCCGCGGCTCGAAACCCGGCGAGCGCATCCCGAGCGTCCTCAATTCGGCTTCCATCTTACGGCCGAGCTCGCCGCCGGCGCGCTGGCGAATCGAGGACAGTCGATTTGCATGCCCGGTGAGTTCGTCGAGCGCCGCCGCCATCGCGGCTTCGACTTGAGCTTTCGACTCGCCGATTCCTTCGAGCTCGCCAATCTCGGCCCGCGATCGCTCCAACGTCTCGATAGCGCTATCGATTGACCCGCCGTATTTGCGCTTGAGCCGGGTCAGTTCCTGAAGGCGGTTGTCGATTTCCTCCAGACGCGCGGGATCCGCCTCGATCCTGGACGCGTACGCGCCGAGCGTGCGCGCCGCTTCCTCGAGGTTCGCCCGGGCCGACTTGATCATCTCGAGCGCATCGCCGAGTTTCGGATCGAGCGCGGCCGCATCGGCCAATCGCGCCTCGGCTCGCGAAACCGTATCCGTCGCCGCGCCGTCGGCGCCGTAGAGCGCCTGCTCGGTCTCGAGCGCGGCGGCGGCGAGCTTGCTTGCGTTGGAGAGCACGGTTCGTTCGCGCGATAGCGCTTCGTCCTCGCCGGCGACGAGTCCGGCGCGCTCGAGTTCGGTCACGCGGAACCTTGCGAGTTCCAGCAAATCCGCGCGTTCACGTTCGCGGCGGTTTAGTTCGTGAAGGCGGGACTGGAGCTCTTGCGCGCGGGCGTAGCGTTCGCGATAGGACGCGAGTTCGTCGTCGAGGTTCGCGTAACGATCGAGAGTCTCGCGATGGCTCTCGGCACGGAGCAACGAATGCTGCTCGTGCTGTCCATAAACCTGAACCAACGACGCGCCGATTTTGCCGAGGCTTTGCACGGTGGCGAGTTCTCCGTCGATCGTCACGCGCGAGCGCCCACCGCCTTCGGCGATCACTCTGCGCACGATCAACTCGCGGCGCTCGCCGTCGCGCCTGCGCTCAGCCAGTTCAGGCATCGCGGCCTCGCCCTCGAGCTCGAACCGTCCCTCGACGACCGCCTCCTTCTCGCCGGTGCGAATCATATCGGGCGACGCGCGTGAGCCGAGCAGCAATCCGAGCGCGCTCAAGATGATCGTTTTGCCGGCGCCTGTTTCGCCGGAAAGCACGTTGAGGCCTGCGCCGAACTCGAGATGAGCTTCCTCGATTATCGCGAAATTGCGGATGTGCAGTTCGAGCAGCATCTGGGACGCGCGCGCCTATCCCCAGTGGAGCTTGTCGCGCCAGATTTCGAAATTCGGATGAGCCGAGCGGATTAGCGAAACGACGTGGCGTGAGCGATGGATTATGATTACGTCGGCGGGCCCCAGTTGCGCCGACTCCTGGCCGTCAACGGTCAAAGTCGGGTCGTGATCCGGCGCCTTCACGTGAATCTCGATTTCGTACGAATCCGGCAGCACCACCGGACGGTTGCTCAGAGTGTGCGGGCAGATTGGCGCGACCACGATCGCGCCCAGAGTGGGGAAAACGATCGGCCCGCCAGCGGAGAGTGCGTACGCGGTCGAGCCCGTGGGAGTTGCGATGATCAATCCGTCGGCGCGATACGAGCAGAAGGCCTTATGGTTGGCGAATACGTCGAGCAGAAGCATCCCGCCGAGCAGGCCCTTGCCGACGACCACGTCGTTGAATGCCAGAAACGATTGGGTGAACTCCTCGGATGCGCGTTCGATGATTGCCTCGAGCATGATGCGCCGATCGACTTCGTAGTCGCCGTCGAGTATGCGTCCCAGGGCGGCGCGCGCCTCCTTGATAGTCACTTCGGTCAGGAAGCCAAGTCCGCCAAGATTTACGCCCAGGATCGGAATTCCCTTCGATGCGACTAGGCGCGCGACGCCGAGCAGCGTGCCGTCGCCGCCGAGCACGACGATCAGATCGGCACGATCGGCGAGTTGATGCCGTTCGACGGCCTCGGCGCCAATCTTTTTCGCCGTCTCAGTGTCCGCGAGCGGAGTCTTGTGCCTGGTGCGGAGAAGGCGGGTGAGGGTTCGCGCGATGGTGATCGCTTCGGGCCGCTCGTGCTTGACGACCAGGCCGACCGTCTTTATGGATCGCTTCGCCACCGCAATCAGGCACTTATCATGCGCTGAAATCGGCGGCAACGCGAAAACGACAAATGCCCATTGCTACTCTCACCGAAGCATTTTATACGCGGTGCCGGCCGCGGCCGGATTTTCCTTGCCGTACTCGATCGCGACCGAATTGATGTAGTAGCCCGTGCTGGCTTCGCTGGTCTGCGCTCTGCTCGTGAGTATGACGATCGCATCCGCGCCCGTTTCACAGGCCTTGCGCTGCACGGCGGGCAGCACGTCGGCCTCGCTCGCATAAACGTTTCCCAATCCTTCCACGATTGCGACCTTGCGAAAATCTCTCAGCGGCTCATGGCGCAACACCGGCATGTTGCAATCGGGCGGCTTGGCGGCGCGGCCCGACGGCTCCACTTCCGTAAGCGTCACCTGCGGCGGCAGCGAAATGATGTGAGCGCATCCCGCGACGGCAATCGTCAGTCCTATGATGATCGCGGTTCGCACGAGTAATGAAGTATCCACCGATGGGCGTCGCGGGCAAGAGCGGTTGCGCGGGTTGCTGCTGCTCGCTTTAGGCGTTCATTGGTATAAAATCGCGATGCGCTCGCGTCCGCAAAGCCCGGCGCGCAAAGGCGGCATGTCACGATGGCAAATACCGGCAAATCCAGCCGTCCAATCCTTGGCGCGCATATGTCGATCGCCGGAGGAGTCGGCGAGGCGCTGACCCGCGGCAAGCAGGCCGGCTGCGAATGCATTCAGATTTTTACCAAGTCGTCGCGACAGTGGGCGTCGAAGCCGTACAGCAAAGAGGAAATCGAGAATTTCAAACGCAATCAAATCGAAACCGGCATCGGGATCGTGATCGCGCACGACTCCTACCTGGTGAATCTCGGCGCGCCCGACGAAGCTCTGCGGGTCAAGTCGGTCGGGGGATTTATCGACGAGCTGAATCGGTGTGAGGCGCTCGGCGTGCCCACGCTGGTCGCGCATCCGGGCGCTCATGTCGGCTCGGGGGTTGAGAATGGAATCAAGACGATTGCAAAGTCGATCGACGAGGCGCACGCCGCGTGCAAAGGCTTCAACGTGAAGATCGCGCTCGAAATCACGGCCGGGCAGGGCAGTACACTCGGCCACACTTTTCAGCAGATGGCGCAAATCTTCGACGCGGTCGTTGAAAACGAGCGCCTCCGGCTATGCTTCGACACCGAGCATGCATTCGCCGCCGGCTACGACCTGCGCGCTCCGGAAGGATATGAAAATACGTTCAGCGAACTCGACAAGTTGATCGGAATCAAGCGACTTGCCGCGTTTCATCTCAACGACTCGATCAAGGACTTCCATTCGCGCGTCGATCGGCATCAGCATATCGGGAAGGGATTTATCGGACTCGACGCGTTTCGCCGCATCCTCAACGATCAGCGGTTTTTCGGCCTGCCGATGTGCCTGGAGACGCCCAAGGGTCCCGACATGAAGGAAGATATCGAAAACCTGGCGACCTTGCGCAGCCTATTTAAGAACTGACTATTGACCGATGATTAAACGAATACTCACTGGAGACCGTCCCACCGGGCCATTGCATCTCGGTCACTACGTAGGATCGCTGCAAAACCGGGTACGCCTTCAGGAAGAATACGATACCTACTTACTAATCGCCGACATCCAGGCGCTGACCGACAATTTCGAGCATCCCGAGAAGCTCGAAGCGAATATCTTCGAGGTCGCGCTCGACTACCTGGCGGTCGGCCTCGATCCGGAGAAGGTTAAGATCGTCGTTCAATCGATGGTTCCGGAGCTGACCGAGCTGACGATTTATTTCATGAACCTTGTCACCACCGCGACGCTCGAGCGCAATCCGACTCTCAAGGACGAAATCAAGCAAAGGAATTTCACCAAGGGCCTGCCGGTCGGCTTTTACACGTATCCAATTTCGCAGGCTTCGGACATCACGATCTTCAAGGCGCATCTCGTCCCGGTCGGCGAAGACCAGCTCCCGATGATCGAGCAGGCGCGCGAGATCGTGCGGCGCTTCAATCGCACGTACGACAAAGTCCTCATCGAGCCGAAAGCGCTGGTCGGCCAGGTGGCGCGGCTGCCGGGGACGGACGGCGGCGCGAAGATGTCGAAGTCGCTCGGCAATTGCATCTACCTTGGCGATTCGCCCGACGTCGTGCGCAAACGCGTGATGTCGATGTACACCGATCCCACGCGGCTGCATCCAACCGATCCCGGCCACGTCGAAGGCAATCCCGTTTTCACGTATCACGACGTGTTCAATCCGGATAAGGCGGAAATCGAAGACCTGAAGGAGCGCTACCGCAAGGGCACGGTCGGCGACGTCGAGGTCAAGGAGAAGCTGTTCAAGGCGCTGAACGTTTTTCTGGAGCCGATTCGCGAGCGCCGCGCGCATTTCGCCTCGAAGCCCGGCCACGTCCGCGAGATAATCGTCGAGGGTACGCGGAGGGGACGCGCCGTCGCGCAGGAGACGATGGCCGAAGTGCGCACCGCAATGAAGATCAGCTACAAATTGCAGGGGTGACCCGCAGGGCTGAGCCCTGCACCCACCGTTAAGGCCGCGCTCCGTTGTCGCGCGCGGGCAGGGTGATTCCTGCAACCAGTGAAAAGGGAAAAGAGAAGATGCGGCCTGACGCCTGTTATAACTTTTTTTGAGTCATCCTGAGCGTAGCGAAGGAACCCGGATCCCCGAATTGCGCAATGGCAGTCAAATTTTTAAGAAGTGGTCGGAAATGGTGCTGTCCTGCTGGGGTTTTCACAAAAATGTTTCACGTGAAACGTTTTTAGTTCAGGAGAACGAATCACGAATAGTGGCTTGATGGGAGTGGCAGCCTTAGACCGGCGCCAGTTTCAGGGCTGTTCTCAAGCTGACACTTGGCAGACACCAGCGCCGAGCCATCAGCACGGATGCGCGATGATTTCGAGGTTGCTAGTTCGGCTATCTGGTGCCGGGCAAAGATTCGGCGCGCGATGCGTCGGTCACGGCGAGATGTCGCGCAGCAAGGCGACGTGAACGGCATGAAGATGTATAGCTAGGGAAGCGGCACGTCGATGGACAGCGATTTGCTCGATTGCGGAAACGCAACTCCATGCGCGAACGGGGTCAGGGTGATCTGAAGGGGAACCGGCTCGTGCTGGAATTGATCATACAGCGTTAATTTCTGTGAAAACTGGGGAGGTCGGTTCGCGACTACGTCGGGAAGCCCAGGCTCGTCGCACGAGCGCGAAAACGAGGGATCTTCGATACTTGCTTGATAGACTTGCCCAGTCCGAAGTTGTGCCTTCGGTCCGCATGTATAGGACAACTGCACATAGTCCGCATTCCTGGCCTCCCACGACAGCGACAAGCTCAATGTGAATGCATTCTGACGCACAAGCGGGGTTTTCTCGAACCTAATGATCTGCGGAGGCTGGGTCGTAACATGCCGGCCATCGGCCGCGGGAACTTCGGGTCTGAAGAAACTAACGTGCGAAAAGAACAGGCGGAGAAAGGAGCGCTCCTGCTGTTCGTCGATCTCTGGCTCAAGACATCCCCACTCGACCATTCCGGGCTGGCCACGCATTATCCAGAAATCAAATCGATAGCTCAGATTATTCTGGAAGGTGTAAACAGAACAGTCGTCCATTCTGACGTAGCCCTCACAGACGAATTGCGTGTATTTGATGCCATTGACCCACTCGAAATTTTTATCGGCCGGGGCGCTCTGCGTGGGCGGATATTGGTGACGATGGTGGCTGGGGTGCGAGTTACCCATGGAAAACGTATCCTTTTCACTCGCGGTCATATCGACGTAGATGGAAAGATTAGCGTCGTGATAGTTGCTCTCCGGATAGATAGGGAAGCTAGTTTCGAGAATTTGAACGCTTTTTGGCTCCAAATCGTTTGGCATAAGGGAGTTGTCGTACCCGAATGACGCCTCTTTCGGAACTGCGAAGGACAATCCATAGGTCTGGTCGGTCTTTCGGATCCAATGCGATGCGTCTGTCAACGAGTTGTCGAGCTCAGCGACCGGCGTTAGCGCCTCCACGTGCTTCACTTCGAGTTTGCCGGACTGCCCCTCGCTAGGCGGCGACGAAAGCACGATTCCGCGAACGCTCAGGGCTGCGAAGTCTCCGTACTTTGCCAGCGCGCTGGTGTCGCCCACGAGGTCGAAGGCAATATTGGTCGCGACCGGGCCCCCCCGTTCCTCCAGCCCTACCAGCACCCAAACGTCACGCTGGGCATTGTGCCAGAGACATCCACGATAGGTGATTTCTTTACCCTGAGCTGAACTGGTGTCGTTCGAGCAATAAGCGCAGGGCCGCTCGGCGCATGCCACCGTGGCAGACAGAAGCACGGACAGGCAGATGAACGCTGCCAATCCCAGGCGGACGCCCCGGTACAGTCGCAGCGATTGTTCTGTTGGAGTGCTAAACAGATTCACCTCTTCCTCAAATGCATTGCGCCCATTGTCAGAGTCGGGGAGTCGGGCGCGACCAAGTGTTCCGGCCTTGGAGGTAGGTTTATGATTTGGAGGACTTGTGGCCGCAGGCGGCGCAGCGCGGAGGTGTCCCCTCGGCCTTCATTCAATGCAGAACTCCTTCGGATCGAGAGTAGCTATCGCGGCCCGGGATGTTAAGCCGCAGGCGAGTTGCTTGTCAGGGAAAGTGTCTTTTTGGGTCGGGGGCGAGCAAATCCGATACGAAGCGAGGGCTTCCCGAATTGGGAAACCCTCGCTATTTCCTATCCGATACGATGCGAGCCGATGAGGTTAGATGCCCCTGACCACCTTAGCAATCTGGTGCCTTCGACCATTCGGGGTTGTTGTTGGCGCCAGCACCTGAGTAAGGAGAGCCTAGGGAGCCGGGTCCCTCGGCTACGCTCGGGACGACGGAAAGGAGGGAAGCGTGGATGACGGAAAGGAGGGAAGCGTCGGCGCTAGTTACGCACAGCTCTCCTGACCGGGAGAGGAGACAGATACTCAATACGCCTTGGCGAAATATGCGCGCTCCGGCGCCGATTCGCCGCATACCATGCACACCCCCGCGGCTCCGTCATTCGTGAGTGGAATTACGCGGCAAGTCGCTTTGGTCTCTTCGCGAATCCGCGTCTCGCACGCTGGATTCCCGCACCAATGGACGTCGGCGAATCCACCGCCGAAACGTTTTTAGTTCAGGAGAACGAATCACGCGAATAGTGACTTGGCGCGATGATTTCGAGGCAACCAGTTCGGCTATCTGGTGCCGGTGCCCAATTCGGATCGATTGGGGCAGATGGAGTACGAGAGGAGGCGGCGCGGTGACCCTAATTTTCTGGGTGCTGAACCGTTGATTGGCTCATCTGCATTCCAACCAGTCGAGCGACCAGGATCGCCATATAAAATTGCCCTGTGATTCCCTCGGCGACCGCCGCGTAGCGGGCTTGGAGAGTCAACGGAGTGATGTCGCCAAATCCGATGGTAGACAGCGTCGTCAGGCTGAAGTAGCCGAGAATCGGAAAAAAGTGTTGAAACCAGGTCGGCTGGCCGGTGGTTGCAGTCACGACGCCGGCAAAGGATTCCGGATGCCGCAGGAATATAATTGCGTACAGAAAAGCCCAGCAAAAGCCAAGCAACAGGTAGACCGAGATCGCCATGCAGATGGTTTCGCCGGTCACCTCCCTCTGCTTCAGAACGCTGCGCAACTCGCTGACGGTGACAAACACTACGAATAGCAGCCAGCAGATTGAACCCGCTAGGTTGATCATCGGGCTGTGCACAAAGACGGTCGCTATTCGTTCTGCTCCTGCTGCCGTCGCGAGCGTCCAACCCAATATTCGCCGCCGCCTGGCCTGAATCAGCAGCCGACCTCTTTCACCGACGAGCTCGTCGACGTTGATGTTGTAAAGGGCCACGACCAGGAGAACCACCAGCGCAACGCTAAATATGAGGAAGCCCGCCTCGGTGTCGCCGATCAGTGGGCGCACCGCGAACGCAGCGATGAGCGCCGCGAGCAAGGCGCTGTGTCTATGCGGCGCGAAATACCGGTGGAGGGCTATGCGCAGTTGTTCCATCGAGCTGCCTATGGTTGCCGTGGTGGGCCGATCTGCGGCGTGCGCACCGGCTTGGCTTGGCCGAAGAATACAACCACACCTTGGCCGCCACAGCGGGTGGAAATGACCTCGTTGGGCTTGCCGTAGCAGGCAGCGGGGGTTTGCCAGTTGTTGGTTACCCAGACATCGCCGGCCGGGCCGATGCCGACGTCGACCTGCAACTGCAACCCGCCGCCAACGTAACCGCCCGGCGGCGAAATCGCATCGCCGGTCTTCATTCCCGGCGGGCAGTTTTCGGTGCGAAACCCGCAGAGTTCCACGATCCCGGCTTTCTCACTGGTGAAGTTCGAAACCCAAATGTTGTCGTTCCCGTCGACCGAGACTGCCCAGGGACCAAAGATGCCCTTGCCGTAGATTGGCGAGAACTTCGCCTCAGTGCCGTCAGGGTGCAGGACCGTCAGGCTGCCGCCCTCCCAGCCCGGTGTCTGTTCGGCCATGGCGCTGACCAGCACGTGGGTGAGCCGGGCAGTCGCGTCGGGGTCGCCCTGGAAATTAATCTTCCCCGCAACCGCCATTTGCAACATCTTCAAGCGGCCGCGCTCGGAATTGCCGAGCTTGTTGGTGATCCAGACGTTGCCAAGACTGTCGACGGCGAGGCCGCTGCCGGAGTAGCCGGTCTTGAAGGTCTCGACCTTGGTTGGGTCGGCGGCAGGGAAGCGCGTGACGTGGTCGCTCAGGATGTTGGTGACCCAGATGTTGTCTCGCTGATCGACGGCGAGCGCGAAGGGTAGCACGAGCTTGCACGGATTTTTCAGAGGATCGTTGCTGGCGTTCTGGCACAGAAGTTCGCCCTTGGATGGATCGCCCTTGGGGAAGTGAACCAACTGAGACTTTAGGGTATCGGCGGCCCAGATGTCGCCGCTGAGTGTCGCAATGATGCCCTGCAGTTTGCTGAGCTTGCCGCCGAAGTTATAGCCCTCGGGCGGCGAGAGCGGCTTGCCGCTGCTGTCGAAGACCGAGATAGTGTTGTTGCCCGCGAAGCTGCTAGTCCACACCTTGCCGCTGGGGTCGATGGCCACCCCGAAACCGGGGCCTCGAATGCCGCCGCCGGTGAATCCGGTCACGGGGGGCGAGAGCGGCGTGCCGTCCGGGGCGAACTTCGAGAGGCCACCGCTCCAGAAGTAGTCCTGGTTCTGCGCGCCGACCATGAAGTTATCGACGACCCATGCATTGCCCTCGCTGTCGAACATCAACCCGCCGCCACCGCTCAGCCCCCCGCCACTGAACTTGAGCGGCAACACCCAGGCGCTCGGGGCGAAACCCAGGTAAGGGATGAAAGGCGTAGGCCGCAGTGCGCGCTTGCCCTGCGGCACAGGATAGAACTTCTCCAGCAGCGCGAAGATCTTTTGCGGCTGATGCCAGGGAGCACGGGCAATGAATTCCGCTGCCGCCAGGGTGTCGGTGGGTACCTTGCCATCCGGCGCGGTGGAGGCCGCGAACAAATCGTTGCACGCATTCGCGTTTACTCTCGTTACGCACCCCGCAATGACGTTTGCCAGCGAGCCGAAATTGGCGAGGGTCGGTGTTTCGGTGCTGTTCAACGCGTCTGCGATGGTCGCGCCGTAGCCGCCAGTTTCCAGATTCACGAAATTCGGTACGTTTCCGGCGGCGATGCGCAGTCCGAGCGTGTTGCCTTTGATCGCGGTGCCGTCGAGGAACTGGGCATTGGTCCAGACTGACGCCACGGTCGTTAACTCATTGATCGTGACCTTCGCGGGCGGGGTGCTGCCGAGAACGGCAAGGAGCACAATCGCCCGGTTGTCCCCGCCATCTTTGTTGGCTGTCGGAACTCCGCCCTTGGCAGCTATGTAGAGCGAGTTGTCCCGGCTGCCCGCTTCTCCCGCGCTCAGCGTGAATCGGCCGTCGTCGCCAGTTTGAGTCTGCGCCAACTGCTTGGGTGCGTCCGTACCCGCAGACCATAGGGTCACTGTCGATTTGGCGATCGGCGCGCCTGCGCCCAGCACCTGACCCTCAATGTTATCGGCAGCGCGCACCGGGCCAGCCAATGAGATTGCAAAACCGACGATAGCTGCGAGACTTAGTCCAGCAGCCGCGCCCAGATTGCGAATATTCGGCGCGATTGGCAGATGTTTGCTCCTGCGATCGAGCATCAAATCGATCCTCCTGCTACTGGCTGCGCTTTCGACTACGAGTTCGATACAGGTTCGTTGGTTTTCCGGGGAAGCGATACTGTACTTTAGGACAATATCCCTCAATCAGTCGCCTCGCCTTTCCGAAATAGGTGTCTTTTTGTGTCGGAGGCGGGCAAATCCGATACGATGCGAGCCTATACCGTTAGACCCCCCTGACCACCTTAGCAATCTGGTGCCTTCGACCATTCGGGTTTGTTGTTGGCGCCCGCATCTGAGTAAGGAGAACCTGGGAGCCGGGGTCCCTCGGCTACGCTCGGGATGACGGAAAGGAGGGAAGCGTGGATGACGGAAAGGAGGGAAGCGTGGATGACGGAAAGGAGGGAAGCGTCGGCGCTAGTTACGCACAGCTCTCCTGACCGGGAGAGGAGACAGATACTCAGTACGCCTTGGCGTAATATGCGCGCTCCGGCGCCGATTCGCCGCATACCATGCACACCCCGGCGACTCCGTCATTCGTGATCGGAATTACGCGGCAAGTAGCTTTGGTCTCTTCGCGAATCCGCGTCTCGCACGCTGGATTCCCGCACCAATAGACGTCGGCGAATCCACCGCCGCCTTCGCCCTCCATGTGCCGGCGAAACGCCGCGTAGTCGTCGAACTTCCGCGTATTCGCGATCATCGCGGCCTTTGCCTGCGCGTAGAGATTTTTCTGAATCTCGCCCAGCAGCGCGCCGACCGCATCCGCGATCGATCCGAGCGACGCCTTGCTCTTCGATTCCGGTCCCGACTTGTCGCGCCGCGCGAGCACTGCTTCGCCCGAGGCGACATCGCGTGGCCCGATCTCGATTCTAACCGGCACGCCGCGCATCTCCCCATCGTTGAACTTGAAACCCGGTGTGAGGCCTTCGCGATCGTCGATGCGCGTGCGGATTCCCGCCTGCGTCAGCGATTCCATCGCAGCACGGGACGCGGCGAGCACTTTTTCGCCCTCCTCGGGTTTGCGGAATATCGGCACGACGACCGCTTGCGTCGATGCGACCGTCGGCGGCAGCCGCAGTCCCTGGTCGTCGCCGTGCGCCATCACGATCGCGCCGAGCAGCCGCGTCGATACACCCCAGCTCGTCTGCCAGACGAACTGCATCTGATTTTGATCGTCGAGATAGCGGATCTCGAACGGCTTGGCGAAGTTCTGGCCGAGAAAATGCGAGGTGCCGCATTGCAGCGCGCGCCCGTCGCCCATCAAACCCTCGATCGCGTAGGTCTCGACGGCGCCCGGGAATCGCTCGGCCGCGCTCTTGCGTCCTACGATCAGCGGAATCGCCAGGAACTCCTCGACGAACTGGCGGTACACTTCGAGCATCGTGAGCGTTTCGCGTTCGGCTTCCTCGCGGGTGGCGTGCGCCGTATGTCCCTCCTGCCAGAGAAACTCGGTGGTGCGCAGGAACATGCGGGTGCGCATCTCCCAGCGCACGACGTTGCACCATTGATTGAGCATCATCGGCAGGTCGCGATGCGATCTGATCCAATCCGCGAACATATGGTTGATGATCGTCTCGGAGGTAGGACGCACGATCAGCGGCTCTTCGAGCTCCTTGCCGCCGCCGTGCGTAACGACCGCAAGCTCGGGCGCGAACCCCTCGACGTGTTGCGCCTCCTTTTGGAGGAAGCTCTGCGGGATGAACAGCGGGAAGTATGCGTTGCGGGCGCCGGTCTTCTTGATGCGCTTGTCGAGCTCGTCGAGGATCGCCTCCCAAATGGCAAAACCGTCGGGACGAAACACGATGCATCCGCGCACCGGCGAGTAGTCCGCCAGCTCCGCGCGGACACAGATGTCGTTGTACCATGCGGCAAAGTCCTCGCTGCGAGGGGTTACCTTCTTGTCATTTTGTTTTGCTTGTTTTTCCGCCATTCGTCTTGCGTGACGATTGTGATTATCGTCAATTGGTACAGTCTCCGGATAAAATCGGCTCGAATCAACTTATTCCGGAGCGGGTCCGAAGTGAAAGTCATATGAAGCTGAGACCCCGAGCAGCCGCCGCCGGCCTTGCGCTTGCGATTGTAATCCCGGTGTTCGCTCCCGCGACGTCGGCGGAAAGCGGTGCGAATACTCCCGCCGTGCGGACGATTGAAGTTGACGGCAGCGGCGAGACGCGCACATCTCCGGACAGCGCAGATTTGGATGTCGCGATCGAGACTCAAGCGAAGACGGCCGAGGAAGCGGCGAACCGCAACGCCGCGCTGGCCGCGAAGGTGATCGACGCGCTCAAGTCGAAGCTCGGCGACAAGGGCAAGATTACCACCGGGGGCTATTCGCTGAATCCCGAGTACGACCAGCGCGCGAGCGAGAAGCCCAGGATTATCGGCTACAATGCGCAAAATACAGTTACGGTAAATACCGGCGCGCTCGACCTCGTTGGCCCGCTTATCGATTCCGCGATTGCGGCCGGCGCAAACCGCGTCAACTCGCTTAACTTCAGCGTCAAGGACGACACCAAGGCGCGTACCGAAGCGATCGCGAGCGCAACTCGCGACGCCCGCGCACAGGCCCAAGCGCTCGCATCCGCGCTGGGGGTCAAGCTCGGCAGGGTCCTCAGGGCGACGACAGCATCGCAAGCGCGGCCGATTCCGATCCGGATGGAAAGGGCGATGGCGATGTCGGCCAACGCGGCCACACCGGTCGAACCCGGCGAGGTCATCGTGCCGGCGACGGTTTCTCTCACCTTCGAGATTGAGTAGGTTTTGCTTTTGCGCTATCGACCAAGCGTACACTTGAGGCCGCGATGCTGAAGCCTGGCGATCCCGCACCGTCGTTCGATCTTGAATGCGCCCTTGACGGGCGTATCGCACGCTCCAGCCTGGCGAAAATTTCTTCCGATTTGGTTCTGATCTTTTTCTATCCGCGCGACTTTTCTTTCATCTGTCCCACCGAAGTCACCGGCTTCAACAAGGCGCTGAAGGAATTTACCGCCGAGGAGACGACGATCGTGGGCGTCAGTATCGACGACGTGGACAGCCATCTGCGATGGTCGCGCGAGCTCGGCGGAATCGGCTACCCGCTGCTCGCCGATCCGGATGGCAATCTCGCGCGCGCCTACGGCGTTTTCGACGACCAGCAAAAGGTCGCGTTGCGCGCGACGTTCATCCTCGATGGGAAACGCAAGGTTGTGTTCGCCGCATCATGCCCGCTGAACGTTGGACGCAGCGTGATTGAGACGCTTCGAATCGTGCGCGCGCTCCGAACCGGCCAACTCTGCCCCGCCGATTGGACGCCGGGCGTCGAGGTCGGTCCGGCCAACCGCGAGTTCTAGGACGAGCTTGGCCGCAATCGATTCCGGGGAAAAAAGGCGGCTCTTCGAGCGGCTGTCGAGCGTCCGCGAAATTGTGTTCGGCGTGCAGGACGGCGTGCTGACGACCGCGGGCGTGCTGTGCGGGCTCAGTGGCGCCGTCTCACAGCATTCGCAGGTCGCGCTCGCCGCGCTGGCTTCCACCGCGGCCGGTGCGCTCTCGATGGCTGCAGGAGCCTACCTGGGCACGCGCGCGGAAGCCGAGGTGCTGAGCGCCGAGCTCGAGCTCGTGCGCGTCGAGGCGGCCGCCAAGCCCTACACCGTCCAGGAAGGATTGCTCGACGAGCTGTGCAAGGAAGGCCTCAGCCGCGAGGGCGCCTATCGCATCGTCCGGCTGCTCAGCACCTCTCCCAAGGCTCTCGCGTCAACCGCCGAGGCAAAGATGTTCGGGCTCGGCGCCGCGACGCTTGGCAGGCCGGCGTTGGATGGAATCGTGATGGGAATCGCGTTCCTGGTCGGCGCGGTGGTGCCGTTGCTGCCGTACATGCTGATTCCAGCTCGTCGCTACGACCTTGGCGGCGCGCTCGCCGCAACCGCACTCACCTTGTTCGGGGTTGGATACTTCGAGGGATGGCTCGCGCATCGCGACGATCGATGGCGGTCGGGCATGCGCTTTCTCGCAATCGCGATGGGCGCGGCGGCGGCCGGCTATCTGATCGGACTGGCGATCTCGCCGCTGGGTGCGACCGCAGGCTGACGTTGACCGCCATGAAGGTTCCCGCGTACTCATCGCTGACCGCGTTTCTAGCGCACTATCACGCGCTCAAATCGGACCCATCGCGGGGTTCTGACGACGAGCAGCTATTCGCCGCGATGTCGGCGGCGATCGCGACGCTTGCGCCCGAGGCTCGTGGCGCACTGGATTCCGTCGAGGACAGCGCCCGCGCCAAACGCCATCGCGAGCGCGCCGAGCTCCAACTCCGCCGCGAGCTTGCCGCACGCGGGATCGTCGCGGGCTGAACGATGCTCGCTTACCTCGTACGGCGAATCGTATTCGGCGCGGCGGTCCTGGTCGGAACGTCGGTCATCACGTTCGCGATCGCGTTCGTCGTTCCCGCCGATCCCGCGGTCGCGATGGCCGGGGCGAAGGCCGATCCGCAAACTCTCGCCACGATCCGTAGCGAGATGGGGCTGGACCAGCCGCTCTACGTCCAGTACGCGCGCTACTTCGATCGCGCGATTCACGGCGATCTCGGCCGTTCGTATATCCGGCGCGAGAGCGTGACGCGGCTGATAGCCGATCGCTTTCCCGCGACCGCGGTGCTGGCGGGCGCCGCGATGGCGGTGTCGTTGATGCTTGGAATTGCGATGGGCGCGATAGCGGCCGCGTATCGCGGCCGCGCGGCCGACAACATCCTGCTGGTCATATCGCTGGCGCTGGTGTCGATCCCGGTGTTCTGGCTGGGCACGATGCTGCTGATCGCGGTGGCCGCCACCATTCGCTCATTTCCGCTTGGCGGTTACAGCGGCGCCACGAGCCTCGTCCTGCCGACGCTGACCCTCGCGCTCGGCTCGGCCGGCTACTATTCGCGCGTGCTTCACACCAGCTTGTCCGATGCGTTCGACCAGGATTACGTGCGCACCGCGCGCGGCAAGGGTCTCTCGCGCGTGCGCGTGATGCTCAAACACGCGATGGCAAACGCGCTGCTGCCGCTGGTCACGCTGGCCGGGCTCGATCTGGCGGGGCTGCTTTCGGGCGTCGTTCTGACCGAGACGGTCTTCAACTGGCCGGGAATCGGGCGGCTGGCAGCCGAGGCGATCTTCAATCTCGACATCCCGGTGATCATGGGCACGGTGCTGTTCTCCGCGTTGCTGATCGTGGTCGTCAACCTGCTGGTGGACCTACTTTACGCGTGGCTCGATCCGCGCATCCGGCTGGCGGAGACCGGATGAATATCCGCCGCCTCGTCACGCTCGAAACCGTTGGCGCTGCGATGGTCACCGTGCTGGTGATCGTCGCGGTCTTTGCGCCCATGCTGGCGCCGCACGATCCGACGATCGTCGTCGCGCCGACCTTTGGCGATCCCGGCGCGCCCTCACTCGCATTCCCGATGGGCACCGACGAACTCGGCCGCGACGTGCTCTCGCGCATCATCTTCGGCGCCCGAATATCGCTCACCGTCGGGGTCGCCGCGATGGCGGTCACGATGACCATCGGCATCGCGATCGGGCTGTGCTCGGGATTTTTCGGTGGCGCGGTGGATTTTCTTCTGATGCGCTTCACGGACCTGATGCTGTCCTTGCCGCCGCTGCTGCTCGCGATGGCGCTGGTAGCGGTGCTGGGACCGAGTCTGCGCACGATCTTTATCGTCATCGGGCTCGTTTCATGGACCTCGATCGCACGGGTGGTGCGGGCGGAAACGCTGGCGATGTCGCGGCGGGATTTCGTGGTCGGCGCCAAGGCGCTGGGTGCGCCGTCGCGCCGGCTGATCGCCCTGCATATCATCCCCAACGTCTTGCCGATAATCGTCGTGATGGCGGCGCTCAGGACTTCCGACACCCTGCTGCTCGACGCGGCGCTCAGCTTTCTGGGGCTGGGCGTGCCGCCGCCAACGCCGAGTTGGGGGCGAATGATCGAAGAGGCGACGATTTACTTCCGCACGGCGCCGTGGCTGGCGACCTTTCCCGGTCTGGCGATTTTTTTCGCGGTGCTCAGCTTCAATCTGCTCGGCTACGGATTTTTGCGCAGGCGCTCGCAATGATGGGTCGAAGACTGAAGCCTGCCCGCATACGGGCGCTGTTGGTTTACGCGATCGCGCTTGCGATCGCGTCAGCGGTGGGATGCGGCGGCGGACCACCCCCGCTTAACTTACCGCCGCACGCGATGGTAATCCGGCTTGCGGATGCCGACGACGTACCGACCCTCGACCCGGCTGCGGGATATGACACCGTTTCATGGACTTTCGAGCAGGCAATTTTCGACACCCTGGTGCGCTACGGCGACGGCAATATCGAACTCGAACCCGATATCGCAACCGCCTGGGAAAGCTCGCCCGACGCGACGACTTTTACATTTCACCTGCGCGCCGACGCCCGCTTTTCCGACGGACGAAGCGTAACTAGCGAGGACTTCCGCTACGGAATCGAACGCGTGCTGAATCCCGCCACGCGCTCGAGAGGGATGGAGTACTACCGCGGTATCGCGGGCTCGGCGGACTTCGCCGCGCATCGCAAGCCACACGTGAGCGGAATCGACACGCCCGACAATTCGACGATCGGTTTCCATTTAAGCACGCCCGACCCGATCTTCGCGCACAAGCTCGCGATGCCATTTGCGTCGGCTATCCCGCGCGACGTCGCGGAGAAATGGGGCGACGATTTTTCCCGCCACGTGGTTGGCAGCGGCGCCTTCATGCTGCGCGATTGGATTGGCGGGCAACGCCTGGTGCTGGTGAGGAATCCGTACTACTTCGCCAAACCCTTGCCGCATCTCGACGCGATCGTGGAGTCGGTCGGCGTGAGCCAGGAGCTGCAATGGCTGCGCTTCGACGCGGGCCAAATCGACGCGGTGGTCGATATTCCGCCGGCCGAGTTCCCCTACGTCATGAAAACTCCGGCGCTGCGAAAGTTGACATTGGCGAAGACGACGGTCACGACCCGCTACCTCGGCATGAACTGCCAGATGTGGCCGTTTACCGACGTTCGCGTGCGCCGCGCGCTGAGTTACGCGATCGACCGCCACAAGCTGATCGCAATTTTGAACGGACGCGGCATCGTCGCGCGCGGCGTCATGCCCCCGAACCTGCCCGGCTACGACCCCGATCTCGAGGGCTACGACTACGATCCGGCGAAGGCGCGCGCACTGCTCGAAGAAGCGCATCTCGCACGCGGCTTCGAGTTTGAAATCTGGATGCGCGCCGATCAGACCATCCTGATGCTCGCGCAATCGATACAGCAGGATCTCGCGCCGCTCGGCATCCGCGCCAGGCTGAAGCCGGTCGCGTGGGGGCCGTTTCTCGAAGCGATTCGCCAGCCGCATACGGTGCAATCGTTCATGCAGGGATGGGAGGCTGACTTTCCCGATCCCGAAAATTTTCTCGGCGCGCTGCTATCGCGCGCTCAGTGGGGTTCCAACAACGACAGCTTTTATTCCAACCCCGAGGTCGAGCAGCTGCTCCGCGACGCCGAGCCCGTAGCCGACATGAAAAAGCGCTACGCGCTATACGACCAGGCCGAGAAGATCGTCGTCGCCGACGCGCCGTGGGTGTTTCTCTACTACCCGGTGACTTACATAATCCGCCAGCCGTGGGTGCACGACTACGTGATCAATCCGATGCGCCCGACGCGCTTCGAGCGCGTCTGGCTCTCCCCGCACCCGGACTAGCGCGAGAGCCCAACAGCGCCAACTTGGCCATGATTGAGATGTCATGAAAAAAGCCAAAATTGCGGAATTGCGGAACAGTCTTTCGCGCTATCTCGATCACGTCCGCGCGGGCGGTTCCGTGCTTGTGTACGACCGCGACACTCCAATCGCCGAGATCGTCCCTCTCACGCGGAACAAGACCCGGAGCAAAAAGGATCGTGACGAGGAGCGGCTCGCGCGACTCGAGCGCAAAGGATCAATCAGGCGTGGCACCGGCGATTTGGCTGCGTGGCTCAAGACCCGTAAACCCATCAAAATCCCGGGAGGCGCGGGCGTCGTACAGGCATTGTTGGAAGAGCGTGAGAGCGGCTGGTGAGACTATCGTGCGGCTCAGCGCGAGGGCTTTCCCGTCCTCGGCGTACAATAAGTCTCTCGCGGTTGCTGCGGCGCAATAAATTCCGATTAATTGCCAGTGTTTGATCCGCTGGACTCTGGCTGGCTTACATTTTCAACAGAAATTGTCATGTCTAACCCATCAAGCTGGTACCAGTAAGATTGGAGTCTCCGAACTCGGGCCGGAATACGATCTTGGGGGATTTCGCTGACTTTAGCCCCCAAGACCTTAACTTGTACGACGAATCCACCATCGCGAGCAGGCAAAGTCCTGCTCGCTCCGTACACCATTTTATCCGGGCCTTTGGTTAGATCTCCTGCATTAAACACAAACCGTTGCAGTCCATGCCAGTTTTTAGTCGGAGCCAGTAGGTTGGAGTCAGGGTTACGGTGTTCTCCCTCGTTCAAGACCAAATCTACTGCTAGCACGTCCTTAAGTGTTGTGTATTCGGGTTCGAGCCACAGAATATAGGCCTTCTTTCCCGTTGCGGAATAGATGTAGGTGGACCAGACGGGGGCCGAAGAGGTTCGTGAGAAATGAATGTTCGCGTGCAGCGGTACGATAGGCACTGGTCCGCTACTCGCGTCTGCCACACTCAGCGCAACGAAAATGATTGCAACAACCGCGCGGATGCCGTGTGCCCTGTTAAGGATCATCGCATATCTCTACATTCAGCTCTTTCGAGCCTCGCCTTTATTCAGATACCTTAAGTCTCACGCGGTCGCTGACGTGCTGGCGGTCTCGGCGCGAAGCGCGGTCAGTTCGCGGCTGGCGCGCGGCAGGAACACCAGTCCGATCAACGCGTTGCAAAGCATGAAGGTGAGTTGCGCCGCGAGACTGTAGGCGACGATTTTCGCCGCCGACGCGTTGCCCGAGAAGAACAACAGCCACGCCGCCTGGCTGGTGCCGAGATGAGCCACCGCGATCGGCAGCGCGGCAGCCAGGAACACCAGCGGCAGAAACAGCATCAGCTTCACGAACGGGACCGCGATTCCGTACAGCGCCAGCGCATAATATTGCGCGACGACCGAGGCGAGGAAGGTCGGCGCCTTGATCGCCAGCACCACCAGGTAGTCGAGCGGGCGCGCCTGGATAAAAGTCGCGAGCAATGCGCCCGCCCTTCCGGTCTCGACCCAGTTCCGGATCCGCGTGCTCCGCCGGGCAATCGCGAAGAAAGCAATGATTCCCGCCAGCATCGCCCACGCCGCGATGTACACGACGCGAAGTATCGCAACTATTCTTACCTGCGCGCCGCCCGCCGGCGTGTAGAAGATTACCCCGAGCGTCGAGAACAGAAAGAGCTGGTAGATTTCGAGCAGCGCGATGAAAAGCACGGAGCTGAGCGCGCTCAGGAAGCTGACTCCGGCTTTGCGATGCAGATAATACGCGACGCCGCCCTGGGCGAGGCTGGTGTTAATCAGCGCCAGCACGTACATGCTCGCGCGAATTGGCAGGATGTCCCGATAGCGCATCCGCGCGTTGAAGCGCCGCACGACCCAGGTGAGACAGGCCGAATCGATCCCGCAGTAAAACAGCGAGTAGGGCATGAACACCGCCAGGAATTCGAGCACCGGCACCTGCGACAGCGCTTGCTCGACTTTGCGAATCGGGATGCGCCAGAAGATCAGCGCAAAGATCGCTACGGTTCCGAGATACGGAATCGCCTTGCGCCAGAGCGGTGTGGCGCGAGGCGCTGGAATCGCGTCGCGCGGCGAATCGCCTGAGTCGGGGATCGGGCCGGCGCTCATGCGTCGCTCAGCCTGACCGCAGCGCTTCCCGTCAGCACCTGCGCGCCGCGCTGATTCTCGACGTGAATCTGCAGCCCGGCCCGATCCGCATCGACGGAAACGATTTTCGCGTGGGTGGTCAAAGTGTCGCCGAAAAACACCGGCCTGGTGAGCGATACTTCGATGCGTCCGCCGCGCACAAAGCGCATGCCGAAGTTGTCGGCGAGGAATTGCGCGACTACCGCTATGGTCTGCTCGCCGGCGGCGATCGGCGCCACGAATCCCGCTTTGCGCGCAGCGTCCTTGTCGTCGTGGATGTTGCCGCGCGGACGGCGCCGCGGCGGCTCCTCGATGCCTAGGAGGTAGGCCTTCGCCGCGGCCGCATCGAGGAGGTACGGCGCCGAAACCAGTTCCGCGCCGATTCGAATCTCAGCGGGCGACGCGCTCATCGCATCTCTCCTTTGTCGTTCAGCAGCACCGACGTAATCGCCTGTCGTACCAGCAGCTTATCGGTCACCGCGTCGCGCGATTCATATTCCAGCGTGAAATAAAACTTGCCGCGCTTGCGATACACAGCCGTGATCGTACCCTCGGTCTTGACCGCCTGGCCCACGCGCATCGGCTCGTGAAATTCGCACCAGTGCTTGGCGTGGACCCCGCCCTTTCCACCCTTGAGATGAGTGGCGATGAGCAGCGCGTAATCCTGCAAGCGCATCGTGGGCGACACGATCGCGTCGGGGTTGCGCGCATCGACGGTGAATTCGGGACTCGCGGCCCCCACCACCTGCGAGAATGCGCGCGCCTGCTCGGGAGTGACGACGTAATGAATCGGCCCAAGGCGCATCCCTTCGTGGAGGTTCTCGGCGCACATCGGGAGTCTGGTGTCTTCGTTCATAGTCGCGTCGCCTTCATATTGAATCGCCGGGCGAGCCAGCCGTCGCGATTGAATGACTTTAGCAGGCGTGCAAGATTCGGCGAACCGCGGTATTGAGTGCGATGCCAACCGACAGAGTCCCATACGCGCGCAAGGCGCGAATGCATCTTAGCAAGGCCGACCCGGTCCTCGCGCAGATTATTGCCGAGGTCGGTGCGCTTGGAATCCAGCCGCGCCGCGAGCGTTTCCAGGCACTGGCGCGGAATATCATTTTCCAGCAGCTTGCGGGGGCAGCCGCCAACGCGATCTACGGCCGCTTTGTCGGTTTGTTCCCCGGCGTGGAATTCCCGTCGCCGGAACAAGTGCTCGCCAAAACCGACGCGGAACTGCGCAGCGTGGGCCTCTCGGAAAAAAAGGCGCTCTACATCAAGGACCTCGCGGCGCACGTTCGAGACGGCAAGCTCAACTTCCATCGCTTCCATCGAATGACTGACGAGGAGATCATCGCCGATCTCACGCGGGTCAAGGGAATCGGCAAGTGGACGGCTGAAATCTTCCTGATGTTCAACCTGGGGCGGCCCGACGTGATGCCCGCCGACGATCTCGGCGTCCAGAACGCGGTCAAGCGGCACTACCGGATGCGCCAACGGCCCAATCGCAAGCGCCTGCTCAAGCACGCCGAGCGATGGCGTCCGTACCGGACCGCGGCGGCATGGTATCTGTGGCGCAGCCTCGACATCGTATTGCCCGACGGTGGGACAAAGGCGACGGCCAAGGCAGTCGCGAACCGCAAGAAGCGGTAAGTTTGTGCCGCCGGGCTACTCGGCGAGCATTGGGTTTGGTTTCGGGAAGCCGAGCTTGGACAGCGATTCGTCGAGGGCGCGCGCTTCGTCGGACGGAGTCGGTTGGCGCTCGGCTAGCGCGTCCAGGCGACGGCGCATTTCCTTCAGCTCGATGTAGAGGCCGCCGGACAAGCGCGCGATCACGACGAAACAAATCCACGGGACGACGACCAGTCCCGCAATTGTAATCGCAATCATGATGCGAGCCTGCGATTCGGCGCTGGCCGCGACCGCGACCAAAGCCGCGTCATCAAGGCTCATCAGATCCGCCACCGTCCCTTGCAGATCGCGCAGCCGCGGCTCGAGGCTGTCGTCGCCCGGCTGTGCCGCGCGCAGCGCGTCGAACAGTGGGCGCGCGTCGTTGGCGATTTTCTCGATTCGTTCGGCCTGCTCGCGAGTTCCGATATGCGATCGTGCGATCTCGATTTCAGAAATGAAGCCACGCTGTTGATCGAGCACGATTTGAGATGCGTCGGGTTGCGTGCGTCCCCAATCCATCTTGTAAAGCGCGTCTTCCATCCCCTGGGCCGCGCGCGCCGCCGCATACTCGTTCTCGTAGATTTCCCGCGGCGCCGTCCCGAAGACCTGAAACGCGCCTGCAATCAGCGCGGCTGCCAGCAACAGAATCGCCGGCGCCAGCGCGGCCATGAAACGGAGCTTGGTGACAATAGTCAGGTTGTTCATGCCGGTTTTTCCTGTCGTTGCCGTCCCAAAAGGATGCCCGCGACGGACGCGAAAACGCAACGACTCGATGTGACCTGCGGGCCGCAGTATGCGATAATCCCCGCGATGAATTTTGCCGATCGCCTTGCACACGCGTCGCGTCTCAAAGAGAGCGTCGTAGTGCTCGGCATCGATCCCCAGCTCGATGCGCCGGGCGCGCCCGGAATCCCGCGCGGTTACACTCTGGCGCGCTTCTGTTGCGAAATCGTCGAGGCGTGCGCGCGCTCTGCGGTGGTGGTCAAGCCGCAGCTTGCGTTTTACGAAGCGCGCGGGCTGGACGGGATGCGCGCGTTTTGCGAGGTCGTCAAGCTGGCGCGGCGGCTTGGGTTGATTACGATCGCGGATGCAAAGCGCGGCGATATCGGCACGACCTCGGCTGCCTATGCCGAGGCTTTTCTGGGCGATGGCGACTTCAGTTGCGACGCCGTGACCGTCAACCCGTACCAGGGCAGCGACACACTGATGCCGTTTCTCGCGAAGGTGAGAGACGGCCGCGGGGTGTTCGTGCTGGTGAGGACGTCGAATCCGTCGTCGGGGGAATTTCAGGATCTCAACGCACCCAATCGCCCAATATGGGAGTCGGTTGCGGCGCGCGTGAACGGGTGGGGCGCCGACTGCGTGGGCGCCAGCGGTCTCAGCTCCGTCGGCGCGGTGGTCGGCGCGACTTATCCCGAGCATGCGCGGCGCGCGCGCGAATTGATGCCGGCGGCGACGATCCTGGTGCCGGGATATGGCGCGCAAGGCGCGTCGGCGGCAGACGCGGTCGCATCGGCGCGCGCGGACGGTACAGGATTCGTCGTGAACGCGAGCCGAAGCCTGATGTACGCGTATCAGAAAAAAGACGGCGCCAAGCCCGTCGAGACGGCCGCCGAGTACGCCGAGGCGATGCGCCTGGAATTGAATGCCGCGCTCGCCGCACGCCGCACGGAAGCATTATCGCGCACCGCGTAGAACTTCTCTTTCCGAATACTTTGATATCGATCCGCGTGTCCCTTCGGAAAATTTTGATTTTTTGAGAGGTGATTATGCCGCTGACAATTCTTCTGCGCTGCAAAGACCTGGATGAGACTCGGACGTTTTATTCCTCAGTCCTTGGCTTTAGCATTGCCGACACCGCTGAAGACACACTGACCGTTGAGAAAAATGGCGGCAAGCTCATATTCACCAAGCAGGATTTATGGAACAGCGATCCTGCTTGTTCCGGCACGATTTACTTCACTATCCCGGACACCATCGAGTACTACGCGATGGTCAAAGACAGAGCCAAAATATCCTGGCCACTGCGGCAGATGCCATACGGTTCGCGGGAGTTTGGCGTCAATGACTGCAATGGATACAGTCTGGCGTTCCAACAAGGCGCGTAGCCGCGGCTTGGGCGGGTGATTTCGAGTTACTTGGACGATGCGGTTGGCGCATCGCTGCCGTTCAGATTAGCCGCCAGGAACCTGGTGCTTCGACTCCACGCGTCTTTCGCATCGCCGGCGTTGTACCAGAACGGAAGCTCCGGGAAGTTGAACGCGTGATTCGCGCCTGCGTAGATTTTCATTTCGTGCGGACGGTTTTCTCTCGTGAGCAGCTCGTCGAGCTTATGCGCCTGTGCCACCGGGACCAGCGCGTCCTTGTCGCCGTGCAGGATCAGCGTCGGCGGCATCGTGCTGGCACCATCCTGCAGGGCGGGCGGCAGTCCGCCGTAGTACTCGACGATCGCCGCGATTTGTTTCGGATCGAGCGCGCCGGCTGAGAGCGCAAGGAACGAGCCGAGCGAAAATCCCATCAGGGCGACTCGATGAGGATCGACGGCGGGATTCTTGTCGAGCGCGTCGAGGCCTGAATGAATTTCCTCGAGCCAGGTCGGGAAGTCCTGTTTCATCAGCACGGGTTGGCCAGGGCCTGCCGCTTCGGTCTGACTGTAGTACTCGACGAATTCGGTGTAGTAGCCGAGGTCGGCGAGCTTGCCGCAGATCTTTTCGTACTCTTCGTTGCCCGCGTTTTTGCGGATCGACGCACCGTGCAGCATCACGACCGCGGGATGCGGTCCGATCCCCCTCGGCACACAATGATATTCATGGACTGGCTTGCCGCCGGAGGAGAACTCGCCGGCAATCCATGCGGCGCGAGCGTTCGAGGCGAAAAATAGAAAAATCGCGGCTGCGAGCGCGCCGGCTGCCGCTTGCAATGAACGCACAGAAACTGGATTGGACGGGCGGCTCGCGCTGCTAGGAGCGCATCAGCTCGGCTTCGTCCGCGGCGAGGGTGGCGTAAACTTCGCGATCGATCGTCCGGTAGCGAGCGAGCGCCTTGTCCGCCTGCTCTTCGTTGCCCTGCTCCCTGGCGATTTCGTGCATCTCTTTTTCGATCCACGACAGATGCCACGGTTCGTCTTTCATGACGGACTTCAGGACTTCCATCGTCTCCGGATCGACGTTGGGCAGCGCGATGTGCGCGTTGTAACGGCTTTGCGCGCGTTCTTCGACCACGACCGTCAACGCGAGCAGATCGATAATCGTTTTGGGCACGCCGGTGCGCAGTCCGAGCCGGCGCTGGTAGCCGTCGTCGATAAGGACCGGAGCGCCGCCCAGATCCGCGATTCGCTTGGTCCATAGATAAGCATGGCGCGTTTCGTCCGCGAGGTGAGCCGTCATCTTGAGCTGCGACTCGCCGTCTTTCATGTGTGCCAGGAGATTGAAGAGCAAGCGCGCCCCACGCAATTCGGCGTCGCGATAGAAGCTAAAGATGAGAATCTGCTTCTCGGTCGCGGACATTCCGGTGAAATCCATCGTTGCAAGTGATGTAGCGCCCAATACCTCGTCCTCCGTCAACCGTCAAAAGACGACGGCCAATGTGTAATATTAGCAGATGAGATGGTTGCGCGTAACTTATGCGATTCCTTTCGCACGGTCAAGAAAACGCGGCCGCGGCAAGGCCCCGGGCGGCCGTCCGGTGATGCGCCGCTTTGACGATCAGGTTGCGAATCTTCGGCGTTAAGAACAACTTACTTATATCACAGCGCGAAATTGCGCGCGGTCCATCGAAAGGGAGCCGCGCGATTGTCGCAGGTGGTGCGCGATGCCGTCACCAGACGTTTATTGGCTCGCATTGAGACGTGCTCACGGAGTCGGTCCGCGAACCTGCAAGCTGCTGATCGACAAGTTCGGCGCGCCCGAAAAAATATTTCAGCTCAATGCCGACGAGATCGCGGCCGCCGGCGTGCCGCGCAACACCGCGCGCAATATCGCGGAGTTTCGCGACTTCGAACCGCTCGAGAAAGAGCTGTGCGAGCTGCCGAACATCGGCGCGCGCCTCGTCAAATGGAATGACACCGACTATCCGCCAAATTTGCGCCAAATCGCCGACCCGCCGCCATTCCTGTTCGTGCGCGGCACCGCCCAGCTCAGCGATCCCACCTGCATCGCAATCGTCGGCGCCCGCGCGGCCAGCGATATCGGCCGCCGGATGGCGCAGAGGCTCGGCCTCGAGCTGGCTGCCAAGGGCTTCACCGTAGTGAGCGGCCTGGCGCGTGGAATCGACGGCGAGGCGCACCAGGGAGCGCTCGACGCGCACGGCAAGACGCTGGCCGTGCTGGGATGCGGCGTTGACATCATCTATCCCGCCGAGCATCGCAAGCTGGCCGACGCGATCCTCGCGGGCGGCGGCGCCCTCATCAGTGAACTCCCGATCGGAACGCAGCCGCTGGCGGAGAATTTTCCGACTCGCAACCGCATCCTGTCGGGTCTATGCCTGGGCGTCGTAATCGTCGAGGCGGCTGAGAAGAGCGGCTCGCTGATCACGGCGCGGATGGCGCTCGAACAGGATCGCCAGGTGTTCGCCGTCCCCGGCCGCCCGCTTTCTGGCAAAACGCGCGGCAGCAATCGCCTGCTTAAGGACGGCGCGAAGCTGGTCGAATGCGTCGAGGACGTGATCGAGGAGCTGGCGCCTCAGATGGCCGGCAGACCAATGGCGACCCGGAGCCTGCCTAACGAGCCGGTAGAGCGGGCTCGGACAGAGGGAACGTCCAACACGAGAGCTGAAGCCCCTCCGATTGCCGGCGCAGCCGAAGGCGCCAAAGCTCTTGATGTAGTAGCTGGTGATGCTACGGTAATCTTAGAGAATCTAAAAGAATCCGAAAGGCTCCATGTTGATTCGATAATCGAGTCCTCCGGGCTAAACGCCCAAACCGTGCTTAGGTTACTGCTGGAACTGGAACTTGAGGGTCGCGTTACCCAGCATCCGGGTAAGCTTTTCTCGCTCGCATAAGTCTGGCAGGGTGTAACTCCTGTAATGTCGGGGGATCGTCCCTCGCACGGAATTTGCGCACAGAAGGTGGGGATGGGAGCTGGAGGCGGAGAGAATAAATCGGTGGCAAAAAATCTCGTAATCGTCGAATCGCCGGCAAAGGCGAAAACGATCAAGCGTTACCTCGGTAGCGATTACCAGGTCATGCCGTCGGTCGGCCATGTGGTGGACCTGCCCAAAAGCGCGCTCGGGGTCGATGTCGAGCACGATTTCGCGCCCGAGTACGTCGTAATCAAGGGCAAAGAGAAGGTAATCGGCGAGATCAAGAGTGCCGCCAAGGGCAAGGATAACATCTACCTCGCCAGCGACCCCGACCGCGAAGGCGAGGCGATCGCGTGGCATATCGCCGATCATCTTGGCAAGACCAAGTCCAACGTCCGCCGCGTGCTGCTGCATGAAATCACGCCTGCCGCGGTCAAGGAGGCCGTCGCCAATCCCTCGAAGCTCGATCACAACCTGTTCGACGCGTACCAGGCGCGCCGGGTGCTCGATCGGCTGGTTGGATACAAGATAAGTCCGCTGCTGTGGGACAAGGTCAAGCGCGGAATCAGCGCCGGGCGCGTGCAATCGGTTGCGCTGCGGATCATCGTCGATCGCGAGCGCGAGCGCGAGGCATTTCGCGCCGAAGAGTACTGGACGCTCGACGCCCGCCTTTCAGGCAAGAATCCTCCGCCGTTCAAGGCGCGGCTCTCCAGCTACAAAGACGAGCGCATCGACAACAAATCCCGCAAGCTGCCCGAGGCCGAGGCGCGCGCGATCATGGCGGCGGTCGAGGTTGCGCCCTTCAAAGTCAAAAGTGTCGAGCGCAAGGAAGTCCGCCGCAGTCCGACTCCGCCGTTCATCACTTCGCGGCTCCAGCAGGAGGCCTCGCGCAAGCTCTACTTTCAGCCGCGGCGCACGATGCAGATCGCGCAGAAGCTGTACGAGGGCGTCGAGCTTGGCGAGCAGGGCGCGGTCGGCCTTATCACTTATATGCGCACCGACTCGCCGCGCGTTTCCGACCAGGCGCTCGAGTCCGTCCGCGACCATATCGGCTCGCGCTATGGCAAAGAGTACGTTCCCGACAAGCCGAACTTTTATCGATCCGGCAAACAGGCGCAGGGTGCGCACGAAGCTATTCGTCCGACCGCCGTCGAGCGCGACCCCGAGTCGATCGCCCGCTACCTCGACAAGGATGCGCTGGCGCTCTACACGCTGATTTACAATCGCTTCGTCTCGAGCCAGATGACCCCGGCGGTGTACGACCGCACCACCGTGGACATCGAATCTGCCGACGCCATCTTCCGCGCGACCGGGCAAGTGATGAAGTTCGACGGCTTCATGCGCGTGTATATCGAAGGCCAGGACGATGCGCTGGGCGAGGACGAAGAAGGCGCCTTGCCGCTGCTCACCGAAGGCGAGACGCTCAAATTGCTGGGGCTGGACCCGGAGCAGCATTTCACGCAGCCGCCGCCGCGCTTCACGCAGGCCACGCTCATAAAGGAGCTCGAAGAGCAGGGGATAGGGCGCCCTTCGACGTACGCCGCAATCATGACGAGCATCCTGAAGGTCGAGTACGTCGAAGAAGACCAGAGCAAGCGGATGCGTCCCACGTCGCTCGGGCGGGTCGTCAACGACATGCTGGTCAAGGCGTTTCCCGACATTCTGGAATCCGGCTTCACCGCGCAGTTCGAAGAGGATCTCGACAAGGTGGAAGAGGGCGCCGAGAACTGGGTAAAAACGCTGCGGCGCTTTTACGGCCCGTTCGCGAAGGACCTTGCCGAGGCGAAGCAGAAAATGCCGGAGGTCAAGCGCAAGGGCCTGCCCACCGGGCTCAAATGCGAGCTCGACGGCGGTAACATGGTGATCAAATGGGGGCGCAACGGCGAGTTCGTCGCCTGCTCGAACTATCCCAAATGCACCAACACCGGCGAGATCGCGCGCGACGACCAGGGCAATATCACGCTCAAGGCTCCGTCGGCGCCGGTGCCTACCGATGAAGTCTGCGAGAAGTGCGGCAAGCCGATGGTCAAGCGCCGCTCACGCTTTGGCGAATTCCTGGGATGCTCGGGGTATCCGGAGTGCGACGGAATCAAGCGCCTTCAGTCGGCGCCGGCGAAGACCGGGGTCGCGTGTCCGGAATGCAAGGAAGGCGAAATCCTCGAGCGTCGCAGCCGGCGCGGAAAGATTTTCTACGGATGCGGCCGCTATCCGAAATGTAAATTCGCAGCCTGGGACAAAGTCGTCCCGCAGCCATGCCCGTCTTGCGGCGCTAACTACATGGTCGAGAAGAACTTGAAGCGCACCGGCATCACCTGGCAATGCGCCAACAAGGAATGCGGCTACAAAGCTCCCGCTCCCGTCGCCGAGCAGGCCGCGCCTGCGCCAGCCTCGACGCCTCCCGCATAGTCTCTTCCTCAACGTCCCTACGAGGGCCTCATCATTGCCGATGCCTCCGCGAGCCGCCGGCGGATAAACCGCCGCTCGGGTGCGCTGCCCACGCGGGCCAGCGCCGCGCGGTACGACTCGGCCGCCTCGCTCCATCTTCCCAGGCGCCGCAGCAAATCCGCTCGCGCCGACCACATCAGGTAGTAGTCGCGCAGATCGCCACTGCTTTCGATCGCATCGATCAACTCGAGTCCGGCCGCGGGGCCGTCGGCCATCGCGACTGCGACCGCTCGATTCAACTCGATCACGGGCGATGGACGTATCGCGATGAGGCGTGCGTAGAGATCCGCGATCCCGCGCCAGTCGGTTGCTTCCGCGCGTTCGGCGCGTGAATGAACCGCCGCAATCGCCGACTGAATTGCGTACGGTCCGTGCGCGCCGGCGCCGATCGCAGCTTCCGAATGCGCCAGTCCTTCGCCGATCTGCGCGCGATCCCAGCGCGTGCGGTCCTGCTCCTCGAGCAACACGAGTTCGCCGCGCGCGTCGATTCGCGCATCGCGACGCGCATCATGCAGCAGCATCATCGCGAGCAATCCGCGCGGCTCGCCCTCGTTGGGCATCAGCGCGACCAGGATACGGCCCAGGCGAATCGCCTCCGCGCAGAGATCGGTTCGCAACAGGCGTTCGCCGGAGCTCGCCGCATAACCTTCGTTGAATACGAGGTAGATAACCGCCATCACGGCATCGAGGCGCTCCGCCAACAACTCCGCCGACGGCACCTCGTAGGGAATCCGCGCCGCGCGAATCTTGCGCTTGGCGCGAACCAGCCGCTGCGCCATCGTGGTCGGCGCGGTCAGGAACGCGCGTGCGATTTCCTCCGTGGTGAGCCCGCATAGCGTGCGAAGCGAGAGCGCGATGCGGGCGTCGTCGGCCAGCGCGGGATGACAACACGTAAAGATCAGCCGCAGACGCTCGTCGGGCAACGCATGGGTGCCGTCAGTCTCCGTGCCGTCGTCGCCACTTTCGGCCATCCGGATCAACTCTTCGCGGCGGTCGTTGAACCGGTCCTGTTTTCGAAATCGATCGATCGCCTTGTGGCGCGCGACGCCGACGATCCAGGCGCGCGGATTGTCCGGCAGTCCATCGCGAGGCCATTGTTCGACGGCGCTCGCGAACGCGTCCTGCGCCGCGTCTTCCGCCAGATCGAAGTCGCCAAGGACGCGAATCAGCGAGGCGAGTATTCGCCCAAACTCCTCGCGATAGAAACGCTCGATACCGGCGGCGGTGTTATCCATCGGCAAGTCTTTCCGATGGCAGGCTAGCCGCCCGCCGCGCACCTCGCTACCTCGAGTCTTCTGCGGCGCGCGGCCTCCTCATTCGTGATAGACCCACCAGCATCCTTCGACCGGCCTGACTTCGATCGCGTCGCCATCGCGAGGCGCAAGCTTGTGCGCCCACGCGATTGCCTCGTTTATCGACGGGCTGGCGATCAGGTTGAAGCCGCCGGCGACTTCTCTGGTCTCCGCGAACGGTCCGTCCGTAACGTGGCGTCCGCCATTTTTCCATCGGATCGTTTTCGCCTGGGCGGAAATCTGCAGTCGCGCTCCCACCCACAATCCCGGCTCTTGATCCAACATCCCGCGGCTTGCCACGTATTCGGCGCCGACGCCCTGATGCTGTCGGATGATTTGTTTGCGCTCGCTCTCCGGCAGGCTGAGCGATGCGCGCTCGTCCTCGACCGACGTGAGCATGAACATCTTCGACGCGGCTTGTCCGAACGTTTGCGAAATCCACCAGAACTCGCGAATCGGCCGGAGCTCGCCGACGTGACTCTGATGAGCATCCTCATCCTTCGCGAACTCGATCGCTTCTTCGTACGAGTCAAAGTCGATTATGTCGAAGCCGCCGACCAGTTCCTTGGTTTCCGGGAACGGGCCGTCGATCCGCAAATGCTTGCCGCCGCGGTTCTTGACGGTGACGGTCTCTCGATCGCGGCCGAGTCCCACCCCGACGAATATCAGCCCGCTCTTTCCACTGCGCACGCGTGCGCGGAGCAGATCATCGAGTTTCTTCTGATGGTGCCGGACGCGCCGGTTCATTTCCTCCGCGTCGATACTGTCAGATTCTCCGCGCGGCTCCGCGCCCGTGATCATGTATTTCATCGTCGTCTTCCTCGGCGAACGCTTCGCGGCTCGCTTAGTTGAACTTCATGATCGGCCGCACTTCGATCGACCCGTGCTTCGAGCCAGGAATCCGCGCGGCAATCGAAATGGCCTCGTCGAGATCCTTCGCCTCGACGAGGTAATATCCGCCGAGCTGCTCCTTGGTCTCCGCGAACGGCCCGTCCGTCACGATGGTCTTGCCGTTGCGGACGCGAACGGTGGTAGCCGTCGTCGTCGGCTCGAGCGGATTGCCGCCCTTGTTCTTGCCGCTCTTCGTGAGGTCCTCGGTGAAGCTCATGTATTCCTGGTTGATCTGTTGATTCTCCGCTTCCGGCCGCTTCTTGCCCTCCGTCTCGCTGTTGTAAATCAAAAGTATGTATTCCATGGCATCACTCCTCGTTGCCGTTTGGTTTTCATTTATTAGTCGAATGGCGATACGGCCGATCGACACCCGACGTCCGAAAATCCGTATAGCCGATCCGCACTGGTTTACACGACCGTCGAAAAAAGCCACGATCACGTCTCGCCGCGTCCAGGCCATCGGGCAAGTTCAGGCGGCAATTCCCGATGAGTGAAAGCCAGGTAACCGTCGTCGGAGCTGGACTCGCGGGCAGCGAGGCTGCCTACCAGCTCGCGCGCAGGGGTATCGCGGTGCGGCTCGTCGAGATGCGGCCGGTCAAAATGACCGAAGCTCATCGGACCGCGGATTTTGCGGAGCTCGTGTGCTCGAATTCGCTCCGCAGCGATTCGATGGAGACGGCGGTCGGCGTGCTGAAAGAGGAGATGCGCCGGCTTGGCTCGCTCGTGATCGCCGCTGCCGATCACGCGCGGGTGCCGGCCGGTTCCGCGCTCGCGGTGGATCGCAATGACTTCTCGCGCGCCATCACCGCGGCCCTCGAGCGGCATCCGATGGTGGAGATTTCACGCGCCGAGGCATCGGAGATACCCGCCGGTCCGACAATTCTCGCCACCGGTCCTCTAACCAGCCCGGCGCTGGGCGAGTCGCTGAACCGCCTGATCGGTCCGCGCAACTTATATTTCTACGACGCGATCGCGCCGATCGTCGCCGCCGATTCGATCGACATGGACGTGGCGTTCAAGGCCTCGCGCTACGGCAAGGGCGGTGACGATTACATCAATTGCCCGATGACCGAGGTTCAGTACGACGCCTTCGTCGCGGCTGTCGTTGCGGCTGACAAAATCGAACTGCACCCGTTCGAGAAGCCGGTTTATTTCGAAGGATGCATGCCGATCGAGGAAATGGCGCGCCGCGGCCCGATGACGCTTGCGTTCGGCCCGATGCGTCCGGTCGGGCTCGCAGAGCCACGCGGCGGGCGGCGGCCGTTTGCGGTCGTGCAGCTGCGACAGGACGACGCCGCCGGCCGCCTGTACAATATGGTCGGATTCCAGACCAAGATGACGTATTCGGAGCAGCTCCGCGTGCTGCGAATGATTCCGGGACTGGAAAGGGCGGAGTTCGTGCGCCTCGGCTCGATCCATCGCAATACGTTTATCGACTCGCCGCGCCTGATCCGTCCTACGCTCCAGCTCAAGGCGCGCGACGATTTGTTTTTGGCCGGCCAGATGGTCGGGGTCGAAGGCTACGTCGAGTCCGCAGCCGCGGGATTGCTGGCGGGAATCAACGCCGCGAACCTGGTTATGAATCGCGAATTGATCATTCCACCTGCCGAGACCGCGGTCGGATCGCTGGTGGCGTATATCACCGATCCCAAGCGGCGCGACTTCCAGCCTATGAACGCGAACTACGGCCTGATGCCTGATTTGAAGATCCGTGCGCGCGGCCGTGAGAAGAAAATCGAGATGGGTACGCGTGCGCTGGCGGCAATCGACGGGTGGATCGAGTGCAATCAAATCGAACCGCCTGCGGCTATGGCTCCGCGCGCACTTCGGCTATAGGAATTTGTGGAGGTCCTTGTCGATGACCAAAGCGGAACTGATTGATACGATCGCCCGGTCCACCGATCAGCCCAAAAAGCTGGTCGCCACCACCTTGGACCTCGCATTCGAACAAATTGCGCGCTCGATTCGCAAGGACAAGCGTTTCTGGGTGCCCGGCTTCGGCACTTTTTCCGTGCGCCGGCGCCGCGCACGCGCCGGCTTCAATCCACGCACGAACGCGCCAATGACGATTCCGGCGGCTCGCACGGTAGGCTTTCGCCCGGCGCCGCAGCTAAGGAAGGGTCTCTGACGGCCGCATCCAAAGCCGACGAGCGCGATCAACCACGCGATCATCCGCACGATCAAACCTTATCGCGCCCGATCGTTTCGGCCCGCGCGCTAAGTCTCATCCTGCTCATCGTGGCTCTCGCCGCGGGCGGCGCGCTGCGCTTTTACAATCTCGGCGCGCTCGAGCTATCGCCCGACGAGGGCGCGTCATGGGCGGCCGCCTCCGCGCCGACGACCAGCGAAGTGATCGTCCGGCAGGCGCGGCTCAATCCCGGCAAGCTGCCGATACATGACTTGATGCTGCATGGATGGATCGCAGTTTTCGGATCGAGCCTGGCCGCGATGCGCGCGATGTCAGCGGCCCTGGGCGTCGTGTCGATACTGCTGGTTTATCTTGTCGTAGGCGAACTGTTCGCGCCCGAGTCTGAAGGAGAATCGGCGCTGAGCCACGACGACATCAGGGTAATCGCGGGACTCGCCACGCTGGTTTTTGCCGTGAACCTCGTCACGATCAAGTACTCGCGCGAGGCGCGGATGTATCCGCTGATGCTGTCGGCGATTCTCGCGCAAGTAGCGATGTTCCTCCGCGCGCTCCGTGCCGGCGGCCTCGCGAACTACGCGGCGGTCGTGCTGCTGACGGCAATTGCGATCGGCTCGAACTACTCCGCGTTGGCGGTGCCCGCGACTGAAGGCCTGTGGCTGCTCAATGTAGTCGCGCGCTCGGGATGGCGCCCTGACAATGCGAACGCGCGGCGCGGATGGGCGCTCGCGGCTGCGCTCGCGGCGGCAGGATTGATTCTGGTGCCGACACTTTTTTCTCTGCCCGCGGTTTCGGCTGTGAACGGCGGCGGATGGCGGAAGCCGCCAGCCTTATACGCGCCCTTCGCGCTATTCAATAAAGCAACCGGCAGCTTCGCGTTCCCGATCCTCGCGGCGCTTGCGATTTGGGGTGTGGTCCGAGGATGGCGCGACGCGCGCGACGCCGTCGGTTTCGCGCTCCTCTGGATGTGGGCGCCACCGCTGATGATGATGGTAGCGTCGTACACGATTGCGCCGGTGTTCGTCGAGCGTTACGGGCTGTCGTGCTTTGTTCCGTTTTTCATCCTTGTCGCGCTGGGGATATTCGAGCTGCCCGGCGATCTCGTCCGCATCGGCGCGCTTGCGCTCGCAGTCGTATTCTCGGTCGGCCATATCGTTTCGTACGACCGCAAGCCGCACGACGCGCAGTATCGCGAGGCAATTGCGGCGGCCTCCTCCGCGCTCAAGCCGGGCGAGGTCATGACCATTGTTCCGGGGTATGCGATCGATGTGATCCGATATTATCTTCCCGCCGATCAATTCAATCGCGCGGTTCCCTACGACGCGTCAGCACCACCAGTTGCCGTGTTGATTCTTGGCGATCAGAACCTCGCGCCGAGTGCCGCCCAGTCATACCGAAAGGAATATCCGGAGGTGGTCACGCGGCTGCGCGGCGTAACGGTGCTGCGAAGGTGAAATTGCGATGAGCCCGGTGGCCGCCGCTCCCGCTCGCGTCTCGCTGTTGCGCTACTCGCCGGCCTTCGTCTTGTTCGCAATTGCGATCGCCGACGTACTCCAGCACAGCGGCGCCGATCTCTGGGGACACGTTCTGTGGGGCCGCGAGCTGCTCGCTCATGGCTCGCTGCCGCGCGGCAATCCTTATTCGTATTCGGCGCCGGGCTTTCTGTGGCTGCGTCATGAATGGTTGAGCGAAGTCATCATGGCCGCGATGTTCGACAAGTTCGGCCCGTTCGGCCTGAAGCTGCTCAAGTTCACGTGCACGGCCGCCACTATCTGTTTCATCGTTCTCGCTGAGTCCGAAGCCGCCGCGCCGGCGTTGGTGCAGGCGGTAATCCTGCTGGTCGTGGCGCTGATCCTGGCGCCGGTGATGCAGTTTCGGCCGCAACTTTTCGATTTCATGGCGCTGGCGGCGATTATCGCGCTGCTTACCCGTCACAACTGGCGCGGTTCGGCGCCGCTGTGGATTGCGATTCCGATCGTCGCGGTTTGGAGCAATCTTCACGGCGGATTCTTCATAGGCCTCGTCGCGATGGGCGTGTATGCGGCAACGACCGCCGTATCCGACATCCTGGCGGGCCGCGGTCCGCGTCGCGGGCTTGGCATTATTGCGATTACCGCGGCCGCCGCCGCATCTACCTTGTGCACGTTTCTGATCCCGCCGGCGCGCGACACCTGGTACGCGCTGATCCACTCGATCCTGAACCCGATGACGCGCAGCACAGTTGCGGATTGGCAACCGCTGATAGCTGCGCTAACGAGCGGGAACAGCGGGGGCGTCGCGAAGAAGTATTTCGTCGTGGTGCTTTTCTTTTTTGCCGCCGCAGTCGTATCGGTGGTTCTTAGACCGAAAGGTGCGGACGGGCCGCTGGTCGCGGTCGCCGCCGTAATGCTCGCGGCTGCCTTCGCGGCCGTCCGCAACATCCCGATCGCGGCGATTGCGATCGCTCCTGTGTTCGCAAACCACCTGGGCCTGCTGGCGCGGCCGCGCGAGGTCACCGCCGCCGCACCTGCCGCGAGCGCTCGTGCGATGTCGCGTGCAGGCTGGCTGGCGGTGGAAATCCTGATCGCGGCCGTCGCCATCGGGTTCGCGCGGCACAGCGGAATTCTGTCGCCCGGCATAGACATAACCGACAATCCTGCCGATGCCGTCAACTTCATGAACAGCCATCGGCTCACGGGAAACGTGCTGGCCGACTACGCATGGGGTCAGTACGTCATTTGGCACGGCGCGCCGGGCACGAAAGTCTTCATCGACAGCCGCTATGACCTGGCCTATCCTCCCGCAGTGGTCCGGGACTACCTCGCGCTCGACAACAACATGGCCGGCGGATCGCATACGCTGGCCGCGTATCCGCATGATTTCGTTTTGATCAAAAGAGATGCAGGGGCCGTGAAGCTGATGGACTCCCGGCGCGATTGGCGGCTCATCTATAGCGACGACACGGCCCGGCTGTACGCGCGTGCGAACTCAGCTGCCGCCAAGCTCGAGGGCGTTCCGTTCGTGGGCACAGCCGGGCCGGCGATGTTTCCGTAGTTCTGTCATCGGCGCCGCGAAGTCCCGCACTGGAAATGCGCCGCCAGTGTGGTAGTAAAGGTAGTCGCAACGGCGCGGCGCAGGATGTTTTTCGTTTTCCGTTTTTTTTTCGTTTTTCGTTGCCCGCACGTGCAGCCAAAACTATCGCCACACTCAAGGAGCAGTCAGAATGAAAGCCGCTGTTTTCCACGGGCCCAAGTTGCCGCTCAGTATCGAGGACGTCGAACTCGACAAACCGCAGGACCGCGAAGTCCTGATCAAGACCGTCGCCAGCGGCGTATGCCATAGCGACCTGCATTTCGTTGACGGTTTCTACCCTTACCCTGCGCCCGCGGTGCTCGGTCACGAAGCCGCCGGAATCATCGAAGAAGTCGGCAAACAGGTAACCTACGTGAAGCCGGGCGATCACGTGATCTGCTGCCTGTCGGTGTTCTGCGGCAACTGCGAGCAATGCATGTCGGGGCATCCGAATCGATGCTCGAACAAGGCCGCCACGCAGCGCAACCCCCAGGACAAGCCGCGCATCTCTCAGAAGGGCAAGCCGATCAATCAGTTCCTGGACATCTCATCTTACTGCGAGAAGATGCTCCTGCATGAGAATGCGGTGGTGAAGATTCGCGAGGACATGGCGCTGGATCGCGCGGCGTTGATCGGATGCGGCGTCACCACCGGCGTCGGCGCGGTGCTCAATACCGCGAAGATCGAACCCGGCTCGACGGTTGCGGTCTTCGGCGCGGGCGGCGTTGGACTGGCCGCGATCCAGGGCGCGCGGATCGCGGGCGCGCGCAAAATAATTGCGGTCGATATGTTCGAGGGCAAGCTCGCGATGGCCCGGCGGCTGGGCGCGACCGACACCGTTGACGCGTCGAACAGCGATCCCGTCGATGAAATCAGAAAACTGACCGGCGGCGGAGTCGACTACTCGTTTGAAGCTATCGGACTCAAGAAGGTCGCCGAGCAGGCGTTCAACGCGCTCAGGGCGGGCGGCACCGCGACCGTGATCGGCATGATTCCCGTCGGCCAGAAGGTCGAAATCGACGGCTACATGTTTCTGACCGAGCGCAAGCTGCAAGGCTCCAACATGGGCTCGAACCGATTCCGCATCGACATGCCCCGTTACATCGACTTCTACTTGCAGGGCCGCCTCAATCTCGACGATATGATCAGCCGCCGCGGCAAGCTCGAAGACGTCAACGACGCGTTCCGCGCGATGAAAGCGGGAGAAGTCGCGCGCACGGTCCTGATGTTCAACTGACTCGCGCCGCACGAAACGAAATTCGAACTTAAGGAGCAATCCAGATGAAAGCTGCCGTCTTCCACGGTCCCGGTCAGCCGCTCACGATCGAGCAGGTCGATATCGACGAACCCAAAGCGCGCGAAGTCCTCGTGCGCACGGTCGCCAGCGGCGTATGTCATAGCGATCTTCATTTCGTGGACGGGCTGTACATGTGGCCTACCCCCGCGATCCTCGGCCACGAGGCCGCCGGCGTCGTCGAGAAAGTCGGCGCGCAGGTCTCGTACCTCAAGCCCGGTGACCACGTGATCGCGTGCCTGTCGGTCTTTTGCGGCTACTGCGAGGAATGCATGTCCGGGCATCCGAACCTCTGCTCGAACAAGGAGGCCACGCAGCGCGCCGCCGCCGACCCGCCGCGCCTCTCGCAGAAGGGCAAGCTGGTCAATCAGTTTGCCGACCTGTCGGGCTACGCCGAAAAGATGCTGGTGCACGAAAATGCGCTGGTGAAGATTTCCAACGATGTGCCGTTCGATCGCGCCGCGCTGATCGGATGCGGTGTGATGACGGGCGTCGGCGCCGCGCTTAACACCGCGAAAGTCGCGCCGGGATCGACCGTCGCCGTGTTCGGCGCGGGCGGAGTCGGCCTTGCGATCATCCAGGGTGCGCGAATCGCGGGCGCGCGAATGATCATCGCGGTGGACAAGTTTCCCACCAAGCTCGAGCTCGCCAAAAAGCTCGGCGCGACCCACGCCGTCGATGCGTCAAAGGGCAATCCCGTCGACGAGATTCGCTCGCTCACCGGCGGCGGCGTCGATTACTCGTTCGAAGCGATCGGGCTCAAGGTGGCGGCCGAGCAGGCTTACGAGTCGATCGCCGCCGGCGGCATCGCCACGATTGTCGGGATGGTTCCGCTCGGGCAGAAGGTCGAAGTGGACGGTTTCTCGCTCCTGTTCGAGAAGCGCATCCAGGGATGCTTCATGGGATCGAACCGCTTCCGCATCGACATGCCGCGCATCATCGAGTTCTACCAGCAAGGGCGGCTCGACCTCGACGACATGATCACCCGCCGCGGCAAACTGGAGGACGTCAACGAGGCGTTCCGCGCGATGAAGGCCGGAGAAGTCGCGCGCACGGTGCTGATGCTCGACTGAACGCGCGCCATTCAATCGCGTCATGCGCAGAGGGCCGGCCGGATTTCCGCTCGGCCCTTTGCAATGTCACTTGAGCAAATCGGCGATCCCGTCCTCGATCGAAACCCGCGGACGCCATCCGAGAATGCGCTCGGCTTGGGTGCGATCCGCGAGCGTATCGCGCATGTCGCCGGCGCGCGCTTCGCGGCGGACTGTCCGTCCTCCGATCATCGCGGCAATCCGGTTAACGCTGACGTTCTCGCCGCGTCCGACGTTTATCGCCCGCCCGTCGGCAATTTCGCAGTCCATCGCGAGGATGTTCGCCGACACCACGTCACTGACGTGTGTGAAATCCCGCGTCTGTTCGCCGTCGCCGTGAATTTCGAGCGGGCGGCCCTCGCGCCGCGCCTTCAGGAACGCCGCGATTGCCAGCACGTAGGATCCCTCATCAGGCATTCGCGGACCGTACACGCCGAAGTAGCGAAGCGTAATCGTCTGCATCCCGAACAGCCGATGAAACATCCGCGCGTACTGCTCGCCGACATACTTCTGCAGCGCGTACGGATTGAGCGGATTCGGCGTCATCGTCTCGACCAGCGGCATCTTCGCCTGCTCGCCGTATACCGACGACGATCCCGAGTACACGACGCGCCGAACTTTCCGATCGCGCGCTGCGATCAGCACGTTCAGTGTCCCGACCACGTTCGTCATGTGCGTTTCGACCGGCTTCGCGATCGAAAGCGAAATGCGCGGCAGCGCCGCGACGTGGAACACCGTATCGACACCGTCGAAGGCATCGCCGATCGAGGATGCGTCGCGGATGTCGGCTTCGACCAGCGCGGCCGCCGGGTTCACATACTCGCGCCGGCCGGTGGCCAAGTTGTCGATCACCCGCACTCGCAATCCGGCGGCAATAAGCGCGTCCACGAGATGCGACCCGATAAAGCCCGCGCCACCGGTCACCAGCACCAGGCGCTCCTGCCCTTGCGATTGCGAGTTTGTGCTCATCGAGAGAAGCCGTTTGCGGCGCCTGCGCCGCGCGGACGCGCGCGCATTGGGCAAAATTGCGCGGTTTGCATCGCTAGGATAACTTAGTTCGTTACCACCCGCATCTTAAGCGGGCATTCAACAATGACCACCGATGCGCACAGGATCAAGCTCCTTAAGGAGTTGCTCGCCGAACGAATCCTCGTTCTGGACGGCGCATTCGGCACCTTCGTGCTCGGGCATAACCTGAGCGCCGCGGATTACGGCGGCTCTCGATACGAGGGTTGCAACGAGAACGTCGTCCGCAGCCGGCCGGAGCTGATTCGCCGGATGCACGACGGGTTTCTCGAAGTGGGCGCCGACATCATCGAGACCGCGAGTTTCCAGGCCAGTCCCATCGTGCTCGCCGAATACGGTCTCGAGCAGGACGCGCACGAGCTCAACCGCCTTGCTGCGATTCTCGCCCGCGAGGAAGCCGCACGATTCAGCACCGCGGACAAGCCGCGTTTCGTGGCGGGTTCGATGGGCCCGACGACCAAGAGCATCTCGGTCACCGGCGGCGTCACGTTCGATCAGATGCGCGATGGCTACCGCGTGCAGGCCGAAGGTTTGATCGAAGGCGGCGCCGACATCCTGATCCTCGAAACCGTCAACGACACGCTGAACTGCAAAGCCGGCCTGGTCGGGATCGAGGATGCGATCGAAAAACTCGGCGTCGCGCCCGCAGTCGCAGTGTCGGGAACGATCGAGACGATGGGTACTCTGCTCAGCGGGCAGGATATCGAGGCATTCTACACCTCGCTCGCGCATCGCGACCTGCTCTGGATGGGCCTCAACTGCGCCACCGGTCCCGACTTCATGACCGATCATCTGCGCACTCTCTCCGGCATTTCGCGATTCTTTGTCTCGTGCGTGCCCAACGCGGGATTGCCGGACGAAGAAGGGCATTACAATGAGACGCCCGAGATGCTGGCGGGGAAAATCGCGCGCTTTGCCGAAAATGGATGGGTCAACCTGGTCGGCGGATGCTGCGGCACGACGCCGGAGCATATTCGGCTGCTGGTTCAAGCTGTAGCAGGCAAGCGTCCGCGACAGCGCGCTACCGTCAGGCGCTCGGTGGTTTCTGGGATCGAGACGCTGGTTATCGACAACGACACGCGGCCCGTGATCGTCGGCGAGCGGACCAACGTGCTCGGCAGCCGCAAGTTCAAGCGGCTGGTCGCCGACGGCAAGTTCGAGGAAGCTTCCGAAGTGGGACGCGTGCAGGTGCGCCGCGGCGCGCACATCCTCGACGTATGCCTGCAGGACCCCGATCGCGACGAGATGGCGGACGTCACGCGCTTTCTCGAAATCGAAGTCAAAAAAGTCAAAGTGCCCCTGATGATCGATTCGACCGATCATCGCGTGATCGAAGAGTCGCTCAAGCGCACACCGGGCAAGTCGCTGATCAATTCGATCAATCTCGAAGACGGCGAGGATCGCTTCAAGAAGGTCGTGCCGCTGGCGCGCCGCTTCGGCGCCGCGCTCGTGGTCGGATGCATCGACGACGACAAGCAGCAGGCGCAAGCCGTTACGCGCGCGCGCAAGCTGCAGGTGGCGGAGCGATCGTTCAAGCTGCTCACCGGAAAGTACGGCGTCGAGCCCGAGGACATCATCTTCGATCCGCTCGTTTTCCCGGTCGGCACCGGCGACAAAAATTATGTCGGCTCCGGCGTCGAGACGATCGAAGGCATTCGGCTGATTAAACAGGCGCTGCCGAATTGCAAGACGATCCTCGGCATCTCGAACGTCTCGTTTGGCCTTCCGGAAGCGGGCCGCGAAGTGCTCAACGCCGTGATGCTCTATCATTGCGTGCAGGCGGGCCTCGACCTCGCGATCGTCAACTCCGAAAAACTTCATCGCTATCCGTCGATTCCCGAAGAGGAGCGCAAACTCGCCGAGGATTTGATCTGGTGGCGCGGCGACGATCCAATCGCGGCATTCGCCGCCTATTTCCGCGCGCGCAAAAGCACCGTGACGGCCGAGGATCGCAAGTCGATGCCGCTGGACGATCGCCTGGCCCGCTACATTCTCGAGGGTTCCAAAGACGGCTTGACCGAGGACCTCGACGAGGCTTTGGCTGCCCGCGGACCGCTCGAAATCATCAACGGCCCGTTGATGAAGGGCATGGACGAGGTTGGACGGCTGTTCAACGCCAACCAGATGATTGTCGCCGAAGTCCTGCAATCGGCCGAGGCGATGAAGGCCGCGGTCGCGCACCTCGAACCGCACATGCAGAAGTCCGAAAGCGCGACCAAGGGTAAGATTATTCTCGCGACGGTCAAGGGCGACGTCCACGATATCGGCAAGAACCTGGTCGAGATCATTCTGAGCAACAACGGCTACCGGGTCGTCAATCTCGGCATCAAGGTGCCGCCCGAGGAACTGATCAAGGCCTTCCGCGAGCATGGACCCGACGCGATCGGACTGTCGGGGTTGCTCGTGAAGTCGGCGCAGATGATGGTCGCGACGGCGCAGGACCTGAAGACCGCGGGAATCGATTGTCCGATCCTGGTCGGCGGCGCGGCGCTGTCGAATCGATTCACGCGGATGAAAATCGCACCTGAGTATGAAGGTCTGGTCGCGTACGCCAACGACGCGATGAACGGGCTCGACCTCGCCAATCAGATCATGGACTTCGAACGGCGCGAATCGCTGAAGCACGTGCTTGCCGAGCAGTCCAGGAAGATGCTCGAGACCGCGCCAAAGGTCGTCGATGCGAGCGCGGACGCGGCGCTACGCACTTCATCGGTGCGTCGAGACGTCGAGATCCCGAAACCACCCGACCTGAAGACTCATACGATCCGCAATTACGATCTCGGCGAGATTTTCGAGTACATCAATCCCAAAAATCTTTACGCCAAGCATCTCGGGTTTCAGAACTTTGTCGAGGCGTTCGAGGCCGGCGACTCGAAGGCGCGGGAACTTCACGATCGGGTCGAGGAAGTCGCAGAGCAGATTCTTGCGCGCGGGGACATTTCTGCAAACGCCGTTTACAGGTTTTTCCCCGCGCAATCCGACGGCGATCGCACGGTCATGATCTATTCACCGGACGGCAAAACGGTGCTCGAGTCGTTCACTTTTGGCCGCCAGAGCGACGCGCCGCATTTGTGTCTGGCCGACTACGTCGCGGCGCGCGATTCCGGCCGCACCGATTATTTGTGCATGTTTGTCACGACAATCGGCGCCGGGGTGCGCGCGCTCGCGGAGGATTGGAAGAACAAGGGCGACTATCTGCGCTCGCATATCCTGCAGGTGCTCGCGCTCGAGGGCGCCGAGGCGTTTGCCGAGCTGCTGCACGCGAAGATTCGCCGGATGTGGGGAATCGGCGATCCGCCGGGACTCTCGCTCAAGGATCTCGTGCAGGCGCACTATCGCGGCAAGCGCTTCTCGTTCGGTTATCCGGCATGCCCGCGTCTCGAGGATCAGGCGCCGCTGTTCGGGCTGCTCGAGGTCGAAAAGAATGCGATCGGCGTGCAGTTGACCGAGGGTTTCATGATGGATCCCGAAAGCTCCGTCAGCGCGGTCGTTTTCCATCATCCCGAAGCCAGATATTTCAGCCTCTCTCCGGCCGATATCGAGCGGCTCGAGCGCGAATTCGCAGCCGCCGCCATCAAGCGCGCCGCCGGCTAGCCGTACTTGGTCGGTCAAGTCACCGGGTAACAGGATTTGCTAGTGCGCCTTGCCGCGCAGTTCGCGTTCGGCAAGTTCAAGATCCGCTTCGATCATCAATTCGGCGAGCTTTTCGAACTTCACTTTCGGCTGCCAACCGAGTTGGCGCTTCGCCTTCGACGCGTCACCGATCAGCACATCGACTTCCGCGGGACGGAAGAATCGCTGATCGATCTCGACGTGATCCTGCCATTTCAATTTCAGGCGATCGAACACCACTTCGAGAAACTCCTGCACCTGATGCGTCTCGCCGGTGGCGATTACGTAGTCGTCGGGCTGCTCCTGCTGCAGCATCAGCCACATGGCCTCGACGTAGTCGCCGGCGAATCCCCAGTCGCGGCGCGCGTCCAGGTTTCCCAGTGCGAGCTTCTCCTGGAGGCCCAGTTTGATTCGCGTCGCGCTGCGCGTGATCTTGCGCGTCACGAAATTTTCGCCGCGCCTCGGTGACTCGTGGTTGAACAGGATTCCGTTGCACGCGAACAGCCCGTACGCCTCGCGATAATTGACCGTCTGCCAGTGCGCATAGACCTTGGCGCACGCGTAAGGACTGCGTGGATGAAACGACGTGGTCTCGCACTGCGGACTCTCGGTCACCTTGCCGAACATCTCCGACGATCCCGCCTGGTACAGCCGCGCAGCCCGCCCGCGGCGCATGTTGTGATCGCGCAGCGCCTCGAGCAGTCGCAGCGCCCCCAGGCCGACCACGTCGGCCGTGTATTCGGGTTGATCGAATGAGATGCGCACGTGCGACTGCGCCGCGAGATTGTAAACCTCGTCGGGACGCACCTGCTCGACGATTCGCCTAAGCCCGGTGCCGTCGCCGAGGTCGCCGTAGTGCAGTTGCAAACCTCCCGAACCGGCTCCGAAGCCCTTGCGCAGATGATCGATTCGTCCCGTGGCGAAACTCGAAGTGCGGCGCACCATCCCATGCACTTCGCAGCCCTTTTTCAGAAGAAACTCGGCGAGGTAGGAACCATCCTGTCCGGTCACGCCGGTAATCAACGCTACTTTCGCCATCTCGACGCCGCGCCGCGCGGCGCCCAACAATATACCACTTCCGCCAGAGCGCAAAAACCAGCTTGTTGCCGGAAGCAAAAAAGGCGCAGCGTATCTCGCCGCGCCTGAGCAGGCACATCAATCGATTTGCGCCGATCCCGGATTCAGTCGCCGCGCACCAGCCGATGCGAATCGCTGTCAAAGTGCTGGGTGGAAAATTCAAACAGCTCGGCATCTTCGATCGCTTCCATCTGATGAACCAGCCCGATCGGCACGTCCATGCATTCGCCCGCGCTCAATTCGAACTCCTCGATCGTGGCGCTTTCCGGCGACTCCTTGATTCGCACGATCAACTTACCGCTGCGCAGGAAGAACGATTCGGTCTTGAGCTTGTGGTAATGCAGCGAGCACTTCTTGCCCTTGCGAATTTCGAGAATTTTCCCGCAATAGAGATCGCCGTTCGCGATCCATACCTCGCGCCCCCATCCCTTGGGCACAATCCGGACCGGCTTTCGTGCTCGATTCATCTTTTCTCCCGCTAGTTCTCCATCGCGACGCCGGCCACGACCGAACCGAACCTGCCGGTGACTTTGATCCGATCCAACTGCGGCTCTGCCAGACAGTATAGCGGATTCTGCCGCGCATTCACCGTCCGCAGCCTTCCCCTCCCGTCAACGTGCGCGGTGGCCGGAATTGCTGCGCGCCGCTTCCCGGGCCGCACCGAGTATGCCATCAGCATGAACGGTGACCGCCTCTGTCAGGTATCTTTGGCGACCGCCGAGGCTGACAGCACGACGCGCAGACCGCCCGATTCGACGGCGCTGAGCAGAATCGCCACTCGCTCCGCGCCGGAAAGATAACGCTGAAAAATCGCCTCGAATCCACGGAACGGACCCTCAACGACCACCACCCGCTCGCCCGTGCCGAATGGTTTATCGGGTATTTCGATCACGTCATCCACGCCGCGGCGGCGAATCTCCGACACTATCGCCGCGGGCACCGCCAGGGGGTCGATTCCCGCCGATACGATGGCGCGCACCCCGGTCATATATTTCACGTCGAAATACTGGCGCTGAAGATCGAACCTGGCGAATACGTAACATGGAAACAGCGGAGCTATCGACATCACCATCCGTCCCCATCGCGGCGCCTTCGCTTTGAGCATCGGCAGAAACACCTCCGGCACCACGTTGGCGAGCTGATCGCGGACCCAGCGCTCCTTACCGGTCTTGGTGCGAACCAGGTACCAGTCTGTCTGTAGCTTCTCGTCCATCGCGATATGCGCGGCCGGCGTGGAAGATCGAGCCGAGACAGACGCGGTCGCCGGCCGCTCGGCGCGGCAACGTCCTCATCCTGCCGGAAAAAAGAAAGCGGCTGTAGCATACGCCACAGCCGCCCAATCAGTCCAATCGGCTTCTAGATTTCGTACGTGAAGGTGAACTCGAGTTCGTTGAATCGCTGCTCGCGGCTGTCCGCGAACGGATCCGTAAAGCGGCCGCTTTGTCCGATGAACCACTCGGCGTTCAGCCCGAGCAGAATGTTTCGCGAATACCGGTAAACGTTGGTGGTCGTGAGCGCGCCGACTTTGTCGTCGATGTCCCACTGTATCACGTTGCCGGTCGTCAATTGGCCGTTCATCAGCCAGTTAGTTGCGCTGAGGAACGCCCAGTTGGTGATCTCACGATTCTTGCCGGCGAGGGTTATGAGGGTCGTCGCATCAGTCGGACGATCGGGCTGCCACGTCAGCACGTACTGAGCCGTCAGGAACGTGTGCTGCTTCGATATCCAGGGGATGTACGTCGGACGGTCACCCGCGATAATCCAGCGTGTAAACTGGGTCCACGCCGATCCCGTCGGGTTGGACCCAGCAAAGCCCGATTGCCCCGGGGCGACGATATTTGGAGCGCCGACCGCGTGATCCGGCTGGTACAGCACGTCGTATCTGTACACGATGTCGGTCAGGTCTTTATCGTAGTAGGTTCCCGTCGCGCCGAAGAAATTGTTGCGCCGATAGTCGGTCTCGCCAACGTCCACAAACGTCCCGGCCACGGGCACACCCGGACCATATGTGCGATGAACTATGGGCGCTATGAACAAGCCGGGGCCAATCCTGGTCGAGCCCGGTACGCCCGTGATGCTCGGCCCGCAGTTCACGCAAGCTTCAGCGCGTGCATCGCGGAATTCGTACAAGTAGATGAAGCTGGCTTGGAGTCCGTTGCCAATCGGCAGCAGAGTCGAATAACGCACTCCGAATTCACTGTTTTCCAGGGAGTTTGACGGGGTCCTGCTGATATTCCTTATATTGACCTCGTAAAATTGACCATACGTAACGCCTCTGGTGTGGGGAGGCGTAATCACGCTGGGCCCGACGGGTAGAAAGATCAGCGACTGTCCGAAGTTGTATCCAGCGCCATTGGGCAGTTCACTGACGTTGAGCTGCTGCCCGAGCTGGTTGATGCTCACCGCAAACGGCGTGTCCAGGCCGCTAACGCCACACACCGAGACCGGGCAGCCACCGGCGAGTGCGGCCGGAACAACCCACGGATTGCGCGGGTCTTGTTGGAAGTTAATCCCAGCTCCCTCGAAGTCGCCGGGGATGATGAAGGCTTCAAGCTCGTTGTTGGCCGTCTTGTAGAAGTCCGGCAGGATATAGTTCAGCTTGATCATGCGCACGTTTGTGCGCGTGTCTTCGGGCGACTCTGCGCCATAAACTCCGTGCCATGACGCATTAACCGGGTTGGTGACTTCGGTTCCTGACAGCGCGTCGGCTTCCGTCCAGATCACCTGCTGCTTGCCGATGCGTGCGGAGAAGTTGTCGGTAAAGTTCAACTGCGCATAATACTCGCGCAGATCGTTCTTGAAGAACTCGTCCTGCATCGACGGGACAATGGGGTTGCTCGAATTGTACCCGACCACATCCGTGTTTGGCCTTTGCCGGCCAGTGTTCTTGATCGAACCGTACGCGTCGTACCAGGGCCGGTAGTACGCGAAGAAGTCCGCATCCTTGATAAACAGCGTGTCGAAGCGGCCAAGCAACTTGTAGTTTTTGATCATGTGGTAATCGGGCCGCACGTCTGCAAGTTGGCGCGCTTCGGCTAGATCCCAATGATTGAAATCGAAACTGCCGCCCGTCATCCCGAACGACGTCCCGGGATGCACGAACACCGCGGTGGCAGTCGGCCGGTAGTAGGTCGTCGGCGTTGAGTCTCTGCTGGAGCTGCCTTGGCCCCACTGGGCCGACTCGCGGGTTTCGAAAAATCCAAAGACTGAAAAGTCGCCCTGCGTGATCGTCGCCATTGCGACCGATGTCCATAGCGTCCCGACCGTTGCCACGGCGGCCACCAACAGACTCCGCCACCGCGTTCCTCCGAATCCCTGATTCCCGTTCTGCATAGTCACCCCCAAGCTGGAGCCCTCGTGGTTACGACTCCTCGCCCGATTGTCCACCAGGCAAGCGTCAGACACTCTTTCCCCGTTCGCGCGCAACAATCTACGAACGCGGCTTAGCTATCATTCCCCCGCATACCTTGTCAAGAAGGCTGCATGCGCCGGTCACATGTTTGCAACAGTCCGTTTAAGGGCCGCCTTTTTATATTGCCGATTCCCGATTCGGTGGTTTCAATTTGACACCGGGGCGCACCGCGACACCACGGCCGGACAACCGGGCTGAATCGGGCCGCATGGCCAACCGCGGGGGTTCGGTTTTGGCGGTACTATGCAGGCCGCTTGGAATGCTGCCCTTATCCGCGGCGCGCCACTTGCGATCCTCGCGGATAAATGAATAAAGTTCCGTTGCGATCGGGTGCAATTCGCGGTTGATCGCTGGGTTGACCGTCAGGTGCGATCGTGAACAAAGAATTACGTCGCACTTGAATTTGTCATCCGATCAGTGTAGGTACGACCACCGAAAGCGCGTCCGCGCCGGTTTCCGGACCTTGGCGGGGCTTTCGTTGGCTTTGCGGGGAGCGGAACGAACCGAACGGCCGCGTGGGTTTTCTAGGCTGATTGGGTCAGCAGACGGGACACCGATTCGACTCGGCGGGGGTTAGACACAATGACGCATGGAAGGATGCAGGCGATGGCTCAGGGCAGCAGGGATGGGATCTCGCTGGCGCACGCACGGGCGCTGAAGCTTGTGGAGGTCGCTCGTCGGCTTTCGCTCGTGGCCGCGATGTTCGTGATCGCGGCGCTCCTCGCGGGGACAGCAGGCACCAGCTACGCGGGAGGCCCGACTCTGGAAGACTCGGTCGTTGTGTCGAATTATGGCGGTGCGTTCAACGGCAGCCTCGAGTCATTCTGCGGCGAACTCAATTGGCTTCCGACCGATTGTGCGGCTGCGGGACGCCATTCCGCCCCTGTCCTGCGGGTCGCAGGTCCGAGCACCCTGTTGGGTTCCAGCACCGGTGCGGCTGGCGACGCAGTAAGCTCGCTCGACGATCACATCGCCGTGGCCGTACCGCTCGACCTTGTAGATCAAACCTGTTTCGGTGAACCTGCACTCGGGGTATCCTTTCCGGCATCGTGCGTCAGCTTGCTTGATCTAGGTGGCGCCCCTGTCCCCCCTGCTCCTTTTGCAGGCACTGGTTTCGTCGAGATCTTCTCTCCAGGCGCGAATGGTAACACGGCGCCAGAAACCATAATTGGCACCCGGAACGTGGCGTATAGTGTCTCCGGAAGCCCCGATGTTTACACTTATAACCCCCCAATTACCGGCGTAAACACCCCCCAGGGCGTGGCATTTGAGAGCCCCTTCGACGGGAACCGCTGGTTCCTCCCGGCCACGGTATCATCGCGATTGCGAACACGCTTCCGGACGTAGTTGGTCCGAACCCGACCGAGCCGGCCTGCGCGGCTTTCGGGGGCATCACCGTGGGCTCGATTACCGAGTTTGACACTTCAACGCTGCAATCCGGCTTCAACGACGACGCCGTACCTTTCCAGAGCAGCGTGGTGTTCGGGATCAACGAGTTTCAGATAATCCATCATAATAAGATCGGTACCAAAGGGCGGTCAAAATTCCCCGATACCCTCCTATGTTCGGAAACCGAAGATAGCCTCAATTATGAGTGCTTCGGTCCTCCCTACGAGCAGAACGTCACCATCGGCGGATGCAGCACCTTCCTGCTGGCTCCCGTCAACCTCACGTTTGACGACTTTGGCAACCTGTTCGTCGTCAACAATGCTCTTACGGTGGGGGTACCCTCGTTCGTAGACGTGTTTCCTGCTTTCGAGTATGGCGATATACTGCCGGAGGCCATCGTAGGTTTGTTGCCTCCCTCAGCGGGCGATGTTCTGGCCGCGGTGGGTATTGCAGTCGAATCTGGTCCTATAGACCCGGAGACAGGTTTCCCGACAGATACTATGTTCCTCTCAGACGGGAACAGCGTCAAAATCTTCGCTCCCTTCGACGCACCAACTTGCGACACAGACGCGTATCCATTCGGCTGTCTAGGCACCCAGCTTGGCGCGATTGAAGGCCCAGCCACCAAGCTCAACCATCCGACGGGCTTAGCGCTCGGCCTGGATGGCGCTCTGTACGTCGTAAACCAGATTAGAAATTCGCTGGAGATGTTTACCGATGTTCCTGACGCCGGCGGCGATATTCCCCCGACGCTGGTCGTTTCAGGACCGGCCACTAAAATTAACTTGCCGATTGGCGTTGCCCTGCCGCAGTTCACTGACTAACAACCGCTAGCTACACGAAACAGCGAACACCGAATCCGGAATCCCGGATTCGGTGTTCGTGTTTATGCACCCTCTCCCGCCGCCAACCTCGAATTCCCGCTGCCGTGTGGCAATCGACGCCTCCGGCAACGTGCCGCATCTCCTCCTGCCGTCGGGTGCAGGGGCTCACCCCTGCCGCAGATCCTCCGCCAGCGACGCCGCCAGCAGTCCGCCGATCTCGCCCCGAGCCGCCAGGCTCGGGTGATCCGCCTCGACTGCTGCCTCGCCCTTGCTGGCCAGTTCGAGGAACCGGGCCGCGTCCACGCCCTCCAGGCTGAACCTGACAAATTGGACCGCGCTGATTTTTTCGTCCGACATCTGGCGATCGTCGAATCTTGCCGCGATCCTTTTCGCTCCCGCCTTCAGCCACAAGTGGCGTTCCAGTCCGGCCAGCCTCGCCAACGCCGCGTCGCGTTCGCGCGGCTCGGAGTACTCGATCAACAGCGTCGCGGCGATTTCGCCCGCGGCCGGAAGCAACTCGTTGTAAGTGTCGATTTCGTGCTGAATCGCTTCGCGCTCCGTCAGTTTCTCGGCCCTGATCATCTCCTCGATCTGGTACCACGCAGTCTGCGCGTTCTCGAAAATGAACGTGAGATGCGATCCGACGTGGAGCCGGCGCCGTTCCTTCTCATGAATAAACAAGGGCCGCAGCCGCTCGCGCACCCGTTCGTAATCGGCCAGCGGAAGTATTTCGTCGAAAGCGATCGTCTTCAATCGTCATTCTCCTTTTTGCGCCTGCGGCGCCGCCACGGCGTCTGGAAACCCGCCGCGCTTGTACGCCCGCGCTATCACTTCGAGCGGATGAATCGGACGCACTCCCGTCGCCTGCTCGATTTGCACGGCCGCCAGCGGACAGTCTGTCGCCATCACCCGTGCGCCGGCCTCGCGCATCCCGGCGAAAGCCTTCTCGCCCCACTTCATCGAGAGCGCGAAGAACTCTTTTTTCATCGCCCACGTTCCGTCATGCGCCGTGCATGCATCGACCGTCGTTACTTCCACGCCCGGAATCTGGCGCATCAGGTCGCGCGAGCGCAGCCCGATGCCCTGCGCCTTGAGATGGCACGGCACGTGATACGCGACGGTGCCGGGCGTGGACAGAAACTCTTTGTTGAACTTGCCGGCGCGGTGAAGTTCGTAGAGCAGCTCGTGCGAATCGACGACCGCCGCCGCGAACTCCCTGAGCTCGGCGCCCGACACCAGGTTCGGATACTCCCTGCGCATCATGAGCGAGCAGGTCGGATTGATCGCGGCGATTTTGTAGCCCTCGCGCACCAGCGGCAGCATCGAATCGATATTCGCGCGCGCTTCCTTGCGCGCAAACTCGACGTCGCCGCCGTCGAGCGCCGGCATCCCGCAGCAGTTCTGCTTCGGGCATTTCACCGCGCATCCGTTTTTCGCAAAGACCTCGACCGCGGCCTTGCCCGGCCCGGGGTTGTAGTAATTGACAAAACAGGTCGGGAAAATCGCAACCTTCGCGCTCGGCTCCGCCGGCATTGCAGGCATCGGGGTCCGCCTGAGCCACTTGTCGAAAGTCTCAGCGGCGAAGTCGGGAAGCAGCTTGTCGCGATGAATCCCGAGCAGCTTCTCCATCATCACGCGTTGGAACTTTTGATGGCATCCCCAGTTTGCGAGCGCCGGCGCCGTCGCGCCCGCCTTGCCGAGTTGATCGGGATGGGCCAGCAGCCGCTCGCGCAGCTTGACGCCGTCTTCCTTCGCGCTCACCGCCTTGGCTCGCAGGATGAGGCGCGGGAAATCGAGCTGGAACTCATGACCGTCGCGCGGCGTGTAGGGACATTTGATCTCGCACAGTTTGCATCCGTAGCAGAGCTCGATGACGCGCTCTTTCTCGGCCGCCGTAAGCCCTCTCACGTCGCCGTCGTTGCGATCGGTCGCGTCGAACAGCGCCGGGAAAGACGGGCAAAGATTGAAACACAAGCGGCAGCTATGACAGATGTCGAACACGCGCTCGACTTCCTTGTCGAGTCCGGCGCGGTCCCAGTACTTCGCTTCTGTGGAATTGTAGGAAAGGCCGTCGGTCGGCCTGGACTCGATTCGGTTGCCCATCGGGAAAAATCCTGGCTGCGAACTCTTCGTATGCGGGCGCGCGCGCATGCGCGCGTCCGGCCTGGTGCCGCCGTTCAAATAAGCGGGCGGGCTCTCGGAGCCCGCCCCCCGGCTGCGGTGTTCGCGAGCGCTGCCTGCTAGAGCGTGCCCTGCGCCTTGGCGAAGCGTCCTGCGTGAGACTTTTCGGCCTTGGCGAGAGTTTCGAACCAATCGGCAATTTCCGGGAAGCCCTCTTCGCGCGCCGTCTTCGCCATCCCCGGGTACATGTCGGTGTATTCGTGGGTCTCGCCGTGAACTGCGGCCTTGAGGTTCTGCATCGAATCGCCCATCGGCAGGCCGGTCGCCGGATCGCCAACCGATTTCAGATAATCGAGATGACCGTGGGCGTGTCCGGTCTCGCCTTCGGCCGTATCGCGAAACAGGCCCGCGATTTCCGGCTGGCCCTCGATGTCGGCGATCTTGGCGAAATAGAGATAGCGCCGATTAGCCTGGCTCTCGCCTGCGAACGCATCCTTGAGATTCTGATGGGTTTTGGTTCCTTTGAGATTTGCCATTTTTTGTTTCTCCTGATTCCAACTCCGTTGGTTTTATTGATCTGGTTTGAAAAATCAGCGCCGCGGCTTCCCTTTCCGATCCGCCCGGGCGCGTTTGGCGCCGCAATCCTCGCACAGCGCGTGAATCTCCAGCGACAAGCTGAGCACCGTGAACTCGCCCAGTTCCGACTGTCCGGCCAGCAGCCGGTCAAGGCGGGGAATCTCGATATCGCGGATGCGCCGGCATTTGACGCATACCACATGATGATGCGGGGTTATATTGCCGTCGTAGCGCGCGCTGTCGTGCAGCATCGTAACCTTGCGCGCCTCGCCGATGTCGCACAGCGTTTCGAGCGTGCGATGCACGGTGGCGAGCGAAATATAGGGATGCTGCATTCGGACCGCGGCGAAGATCGCGTCGGCGCGCGGATGCTCGCCCGAGCCGAGCAGCGCCTTGATGATCGCCAGGCGCTGCGGCGTGACCGCCAGCCCGCCGCGGCGGCATCGCGCGGCGAACTCGGACAGGCGCTTGGCGGCGTAAGGGCCGCGGCGGCGTTCATTTACCAGCTGTAGTTCCATCACCTAGCTGATAATAATTATCATCTGGTTACTGCTGTTGTCAAGCGGTAAAGTACCCGGCGCTCTCGAACGTTGAGCGGGCGTTCGGTTACAGCCGGGGGATAATTGGAAGAATCGGGGCGCGTCGGCAATCGGGCTTGGTCAGCAGCATCTGCACGTCGCCGATGTAGCGCTCGCGAAAGCCGCCCTCGCAGTAGCAGAGGTAGAACTCCCACATCCGGATGAATTCTTCCGGATAACCGAGCGCGCGCACGCGTTCGATGTTGTTGAACATCCGGATTCGCCAGCTCTTCAAGGTCTCGGCGTAATTGGGCGTGAGATCTTCGAGATGGAACAGCCGCAGGTCGCTCGAGCGCGTGATCGAATCGCACAGCGCCGTGACCGACGGAATGAAGCTGCCCGGGAAGATGTACTTCCTGATGAAATCGACGCGCTTGAGCGCGCCCGCATACTCGCGGTCGGTGATCGTAATCGCCTGCAACAGCATCATGCCGTCGGGCTTCAGGAGCTCGCTGCATTTGCGGAAATACGAATCGAGGAACTGATGCCCGACCGCTTCGATCATCTCGATCGAGACGGCCTTGTCGAACTGGCCGCGCAGCTCGCGGTAATCTTTGAGCAGCACGGTGATGCGATCCGCCAGGCCCTCGGCGGCGATTTTTTTGACGGCGTAGTCGTGCTGCGCGCGCGAAATCGTGGTGGTCGTGACGCGGCATCCGTAATTTTTGGCCGCGTGAATCGCAAACCCGCCCCATCCCGTGCCGATCTCGACGAGGTGATCGCGCGCGCGAAGATCGAGCTTGCGGCAGATGCGATCGACCTTGGCCGTCGCCGCTGCGTCCAGCGTGGCTTCGGCGCACTCGAAGATCGCGCACGAGTACATCAGCGTGCGATCCAGCATCAGCTCGAAAAAATCGTTGCCGAGATCGTAATGCGCCGCGATGTTGCGTTGGCTGCCGGCTTTGGTGTTGCGATTGAGGTAGTGGATGAAGCGGCGGACCGGATTGGCCAGCCGCGCCAGGCCGCCATCCATGCCCTCCATCACGTCGCGGTTGCGAAGCATGATTTGCGCGAGCGCGGTCAGATTGTCCGTTGTCCACGAGCCGGCCATGTACGCTTCGCCGGCGCCGATGCTGCCCGCGAGCGCGATGTCGGAATAGAAGCGGCGGTCCTTGACGCGGATGGTGGCGCGCAAATCGGCGGCGGAGACATCCTGGCCGAAGGGGATGCGCTCGTCACCGTCTTGGATCACGATGCGGCCGTTTTTCATTCCCGCCAGACGGCTTAGAACCGCCCCGCGCGCGAAACGATCGATGATCGCCGGACGACGCGCCCGCGCCGCATCGACGCCCGATGTGACAATGGAATCGGCTTTGGCCATCGGCTTCGATTACACCTCCATCGCATCGCCGTGCAAGCGCAGTGGCGAGCCCTCCCGGCAAATTCGCGGGCCAAGGGTGTGCGCCTCCGATACCCTTGCGCCCGCCTCGAAGAGTTCCGAACTGCTGGATTGTTTTCCGCGATGCGGTCATTCTTAGGAACTCGCGCGACGCCTCAAACTCGCGCGAGCATCGGGTAATCAACCGCGAGCGGAACTCACACAGATGCCCTCCTCCAATCCGCTCAAATACGTGCTCGCGATCGACATGGGCTCCGGCAGCACAAAGGCCGCCGTCGTTTCGAGCGCAGGCGATGTCGTCGCGTCGGCATTGCGCCAAACGACCACGAAGTTCATGGCGGGAGGCGCGGTCGAACAGGATCCCGAGGAATGGTGGCGGGCCGTGTGCGACGCGGCGAAGGAGGCGATCGCGGCCTCGCGGGTGCCCGCGGCGCAAATCATCGCCGTCGCATGCACCACGCTGTGGGCGGTCACGGTGGCGGTTGACGAGGGCGGCGCCGCAATCGGGAATGCGATCTCATGGATGGACACCCGCGGCGCGAAATACAATCGCGCGGTCGCCGCAGGATGGCCGCGAGTGCAGGGCTACGGCTTGTTCAAGCTGCTCAAATGGCTGCGCTTCACGGGCGGCGCGCCGGTTCAATCGGGCGTGGACGGCCTGGGCCATATCCTCTTCATCAAGTATGAGCGCCCCGAGATATATGCGCGGACCTTCAAGTTTATCGAGCCGATGGATTACCTCAACTTGCGGCTCACCGGGCAAGTCGCGGCTTCGTACGCGACGATGTTCACTTACTGGCTGACCGATATTCGCGACCCCAACAGGATTGACTACGTGCCCGAGTTGCTTGCGATGGCCGGCGTCGATCGCGCCAAGTTGCCGGACTTGCGGCCGGTTAACGCCGTGCTCGGCACCGTCAAGCCCGAGGTCGCAGCGGATCTCGGCCTGGCGCCATCCACTCGCGTCGTGATGGGCTCCTGCGACGGCCATGCGGCCACCCTGGGCGCGGGCGCGGTGCGCAACTACGAGGGCTACTTCTATGTCGGCACCTCGGCGTGGATGAGCTGCCACGTGCCGGCGAAGAAGATTGACCCGCTGCACATGCTGAGCGCGATGCCGGCCGCGCTGCCGGGCCGCTACATGGTCAGTGGGGAACAGGGCGCGGCGGGCCGCAGTATCGAGTTCCTGAAAGACATCCTGTATCCCACCGCCGGCGCGAATTCTCCCATCGACGTTTACGGCGACATGAACCGGCTCGCCGCGGAGGTTGCGCCGGGGAGCGACGGATTGATCTTCACCCCGTGGATCAACGGCGTGCTCGCGCCGCACGAGGACGCATCGACGCGCAGCGCCTTCTTCAATCAGAACGCGCGCACCGGTCGCGGCCATTACGTGCGCGCAGTGATGGAAGGGGTCGCGTACAACCTGCGATGGCTCAAGGGTCACGTCGAGAAGTTCATCGGGCGGCCGTTCGAGCAGCTCAATTTCATCGGCGGTGGCGCGAGCTCCGATCTGTGGTGCCAGATCCACGCCGACGTGCTCGGATGCCCGGTGCGGCAAGTCGCCAATCCTCGCAATGCCAACGCGGTGGGCGCCGCGATGGCGGCGTTTGCCGCGCTCGGCGAGATCGCGGTTGAGGAAATATCCGCGCGGGTGAAGATCGCCGCCGAGTATCGGCCGATCGAGATCAACCGGCGCCTGTACGATCGCCAGTTCCGCGAGTTTCTCGAGTTCTATAAGCGCAACCGCGCGATCTATCGGCGCCTCAACCCCGCCGCCCGAGCATCGGATTGATCCTGGCGATGGACTAGTATTCAAATCGATCGCGATCATAAGAGCGGCAACCGCCGGGTCTGTTTTGCTTTTCGCTGGTTGCCATCGGAGATCTATAAGGAGTCGTTTCATGCCCAAGGCAGCGAAGAAGCAGCAAGAGCCCTCCGGACCTTTCGGGGACATGTTCCCCTATCGCGAAACCTTCGAGATCTACCGCGAGCTGCCCAAGAAGAGCCGCCCGCCCGAGGACGTCATGCGCGAGTTGCGCAGCATCGCGCGCGAGGAAAACTCGCACTGGCAGACCGGCCAGATCTCGGGCACCTACTACCACGGCGGGATGGACCATTATGCTTATCTCAACCGCGTGTTCGCGCTCTTCTCGCATGTCAACCTGCTGCAGCGCGACATGTGCCCGAGTGGCACCAAATTCGAGGGCGAGGTAATCGCGATGACCGCGCGGATGCTGGGCGCGGCGCTCGCGCGCGAGAAGGACCCGCAGGCCGACGTTTGCGGCGCGATCACTTCGGGCGGCACCGAGAGCATCATCCTGCCGATGCTGGCGTATCGCGAGAAAGCCAAAGCCGAGCGCGCAATCACAGCGCCCGAGATGGTGGTGCCGGAGACGATTCATCCGGCGTTTTCCAAGGGCGCGCACTTTTTCGGCATCAAACTGATTCGCGTGCCGGTCGGTCCCGATTACCTGGCCGACGTGGACGGGATGCGGCGCGCCATCGGTCCCAACACCATTGCGATCGCGGGCTCGGCGGCGAATTACCCGCACGGGCTGATCGATCCGATCGAGAAGTTGTCCGACCTCGCGCTTGAAGCCGGCGTCGGTCTGCACGTCGATAGCTGTTTCGGGGGTTTCATCCTGCCGTGGATCGCAAAGCTCGGCTATGACGTTCCGCCGTTCGACTTCCGCCTGCCGGGCGTCACCTCGATGTCCTGCGACACGCACAAATGGGGCTATGGGCTGAAGGGCGCGTCGGTGGTGCTCTATCGCAATCGCGCGTTGCGCCGGCGCATGTACTTCGCGATGACCGACTGGCAGGGCGGGTTGTATGCGTCGCCCACGGTGGCCGGCAGCCGCTCGGAGGGAATCAGCGCATCGACATGGGCGGCGATGGTCACGCTCGGCGAGGATGGTTACCTGAAGGCGACCCGCCGCATCATGAAGGCGGCGGACACGATCAAGTCGGGAGTCGCAAAAATCCCGGAGCTCAAGATTATCGGCAAGCCGACCTACTGCATCGCGATTACGTCCGACAAGGTGGACATTTTCCACGTCAACGATTTCCTCGTGGAACGTGGATGGCGCGTTAACGGACTGCAGCGGCCCGCGGGCTTTCACCTGTGCGTCACCTTGCCGCAGACGCTCCCGGGGGTGGCGACGCGTTTCGTCAGAGACATCGCGGCCGGCGTCGAGTACGCCAAGAACCCGCCAGCGACGCCCGCGCGCAGCGGCGCGGTGTACGGCGGCGGCGCGGCCTCGATCGATCCATCGATGGTGAATGAACTGATGCTCGCGTGGCTCGACGCGAGCACCGATGTCCCCTAACCGGGCCGGCTCTCAGAGCATGACGACGATGGATGATCGCGCGATCGGAGAGTACGCCGCCTTTGCCTGCCATCTGGCGGACCTCGCGGGACGCACGATCCTGCCGTATTTTCGCGTGCGCCTCGCGGTCGAGAACAAGACGGCCGGCCGCGGCTACGATCCGGTGACGCTCGCCGATCGTGAGGCGGAGCGAACGATCCGCGACGAGATTCATCGCGTTCATCCCGGCCACGGAATCCTCGGCGAGGAGCACGGCTTCGCGGCCGGCACCGACGGACTGATCTGGATCATCGATCCAATTGACGGCACGCGCGCCTTCATTATCGGACAACTGCATTGGGGCGTTTTGATCGCGCTCAACGACGGCGAGCGACCGGTGATCGGCGTGATGCATCAGCCGTACACGGGCGAGACGTTCGTCGGCTCACGCCTGGGCGCCGAACTGAGGCGTCACGGTCTGAGCAACTCGCTGCGGGTGCGCGAATGCCGGCGGCTCGAAGACGCGATCGTCTGCGCAACCGATCCGGCGATGTTCTCCGGCCCGGGCGAACGCGACGCATTTCGCCAACTCGTGTCCAAGGCGCGGATGAGGCGCTACGGCGGCGATTGCTATTCGTACTGCCTGCTCGCCTCGGGCTTCATCGATCTGGTGATCGAATCGAGCCTTCAGCCTTACGATATCCAACCGCTCATCCCGATCATCGAGGCCGCAGGTGGAATCGTGACGAGTTGGTCGGGCGGCCCGCCATATGACGGCGGGCAGATAGTCGCCGCTGGCGATCGCGAGCTGCATAAGATCGCGCTCGCGATGCTCGCGCCCGCCGCCCGCTAACCGAAGCGATATGCGTCGCTGTTCTGGAGCCACCCGCTTAACCCGGATTACCAATCGAGAGGAATTTTAGGTTCCCTCAACCCGCGGGGCGCCCTCCTAAAGCCGGCCGGCCGCGGCCAGCACGGTTAGCGCATCGGCGGTGATCCACTCATTCATTCGGCGCGTTCCGATCCCGCCCCAGTCCACTGGGGAAATCGATCCGAACCGCGTCTTGATATCTATGCTCGACGAGACCTTGTAGAAGCGGCCTTCTGCGGCCCAGCCGCCGACCGGCAGTTCCTTTCGCTCGATCAGGTCGAGCGCATCGGCGCAGCGCGGATCTTTGATCAGCCCCATTTCCGCCATCGCTACGAGTCCACCTAGGACATCGTAGTGCCAATAGCGCGGATACTTAGGCCTCAACCAATGCGGATTAATCACCGTACCATCTGTGCGCCGCTTGAACAGGCGGCGGCACAAAAACAATTCCGATGCCTTCAGCGCGGCCTCGCGAGCCGCGCCGTCTCCCGCTCGTTGGGCGTGAACCGCAAGGCCCAGCATCGGCAGCATCGATTCGTTGAACGATGAAATGTGCGCGGACGGTTTCCGGTCGCAATTCCATCCGCCGTCCGGCCACCGCCAATGCATCAGGCGTTCGACCAGGCCGTCGCTTCGATTGTCCGCGAGACCCAGCCTGGTGATGGCATAGAGGGCGTTGCCCTGCTGCGATCCGCATCGGCGGTAGCGACCCTGAATTTTCGGAACGCCTTCGGCGCTTCTGGATTTGGGGACGCTGCTTTTGGACTCGAACTCCAGGTAGAAAGCCCTGCTCAGCCAGACTTCGAGGACCTGATCGCGCATCGGGAGCAGGGATTCATCGGCGGCGGGATAGCCAATCTCGGCGAGGGCCACCAGCGTCCAATGCGCGCCCCGCCATTTGGCGTATACATACTTTTCTTGAACGAACCTCTGATTCCGGCCGGCGAGCAATGCTTTCGCGCGCGGAGAATTCCGGATTTCCTCCTGAAGGTCTCGAACTTTCCGCGAATGTGGATCCTCGCCGAGAACGCGAGCCCTTACTTTCCAGCGAATCGAAGGTTCTTCACTCTTGAGAAGCGCGTCGATTGCTAGACTTCGATTTCGTTGCACGAGCGCCTACTGCCTCGTTCCACGCACAATACGACCGTTACCGACTCTCTTCGGAAGAAATTCTTACGAAAACTGCTTGAATTTGCCAGGTTTCTGGAGTCACCCGCCGGATTCGAACCGGCGACCTGCTGATTACGAATGAGTCCCGGGGCGATCACCATCGATCACGACACAACAATATCCGCGAGAAATGGGGGGTTTTGTTCGAATCGAGGTCGATGGTGATCGGTCCTGTGCGTATATCGTCCCGCGAAAAAGGCACCAGCGCGAGTTCTCGGGACGGACAGCGAGTCAGATCGGGAGTCGTGCTCTGGTGTCCGGCCCGATCTCGTCGAGACACACTTCGCGGTGCTCGCAGGCCGAGACGTGGGCGGCGATGGCGAAGCCGAGCGTTGCCGCTGCATCGTCGGCATCCTGTGGGGGTTGGCGGCCTTCAATCAACGCGTCGATAAAATCGTGCACGCCGAGGCGAAAACTTTCCGACCAGTCGTTTGGAATGTCGTGCCAGGCGCGCGTCTGGCCGTCCCGATACAGGACCAGCGCAGGCTCGTCGAGAAGGGAACCGGTACAGCGGTTGATCCAGATGATGCCCTCGGTCCCGTGGATTTCGATGCGGTCGTCACTGGCGTAGTACTTCGAGCGTACGCGCATGCCCACCGACGCGATGACTTCCCAGCTGCCGAACTTGGGTACGCCGGCGTACTTCCAACTGATCAAAGCGGGCCCGTCGTAGAAAGCGTCCGGCCCAAACCGGTTGACGTGAATCCACGCGTGCACGCGTTCGACCGGCTCGGCGACGAAGAAGCGCGCCATGTTGTAGCAATGGTAGCCGTGGTCGAAGCAGGTTGGGCCGCCACCGCAGGTTTCCGGATTCATGCGCCACGCTAGCGACGTGGCCGGCACCCGCCAGCCGTCATCGAAACGTCCGGCCGCCGTCTTGATACGCACCGAGATGGGCTCACCGATTGCGCCTTCCTGGACCAGCGCGCGCGCCTTGACGTGCGGCGGATAGTACATGAAGTTCTCGAAGACACGCAGCCGGCGTCCCGCAGCTTTCGCCGCTTCATTCACGTCGTCGAGTTCGCGCAGCGTCAACGCCGGCGGCTTCTGCAACGACACATGCTTGCCTGCTTGCAACGCGGCGATGGCGACCTCCCGATGCAAGTGGTGTGGTACCAGGATCTCCACGGCGTTCACGTCGGCGTCGGCGAGAAGCTGGTGATAGTCACGATACGTCTTCTTTGGTTGCCACTCCTGCTGTCGCTGAGCTAGTAGCGCTTCGTCGTTGTCACAGATTGCTGTCAGCTCCGCGCGCGAGTGATCGCGATAGCCCAGGACCTGCAGGCTGGCGATGCGCCCGCAACCAATCAGACCAACGTGTACGCGTTCGAGCGGCGTCATACTGCACTTATTTCAAATCGTGTGTCACCTGTCTAGGCTATTTCCCGGTGGTTTCGATCATAGACGATCATAATGAACGTCGAACCCCTTGTACGACAGGGGATTCACACGGCGCCGCTGACCAGCAATGAGTCCCGAGAAGATTACCATCGATCACGACGTAACAACATCCTCGCAAAACGGGGGTTTTGTTGGAATCGAAGTCGGTGGTGATCGGTCCTGTTCGGTCGTGATCGGCAGTCGTTTGGCAGCGATTTGAGCAGTGCTCGGACCAATCGGCTCGAAGTAAGAATCGGGGCAACCTTGAACCGGCACGTGGTTGCCCACGGAGGATTTTGAGTCCTGCTCCCGGCGAATACCTTCGGCACCTATGGGTCACATCAGGCGCGAATGCGGGAGTATTCCTATGCAAGATTCTCTCTGTCGAGAACCGACTCGGCGGTCTCGAATCCCGTCTTGTACGTGATCAGGACATGGATCGGATTAGTAGATCGCGCTCGACAATCAGTTCCTGGTCAACAGAAACGTCATCTGGGCGCGAATTATCCACTTCGGCGCGCCATCCGGAGGCATTGGATAATCGTATCCTCCGACTTGCAGGCTCATCGCCCGCTCTCCAATCTGGAATGCCTTGCCGATATCGACGCCAACTGGAATCGTCCAAGCGTTATCCGTGTCGGCCGTCCAGTCGTAGGTGATACTGGGATCCCACTGTCCGTACCAGCCGCTATCCAAGCTGTAGCTGACTTGCGGCTCGATATAGGTCTGGTTGACGCTTCCCCGGCCACGATCGCCGGCAAACGACATCAGCTGGTAACTCAGGATTCCGATGAACCACGGGCCTTGCTCGTAAACCAGCGCCGCAGTAGGCCCAGCCAACCAGCGGCCGGTGCCCAATCGTTCACTGCTGGCGGTCGGGAACTGAAAGATCGGGCCGATTCCCCAGATCCATGGCTTGTCCTTTGCCGGGGTCAGAAAGAAAGAGGTCTGCAGATCTTGAAATCCAAATTGCTCATTCGGGCCGGGCGCGTAGGTCACGTTCAAACTTGGTCGCGCGATGAGGTCCCAGTCGGAATTGAGCGCGAACGGCAGGAGCGGCTCGATATTCAGGCTCTCTCCTACTCTTTTGTACGCTCCGACGCCGAACCCGGTCGTGAATTGAAATGGCACCTTGATGAATCCGGCAAACGGATTCAACGTGTCCTTGGCGAGATCCTGTAGCGATTCGGCGCCTGCCGTTGTTGCCTGCGGCGGCAAGGATTGCTGGGCGTGCCCCGACGAGGCAAGCAACACGCCCAGCAGGACACTCAAGACTACTGGAAGAGTCGCCTGCAAGCGCGATCGAATCCCGCTCTCGATGGCGCCATCTGGCAGCATTCAGACGTCCCCGGGTACCTCAACGCGCAAGTTTCTATCGTAAAGCGGGATCACGCGCAGCTCGCATTATATCTCGCCGCTTCACCGGGGCGCATCTGTCAGCCCACCTAGGGGTTCAGTGATTTGATGACCTCCGGGCCTTTCATGGAAAAGGTCGTGATGTTCTTGGCATCGAGAGGCATTTTCATCAGGTCCACCGAACGAATCTGGCTGTTCTCATAAGTGCGGAAGTAGAATCGCCTCGCCTTCAAATCGTAGGCGCTGGTCCAAATGGTGTAGTCGGCGACGATGTTGCCGTGCTCGTCCTTGTGTTCCTCGCGGGACAGGCCATTTGGGAATGTCGAAGTTGTTCAAAAGATGAAACGCCAGAAGCACCGCCTCTTCGCCGGTCTTGGCGGGCAGCGCCGACGTGCTGAAAGCCACGGCTCGGACAAACCGCGACGGCGGGGTGAAGTCGCCCGGCATCCCCAGCATCCCAGTGCCTTGGCCAAAGCCGGTCAGCGTGATGCTGCCGACTTTCACCGGCGGAACATTCACTAACGAGAAGTTTACGTAATTGCGGAGATTGGTCATGTGCCAATCGAAGGCTGGCGAGTTGGTCATCACCCCCAGCACGTTGTCGTGGACATGGAGTTTTCCTTCTACGTATTCGATCACGACGCTCTTGCCCGAGGCGTCATGCACCACGTAGTGAAGCGGCGGCACAAAGTCTAACTGCTTGACCACGACCGCCGGGACTGTGATGCTTCCAATGTTCTGTTTGACTTCTTCGACCGTCGCGAAATTTTCCAGAATCCAGGAACCGACCTCCCAGGGTGCGATGGTCTTGGAGGCCTCGCCAGCGTTGTACTTCATGTAGCCGACGGTCCCGGGAAAATAGAGCAGGCCAACAGCCAATCCCTTCTCATTGACGCCATCGACCAAAAACGGCATACCGCTGCCGGTGTTGATGCCGAGCGACGCATACTTGGAGGTCCACTTCAGCCCATTCTCGCCCTGCGGTGTGGTACCGGTTCGCGCATAGCCGCGCGGCACCATGATCACGTCGGATTCAAGAACGACAGCGAACTCCATCGTGCGCGCGTACACGACGGTCCCGTCGCCGGCTCTGAGTCTGATGCTGGTGCAGGCTGGCGCCAGCTTCGCGAAGAACAGCGACCACACAAGGACGGCGAGATATATCACTCTGGGATTTTTCATAGGAGCGCTGGGGAACTCGCGAGGCGCGGGTGCTTTGACGCCGATGCCGGTGATTTTCATTGGTTCGTCCTTTCTGCGGTTGCTTGGTTCAGTCAACCTGCGCTGATTTTGAAGATGCCCGTACGATAAGATCGGAGTCGAACAAGAAGAATGCCCTTTCTGGATCCACGCCAGACGCGAATCGATAAAGAATGCGCCAGCACGTCCGCCTTGACAACTCTCTGACTGCCTTCTTTTGAGAACCTGGTTATCCGAGGAACACAATTTGAAAACAGACACAGTCTTAATGTTGTTTGTCGGACATACATGAGAAGAGTATCTTCGGCACGTCAACGCGAATCTGAGGGGACCGTGAATATTCCTACGGCAGAAAAAAATAAATTGATGCGATTCAGAGCGGTGCTCGTAGCTTTAGGCTGGCTGGCGTCTTTGATTCTTTTCGCGCAGCCGGCGCACGCTCAGCATGGCGACTGGCTGATGGGAACGGACGGGCTGCTAAGTGCTCAGCAGGCGCCGGAAGGCATTTTTTATTCAAATGTCTGGTCGTACTATCACGCCTCAGGCAGCGATTTCGGATCAATCGAGTCACTGAAGTGCGGTCCGGCTACGTCTTGCACCAGTCTCAAGCTTAATGTCAGCGGCAGTCTCGACGAATTCGTTGACCAGAACATTATTGGCTGGACCTCGCCCTATAAGGTCCTGGGCGCGAACTATGGATTGTTTGTCGATGTGCCGTTTGCCATCGCTGATGCGAGTGGTGCTGCGAGCCTGGAACCCGTCCTGAGTCTGAATCGCGGCTCGTTATCGCTGCCATCGCTACAAACTTCCGGCGGGGTAACCAAGGGCAGTATCGGCGATATTTACATGGAGCCGGTAAATTTCGGCTGGCACTTGCGCCAGCTGGACGCCATCGTCTCCTCGGGATTCTTTGCGCCTTCAGGAGCGTATAACTCGAAGGCGGCGGTCAACATCGGCTATGGCCACTGGACGGGCGTCTTTGGCCTTGGAGGTATCGCGTACGCCGACGCCGATCGAACCTGGTCGCTCTCCATCTATGCTCATTACCTGCTGTACGGTTCGCAAATAGGTAGAAGCTATACGCTCGGCGATGTCGTCCCGTTCGAGTGGGGTGCAGGAAAGACCCTCAACTTGAACAACAGCATTTTCAAGCAGCTTATCTTGGGCGCGGTAGGTTATGCCCAGTGGCAGGCAACGAACAACGAGATAAATATAGCTCCCCAATCCAAAGCCACTGGCTCAGCTATCAATACGCTGACAGGGACGCGCTCACAGATCTATTCGGCGGGCCCTTCAATCAACCTACTGACCAAGTACGGGCTCTTCTCGGTGCGCTACTATGAAGAGTTCGACGCGCATGCTACCCCGTCGGGCCGACAATTGATGTTCAGCCTTGAGCTTGCTTTTGGTTAGAGGAGCACAATGAAAAACACCAACGTGTGTGGCGATGAGTTCTTCGCGATCGGAAGGCGCGAATTCGTGCTGGGGACGACTGCGGCTCTGCTTCTTTCAGCGCGACTCGCATCCGCTCAAACCACTGCAAGCTCTCAGAATGCCCAGCCAAAAATCGTCTTTAATGACGATCTTGCTGTTCCGATTCCAGCCAATCCATCATTCGGAAAAGGCAAAGACAGAGCATTAGTGCTTGGTGGTGGCGGCGAGTATTTCGCTGCCTGGATGCTCGGGTTCGCATATGGCCTCAACGCCGGGGGTGTGCCGTACGAAATGCCTGACGTGGTTGTCGGCACTTCGGCCGGATCGGTCGTTGGCAGCGCAATCGCAGGCGGCCATCTCGCGCGGCTGACGAAAGAATTTGATTTCTTTGGTGCCTTTCCAAAGATTCTGGCTGCCTTGGTGCCAACGGCTGCTCCAAACCCAAGCCAAATTCGTGCTCGCGATCTCTGTCAAATCGCTCACGACGCCAGCATTGAGACAATCCAGTCGATTGGCCGTGGCGCCATGGCCGCAAAAAATCCTGCCGTCTCCAAGCTTCAAGACATGATCGAAGTCTTGACCGGTAATCGGTCGTGGCCAAGCCCCAAGTTTCATGGAACGACAATGGACTGCTACACGGGCGAGAGACTTGTTATTTCAGAAGCGAACAACATCCCGATCTCCCACGCAGCCTCAGCAAGCATGTCTCTGCCTGGCATTTTTGGACCAACGTGGATCGACGACCGGATTTGCATGGACGGCGGAATGAGTCCAACCAGCACCCATTGCGATCTGGTGGCTGGCGCGAAGCGAGCCCTGGTGGTCTCGCTCACCGACGGGACGAGTGGAAGCGGTCCGCGCTTTTCGAATATTCCCAACGCCATTCAACAAGAGCTCCGAGATCTTGAAGCCGCGGGAACCAAGACCCTTCTGATCGCCGCCAATCCAGGTCAGGTGGACCTGGTTTCGCCTGCTGAAATTGGTCCGGCACTGAAGGCGGGATATGACCGTGCGGTCAAAGAAGCTGATCGTGTGAAGGCGTTCTGGGCTTAAAGATTGAGGGCCGCACCTGCCAACACTGGACAGTTTCGGCATTCCGCGGCGTAATTTCCCATGCTACTGCCCGAGATGCGTGATGGCGTTGCGCAGCGGAGCGCTGGAGATCTGAATCAGGCCGCCGAATGGCCGGTCCAGCTCCATGATCAGAAAGATCGCACCAGAAACCGATAGCGCACAGAGGAACAGGGTAGCGATGACGGTCGCATTCCGGGGCGCGAAAAGGCCGAAGCTGAGAAAGATGATGGTTACCCAGAAAACCAGCAATACGAGAAACGGCATAGGGATCGAGCGGCCTCCCTGCTCGAACAGCAACAAGCGGGCCTGTCCAATATCGATGCTCATCTTCAGGGCTTGAGCCTGAAGAGAACGCTGAACTTCGTTTTGCGGAGAAAGTTCCTGGATCTTGTCGAAGAAGCCTTCGGCCACAGCCGCGTTCGGCGCCAACTCCGCGCGTCCGGAACGGTTCTCCGGCCAGATCCGATCAATCATGCCAGAGACGGACAGCTTGAGTAGATCGCGAGCTTCTTTCGACTCTGGCCCGTAATGGGCGAGCACGCGATCGAGCAGAATGATGTTGGCGGAGAGTTGCGTGAGTTCGTTTCTCTGCGCGTCGTAAGAACTCTTTGCCGAGTTGGTCAGCAGAGCGAGAACCAGGGCCGACATAGTCGCGGTCAGTGCCATCCCCAGTTTGATTACATCTTTGGAGTCCGCGCTCAGATGATGCTCGGGTAGAATAAGGCGAAGAGCCATGCCCAGAAGTACGCCTCCAAAGACACACGCCATCACGATCCAACCGATGCTCATCGGGCTCACGGCTATATCCTCCCAAGCTCAGATGACTTTCTTGAATGAGCCGCTTGACCGCGAGAACTGATCGATTCCCCAGGCTACCGTGGCGCTTGCGAGCCCCAGAAATTAGGATACAGCAGCGAGAATCCAAACGTGATTGCATACCGCGGAGCCGGCCCGTCGCCCGACACGTTCCAAGCCGGATCGACGAAGCAGTTCACGTATTGTGGGCCAATTTTGAAGACTCGGCCAACTCCCGCATCGACTGGCAGCTGCTGCTTGTTCGTCTCCCAGTCGAAAACCATCTGTGGCTCAGACCTGACGAACCAGCCATGGCCAAGCTGGTAAGTAATGAACGGCTGAAGAAACAACGCGTTCGCAGCAGGGCGAGTGGCATCTCCCGCGAAGGAAATTGGATTTTGCGCTAGTATTCCGAACAGCCATTTGCGCGGCGCGAACGCCACCGCCGCTGCGGGTCCAGCCTGCCATTTACCCTGACCGGTGGTCAGGTCGCTAGCCGTGGGGAAAACAAAGGTAGGTCCCACTCCGAAGAGCAAGCTATGACCTGCATCAAGCACTGCGAGATCGACGAAGCGAATGTCGCCGAACCCCGTCAATGACCCGAGCGGAAGTGGTAGCGTGACCGCAGCGGGAATCGTCAGCAGTGATAGCTGTGGGAACGGCAGCAACCGATATTGCGGCAGAGGCATACCGACGGCGATCGAAAACAGATTGCCCTGCCCACGCAATTGGCCCTGGAAAGCGGGCGCGTATGCATCCTGCAGTCGAATCTGAAAGATACTCGAAATCGGCGCGTTCGCCTGATTGATCAGGTCTGCCTGCGAGAGACTGGTTGCATTGCCACTGTCAGCCTGTGCGATACCTGCTCCTATACCAACTCCTACCAACAAAGCCAGGATCAGGGCTATTGCGTAATTACTCATGGCTTAAGTATCGGAATCGCGGGTTTTAGCTTCCACGTGCTGACTTACGGATTGGCTCATCTGCATTCCTACCAGCCGCGCAACCAGGATCGCCAGGTAGAACTGTCCCGTGATGCCTTCCGCGACCGCCGCGTAGCGGGCTTGCAGAGTCAACGGAGTGATGTCGCCGAATCCGATGGTGGAAGTGTCGTCAGGCTGAAATAGATAGGAACCGGGATAGTCTGTTGCTCCGAAACCGGACCCCCGGCACCGAAGCCGAAGGCGTTGGGCTGCAGGTCGTGAAGTACGATATAGAAGAGCCCAAATGTCAATCCGAACAGCAGATAGGTCGAAATCGACATGCTGATGACTTCCCGCGTGACCTCCTTCTGTTTCAACACCGCGCGCAACTCATTCCACGTAATGAAGGCAAAGAGCAGCAGCCACAAAATGGAACCGGCTAGATACAGCGAACGGCTTGGTGCGAAGGTAATTGCGAATCGTTCGGCAATCGCGGGAACTCCCAACGTCCAGGCAATGATGCTTCGCCTCCTCCTTTGGGCTAGAAGAGTTTCTCGTTCGCCTACCAGTTCATCGACGTTGATGTTGTAAAGGGCCAGCAGAAGGAGCACCAACATCGCGGTGCTGAACATGATAGGGCCAGCTCCGGTATCGCCGATCAATGGTCGCACCAGAAACGCGGCGACGATCGCGGCGAGTAGCACAGTATGGCTGCGTGGCGCGAGACGAAGGCGGATTTCTTCTCGCAATTGTCCTAGAAGGCTGGCCTCGATTGACATATGCGCGCAGTCCCGCCGCTACGGCCTCATTTGATGCTGTTCTGAAGCTTGACCATGCTCTGTTGGCTGACCTTGATGAATCCTCTACGAGGGCGATCCAGATCCATGGTGACGAGAATTACCAAAGTAATGATCAGAGCACATCGTCACCGTCACCGAGAGATTGCGCCAATCTCCTATCCCACAGCCGAATCCCACAATCCCCATGGCCAGAATCGCCACAAAAAAAAGGAGAAGCAGCACTGACTCGGGCACGTGATTCTGTCTTGCGATGTCACGCTTGGTGTGGAGATCGATGACTTCGTTGAGCGAACTAATGAACAACCCCACCGGGATGGAATGAGGATCCTTATTCACCGCATCCATCGCTTGCGACCAAAGCTGTCCCTGCAACTGGTCGGTCTGGTCGTTAACTTCATCCAGCTTCTTCTGGTCCACTCCGGCAGCATAGTATTCCAGGCGGTTAGCAACGTAGTCTTGCAGCAGTTTGACCACCTTGACCTGATAGGGCTCCGCGAGCGCCTTCGAGCGAAGGTAGGTAGTGTCTATCGCATTGGCTTCTTCGAGAACCAATTGTCTTCGAGCGTCGAAACGCGATTCAGCCATTGCGAAGGAAAAGGCGAGCAATAGAGCTAGCAAACCAATCATCGCGGCCTGCAAGGTCGTGAGTTCAGACTTCGCAGGGTCCTCAAGGCCGGCCCGAATCACGCGCCCGCGACGAAAACCCACTTCTGTCGCGACCAACAGCAGTCCGAAAAGCACGGCAACGACGAGGAGCTCGCTCCGTTGATACAGGAATTCATCCACGGCTATCCACTTCCTATCGAGCAACGCCTGGGCCAGAACGCGCCCTCAAGTCGATGCCGCATCCCAGCTATTCTCACCTATAGACGTCCATTCAGCTTCCAAACTAATCGTTTCATTTGGCCCGCTCAGGAAGCCCAGCGACGCGAGATGAAGATGGTGGCTTCTCGCAACTCTCCTAAGGCGCCGGCCTCGATTGACATATGCACCTAGTCCCGCCGCTAAGGCTTCTTTTCGGCCTCCGCACGGATGGCGGCGGCGATGTCGGCGCTCACCTTCGCAATTGCGCGGCTGTGCGCGGCGGCCAGCGCGTCGAAGCCTTGACCCTGTGCGGGCTCGCGAGCGACGGTGCGGCCTGAGCGCGTTTCCCCGCCCGCCGTTTTGCGCACGGTCCACACTGCCTCGACGAGCGCCGCGTCGCCTTGAATCGACTCGAAGCGCTGAACGTCGATCGTGACCCTGTAGTCCGGTGTGAAGTTAGCCAGCTGTGCCGTGGCCACGTTCGGTGTGCCTAGCAGCACGACCAGGTCGCTGGCGACGGCGCGCGCGATGGCGTCGTTCAGCGGCGCGACCCAGCGATTGAATTCATCGACGTCGACGCGGTTCGGTGCGACCTGAACCACAAATTCCGGCTGGTCCACCGAAGCGGGTATCGTGACCGGACCGACCATGACCGCGGCGCTCGTCGCCGGCGTGCCGTCTGCTGTCGCCGTGGAGGCCAACGAGTAGAACCGCGCTGGCGCCGTGCTGCATCCGGCCACTGCTACCAACGCGATCGAGATCAGTTGCGCGATACGCCGTGCCATCACTTCGCCTCCCCTTTCTTGCCGCGAATGAGCGCTTCGGGATGGCGCTCGAGATAGTCTGCGAGCACGCGCAACGATCTGGCTGCACGGCTCACCTCCTGCAACGTGCTGCTGAACTGCTGGACCTGGGCGGAATTCGGCTCGGTGAGGTTGTTGGTGTTCTCGAGCGTGCCGCGCGCGCTCGCCAGCGTGCCTTGCAGGGTCATCAGCGTCTTGTCCAGCTGGGCAATCGCTTTGTGGAGGGAATCGCCGATCTCCTGGAAAGGTACCTTGTCGAGCTTCTTGATGATGTTCTCGACGGTGGCCTCGGTTGACTCGAGCTGCCCCGGAGTGGTCGGTAGCTGCACGGGTTTTTGCGACCAGTCAACCGTCGCGGGGGGTGCACCCGGGAAGAAGTCGAGCGATACGTACACGGCCCCGGTCAACAAATTCCCCGTCTTAAGCTGCGCACGGACTCCGTGGGCCACCAGGCTGTCAATCAACTTCCTGCGCATGGTCTCGAGACTTTCGCCGGGCTTCAGGTCCAGGATCTGGACTCCAAGTCTCTGCGCGTCCACATGGATAATCACCGGCACCGAGAACTCGAACGTCTTCAAGTCGACTTGCGCGCGAACATCCTCGACCTCGCCTACAGGAATGCCGCGAAACTCGACCGGCGCGCCGGGTGCCAGCCCGCGGACCGAGTCCTTGAAAATGAGCTCATAGGTCTGAGGATTTCGGGGAGGCGGGTTAAAGGCCTGGGCCCGGTTGGCGGACAGGGTGAAGACGGTGTTCTCCTCGGCCGGCGGCAGGACCGGATCGGTCGCGGCCGTCTCGAACGCGATACCGCCTATCAGAATCGACAAAACCGACTGCGTCTGCACGGTGAGACCGTTTGCCGACAGCGACACATCGACTCCGCTCGCGTGCCAAAAGCGGGTGTCCGGGTTGACGTACTGGTCGTACGGCGTTTGCACGAACACCTTGACAGTCAGATTCTTACCGTCCTTGTCGAGTTCGTACGACGCGACCTGGCCTACCTGCAGCCGCCGGAAGTATATCGGCGTGCCGGTATCCAGCGAACCCAGGTCGGGGGTCTTCAGGATGAAAAACCGGCCCGGGATTTCGCCGGTTATCACCGGCGGCGTTTCGAGCGCCACGAAGTCGCTCTTGGTCTCCTTCGAGGAGCCAATCTCCACGCCGATGTACGCCCCTGAGATGAGAGTGCCCAGCCCCGTCACGTTGGCGCCCGATATCCGCGGCCGCACGACCCAGAACTTCGTGTCTTCGACCAGAAAGCCTTGCGTCTTGGGAGCCATCTGTACGGTGGTGATCACGCGCTGGTGGTCCTCCGACAGCCGGATATCTGTGACGGTGCCGATGTCGACGCCGTTGTAGTGGACCTTGGTTTTGCCGGCTTCCAGTCCTTCCGCAGATCGGAAAACAATCGTGATCTTCGGCCCCTCGCTTAGGACCCTCGTCACTGCCACCCATGCGCCGACAATCGCCGCCACAATCGGGATGACCCAAACTAGAGAAAGCCGCGTGCGTTTCTTGGGTACACTCCTCGACTGAGGGACAGAAGGGAGCGGTGGATCGCGATCAGGCATAAGTAACCTCTTTCAAACCTGCCTCTTTCGAACTTGCGGAATCCCAGATCAGCCGCGGATCGAACGACTCGACCGCGAGCATCGTAAACACCACCACCGCGGCGAAGAAGATCAAGCCGGGCCCCGGCTCCACCGACATAAGCGGCTGGAGCTGAATGAGGGCTGCGGTGAAGGTATCGACAAACACGTCCACCATCGACCACCGTCCGATGAATTCGACCATCCTGTACATACGAACCCGCTGCCCATTGTTCGCGACCGAGCCCCGCTGCGCCGTGATTAGCAGATATCCGAGCGCCAGGATCTTCGCGCTCGGGATCATGATGCTTGCGACGAGCACGATGATCGACAGCGGCCATCCCGTCGGCGACCAGAGCAGCACCACCCCTTGCATGATGGTGTCGGACTCGGCGCCTGCCGCCGTGGTCGTCGTCAACACGGGAAGCACGTTCGCCGGGATGTAACAGATCGTCGCGGCTAGCAGGTATGCCCACGTCCGCTGGAAGCTGGCGGGCTTGCGAAACGCCAGCTCCTCGTCGCAGCGCGGGCACCGTCCTTCGTGATCGCCGGGCGCGGGACGCGAGAGCAGGCCGCAGCCTTCACAGCTTTGCAAGCCTTGCTGCATCGCGGTCATGGCGGTCGGACTCACGACGTTTCCTCCGCCACAGTGTTCCCGGCGGCGTCGCTCCACGCTTCGTCCGCCCACTGGACCCTCTCCCACACTTCTCGGGAGTCGAAGCTGGCTGACATCCCGGCCAGGATGAAGACCAACACCCAGAGCACGAACAGCGCCATTCCCGGAATCACCGTCGCGTAATCCGCAATCTTCACCAAGGCGACCAGCACGCCGACCATCATCACCTCGATCATGCTCCAGATGCGGGTCGTCGGGTGATAGCGCAAGAGCGTTCCCACCCATCTCGGCGGGCGTTCAAGCCGCGCGCCAAGCACGATCGCCAGCATCAGGCCTATTTGCAGCGCCGGCGCGACGACGGCCGTGAACAGCACCAGCACCCCGACGATCTTCTGCCCGTTATCCCACAGGTGCTGGGCGCCTCCGATCACCGTGGTCGAGGCATCGCGCCCGACGATCGTCAGCCCGAGCATGGGAACAGAATTCGCGACAATGTACAGCACCACCGCTGCGAGCGTCAGTGCAAGCGTTCGGTTGAGCGAGTCCTCACGATGCCGCCACAGCTCCTTGTTGCATCGCGGGCATCGCGCGGACGCGCCCGGCGCAAGTTCCGGGATACGCTGCAACAGGTCGCAGTGCAGGCAGGCGATGAGCGAGGTGTCCCCGACCGGCTGGTTATAACTCATTGCGGGATTGCTTCTGACGGAGATTCCCCGAGTCTTTCCGCGATGCTCAGATATCGAAGGCTCATAATGCACCAGATGGTCATGGCCGCATGCAGCACAACCGCCGGCCACAACACGATGCCGACCGGCTGCGACCGGATGCCGGCAGCCCCAAGGATAATAGCCACACCGAGATTATAGAGCACCATCGCTGCCACCAATCCTCTCGCGGCGCGGCTTTGCGTATCGCCGCGCGCAAGCCAGAATGCTGCTCCCAGCGTCAGCAACGCAGCCCCGCCGACCCGCGCCACGGTCGAACCCGCGGGTGTCTCCAACGGCGCGCCGAGCAGGAGTGCCACCGCTGCCGAGGGGAAACTCAGCAGCGCCAAGCCGGCGCCTGCTTCAATCACCGCGGTCGCGCTCTGCAGAGCGTCCACTGACGAGGAACTGTTGAACAGGACGCCCGCGGGTTTCATAACTGCTATTGCCTGCCCGCCTAGTCCCTTGCCCGGGCGAGTCGCTCCGCAATGATCTTTCGGTCCGCGTCCGTCAACTGCTCGGGCCCGAGGTTAAAGGTCAGCTTGTCAATCGTGCCGGTGAAGCGGAACGGTAGCTTGTAATCGTCGTTCACCGGAGTGCGGGTATCGCTCCCTATATCGAAGGTCTCGTCCACGGTCATGAGCAGCGGGATCGTGTGCGGGATCTTCTTGCGGGCGATTTCGTTGCCATCGACTTTTAGTACTCCTTCGCCGCCTTTGCCGGGTCCCGGTCCGTCGTATTTGAAGTCGAACACTATCGTGTGCTTGCCGGGCTTAACCGCTTCGGCCAACACGCCGTGGCCTAACGGTCCACCCTCCCATCGGTAGTGCGTCATGTCGAGAAGGTTGTAGTCGAAGACCGGCTTGCCTTTGAGTAGATACAGGCCATACCCGCCGAAGCGACCGCCCAGGGTCACGAGCATTCCTTCCGCCCCGCCTTGGGGAATCGTCACGTCGGCAGTGATGGTGTAGTCCCGGTCCAGAATGCTGGGAGCATTCCCGAAGGGAATGCCGGCATTCTCACCCGAGTAGGTGAAAACTGTTCGCCCCGCGACCGCGCTCGGTCGCGGAGTGAGGGCGCGTGAGAAGGCCGAGTTATCCAGGGGCAAGACCTGGTATTTTGCGGCCTCAGTCATAAACAACGCCTGCATTTCTTTCAGCTTGTCCGGCATTTTCGACGCAAGGTCGTTGTATTGCGAATAGTCGTCGGCGATGTTGTAAAGCTCCCAGTTGTAGTTATTGACATCGGGCAGCTTGCCCGTTGCCAGCAGCCAGGGCGCGGCAGGAGGCGTAGTGGATGCGATCCAGCCGTCATGATAAATCGCGCGGTTGGCGGCCATCTCGAAATACTGCGTATCGTGCTTCGATGGTGCGTTGGCGTTTGCCTTGTCGAACGTGTAGGCCATGCTCACGCCTTCAATCGGTTTCTGCTTGATGCCATTGACCTCTTCAGGCGCCTTAATGCCGGTGGCTTCGAGGATCGTCGGCACGATATCGATGACATGATGGAACTGCGTGCGAATGCCGCCAACATCCGTGATGTGGCCGGGCCAGCTTATCGCCAAGCCCTGTCTAGTCCCGCCGAAGTGAGACGCCACCTGCTTGGTCCACTTGAAAGGCGTATCAAACGCCCACGACCATCCCACCGACATATGCGGATCGGTTTTGTCCGAGCCCCAGTCTGCATAGTGCAGTAACTGCAGAGGCATCGGAACGTCCATTATGCCGTTGTAGGCGGTCATCGTGTTGAATGTGCCGTACAGGGTTCCTTCGGCGCTGGTGCCGTTGTCGCCGACGATATAGATGATGAGCGTGTTGTCCAGTTTGCCCTCGTCCTGCACCTCCTGGATAACGCGGCCAATCTCATAGTCAGTGTAGGCCGCGTAGCCCGCGAACACTTCCGCCTCACGCGCATATAGCTTCTTCTGTAGGACGGAAAGCGAGTCCCACCTCGGCAACTTTGCACCACCATAGGCGGCCTGCCCGTCCGGCCACGGCGTGAGCTGGGTATTCGGCGGGATCACGCCCAGCCGCTTCTGATTGGCGAAGATCTGCTCGCGCAACTTTTCGTAGCCCATGTCGAACTTACCCTTGAACTTCTCAATCCATTCTTTGGTCGGCTGGTGTGGCGAGTGGGTGCCGCCCGGAACGTAGTAGAGAAAGAACGGCTGGTCGGGCGCGGCTGCGTTAAGATCACGCATGTACCTGATGGCGTCGTCTGCCATATCGGTGGTGAGGTTGTAGCCGGGCTTGCCGATCCACGGAAACACCTGGGTCGTATTGCGAAAGAGGTAGGGCGTCCACTGATCGGTCTCGCCGCCCATGAACCCGTAGAAGTACTGAAAGCCCATGCCGACCGGCCACTGGTCGAAGGGCCCGGCCGCGCTGTATTGAAAGCTGGGGGTGTTATGCTCTTTGCCAAACCACGAGGTTGCGTAACCATTGTCCCGCAGGATCGTGCCGATGGTGGCGTTCTCGGGCCCTATGACTGAATCGTACCCGGGGAAACCAGTGGACAGCTCGGTGATCACGCCGAAGCCCACCGAGTGATGGTTGCGCCCAGTGATGAGAGCGGCCCGCGTGGGAGAGCATAGCGCGGTGGAGTGGAACTGGGTGTAGCGCAACCCCGCCTTCGCGATCCGATCCAGTGCGGGCGTCGGGATGACGCCGCCGAAGGTGTCCGAAACGCCGTAGCCCTGGTCGTCGGTCATGATGAGGACGATGTTGGGCGCGCCCTTGGGCGGCACGACGCGCGGCGGCCACCACGGCGTGGAATCCTTGGCGCTTTCCTTGATCACGCCGCCGAACGGCATCGGTGGCGGCGGGAGTTGTTTCCCGTCAAGCGTCACGGTGGCGCTCGGCGAACCCGGTACGCCCGTGATTTGCTGGGCCGAAACTGGGGTTGAACCGAAGAGACCGGCGGTGATCAGCAGAGCAAGTACCGTCAAAGTCGCAGCGGTCTTCTGGCGTCTAGCGTTCATGAGGCGATGCCCTCCCTCGTCAGTTCGAAATTGGGTCACTCCCGTACGACAAATTCGTTCGAGTGCGCGGCCAAGGCCACTCTGCACTTTCCATCAAGTCTTTAGCGACCCGAGACCGTCCGCGGCCCGCATAGTCGGCCGTGCTCCCTAAGCACCCCATCCTTGCACCGCGTAATACCCGCTCACCTGGTCGACAATCTGCTTGGCCGTCTGATCAGCTAAAAACCCCGTGGATGATGTCACATTCTTCACGCCGCCGGCCGTCAAACCAATTCTGAACAATCGCCCCAGACATTTCCCTTGACACCACATTCTGCATCGCGTGGACGCTTGCGACTATTGTACCAAAGTACAATATCTCTCCCCGGGAAAATGCGCGAATCTACGTGCACTTTTGGACGAAACGCGCGAAGTCGGACTTCAAGCTTCAGCTCTGGACGAGCCGACGCCGTCGCCTTGATCAGACTCGATGCGAAAACCCTGTGGACGGGGCACTTATTCGAATGAAAAAATCAATCGTAGGTGCCTCTCGGGCAGTCGTCACGGCGCTAGCGCTGCTTTGCCTGCTCGTTTCGACCGCTCAGGCCCAGGCCGCAGCCGACCCGCTTCCGTCGTGGAATGAAGGACCCGCGAAACAGGCAATCATCAAATTTGTCGCAGCGACTACGACCGAAGGCAGCCCGCAATTCGTCTCTCCGGGCGCTCGATTTGCCAGCTTCGATCAGGATGGTACGACCTGGGTCGAGCATCCAATTTACACGCAAGTAGTGTTTGCGCTTGACCGGGTCGTAGTGCTCGCGCCAAAGCATCCGGAATGGAAAACGACCGAGCCGTTCAAGTCGGTGATCGCCGACGATCGCGAAGCGATGGCGAAGTTCACGACCAAGGATCTGGAGAAGATTGTTTTCGCGACCCATACTGGGATGACCACCAGCGAGTTCTCAGCGATCGTGAAGGACTGGATCGCGAAAGCGCGGGATCCGCGCTGGCATCGGCTCTTCACCGACCTGGTGTACCAACCGATGCTGGAGGTCATGCAATATCTGCGTGCCAACGGCTACAAGACATACATCGTCACCGGCGGCGGTCAGGACTTCGTTCGCACGTACGCGGAGCATACCTACGGCATCCCGCCCGAACAAATCATCGGCTCGGCGCTCGAGGCCGAGTTCACCTACAACGATGCCGGCAAGGCGATTCTGATGCGACCGCCCAAACTGCTGATCAACAACAACTTTTCCGGCAAGCCCGAAGACATCTACCTGTTCATCGGCCGTCATCCGCAAGCCGCGTTCGGCAACTCGACTGGCGACCGCGAAATGCTGGAATACACGCAGGCAGGCGGCAAGGGCGCCCTGATGATGCTGGTCCTACATGACGATCCAACCCGCGAGTACGCCTATGGCCCAGCCGAAGGCCTGCCTGCGAGCAACGTGGGCACCTTTACCCAGGCGCTCTACGACGAAGCCAAAGCCAGGGGCTGGAACGTAATCAGCATGAAGAAGGACTGGAACCGGATTTTTTCCTTCGACAAGTGAGCCGCAATTTTCGGCGGCGAAACCTTGGTTGTCGGTTGTCGCGCCGTCAGACCGTCGTTCCGTTCTCCTGCTTCCCGACCGCAGACACCGTCCATTGCTCGAAAAGGCTGTAGCCCAATGCCACCAGCGTCGGTCCAAGGAACATGCCGATAACGCCGAAGGCCAGCGCTCCACCTAACACTCCAAGCATCACGAGAATCATCGGCGTCGAGCCACCACGGCTGATGAGAAGCGGCTTCACGACATTATCAAGAGTCCCGACCATCACTCCCCACGCCATGACGAAGACCGCCCACGCGGTCGAGCCTTGTCGATACAGCCAGAACGCAGCCGGCGCCGCGACGATAGGTGGTCCGCCAGGTACCAGGGACAGCAGAAATGTGACGAATCCCAGCGACACAGCGCCCGGCACCCCGGCGATAGCGAAGCCAATCGATGCGACCACGCCCTGAAGGAGCGAGGTTCCGAGAATGCCGTAAACGACCGCGCGAATCGTCGCTCCGGCGAGATCGAGAAGACGATCGCCTTTCTCCCCGGCGATCCGATGAAGCGCGGCATGGAGTTGGTTAGCAGCGGCATTTCCGTCGCGATAGAAAAAGAACGCGATAATCAGACTTAGAATGATCTGAGAGATTCCCTTGGCAAGCGCACGCCCACCCCACAGGACGATTGTCTTCGCAGCGGGTAATAGCCTGGCCAACTCCTGGAGCCTCACAGAACTGCTCTTGTTCAGGTAGTTCCAGTAGCCGGCGACACGGCTGCCAATCAGCGGAACACTGGCGACCCAGTCGGGCGGACTGGGCGGACCCTCCTGGATGAGTTTCTGGCTTGCCGAGATCAGAGCTGACACATTATCGGCCAGCGTAGCTCCCAGGATTGCAACCGGCACGACTATGAGCGCAGCCAGCAACGACGTGGCGATCAACGCCGACAGCGTCCGTCGTCCGCCGAGCAGGTCTTCAAGCCTCAGAAACAGGGGCCAGGTTGTGAAACAGAGAATCATGGCCCATAGCGCCGCAGATATAAATGGACGCAGGACGAGGAGGCACAAAAGTCCCAGTACAACAACGGCCGTGCCACCAATCCACAGCTCGACTTGGGTTCGCTGCGCGCGATCAACCGATGTATCAGCCATGTAAATGCTCGTTTAGCTCTTTCAGCATACGACGAACTTCTGGATTTCCCGGCTCGAGCTCATCGAGGCGCTGCGCATAAGTCAGCGCTTTGGCGGGATCGCCAGACTGTTCCAGGAAGCTCACCAGCGCGGCAAGTGAATCGCGGTCGTAAGGATGCGCTTTGATCGAGCTCTCCAGCGTCTCGATTGCGGCGCGAGTGTGGCCAGCACCGTTTAACGCGACCGCATACACGTAAACATACCGCGCGTTGCCCGGATCGCTGCGTGCGGCCGCCCCCAGCAGGTCGAGCCCTTGCGCACCGCGCTTCTGACGCACCATCAGCAGACCGAGCGCGTGTTCAAGCGACGCGTCGTTTGGCGAACGACTGATGGCCTCCTTGAGGACGCGTTCACCCTCTTGATCCCGGTTCTGTACGCGATAAAGGTCTGCGAGATTGACCGCCGCAGGCGTGAAACCCGGGTCGAGTGATAGTGCGGTTTTGAGTTCCACCTCCGCCTTGTCGAAGTGATTCTCCCTGGCATACAGCAATCCCAGATTCAGATCCGCCTCGGGACGGTCCGCGTTCAGTTGCTGTGCGCTGATGTACTCATCGGTGGCGCGACTGAAAGCAGCGGCAACATCTGCTGGAAAGTTGTCCGCAGGCAACCCAGCGAGCACTTCTGCCGCTTCGATCCGCACGGCGCGCACTGGATCGCGGAGAAGCGGCGCCAGTGTATTTGCGCCGCCCATCGGATCGGAGTTTGACAGGGCGCGGGCGGCAGCGCGTCTGACCAGTGCCGAATCGTCGATCACTCCGGTGCGAACCGCCGCGCCGGTCGGAGACGGAGCGTAGTTGGAGAGCATGGAAAGCGCGGTGGCGCGAGCGATCGCCGGCTGCTCACGATCCGCGATCAGTCGTTCAAGCGATTCCTGTGCGCCGGGTGCTCCGGCCGATCCTGCATCCAGCGTCTCAGCAAAGCGCTGAAACCCTTGGGCTGGATGCCCGTACCATTTGTCCACGGAATCCAACGCCCACTGGGCCGACTTGCCCGTGTGGCAATTGGTGCACGCGTTGGGAGTGCCGAGCTTCACCGACAGGTCGGGGCGAGGAATGCGGATGCTGTGATCTCTACGCGGATCGACGACCATGTATGTGCGCGTTGGCATGTGACATTCGACGCACTGCGCGCCCGCCGATCCGATTTTGTGGAAATGATGCTTTGACGAATCGTACTTTTGTCCGGAATGGCACTGCATACAAACGTTGTTGCCGGTGGCACGGATTTTGAGACTGTGCGGTTCGTGGCAATCGCTGCAGGTCACGCCGGCATGGAACATCCGGCTCTGGATGAAAGAGCCGTATTCGTAGTCCTCCTCCTTTATCTGCCCATCCGGGTAGTAGAGGTCCTGATCGAGAAGCGCCACGCGATAGTCATCTCCCACCGGCTGGCCGTGCACGTAGTCTTCGTGGATCTCGCCGCGCCGCGAATGGCATCGCGCACACATCTGAATCTCCCGCTCTGATGGACGTGGCGAGCTTCGACGCGCGTTACCGGTCGCGGGATCGATCGGCCATGCAACACCTTTGCGTTCATCAAGTGCGATCATCAGGCCCTCGGTTGTGGCGAATTTCTTCCAATCGCCCTCCTTCTTCGCCCACAACACGTGATTCGAACCGGGACCGTGGCAGGCCTCGCACGACACATCGATCTCCGAGTAGGAAGTGGAAAAGGTGCGAGTGCGAGCGTCGTAGTTCTTGTGCAGGTTGGTAGAATGGCAATCGGCACACATGTAGTTCCAGTTCTGATCGATACCGGTCCAATGTCGAGAGTCCCTATATGTGATCTTCTCGCCGGGATAAAGAGCGAACCACCGTTGTCCCCCGAGCTCGGATGGGCGGCTGTCCCACGCGATCCCGAACGCTTGCAAGCGTCCACCGGGCATGGCGATGAGAAATTGCTGCAGCGGATATACGCCGAACGTGTATTTGATTTCGTAATCATGAAGTGCCCCATCCGGACCATCAGTGCGTACCATGAACTTCGAGCCACTCCGAAAGAAAGTTGAAGTGATGCCGTTGTTGTTGAAGCTGGCGTGGTTGAAATCGCCCAACACCGTGGGATTTGCGGCCGATTGCATAGCCAGTTGATGATGTGAGCCTCGCCAGCGAGCATTCTCGGGCTCGTGACACGTCGCGCATTCGGGGGCTCCAACGAATTTCGCGCCGAGCATCGGGGATGTTGTCAACGAAAGTACCGGATGCTCGGATTCACGCATCCATCGCGTCAGGAGAACGACGCCGACGACGGACACGACGACTATTGGCAGCAGCCAAGCGAAATGCCGGAGCCCACCACGCGATTCTGGCAACGCCCTGGACGGTTGCGCTCGCGTCGCGGTCTGTTCGGTTCCAACGGTGTTCGCCCGCTTGTTCCGGGCCTTTTTCTTCTTACTCAACGGTCAACTCTTGAAAATGATTTTCGAAACCCACAGCGTCACAGCGACAAAGTATAGAGATCCGACCCTGGCACGCGAATCGTCAGGCCACGATGTGTTATTATTTTTATGTGCGGAAGCTATTTGTGCCGTAGGTAACCAAAGTCCAATTGCTCTATACCGTGAACGATTTGTAGTATTTCGACCCATCTTGCAGCGAACGCCTGGGAGGAAGGATGGCAACCGCAAAGACTCGCGTTGGACCTCAAAGCGGCAGCGCGGAAAACGGCGAGAACATCAAAACTCTTGCGACGACCGGACCCATCAGGGTCGCGGTAATCGAAGATAACGAGCGGCTGCGGCAGGCCCTTTTCTTCCAACTCAGCACCGCCGGCTTTGAGGTCGCCCCTTACTCCTCCGCTGAGGAGCTTCTCGAGGCCGCTGATGCGAAGGAATTTGATTGTGTCGTGGCGGATATTTACCTGCCGAGAATGAACGGGCTTCAGCTTCAGGAGGAACTCAACCGCACGGTTCCCTACGCATCGATCGTTTTCATCACCGGTCATGGCGATCTATCGCTGGGAATGCATGCGATGAGGAGAGGCGCCGTGGATTTCCTCGAAAAGCCGGTTGACGATCAAGCTCTGTTGAGCTCGATAGCGCGCGGCGCCAGTCTCTCGCGCAGACGGCGCGCTGAACAATTGGAGCGGATCGAACTTGAAGACCTCCAGCGCTCTCTGACCTCCCGCGAACGCGAAGTCTTCGCCCTGATAACCACCGGCCTGCTGAACAAGCAAGTCGGCGCTCAACTGGGAATAACTGAACGGACTATTAAGGCGCATCGCGAGAGGGTAATGCACAAGATGGGCGCGGGCTCACTCGCCGACCTTGTGCAGATCGCTGGAAGCCTCCGGATTCACGCCGTTCGAACGCTGCCCTCTTGAGTTCGTTCAATCCGCGCGTCTCGATGCGCTGGCGCGTTTCTTTTCAACGACTGGAAGCGTGAAGGTGAACGTGGTGCCGCCGTCGGGATTCGGCGTCGCCCAGATTCTGCCGCCGTGACTCTCTACTATCGATCGGGTGACGAGTAGGCCCAATCCCATTCCTTCGCTCTTGGTCGTAACAAATGGCTCGAACAGCCGGCTAGCGACCGCGGGGTCAATACCCGCGCCGCTATCGCATACGCTTACGCCGACCCATCCGGTCTTTTCGGGGGCTATCTTGATTGTTACGCCGCGTCGGTCGGACCCGGCCTCTGCGATCGCGTCGAAGGCGTTCATGAGCAGATTCAGTACGCACTGCTGCAGCTCGATGTTATCGCCGATGACCCGCCGCACGGAAGGCGAAACCTCGATCTGCACTGAGATCTTTCGAATTGCGGCCTCGCCGGCAGTAAGCTTCAGCACTTCGTTGACCAAAGCGCCGATGTCGATTGAGGTTTTGTGCTCCACGTGTTTCTTGAACATCAACCGGATGCGCCGAACGATTTCAGCCGTCCGTTTGGTGTCTTCAATCGCGTTGTTAACCGCCTCCAAGGCCATAGCGGGCTCCGGATTTCCTTGAGTCAGCAGGCGCGCGAGGCCTCCGAGGTTGCTCAAAATTGCGCCAAGAGGCTGGTTGATTTCATGCGAAAGCGAGGCGACGAGTTCGCTCATCACGTTGCGGCGCGAAGCGGTCCTGAGTTCAGCGCGAGCTGCCCGTATTGCTGTTACTGACTGCTTGCGCTCGATCGCGCTCCCGAAGAGCCGCACCGCGAGGGCCAGGTGATCGAGAATTTCAGGCGGCCATTGCCGAGCCGAGCGGAACTTGCCGAAACTTGCTGCTCCGATGACTCGGCCACCGGCCCACATCGGGATCACCGCAGAAGCCTTGGGTCCATATCGCTCTACGAAACGCCTTGCATCCGCCAGTTCAGCCGGAATATCGCTTGGACGCGAGAACGTAAGCTGATTGCCCGCCATGATCCAGTTGGTGGTTTTCTCGACAAGCTTGCCCGGATCATAGTTGCGAGGAAAAGGCGGGAAATTCGCTCGACGCCAGATATGCGTCGTGCGTACCGGCTCGCCCGGCGCGTCGCGCTCATATACAGCGCTTCTGTCGAGATCTAGAGCTCGGCAGATCTTGCCCAGCCACGATTCGACTTCGGAGTCGACGCCGTTAGCTGGCGCCCGCGCCATCGCCGCCGATAGTTCGCCCACCAGCGACTCGAAGCGCTCGACTTCCCGCCGTTCGCGGCCGACGCGCGCGGCCCTATTACGGTTTGGCTCGATGGTGCCGATGGTCGCTCGTCGTTGCATCAGTGAAAAGTGCGCATGGGGGGTTTGGATATCCGGGACCGAGGCGGCGGTAGGTACGATGCAGATGCTACGGAATGCGATCCCCTCGCTGCGGACCATATAATAGAGATCGCATCGAAGCGAACGTCGCGCGCTAACAGATGTCAGCTAAGTAATCGGTCATGTAGACTTCATGAAAGAATTAATTGCGGGTATAGCGCTGTTAGTAGCGTTTAGAGCTGAAAATCCGCTCCCAACTGGGATCTGGGAATGACCATCGGCGAGCGTTCGCAACGTCGTGAGCAATAAGGTCTCGCTGGTCGTGACCTATGACAACAGCGACTACAACTATATTGACCGGCGCATCCGGCACGAATCCGTGAAACATTCGGCGGGCAAATATGTCCCGAGGGTGGGGTGCCATTGTCCAAAGCAGGCGATGCCCCTGAGTTACACTTGTCAAGAAATACCTTTGGCCGATATGGCCTGTCCGGGGAATTCGGAAAGCGTCGGACAATAAGTTATATTTGGCCCCGGCGCGGTTTATCCGGGCGCCGCAATTCCCAAGGAGCCATTCCATGCCCAAGGCAGCGAAGAAGCAGCAAGCGCCCTCCGGACCTTTCGGGGATATGTTCCCCTATCGCGAAACCTTCGAGACCTTTCGCGAGCTGCCCAAGAAGAGCCGCCCGCCCGAGGACGTCATGCGCGAGTTGCGCAGCATCGCGCGCCGGGAAGACGTGCGCTGGCAGACCGGCCAGATCTCGGGCACCTACTTCCACGGCGGGATGGAGCACTTTGCCTACCTCAACCGCGTGTTCGCGCTGTTTTCGCACGTCAACCTGCTGCACCGAGACATGTGCCCGAGTGGCACCAAATTCGAGGGCGAGATAATCGCGATGACCGCGCGGATGCTGGGCGCAGCGCTCGCGCGCGAGAAGGACCCGCAGGCCGACGTTTGCGGAGCGATCACTTCGGGCGGTACCGAGAGCGTCATCCTGCCGATGCTGGCGTATCGGGAGAAAGGGCGTGCCGAGCGCGCAATCACGGCGCCCGAGATGGTGGCGCCGGAGACGATTCATCCGGCGTTTTCCAAGGGCGCACACTTTTTCGGCATCAAGCTGATTCGCGTGCCGGTCGGAGCCGATTACCTGGCCGACGTGGACGCGATGCGGCGCGCCATCGGGCCCAACACCATCGCGATCGCGGGTTCGGCGGCGAATTTCCCGCACGGGCTGATCGATCCGATCGAGAAGTTGTCCGACCTCGCGCTTGAAGCCGGCGTCGGCCTGCACGTCGATAGCTGCTTCGGCGGTTTCATCCTGCCGTGGATCGCAAAGCTCGGTTATGACGTTCCGCCGTTCGACTTCCGCCTGCCGGGCGTCACCTCGATGTCCTGCGACACGCACAAATGGGGTTACGGGCTGAAGGGCGCGTCGGTGGTGCTCTATCGCAATCGCGCGTTGCGACGGCATATGTACTTCGCTATGACCGACTGGCCGGGCGGCTTGTATGCGTCGCCCACGGTAGCGGGCACGCGCTCGGAGGGAATCAGCGCATCGACATGGGCGGCGATGGTCACGCTCGGCGAGGAGGGCTATATGAAGGCGACCCGCCGCATCATGAAGGCGGCGGACACGATCAAGTCGGGAGTTGCAAAAATCCCGGAGCTCAAGATTATCGGCAAGCCGACCTACTGCATCGGGATTACGTCGGACAAGGTGGACATCTACCACGTCAACGATTTCCTCGTGGAGCGTGGATGGCGGCTTAACGGGCTACAGCGGCCCGCCGGCTTTCATATGTGCGTCACCTTGCTCCAGACACTTCCGGGCGTGGCGACGCGTTTCGTCAGAGACATCGCGGCCGGCGTCGAATACGCCAAGAATCTGCCGGCGACGCCCGCGCGCAGCGGTGCGATGTACGGCGGCGGCGCGTCCTCGCTCGATCCATCGATGGTGAATGAACTGATACTGGCGTATCTCGACGCGAGCACCGACGTCCCGTAACCGGGGCCGGCTCTCGAGGTGACCAGGTCGCGAGCGCCAGACCTGGCCGGATTTGAAGGAGGAAGAGATGAAGCAAATTCCGAGCGGAACAGAACTCGCCCGCCCATTCATGCCTGCAAAAGACTTTGATCTCTCTAAGAACTTCTATGAGACGCTGGGCTTCGAAAAACTTCTTGACGGAGATGTGGCGATCTTCAGGGCCGGTTCCGGCGGTTTCATACTTCAGCGCCATTATCAAAAGGACTGGGCTGAAAACTTTATGATGCAGCTCATGGTCGATGATCTTGACGCTTGGTGGAGACACATCGATGGGCTTGATCTGCCCGGAAAATTCAATGTTCCGCCTCCGCGCGCGCCGGCCATGCAGCCATGGGGCCTTCGGATCGCTTATGTCTTCGATCCATCCGGAGTGCTTTGGCACATTGGCGAACGGCGCGATGGCGCAATAGAAGACTAACGCACCTGACGCCGCAAAGGACTGCTGCCTTCTGCGAGGAAGCTCATTCAATCTGGCATGCTGAGCGACCTTGAGTTAGTGCGGCAAATTCGACTGGTTCGGCAACGCCTTCCGAATCGCCCGCAGCAAGGTCTTTTCGTCGAAGGGTTTGACCAGGCTCGCGATCGGGTTCGCATCGCGCATCATCTGCCTGGTCTGTCGATCGTCACGGCCGCTTATCAGGATCGTCGGCAAGTGCCGGCCCGACGCCACCAGACTCCGGCATAGTTCAACACCGCTCATTCCCGGCATGTACACGTCGAGCAGCAGGCACGCATCGCCGGTTGGAAACTCGCTGATCAGGAACTCTTCCGCACTGGGAAAGTCTGACACGTTGAATCCCAAAATCTGTAGTTGCGTTCGCAGCGCGCGGCGGACAGACGCGTCGTCATCTACCACAATTACTGTGGCCGTCGATTTTTTCCACACCTGACGATACCAGCTGCGGGAGAATGGTGCGGATCATCCGCGTCATTGCTCGCAAGCATACTGTGCATCGCGGGGCGGCCACTACGCCATTGTACCAAAGTACAATATCGCTGCCCGGAAAAATGGACCAGACTTCACGCGTCATCTAGTTGCGCGAACACGCTCCAGGCGAAAGCCGGTAGTCCGGAATTGCGGTGCGCGGATTCACAACGCATCGATGAGAAGAAGTAGTGCAAGGAGAAAATGAACCTCAATTCCAGAAGCATGAAGCCGGCGACGAGTTTGCTATCTGTTTTGCTCGCAGGATTTTTGCTGGCGGGTTGCTCTCAAACAGCCGCGCCCGAACCAAACCCGGTCGCACAAGCGCAGAGCGAACAGCCGGCCGCGCCTCCGTCTGCGCCTCTGATCCAGCCCTCTCAACCCGCCGCGCCGGGCGGGCAGTACGAGGAACCACCTGTCATCAATGCGGCTGACCTTATGCCCGCGAGCGCGCTTTCCGGACCGGGATTTTCCGTTCAGCCGCAGGTGCCGACCAACGGCGCGATGGGCCAATACACCATCGTTGCCGACGCGACGGTATTTCGTAACGACGCGGGCACCTGCTATATCGAAAGCCTCGATGAAGATACGCCTGTCCGAGATACCCGCGATCGCGCAGCTGGAGAACATAAGTGAGGTGCGCGAAGGCGAATTACAGTAGCGCGCAAGATTTGATTGACGAAACTGATTGAACTGGCGGGAGCCAAAACTATGGAGGAGATCGTGATGAACAACAGTTTGAGAAAGAAAATCGTGACCGGTATGACCGCAGCAGCGGCTCTGGCGGCGGTGCTGCTGGCTTCGGGATGCCCGACTACGGTCCAGAGTGAACCGGCGGCAGCGAAAGCGGTGGAGGCGGGCGGCCCGCTGCCGAGTGCCGTTACGGGATTTCTCGGCCCCGATGCGTCCAAGCTGGCTCCCGGGCCAGAGGGTGGCGCCGCGCTGGCCTGGTTAAATCCCAACGCTCAATGGAGCACTTACACCAAGATACAGTTGCTGCCGGTTGAGTTCTGGGCCGCTGACGATTCGAAAGTATCGACCGCGGATCAGGCAACGCTGACCGAGTATTTCTACAACCAACTGCAGACCAACCTCTCGAAGAGTTTCACGCTTGTCGATCAGCCGGGACCCGGCGTTATGACCTTGCACGTGGCGCTGATGGACTCGACTACTGCGACGCCTGTGCTGCGCAGCATTTCGGTAATTGTCCCGCAGGCTCGCGTGCTCAACCTGGCTCAGTCGCTTGCGACTGGCAGCTACGCGTTCGTGGGATCCGCGGAAGCCGAAATGAAGATGACTGATTCCGTCACCGGTCAGGTGCTGGGCGAAGCAGTCGATCAGCGTGCCGGCGGCATGGGGATCAAGGGCGCAGCTTCATTCCAATGGGGCGACGCGCAAAACGCGATGGATTACTGGGCGCAGAAAATACCTAATCGCATTTTGCAGCTGCAGGGAAAACCCGCGCAGAGCTAGTGAAGGCGAAAAGCCAAATGCAGCAGGAGCATTCCAATGGTTAGTTGGAAAAACAGATTCTTCGCGATCGCGCTCTTGGTGGGTGCAATCCTCGGCTTGTCGATCTCGCACGCCGCATGGGCGGCCGACAAGCCCAATATCGTCGTCATCATGGGCGACGATATTGGCATGTGGAACATCGGCGCCTACCATCGCGGCATGATGGCCGGCCGGACGCCGAACCTCGACAAGCTCGCGAAAGAGGGCATGTTGTTCACCGATTACTACGCCGAGGCAAGCTGTACCGCAGGTCGTGCGAACTTCATCACCGGCGAGCTGCCGATCCGCACCGGCATGACCACGGTCGGCCAAGCCGGTGCCAAGATCGGCATACCGGCGGAAGCGGTGACAATCGCCACGGTGCTTAAGTCCATGGGTTATGCCACGGGCCAGTTCGGCAAGAACCATCTTGGCGATCTCAACGAGTTCTTGCCAACCGTCCACGGCTTCGACGAATTCTTCGGCTATTTGTATCACCTCGATGCGATGGAAGACCCTGCCCACCCCAACTATCCGCAGAACCTGTTGAATGTCGTCGGCCCGCGCAACATGGTGCATTCTTGGGCAACTGATACGGATGACCCAACCGTGATGCCGCGCTGGGGCAAGGTCGGCAAACAAAAGATCGAAGATGCCGGCACGCTCTATCCGAAACGGATGGAAACGGTGGACGACGAGATTCGCGATCTCGCCATCAAATTCATGGACAAGGCCCAGAAGGACGGCAAGCCGTTCTTCGTCTGGCTCAACCCGACGCGCATGCACATCGTCACGCATCTCTCTCCGAAGTATGAAGCGCTGCGAAACTCGGAGAATGGCTGGTCGGAAGAGGAAGCCGGCATGGCCCAGCTCGATGACGATGTCGGCCTGGTGATGAAGAAAATCAAGGACATGGGTGTCGACGACAACACCATCGTGGTATTCACCACCGACAACGGCACCGAAGTCTTCACCTGGCCCGATGGCGGTCAGACACCGTTCGCGCAGTCCAAGGGAACGGTCCTCGAGGGCGGTTTCCGGGTCCCCGCGCTCCTGCGCTGGCCCGGCCACGTGCCAGCGGACTCGGTGCAGAACGGCATCTTCTCAGGGATGGACTGGCTTCCGACCTTCGTGGACGCGGCCGGCAATCCGAACATCGTCGAAGAATTGCTGAAGGGCAAGACGATCGGCGACCGGACTTACAAGAACCATCTCGATGGCTATGACCAGATGGCCGCCATCACGGGCAAAGGGCCTTCGGCACGTCACGAAATCTTCTACCTCGGCGAAAGCACAGTCGGCGCAGTGCGCATTGACGACTATAAGTATCGTTTCATTGATCAGCCCGGCGGCTGGCTTGGTGAAAAGACCCACCCGGACGTGCCTGTTATCACCAACTTGCGCCTCGATCCCTTCGAGCGCACGGGCTGGCCTAACGATCTGACGAAAGAAGGGTCGGAACAATACTTCGATTGGTTCAAGTTTCAGTTCTGGCGCTTTGTGTTCGTCCAGCAGTTGATGGGCAAGGAACTCAAGACCTTCCTCGATTACCCGCCAATGCAGCGGGGCGCGAGCTTCAACCTGGACGCGGTTAAAGCTGAGATGGCGAAAAAGATGGCGGAGGCGGAGGCGGCGAGCAAAGGTCCTGGCCAGTAACTCATATGACCTTCACGGCGGGCGGCCCTCGGGGTCGCCCGCCGCGTCGACGCACAAGCGCCTGAGGGCGTCCGAATCGCATACCGGCAGGTCTCGAACAAAAGGCATCGAAACCGATGAGAGGTAGTGGAATGGTAATTAGAAACTCAGGCTTGAAAGCGGAAAAGGTCGCGAAGCGCACGATTTTAGCGATCTCCCTGCTAGGGCTGTTGGTACTCGGTGGATGCGCGTCATCCGCTCCTCCGCCGGCCGAGCAAGCGTCACTGGCGAAGACCGAGTTACATTTCGATCTCAACAAATGCGAACAGATCGAACCGAATTTGTACAAGTGTGCCGCTTCTGACAAAGCCATTTGTAACCCCGACTACAATGGCCAGGCCGAATGTGTCCGAATCGGACCTAAGGGCAGCGTCTTCGTCCAGAGCGGATACTAGCAGGAGCGTGATAGCTGTGGCTTGAGCCGATGGTCCTCCAACGGCTTGAGGCCATGGTCGGAGTACCGGTAGGAGCTAATGCGCCTACCCGGCGTTAGAGAGACGTTGGGGAATATGTTATGGGAAAGTGTGTAACTATAATGCTCGGCCTCCTCCTGCTTGCGTCAGGATCGGTGTGCGCCCAAGGTGTCGTCCTGCCATTGCCGCCGGAGGATCAGCAAAATATAACCGCTCAGCTCGGGCCAGGCGTGGTAGGCATCGCGTTGCCGAGCCAACCTATCGGGGACCCGTCCGTCTACTTCCCGCTTAGGGATAAGTCACAGCAGTACCAGGTCGTCGCCGGCCCCCACGCCGGGAACATACAGACGCTTGGGCTTGTGAGGACTCGGCGGCCGGGCGGAAGGAAGGCCTGGCGGTTTGCCATGTCGCCGACGCTCAACGGCTTCATGCGCGAGACGCCAGAGGGCGACATCATAATGGCCGCCCTCACCGACACGGGCGAGGGTGTGGTAGTCGTCACCACGCCTGCCAATCCGTTCCTGCCCAAGGGCATGCAACCGGGAGAGGCGCGGAGCTACACGCAGCACGTCTCGGTAAACTATCTGGACGACCCGAGCGACCAGAGATACTCAGGATCCCTCACCGGCACCTACACCTACGTCGGCACTTACCAGGTGACGGTACCGGCCGGCACGTTCCCCGCGGTCCTATTCCGCGTCAAGTGCGAGGGCAAAGTTGGCCCGGCTCATACGCATAACACTGGCTACAACTTTTTCGCACCCGGCGTCGGGATGGTCGCGATGATCCTGGAGGAGGACGTGACGGCTTTCTGGCTCTTCAATATCGATAGCACTACCGGCAAGGTACTGATGTCGAAATGAAGTGCTGCGGTGTAGCGACTAGTGACGTTGGCCAGCTTTAGCAACGAGCCGCGATAAATCGGAGACCCCGTGATAAGTCGGTTCACACGATCGCTGGTTCTCTTTACGCTTTTGGGCTTCTTACATGCACCTTCCGCTGCTGCGCAGACGGCGGATAGCCAATCACTGGACGAGGTCAATAAAGAACTGTCGAATCCGATCTCGAGCGTCTGGGCGCTCCAGCTTCAGGAAAATACCTACTGGCTCAACAAGCCTGATCGCAACGTTGTAAACCTTCAGTTTCAGCCGGTTCTGCCCCTCGCGCTAACCGACGATTGGAATCTGATCACTCGGCCCGTCTTCCAGGTGATGAACTCCACGCCTTACGTGAACGAGAGCTTGCATCTTCATCGTGTCACCGGTTTCGGCGACACAATCCTCGCGACGCTGCTCTCGCCCAGCCCTAAGCTGGCGGGTCCATGGTTGCTGGGCGCAGGGCCTAGTTTCATTTTCCCTACCGCGACCAACTCGCGCCTCGGGCAGAACAAGTGGCAGCTAGGACCCGCTGGCGTTTTCGGCTACCTGGGTGACAAATGGCTGGCAGGAGTGTTTCCGCAACAGTGGTTCTCGGTCGGCGGCAATGGCTCGCAGACTGTTAGCCAAATGAACCTTCAATACTTCTTCGTCTATCTGCCGGGCGACGGATGGGGGATCGGCACTTCGCCGAACATGCTGGTCAACTGGTATGCCAGCAACGCTAACAAGGTGACGTTTCCGATAGGTTTGAATATCAACAAAGTAGTCAAGGTCGGTCCTCTTCCGGTGAAGTTTGCAGTGCAAGGACAATACATGCCGGTCCGCCCGGATGTCTTCGGCCAGAAGTGGAACCTCCAGGTTGCGATTACTCCCGTCATCCCGAAGTTGATTAAGGGACCTCTCTTCGGGGGTTGAAGCGCTCCATGACGTTACGGACCCTCAAGATATTTCTTCTCAGTCTGCTTATTCTGAGTGGTAGCGCGCGGGGCCAGAACCTTCCGGTGGGTTCCTATGCCGGTGAAACCGAGGAGGATCAGCTCGCGCGGGAGGTAGAGGATCCGACCGCGATTCTAATGCAACTGCAGCTCCAGGATCCGTACACTCCGAGAAATTGTCAGACCTCGGCACAGACGAATACAATTCAGCTGCGTGCAGTTGTGCCGATACAAGCATTTTCGGGGTTCCCTTTTCAGCAAATCATTCGCCCGACGTTCAAGCTCCAGCAGATTGCGACATCATCCAGCAGTTCGACGATAACCGAGTTCACTGATATGGAGCTATTCGATTTATTCGTCTCCAACTGGCCCGATCCCAAGCAGACCGGATTCGGCTGGGGCATTGGACCGACTTTTGTGTTTCCGACGGGAAGAGTTCCGGCTGCGGGAAGTCACGCGTGGGAGGCGGGACCCGCAGCCGCGGCCAAATACCTGGGCGTTCCTCACTTGATCGTCGGCTTCCTCTTCCAGAACCCAATCTCATTTGCGTATTCGAATTCCTCAGCGACCCCGCGAAGCCAGATGGAGTTCCAGCCGATAATTTCGTACACATTCGGCCATGGCTGGTACGTAAAATCGTCCGACTCGACGTGGACCGTGAATTGGCGTCACCGCAGTTCGACCACGATCCCGATCAGCCTTGGCTTTGGGCGCGTTTGGAAGTTCGAAGGAATTCAGTTCAATCCATGGGTGTCGGGCGAGTGGACGGCTTACCGGCAGTATTCAAAGATCACGCCGATGTACACCGTCAGGTTCGGCCTGACGCTGCTGTTCCCTGATTTGGAGCTCTAGATGGAAACTACTTGCGTGCATCGGGATGATCGCTCCACATATTGGCTAAAGAAAGGTGCTTTCATATGAAGGAGGACCGAGGAGTGCAGCGTGCCACCAAATTCCGGTCGGAGTATTGCGTGCAAGCGCCTTTGCGTTAAGGTTCATAGGACTATTTCTCTTGCGATGGTCGTCCTACTGGCGTTTGTCTCCTCCGCGCTGGGCGCCGGCTTGGAGCTGTATCCGACCGATTTGGGCACGGCACATGCCGGACAAGCGGCATTGGCGGAGAACGCCTCGACTGCAGCCTCCAATCCTGCTGGGATGACTCTGCCCGACCGTTCACAATTGATGACCTCGCCCGGTGCACTGCTCCCTTCGACCAACTTCGACGTTGCCCCGGAAACAACTACCAAAGGCGGTGGCGGCGGCAATGCAGGCGTGTTTTTCCCGTATGGAGGGTTCTTCTATGTCCACAAGCTATCGGAGCAGCTGCGACTCGGAGTGGCGGTCTTTTCAGATTACGGTCTGGGCGGGGACTATGGCAAAACGTGGGTCGGCCGCGCTGGTGCTCCTGGTCTGCGCGGCCGTTTCGTGCTCCTCATTTGTGGCACCTGCTCCGCTAAAGGTGAATGCAACCGATTTTGTCCTTGAGGACGTGACGGTAATAAATCCCGGGTTGGACCGCGCTGACCATCGCACCGTTTGGGTGCACGATTCGCGGATTGAACGCATCTCGGCCTACGCGCCCTCGCGGCAGTCCACTCATGCACCGCAATATGCAGGCAGTTTCGTACTACCGGGTCTGATCGACATGCATGTCCATCATCCGGTCCGAAGGCTATCGGCGGATGTGAGATATTTTGATCTTCTTCACTTGGAATATGGAGTCACAACAGTCCGTGACTGTGGCAGCGTAGATGGCTCCACGTTGGAACTTCGGTCGCAGATTGCTGAAGGCGATTTCCCCGGACCCCGGATTCTTGCTTGCGGTCGCATCATCGATGGCGATCCGCCGTTTTGGCCGGGCGCGAGTGTGGCACGCAGCTACGAAGACGGCGCAAAGTTGGTCGACAAGTTTGCCGCGTCGGGAGTCGATTGCATCAAAGTTTACAGCAATCTCTCCAAGCCGGCGCTGGAGGGCGTGCGCGCCGCGGCTCACCGTCATCATCTGACCTTGGTCGGGCCGTGCCAATTTCAGTTTCGCTTGAGGAGGCACAACTCGACGATGTCCAGCATCTGACCGGTGTTCCTGGGCGGGTGACGGACCATCCTGGGTTGATCGAAGCGGTATTGGACGGCTGGAGCACGATCACTGATGCGAGGATAGAACAAGTGGTGCGCGCGGCCTTGCAGCAAAAAACCGCCCACACTCCGACCATCGTGGTCTTGGATCGCCTACTTCAGTTGCAAGACTATTCGCAGCTTCTACAAGATCCCGATGCACTGCTCCTACCACGCTATTATCGGGAAATTCTGTGGAAGCCCGGCAGAGTGCCTAGCTGGTCAGTTCCTGAATTCGACGCCGCCACCTCGGCAAAGATTCGCCAGAATATTCGCAAGGTGGTGAGAGAGATGCACGAGGCGGGAGTTACGGTTCACGTGGGGACCGACACGTTCAATCCATTTGTGGTTCCGGGAGTATCAATGCACGAGGAAATGAGAAATTTCGTGGAATGCGGCTATACCCCCGAGCAGGTTTGGGAATCCGCAACTCGACTGAATGGCGCAGCGCTGGGAGAGTCCGGCCTGGGCACGGTCGTAGACGGAGCTCCGGCAGACTTGGCTATCTACTCGGAAGATCCTACCAAGGACCTACGTGCCCTCTCGTCAATGATCGCCGTAGTAGCACGCGGCCGACTCTACCCGAAATCGCGCCTGGATGGAGAGGCTAATCGCTATCGCGATTATTTCTCTGGTTGGCTGTACGACAATTTCATGACACTGGTGTTCAAGCTGTTCGCCTAAAGCGACAAGGCAGATGCTGATTCGGTACAGCCGGTTTTCCCAGATCACTGAGGTGCAGCATCGGCTTGGCCACGCGAACCCGGCCATCACGTTCCTTGTGTACTTGCATATTCTCCAGCACGCCGAAAGCGGTGTGACGACCGGCTCGTCGTTGCCTGTCAGTTGAAACCTCAGCTTCTCAAAGTGGCCTGAGGCGTCAGCGGCGTCAATGCGGCGTGCGGACGACAATCACCTCCGCTTCTGATCCTTCAAAAAATCCATTTCTTCCTCAGTGGATTGCCGTCCGAGGGCACGGTTTCGACCCGGAAACCTTCCAAATCGCCGGATTACTTCTAGATGCTGCTCTGCGTGCTCCAGTATTTCGGTATGGCCGGGGTTCTCTGCGAGCAGCGCGCCGGTAAGCCGCACCGACTCCAACTGATCGTTCAGATTTTCGCTATGTTCGAGCGGAAGGTATAAGAACATCCGCATTATCGGCGACAACTCGCGATCAAATCCAGATGCAATTGCGTAGCGGCTCAGTTCACGCGCCTTCGCGTCAGTTGCGAACGCTCGTGCCGTGTCGCGGAACATGTTGCGCGGGAATTGATCGAGCAGCAAAACCAGCGCGAGACAACTTCGCGGCTCGCTCCTCCAGTCCTCAAGACGCCCGTGCGCGGCATCTTCGTAGCTAGCAAGGAACCGCGCCGTACAAAGCCTGTCGAATTCCGGAGTAGGGACAAACCAGCGCGATTGAATCGTGCCAACCTCGGAGCCCGGTTCGGGCGCGAACCAAAAATGAAGAACGCTTTCAGCACGTGAAGCCGTTTCCCGACTGCTTTCCGGAACTTCACCCACGATGATACCTCGTTTCAAGCAACTACCCGCCTAACTCTTTCAGCAGTGCCTTGGCGTCCTTCAGGTCGGCGGTGTCGAAGCCCTCGGTGAACCAGTTGTAGATTTCTGCGAGCATCGGGCGGGCCTTGTCATGCTTGCGCTGCTTCGCCAGCAAGCGCGCGAGACTGGTAGTCGCGCGCAGCTCCCATGACTTCGCGTGCTGTTTGCGCGCAATCTCGATCGCGGCGAGTAAAGATTGCTCCGCTTCGGCGGCATTCGATGCGTCCTGGGCCAACAGCAGTTCGCCCTTAAGCCGATGCAGCTCCGCCTCGTAGTACCGTTGTCCGCTTCTCTCGATGAACGGGAACGACTCGTCAATGGTACGAACGCCCTCATCGAACCGTTTCATCCGGCCCAGCGCGGTGGCAACAAAGGCGAAACAACGGTCGCTGATATACTCGGAGCCGGCGGCTTTCAACTCCGACATATGGTGTTTCATTCTCACTATGCCACCATCGAGATCACCGGCCAGCGCATCTGCCCAGCCGAGATAAATTTCGCTTAGCGCGCGGCCCGTAAAGAAGCCCGATTCGGTCGCTAGTACCAGCCTTGCTGCTGCCCTCGCCCTCATCTGCTCAGGTTCGCGACGCAGTTCATAAATGTAGGTGGCGAATCCGTGTATGTCAGCCAGCATTGTCTTCGGCCCGGTATGCGCGATGGCGGTCGCGATACTGATTCGCTCCAGCGCGCGGTCCGGATAACCCAGGAACCACAAGTTCCATCCTGAGATGACACGGTTGTTTTGTTGAGTCCCGGCCTGCTGGATTATTTCCCAGTCTTGGCGCATTTGATCGGCGCACTTCGGTGCCTGACCCGGTGCCGGCTTCGGGATGGATTCCAGCAATGCCCACGCCCGGTCGAAGGCTTGGTCGGCGAGCTCGAAGTCTGCCGACACCATCTTGGAGTACGCAAACCAGTTCTCCGCTTCGGCGAGATATCCGACCCTCCGGTGTTCCTCGGCTCGTGCAATCAGCTCGGCGGTTATCGCCTCCGCTTTGCGCACGTTGGGACGGAGTTGCTGAACGAAAAAAATCCCGTAGAGTGCCATCCAGCTCTTTTCCCAGTTGATCCCCGGGCGCTGACACAGCTCCATTGCGCGCGCAATCGATTGCTCGGCTTCGAGCGAGGCGAAGCCCTTGCTATCGCCTAGCGGCCCGCCGACCGCGTTCCTGAGGTCCAACTCCAGTTCGGCGCGCCGGTCGTCGTCTGGGAGCTTGTGCAGCTGCTCGAGTCCGCTCTCGAACTGCGCGACCGCTTCGGTATTAGACCCGAGGTCGGCGCACTGATGGACCGCGCGCAGGCAATATTTCACAGCCTTACCCGGATTACCGCCGCAGGCGTAGTGGTGCGCCAGTTCGGCGACGTGGTCGTTGAGGCTCTCGACATAAGTTGATTCCAGTGCTGCGCCGATTCGCTCGTGCAGGAGGCGACGACGTTCGTTCAACACCGAGTGATAGGCGACATTTTGGGTCAGCGCGTGCTTGAAGATGTACTCGATGTCGCCGACCGCAGGTTGCTCGTAGATGAACTCGGCAAGCTGGAGTTCGGACAGCATCGGCTCCAATACCTCGCCCGTTATTTTACGGGAGAGGCGGCCGGCCGCATCGCGGCCGGTAGGTGAGGGTTCTGCTCTCGCTTGCAGGTCCAAAACTCTCCGCACCAGCCCGAGTTTGAACTCCGTACCGATGACGGCAAGCGTCTGGAGCAGGTCTTTGTGATCCGGCGCGAGCCGGTCGATGCGCGCCGCGAGAATCGCCTGCACGGTCGGCGGGATCTTCAACTCGGCCAGCGACCTGGTGAGTTTTACCGTTCCGTTGCGCACCAGTGCACCCTCATCGAGCAACACCTGCACAGTCTCTTCCATGAAAAAAGGATTGCCCTCGGTCTTTTCTATGATCAGCCGCTTCAGCGGCTCCAGGCCTTTTGCATCACCGAGCAATGCGCTCAGCATCTCGTCGGCGCTCTCCTTGCCGAGTGGGTCGAGCCGCAACTGCGTATAGTAGGTCTTGTTGCCCCACTCGTGGCGGTACTCGGGCCGATAGTTGACCAGCAGCAGGACGCGCGCGGTGCCGATTGAGTCGGCTAGCAGGTTCAAGAATCCCTGCGTCTCGTTGTCGATCCAGTGAAGGTCTTCGAAAACCACGAGCAGCGGCTGGTTGAGGCTCTCACGCAGCAGGATGCGTTTGATCGCGTCGAGCGCGCGACGCTTGCGAGTTTGCGCCTCGATCTCCTCGACCTGATTGTTCTCCGCGGTCAAACCGAGCAACCCATACAAGTACGGGAGCGCGTCCTCCAGCGACCGGTCGAGCGCGAGCACCCGCCCGGTTACCTTCTCGCGTCGCGTGCGCTCGTCATCCTCGGAAGTGATCTTGAAGTAGCCCCTCAGCAGATCGATCACAGGCAGGAACGCCGACGCCTTGCCGTGCGACACCGAGAATGCCTCGAGCACCATCCATCCCGACTGCGAAACCGCCTTGAACTCGAAGAACAGACGCGACTTGCCGACCCCCGCCTCGGCCATCGCCGCGACAATCTGCCCGCGTCCAGCCCTGGCCTGCTCCGACGCTCGCCTTAGCGATTCCATTTCGGCCTGTCGACCCACGAACTTTGACAACCCGCGCCCCGCCGAGCGTTGCAACCGGGTTCGCAGTGGCCCGAGTCCAGTGACCTCGTAAACGTTGACCGGCTCGCTCACGCCTTTGACCCTGGTCGGACCCAGCGGCTTGAGCTGAAAATATCCTTCGACCAGCTTGCGCGTCTGCTCGCTTACCGCGACGGTCCCGGTGCGCGCGAGCGATTGCAGGCGCGAGGCCAGGTTGGTGGTGTGTCCGATCGGTGTGTATTCAACCTGCCCGTCGCCGGTCGCGATCGAACGGACCACGACTTCGCCCGTGTTTACGCCAACCCGAATCTCGATCGGTGCGCGCCCTTCGGCCTGGAGCTTCGAACCATATCTCAGCAACTCCTCCTGCATCCGCAGCCCAGCATAGAGCGCGCGTTGCGGATGGTCCTCGTGGGCCAGCGGAGCGCCAAACATCGCGAAGATGCCGTCGCCGGTCGATTGCACCACGTGGCCGTCGTAGCGCTGCACCGCCGCGATCATCAGCTTGAGGGCGGGATCGATGATGGCGCGGGCGTCCTCCGGGTCAAGGTCCTCCTCCAGTTCGGTGGAGCCCTTGATGTCGGCAAACAGGGCGGTGACGGTCTTGCGCTCGCCGTCGATTGCTAGTGGTTCAGAACTCTCGACAGCTACCCGAATGCCCGAGGGAGTTGAGCTTGATGTTGCCTTCGAGGGCTGCCCGGCTTCCCCGCCCAGAGAGGTCGCACATTGCGCGCAGAATCTGGCTTCAGGCGGGTTTTCGAAAGCACACTTTTGGCATAGACGCCCGAAGGGAGTCGCACACTGAATGCAAAACTTCGCGCCGTTGGGATTTTCAGTTGAGCAGCTCTCGCAGCGCATCGGGGTTGCCAAGTTAGGGTTGTTGTTCGGTAACCCTACGGCTTGACCACCTCGCAGCGGTGCCTTTTGTACATCTCGTCTCGCCAGGCAAATATCGTGGAGAACGCCGGATCGTCAGCTAGCGGGTCCATATAGATCCGGCGCACTTGCTGCGGGAAGACGAAGAATTCCTCCGGGGCCGGTTTGAGAAGCATCAGCATCGCCGCGGTGGTCAAGTCGGCCCGAGTGAATGCGTCACCAACCAAATATTGCCGTCCGCTCAGCGTCTGCTTGAGGCTTAGCAATACGCGCCTCAGCGTCAGCTTGGCCTGCTCCTCCATGTACGGCGAGTGCCCGTACTTTTCTGCAAAGTACTTTCCGCTTCGTTGCGCTTCGGGGTCACTGATACGGAGCTCGCGCCCGATGATCAATGTCCGAGCATGAGGACCCAGCACGCCGATCGCCAGCTCCTCCCACAGCGTCACTTGAGCGCGGTCTTTCTCCATCTCGGCAAGAGTGCCGGCTCGGGCCTGGTATTTTCGAGCCATTCCAGGATTGCAGTCGAGTCAGGAATTACTTTTCCATCGGTGATCAAGACTGGCACCAGGGCTTGGCGGTCAATTTCTTTATTTTTTCTTCGTCGATGCCGGGCTGGTAGTTTTCTTTCTCGTAAGACAAGCTTTTGAATGCGAAAGCCCAGCGAACGCGTTCAGACCAGGGAGATCCGTACATAGTAATCAGCTTGCTCGTGTCCATGAGCGGCCTCCTTCGTTAGTAATGCCGGGTGATCTCCATGCTGCCACGCATGTTAGGGCAGTCTGAGCTGCCGGCCAATGGACCGGGGCTGAACTCTGTCTGAACTCTGTCTGAACCAGCTGAAGTTAAGCGCCTATGCGCTTCCCTGCGACCGCAGTAGAATCCGCGATCGGAGCAAATGCCCGAAGATCACTTACAGTTTGAGGATTTTGTGCTGAACCGCGGCGCTTATGAGCTGCGCCGGGGCGGTGTGGTCGTTCCGCTCCAGCGGATTCCGATGGAGCTGCTATGCCTGTTGGTCGAGCGCCCTGGAGAGCTCGTTACGCGTGAGGAAATTCTCGACCGCGTCTGGGGCAAGGGCGTCTTCGTCGATAGCGAGACCAGCATCAACACTGCTGTCCGAAAGCTCCGGCGGGCTTTGTCCGACAATCCCGAGGTGCCGCGATTCGTGGCTACCGTGCCGACCAGGGGCTATCGATTCGTCGCCGAGATTCGCGCGCCGAAGATAAGTGAACTGAACAATTTCGAGCTCGGCCGCCCGGCGCGATGGTGGGACGCGAGCGCGAGCTGGCATCGTTGCTGAGCGGACTAGACGATGCGGCCGCCCGGCGTGGGCGCCTCTTCCTGATTTCCGGCGAACCCGGCGTCGGCAAAACCCGCCTGGCGGATGAGGTCGCGGCCGTCGCTGACGCAAAGCGAATGGCGCTGTTGGTCGGGCATTGCTCCGAGCAGGACGAAGCCGTTGCCTATCTGCCATTCGTGGAAATCCTTGAGAGTTTCGTCGATCGCGCATCAAACGCGGACACTCTTCGCACGGCGCTGGGGGAGCAGGCACCGGAGTTGGCGCGCTTGTATCCCAAACTCAAGAACATCCTGCCGGAACTCCCGCCGCCGCTCGATTTGCCGCCGGCCCAGGCGCGGCGCCACTTGTTCAATTGCTTTTTCGATTTCGTTGCTCGAATCGCTCCAGTACAACCGACGTTGATGATCCTTGAGGACCTTCACTGGGCCGACAGTTCGACCTTGTCGCTGCTCGATCACCTGACACAGCGGCTTTCCGATCTGCCTCTGATGGTGATCGGCACCTACCGCGACGCGGAGCTCAATGTCACTCGCGGGCTGGCAAAGACGCTGGAAGATTTACTCCGGGAGCGGCTTGCGACTCGCGTGAGGCTCAAAGGCCTGCCACGCGATGAAGTGGCCGCGATGTTGAATAGCTTGAGCGGAAAATCGCCCCCTGCCGCCGTGGTTGGCGAGATATTCGCCGAGACGGAAGCAATCCTTTCTTCGTCGAGGAACTGTTCCGCCATCTCGAAGAGGAAAATCGGCTGTACGATTCGTCAGGGCAGTTTCGCTCCGAACTCGATATCACTGAACTGGAGGCGCCGCCGAGCGTGCGGCTGGTCGTCGCTCGGCGACTGGCGCGGCTCAGCGCCCTCACACAGAAGATGCTCGCAACGGCGGCGGTGATCGGACGCTTCTTCAGTTTTG